>NZ_CP025581.1:2560534-3840802 GCF_002865585.1 Nocardioides houyundeii | reverse complement strand
AGCGCCGAAGCCTGGGAGCAAGACGTCATCCACAGGCTGGGTATGGTCCCTGTGGATGACGATCCGCGCTGGTTTGACCCTGAATCTGGTCAGCGCGTACCGTTGCAAGGTCGCCCGACGTCCGCTCGTGGTCGACCGGTGCCGCACGTCCACGGAAATTCACGCCAGTCCAAGGGTGTGTGCCGTGGGGGGGCGGTGCCTGCCGAAGTTTGGCGCAGGACATCCCCGCCGGAGTGGACACCCGCACAGAGACAACATCGGAGAATTTCGTGAGCAAGCGTACGTACCAGCCGAACAACCGCCGCCGTCACAAGGTGCACGGTTTCCGCCTGCGCATGCGCACCCGCGCCGGCCGCGCCATCCTTTCCTCGCGCCGCCGCAAGGGGCGCAAGGAACTGGCAGTCTGACGCCTGCCCACGACGAACCGACCTCTCCGGCCTGCGTCGTGCTCCCCCGCTCCGCGCGTCTTACTCGTGGTGAGGGCTTCAGGAGCGCGGTCCGCGCAGGTCGCCGTGCCGGCTCCCGGTCGTTGGTCGTCCACTGGCACGCCGCGGAGGACAGTCCGGCACCGGTCCAGATCGGCTTCGTCGTGAGCAAGGCCGTCGGCAACGCCGTGGCCCGCAACCTCGTGAAGCGTCGTCTTCGCAACCTGACCCGAGAGCACCTCACGGAGCTCCCGGGTCGTGGTGTGCTCGTGGTGCGTGCCCTGCCCGCCGCCGCTGAGACGTCGTACGCCGACCTGGGTCGCGACCTGAGCCGCGGGCTCGATCGCGTGCTCGGGGCTCGGAGCGGCACGTGAAGTACGTCCTGATCGGCCTGCTGCGTCTGTACCGGGCGTTCATCAGTCCCCTGTACGGCCAGGTCTGCCGCTATCACCCGACCTGTTCGGCGTACGCCCTGGACGCGGTTCGGGAGTACGGCAGTATCAAGGGCAGCTGGTTGGCAGTACGGCGGCTGGTGCGCTGCCACCCGTGGTCCCCTGGCGGCTACGACCCCGTTCCTCCTCGCACCTCCGCGAACCCCACTCCGACTCAAGGAGCTTGAGTGCTCGACTTCTTCGGTGACATCGGCGGCGCCATCATGACGCCGCTGTACTACATCATCTCGGTGGTGCTGGTGGGTTTCCACACCCTCCTGAGCAACGTGGGGCTCGACCCCCAGGGTGGGGCCGCGTGGGCGCTCTCCATCGTGGGCCTGACGCTGGTGATCCGGGCCGCGCTGATCCCGCTGTTCGTGAAGCAGATCAAGTCCAGCCGGAACATGCAGCTGATCCAGCCCAAGGTCAAGGAGCTGCAGAAGAAGTACGGGCACGACCGGGAGCGCCTCGCCCAGGAGACGATGGCTCTCTACAAGGAGGCGGGGACCAACCCCTTCGCCTCCTGCCTGCCGATCCTGCTCCAGATGCCGATCTTCCTGGCGCTCTTCCGGCTGCTCGACCAGGCAGCCAAGAAGGGCAAGGCGCACGGCGTCCTCACCGAGGACCTGGCTCAGGACTTCGGCCAGGCTCGGCTGTTCGGCCACGTGCCGCTCGCCGACACGTTCATGAAGGCAGACGGCCAGACCGGGGTGATGGTGCTGGCCGCCGTCCTGGTGGTCGCCATGACCGCCACCACCTTCCTCACCCAGCGCCAGCTGATGAGCAAGAACATGCCGGCGGACGCGCTGTCGGGGCCCTACGCCCAGCAGCAGAAGATGCTGCTCTACGTGCTCCCCGTGGTCTTTGCCGTGGGCGGTATCGCCTTCCCGATCGGCGTCCTCATGTACTGGACGACCTCGAACCTGTGGACCATGGGGCAGCAGTTCTACGTGATCCGCAACAACCCCGCCCCGGGGACGCCGGCCTTCGCGGCCAAGGTGGAGCGGGACAAGGCCAAGGCGGTGCGCAAGGGCACCTCGCCCGTCGCCACCGAGGCGGAGACGGCTGAGGAGATCCACGAGCCGATTCAGCGCCCGGCGCCCAGGCAGCAACCGAAGCGTCAGACGAAGTCTCAGCGCAAGAAGCGCTGACCCCCACTGTCGGCGCCGCGAGGCCGCCATCCCTACCCAGCAGGAGACCCGCGTGAGCGAGAACCAGAACGACGTGCAGCCCGGTGACGCAGTCGACGAGACGCTTGCCGACGACCGGTCGCAGTCCGACGGCCCGACGCGGCCGAGCAAGGTGGAGCGGCTGGAGGCCGAGGGCGACATCGCGGCCGACTACCTCGAGGAGCTGCTCGACATCGCGGACCTGGACGGGGACCTGGACATGGACGTGGACGGTGACCGCGCGTCGGTCTCCGTGGTGGGTGCCGACCTGTCGATGCTGGTGGGACGCGACGGACAGGTGCTCGAGGCCCTGCAGGAGCTGACGCGGCTCGCCGTCTACCGCGAGACGGGCGAGCGGTCCCGGCTGATGCTGGACATCTCCGGCTACCGGGCCCAGAAGCGCCAGGAGCTGGAGGCGCTGGCCGCCAAGCTGATCTCCGAGGTCCGGGCCTCGGGTCAGCGTGTCGAGCTGGACCCGATGAGCTCCTTCGAGCGCAAGGTGGTCCACGACGCCGTGACGGCGGCCGGTCTGGTCTCCGAGTCCGAAGGCGCGGAGCCGAGGCGCTACGTGGTGATCCTCCCCGAGTGAACGACTCCGTTTCACGTGAAACCGCGGCCTCGTCCGCGGAGCCACCCCCCTTGCCCCCGATGCCCGAGGTGGCTCGGGGGTGTTCGCGTCCGAGCGACTGCCACTGTTGCAGGCTTACGCCGGTCGCCTCGCCACGGACGGCGTGGTCCGGGGACTGATCGGGCCCCGTGAGGTGCCGCGCCTCTGGGACCGGCACCTGCTGAACTCGGCCGTGCTCAGCAGCGCCGTGGAGCCACAGGTGCGCACTGTGTGTGACATCGGCTCTGGCGCCGGCCTCCCCGGCCTGGTGCTGGCCATCCAGCGCCCGGAGCTGGTGGTCACCCTCGTCGAGCCCCTGCTGCGCCGGACCACCTTCTTGTCCGAGGTCGTGGACGAGCTGAGCCTGGAGAATGTGGAGGTGGTGCGTGCCCGGGCGGATGCCCTGCACGGGTCGCGGTCCTTCGACCTGGTGACCTCCCGGGCGGTGGCGCCGCTGGGGCGGCTCCTGGAGTGGTCGATGCCGCTCGTGGCTGCTGAGGGAAGCCTGCTGGCGCTCAAGGGGTCCTCCGTGGCGGACGAGGTCCTTGCCGCCGCCCCGACTCTGGCGGCGTTCGGCTGCGCGGAGCCGGAGGTGCTCCACCTCCCCGGGGTCGGGGACAGCCCGCCGACCTTCGCGGTACGGGTTTCGTGGGCGGATCCCGGCACGCTAACGTTGCGCCCGGCTCGTCACGCCGGCAAGCCGGGTAAGCGGAAGAACACTCGATCTCGGCGACCCGGGTCGCGCGGCGGCTCGTGAGTCAGCTCCGCCCGGGTGGAGACAGTGAAGTGAAGGCGGACGCGGTGCCGCTGGACAAGCAGTGCGAAGGGGTCTGGCGTGAACGATGGTGACCTGACGGCTGGAAGCCGGCCAGAGTTATCCACCGGTCCAGGAGGGTCCCCTGAGCCTGACTCTCCACAGATCGGCCAGAGTTATCCACAGGCTGGGGATTTCTCTGGGGATGTTGGGGAGGAACGCGGCGCCGTCACGTCTGCCCGTGTTTCACGTGAAACCTCACTCTCGCCCGTTCCGACTTCCTCGTCGAGGTTCTCGGACCAGACCCCAGTTTCACGTGAAACGTCGAACCACCTGGTCGACGTGCTGCTCAGCACCTCGCCCACCCAGCCCCACCCCTCAGAAACCGGGAGCTCTTCGCCAGTGACCTCGTCCAACGAACCCTCCGCGACGACCGCATCGAATGTTTCACGTGGAACGGGCTTCCGCACCGCGGCTCAGATCGCGGAGCAGGACACCAGGGACTACGACAACAGCACCCCCCTGGCCCGCGCGGCCGAGCACGTGGTGATGGCGCGGCAGGGAGCGCTGGGTCGTCAGCAGCCCGCCCGCCCGGACCACACCCGCGTCATGGTGGTGGCGAACCAGAAGGGCGGGGTCGGCAAGACCACCAGCACCGTGAACCTAGCCGCGGCGATGGCCCAGCTGGGGCAACGCGTGCTGGTGATCGACCTAGATCCCCAGGGCAACGCCTCGACCGCGCTCAACATCGATCACCACCGGGGGGTGCCGTCGACGTACGACCTCCTGGTGGACGGCGCCGCCCTGGCAGACATCACCACGCCTTGTCCCGAGCTGCCCAACTTGGTGGTCTGTCCGGCCACGATCGATCTCGCCGGGGCGGAGATCGAGCTGGTCAGCGTGGTGGCGCGCGAGAACCGGCTGCACAAGGCGATCCAGGCTCATCCGCTGGTAGGAGACAGCACGATCGGCGAGGAGCGCTTCGACTACGTCTTCATCGACTGCCCGCCGTCGCTCGGCCTGCTGACTCTCAACGCCCTGGTCGCAGGCGCGGAAATGATGATCCCGATCCAGGCCGAGTACTACGCGCTGGAAGGGCTGGGACAGCTCCTTGAGACGGTGGCGATGGTCAAGGCGCACCTCAACCCGCGGCTCGACGTCACCACGATCCTGATCACGATGTACGACGCCCGCACGCGACTCGCCGCGGGCGTGGCCGAGGAGGTGCGGGAGCACTTCGGGAGTACCGTGCTGAAGACGATGGTGCCGCGCTCGGTCCGGGTGTCCGAGGCGCCGTCGTACGGTCAGACGGTGATGACCTACGATCCGGGTTCACCGGGCGCCCTCAGCTATCTGGAGGCCGCCCGCGAGATCGCCGTCAAGGGAGCACCCACCGCATGAGCAACCCCCGAAGTCCCCCGCCGTGGTCTTGGTCGTGGTCTGGGGGCCTTGATTCCCACGGCTCCTGCGGCCCCCCAGCCTTCCGAGCGCGACTTCGAGACCGCTCGCGGCGCGCAATCGCTCGCTGAGGCCCCGATTTCGCATGCTTCGGGTGCAGCGCCGGAGTTGGCAGACGAGGTTGAGGGCAGCGCTGCCGAGCATCCGGTCTCGGCTGGCCACCCCTCCCCCGCCTCGACGTCCGGGGAGGCTCCCCTGGCCGCCTCGGGTGCCTACTTCAAGGAGCTGCCGATCGGGGCCGTGCGCCCCAACCAGTGGCAGCCACGCCAGGTCTTCGAGGAAGAGGCTCTGGCGGAGCTGGTCCACTCGATCACCGAGGTCGGCCTGCTCCAGCCGGTGGTGGTCCGCGAGACCGAGCCCGGCTCGTACGAGCTCATCATGGGCGAACGCCGCTGGCGCGCGGCTCAACAGGCCGGTCTGGAGCTCCTTCCGGCGATCGTGCGGGAGACCGACGACTCGGACATGCTCCGAGATGCCCTCCTGGAGAACTTGCACCGCTCCCAGCTCAACCCCTTGGAGGAGGCGGCCGCCTACGGCCAGCTCCTGGAGGACTTCGGCTGCACCCACGAGGAGCTTGCCCAGCGCATCGGTCGGTCCCGCCCGCAGATCAGCAACACGTTGCGGTTGCTCAACCTGAGTCCCGCGGTGCAGCGCCGTGTGGCGGCCGGGGTGCTGTCAGCCGGGCACGCACGTGCGCTGCTGGGCGTGCACGACGGTGAGCAGCAGGACCGCCTCGCCCAGCGGGTGGTGGCCGAGGGGATCAGTGTCCGGGCCCTCGAGGAGATCGTGTCCCTGGGCGATCCCACCCGCCCCGAGCGTGCTCCGCGGCGCAACCGTCCGGTCGCCCCCGGTTTGACCGAGCTGGCGAGTCGCCTCGGCGACCGGTTCGAGACCAGGGTGAAGGTCGACCTGGGCAAGTCCAAGGGCAAGATCACCGTGGAGTTCGCGTCCATGGAGGACCTGCGCCGCATCGTCGACGTGATGGATCCGCGCAACCGGGACGATCGCCCCATCTGAGCCCGCCCGCCCACCCGGCCTTTGGGTCGGCCCCGACGCCGTCGTGAGGTCGTCGGGGCGTTGGGTGAGCCGCCCAGCCCGATCCTGGGGGCGTCAGAACCCTGTGGGAGTTCTCCCAGAACGATTCTGAGCCGAGTCAGGCTGCTCCTGGCCCCGCTCAGATCCCTCAGGAGCGCTGAGAATTGCCCTCTGGAGACCCTCAGAGCGGCAAAAGAGCCTGGTTTGAGGGACATCACCCGACAAAGATGTAAAGCACTTTGTCGACAAAACGCTTTATCAGTGAATCGGCTTGGCTACTTCTTGGACCCGGATGCCTTGCGAGCGGCAGCCCGGCGCTGGGCCCGCTCCCGCTTCTCCTGCTCGTCCAGCTCCGCCGCCCGTTCCAGGGTGGGAGCGGAGCCGCCGTGGCGGGCCGGCAGCCACCAGGAGCCGGGGGGCTGCTCCTCGGCCGGATGGCGAGCGATCGTCTCATCGAGCAGTGCCGACATCACCGCGTGCAGCTCGGCGGTCTCCGCCGCGGGGTCCGCGCCGGTGGGGTGCAGCGGCTCGCCGACCGTGATGGTGATGCTGCGTCCCCGGGTGAAGTCTCGCGGGTGGTCCTTGGTGAAGATGCGCTGGGTGCCCCACAGCGTGATCGGCACGAGCGGCACTCCGGCCTCCGCGGCGATCCGCACCGCGCCGTTCTTGAACTCCTTGAGCTCCAGCGCACGGGAGATGGTGGCCTCCGGGAAGATCCCGACCAGCTCACCGGCCTCGAGGTAGCGGACCGCCTCCCGGAAGGAGGAGATGCCCTCGCCACGGTCCACCGCGATGTGGTGCATCGAGCGCATCACCGGCCCGCCCACGGGATGGTCGAAGACCTCCTTCTTCGCCATGAACCGCACCAGCCGGCTGCGCTCGGCCATGTGGGCGGCCAAGCCACCGTAGATGAAGTCGAGGTAGCCGATGTGGTTGTAGGCCAGCAGCGCCCCTCCCTCGGCCGGGATGTGCTCGGTCCCCTTGATGTCGAACGACTGGCCCAGCAGGCGGAAACCGGCCTTGGCGGTCATGATGATCGGGGGATAGCTGATGTCCCGCATGTGGGAGGGCTCCTGGGGTCGAGTGGAAGGGCTGCAGCAGCCTAGAGCAGGGGTGTCAGCGACGGGTGGCGAGGAAGTCGGCAATGCGCCCGATGGCCTCTTCCAGCACGTCGGTGTCGGGCAGGGTCACCAGCCGGAAGTGGTCGGGGGTGGGCCAGTTGAACCCGCTGCCGTGGGTGACCAGGATCTTCTTGGCTCGGAGCAGGTCGATGACGAACTGCTCGTCGTCCTGAATGTCGTAGACCTCGGGGTCCAGCCGGGGGAAGCAGTACAGCGCCCCCGCGGCTTCACGTTGCTCACCCCGGGGATCTCGTTGAGGAGGCGGTGGGCCAGCATCGACTGCTCGTAGAACCGCCCACCGGGACCGATGAGCTCCTCGATCGACTGATAGCCGCCCAGGGCGGTCTGGATCGCGTGCTGGGCCGGCACGTTGGCGCACATCCGCATGTTGGCGATCAGGGTGAGGCCTTCGAGGAAGTCCGAGGCGAGCTCCTTGGGACCCGAGATCATCACCCAGCCGGCGCGGTAGCCGCAGACCCGGTAGGCCTTGGAGAGGCCGCTGAAGGTCAGTGTCAGCACGTCGTTGCCGGCGTACGTCGCGGTGTGGTGGTGGACGGCGTCCTCGAAGAGGATCTTCTCGTAGATCTCGTCGGAGAAGATCACCAGCTCGTGCCGGCGGGCGATGTCGACCATCGCCTTGACCGTCTCCTCGGTGTAGACCGCACCGGTGGGGTTGTTCGGGTTGATGATGACCATCCCGAACGTGTTCTCGGTGATCTTGGCCTCCATGTCGGCCAGATCGGGGTTCCAGTCGTTCTCCTCGTCGCACCGGTAGTGCACCGGCGTACCGCCGGCCAGGGTGACCGCGCCCGTCCACAGCGGATAGTCCGGGGCGGGCACCAGGATCTCGTTGCCGTCGTCGACGAACGCCTGCAGCACCATCGAGATCAGCTCGGAGACACCGTTGCCGATGAAGATGTCCTCGACCCCGACGTCACGCAGTCCGTGGGACTGGTAGTAGTTCATCACCGCGGTCCGCGCGGAGTAGATGCCCTGGCTGTCGCTGTAGCCCTGGGCGTCCGGCAGGTGGTGGATCATGTCGGCCAGGATCGCCTCGGGCGCCTCGAAGCCGAAGGGCGCGGTGTTGCCGATGTTGAGCTTGAGGATCCGGTGACCCTCAGCCTCCAGGCGCTGGGCCTCCACGAGGATCGGGCCTCGCACGTCGTACCGGACTCCGCGGAGCTTCTTGCTCTGTTTGATGGGGCGCACGCGTGCATCCTCTCACCGGGCCCACCACCCCTAGCATGGATATGTCGAGGCTCGGTCGGGCAGAGTGCGGCGGAAGGGAGCAGAAGCGATGTCTCGCAAGGTCGTCCGGCTGACGGTGGACCACCTCGCCCAGCTCGACGAGCACCTGCGCACCTGCCTGCGCTGGCAGCTCGACGCCGTGGCGATCTCCCGCGTCGAGCCCGGGCAGGAGGCGGCCGAGGTGGAGGCGTGGCTCTCCGGCGTGCTGCGGGAGTGGGGCTCGTGCGGGCGCACCGTCCTGGTGGACGGCGTACCGGTGGGAGCGGCCGTCTACGCCCCGCCGTGGTACTTGCCGGGGCTGGCTGCCCTGCCCACGGCGCCGCCTTCGCAGGATGCGGTGGTGCTGGCCAAGCTGTACGTCGCGGAGGCGTTCCGGGGGCAGGGCCTGGGCCGGATGTTGATCCAGGGCATGGCCCGGGACCTGGTGCTCCGCGAAACCGTGGCGGTGGAGGCCTTCGGCCGGAACTGGCCCCAACCGGGCTCGTGCCTGCTGCCCGTGGAGTTCCTGGGAGCGGTGGGCTTCAAGACGCAGCGGGCGCACCGCACCGTGCCGCGGATGCGGATGGAGCTCCGAACCACCCGGACCTGGAAGAGCGAGGTCGAGCTGGCCGTGGAGCGCCTGTACGGTGCCGTGCGCCCGGCGTTGTCGCCGCAGAGGCTGAAGCCTCAGGCGAAGGGAAGCCTCAGATCAGGTCCGCGAGCTCCTTGAGGATCGCGGCCTTGGGTCGCGCGCCCACGATGGACTTCACGACCTCGCCACCCTGGTAGACGTTGATCGTCGGGATGCCGGTCACGCGGTAGCTGGCCGGGGTGACGGGGTTCTCGTCGACGTTCATCTTCAGGAAGGTCATCTTGTCGCCGTGGGCACCGGCGATCTCGTCCAGGATGGGACCGACCTGGCGGCACGGGCCGCACCACTCCGCCCAGAAGTCCACCAGGACGGGCTTGTCGGACTTGAGGACCTGGGTCTCGAACTCGGCGTCGGTCACGGCTGGCATGTTGGACATGTGGTGGTTCCTTCCGGGCGGAGGATGGTGCAGGGATGCTCTGGTGAAGTGAACACGAGAGGGGGGACAGATGTTCCCCTGGCGGCTCAGGCGCCAGCGGGCTGGATCTCCTCGTTGACCACCTCGACGGTCTCCTCGACGGAGCCGGCGGTGGAGGCGGCGTGGTCCAGCATGGCGATGTACCGCTCGGCGTCCAGTGCCGCCGCGCAGCCGGTGCCGGCCGCGGTGATGGCCTGGCGGTAGTGGTGGTCGACCAGGTCGCCGGCGGCGAACACTCCGGGCACGTTGGTCGCGGTGAACGGGTGGTTCACCACCACGTAGCCGTCGTCGTCGAGGTCCACCTGGCCGGTCAGCAGCTCCGAACGGGGGTCGTGACCGATCGCGATGAACAGGCCGGTGACCTCCAGCGGGCGCTGCTCCCCGGTGACGGTGTCCCGCAGCGTGACCGACTCGAGCCGGTCCTCGCCGTTGATCTCGGCGATCTCGGAGTTCCAGACCATCTCGAGCTTGGGGTCGGCCAGCGCGCGCTCCTGCATGATCTTGGAGGCACGCAGCTCGTCGCGGCGGTGGATCAGGTAGACCTTCGAGGCGAACCGGGTGAGGAAGGTCGCCTCCTCGATCGCGGAGTCGCCGCCCCCGACCACGGCGATGGCCTGGTCACGGAAGAAGAAGCCGTCGCAGGTCGCGCACCAGGAGACGCCGCGGCCCGAGAGCTCCTCCTCACGGGAAAGGCCGAGCTTGCGGTAGCCGGAGCCGGTGGCGAGGATCACCGAGCGGGCGGTGTAGGTGGCCTCGGCCGTCTTCACGACCTTGACGTCACCGGTGAGGTCCACCTCGATCGCGTCGTCAGGGATCAGCTCGGCGCCGAAGCGCTCGGCCTGGGCCCGCATCTCGTCCATCAGCGCCGGACCCATGATGCCGTCGCGGAACCCGGGGAAGTTCTCCACCTCGGTGGTGTTCATCAGAGCGCCCCCGGCGGTCACGGAGCCCTCCAGGACGAGCGGCTCCAAGGCAGCCCGGGCGGCGTACACGGCTGCGGTGTAGCCGGACGGGCCGGAGCCGATGATGATGACGTTGCGGGTCTGGGTGTCGCTCATTGCGCGGTGCACTCCCTCAAGGGTCGGAGTTCAGGATCCTGGGGCGCCGGGCGTCCCACGTGATGTGGAACCGATGGTAGGTCAGGGTTGTTCCCACCGCGGCCCGGCTCAGGGGGCGGGAAGCAGGGCCGAGGCGACCGGGCGCTCCGCCCCGCACAGGTAGACCCGCGCCCGCTGGCGATCGGCCCGGACCGGTCCGAGCACCACCACTGCGGCACGCCCGTCCAGCCGCACGCTGAACCGTTCGCCGCGCACCGGTGGGAGGCAGCCGGCGTCCGCCAGCCGGCGCGTCGGCTCCGGCTCCGGCCCCGCGGCACGCAGCAGCACCAGGTCGCGCTCCAGGGAGTCCCTGCTCAGGGCGACGGCGCCGTCGAGCGGGGCAGGGGAGCGGCCGGGGCCAGGGGAGTCGCCGCGCTGGTCCTGGCCCGCCTGCGGTCCTGTCTCGGGCTCGACTTGCTCTGGTCCGGCATCGACTGGTCCCTGGGCGTCGGAGAACGCCGTGTCGTCCTGGTCGCCGGGGGAGGGCAGCCCGGAGCCCAGCCCGGAGCCCACCGCCAGGCCACCGATCACGACCGCGGCCGCCGCGGCCACGGACCAGCCCAGCACCCGACGCCGGCGTACCGGCAGGGGGACAACCACAGCCTGCGAGGGCACCTGCGAGGGCACCTGCGAGGGCACCTGCGAGGGCCCGTGCGAGGGCCCGTCGTCGGGCTCGCTGCCGCGGTGCCCCTCGGTCGAGCTCCGCTCGGCCAGCAGTGCGGCCAGTGCCTGATCCAGCCGGGTCGTGACCGCGTCCGGGGTCCCCGACGTCACCCGTGAGGCGGCGAGCAGCCGTCGAACGGCGTCGTGCTCGCCGTCGTCGTCGGGGACGGGGCGGGCCTGGGGGTCGGGATCGTCGGTCATGGGTGCACCTCCTCGGGTCCTGATCGGCTCTGGCTCGGGTGGTCGGCTGGGGTGGACGCTGGGGTGGACGGCGCGTCGGGCGCCCGCGCCCCCGGAGTGGGACGCCGGGCGGTGCCCCTGGGTTCCTGGCCGTCCCCCGTCGGTGGGCCTCCCGGCCCCAGGAGAGGGCCGAGCAGCGTGGCCAGCCTGGCCCGGCCTCGTGAGCAGCGGGACTTCACCGTCCCCTCCGCGCAGCCCAGGATCAGCGCGACCTCCGAGGTCCCGAACCCCTCCATGTCCACCAGGACCAGGGCGGCCCGCTGGTCCTGGTGGAGCTGGGCCAGGGCATCCAGGACCAGCTGCCGCCGTTCCTGCTCAAGGACGGAGTCCACCGGGTCCACCGCGTGGGCCGAGGCCAGGCTCCCTCGTGCCGCGTGCTCCTCCAGGTCGTCGGGCAGCGCGGTGGTGGCCCGCACCTTGGCCGCCCGGATCCGGTCCAGGCAGGCGTTGACCACGACGCGGTGCAACCAGGTGGTCACCGCGGCCTCGCCCCGGAAGGAGGCCGCCCGGCGGAACGCCGCGACCATGCCGTCCTGCAGCCCGTCCGCGGCGTCGGTGGGGTTGCCCATGGTCCTCAGTGCGACCGCCCAGAGTCGGTCCCGGTGCCGGGCGAAGAGCTCACCGAAGGCGTCCGGGTCCCCGGCCACGTGAGCTGCCAGCAGGTCGGAGTCCGAGCGGCGGCTGCCGCTCCGGGACGTCATCCCCGGACCTCGACCTCGGCGATCTCCCCGCGGAACCCGCCCGCCGCCTCCGGAAGCGCGGTGAGCCACACGGTCACGAACTGTCCGGTCACCTCGGGGTCGAGGGTGATGGTGATGGTCTCGGGGTCCGACCCCGTCCCAGCCGGTGCGAGGCCCTCGAGGGAGGTGGGGGCGGTGTCGGTGACGTAGACCTGGGCGTCGGTGCTGCCACCGACCACGCTGATCGCCACCTCGCCCACCGGCTGCGGCTTGCCGAGGTCCAGGACCAGTCCCACACCACTCTTGAGCCCCCCGGGCCCGAACTGCTGGTCGTAGGTGCTGGTGCGCCACCGGGTGGCGGGGTCACCGTCGACGGCCAGGGGCGCGAGCTCGGGGTACTCCTCCTGGGGATCGCCCTGGGGGTCGAAGTCGTCGGCGACCAGACCGGTCAGCGGGGACAGGGAGGTCTCCTGCTTCGCGGTCGAGTCGTCGTCCGACCCACCGTCGCCCCCACCCAGGCCGCTCATGCCTCCCAGCTGGTAGGCCGCCACCACGATCAGCAGCACCAGTGCCGCGAAGCCGACCAGCATGGCGAGTCGTAGCCAGCCCCGACCGGGCACCTCGGCCGGTGGGACCGGGCGCAGCACGCCGGAACCGCTCCCGGTCAGCCCGTGGCCCGTGCCGTGACCCGTGCCGTGGCCCGCGGAGGTGTCCCAGGGCCAGTAGTGCCCGCCCTCGGGAGCGGGGCGCGGTGCGCGGGGGCGCCGGGCGGGCTCGCCCTCTTCCGGGTCCGGCGCGAAGAGGGGACGCTCGGCGGGGGTGTCGAAAGGAGGAGGCGGCGCGGGGCGGTGGGCGCGAGCCCGGAGCCACTCCACGTCCTCGTCCCCCTCGTGGAAGACCGGCATCCCGGCCTCGGTCGGGAGCTCGGTGATGCCGACGGGCGGCGGGGGCTGGGGAGACGCGGCGCCGTTGGTCGACGGGCCCGTGGTGGTGTGCTCCGGTCGCTGGGGCACAGCCGGGCCCGGGGACTGGTCCTGCGCCGGCTGCGGCGCGAGACCGGTCACCGGCAGGGTGCCGGTCGCTGCTGCGCCGAGGAACTCCTCCAGCGCGTCGCGGATCCCGGCCGCGCTGGTCAGGTCGTGGGTGCCCCGGTGCCCGAGACCGCTCAGGCCCGCGGTCAGTCCGCTCGGGCGCCCGTCGTCCGCCGACGACAGCACCACGTCGCACAGCACGTCGAGGGGACGGGGGATCCCGGCGCGCACCTGGCGGGGGCGCAGGGGGTGTCCGGCCACCTGCGGCGCGGGGTCCACGCGGGTCGGCGTACGACTGGGCCACTTGCCGGTCAGGGCGGCGTACAGCAGGGCTGCGAGGTCGGTGACGTCCTCGGCGATGCGGTGCGGCGGCAGGGCGTGCAGGGCGGCGTCGACGGCGAAGCCGATCACCCGGACCTGTCCGTTCTCGTCGACCAGGACGTTCTCGGGGATCAGCCGACCGTGGGCCTTGCCCGCGGCGTGAGCCACGGCCAGGGTGTCGGCCACCTCGGCCACCAGCCAGGCGGCTCGTCGCGGCGAGAGCGGGCCCTGCTGGGCGAGCATGTTGTCCAGGGACTCACCCGATCCCCACTCGTTGACCACGAAGCAGACCCGGTCGTCCCGGTCGGCGTCCAGCACCCGCAGGTTGCGCCGGTCCACCAGCGCCGCGGAGCGACGTGCCGCGTCCATCAGCGCCGGCTCGCGGTCGTCCCCGGCCGCGATCAGGTGCACCGCCACCTGGCGCTGCAGCACCTCGTCGTGGGCGCACCAGAACCACCCGCCCTCGGTCTCGTTGAGCAGGTCGACCATCCGGTAGCGGCCGGCGAGGAGGTCACCGGCGTGGATCGACGCGGGCACGGTCCTCCAGTCGCAGGGGTAGTGGTCGTGAGTCGCGGGGTTGCTTCTGGGCGATCATGGTACGGCGCTGTCAACGTCTCGGCAGGCGGCGACGAACCGTGTCCAGCACGGGATCGACCAGCTCGCCGACCTCGCCGAGCCGGAAGAGTCTGGCGAGCAGCACCAGGGCCACCAGGTCCACGGTCCCCACGACGGCGCCGCGACCCAGGGAGACCAGCGGGTTGGGCTGCTGGCCCAGGGCGTCCAGGCCGAGGGAGACCAGCCAGGCCAGTGCCGTGGACAGGGCCACCACGGCCACCAGACGGATCGCGAACCTCAGCATGCGCGTGCTGTCCAGACCACCCAGGGTGCGGCGCAGCACCGCATAGCTGACCACCGACCCCACCAGGTACGCCGTTGCGTAGGCGATCACCAGCGCCGGGGAGGTGTCGACCGCGGAGGCCTCGCGCACGAGGAGGACCGCCGCGACCACGTTGGTGCCCGCCACCGCGCACTGGATGAAGAAGACGGTGCGGGTCCGCTCCAGCGCGTAGAACCCCCGCAGCATCAGGTAGTGGACGGTGAACAGGACCAGACCGATGCCGAAGAGCCGCAACGAGGGCACGAAGCTGCCCACCGTCTCGGGGTCGTCGCTGAACCCGTAGACGACGTTGGCGATGTCCCAGGCGAGCACCGGCACCAGGGCCGCGAACGGGACCACCACCACCAGGCAGGTGCGCAGGGTCGAGGTCAGCGAGCGCGCCAGGAGGTCGGGCCGGCCGTCCGCGGCGTACGACGAGAGCCGGGGCAGCGCCGCGGTCGCCAGGGAGACGGTGACGATGGCGTGCGGCAGCATGACGATCAGCATCGAGTAGGAGTAGACCGCGAACCCGGTGCCGCCCTCGCCGCTGACCGGCCCGCTGGAGGCCAGGTTCACCACGACCGTCCAGGCGATCTGGTTGACCACCACGAAGAGCACGGTCCAGCTGCCCAGGCGCAGGGTGTGGCCCAGCCCGGTGCCGCGGAAGTCGAAGCGCGGCCGGTACAGGAAGCCCGAGCGACGCAGGAACGGCAGCAGGATGAGGAACTGCGCCACGATGCCGAGGGTGGAGCCGACGCCGAGCAGCACCTCCTGGCCCGGAGAGAGCGCCCCCTGGGCCGCGACCTCCCCGGCCCGTCCGTAGAGGACCAGGTAGGCGACCAGGACGGCGACCGCGATCACGTTGTTCGCGATCGGCGCCCACATCATCGGCCCGAACGTGCCCCGGGCGTTGAGCACCTGTCCGACCAGCACGAACATGCCGTAGAAGAAGACCTGGGGCAGGCAGTACCGCGCCAGCGCGATCGCGGAGTCCTTGTGCTCGGCCAGGGCCGCAGTGTCGTACTTGGCGGAGAGGTACAGCTCCATCACCCACGGCGCGGCCGCCACCAGCGCCAGGGTCACCGCGCCCAGGAACAGTGCGGCCAGGGTGATGATGCGGTTGGTGTAACCCTCGCCGCCGTCCTCGTCGTTCTTCAGGGCCCGCACCAGCTGGGGCACCAGGACGGCGTTGAAGATGCCGCCGGCGAGCAGGATGTAGATCGCGTTCGGGATGGTGTTGCCCAGGGCGAAGACGTCCGCACGTACCCCTGCGCCCAGGGCGGTGACCAGCAGGGCGGCCCGGATGAAGCCGGAGAGTCGGGAGAAGACGGTCCCGACCGCCATCACCACGCTGTTGGCGCGGATGGCGCGGGCGGCGTCCTCGGGAGCCACCTCGTCGGTCGGCGCGCCGGTGGGCTCGCTGGTGGGGGTGCGCGGGTCGGCGTTCACTCGGCGGGCTCCGGCTCCAGGATGTCGTCGTGCTCGGGCTGTACGTCGGTCTCCGGCGCGGGGTCGCGGCGGGACCTCAGCACCCGGCGCAGCAGCCGGACCCCGATCGCCCCGAACAGCAGCAGCGCACCGCCGGCCATCAGCACCCAGAGGATGCCGCTGACCTGGCTGGTGCGCACCGGGAAGGTGGTGGACGACCCGATGGGGACGCCGTCGGCGTCGGTGAGCCGGAGGGTGAGGGACTCGATGCCCTGGTCCGCGGCGCTCACGGAGTACCTCAGCTGCTGACGCGACGTGGGAGCCAGGGTGACCGGCGGCTGCTCGCTCACCTTCATCGTCCCGGTGGAGCGGGCCTCGATGCGGACCGTGACCGGCACCGGCAGGTCGTTGACCAGCGAGACCCCGACCTGTCCGTTGTTGCTGGACAGGATGACGTCGGGCGGGCCGTCGATCCGCACCGAGCCGAGCAGCCGCTTGAGGTGCTCCCGGCCCTGGGTGCTGCGGGACCGGTAGACCGCCGGGCGACGACGCGCGAAGTAGGACATGTCGGCGTCCGCCACGTCCCGGGTCTGGGAGACCACGGTCGAATCGCGCGTCAGGACGCTCTCCAGCAGCTTGCTGGTCTCCACCATCCGGGCGGCGGCGTGGACGTTGGTGGTCGGCAGCTCGGCCCTGCGCTGCGCCTCGCCGTACACCAGGGCGTCGTCGGGGACCGACGGGTCGGGAGCCAGCGACCTGCCGGTTCCGCTGCGGCCCGGGGAGGTGCCCTTGCGCACCAGCTCGCCCAGGGGGCGCAGCCGCATCAGGCCGTCGTCGAAGGTGGAGTAGAGCTCGGCGGAGCCGGTGGCCGGGTCCCAGTTGGGAGGCGGCGCGATCACCAGCGGTGACCGGTCGTCGTTGATGAGACGCAGCGCTGCCTCGCTGACCACCCGCTGACGGACCGCGATGGGCCCGGAGGGGGACTCCGGACCGGGGCCGCCGTCGGCGACTCCGGAGGAGGTGGTGGCGAAGGTGTGACCCAGGATCTCCCCGGTGCTGGGCACCGCCCCACCGATGACGGCGGGGTCCAGCGCCTTGTCGTTGAGCAGGACCAGCGTGTCCTCACCGGCCGCGCTCACGGTGGCGGGGGACAGGAAGCCGTCGGGGGAGGCGAGCACAGGGGTGGAGACGACCCCCAGGACGGACATCACCTCGGCGGAGCGGGCCACGGCCTGCTCGAGCATCTCCGGGTCGGTGCGTTGCAGCGCGGACGCGTCGACGTCGCCGTACGGCAGCGCGAGCACCGGGTGGCTGCCCATCTCCTCGCTGAACATCCGCAGCCACTCCTCAGCCGCCATCGCGGCAGCCTGCTCGGCCTCGGTGGGCTCCTCGTCGGGATCAGCCTCGGCCGGGGCCGACGGCGCAGGCGTCGGCGTGCCGGACTCCTCCTCAGCCGTCTGGGAGGGCGTGATGCTGGTGGGCGGGTTGCCCTGGGCCAGCCGAGAGGCCGCCAGCGGGATGGCCGGGTCGACGAGCCAGGTGACGGGCCGGGCGCCCGCCTCGCGGCCGGCCAGCAGCAGGTTGTGCAGCCGTCCGCCCGGTGACAGCCGCCGGGCCCAGGCGGCCGGGTTCGCGACGCGGCCCTGGGCGTCGTGGTGCAGGGAGCTGCGCAGCGGCAGCACCAGGGCCGCCGGCAGTGATCGCTTCGGAGAGCTCACCACCGGCAGGAAGGTGCGGGCTCGGCCGTCGGTGTAGTCGTCGCGGGGCTGGGTCTCGGTCTCACCGCTGGCGTGCACGCCCACCCAGTAGACCCCGTCGCCGTAGTCGAGCTGGCCCGCCGGGATGGTGACCTCGAACTGCTCGGACTCACCCGGCTCCAGGACCTCCACGTTGTCGTAGGCGCCCTCGGTCAGGATCCGCTCGCCGACGATCTCGTCCACCGGCACGTCGGCGGCCGCCGACAGCGTGCCGCCGTCCGTGATGGGGGTCAGGGACCGGAACGGCATCACGTTGATCGAGGTCCAGGTCTCGTCGCTGTCGTTGGTGATGCTGCCCGACATCCGCACCTCCCGGGCGTCGGTCAGCACCGACGGCGTGAGGGACTCCAGCTCCAGGCGCAGCGCCTCGGACTCCTGCGGTGCGGGCGTCGGTGCGGCGCTCGCCGGCGTCGCGGTGAGCAGGCCCACGAGCACGCCCAGCGTCGCGAGCGCCGCAAGGGCAGGACTCAGCGAGGAACGGCGGGGCACGAGTCGACTCTAGTCGCCGAGGGTCGGGACTGCTGGGCCTAGACTGGCTCCCCGTGTCCGACGCTCCCGTTCTCCCGCCCCTCAGCATGGTCGAGGTCCAGCAGACCGTCGCCGCCGAGCTGGACCGGATCGGTGCGGTCATCGACGAGCTCGGATCCCGCTTCGCGGACGCGGGTCACCAGCTCCACCTGGTCGGCGGACCGGTGCGCGACGCCATGCTGGGCCGTCTCCAGAACGACCTGGACCTGACCACCGACGCCCGTCCCGAGCAGACCGAGAAGCTGCTCAAGGGCTGGGCCGACGCGATGTGGGACATGGGACGGGACTTCGGCACCATCGGCTGTCGCAAGGGCCCGTGGCAGATCGAGATCACCACCTACCGGGCCGAGCGCTACGACCCGGACTCGCGCAAACCTTCGGTCGACTTCGGCGACTCCCTGATCGGTGACCTGGGACGACGCGACTTCACCGTCAACGCGATGGCCGTGGCACTGCCGGGGCGCGACTTCGAGGACCCGTACGGCGGCGTGGTCGACCTGGCCAACCGGGTGCTGCGCACTCCCGGCACACCGGAGGACTCCTTCTCCGACGACCCGCTGCGGATGATGCGGGCCGCCCGCTTCACCGCCCAGCTCGGGTTCACCGTGGCCCCCGAGGTGCTCGAGGCGATGCGCGCCATGGCGGGGCGGATCGAGATCATCTCCGCCGAGCGGGTCCGCGACGAGCTCGTCAAGCTGATCTGTGCGCCGTACCCGCGCCGGGGGCTGAGCCTGCTGGTGGAGACCGGGCTGGCCGAGCACGTGCTGCCCGAGCTGCCCGCGCTCGCCCTGGAGCGTGACGAGCACCACCGGCACAAGGACGTCTACGAGCACACGCTGACCGTGCTGGAGCAGGCGATCGAGATGGAGGACCGGCTCGGCGGCGAGCCCGACTTCGTCTCCCGGTTCGCCGCCCTCATGCACGACGTCGGCAAGCCGCGGACCCGCAAGTTCGTCGGTGACGGCACCGTCACCTTCCACCACCACGACGTGGTGGGCGCCAAGATCACCCGCAAGCGGATGAAGGCGCTGCGCTTCTCCAACGACCAGATCGAGGCCGTCACCAAGCTGGTCGAGCTGCACCTGCGCTTCCACGGCTACGGCTCGGGCGAGTGGACCGACTCCGCGGTGCGCCGCTACGTCCGCGACGCCGGCGACCAGCTGGAGCGCCTGCACGTGCTCACCCGAGCCGACTGCACCACCCGCAACGCGCGCAAGGCCGCGCGGCTGCGCCGTACCTACGACGACCTCGAGGCCCGGATCGCCAAGCTGTCGGAGGAGGAGGAGCTGGCCTCGATCCGGCCCGACCTCGACGGCACCCAGATCATGGAGATCCTGGGCATCGGCCCCAGTCGCGAGGTGGGCGAGGCCTACAAGTTCCTGCTGGAGCTGCGGATGGACGAGGGCCCGATGTCCGAGGAGGCGGCCGAGGCTGCGCTGCGGGAGTGGTGGGCCGCCCGCCAGGGCTGATGCGGGTGGCAGGGATCCCCGCCTAGCCGGGGTTCCCTGCGCTTAGAGGGGCATGCATGCCCCTCTAACCCGGGGGAAGGGTCACGAACCTCGCCTCGGGTGGCAGTGATCCCCGCCTAGCCGGGGTTCCCTGCGCCTAGGGGGGCATGCATGCCCCTCTAACCCGGGGAAGGGGTCACGAACCCCCGCCGCGACGGGCCCGGGTACGCCGGCCGGGCGCCGCACCCCCGTGCTCCCGGATGACGTGCGCGAGCCGTTCCCGCCCGGGCCGCCGTACGTGGGGGCGAGGCGTCTGCGCGGACCGGTAGAAGCGCAGCTTGAGCGCCTCGGCCGCCAGCACGTAGCCGAGGGTGATCAGCAGCAGCGCCGCCACCACCTTGGCCGGCAGGGCGTCGAGGCCCAGCAGCCGGGACAGCTCGGGCACGAAGGGCAGCGCCAGGGTGACCGCGGCCACCGTGATGGAGGTCCACAGCAGGCCCGTCCCGGGCCGGCTGCGGATCGCGGGTCGCCGGGTGCGGAGCACCATCAGTACGGCCAGCTCGGTCAGGGTGGACCCGACGAACCAGGCAGACCGGAACAGGGTCGAGTCGGCGTCGAAGACGTGCAGCAGCACCGCGAAGGTCAGCAGGTCGAACAGGCTGCTCAGCAGCCCGAAGACCACCATGAAGTCGCGGACGAAGCGGAGGTCCCAGTGCTGGGGACGCTGCACCTGCTCGGCGTCGACGTTGTCGACCGCGATGGTGGTGCTCGGGATGTCGGAGAGGAAGTTGAGCAGGAGCAGCTGCCGGGGCAGCAGCGGCAGGAAGGGCAGGAAGGCCGAGGCGATCACCATGCTGGCCACGTTGCCGAAGTTGGCGCTGACCGTGGTGAAGACGTACTTCAGGGTGTTGGCGAACGTCTGCCGACCCAGCCGTACGCCGTGGCCCAGCACGGCCAGGTCCTTGTCCAGCAGCACGATCGCGGCCGCGCTCTTGGCCACGTCGACCGCCGTGTCGACCGAGATGCCGACGTCGGCGAGGTGGAGGGCGGCGGCGTCGTTGATCCCGTCGCCCAGGTAGCCCACGGTCGCTCCGGACTCGCGCAGCGCGGAGATGATCCGCTCCTTGCGCAGCGGGTCCACCTCGGCGAAGACCTCGACCTCCTGCACCCGGCGTACCAGCTGCTCGGGGTCCAGGGCATCGAGGTCGCGCCCGGTCAGCACGGTGCCCGCGTCCATCCCGACCTCGCCGGCGATGTGGGCCGCGGCGAGCCGGTTGTCACCGGTGATCATCCGGACGCTGATCCCGGCCGCCCGCAGGTCGCCGAGCGCCTCACGCGCGCCCGCCTTGGCGGGGTCGGCGAAGGCGAGGAAGCCCAGGAACTCCAGGCCGTCCTCGTCGGCAGGCGTCACCGCCTCCACCTCGGGCAGGCTCCGCCGCGCGATGCCCAGCACCCGGTAGCCCTCCTGGCTCAGCCGGGCGAAGTGTGCGTCCAGCGCGGCGCGGTCGGTCGTGAGGCAGACGTCGACGACCGAGTCGTAGGCGCCCTTGCAGATCAGCTGTCGTCCGTCTGGCCCGTCGGCCAGCACGCTGAGCCGCTTGCGGCTGAAGTCGTAGGGCAGCTCCGCGACCGGGCGGTACGCCGGGTCCAGCGGGTGCGCGGCCAGGATGGCGGCGTCGATGGGGTTGGTGAAGCCGGTCTGCAGCCCCGCGTTCGCCGCCGCCAGCGCCTGCACCAGCGGACTCGGGGCGCCGGTGGGGTCCACGGCGGCGTGCAGCCGGACGGCGCCCTCGGTGAGGGTGCCGGTCTTGTCGGTGCACAGCACGTCCATGGCGCCGAAGTCCTGGATCGCGTCCAGGCGACGCACGATCACCTGCTCGCCCGCCATCCGGCGTGCTCCGCGCGACAGGCTGACCGCGACGATCGCCGGGAGCATCTGCGGGGTCAGCCCGACGGCGAGAGAGAGGGAGAAGAGCAGCGACTCCGCGAAGGGGCGCTCCAGCAGCAGGTTCAGCGCCATGATCGCCACCGCCAGCACCCCGGTGACCCGGGCCAGCAGCATGCCGAACTGGCGGATCCCCTGCTGGAACCCGGTCGCGGGCGCCTCCTGCTCCAGGCGCCGCGAGAGCTGGCCGAGCTCGGTCCGCGACCCCGTGGCCACTACGACGGCCAGGCCCCGCCCGCTGACCACGTGCGAGCCGAGGAAGAGCGCGCTGTGCCGCTCGCCGAGCTGGGCGTCCGCCCCGGCGGGGTCGGGATGCTTGTGGACGGGGAAGGTCTCACCGGTCAGCGCAGCCTGGTCCACCTGGAGCGCGTCGGCGCTGATCACCCGGCAGTCGCCCGGCACCACGTCGCCGGCGTTGAGGTCCACGATGTCGCCCGGCACCACCTGCTCCAGCGGGACCTCGACCGCCGTACCGTCGCGTCGCAGGTCCGCGTGCACCTGGACCAGGTCCAGCAGCCGCTGCACCTCCAGTGACGCGCGGTGCTCCTGCCAGAAGCTGAGCAGCCCGCTGAGGCCCACGATCGCCAGGATGATGACCGCGTCGGTGACGTCGCGCAGCACCATCGACACCACGCTCGCGGCGATCAGGATGAGGATGATGGGCTCGGTGAACTGCTTGACCAGGGCCCGCAGCCACGACGCCCGGTGCGTGGGTGCCAGCCGGTTCGGCCCGAACGAGTCAAGCCGGCGTGCGGCCTCCTCGGCACCGAGGCCGGCCTCGGTGGTTCCCGCGCGGCGCAGCACCTCGGCGGCGGGCAGTGCCCAGTAGGCCGGGGGCGCCTCCGCCTGGAGCTTGTCGGCCTGGGACACGTCCCCCTGCGATCCGTCGGCGTCGATCATCTCCGGCCCGCCCGTCGTCGTACCGCCAGCGCAGCTGCCTCGTCCCAGCCAACGTACGCCGGACTCCGCGCTCGCGGTACCGCCGAGAGTCCGGTTCCGCGGCCGACACCGGCGTCTTGTACCCGGCGTGCTCTACATTGCGCAGATGACTTCGCCGAGCGCAGACCTGGTCGAGCCCCTGATCGAGCAGACGATCGACGTCGAGGCCCCGGTGTCCCGGGTCTGGGCGCTGGTCAGCGACCTCCCGCGACTGGCGGAGTGGAGTCCCCAGGTGGTGCGCACCCACCTGCGCGGTGGTCGGCCGGTCCGGCTCGGCACCAGGATGATCAACCTCAACCGCCGGGGCCTGCTGGTGTGGCCGACGCAGGCGAAGGTGGTTCGTCTGGAGCCCGAGCGGGTGGTGGCCTTCAAGATCCGGGAGAACCAGTCCACCTGGTCGTTCACCCTAGAGCCCACCGCCAGCGGCACTCGCATCGTGCAGCGGCGGGAGGCACCGGACGGCATCAGCGCCCTCTCCCTGCGCCTGACCGACCGGGTGCTGGGCGGACAGCGGACCTTCCAGGACGAGCTGCGCGAGGGGATGCGCCAGACGCTGACCCGGATCAAGGCCGAGGCCGAGCGACCCTGATGCCCGCGGAACCGGCGAGCCACCTGCATCGCCGCTGGCCCGGGCTGGACCTGGGGCGCGTGCCGCTGGGCCAGACGCCGACTCCGGTGCTCGAGCTGGAGATCCCGGGCGTGCCGGACGGCGTGTGGTGCAAGTCCGAGGACGCGTTCGGGACGGCTCCTGGGCGGGCAACAAGGTCCGCAAGCTGGAGTGGATCATCCCGGAGGCGAAGCGCCGAGGGGTCCGGACGCTCTTCACCGTCGGCGGCATCGGCACCCACTGGGGCCTGGCCTGCGCCCGGTACGGCGCCGAGCACGGCCTCCGCACCGTCCTGGGGCTGGTGGACCAGCCGGTCGACGACCACGTCCGGGAGCAGCTGGCCCGACTGCATGCCTCGCCGGCGCGGATCCACCGGTTCGCCACCGGGAGGCGACGCCGCGCCGCGGTTCCCTTCCTGATGGCACGCGCCAGCCTGGACGGTGCTGGTCCGGGCAGCGGCCGGCCCCGGCTGCCCTGGTACCTGCCCGCCGGTGGGTCCAACCCGGTCGGCACCCTGGGGTACGTCGAGACCGCGCTGGAGATCGCCGCGCAGGTCCGGGCCGGCGAGCTGCCGGAGCCCGGCACGGTCGTGGTTCCCGTCGGATCGGGCGGCACAGCCGCCGGCCTGGCGCTCGGTTTCGCGATCGCGGGCCTGCCCACCCGGGTCTTCGGCGCGGTCGTCAACGACTCGATGCCCCTCGACGCGGAGGCCCTGGCAGCGCTGGCGAACGCCACCGGCGACCTGCTCCGCGAGCGTGGGGCGACCGACGTGCCCCGGCTGACTGCACCCGACCTCACCTCCCGCAGCGACTGGCTGGGCGCGACGTACGGCGACCCGACGCCGGCCTCGGTGCGGATGGTCACCGCGGCGGCCGCCGCGGGCCTGGAGCTGGAGCCCGTCTACACCGGCAAGGCCCTGGCCGCGGTCGCGGAGCTCGGCACCTCCCTGCCCGGACCGGTGCTCTGGCTGAACACCCACGGGCCGCGCTGAGGTGGTTCTGACGCGAAGAAGCCCGCCCCCGGAGGGGACGGGCTTCTCGAGTCGAGCAGGGATCACTCGCCGCGGATGAACTTCTCCAGCTCGATGCGACCGAGGTCGTCCGGCATCTGCACCGGGGGCGACTTCATCAGGTAGGTCGAGGCGGAGATGATCGGGCCGCCGATGCCCCGGTCCAGGGCGATCTTGGCGGCACGGACGGCGTCGATGATGATGCCGGCCGAGTTCGGGGAGTCCCAGACCTCGAGCTTGTACTCCAGGTTGAGCGGGACGTCGCCGAACGCGCGACCCTCGAGGCGCACGTAGGCCCACTTGCGGTCGTCCAGCCAGGCGACGTAGTCCGACGGGCCGATGTGCACGTTGCGGTCGTCCGCGCCCTTGCCGGCGAGCGAGCCGGTGAGGTTGGAGGTCACGGCCTGGGTCTTGGAGACCTTCTTGGACTCCAGGCGCTCACGCTCGAGCATGTTCTTGAAGTCCATGTTGCCGCCGACGTTGAGCTGGTAGGTGCGGTCCAGCGTCACGCCGCGGTCCTCGAACAGCTTCGCCATCACGCGGTGGGTGATGGTGGCACCGACCTGGCTCTTGATGTCGTCACCGACGATCGGGACACCGGCGTCCTCGAACTTCTTGGCCCACTCGGGGTCGGAGGCGATGAAGACGGGCAGGGCGTTGACGAAGGCCACGCCGGCGTCGATGGCGCACTGGGCGTAGAACTTGTCGGCGACCTCCGAGCCCACGGGCAGGTAGGAGACCAGGACGTCGACCTCGGCGTCCTTGAGTGCCTGGACCACGTCGACCGGCTCGGCGTCGGACTCGTCGATGGTCAGCGAGTAGTACTTGCCGAGACCGTCGTGCGTCGGGCCGCGCTGGACGGTGACGCCGGTGGGCGGCACGTCGGCGATCTTGATGGTGTTGTTCTCCGAGGCGACGATGGCCTCGGACAGGTCGAAGCCGACCTTCTTGGCGTCGACGTCGAACGCGGCGACGAACTCGACGTCCTTGACGTGGTAGTCACCGAAGACCACGTGCATGAGACCCGGGACGGTGCCCTGCGGGTCAGCGTCCTTGTAGTACTCCACACCCTGAACCAGGGACGAGGCGCAGTTCCCGACGCCGACGATTCCAACTCGTACCGAACCCATGGGGCTCTCCTCTTCTGTGCTTGTGCTTCGCAGTGTTTGCAGCGTTACCGCTGGTCGGGATTGGCGGGCTGGCTGACAGGCCCGGCCTCTCGTTCTGCCTTGATCAGGTCCGAGAGCCAGCGGACCTCTCGCTCGACCGACTCGACACCGTGGCGCTGAAGCTCCGCGGCGTACCGGTCGACCTCCTTCTGGGTGCGGGTCAGGTCTGTCTGGACCCTCTCCAGTCGTTCCTGGAGCCGGGTGCGACGTCCCTCGAGGACGCGCAGGCGGATCTCCATGTCGGTGGAGGAGAAGAAGGCGAAACGGATGTCGAAGGTGTCGTCCTCCCAGGCGGTGGGGCCGACCTCCGACATCAGGCGCTCGAACTCGACGTGACCGGCCTCGGTGACCCGGTAGACGATCCGAGGACGTCGGGTCACCGGCGCGGGGACGGTGTCGACCTCCTCGATCAGCGAAGAGCGCAGCATCTTCTTGAGCGCGGGGTAGAGCGAGCCGTAGGACAGCACCCGGCCCCACCCGAGCATCAGGTTCAGCCGCTTGCGCAGCTCGTAGCCGTGCATGGGTCCCTCGTGCAGCAGTCCGAGGACTGCGAGCTCGATGGTCTCACTACGGCGTGCCATGAGACCTATCGTAGCGATATATCCGCTGGACGGGAACAGCGGTGCTGTCGCGGCGCCGCGGTCGAGGAAATCGGGGGCGGTGGGGGCGGCCACTACCCTTACCGGCGTGAGTCAGTCCCGCAGAGCCCCGGGCCGGCCGTGAAGAAGCGGCCCGCCAAGCAGAAGTTGACCACCAAGCAGAGGCTGCGCAAGGTCGCGCTCGCGCTCTCGGTGGTCGGCGTCGTCGTCGCTCTGGTGGCGGTGGGCGCCTTCGTCTTCCTCTACCAGAGCATCGAGATCCCGGACGAGAACGAGGAGTTCAAGACCCAGACCTCGTTCGTCTACTACGCCGACGGGGAGAGCGAGGTCGGGCGGTACGCGAAGCAGAACCGCGTCAACGTCCCGCTGGACAAGATCCCGGACAACATCCAGGACGCGGTGGTCGCGGCCGAGAACAAGTCCTTCTGGACCGACAACGGCATCGACCCCAAGGGCATCGTGCGGGCGGCGTTCTCCAACGCCACCAGCGACAGCACCCAGGGTGCCTCGACCATCACCCAGCAGTACGTGAAGATCCTCTACCTGAGCAGCGAGCGCCGGCTCTCCCGCAAGATCAAGGAAGCGATCCTGTCGCTGAAGATCCAGCGTGAGCGGAGCAAGCGGGAGATCCTCGAGGGCTACCTCAACACCATCTACTTCGGCCGCGGTGCGTACGGCGTCCAGGCGGCCGCGCAGGCCTACTTCGGCAAGGACGTCGGGGACCTCAAGCTCCGCGAGGCCGCGGTGCTGGCCAGCGTGCTGAACAACCCCACCGCCTACGACCCGGCGAACGGCGCCGAGGCCGAGATCGGCCTGACCCGCCGCTACAACTACACGCTCGGCCGGATGGCCAACGACGGCATGATCAGCGAGACGAAGGCCGAGAAGGCGCAGAAGAAGCTGCCCAAGTTCCCCAAGATCCAGGGCGAGAGCACGTACGGCGGCCAGCGCGGCCACATGCTCAAGCTGGTCCGGGACGAGCTGCTGCGCCTGGGCTACAGCGAGGCGGAGATCGACGGCGGTGGCCTGCGGGTCACCACCACCTTCGACAAGAAGATGATGACCGACCTCCAGGAGTCGGTGATCGAGCAGCGGCCCGAGGGCTTCGGCGACAAGGAGCTGCACATCGGCGCGGCCACCGTCGAGCCGGGGACCGGGGCGCTCAAGGCGTTCTACGGCGGCCAGGACTACCTGGACTCCCAGATCAACTGGGCGGCGACCGGTGGCATGGCCGGCTCCACGATGAAGGCCTTCACCGTCGCCACCGCCCTGCAGGAGGGCTTCTCGCTGCGCGACTCCTTCCAGGGCAACTCGCCGTACACCTACCCCGACGGCCTGGAGGTCTACAACGCCGGCGAGGGCGCGCACGACATGGGCTCCTCGGTCTCGATGACGACCGCGACCGCCAACTCCACCAACACCGCGTTCGTCGACATGAGCGACGCGATGGAGGACGGGCCGAAGAAGATCTACCAGAACGCCATCAAGGCCGGGCTGCCTCCGTCGGAGCCGCAGAAGAAGTACCCCGGCATCCCGTCGCGCTCGATCGACCTGACCCCCGACGACACCCTCATCACCCTCGGCAAGGCCCGGGTGAGCCCGATCAACATGGCCAACGCCTACGGCACGCTCGCCAACGCCGGCGAGCGCGCGGACGTGCACGTGGTGGAGAAGGTGGTCGACGCGGACGGCGAGACGACGTTCTCCCGGCAGGCCCAGACCCGGCGGGTGCTCGAGGAGGACATCGCCGCGGACACCACCTACGCCCTGGAGCAGGTCGTCACCTCCGGCTCCGGCACGGCCGCGCTCGCCCTGGACCGCCCGGCGGCAGGCAAGACCGGCACCGCGACGGCGCCCAACCCCAAGGACCCCGAGGAGACCCACGTCTCCTCGGCCTGGTTCGTCGGTTTCACTCCCCAGCTCTCCACCGCGGTGATGTACGTCCGCGGGGACGGGGACGACGCTCTCGACGACTGGCTGCCGTCGTATTACGGCGGGACCTATCCAGCCCAGACCTGGACCGCCATCATGGAGCGCGTGATGGATGGCATGGACGTTGAGGACTTCCCGGACCCGGCGTACGTCGACGGCGACGCGCCGTCCGACGGCCACGAGTACGTGCCGCCGCCGCCCCCGCCGCCGCGGCCCACCAAGGCGCCGCCGAAGCCCACGATCAGCCAGGAGCCGCGGCCGACCGAGGAGCCGACCCCGAGCGAGGAGCCCACCGAGGTGCCGACCCTGGTGCCCACCCCGACGCTGGTCCCGACGCCGACGGTGGTGGTCCCCACTCCGCCGCCGCCGCCGCCGCCCCCGCCGCCGACACCGACCCCGGTCGTGACCCTGCCGCCGGTGCCGACCCCCACGCCCGGGGGCTGACATGCTGCGGGGGGAGCAGGTGGAGCGGGGGGAGCAGGTGCATCCCACCTTGGACGACGGCACGGTCGCGGCCCTGTCCGAGGTGGTCGGCGGTCCGATGGGCTCGCGTGCCGGCCGCCACTGGTGGTGGACCCCGGTCCGGGTGCTGCTGCTGCTCACCGCCGTCACCTTCGCCCTCGGGATGGTCACGAAGGTCTCCTGCGTGGAGTCGGACTGGCAGGACAACACCGAGCGCTTCTCCCACATGTGCTACTCCGACATGCCCTACCTCTACCAGGGTCGCGGCCTGGCGGACCTGGCCTGGCCCTACACCGACGACGCCGAGATCCGCGCCCAGTACGAGGTGATGGAGTACCCGGTGGGCATCTCCTACTGGGCCTGGGGCACCGCGTACGTCACCCACTGGCTGAGCGGCTCACCGGACCTCGACGATCCCGGCCGCGACCGGGTCGCGGAGGGCACGTTCTACGTCGCCGTCAACGCGATCGGGCTGGCCCTGGTGGCGCTGCTGTCCACCGTGCTGCTGGCCGGGGTCAACCGCCGCCGGCCCTGGGACGCGGCGGGCTTCGCGCTCGCCCCGGCCCTGGCCCTGACCGGCCTGGTGAACTGGGACCTGCTGGCCGTGGTCTTCGTCGCCGGTGCGCTCTGGGCCTGGGCCCGGGAGCGCCCGGTGCTCACCGGGGTGATGATCGGGCTGGGCACGGCGGTGAAGCTGTTCCCGCTGCTGCTGCTCGGCGGCATCTTCGTGCTCTGCCTGCGGCGTCGACGTTGGGCCCAGCTGGTCGCCACGACCAGCGGCGCGGTGCTGGCCTGGGTGGTGGCCAACATCCCGGCGCTCTTGACCGGCCCCGAGCAGTGGAAGCTCTTCTGGACCTTCAACTCCGAGCGGACCGCCGACCTGGGCTCGGTGTGGCTGTTCCTGCAGCAGGGGCCGCTGGCTGACACCCAGCTCAACCCGGCCACCGGGGTCAGCGAGCGGGTGGACCACTTCTTCACCGCCGACACCATCAACCAGTTCTCCTGGCTGTTCCTGCTGGTGTGGTGCCTGGCCGTGCTGGTGATCGGGCTCAAGGCCCCGCAGGCTCCCCGGCTGGCGCAGCTGGGCTTCCTGGTGGTGGCCGGCTTCCTGCTCATCAACAAGGTCTACTCACCGCAGTACGTGCTGTGGCTGCTCCCGCTCGCGGTGATGGCCCGCCCCCGGTGGCGCGACCTGCTGATCTGGCAGGCCGGCGAGCTGCTCTACTTCGCCTCGGTCTGGTGGTACCTCGGGGACTTCCTCGCCCCCGGTGACGGCGGCCCGGTGGTCTTCTACTGGATCGCCATCGGGCTGCGGATGCTCGCCGAGCTCTACCTGGTGGTGCTCGTGGTACGCGACGTGCTGCGGCCCGAGCACGACCCGGTGGACCGGGACCCGTGGGACCTGCCGGACCTCCCGAGTCCGGCGAGCCTCAGGCCACGACGACGCGGTCGAACGTCGTGGCGGTGTAGCGCACCCGCACCTCGATCTCGTCACCCACCGAGGGCACCCGGGCCCCGGACGGCAGGAAGAGCATCGACGCCTGCATGTGCGGCGGCTCGGCGAAGAGCCGCTGCTTGCCGTCGATGGAGTACGGGGAGCGCACGAAGCCGACCGCGTCGAGACCGCCTCGCGCCAAGGTTGCGGCCCGCGACTTCAAGGACTGGTCGCCCGTCGGCGCCTCCAGGCCGATGCCGTGGGCGGTGCCGCCGCTGACCACCAGCAGGTGGCCGGACTTGGGGGCGGTCCGCGAGCGGTAGCCGAACACGTCTCCGCGCTCCACCGCGTGCACGTCGAGCACGGTCGCGGTCACCGTCAGCGCCTGGCGGTCGCCGAGCCACAGGTCGGTGCCGATCCGCGGCCGGATCTCGAAGTCGGCGTACGACGCCCGGAGCCGTTCCAGCTCCTCGGGGGTGAGGTGGCTGACCCAGATGGTGCGGGTGGGCAGCCCGGCGGCCACCACGTCGGTGAGCAGCCGCTGGACCTGGCTCAGGTGCGAGCCCTGGGCCAGGGGCAGGTGCAGGGCCACGCCCTCGAGCCGCCCGCGGTCGGTGAGACCGCCGAGACTGCGCAGCCCACGCGGCGTCATGCCGTGCCGCAGCATCGAGGTGACCAGCTCCAGGACGTAGCGCGCCCCCGGGTCGTGGGTCAGCAGCGCTGCCAGGTCCTCGGGTCGGCTGACGGTGTGGATGACCCGCCCCGCCAGGGCGGGGTCCACGTCGAGCGCCGCCCCGAAGGGCCGCCACGGCGTGAGGACCAGCAGGTCACCGGTGAAGCGCGAGGCCACCTCGGCGAGCTCGTGGTAGGTGCCGACCGCCAGGGTGTCGGCGCCCAGCCCCTGGTCGCGGAGCCACTGGGTCTTGCGGGCCAACCGGCCCAGCCCGAAGCCGTAGCCGTTGCCCTTGGCCACCGGCACCAGCCCGGGGGTGCGCTCGGTCAGCGCTCCCAGGTGGGTGCGCCAACGCTCGCCGTCGACGGTCAGGGTCAGGCTCATCCGCGCCTGCTCATGTAGACGTCGAACGCCTTGTAGAGGACCCGGTTGAGCGGGAGGTCCCACTCGCCGGCGTACTCCACGGCCTGGCCGCCGGTGCCGACCTTGAACTGGACGAGGCCGACGTGGGGGTCGTCGCCGTCCAGGGTGTCGGTGATGCCGCGCATGTCGTAGACCTCGGCGCCGGCGGCGAGCGCACCGCGAATCATCGCCCACTGCACCGCGTTCGAGCCCCGGACCTCGCGCTTCTCGGTCGAGGACGCGCCGTAGGAGTACCAGGCGTGGGCGCCCACCCGGATCGAGATGGTGGCGGCCACCAGGTCGCCCTCGTGCCGGGCCAGGTGCAGCACGATGCGGTCGGGCTCCTCGGCGGAGAGGGCGTCGAACATCGTCTGGAAGTAGGCCAGCGGACGCGGCGTGAAGTGGTCGCGCTCCGCGGTGTGCACGTAGAGGTCGTGGAAGGCGGCCAGATCCTGGGCCAGCTCCTGGGCCGAGCCGGTGACGGCGGTGACCTCCACCCCGGACTTGTCGGCCTTCTTGATGTTGCGCCGCCACTGCTGGTTCATCCCGGCGAGCAGGTCGGCCTCCGACCGCGGCTTGCCGTCGGCGTCGACCAGCGGGAGGTGGAAGTTGTACTGCGGCTGACCGGCCGCGAAGCCGCCCTCGACGGCCTGGGGACGCCAGCCCAGCTCGTGCAGCTGGGAGACGATGCAGGCTCCGGTCTGGTTGCGCTCCAACGGCGCCACGTCGTCGAGCCGGCGTACGGCGGGATCGGCGATGCCGTCCTTGATCTGGGCCGCGGACCAGCGGCGGGTGACCACGGGCGGGCCCATCCGTACGCCGAACGCGCCGGACCTGCCCAGGTGCGCGGTCAGCGGTGCCAGCCAGGCACCCAGCGTGCCGGTGTCCTCCTGGCAGCAGCCGTCCCAGTCGATGACCGGGCCCTCGGGCAGGTAGGCCAGGTAGCGCTTGACCTTGGGCAGCTGGCGGTAGAGCACCAGGGCCGCGCCGACCAGCCGTTCCCCGTGAAACCAACCCACGGACTCGTGCCGCCACTCCGCCTTCACCCGGCCCCAGGCCGGGGTCTGGAGGAACGAGGCGGACCGCTGGGTGCGGAGGAAGTCCAGGTGCTGACCGGGGCTGATGAGGCGCAACGTCAGGTCTGTCGTCTCGGTGGGCACGACCCGAGGCTACCCGCGAACGGTCCCGCAGCCTGCACACGGCAACAGGTCACCGAGCGTTCACCCGATGGCCACCGCGCTGGGGGTGCACGGGCCACGGGCACTCGGTTGGCTCGAGGTCAGCGCCCTCCGGCGCCGTCCCTGAGGCGGGTGTCCTCCAGGCCCCGCCAGCGACCTGACAGAAGGGCCACACCATGTCGTCCCACTCCACCCTGCGCAACCTCGCACTGGGCGCCGCGGCACTCTCGCTCCCGGTGGCACTGGTCGCCACCGGCGCCGACGCCCACAACCACCCCCGGCGCGCCTCGGCCTCGCCGCTGATCGAGCGGGCCGCAGCCGGCCCGGTCGACCAGCACGGAGGGGCCCGGCGGATCACCCGGGACCAGACCCAGCTGATCGCGGACGCCGTCAAGGGCTCCGCCGCCAAGAACGTCATCCTGGTCATCGGCGACGGCATGGGCGACTCCGAGATCACCGTGGCCCGCAACTACCTCAAGGGGGCCGGCGGGTTCTTCCCCGGCATCGACGCCCTCCCGCTCACCGGCCAGCTGACCCACTACAGCGTCGAGCGGGAGACCGGACTCCCCGACTACACCCCCGACTCGGCCGCGACCGGCACCGCCTGGGCCACCGGGACCAAGACCTACGACAACGCGGTCAGCGTGGACCGCAACGGCACGCCGCAGCAGACCGTCCTGCAGCTGGCCAAGAAGGGCGGCCGGGCCACCGGCAACGTCAGCACCTCCGAGATCCAGGACGCCACCCCGGCGGTCCAGGTCTCGCACGTCAGCCTGCGCCGCTGCTACGGACCGGTGGCCACGACTGCGAGCTGCCCGGAGAACGCGAAGGAGAACGGCGGACTGGGCTCGATCAGCGAGCAGCTGCTCGACACCCGCCCCGACCTGACCTTCGGGGGCGGCTCCGCCACCTTCACCGAGGTGGCCAAGGCCGGCCAGTGGGCGGGTCAGACCCTGGCGGACCAGGCGCGGGCACGCGGCTTCCAGTACCTCACCGACAAGGCGGGGCTGGCCTCGCTGAAGCGCGCCGACCAGGATAAGCCGGTGCTCGGCCTCTTCTCCCCGGGCAACATGCCGGTGCGGTTCGCGCCCCTGGTGGCGACCAGGGGCGGCGCGGACCTCCCCGCCGCCACCTGCCAGCCGGAGCCCACGTCGGCCCAGGTGCCCTCGCTGCGGGAGATGACCGGCAAGGCCATCGAGCTGCTGTCGAAGAGCAGGACGGGCAAGAAGAACGGCTTCTTCCTCCAGGTCGAGTCGGCCTCGATCGACAAGAAGGACCACGCCGCCGACCTGTGCGGCCAGATCGGGGAGACCCAGCAGCTCGACGAGGCGGTGACGAAGGCGCTCGAGTTCGCCCGCGCGGACAAGAACACCCTGGTGATCGTCACCGCCGACCACGCGCACACCTCGCAGATCGTCGACGGCGCCACGCCCGGCCTCGACGCCCGGGTGCGCACGGCCGACGGCGCCGAGATGGTCGTCGCCTACGGCACGTCGGCCACTGCCGGCGGCATGCAGCACACCGGCTCCCAGGTCCGGGTCGCCGGCTACGGCCCCGGCGCGGCCAACGTCGTGGGCCTCATCGACCAGACCGACCTGTTCTTCACCATGCGTGACTCCATGGCGGCCTGGACCCGCGCCAACCGCTAGACCCGTTCGCCGGTCAGAGCCGCGAGCGCACCGAGGCGGCGTCGGCGACGTGCTCGTCGGCGCCGCCCGGTGTCTCCAGCACCACCGGGGCACCCGCCTCGCGCACCACGGAGGCGATCAGGTCGGGGTCGATCCGGCCGGCCCCGATGTTGGCGTGCCGGTCGGCGCCGGAGTCGAACTCGTCGCGGCTGTCGTTGCAGTGCACCAGGTCGATCCGGCCGGTGATGGCCAGGACGTCGGCCACCACGGTCTCCAGCGCGTTGCCTCCGGCATGGGCGTGGCAGGTGTCGAGGCAGAAGCCGACCATGTCGGCCCCCTCGGTGGACTCGATCGCGGCGAAGACGCCCGAGATCCGCTCCAGGTAGCGGGTCATCGCGTTCTCGCCCCCGGCGGTGTTCTCGATCAGCAGCGGCACCTTGAGGTCGGTGGCCTCGACCGCCTTGCGCCAGTTGTCGAAGCCGACCGCGGGGTCGTCGGCCTTGTTGACGTGACCGCCGTGCACGATCAGGCCCTTGGCGCCGATCTCCGCGGCCGCGTCCATGTGCTGCTTGAGCAGCTTGCGGCTGGGGATCCGGATCCGGTTGTTCGTCGTGGCGACGTTGATGATGTACGGCGCGTGCACGTAGAGGTCGATTCCGGCGGCCTCCGCGTCGGCACGCAGCGCGGCCGCACCTCCGGCGTACCGAACCTCGGGGCCCTTGTAGCCCTGCGGGTCGCCGAGGAAGAACTGCACCAGCCCCATCCCGCGGGCCCGGGCCTCGGCGATCGGGTCGGTCTGGTCGACGTGGGCGCCGATGGACAGGGTGCTGGCCGGACTCATGACGAGCAGTCTAGGAAGAGTCACCGACAAGCGGCGGCGTGCCGTGCGTCATCCGAGCATCCGGACGATCGCGGCCACGCAGCCCCCGGTCACCGCCAGCGAGGTCGCCATCACCGCGAGCGGTCCCCAGGGCAGCCGACGGCGTCCGGGCCGCTCGTCGGGGGCGGGGCCCAGCCGGTCGCGGACCCACACCCCCGGCTCCGGCGGCACGTCGAGACGGCCCAGCAGGGCCAGCGCCTGCTCCGCACCGGCCGGGCGCGCCTGCGGGTCGTCGGCCAGCAGCCGCTCCAGCAGCGGTCGCAGCCGACCCGGGGGCAACGGCACCTCGGCACGGGGCCGGCGCCCGGTGAGCAGGTGCACGCCGAGCACCCCCACGGCGTACAGGTCCTGGCGGGGCTCCGGAGCATCTCCCCGGGCCTGGTCGGGCGACATGTAGCCCTCGGTGCCGATGGCGGCCGGCGAGGTGGTGAGCCGTTCGCCCGTCAAAGTCACCGCGACCCCGAAGTCGGCGAGCCGGACGTGCAGGCTGCCGTCGGCGGTGGCCTCCAGCAGCAGGTTGGCCGGCTTGACGTCGCGGTGCACCAGCCCAGCGGCATGCACCGCGGACAGGGCGCGCAGCGTCTGGGCCAGGATCGTCGCCACGCAGCCCTCCGGCAGCGGCCCGTGCTCGGCGAGCAGCGTCTGCACCGAGCCGCCGCGGACCAGGTCCATGGTCAGCAGCACCACGTCGTCCTCGGCGGCCCAGCCGGTGGGCGCCAGCACGTGGGGGTGGCGCAGCCGGATGCCCTGCTCGCGCAGGAACCGGGCCAGCAGCGCGCCGTTGTGCTGGCCGAGCACCTTGACGGCGACCAGCTGGCCCGAGCGCAGGTCCCGGGCCCGCCACACCGAGCCCATGCCGCCGGCGCCGATCTGGTCCAGCAGCACGTAGCGCCCGGCGAGGCACGCGGCGGCTGGGGGTGCGGGCACCGACGCCACGCTAGCGAGGTGCGGTGCGGGCACGGACAACGATTCACAGGGTGGGCGGCCGCGCTGGTAACGTCCCGTTGTTCTCTGTGTGGGCTCCTCAGTAGGAGTCTCGCCAGGGAGCCGCGGCCGCAGGCCGTCCCTCGGGGCGATCCGCACGCCGCGCACGCAAGCCCTCCTGCCACGGAAAGTCCGTGGCCGCCCGAGTCCAGAGGAGGTGGAGACCGCTTTGCGTAAGTATGAAGTAATGGTCATCCTCGACCCCAGCCTTGAAGAGCGCACCATCGAGCCGTCGCTCGACAAGTACCTCAACGTCATCCGTACCGACGGTGGCACCGTGGACAACGTCGACGTCTGGGGACGTCGTCGCCTTGCCTACGAGATCAAGAAGAACGCTGAGGGCATCTACGCCGTCATCTCGCTGTCGGCCGAGCCTGCCACGGTCAAGGAGTTCGACCGTCAGCTCACCCTCAACGAGTCCATCCTGCGCACGAAGGTCATCAAGCCCGGCAAGCGCTGAGGTTGTGGAGAAGTCCACGACCTTGTCGGTGGCATCGGCGACGATGTCCTCGGCAGACATTCGCAACACATCACAAGATGGATCAATGAGGGAGTCCTGACATGGCAGGCGAGACCGTCATCACCGTGGTCGGCAACATGGTCGACGACCCGGAGCTGCGCTTCACCCCCTCGGGTGCACCCGTGGCGAACTTCCGGATCGCGTCCACGCCGCGGACCTTCGACAAGAACTCCAACGAGTGGAAGGACGGCGACGCGCTGTTCCTCTCCTGCTCTATCTGGCGCCAGGCGGCGGAGAACGTCGCCGAGACGCTCCAGAAGGGGATGCGTGTCGTGGTGCAGGGACGGCTCAAGTCCCGTCAGTACGAAACCCGTGAGGGCGAGAAGCGCACCGTCTTCGAGATCGAGGTCGAGGAGATCGGCCCGTCCTTGAAGTACGCCACCGCGAAGGTCACCCGCACCACCCGTCAGGGCGGCGGCGGCGGCAACTTCGGTGGCGGTGGCGGTGGCGGCAACTCCGCTCCGGCCAACGACCCGTGGAGCACTCCGGCTCCGTCGCAGCCCGCACAGGGTGGCGGCGGCTACGGCGGCGGTGCTTCTCAGGGCGGCGGCCAGGGTGGCGGACAGCCTGACCCGTGGGGCGCCCCCGGCGTGGGCTCCGACGAGCCCCCGTTCTGATCCAGTCCGAATACACCCTCAACCATTCCGGCCCTGATCGGCCGGGCTTCTAGAAAGGAAGCACCACAATGGCCAAGGCAGTGATTCGCAAGCCCAAGAAGAAGGTTTGCCAGTTCTGCAAGGAGAAGGCGACTGGTGTCGATTACAAGGACACCACGCTCCTTCGCAAGTTCATCTCCGACCGCGGCAAGATCCGTGCGCGTCGCGTGACCGGCAACTGCGTCCAGCACCAGCGCGACGTCGCCATGGCGGTCAAGAACGCCCGCGAGGTCGCCCTGCTGCCCTACACCTCCACCGGTCGCTGAAAGGAGCTGGACACATGAAGCTCATCCTGACCCAGGAAGTGACCGGCCTCGGCGCTCCCGGCGACGTGGTCGAGGTCAAGGACGGCTACGGCCGTAACTACCTCGTGCCCCGTGGCGAGGCGATCCGCTGGACCCGTGGCGGCGAGAAGACCATCGAGTCGATCAAGTCCGCCCGCGCCTCGCGCGCGGTGCGCGACAACGACCACGCGGTCGAGATCAAGAACAAGCTCCAGGGCAACCCGGTCGCGCTCAAGGTGCGCTCCGGTGAGGGCGGTCGTCTCTTCGGAGCGGTCACCGCTGCCGACATCGCCGAGGCGCTGAGCGCCGCGTCGGGCGAGACCGTGGACAAGCGCACGCTTGTGCTCGGCAACCCGATCAAGGCGCTGGGCACCCACGAGGTGTCCGTCAAGCTGCACGACGAGGTCACCGCCAAGGTGACGCTCAACGTGATCCCCGCCTGACACACGCAACACACGCAGTTCGGCCCGTCTGCCCCGCGAGGATGCAGGCGGGCCGTTCCGCATCTCCGGGATCGGTGCTGCCCTCCCTCACGCCGGCGGCCCTCGGCGGCCCTCGGCGGCCCTTGGCGGCCCCCGACTGCCCTCTTGATGAGCTGGGCGGCCTAGGAGCGACCCTGCGCGCCGGTCACCATCCACCGGGTGCCTGACGCCCGGTGCAGGAGCACCACCGCACGGCTGCCCAGGAAGACCAGCACGAAGGCGCACCAGACGCCCACGGTGTCCCCCAGGTGCGCCCCCAGGAGGGCGGCGGGCAGGTAGGCCACCAGGGTGACCACGCTGGCCAGCGCCAGGTAGTTGCCGTCCCCGGCGCCGATCAGCACCCCGTCCAGGACGAAGACCACGCCGGCCACGGGCTGCCCCGCTGCGGCGACCAGCAGCACCGGGACCAGCAGGTCCCGGACGGCCGCGTCGCCGGTGAACAGGTGACCGAGCGCCGGCGCCACCGCCGCCAGAGCGACGGCGGTGACCAGTCCCGACCAGACGCCCCACCACACCATGCGCCGGGTCAGGGCCCGGGTGCCCGGGAGGTCACCGGCACCCAGGGAGCGCCCGGTCAGCGCCTGGGCGGCGATGGCGATGGCGTCCAGGGCGAAGGCCAGGAAGGTCCACACCGTGAAGGCCACCTGGTGGGCCGCGACCTCCACCCCGCTCTCGGATGCGCCGGCAGCGACCGCGTACGTGCCGACCAGCAGCGAGGCGCGCAGCGCCAGGGTGCGGATCACCAGGCCGATGGCCGCGTGGGCGGCGCCGAGGATGCCCGCCCGGTCCGGGGTCAACGGTGCGCCCTGGGCGCGCGCGGCGCGGACCACCACGAAGGTCAGGGCCGCGGCCGAGCCGACCTGGGCGACGACGGAGCCGATGGCCGAGCCCGCGATCCCCAACGCGGGGACCGGGCCGAACCCGAAGACCAGGACCGCGTTGGCCGCGATGTTGACCCCGTTGCCGACCACCGCGACCACCAGGGGTGTCCTGGTGTCCTGGAGGCCGCGGAGCACGCCGGTGGTGGCCAGCATGACCAGCAGCGGGGTGACGCCGAGGAAGGCGATGCGAAGGTAGTCCCGGGCGTGCTCGCTGACCTCGGGACCGGTCCCGAACGCCGCCACCAGCGGTCCGGTGAGCGCCACGCCGGCCACCGTGGCCACGGTGCCGATGAGGACGGCCAGCCAGAGGCCGTCGATGCCTTGGGCCAGGGCGGCCCGCAGGTCGCCCGCGCCCAGGTGCCGGGCCACCCCCGCGGTGGTCCCGTAGGCCAGGAAGACGCAGAGCCCCACCACCGTCTGCAGCACCACCGCGGCGATGCCGAGACCGGCGAGCTCCGCGGTACCGAGGTGGCCCACGAAGGCGGAGTCGGCGAGCAGGAAGAGCGGCTCGGCGACCAGGGCGAAGAACGCCGGGACCGCGAGGCGGAGGATCTCCCGATCGGCCTTCTGCACGTGCGCGAGTCTAGGGAGCAGGGCGCCGGCCCTGACCCGCCCGGTGCCCTGACGCCTGGGAGTCAGCCTGTGGACATCCGTGGGATAGCACAGCTGTTCGGCGTGGCGCAGGCGCTTGTCGACAAAGAAACCGGCCACTCTCACATACCGAACCTTGGGGACAAGAGACTTTGGGCAAAGTTTCTATCCACAGGCTTGGGACCGTGTTTGTGCAGGTCAGAGCGGGTGTGACATTGGTTGTGCCCAAGTTATGCACAGGAGGACCCCCAGTCGGTGCACAGATGCTGGGGGTTCGTGCACTGGCTAGGCCCAGTTATGCACAGGGCCTGTGGATAAGGCGCTGTCTTTGCGCTTCCACAGCGCGTACGTTTCGCGAGTCGCAGGAATGTGGGTGGTCACTCATAGCCTCCTGAGCACCGGGTCCCGGTCATCGACCTGCTTCTCCCCTGGAGGTTCCATGAGCGTCGCCGAGCACCACTCCCCGGCGCCGTCGGAGCCGTCGTACGAGGAGGACTACAACGCCTGGGGTGACGGCCCCGCGGCGTACGCCCCGGGTGAGGCGCCGCGCTCGGCCAACGACCGGACGCCGCCCCAGGACAACGCCGCCGAGCAGAGCGTGCTCGGCTCGATGCTGATCTCCAAGGACGCGATCGCCGACGTCTCCGAGGTGGTCCGGGGCATCGACTTCTACCGCCCGGCGCACGAGCTGATCCACGACGCGATCATCGACCTGTTCGGTCGCGGCGAGCCCGCCGACCCGGTCACCGTCTCGGCCGAGCTGCAGCGTCGCGGCGAGCTCCAGCGCGTCGGTGGCGCGCCGTACCTGCACACCCTCTCGGCCAACGTGCCGATCGCGGCCAACGCCTCGTACTACGGGGAGATCGTCCGCGAGAAGGCGATCCTGCGCCGCCTGGTGGAGGCCGGCACCAAGATCGTGCAGATCGGGTACGCCGGAGAGGGCCAGGTCGACGACGTGGTCGACCAGGCCCAGGCCGAGGTCTACAAGGTCACCGACAAGCGGGCCGCGGAGGACTACGCGCCGCTGAGCGACATCATGAACGGCGTCCTGGACGAGATCGAGGCGATCAGCAACCGGGAGGCCGGGCTCTACGGCGTGCCCACCGGCTTCGCGGACCTGGACGAGCTGACCAACGGTCTGCACTCGGGCCAGATGATCATCGTCGCGGCGCGACCCGCCATGGGAAAGTCGACGCTCGCCCTGGACTTCTGCCGGGCGGCCTCGATCCACAACAACATGGCCTCGGTCTTCTTCAGCCTGGAGATGACGCGCTCGGAGATCGTGATGCGCCTGCTCTCCGCGGAGGCGAAGATCGCGCTGAACCACATCCGCAACGGCAACATGCAGGAAGACGACTGGGACAAGCTCGCCAAGAAGATGGGCGAGGTCTCCGCGGCGCCGATGTACATCGACGACTCGCCCAACATGACGATGATGGAGATCCGGGCCAAGGCCCGGCGGCTGAAGCAGAAGCACGACCTGCGCCTGATCGTCATCGACTACATGCAGCTGATGAGCTCGGGCAAGAAGGTGGAGTCCCGCCAGCTCGAGGTCTCGGAGTTCTCCCGCCAGATCAAGCTGCTGGCCAAGGAGCTCGAGGTCCCGATCATCGCGCTCTCGCAGCTCAACCGTGGTCCCGAGCAGCGTGGCGACAAGAAGCCGATGATGAGCGACCTGCGTGAGTCCGGCTCGCTGGAGCAGGACGCCGACATGGTGATCCTGCTGCACCGCGAGGACGTCTACGAGAAGGAGTCGACCCGCCCCGGCGAGGCCGACCTGATCATCGCCAAGCACCGAAACGGCCCCACCCGCGACATCACCGTGGCCTTCCAGGGTCACTACTCGCGCTTCGTGGACATGGCGCACTGACCGGACTGGCTGCCGACAAGGGTCGAACCTGAAAACGCGGCCTCGAATCTGACAGTTTTCAGTTCGTCGTCCGCGCGCCTCTTTCTGGCCGGAGTGCGCTTGTCGCGGCAGTCCAGATGCTCGCGGTGTCCACACACCGTCCCGATGCGGGGCCATACTCTCGACATGAGAGCCCCCCGCCTCCTGCTGCTGTCGGCCGGCGCTGTGCTGGCTGCGCTCGCTGGTTGCTCGGGGGGACGGTGATACGGAAGCCGATTGCGCTGAGCAGGTCCGCCTCGATGGCGTCGTCTACACCGGTTGGTCAGTCACGAAGAGGGACGCCCAGCCGCTGGGAGATGCGGAGCGCGCCAGTTGCGATGACACCAGCCGGGAGGCCTCAGGCTCCTACTTCGCTGACGCCCCAGAGGGCATTCCCCGTCTGGTCCTTCGAGGGGTACTCGCCTGATGAAGTCGTAGGCGTCCGCTTCGACAAGGAGTCGTACACGATCTTCATCGCCGAGTCGCTCCCGGACGGTGACCGGGACAGCCTGCTCGCAGAACTGGGCGGAGCCAAGTACTAGCGTCCGCGCTTCGGCAGATTCGCTCACTCGGCCCGGATTGAGCCGACCGCCGCGTTTCGATTCGGCCCGTCAAGGCGTTACAGATTCGGCAGCGGATCGTTCCAATCTGCAGATGCTTCAGACACCGCGTTCCGCGGCTGGGTACGGACGCCAGAACTCTCTCCCCGTAGCCGGGTGGCGTCGTGTGCCCAGCGGCCGACTCGCTGCTCCTAATCCGCCAGCGGCTGGCTGAGGGTCGCATCGCCAGGATCGTCAATATGGGTCTTAGCCCTCCCAATTGGCGCAACCCGCAGCACGGCGGCTATCGGTCCGCCAAGATCGGTGCTGACATCCCCGTCGCCCGAGGAGACACCGTGGGATTGATGCCCCGCCTCCACGTGACAGCGCCCAAGCTTGACTGCTCCTGCCACGAGGCGCTGTACGAGCTGTGGGCAAAGGACCCGGACGACGTGGCCGCGGGGCTTCCGCCGTACGCGCCGACCCCGCACCTCCTGGACACGGCTGTCGCGATCGAGTCGCTGTGGCGGACCTGGCTCCGGCCGGGCCTGCGGGACCTCCTCACGGCGGCGCTCTACCCGGGCGACGAGTCGTCCTCGGTGCGGGCCTTGCAGCTGCTCGCGGGACTCCACGACGTCGGCAAGGTCAACCCCTTCTTCCAGGCCCAGCCGTTCGCCTTCGGGAAGCCGGCCTGGCGGGTACCGCTCTCGGCACGCCTGACCGAACTGGGGCTCCCGTTGCCGTCCGGCGCGCTGATGGATCTCGCTCGCACCTCTCGACTCGGCGAGCCGAAGGGGCACGGCGGTTCGGTGGCGACGCGCCACGAGTACGTGGGCGCCTTCGCCTTGCGGGGTCGGCGGAACTTCACCGAGCGCGAGTCCGCCAGCGAGGCCTGGATCCCCACCGCGGTCAGTGGCCACCACGGACGCTGGCGGGCCCCTGAGAGCGCGCTGGAGTCGATGGACCGCCGTGACGAGACCCTGCTCCGTGCCACCGCCGGCGATTGCTGGGCGGAGACTCTCGACCACCAGCGGCGGCTCATCGAGCAGGCAATCGGAGTTCGGCTCGACGACATTCCGCCGTTGACTGGGGTTCGTTCCGGTCCCGCGCTCGTCCTCGTTTCAGGGCTCCTGATCCTTGCCGACTGGGTCGCCTCCGACGACGGCTTCGTCGCGGCCGGCAAGCGGCTCATCGCGGGGGGACTGGACCCGATCACGGACACCGAGCAGTGGATGCAGGCGCGCCAGGAGGGGATGGACGCGCACGTCGCACGAACGGTGGGCTCTTTGACGTCTCTCGACAGCGCCGAGGAGGTCATCCTGGGCGGCCACCCGCCCCGGCCGCTCCAGCAGGCAGCCATCGACATCGGGCCCGACGACGGGCTGTGGATGGTGGCGTTCCCGACGGGGAGGGGAAGACGAAGGCCGCGCAGTTGCGCCACATCCAGCGCCCCGACGAGCACCTGCTGTTCGCGCTGCCGACCATGGCGACGACCGACGCGATGGCTGAGACGCTGCGCCGGGACTTCCACCCGACCGGGAACCTGGTCATCAAGTCGCACCAGCACGCATCCTTCTCGCAGCTCGACAGCGTGACCCCTGAGGACGCCCGGCTCTACGCCGACCACTGGTTCACGACCTCGGCCAGGCGTCTGGTGGCCCCGATCGCGGTCACCACCTGCGACCAGGTCCTCAGCGCGGCCCTCAACCAGAAGTCGACCCACTTGCGCCTGCTCGCGGTCGCCAACCACCACGTCGTCTTCGACGAGGTGCACACCTTCGACGCCTACCAGCGCGAGCTCCTCGTCGAGCTGCTCGCCTGGCTGGGAGCCACCAGGGCCCGGGTCACCCTTCTCTCAGCGAGCATCCCCCACCAGGACGCAGTCGACTACCGCAACGCCTACGTGCACGGGCTCACCCGGGACCGGAAGCGGAAGGTTGTGGTCCCGTACGAGTCCCGCTACCCCGGGCACTCGCTCATCGACGTGGCAGAGGACGGCGAGCTGCGCGACGAGGTCGAAGCAGATGTCCCTCTCTCGGCCCCGGTCGAGCCCGTCGGATTCGTCACCGTCACCTCGACCGAGGTGGCGAAGACGCGCGCCGGATGGGCTCTCCAGCAGATGGCCGAGCACCCCAAGTGCCACGTGGCGGTGGTGTGCAACCAGGTCGACCCGACCGTGGAGACCGCCCGGGCCATCGCCGCGTCCCTCCCCGACGGCAGAGAGCTGATCGTCCTGCACTCCCGCATGACCAGGTCGCAGAGGTCGAAGGTGGAGTCGCACCTGCGCAGCCGCCTGGGCCCGCCGCCCCGGCATCCGGGCGCGGACGCCTCGGACGAGGCGGTCGCCGCCTACGAATCGGAGCTAGCCGGCTACACCACTGCCCCGCCGGTGGTGGTCGTGGCGACCCAGATCATCGAGGCGTCCCTCGACCTGGACTTCGACATCATGGGGTCCGACCTAGCCCCGAGCCCCTCCCTGGTCCAGCGGGCCGGCCGATTGTGGCGGTTCCGGGACGAGGTCCATCGGGTGCGCCGGCACGGGGCCGCGGGCCCGTCGCGCACTATGACGGTCTTCGTGGCGACGAACAAGGATGGCTCGCTGTCGGCTCGCGGGATGTTCCCCTACTCGTCCGCGGAGCTCCGCAAGGTGCACGACCTGGTCACCAAACGCCCCCTGCTGAGGATCCCCGACGATGTGCAGTCGTTCGTCGACGACGGCCGGGTCACCATCGAGGACCTGAACGCCGACGTCGCATGGGCAGCCGAGGTCCAGAGGGATTTCGGGGCGAAGATGCAGATGGTCGCCAGCGCGAACGTCTCCAAGGCCAAGCTCCTGAAGGACGTGATCGCGTCGCCGACGCTTACCTACGGCGCCCTCATGTCGCTGACCCGTCTGCCGGACGACGAGGATGCGATGCGCACCCGCTACATCGACGTCCCGGGCTCCACGTTCATCGTCTTCGACTCCGGCAAGGACCCGTCCGAGTTCGTCACCGCAGGGCCGGTGCCCGCGAACATCATGCGGGCCGCCACCGGCAACCAGGTGCGGGCGTGGCAGCAGGCGACCCTTCCAGCGTCCGGACGTCACCGTGACGACCTCCTCGCGCTGCACGCCGCCACCCTCGCCAGCCTCGGAATCGAGGAGTGGAAGCCCAAGGCAGCGGTCCTGGAGCGGCAGCTTCCGGTCGACCTTGCCCTGCGGGACGTAGCCGCCCGGGCTCGCCAGGCCGATGGCGCCAAGGACCCAATGGGTGCCTTCGACGATCTTCTCGGATGGGCCTGAGCCATGCCCCGCTACCCGACGAGCCACAAGTGGCACAAGAGAGACACGGAGTGCGGTCGCCGACCGTGCCGGTGCACGACCGAAAGGCATGCTCTGTGAACCAGACCGCGGTGGAAGACGGCGTCTTCAATGCCCTCCATGACCCCTGGATCCCGGTCACGCTTCCCGGTGGCCGGCAGGCGATCGCCAGCCCCTGCGACATCCTCGTCGGGGCGGACGACTACGTCGGGCTCGGGTCCGGGATGTCCCCGCTGGAACGAGACGCCACGACCCGCCTCCTCATCAGCCTCACCGGACTGGCGCTGCGCCTCGGGGACGTTGAAGCCGGCGACTTGGCCGACATCCCAGCTGCGGGGGTCAAGACGCTCACGGACACCTTCTCCGACCACTTCTGGCTCCGCCACCACTCCCGCCCCTTCTGCCAGGAGTGGGAGCTGGCCCAGGACGACACCAACAAGGCGATCCGCAGTCTCGCCTTCCTGGACCCGCAGACCCCCGGCTCGTCTTCGAGCCAGTGGGGCACCACCGCCGGAAGCACCGAGAGCAAGGCCGCCTCGATCGCCGCCGACCCGGCACGGCTGACCAGGCTGGTCGTGACCACCTGGTGGCACACCAAGCACTCGAACGCCCGCGACGGATACGGCCGCAAGTTCGAGTACGGCGCCCCCGGAGACGTGGCGGTGCGGACGCTCGGCGCCTACATGACCCACCGCGACTCCCTGGCCAAGACCCTCATGGCCAACGTCCCTGAGCAGTGGCTGGATTCGGGCTCGCTTCCCGCCTACCTGGACCAGGACGGTGGGCCATCGGATGAGGAGCTGGCCCGAGAACCGCTCGACCTGTGGCGCACCACCTGCGCCCGCAACACGCCACTGCTGCACTGGGACGACACCCAGAACGTCCCGGTACCCACCGGTTACGTCCTGGGCCCATCAACCAAGCGGGTCCCGATGATCGCCCCCACCGAGGGGGAGTCGCTGAAGGCCATGCACTCTCAGGACCCGTCCCGCCTCTTCGTGGAGACGAAGCAGAAGGGCGGCACCGTTCTCGCCAAGCCGGTCTCGGCGCCCGACGTGCGCCTCTCCTCGACCGAGGGGTACATGCGCTGGTATCTCAACGACCTCGCCGGGTCGCTGAAGGTGTGGCGTGACAGGGTGCGGCCCTTCCTGCCAATCGACGACTCTGAGGCCTGGATGATCGGAGCCTTCGCCGAGATCTGCGACACGCAGGGCAACCGGAAGTGGCTCGACTACGCCTTCGTCCCCCGCCGCCGGCTCGAAGCCCCCGCCGTCATGGATGACGGACGACACGGCCCGGTCCGCCTCCTGGAGGTGGCCTCGGAGTTCCGCAAGGCGCTCAACGGGCCGTTGCGCATCGCGTCGGAGGGCCGCGGTCGCGCCGAGGGAGCTCCCGCCCTGCGGGCCCAGACGGAGCGAGCGCTGCTCGCGGCCCTAGAGGAGGACATCGCGTCCTCACTCGACGCCAGGGCCACCGACTCATTCGACGCCCAGGCGGTCGCCGGGCGGATGAGGAAGGCAGCTCTCGTCGTCTTCGACGCCGCGACGGAGCCGTTCGCCACGCCCATCGGCCTACCCAACGTCGTGACCGCCCGGAGCCGCTACCGCTTCGCGACCCAGAACGCACTCGCTCGCCTCTTCGAGGCCGAGTCCACGACCAAGACGAAGGAAGGTCGAGCATGATCGAGAACGAGCAGGACGCGGCGCCCGCAGTTGCCGGTCGCCCGGAGAGGAACCTGGCATACCGGGTCATCGGCACTCGCGACAGGGTGAGCGCCGCGGGAGGCGGCCGCGGGGTCCTCTCCGCCATCGCCTCCGGCATCCACCCAATGACCGAGGCCAGCGCCTTCCCCTACACCGAAGCCATCCTGTCCGGGCTGAGCCCTTCGCAACGCGTCGGCGCGCGCCGCGCGGCCGCCATGATCGCGGTCCACCGCGACGTCCGAGCGACGAGCGAGAGATCCACCCCCATCGGGACGACGCTGCGCAGCCTGCACGCCAAGGCTCACAGCTCCTGGCCCGGGGACGTCGACGGCAAGAGCGTCCCGAAGCGCACCGCGATGTCCATGTCGATCGACTCCCTACCGCTGCTCGACGTCGACAACGCCTCCCAAGTCATCAGCGGCCTGGTCGGAAGGTGCGCCCAGCACGGGATCCCGGTCGACTTCGCGTCCCTGGCCACCACCTTGACCTTCTGGGGTGACGGGCTCAGCTCCAAGTCGCGGTCGCACCGAGCCAAGGTCGTGCAGGACTTCTACGGCCTCAGTGACCGACGCGACCACACCACACCCGCCGCGGCCCAGTAACCACCACTCCGAGCGAAGGAACCTCCATGTCTCACAAGTTCATCACCGTCCACACGGTGACCGCGCTGCCCTTGCACAACATGAACCGCGACCAGTCGGGTCTGCCCAAGTCGCAGTTCGACGGGGGATCCAGCGCGGCCGGATCTCCGCTCAAGCGCTGAAGCGCGCGGCGCGCGTCGCGTTCCTCAGCGACGTCCCCGAGGCGTCGGTGCGCACCCGTGACGGTGTCGGAGTCGCGCTGAAGCACGCGGTCGAGTACGCCGCCACCAAGGGCCTCGACTTCGACGAGAAGGCGGGACGCGCGGCGATCAAGAAGGTCGTCGACGGGCTCGCCAAGGCCGCGAAGGACAAGGACGACGCCAACGCTGAGACCGAGGACAGCGACGTCCAGGGCGACAACATCCTCTTCTTCGCCACCTCCGAGCTCCAGACACTCGCGGTCGCAGCCGTCGAGGCTCAGGCCGACGGCGCGACGCTGTCGTCCACGGACTGCATCCAGGACGCCCGGTCGGCCAGCCTCGACGTCGCCGCCTTCGGCCGCATGTTCGCCGCCGCCCACGACCTGGGAACCCACGCGGCGGTGGCCGTCTCGCACTCTGCGACCACCCACCCCTTCGCGCTGACCGCCGACTACTTCTCAGCCGTCGACGACGCTCAGGACGGGCACGGCGGTGCCGGCCACATAGGCATGACGTACTACACCTCCGGCACCTACTACCGGACCTTCACCATCGACCTTGCGCAGCTGCGTCGGTCCTGGTCCCGGTTCGGTGCCGAGGGTTCCCGCGACGAGCTGTCCTGCCTGGTGCGGGCGCTGATCACGGCCCTTCCGTCGGGTCGGGTCTCCAACTCCAACCCGCACACCCTGCCCGCGGTCGTGCTCGTCGAGCAGCAGCGCAGCCGCTGCGCCTACGACTTCGACGAGCCGATCGAGGCCGACGGCCGCGGCTACAAGGCCCCCACGCTGGTCGCACTGGCCGCGAAGCGGCGCTCCGCGCTCCGCTTCGACCCCAACAACTTCGGTCCCGCCGTCGTGGCCGGGGAGGTCGGCGACCTCGACTTCGCTGCTGAGCAGGTGGAGACACTCGACGACATCGTGGCCACCATCGTCGACGCGGTCTACGGGGCCTGAGCTCGATGCCTTCGCTCCTGCTGAGGATGGCGGGCCCGGTGCAGTCGTACGCCGGGTACCGCCTCCTCCCCAACAACTACCCGGTCGCGACGGCGCCGATGCCCAGGAAGTCAGCGGTCGCCGGTCTCCTCGGGGCATTCGTGGGCCGCCGCGACCTCCATGAGCTCGTCACGGAGTTCGACCTGCATGTGCGCGTCGACCGGACGAACGCGGCCGCCGAAGACCTCCAGGTCCTCGTCCCGCTGCCGGACGCGGTGCACGCGGCAGTGGACAGGGCCGAGAAGTTCCGGACAGGCACAGCCCGGGCGCACGCCCACCACAGGGACCGCACCGGCGCTGTCGGGCCCAAGAACACACCGGGAACGGCCCTGGTGAACCGGGACTTCCTCCCGCACGCCGAGTTCATCTGCGCCATCACCGCGCAGGCCGAGCTCGTCGAGAGGTGGCTGGCAGGAGCGACCGACCCGGTCTACATGCCCTACCTCGGCCGGCGTGCGAACGCCCCTGCCTTCCCGTTCGTCCTCGGAGTCGGCCACGGGACACCGGTGCAGGTGCTGTCGGAGCTCCCACACGTCCCCCGGCGCGGCGAGAAGGAAGACGTCAGCCTGCGGCTGTACGAGGTGACCGGCGACCACGCCCGCCACGAGCACCGTCTGATCTCCCACGTCTCACCGACCCCGGCATCGCGAGAGGAGCAACTGTCATGGCTGTCACGACACCTGAGCAGGTAACGCCCGAGGTGGACCGGGAGAGCCCTGTCTACTGGACCACTTTCCCGGCGGGCTCCGTGCAGGCGGACTGGTCAGACCTCGCCGCCGCACACCGTGCTGTCATGCGGCTGTTCCCCACCACCCTCCCCGGGGCCCCGGTAGAACGTAGGGCCACCGCCGGCATCCTCTTCCGGGTCGACAACATCGGAGGGGTCCCCACGGTCCTCGTTCAGTCCTCCGTCCCGCCGGAGTCGGTGCCCATCGAGGGGCGGACCATGACCGTCACCGGCCGAGGGTGGGAGAACAGGAACGGGGACCTGATCGCGCTCCGAGTGGCAGTAAACCCGATTATCCGGGGCAAGTCCCAGGCGCTTCCCGGAGTCCCGAAGAAGGACGTCACGCGAGGCGTCGTGCCGGCCGAAGGGATCTCGGCATGGCTCTCAGCGAAGCTGGCCGGCGCAGTGACCGACCTGGAGGTCGTCAACCACTACCGCGATACCTACCGCTTCGGCCCGAAGGGCGCTAAGAGGTCTCTGGTCATCGACACCGTCGACGCGATCGCGACCGTTTCCGATGCACGGCTCCTCGACGCGGTGCGGCGAGAAGGGCTCGGCCGCAGCAAGGCCTACGGGTGCGGCCTGATCACCGCACGCCCGGCGATGAGGGACTGACATGGGTCGGCGCATAGCTCCGAAGCACGCCTCATCAGCGGATCAGTCGGAGCTCCTTCCCTGTCCGGACGGGGGCCCAACTCGATGACCACTCATCCCGCCCTGGCTCGGCCCAACGCCATGATTCTCACCCGTATCAGCGACCGCCTGAGCTACCTGTACCTCGATCGTTGCCGGATCGAGCGCGACGACAACGGGGTGCACGCCAAGATCGAGGCAGCGAACCCCGAGGACATGCCGGCCGGGGTGACCAGCAAGACGACCTACATCCCCATCTCCTCCCTGACCTCCATCATGCTGGGCCCGGGGACCTCGATCACCCAGCCGGCTGCGGCGGCGTGTGCTGCGGCCGGGACCGGGGTTTGCTTCGTGGGATCCGGCGTCGTGCGCTCGTACGGAGCCTTCCTGTCTCCCTACTCCCCGACGCGACTCCTGGAGGCTCAGGCGCGGATCTTCGCCGACGACGACAAGCGCACCGAGATCGCTCGAGAGGCACTCCTGATGCGATTCCCGGAGACCGGCCGGAACATGATCGCGACAGCCAGCATCGAGCAGCTGCGCGGGCTAGAAGGCGCACGGATGAAGGCCATCTACAAGTCCCTCGCCAGCAAGCATCGCCTAGCCGGGTGGCGCCGCAACACGGGAGCCCTGGGACCGCTCGACCCCGTCAACGAAGCCCTGAATTACGCCAACACCGCGCTCTACGGGCTGGTCAACGCAGTAGTCCAGTCGCTGGGCCTCTCACCCGGTCTGGGATTCGTACACGCCGGCAATCGGCAAGCGTTCGTGCTCGACATCGCTGACCTTTACAAGGGCCGTCACACCATCCCGCTCTGCTTCTCCCTGCATTCCAGCAAGGACCCGGGCGCGGAGGTGATGGCCGCGCTCCGCAAGGAGTTCAGGCTCCTGCGTCTGCTACCGCAGGTCGTCGACGACATCCATGCGCTCCTGGGCGTTGAGACCGAGGAAGACGACTGGTCCGTGGATGCGCTCAGCCTGTGGGCGGCAGACGGGAAGCTGGTTCGAGCGAACACCAACTACGGGCGTGGCCTGGACGCAAGCGACCTGATGCCGTGAGCTACGCAACGCTGATCTCTTCATCCTTGCCGGAGGGCATGCGGGGCGCGCTGAACAAGTGGTTCATCGAGGTCCTGCCCGGGGTGTACGTCGGCACCGTCAGCAAGAGGATCCGTGACGAAGTCTGGTCCGCTATCAGCGACTGGGTGCGGGACAGGGCAGACCCGGCCGTCTACGCAGCGATGATCGAATCAGCCGCCACCGAGCAAGGGTTCGAGATCAGAACCGTCGGAACCCACGCCTACGAGGTAGTACACCTTCACGGCCTCCAGCTAGTGTCCCGGCAGCACAAGGAGGCGTCAGCAGGCTTTCTACAGGACCTTCCCGACCCGACCTGGTGATGCCGAGACCATCATCGCAGGTCAGCAAGGGTCCTCCCCGCTCACGCGGGGGTGCTTCCGTCGAGCGGGCCTCTGCCGACGCCGGTGGCGCGTCCTCCCCGCTCACGCGGGGGTGCTTCCCAGTTGGGCGCAGTGGGGTCGGTGATGGTGCGGTCCTCCCCGCTCACGCGGGGGTGCTTCCTTCCACAGCCCTGCCTCGCCCCACGTCGGGCCGTCCTCCCCGCTCACGCGGGGGTGCTTCCGGGCCGGGTGATGGCGATGGAGCGGGCGAGGAGTCCTCCCCGCTCACGCGGGGGTGCTTCCGTCGGCCAGGTCGGTGAGGTAGCGGTTCGTCAGTCCTCCCCGCTCACGCGGGGGTGCTTCCTTCACGCGGTTGCAGATGCGGTGTGCGGCTTGGTCCTCCCCGCTCACGCGGGGGTGCTTCCCGGGGCGTGCTGGGCTGGAGGATGCTACGGCTGTCCTCCCCGCTCACGCGGGGGTGCTTCCTGCTCAGTCCACGTCGGCGCCGGAGAGATCACGTCCTCCCCGCTCACGCGGGGGTGCTTCTCGACTCGTGCGACTCTGCGACGGGATGGGCCGCATTGTCCTCCCCGCTCACGCGGGGGTGCTTCCGACCGCGGCATCATGCGCTGGGAGCCCGACACGTCCTCCCCGCTCACGCGGGGGTGCTTCCGGGAATCCACGGGGCGATGGCGAACCCGTCGAGTCCTCCCCGCTCACGCGGGGGTGCTTCCGGCGCATTCACCCGCTGACACACACTGAAAGGGTCCTCCCCGCTCACGCGGGGGTGCTTCCCATCGGGGAAGTGGTGCGGGCCGTCCATGTTCGTCCTCCCCGCTCACGCGGGGGTGCTTCCGTCTTCGAGCGCGGGACGTCTGGCAAGTGCGGGTCCTCCCCGCTCACGCGGGGGTGCTTCCGAAGCCATACGCGCCGCCGACCTCGTTCTGGTGTCCTCCCCGCTCACGCGGGGGTGCTTCCGCCGGAGGAGCCCACGGAGTTGTTGTATACGGGTCCTCCCCGCTCACGCGGGGGTGCTTCCGCGGAGGTGAGCGCCCAGCCGATGAGGACGCCGTCCTCCCCGCTCACGCGGGGGTGCTTCCGATCGCAGCGCGCAAGACGCGCGGCGGCTGGGGTCCTCCCCGCTCACGCGGGGGTGCTTCCGCGGCGGGGCGTGAGTGCGGGAACGCGGAGGGGTCCTCCCCGCTCACGCGGGGGTGCTTCCGTCGAGCCAGTCGACGGCCAGCACGTTGATCTGTCCTCCCCGCTCACGCGGGGGTGCTTCCGCTTTCCAGGCCGCGGCGGCGCCGGCGACCGCGTCCTCCCCGCTCACGCGGGGTGCTTCCGCCCCGAGGTAACCCACGGTCTCGGTGTACGCGTCCTCCCCGCTCACGCGGGGGTGCTTCCGAGATGGCTCCCGGGCTCCATGTCGTATTGAGTCCTCCCCGCTCACGCGGGGGTGCTTCCTGAGGGCCGAGGAAGCGCTTGGTGGTCGTGGGGTCCTCCCCGCTCACGCGGGGGTGCTTCCATGTTCGCCGCGATGCCGCCGATCACCTACGTGTCCTCCCCGCTCACGCGGGGGTGCTTCCGTGACTGCCAGCCCGGGCGGGGACTACCGCTCGTCCTCCCCGCTCACGCGGGGGTGCTTCCGGTGAATGCGGAAGGATCAGGCGTCTGCACAGGTCCTCCCCGCTCACGCGGGGGTGCTTCCCGGAGCGAGGCGCGTCGATGGAGCGGATCATCGTCCTCCCCGCTCACGCGGGGGTGCTTCCGAAGGCGGGTAAGAAGAAGTGAGCAAGCTGATGTCCTCCCCGCTCACGCGGGGGTGCTTCCGCCGAGAACAGGTTCCCGCTGGTGGCGCCCCGGTCCTCCCCGCTCACGCGGGGGTGCTTCTGAAGCCGCGAGAGACCACCGGCACGCGCGACCGTCCTCCCCGCTCACGCGGGGGTGCTTCCCGGCTGCTGTCGGAGGGCAAGCCGATCAAGGCGTCCTCCCCGCTCACGCGGGGGTGCTTCCTTCTCGCCGACCCGGATGTCAGGCGCGAGCTTGTCCTCCCCGCTCACGCGGGGGTGCTTCCTGGTCTTCGTTCATGGTGGGGCTCCTGTCGAGGTCCTCCCCGCTCACGCGGGGGTGCTTCCGATGGAGGCCGGGGGGAGCGGGTCGTTGCGCAGTCCTCCCCGCTCACGCGGGGGTGCTTCCGCCCGCACCTACATCACCGTGCAGGTGGACGGGTCCTCCCCGCTCACGCGGGGGTGCTTCCAAGCCCCGCACAACCTTGACCCGCACGACTCGGTCCTCCCCGCTCACGCGGGGGTGCTTCCCATCCCCCAGTGGAAGTCGTCGGATCCGTAGAGTCCTCCCCGCTCACGCGGGGGTGCTTCCTCGCCTACCTCTACGGCCCCGAGCAGCAGAAGGTCCTCCCCGCTCACGCGGGGGTGTCGACGACGCTCGAAAATGAGGCCATAGCGACGGGCGAAAACGAGGCCACCCCGACAGATTGGGTGGGTGATCTCAGTGGAGGATTGGGCTCTGATTCGGCGGCTGGTCGCGGACGGGGTTCCGCAGCGGCAGGTCGCGCGGGATTTGGGGGTCGGACGGTCGACGGTGGCGCGGGCGGTGGCCTCGGATCGGCCACCGAAGTACGAGCGGCCGGCGGTCCCGACGTCGTTCGATCCCTACGAGGCTCGGGTGCGTCAGCTGTTGAAGGACACCCCGGACATGCCGGCCACCGTGCTGGCCGAACGGGTGGGATGGACCGGGTCGATCACCTGGTTCCGTGACCACGTTCGGCGGCTTCGTCCCGAGCATCGGCCGGTCGACCCTGCGGACCGGTTGGTCTGGGCGGCCGGGGATGCGGCGCAGTGCGACTTGTGGTTCCCGCCGAGGAAGATCCCGCTCGAGGACGGCACGAAGGTGTTGTTGCCGGTGCTGGTGATCACCGCCGCGCACTCCCGGTTCGTCCTGGGTCGGATGATCCCTACCCGTCGGACCGAGGACCTGCTGACCGCGACCTGGGAACTGGTGCAGGAGTTGGGGCGGGTGCCGCGACGGTTGATCTGGGACAACGAGCCCGGCATCGGCCGCGGCAAGCGTCACGCCGAAGGGGTCGCGGCGTTCACCGGCACGCTGGCCACCAGCCTGCACCGGCTGCGGCCCCGGGATCCGGAGTCCAAGGGGATCGTGGAGCGACGCAACCAGTTCTTCGAGACCTCCTTCATGCCCGGTCGGACGTTCGCGTCGCCAGCGGACTTCAACACCCAGTTGGCTGAGTGGCTGACGATCGCGAACGCCCGGACGGTCCGCACGATCAAGGCCCGCCCGGTCGATCTGGTCGAGGTCGACAAGGCCGCGATGCTGCCCCTGCCGCCGGTGGCACCGGTGGTGGGCTGGACCAACCGGGTCCGGTTGGGACGCGACTACTACGTGCGCCTGGACTCATCGGACTACTCCGTCGACCCGGCACTGATCGGCCGGTTCGTCGACGTCACCGCTGACCTGCGCCAGGTCCAGGTCAGCCACGATGGGCGGGTCGTGGCACGGCACGACCGGGTCTGGGCACGCGGGCAGACGATCACCGACCCGGCCCATGTCGCGGCCGCAAAGGTCCTGCGCGAGCAGTACCTGACACCCGTCCCTGCCACCGCCGAACCAGACGACCCGCTGGTGCGGGACCTGGCCGACTACGACCGCGCCTTCGGACTCACCCACGGCAGCGATGAGGATGTGGCCTGATGGGCGCGGCGAAGAAGCCGGCCACTGGTGAGGCGCTCAAGCAGCTCACCTACCTGGCCAGTGCGTTGAAGGCGCCCCGGATCACCGAGTCCGCTGCCCGGTTGGCCGACCACGCCCGCGACTCCGGGTGGACCCATGAGGAGTACCTGGCCGCAGTCCTGGACCGCGAGGTCGCCGCCCGCAACGCATCCGGGGCCCAGCTGCGGATCCGTGCTGCCGGGTTCGGTGCCCGGAAGACGCTCGAGGAGTTCGACTGGGACGCCCAACCAGGAGTCCGGCAGCAGGTCGCCGCCCTGGCGTCCGGCGGGTTCCTGACCGAGGCCCGCAACATCGTGCTGCTCGGACCGCCCGGCACCGGAAAGACCCACCTAGCCACCGGCCTGGGCATCGCCGCCGCGCACCACGGCCACCGGGTCCTGTTCGCCACCGCCACCGAGTGGATCACCCGACTCACCGACGCCCACCGCGCCGGCCGGCTACCCCAAGAGCTCACCCGGCTACGCCGCTACGGGCTGATCATCGTCGACGAGGTCGGCTACCTGCCCTTCGAACAAGACGCCGCGAACCTGTTCTTCCAGCTCGTGTCCAGTCGCTACGAGCACGCCTCGCTGATCCTCACATCCAACCTGCCCTTCAGCGGCTGGGGCGGCGTCTTCGGCGACCAAGCCGTCGCCGCCGCGATGATCGACCGCGTCGTGCACCACGCCGACGTCCTGACCCTGAAGGGCGCCAGCTACCGACTACGCAACCGCGGCATCGACACCCTGCCCAGCATCAGAACCCAAGACACGGCAGACTAGAACCCACAACCGGTGGCCTCGTTTTCCACCGTCGGATCGGCCCCAGATCCGAGCGTTGCCGACACGGGGGTGCTTCCGTGGACCCTGGCTCGCGTGGCTGTGTCGGCTCGTCCTCCCCGCTCACGCGGGGTGCTTCCATAGAGCACCAGGTCACCCACGGGCAGAACCTGTCCTCCCCGCTCACGCGGGGGTGCTTCCGTTCGGCGGGAATCGGGACGAGTTCTTTCAAAGTCCTCCCCGCTCACGCGGGGGTGCTTCCGTTGCGGACCAGGCGAAGTTGTCGATTGAGGCGTCCTCCCCGCTCACGCGGGGGTGCTTCCGCTCAGGGCGGTGTTCTCAGCCCACGCCTGCGGTCCTCCCCGCTCACGCGGGGGTGCTTCCTTCATCAATAACGTCTGGGAGCGCGGCACGTCGTCCTCCCCGCTCACGCGGGGGTGCTTCCATGGACCTGACTCCCGACGACGACTTCCTGTCGTCCTCCCCGCTCACGCGGGGGTGCTTCCCTGGAGAAGGCGTTCGCCTGGACGAAGGTCTCGTCCTCCCCGCTCACGCGGGGGTGCTTCCTCCCTCAAGGATCTGACGAACGAGCAGCGCCAGTCCTCCCCGCTCACGCGGGGGTGCTTCCTTCCACGACGGCAAGGCATGGCTCGCCCATCGGTCATCCCCGCTCACGCGGGGGTGCTTCCGACTTCGTGCACCCCGGCAACTGGTACGGGGTGTCCTCCCCGCTCACGCGGGGGTGCTTCCGAGCCCATGCAGGCGTGGCAGATCGGCCAGCTGTCCTCCCCGCTCACGCGGGGGTGCTTCCTCAGCCTGGATGGACAGGCACAGCACCCCGCCGTCCTCCCCGCTCACGCGGGGGTGCTTCCGTGCCCAGGTCGACCACCGGTCGTGGTGACCTGTGCTCCCCGCTCACGCGGGGGTGCTTCCGTGTTGGCCGGCCAGGCGGCTCCGCGCCTCCGCCACGCCGATGCGGTGGCTCACCAGGTCATTGAGCGCCTGCAGTCGTCGCGGGTCGGCGGTCATGGCTGCATCTTGTCCTCTGCCTCGTGCCCCAGGGGCGTCCATTTCGTCATGGCGCCGGCTCACGCTCGGCGGCGACCAAGCTCACTATGCGTGGGACGCTGGGCGACATGGAAGAGCGGGATATGCAGATCGTCCTCGTCGATGAACGGGACAGTCACTGGGAATCGACGACACCTCGGTTCCGTGTATATCTGCAGACGAAAGGAGGCCCCCGTCTTTCACATTCCACGGCCACGTACGACGTGATCGGTGGAGATGTGATGAAGGTGATCGACTGGGCCGCTGCGGAGGCGGGTTCTGACCTGGCGTACGGGGTTGCGCTCGTGCACGACGACGCCTTGGCCGAGCAGACGAACCCCGGCTGTGGGCGCGGATTGATCTGGTTGGTCGGGCGGGACCTGAACGACTCGTCCTCCGTCCCGGACTAGGAATCCTCGCCCGCGGTCCCTCTGGCCGGGTGCGCCTGCCCGTCGGGTGCGGCGTCGACCAGGTCGTGGTGCACCGAGTACCGCGCTCGGAGCCGGGCGTCCTGCTTGAGCCGGTATCGATCGCCCCAGCCGGTGCGCGGTCCGAGCGTCCCCGGGATCCGGTCGATGACCCGGTTGGCCGAGCCCAGCACCGGACCCACCGCCCGGATCAGGTGCTTCACCCGGGTGTTGGGCACGCCCAGCTCATCGGCGATCTCGTCGCCCAGGAAGACGCGCTCCAAGCCGTGCACCACGGGTGGGGCGACGCCGTACAGCCGTCGGTGGGGGAGGAGCTGCTCGATCTCGGGCACCAGGAACTCGGAGTTGATGGAGCCCACCAGCCGTCGGCAGTAGTCGTCGACCTCCGGCCGGGTGAGCAGGTAGATCTCCTCCAGGGCCTCCTGCTCCTCGCGATCACGAGGCAGCAGCTCGGCGTCGATGCCCAGCAGGTGTCCGATGTAGCGCCAGCGCGCGTAGTAGCCGGCCACCTCGCCGGGCAGGTAGGGGGCGCCGATCGCGCTCATCCCGCGCAGGGGGATCAGGCAGAACTCGATGAGGGTGTAGGCCATGAACGCCTGGCTGATCGGCACGCCCCAGGCCTGGAGGTCCCAGCGGTCGTCGCCGGAGAGGGCATGCCGGACCAGGGCATGGATGATCCGCACCCGCACGGTCAGCTCGAAGCCGGGGGCGAACCGGTGCAGACCGCCCGGGGTCGTGGACTCGACCAGCCAGGAGCCGACCTCGATGGTGCGCGCTCCCGCGTTGTCGAGGTAGCGCCCGGTCAGCTCCAGCGGACGTGAGGCTGCGGAGTTGGCGTAGCCGCTGACCAGCGAGGCGGCGCCCAGGACGACCCCGGCCTGTCGGGTGTAGCGACCCAGGTGCTTGGCGGAGGCGTCGATCTCGGCCAGGTCCACCCAGTCCGGTACGGCGTCGAGCTCAGCGAAGAGCGCCCGGAGCGACTCGGGGGCGTCGGTGACCGAGGAGATCCCGTCCCGGCAGGCGGCGCGGAGAATCTTCATGGCACGGCCGTGGCCGATGGTGGCGAAGTCGGCGACGAAGGCGTCGGCGTGGGGGTCGCCGTCCCACATGGCGTCGAAGTACGTCGGTGCGAGGTCAGGGAAGCGGGCGGTGGCCCGGTCGGCGAAGCGCACGCTGCTGGGCAGCGGCGGCCGAGGGTTGCGCGCTGTGCTCTGGGTCACATTGGCAGCCTATGCTCATCGGCGTTCCGATGACGTTCCCGTCCGAACCCATACCGATTGCGCGGGCGTGCAAGTCCGCAGCGTGCCATATTGAGCCATGGTTCAGCAGCCCAAGCGCATCCCTGGCCAACGCAACCCCGTACCTGACGCGGACGCGCCCATGCATGTCGCCCGGGAGAGCTGGATGGGTGGCCAGGGCTACGGGATCGCCCGTGCCGTCAACGCCCTTCTCGACTGGCGCAAGCGCCGGAAGGCACGGAACAGTCCCTAGACCTGGACCACGAGCGGTTCCGCGGTATCTCCTGGGTCGCCCTCAGTGGGTGAGCGGCTCTTGACGCCGGCCCGATCGGCGCCGCTACCGTCGGCGGATGCCACTCTCCTTCGCCGGGACGCTCGATCGCTCGCTGGTGCCGCGCGCCGCCGACGCGCTGGCGCCTCTGGTGCGGGCCCCCGAGGTCGAGAACGCCTGGCACCTGGAGTCCGCCCTTCCCGGGATGACCGTGGGCGGGGTGGCCAGACACCTGGTCAGCCAGCCGGAGTGCGCCGTGGAGTTCCTTCGGGCTGAGACGCCTCGCGACGCAAACCCGCTGTCCCTGAAGGACTACTTCGATCGGGTGGACTGGCTCGGCGCGCCTGTGGACGCCGTGGAGAACACCTCCATCCGTGACGACTTCAACGCCATGGCCCAGGCCGGACACGCCGACTCCGTCGCGGTGCTCGACCGGTCCCGGGACGACCTGCCCGCCGCCATCGCCGCGGCCGGTCCCACGACGTACGTGCCGTGGCAGGGGTGCGCCCTGGCGCTCGACGACTTCCTGGCCGTCCGTCTCATGGAGCTCGTGGTGCACGCCGACGACCTGGCCACCAGTGTGGGTCGACCCACGCCGGTCTTCGGCGACGAGGTCGACGAAGTGGTCGCGGCCCTGCTGGCCTCGTTGTCGCTGCGTCGACACGGGTTCCAGGTGGTGCGGGCGCTGTCCCGCGCTGAGCGTTCCTCGGGGTCCGTCTCCGCGTTTTGACGCAGGCCTGCTGTCGGGGGCAGCAACCCGTCGGGACCAGGCAGAACCCGTTGGCATCCTTCACCCGGCGGAACAATGCGTCGGCGTAGGCCGTTCGCCCTCTATGACAAACATCGGCTTCATCGGCAGCGGCAACATCGGCGGCACCCTGGCCAGGCTCTTCGCGGCCCAGGGTCATGACGTCGTCGTCAGCAACTCGCGCGGGCCCGAGACGCTCGCGGACCTCGTCTCGGAGATCGGTGAGCGCGCCCGAGCCGCCACCGCCGAGGAGGCGGCCCAGGCCGGGGAGGTCGTCGTCGTGTCGGTGCCGTTCCTGGCCGTCGACCAGGTGCCGGTCGCGCCGCTGGCCGGCAAGGTCGTCATCGACACCAACAACTACTACTTCGAGCGCGACGGCCACGTCGCCGAGATCGACGCCGGCGAGACCACGCCGAGCGAGATCCTCGCCGCCCACCTGCCGCAGTCGCAGGTGGTGAAGCTCTTCAACGCCATCCAGGCCGGCCACCTCGCCACCAAGGGCGTCCCCGCCGGCACCCCCGGTCGTCGTGCCCTGCCGATGGCCGGTGACGACGCGTCGGCGAAGGCGACGGTCACCGCGCTCACCGACGAGATCGGCTATGACGTGGTCGACGTCGGGCCGCTCTCCGAGGGCTGGCGCTTCGACCGCGACCAGCCGGCGTACGGCGCGGAGGTCGACACCGCCGGTCTCACCGAGCTGCTCGCGCAGGCCAAGCGCGGCGCCGTCTAGCGCAGCAGGCCATGCTGCTGGAGGACCTCGCCGTCCTCGCGACTCCCGAGCAGCGGGAACGGGTGATCCGCCGGCACGGGCTCACCCCTCCGGATCCGGCGTTGGTCAGAACCGGTTGATCAGCCGCCGGGACACGACCTGGCCGGTCTCACACCGAGACAGCGGCCTCGCTGGGCGCCGGGCCGTGCGGTGAGCGATCCGGCCGTTGCGCCGCCGGGCCGGAGCAGCCACCGTGGAGAAGGTCCGATCAGACCAGACCCTCGGGAAGGTGTGAGGAAGATGCGGGAAGGCTTCACGGCACTCAGGCTCACCTTGGCAAGTGCGGCAGCGCTGGTCCTCGTCGGCGGGACCGCCGTGGCCAGCGGGACCGCGAGCGGCGACGACAGCCGGTCGCCCGGCAAGCACGGCGGCAGGCACGGGGGCCATCACGGCGACTACCCCGGCTGGGGTCACCCCGGCCACGGCCACCACCACCGCGCCGGGGTCGAGCGGGTCGCGCTCAGCGGCGTCGACGGCGCCCGGATCGGCTTGGCGACGCTGCGCGAGAAGCACGGCCACGTGCAGGTCGACGTCATGGCCCAGGGGCTCACCCCGGGCTTCCACGGGTTGCACGTCCACGGCACCGGACTGTGCGAGGCCGACGCCCCGGACGGACCCTTCACCACGGCGGGCGGCCACTACGCCGGCGACAGCCCCGAGCACGGCGACCACGCCGGTGACCTGCCCCCGCTGCTGGTGACCGACGACGGTCGCGCGTGGAGCAGCTTCGTGACCGACCGGTTCACCCTTGACGAGCTGCGCGACGACGACGGCTCCGCAGTGATGGTGCACAGCGGGCGCGACAACTTCGCCAACATCCCCGACCGCTACGCCGCCGGCGGCGTGCCGGGGCCGGACGCGACCACGCTCGCCACCGGCGACGCCGGCACCCGCGTCGCGTGCGGGGTTATCGACTGAACGCCTCGGTGCGGCGCCCGGGCCGGCGGCTACTGCGGCTCCACCGGCAGCCAGAGCTCGCAGGTCGCCGTACCGGCGTCGGCATCGAAGGCGAGCATCGCGACGATCTCGGGCCCGGGACGCAGCCGCCACGGCTGTGAGGGGAACCACGTCGTGGCCGTCGCCGCCCACGCGTCCTGCAGCGCCTGCGGGTGCGGCCCCTCGGTGCGGAAGACGGCCCAGGTGCCGACAGGCACGTCGATGACGTCGAGCCCGTCGGGCGGGGTGCCGGTCGTCGCCACGCCGTGCAGATAGGTGAGCTCGCTGCCCTCGGCACGGTCGGGGTCGAGGTCGTCGCTGACGGCCAGCACCCCGGCGGGCTCGGTGTCGTTGAGCGCCTTGAGCCGCATGGTCTCCTCCGCCGGGATGGCAGCGACGTGCTCGGCGATGTGCGGGTTGACGCCTTGGTGGGTCAACGGCACGCGCGTGGCGTGACCGACGAGCCGGAGGGCAGGCAGCAGGATGATGCGGGTGTCCATGGGGATGCTCCCTTCGACTGTCAGGTGGAACCTGATCCGTGGTTGTGTGCGTAGGGGACCTCCGCAACGCCGTACGTCGCCAGGGCTGGCGCCGTGCACCGCACGGAACGCGCGCCCGAACGCCTCCGCCGAGCCGTAGCCGTACCGGACCGCGACCGTCAGCAGGTCGTCGTTCGGCTCCGTGAGGTCGGCGGCGGCCAGCGACATCCGCCGCCGGCGTACGTACTCCGAGAGCGGCATGGCCGCCAGGGAGGAGAACATGCGGCGCAGGTGGTGCTCGGTGGTGCCGAGTCGCGTGGCGAGGCCGCCGACGTCCACCGAGGCGGACGGGTCCGCCGCCAGGTGAGACTCGATCTCGTCGACGGCGTGGTTGAGAGCGGCGATCATGGGTGGAAGTCCCTCCTTGTGCTCCTCAGCCTGAGGGACGCGGCGCCCTCCGCGCCCGATCTTTCCGGGCGGATGCGGTCACCCTCGGGGCGTTCCGGCGGCCGGGCCCTGGACTACGCTGACCACCGCTGCTGACCCACAGCGCCGAGCGCCGCAGCAGCCCGGTCGAGAAGCAAGGACACCCGATGCCCGAGTCCCTCCCGGCGGCCGCTGCCCCGCAGCAGCGTCCGCTGGCTCGCGGGTCGGTCGGTCTCTCGGTCTCGACGGTCTTCTCGCTCGCCTCCACTGCGCCGGCGTACTCCCTGGCCGTCACCGTCGGGCTGCTCGCCGCGCTGGTCGGCGACGCGGCGCCGCTGCTGCTCGCCGTCTCCGCCATCCCGGTGGTGCTCGTCGTCCTCTGCTTCGGCGAGCTCAACGCCGCCGAGCCCGACTGCGGCACCTGCTACGCCTGGACCACCAAGCCGTTCGGCCGACGGGTCGGCTTCCTGACGGGGTGGGTGGTGATCGCCGCCTGCGTGCTGGTGATGACCAACCTGATGCAGGCGGCCGCGATCTACGGCTACACGGTCGTCGGGCTCGAAGGGCTGGCTGACTCCCGGCTCGCCCAGGCGGGTGCCGGGATCGTCCTGCTGGTCGTGATGGCGGCCCTGGCCGCGCGTGGCATCACCCTGGCCGCCCGCACCCAGGTGGTCCTCTTCGCAGTCGAGGCGCTGCTGCTGCTCGCCTTCGCCGTCCGGGCCGCCCTGGCGACTCCCCTCCCGGCTCCACTTTCGCCTACGACCGGGACGACGATCGCGGACCTCAGCACCTCGAGCGTGGTCGCCGGCTTCCTGGTCGCGGTCTTCCTCTACTGGGGCTGGGACTCCTCCTTCGCGGTCAACGAGGAGTCCGCGGACCCGGCCGGCACCCCGGTCCGCGCGGCCCTGATCGCGATGGGCGTGCTGGTCGTCCTCTACGCCGGGTTCGCCTGGGCCGTCACCGCCTACGCGGGGGTCGACCGGCTGGTCGCGGTCGGCGAGGGGGACGTCCTGGCCGAGTTCGCCACCAGCCTGATGGGCTCGACCGGGGGAACGGTCCTCGCCGGCGCCGTCCTCGTCTCCGCCCTGGCCAGCGCCCAGACCACCATCCTCCCCTCGGCCCGGGCGATGTTCTCGATGTCGCGCCGCGGCGACCTGCCGTCCACGCTCTCCCGGGTCACCGGGCTCGGCTCCCCGGCGCGGGCGACCTGGGTCTTCACCGGCCTCGCCGCCGGCGCGTACGCCGTCCTGGTCGGCACCAGCGAGGCGGTCCTGGCCGACTCGGTCGCCGCCACCGCGCTGCTCGTCTCGGCGTACTACGCGCTGACCTGCGCGGCCGTCCCCTTCTACTTCGGACGACGCGGCAGCGCTGAGCGCCCTGTGCGGCGCAGGGTTGTTCCGCTGGCCGCAGTGGGTACGTTCGGCGCAGCCCTGGTCCTGAGCGTGCGGGACAGCTCGACGACCTCCCTGGTCGCCGCCGCGCTGGTCCTCGGCACCGGGCTCGCCTACCCCAGCCTGACCCGTCACTCCCAGCAGAGGCAGGACCGATGACCACTACGCCACGGCGACGCATGCGCTCGGCCTCGGTCGTGCTCGGCGTCACGGCCCTCGCGGCGTCCGGGCTGACCGGCTGCGCCACCACCTCCGCCGACTATGCCGCGGTCTGCGTCGACCCCGACACCCAGGAGCGGGTGGATGACGACAACTGCGACACCAGCCGCGACTACAACGGCGTCGCCACGGGGTTCTTCTGGTACTACCTGGGTGCCAGCTCCCGGGTGCCCCCGATCGGCGGGTTCGCCACCGGCGGCACCTGGCGCGGCAGCGGGCTCAACGGGACCGTCCAGCGCGGCGGGCTCCCGACCACCGGCGGCTCCACCGTGAAGTCCACGACCACCAAGGGCGGGTTCGGCGGTTCCAACCGCGGCTTCTCGTCCTGACCTGCCCCACCCCCGACCAGGAGAACCCGTGACCGACCTGCTGAACGCCGTCTTCCACGCCGTCGTCTACGCGCTGGTGTCGGGGGTGATCCTGATCGCCGCCTACTACGTCCTCGACCTGGTGACCCCCGGCCACCTGGGCAGCCACCTGCACGGCACCGACGAGTCCGGGAAGGCCTCGGTCCACCTCCAGTCCCGCTCCGCGGGCCTGGTCGCCTCGTCGTGGATGGTCTCCAACGCCCTGGTGCTCTTCACCGCGATCTGGACCAACGGCGCGACCGACCTGGGATGGCCGTTGGCCTGGACGGTCTCGTTCGCCGTCCTCGGCGTCGCGCTCAACGCCGCCATGCTCTTCGCCATCGACGCGGTGACGCCGGGCAACCTGCGCCAGATCGTCACGGAGCCGGGCCCGGTCCGGCCGCTGGCCTGGTTGGCCGCCGCCTCGGCGCTCTCGGTGGCGGCCATCGTCTGCGCCAGCATCGCCTGATGTGGCGTCACGCGATCAAGCCGCGCCCCGACTGGGAGCGGATCGTCACCGAGCAGGGCCTCGTCTTCCCGGTCACCGAGCTGCCCGACGGCACCTCGCGGCCCTACTGGAACGAGTCCGCCTGGTATGAGGTGACCGGCGACGAGGTCGACGCCCTGGAGGCCGCCACCGAGGAGCTGTGGGCGATGTGCGTCGACGCCGCCGGGCACATGGCTGCGACGATGTCCGACCAGCGTCTCGGGCTGCCGCCGGGCACGATGGACGTCGTACGCCGCTCCATCGCCCGGCAGGACCCCTCGCTCTACTCGCGATTCGACCTCGTCTACGGCGCCGACGCCTCCATCAAGATGCTGGAGATCAACGGCGACACCCCCACCGGGCTGGTGGAGACCGGGGTCGCCCAGTGGCGCTGGCTCGAGGACCTGATGCCCGAGCTCGACCAGTGGAACAGCGTCCACGAGCGGCTGGTCGCCGGCTGGCAGCGGCTGCGCACCTCCGGCGCCACCGATGGCGACGAGCTGCACTTCTTCTACGACCTCGGCGAGGGCGACAGCTACGACGACGGCGAGATGGAGATGACCGCCCACTACCTGATGGACACCGCCGTCCAGGCCGGGTTCGCCACCCTCGCCCACCCGATGGCGGAGGTCGGGTGGAACCCGGACGCCCACGAGTTCCGCGACGCCAACGACTACCGCGTCCGCAACGCCTTCAAGCTCTACGCCTGGGAGCAGATGCTCGCCGAGCCGTTCGGGCGGCACGTCGTCGAGGAGCGCGAGGCGCGTCCGGTCAACTGGTTCGAGCCCGCCTGGAAGGCGATGCTGTCGACCAAGGCGCTCCTCCCGGTGCTGTGGGAGCGCAACCCGGGCCACCGGCTGCTGCTCCCCGCCTACTTCGACGACCCCGGCGACCTCGAGAACTGGGTCGCCAAGCCGCTGCACGGCCGGGAGGGTGACAACATCCGCATCCACCTCGCCGATGCCCTGGAGGACATCGAGATGCCGGGGTCCTACGGCGCGGAGGGGTTCGTCTACCAGGCCTTCACCGACGTGCCGGTCTTCGACGGCAACTACGTGGTGATCGGCTCGTGGGTGATCGACGGCGAGGCCGCGGGGATGCTGGTGCGCGAGTCCGACGGTCCGATCACCGACTACTACGGCCGGGTCTGCCCGCACGTCATCTCCGACGCCCTCTCCCCGGACGACGCGCAGCGCCAGGCGTGGCTGGCCGAGCGAGTCGGACCGAGCGCCCCGACGCCGAACCGCTAGGGCGGACGAGCGCTCAGGTGGGCCTCGGCTTTACGGCGGCGGTCTTCCTCGTCCTGCTCCTGGTCACGGAGGGTTGGGAGATGGAGTACCGGCTCGAACTTCTCGCATTCCCGGTCGGGTTGGGGCTGCTTCCGGCGACTGCCCACACTGTCTGGGAGAAGACCCTGTCTCGGCGTCCGCTCGGCGTCGCCATCGCGGCCACTGCCGCCGTTGTGGTCGGCGGGGCCTTCATCATGGCGAGCCCGGTGATCTGGTGCATCGGCTACCGCGGCCCTCAAGCCGGCGCGTGGCACCTCGGCTTGCTGGTGCCGGCCTGTGCACTGGCGGGCAAGGTCCTCGACACCCTGCTCCCCGAGAAGAAGCTCCCCACCTGGCGCACTCCGCGGGACGACGACGAGTGGCTCGGGGTGCTGGCCGGCGTGCTGCGCCTGCGCGCGGAGATGCCAGAGCAGCGGGTGCGCACCATCGTGGCCGAGGCGCAGGGGCACGCGGTGGAAGCGGGTTCCCCGCTGCAGGAGGAGTTCGGGCGCCCCGAGGACTACGCCGCGCAGTTCCCGGTGGACAAGCGCAACCGAACCCGTCGACAGGCGTGGGGCTATTCAGCTATGACCCTGCCCGCCGTCATCATGGCCCTCCCTCCCGACGGCAGCTGGAACGGCTGGATCCTGACCCTGCTGTGGGGCTCCCTCGCAGCCGGCAAGTGGAGAGAGGTGCGGCGCTCCGCGTCGCCCGCGGCGGAGTGATGCTGAGGGCCAGCGGTGCCAGGATGTCGTCATGCCCCCACCCCGTGTCGTGGCTGTGAGCCGCGACGAGACCCACCGCTTCAGCAAGGTGCCGGCCGAGTCGATCACCCTGGTCGCTGGGCTCGGGGTGCTCGGTGACGCGCACGCCGGCACCCTGGTCCAGCACCGCTCGCGGGTGCGCCGCGACCCCAACCAGCTCAACCTGCGCCAGGTCCACCTGATCCACGCCGAGCTCTTCGACGACGCCCGCGTGCTGGGCTACGAGCTGGGCCCGGGCGACCTGGGCGAGAACGTGCTCACCGCCGACCTCGACCTGCTCGGGCTGCCGACCGAGACGCTGCTCGACCTCGGCGGGCCCGTCGTACGCCTGACGGGGCTGCGCAACCCGTGCGTGCAGATCGACAGGTTCCGGCCCGGGCTGCTCAAGGTGGTGCTCGCCCGCCCGGACGGTACGCCGACAGCCTCGCCCCGGGCCGAGAGCGCCTCGGTGATCCGGAAGGCCGGGGTGATGGCCGTGGTGGAGCGCGGTGGGGAGGTGGTGCCGGGGCAGCCGATCACGGTCACCCTGCCCGAGGGCCCCGGCACGCCACTGATTCCGGTCTGACCAGGTGTGCCCAGGTGGGCGCCGAGGATAAGCCTGAATGCTCAGGCGTCCGGGGTCGGTCCGGGGCAGGATGCCGTCATGCTCCGGACCTCGCTCGCCACCAGCGCCCCGCGCATCCTGGTCGTCGCCCTCTCGCTGCCGGTCGTCTTCGGCGTCTGGCTGGGCTCGTTGTTCCTGCTTCCGGCCGGCTCGCCGCTGCTGGTGCTCTCGCTGGTTCCGCCAGCGCTGGTGGTGTGGGCGCTGCTACGGAGTCAGGGGCTGGGGATGAGCGGCAAGGCCGACGCCCCGCCGGTCCGCGACCCGTCGACCGTGGCGCTCCTGCCGCTGTTGGGCGCCCCCGTGCTGGCCTTCGGGACCTGGGTGACGTTGCTGCTCATCGGCAGTGCCCTCGGGGTGCTGCAGCTGATCATGCCCTCGGGACCGCCACACCCGGTGGCGGACGAGTGGGCGGCTGGCTCTGCGATCCTCGCGCTGGTCTCGGCGCCGCTGTGGTGGTCACTGCTCCGCCGGCGCTAGCCCCCGGACGCCGTAACCGGGAGATTCCTGTCGAGGAGATTCTTCGAACTCCGGGACACGACTCGGTGAGGCACGACAGAATCTCTGCCAGACGCTGCAGGTGACCCGAGACGCCTGCAGCGTCTGCTATTTCCTACCAGGGTGTGCCGGGACGCGCGGTGCTGGCTCAAAGTAGGAAGTAGTCCTGGTCCGCGACCGTCTTCCAAGAGCACTTCTTCCTGCTCTTCCCCTTCACCTTGCGGCACTTCTTCAGCTGGGCCTTGACCGAGTCCGCCTTGCGCGGGTCCGCCTGGACCGTCGCGACGTAGAAGAAGCGGACCCGCTCGCCGTCGATCCGCAGGATCTTGCTGCTGGACCGCTTGAGGGTCACGACCTTGCGTCCGGAGACCTTGATCCGCAGGCGCTGCGCCTTCGGGGTGGTCCCGTACATGTCGACCCCGAAGATCGGGTCCGTGCCCACGGCACTGAAGTGGCCCTCGATCTTGAGCACGCGCCGATCGCCGACCAGCTTGTCGGAGGTCATGTCACGGCAGGACTCGATCGGGTCCGCCTCGGGCCGGGTCACGTGCGTCATCACCACCCGGGTGCACAGGGCGGGGCCGTTGTCGTAGCCCACGCCGGGGCCGATCTGCACGTCATAGCTGTAGTTGCCCAGGCTGCCGGCGGTCAGCGGGTAGAGCGCGGTCGGATCTGCCGAGGCGGAGGAGGCGGCGACGACGCTGCCGGCGCTCAGCACGACAGAGAGGGCTGCAAGTACGGCGGTGCTTCTGGTCCTGCGCATGTCCATGGTCCGTTCCCCCGGGTGACTGGTCGGCAGCATGCTAGGCGGAGAGGCGCCTCGTGGACAGGGTTGCGTCACGGGGAGATCGGGCGGAACGCACTCTCCTCTGCGCGTCCGCCGCGGACCACCAGGCAGGTGGACTCCGGGATCTCGCGCCAGGCGCCGGCCAGGTCTCCGAAGGGTTCGGAGACCACGACCATGGTGTCCTCGGACAGGTCGTGCAGGACCGGGTGGTCGGGGTGCTGCGCCTTCAGGGTGGCGATCTCGGTGTTGTGGAACAACGTCCGCGAGTCACCCACGCTGGAGTAGCGGAAGGCCCAGGTGGACTCACCGTCGGTCGTGGCCACCGTCATCTGGAGCGGGGACGCGACACCGTGGCGCTGTCCCGTCTCCTCGATCAGCCCCACGGCGCGCGCCACCGCGGTGAGCGGGTCGTACTCCAGCCCGTAGGTGAGGGCGAGGTAGAAGAAGTACTCCGAGTCCGTCGAGCCCTGGACCAGCGGGAAGAGCGCCGGGTCGACCGCCATGCTCAGGTCGCGCTTGACCGCCGGGAACTCCGCGATCCCCCCGGTTGTGCATCCACAGCCAGCGACCGTGGCGGAAGGGGTGGCAGTTCGTCTGCTGCACCGGAGACCCCGTGGTGGCGCGGACGTGGGCGAAGATCCGGTCGGAAAGCACCTGGGCGGAGAGCTCTCGCAGGTTGAGGTCGTTCCAGGCCGGCTCGGTGCTGCGGTAGCGCCCGGGGGTGCCCCGGGCGCCGTACCAGCCGATGCCGAAGCCGTCGCCGTTCACCGACTCCGCCCCCAGCCGTGAGTGCTTGCTCTGCACCACCAGGGAGTTGTCGGGCTTGAAGAGGAGGTCCTCGAGAAGGATCGGCGAGCCCGAGTACGCGAGCCAGCGACACATGGCTGCCTCCTCTCCTGCTCAGGATAGGTGTCCGCCCAGACGATGCCCAGGGCGTCGTGGGCCGGGTCGGCACGTCGCTGGCCGGCACCGCTGCGGCTGTACGGTCGGGACATGGTCGAGATCCCGCGTCAGGTCAGTGTCGAGTGGCTCCTGGACCACCAGGACGACCCGTTGCTCCGGATCCTGGACGCCACGGTGCACCTGCGTTTCGACGAGACCGGGGCGTACGTGACCTCGGGCCGCGCCAGCTATGAGGAGCAGCACCTCCCGGGCGCCGCCTTCGTCGACCTGCTGACCGGTCTCAGCGACCCCGATGGAGAGGCGCCGTTCGCCGCGGTCGACTCCGCGCGGTTCGCCCGGCTGCTCGGCGAGGCCGGGGTCGGCGACGAGCATCACGTCGTGGTCTACGACTCCGAGAACGGCATCTGGGCCACCCGCCTGTGGTGGCAGCTCGGACTGGAGGGCTTCGACCGTGCCTCCGTCCTCGATGGCGGGCTCGCCGCCTGGCAGGCCGCGGGGCTGGAGACCGCCACCGGTGTGCAGACCTACCCGCCCGCCACGTTGACCGCGCGCCGGCGCCCGGAGCGGATCCGGTCCACTGCCGAGGTGGAGGCCGCGGTCGAGGACCCGAGCGTGCTGCTGATCAACGCACTGGGTCGCGAGGACTTCGCGCGTGGGCACATCCCCGGGAGCGTGAACGTCCCGTTCGGCGAGCTCGTCGGGGCGGACGGTCGGCTGCGTCCGGTCCAGGAGCTGCGGGAGCTGTTCGCGGCCGTCGGTGCCCTGGACCCGGGCCGCCGCCCGGTGACCTACTGCGGCGGCGGCATCGCGGCCACGGCGGCGGCGCTCGCGCTGGCCGAGGTCGGCCGGGACGACGTCGCGGTGTACGACGGGTCGATGAACGCCTGGACCGCGGACCCCGATCGCCCCCTGGAGCGCTGAGCCTAGGGATGCTGGGCCGCCACCGACGAAGGCGACCGCTGAATTAACACGCGGGCAACACCACGGCAACCCGGTGAAATCTGTGGCAGGTGAGGTGGGTGTCATCCCCCGTGACCAAGGGGGCTCTCCTGAACCGAGGTACTTCCATGTCCTTCACCACTCACCGGGCCCGCGGGTCCTCCCACCGGCGCCGGCCCCTGCTGGCCGCCGCCGGGCTGTCGGTCTCGCTGGCCGCCGTCTCCCTCGCCATCCCCGTCGGCGCGAACGCCTTCACCTACGTCACCGACGCGGCCGGCACCGCCTGGGGCATCCAGGACGCCGCGGCACCGGGCGCCGACACCGGATCCATCCGGGCCACGCAGGAGGGGACCGGCGTGCAGGCGCCGTACTCCACCATGCTCAACGGCTACGGGGGCATCCGGGTGCACGTCGACACCCCGGCGCCGCACCGCTTCGACGGTGCGCTGATGCGCGGCTTCGGTCTCACCGAGCAGGAGACCGGTCGTTTCGAGTCCACCAAGTCCGTGGACCTCTCCGGCATCCGGATGACCCGCAAGGTCGACGTGTCGCGGCCCGACGGCTACGGCCGCTGGCTCGACACGTTGACCAACAGCACCGACGCCCCCGTCACCGTCGAGGTGGCCTTCGGCGGCCAGACGGGCTACGGCACCAGCGGCACCAACGCCAGCTCCGTGGTCGCCAGCTCCTCCGGCGACGCCGCGCTCGACGCCTCCGACGTCTGGACGGTCTCGGAGTCCGGCAGCGGCGGCAGCACCTGGCAGGGCCCGACCGGCACCGTGGCGGGGTCCTTCGACCGCAGCGGCAACTGGCTCCGGGACACCTTCACCCAGGGCTACTCCGCGGTGGGTCACGACCGGAACTACCCGGCGTACGTCAACCGGCTCACCCTGGCGCCCGGCAAGAGCGCGTCCCTGCTGCGCTACGTCGTGGTGGGCAGCCGGGTCACCGCGGCCACCGCGGCGAGCGAGCGGGCGGCAGTGGCGGCCCAGGCCGCCGAGCTCGCCGCGAACCCCGACCTCGCCGGGCTCAGCGCCCTGGAGGTCTCCTCCATCGTCAACTTCGACGTGCCCGGGGCGACCGGCGCTGCCACCGTCCCGCAGCCGGCCCCGGCCGTGGAGCCGGAGCAGGTGACCTCGGTCGGCTACGACGTGGTGGACAAGACGATCGCCGAGCTCCAGGCCGACATGACCGCCGGGGTGACCACGTCGGTGGAGATCACGAGGGCCTACCTGGACCGGATCGCGGCGTACGACGAGGGGCCGTTCGCCTTCAACGCGTTCAACGCCGTGGCCAGCGACGCGCTCGTGCGCGCCGCCGAGGCGGACGCCGCCCGCGCAGCGGGTCGCACCGGTGCGCTGCTCGGGATCCCGATCGCCGCCAAGGACCTCTACGACACCGCGGACATGCCGACCACGAACGGCTCGCTCACGTTCAAGGACTTCTACCCGGCCCAGGACGCCTACCAGATCGCCAAGCTGCGAGAGGCCGGCGCCATCATCATCGGCAAGGCCGCCATGGAGGAGTACGCCACCTCCGGCTCCTACTCCGACAACGCCTTCGGCACCGTCTGGAACGCCTTCGACCCGTCCCGGTCGGCGCTCGCCTCCTCGGGCGGCTCCGCCGTGGCCACCGCCACCAGCCTCACCGCTGCGGCGCTGGGGTCCCAGACCGGCGACTCGCTCTACGCCCCGGCCGCCGCGGCCAGCCTGGTCACCCTGCGCGGCACCGACGGCATGCAGTCCGACCGCGGCGTCATGCCGCTGTCCTGGCTCCAGGACTACGCCGGTGCGATGACGCGCTCGGTCTCCGACCTGGCCGACATCCTCAACGTGGTCTCGGGCACCGACCCGCTCAACCCCGAGACGGCGGAGGCTGACGCGCACCGGCCCGCGGACTGGCAGAGCGTGCTGGACGCCGACGCCCTGCGCGGCAAGCGCATCGGCTACATCCCCAGCACCTGGACCGACCCGTACGGCACCACGGCCGTCGTCGACGCCTCGGTAGCGGCGCGGACGCAGGTCCAGGCGGCGGGCGCCACCCTCGTGGAGGTCGCCGACAGCCCCGTCGCCCCGACCCGGCCCAACGTCAACGTCAACTGGGAGGGCTGGGCCCGCTACCTGGAGTCCCACCCCGAGCTCGGCATGTCCTCGCCCGCCGAGGTCGTCTGCTCCCAGCTGAAGCTGCCGTACACGACCTACGACCCGTCGTACTGCGCCTCCACGGTCCGGATGACCCCCGCGGAGGAGACGGCCTGGCGGAAGTACCGCACGGACTACCAGGAGAACATCGACGCCTGGATGGACGCCAACAACCTGGACGCGGTGGTCTACCCGGCACTGCTCTCGGAGATCTCGCTCAACGACGGCGGCGGCAACCGGTCGAGCTTCGGCCGCCGGGACACCCCGTCCGGCTCCTCGGGGGTGCCGACCGTGGCGTTCCCCGTCGGCACCGACGCCAACGGCGATCCGGTGAGCCTGCAGTTCATGGGCCGCGCCTGGGACGACGCGGAGATCGTCGGCTACGCCTACGCGATGGAGCAGCTGGTCGACGGCCACGTCGCCCCGGACACGGCTCCGGCCCTGAAGGTGAAGACCGGCGCAGGCACGCCGACGCCCACCCCGGGTACGCCGACCCCCACGCCCGGTACGCCGACGCCGACGCCCGGTACGCCGACCGTGGTCCCCACGCCGGTCCCGGGTCACGCCAAGGTCAAGGTGTGGACGCCCAAGAAGGTCAAGGGCGGGAAGAAGCTCCGCATCACCCTGCGGGGCGCCAAGCCGGGCAAGAAGGTCACCGTGGTCTTCAACGGCAAGCGGATCACCAAGAAGGTCTGGAAGAGCGGCGTGGTCAAGCTCAAGGTGGCCACGCCCGACGTCCGACGGACCAAGCGGATGAAGCTGAAGATCCGCGGTGCGGGAGTCAAGCCCGCTGTGGTGCGCAAGATCTGGGTCCGACGCTGACCCGAAGCTGAAACGCGGCGCCCGTCCCGAGCAATCGGGGCGGGCGCTGTTGCGTCCATGCTCCGACACCCTTGACAAGACTTTTTGTCAAGGGCACGCTGGAGTGCATGCAGGACATCGAAGTCATCGAGAGCGTGCCGGCCGCCGCCGCCGCGCTGGACCCGGTCCGGGCCCGCTTGCTCGCCGAGCTGGCCGTCCCGGCCTCCGCCGCCGGGCTCGCCGCCCGGGTGGGCATCACCCGCCAGAAGGTCAACTACCACCTCAAGGCGCTGGAGACCCACGGCCTGGTGGAGCTGTCCGAGCAGCGCCGGCACGGGGGCATCACCGAGCGGGTGCTGCAGGCCTCCGCCGCCTCGTACGTCGTCTCGCCCGCCGCGGTCAGCGCGTCGGCGGCCGACCCGGACGCCAACGCCGACCACCTCTCGGCCGGCTACCTCGTCGCCCTGGCCGGTCGGCTGGTGCGCGAGGTCGGTGCCCTGGCGCGTCGCGCCGGCGCCTCTGGAAAGCGCTTGCCCACCTTGACCATCGACACCGAGATCGGGTTCCGATCCGCCGCCGACCGCGCCGCCTTCGCCGACGACCTGACCGCCGCGGTGCTCGACCTGGCCGCTCGCTACCACCACGACGACGGGCGCCCGCACCGGCTCGTCGTTGCCGCACACCCACTACCGGAGGAGAGCCCATGAGCACCACCACGAACGTCCCGTACCGCCTGGAGTTCACCGTCGAGGTACCGGGCACCCCCGAGCAGGTGTGGCAGGCCATCGCCACCGCCAAGGGCATGAGCGCCTGGTTCACCCCCACCGAGATGGAGGAGCGCGAGGGCGGCTCCCTGTACTTCCAGATGGGCCCGGACATGGGCTCCGAGGGCCGCGTCACCGGCTGGGACCCGCCTCGCCGCCTCGTCTACGAGGAGGACTGGGCCGCCCTGATGGGCAAGGAGCCGGACGCGCTCAGCCCGCTGACCTCGGAGTTCGTCGTCGAGGCGCAGTCCGGCGGCACCTGCGTGGTGCGCGTGACCAGCAGCGGCTTCGGGACCGGCGCCGAGTGGGAGTCGGAGTTCTGGGACACCATGGGGCCCAACTGGATCCCCTTCTTCGACAACCTGCGCCTCTACCTCGCCCACTTCACCGGCCAGGAGGCCACGCTCCTGGAGGCCGCCGCTTCCCATCCGGGTGATCCGCAGTCCCTCCTGTCGACCCTGCGCGCCGCGCTGGGGCTGGGAGAGGAAGGGTCGGAGGTCGACGTGCGCGGTGCCACCGGCACCGTCGAGCGGATCGCCCAGAGTCAGACCCTGGTCCGGCTCACCGCGCCGGTGCCGGGGATCCTCAACGTCTTCGCCTTCGCCGAGGGCGAAGGGAAGTCGACGGTGGGCGTCCGGGCGTACCTGTTCTCCGCCGACGCCGCCGACTACGTACGCCGTGAGGAGCCGGGCTGGCAGGCCTGGCTCAAGGAGCTCCCCGTCTCAGCCTGAACCCCAGGCGCTACCGGAGGCGTTGCCAGCGTCAGCTCATGGACCACATCTGGGCCACCCGCCCGTGGTGGCAGCTCGGCCTGGAGGGCTGCGACCGGATCGCCCCCTTTGCCCCGCCTTAGCCCTCCGCTGGTTCGCGCTTAACCGCGCGCGGGTGAGGCTGCGAAGAGTTGCGGCGCCACCTCGGGTGCGGCGAGATCGGGGAACGAAAGATGAACAGAGCGCTCCTGGCCGTGCTGGTCGTCGTGGTGATCGTGGTCGTCGCGGTCGCCGCCTGGCTCACCTGGGGCGGTGACGACAGCGACACCGTCACCGGCGAGTGCGAGGGCAACACCTACGAGCTCACCGTCGAGGAGGAGGACGGCGGCCTCCAGGTCACCTTCGAGCTCCAGACCAGCGACCCGGGGGCGGTGTGGGACGTGGTGATCGAGCAGGACGGTCAACCGCTCCTGCAGAGCTCGCGCGTCACCGACGACGGCTCCGAGATCGAGGTCGAGGCCATGGCGCGGGAGGACCAGTGGGACGAGTTCGTGGTGACGGCCACGCCCGCCGCCGGACAGCCGTGCGTGGCGTCCATCAACAGCTGAGGCAACAGCTGAGGCAACGAGAGAGGCAGCCCGGATGAGTGTCAGGAAGACGATCGCGACCGCCATCCTGCTCGCCCTGCCGGCCACCGCCCTGGTCGCCGCCAGCGGCCCCGCCAGTGCGGACACCGAGCGGCGCGGCGCGTGCGGGGCCGGCAGGTACGAGCTCTCGGTGGACCGCGAGGGGCCCCGCTACGAGGTGGCGCCCGACCGGGAGGGCGACCTGGAGGTCGAGCGCGTCGCGCGCAACAAGCGTGGCAGGGACACCTTCGCGTTCACCGCGCGGCGGATCGACGGCTCGCAGCAGTGCGGCGCGAGGGTGAGCGTGCGCTGAGCTCAATCGGGGTGGGCCGCAACCGGGTGAGCCTCAACCGGGAGGGCCCAGCTCCACCACGACCCGGGCTCCGCCCGCCACGGCGGCGCCCACGGTGAGCACGCCCCCGGACTCCGCGGCGGTCGCCTCGGCGATGGCCAGCCCCAGCCCGGTGGAGCCGGCGCCCGAGGTGCCCCGGCCCACCACGTCCAGCCCGCTCGGGAAGCCCGGGCCCGCGTCGGCCACGACCAGCATCGCCCCGCCCCCGGGTCGGTGGCGGCACTCCACCCGGAACCCCGTCTGCTCGGCGGTGTGGGTGAACACGTTGTCCAGCAGCACGTCCACCAACGCGCTCAGGTCCTCGGCGGCGGTGGCGACCAGCGCCGTGCCGGAGTCGACGCGCAGCTCGAAGCCCCGCCCCTGGTCCTCGGCGAGCGGCTCCCAGAAGCGGGCCCGCGTGGCCACCACGGCGCAGGCGTCACAGGCGGCGCCCGCGGCATCGCCCCGGGTGTGCCGGGACTGGCGCAGCACGTGCTCCACCACCGCCTCCAGCTCGTCGAGATCGGCGGAGAGCCGCAGCCGCTCCTCGGGGTCGGTGAGCCCGTCGATCCGCAGCCGCAACGCCGTCAGCGGGGTGCGCAGGCGGTGCGAGAGGTCGGCGGCCGCCGCCGGTCGGGGCTCGGGGGCGGCGGGGTGCTCGGGGTGCCGCACGTCTCAGCCCTCCGGGGCGGCGAGGCGGACCCCGACCCCGCGCACGGTGTGCAGGTAGCGCGGCTCGGAGGCGCTTTCCCCGAGCTTGCGGCGCAACCACGACAGGTGCACGTCGACGGTCTTCTCCGACCCGCCCCACGCCTGGTGCCACACGTCGGTGAGCAGCCGGCCCTTGGTGACCACCTCGCCGGCGTGCTCGGCGAGGTGGGTGAGGAGGTCGAACTCGCGTGGCGACAGGTCCACCGCGGCGCCGTCGAGCGAGGCCCGGCGGCCGAGGACGTCGATGTCCAGCCCGCCGACGTGCAGCACCTGGCCGGGGGAGCCGGGATCTGCCTGCGCGCGCCGCAGCACGGCCCGGATCCGGGCGTCCAGCAGCCCGGTGCTGTAGGGCTTGACCACGTAGTCGTCGGCTCCGTCGTCCAGGCAGCCGATGAGCGAGGGGTCGTCGTCGCGGGCGCTGGAGACGATGACCGGGACGTCGCTGACCGCGCGCAGCATCCGCAGCACCTGGGTGCCGTCCACGTCGGGCAGGCACAGGTCGAGGACGACGACGTCGGGCCGGTGCTCCACGGCCAGGCTCAGCCCCGCCATCCCGGACGCGGCCGAGGCGACGGCGTACCCGCGCTGCCCCAGCGTCCGCATCAGCAGCGGACGGATGCGGTCGTCGTCCTCGATGATGAGCACCTGCACCACGTCTTCGACGGTAACAGGGCGAGACGTCGTCCGCGCCCCCCGAGCATCGGACCGTAGGCTCGCCTGACGCCGCACTCCGCGACCGTTCCGCCTGTGCCCGAGGAGCCCCCGTGCCGCACCCCGTCTCCCGCACCGCCAGCCGCCTCCGCACGGTCCTGCCCGGCCCCGGCCGCTCCGCCCTGGGCGCCGGCATCGCCGGGGGTCTCCTGACCGGGCTCGCCGCGACGCCGGAACGAGTCGGCAGGGTGTTCCGCCGGCGCTTCCCGGTAGTCGCGGTGACCGGGATGACCGGGGTCGGCAAGACCCAGCTGGCCGACCGGCTCTCCCGACGCACCTCCGCCGAGGGGGCCGCGGAGGTCGGGTCGGCGGTGATGGAGCGCCGTACCCGCCGCGGGCGGCGCCTGCAGGGCTTCCGGTTCCTGGTGGTGCCGGGCGACAACGCCGCCACCCGGCTCGGGGCGCTCGACGAGGTGTTCCACGACGAGCCGGTGGACGGGGTGATCCACGTGGTGGCCCACGGCCACGCCACGCCCCGGCGTACGGCGGGCACCACCGGCCGGGCGAGCGCCACCCGGGAGCAGCAGCTCGCTGCGGAGCTGGAGGACTGGACCATCACCGCGCACCGCATCGCCGCCATGGCGGTACGCCGGGACAGGCCGGTGTGGGTGGTCATCGCGGTGACCAAGGCCGACCTGTTCGCCGACGAGCTGGACGAGGTGGTGCGCTACTACTCACCCGGCAGCGGGTCGCCGTTCGGCGACAAGGTCGACGAGCTCCGCGCGCTCGCCGGAGGGGCGAAGCTCTCGGTCGACGTGCTCCCGGTCTCCAGCCAGGGCGGGGACCGAAAGTCCGCGATCTCCACCAAGCGGGCCGGCGAGCTGGTCGACGCTCTGGCGACCCGTCTGGCTCAGCTCAGCGGCCACGTCTGAGGTCGGCTCAGCGCAGGTCGATCGCCCGGTTGACCCAGGTGCTGGCGACCTCCATCCCGACCTTCTCGTAGAGCCCCAGCGCCCCGGTCCGGCTGTCGGTGGAGAGCTGGAAGCGGCTGGCCCCGTGCTCGCGTCCGGCGCGGAAGGAGTCGGCGAGCAGCGCCTGGGCCAGCCCCCGGTGGCGCTGGTCGCGCCGGACCGCGAGCCTGAGCACGAAGCAGAACTCTTCGTCGCTCACGCTGAGGTGGGAGACGCCCGCGACCCGGCCGTCCGGGTCCAGGGCGGCACGCAGGTGCCACGGCGCGAACCCCGGCCGGCCCTGCACCGTGGCGGCGAAGTCCTCATAGCTCTGCCGCTCGCGTTCCGACCACTCCAAGAAGGCGTCCTCCACGACGGTCCAGGCATCGCGGTGCTGCTCGGGCGTGGCCTCGCTGATCAGGTAGCCCTCGGGGAGGGGGCGGGGCGGGACCTCGGCCCGGTGCGGCAGCTCCAGCAGCCACGAGGTCCAGCGCACCCGGTAGCCCAGGGACTCCAGCAGCTGGTCGCCGGGGGAGCCCACCGGCACGGGCATCCCCACCACCGTGGCGCCACGGTCCCGGGCCAGCTGCTGCATCCGCTGCGCCAGCGCCGTGCCGATCCCGCGTCCCCGGAGCCCCGGGTGCACGGCGGCATCCCCCCGGTCCCCGCCGGAGACCTCGACGTAGCCGACCATCCGGTCACCGGCGAAGACCCCCAGCGCCGACGTGCCGACGTCGTAGCTGGGGCGGGACCAGTCGGCCACGATGTCGGCCTCCTCGATCTCCACCGAGCCGAGGTCGACCAGCTCCTGGGCTGCCATCAGCTCGAAGACGGCGCGCGCGTCGTCCATGCGCAGCGGGCGGCTGGTGAGCCCGGGAGGCAGTTCCATGCCAGCATTCTTGCGCGACCTCCCGCGACCTGTCGTCCGCAATTCCGAGGCGCCGCGCGGCCCTAGAGTCGAGGGATGGGCCAGCCAGCGATGACAGCCAGGGATGACGCCGAGGTGTCCCGGTGAGGATCGAGCTCGAGCACGTGGCCCGGCTGCGCTTCGCCGACGGGACGCCGGTGCGCTCCGCCTCGGCGGTGGCCCCGCTGGGCGAGGGGTTCCTGGTGGTCCAGGACGACGCCACCCACGCGGCGTGGTTCCGGGACGGGGTCGCCGCGGGCGGGAGTCCGGTCCGGCTGCTGCCGGCCGTGGCCGGGATGGAGACCTTCGAGAGCGCCGCGGGCACCAAGCACCTCAAGCCCGACCTGGAGGCAGCCTGCCCGGTGGACCTGCCGCACGGTTCGGGGCTGCTGCTGCTCGGCTCCGGCTCTTCCCCCGCGCGGCTGCGGTGGTCGCTGCTGCGCCTGGACGGAGACCGGCCGCGGAGCCGGGTGATGGACATGGCCGGGCTGTACGACGTGGTCGCGGCCGTCCTGGGCGTTCCCCGCGACGTGCTCAACCTGGAAGGGGCGCACGTCGTCGGGTCGTCCCTGCGCTGGTACCACCGGGGACTGCCGTCCGCGGGTCTGGCACCCGGCAGCGTCGACCTGGACCTGGCCGCAGCCCTCGACGCAGTGCTGGGTCGCGCCCGGTCCGAGCAGGTGCCGGTGCGCAACCCGCGCCGCTACGAGTTCGGCTCGGTCGACGGGGTGGGTCTCGCGATCACCGACGCGGTGACCCTGCCCGGTGGCTCGGCGCTGCTCAGCACGGCCGCCGAGGACAGCCCCGACCCACGCGACGACGGGCCCGTGGTCGGTGCCGCCCTGGCGATGGTGCACGGCTCGGAGGTCGTGGACGTCACCGCTTTGCCCCTGGTTGCGGGCGCGGTCCCCAAGGTCGAGGGACTCATGGTGCTGGACGGCGAAGCGAGGCAGACTCGGCTGCTGGCCGTCGCGGACGCCGACGACCCGGCCACCCCGTCGGTCGCGATGCGGCTGCTGGTGCACCACTGAGGCCAGTCCCCACGCGCGGCTCGAGCCGTCCGGTCCTGCCCTTCTTCAGTGCCTTTCTTCAGTGCACGTCACATTCCCAGCGTCCCGGTCGTCAGACAGGATGAGGACGAACGGGAGAGGGGTGGGACGTGGACGCGAGGAGACCGGTCGAGCCCGGCGAGGCGGCGTTCCAGGGCGAGTTCGAGAGCGAGCGCCCGCGGCTGGTCGCACTCGCGAGCCGGGTGCTCGCGGACGCCAGTGAGGCCGAGGACGTGGTGCAGCAGGCATGGCTGCGCCTGCACGGCACCGACACCGAGATCGACAGCCTCCCCGCGTGGCTCACCACGGTCACCACGCGGCTGTGCCTGGACCGGCTGCGCGCGCGGACGCCGGTGCCGGTCGAGGAGATCGACGTCGTCGAGACGGCCCCGGACCCCGCGGACCAGGTGGCGCTCGCGGACTCGGTCGGGGTCGCGCTCCAGGTCGTGCTGGACCGGCTCACCCCGGGGGAGCGGGTGGCGTTCGTGCTGCACGACACCTTCGGCTTCGAGTTCGCCACCATCGCCGCCGTGCTCGACACCACCCCGGCCGCGGCCCGCAAGCTGGCTTCCCGCGCCCGCGCCAAGGTCACCCAGCCGGCCCCTGAGGACGCCCTGGCCGACTGGGAGGTCGTCGACGCCTTCATGGCCGCCGCCCGGGAGGCGGACTTCGACCGGCTGCTCCGCCTGCTCGCCCCCGACGCGGAGGTGACCGCGGACGACGCGGCGCTGCTGGCCGGCACTCCGGCCAGCATCCGGGGCAGGCGGGCGATCGCGGAGTTCTTCAACGGCAGCGCGCAGGCCGCGCTCCCGGTCTACGTCGGCGACCGCCCCGGTGCCGCCTGGTTCCACCGGGGTGCGGCCGCGGTGCTCTTCGACTTCACCGTCCTCGGCGGGCTCGTCGCCCGCATCACCTTCCGGGCCGAGCCGGAGGTGCTGGCCCAGGTGGCCCGCAGAGAAGCGACACAACGGAAACCCACCGAGAGGAAACGACCATGAAGACCATGACTTGCCGCCAGCTGGGAGGCCCCCGCGAGCTTGCGCACCGGGGCCAGACCGCGGACGACGTGATCAACGCCCAGGACCGCCACCTCAAGGAGGCGGAGAAGGCCGGTGACGCCACCCACCAGGAGGCGCGCGACGCGATGAAGGGCCGCTGGCGCCACCCCAAGCAGTCGCTGGGCTGGTACCGGGACATGAAGCGGGCCTTCGCCGAGCTGCCGGAGAGCTGAGCGGGCCCACCGCGCTGTCGCAGTGCGGCCAGCGCGGGTCGGGGGTCAGGCCACGTTGGTCAGGGCGCGTTGGTCAGTGCGCGTTGGTCATCGACTCGTACATCGGCCCGTGCAGGTTGGCGATGTCGGAGAAGGTGATGTTGGCCTCCGGGTCGACCTCCTCGATCTCCTCGGCGATGGCCACCTCCTCGAGCCGGGTGGTGGCGAACGACAGCACCCACACCTCCTCGGCCAGGCCGATGTCGGCGTAGAAGCGCTGCTGCTTGCTGACCAGCACCGGGCGGTTGGTGTGCGCGGAGACCATCCGGGCCACCTCCTCGTAGCGCTCAGTGGTCACCCGCACCTGGCGGGCTCCGGACTCACCGTGGGCGATCTGGTCGACGAGGTCCTTGACCACCACGTAGAACAGCACCGCGGAGAGCAGGGCCGCCTCCCACGAGATCACGAACCCCGCCACGGTGAAGACCGCGAGGTTCAGGTAGAGGATGAGCTGGCCGACGGTGAACTTGGTCCGGCTGGCCAGGATGGTGGCCAGCACCTCGGTGCCGTCCAGCGCACCACCGTGGCGCAGGGCGACGCCGATGCCGACGGCGATCATCGCCCCGCCGCAGATCAGCGCCAGCCAGGACTGCTCGGTGATCGGGTGCATGTGGTGGAGCAGGATGGTCGCGATCGACAGGGTGCCGATCCCGATGCCCGAGCGCACCGCGCTGCGCCGGCCGATCATCACCCAGGCGAGAGCCACGAACGGGATGTTCAGCAGGCCGATGAAGACACCGATCGGCACGTCGACGAAGCGGGCGGTGATGATCGAGACGCCGACGACGCCGCCGTCGAGGAAGTCGTTGGGGATCAGGAAGCCCTCGAGCCCGATCGCGAACACGAAGGCACCGACGACGATCGAGGTGATCTTGTAGATCTCGGAGGCCACCGGGTGCTTCTTGGCCCGATGGGCCATGGCTTCGCGGTTGGTCCTGGGGGGCGCGGCTGCGGAAGTCATGGGGTGACGATCCCACGGCCGGCGCGCAGCCCTCAGTCCAGGCAGAACTCGTTGCCCTCGGGGTCGGCCATGACCAGATGTCCCGCCGCCAGCGGCGGCTCAGGGTCGTGACGCCGTACTCGGGTGGCGCCGAGGGCGACGAGCCGGGAGCACTCCGCCTCCAGCGCCGCCATCCGTGCCTCGCCCTCGAGCCCGGGCGCGACCCGGACGTCGAGGTGGACCCGGTTCTTCGCCACCTTGTCCTCCGCGACCCGCTGGAAGAACAGCCTCGGGCCCGTCCCGTCGGGGTCCTCGACCGCCGACCGGCTGTTGCGCTGCTCGACGGGCACTCCGGCGCGGGCCAGGAAGTCGTCCCAGGCGGCCAGCGCGTCCCCTCCCGGCGGTACGTCGACCCCGGGCGGCGGCGGGAAGACGTAGCCCAGCGCCTCGCGCCAGAAGCCCGAGAGGGCAACGGGGTCGTGGGCGTCGAAGGTGATCTGGACCTGTCGGCTCATCGGGGCTCCTCGTGTGGGGGGCTGGTGCTGCCACCCTGACACCCGTTGCGGACAGGTGCCGACCTCAATCAGGTGACCAGGAATCAGGTGACCACCCGGCGTACGAAGGTGTCGAGGTTCTCCAGCAGCCGCTCGACCTTCTGCTCCTCGCTCAGCGTCTCGGCCGGCTGGGCACGGGCGGGGCGCTTGAGCCCGCGGGCGTACAGCGAGCACGCCAGGTCGGTGCACAGGTAGGTCCCGACCGTGTTGCCGTTGCGTCCCGCGGCGCCGGGCCTGCGCGCCACCATCAGCGTCACGTCCGTGCTGGAGTGGGTGGTCAGGCACAGGGTGCACATGTTCTTGCGCCCACCTCGCCCGGCTGCGTTGCCCACCCGCAGCACCAGGCCGCGGAGCTCCCCGCGCCACGGCGTCACCAGGTATGCCGCCCCCGGGGCTCCCGGGTCGCTCCAGCCCAGGAAGTCCAGCTCCTCCCAGCGGGTGCTCGGCAGCTTCGCGGGCAGCGGCAGTCGCGCCGCCTCGCCCTTGGAGCAGTTGACGAACGAGCTCCGGATCACCTCCGGCGTCAGGGGTTCCATGCCGGTCACGATGTCATGGGCCTGTCGAATCGGGTGCTGCGCCCCGGCGAGCGAATGAGGAGTGGCGCCGGTCACGAAGTACGGTGCGTCTGCACCTGACCAGCGATGACTCCCGAAGGAGCGCAAACCCGTGGCGAACCCCGACGTCGAGGAGATCGCCGCCGAGCTGGCCGAGTCCGGCAGCCACCTGGGTCCGGGGACCCAGGGGTGGATCGACGACGCCCAGCTGGCGGCGGTGTCCGCCGCGGCCGAGGCGGCCGACCTGCCGGTCCACCTGGTGCTCGTGGTGCCGCCCGAGCACGGCGATCTCTACTTCGGCGACGACCTGCTGGTGCGGGTGCACGACGCCGGTGGCCCCGACGGCCTCTACATCGGCGTCAACCACCTGGGGGCCCGGAACCACGAGGACGGCCCGCCCAACGACCCCACCGTCCGGGGCGGGCAGCTCGACCTCGCGCTCCGGCAGTGGGGGGACGTCGGCGGGAGCAGCGACCTGACGCGGGACGTGGAGCACGTGCTCTCCTACGCCAACGGTCCCGGGGAGGCCTACCCGTTCGGGGAGGGTCTGGTGCGGGTGGTGGAGAGCCTGGCCGAGGGCACCTTCGCCGACCTGGTGACCGCCGCCGACGAGGGCCTCGACGTCCGGCTGGCCGCCAGCCGCGAGGAGCGGGAGGAGGGCGGGAGCGGCACCTCCACCTCGCCCGCCACGCCCGAGCGTGACTCGGGGGACTCCGGCTCCGTCGTCACCGGGGTGGTCCTGGTGCTCCTGGCCGTGGTCGCCCTCGCGGCCGGGGTGGCCTGGGTGCGTCGCCGTCGCCAGACGGCGGCCCCGCGCGCGTTCGTGCTGCCCGAGTCGGTGCTGGACCGGGTCCGGGCGGCCGAGGACGCCGAGCTCGAGCGCCGGGCCCGGGCCGAGGTGCTGGCGCTGGGCGAGAGCATCGACGCCGCCGAGATGTCCGGCTCCGGCAGCACCGCCTGGGCCGCCGCGCTGGACCACTACGAGGCGGCCGGTCGCCTGATCCCGCCGAGCGGTGCCGTCGACTCCCTCGCGGCCGTCGGCGCGCTCGTCCTGGCCGGGCGGGGCCGGGAGGCGCTCGCCGCCGCCCGTCGGGGCCGGACCTTCAGCCCGAGCCGGCCCTGCTTCCTCAATCCCCTGCACGGGGTGGCCGACGGCGACCGGACCCTGGAGCACGGGGGCGGCGAGACCAAGGCCCCGATCTGCCGCACCTGTCGTCGCGACCTGGAGGCCGGCCGTCGCCCCGACATCCTCGACGTCGTCGTGCACGGCAGGCCCAGGCACTACTTCGAGACCGACCGGGAGCCGTGGGCCTCGACCGGGTTCGGCGCCCTCGAGGTCGATCTCGTCGGCCGGGTGCAGCGGGGGACCCGATGAGCGACGCCCTGGGAGAGATCGTCGACCAGCTCGCCGAGGCGCTGCGCGAGGACCCCGTGCTGGTCGACCCGGTCTTCGGCAACGGCCGCACCGACGAGGTGCACGAGGCGCTCGGCGACGTGGTCGACGGCCTCGGCTTCCCGGCGTACGTCGTGATGGTGCCGCGGCCGCCCGGGCTCTCGGCCAACGACCCCGACCGCGAGCTGGCCACGCTGCTGCACGAGGAGATCGGGGGCGCCGGCCTCTATGCGGTGATGACCGACCCGGTCGGCTACGGCGAGACGCTGGCCGGCTTCGGTGCCGTGCCGGACCCCTCGGAACGCTTCGGGATCGAGCTGGGGCTCTATCCCGACGGCGGCGCCGACGCGGACCTCAGCGCCGCCGGTGTGGTGGCCCGCGAGCTCGATCTGGTGGCGGCCCTCGACGCCGGCGTGCCCGTCTCGCAACAGCAGTTCGAGACCTACGCCGAGCAGGCCGTGTGGCGGGACCCGCCCGAGTGGGACCAGGAGTACGAGGTCCCGACCACGGGCGCCTACGCGGTGTTCACCACGATGGCCTTCGTGGCGGTCGCGGGGTGCGCCTGGCTGGTGCTCCGCAACCTGGCCCGGTGGCGGGAGACAGCCCCCGAGAAGACCCGGCAACCCGGCCTCGCGACGGGCCCTGCCCCCAGAGGCGAGGGGCCGGCGCAGGTGCGGGCGCGGGCGGAGGCCGAGCTCGACGACCTCGCCCAGCAGCTGGCCGCCAACGCCGGAACCGCCCAGCCGGACGACGTACGGGTGCTGGTCGACGGGTCCTACGACACCGCGCGGGCCGTGCTGGAGCGCACCGGGAGCAACGCGGAGGACCTCGACGACCTGGTGGGCGCGCTGGTGCTCGCCCGCGTGGCAGGTCGCGCCCTGACGGCTCGGCGCCGGCGGACCACGCCGTACCGGCCGTGCTTCTTCGACCCCCGGCACGGCGAGGGGGTCCGCGAGCGCACGGTGCCCGTCGGCGACCGGGAGCTGACGGTGCCGGCGTGCGGGACCTGCGGGCAGACCGGCAGCCAGGCTCATGATCAGGCGCCCCGTCCGATGCTCCTCCCCGGCGGCCTGCTGGGTCGGGAACGTCCCTGGTACGAGCTCGACACCGTGTGGGCGCGCACCGGCTACGGCGCCTTCGTCGACGACCTGTGGGACCACGTGGCCACCGAGCTCCGGAGCGCGCGATGAGCGGGGCGGGTCGGGGCGGGTCGGCTCGGGGAAGCAAGGGCCGTGTCACCCGGAGCAAGCGCAACCGGGACGCCGCCAGGGCCGCAGGTGCGGAGGGCCCGGTGACGCTGGGTGGGGTGCTGCTCGGCGGGTTCACGATGGACCAGCTGACTCGGGCGCACGTGGTGCACGCCGTCGCCGCCCTGGTGCTGGGCGCCGGGGCCGCGCTGGTGGTCGACCATCGCCTCGGCTCCAGCGCCGACCAGGAGTACGCCGCCGGGGACCGGGTGACGGCCGCCGTGGCGGCCCTGCGCGAGGACCACGTGCACGTCACCGAGGACGGCCGAGCCATGCTCGACGAGGCGGGCGAGGCAGCCATCGCCGCCACCATCGCGGAGCGGGACCTCCCGGTCCACGTCCTGGTCTGGCAGAACAGCTGGTTCGCCGGCTACGACCACTACATCCAGGCGGCGGAGCAGGTGCTGCACCACCTCGACGAGCCGGCGGTGCTGGTGCTGTGGCAGGGCCCGGACGACAGCACCACCCAGGTCTCCGAGGGCTACTCGATGCGCGAGGACGCGACGAGCTGGGAGAGGCCGGCCGGCGAGCCGGAGTACCTCGGCGACGCCGCGCTGCGGATCCCCGAGTGGCTGGACCAGCTCCCCGACGACCCGATCGAGCCGCGGGACTGGGACTACTACGGCGGCCGGTCCGGCGGCACCTTCATCGGGCTGCTCTACGGCCTGCCCGTGGTGCTCGGTGCGTGGCTGCTGATCGGGGTCGGCCGGCTGCTCACCGGACGCCGGTTCCGCAACCGCCCGGTCTAGCGGTCCAGCTCCTCGCGGAGCCGGGCGGCGAGCCGGACCGACGCCTCGATCTCCTCACGGCGGATGGAGACGCTCTCGACGTTGATCCCGAACGGGACACCGAGGCGACGGCAGTAGCCGATCAGCTCCAGTGCCGTGGTGAGCGCGAGCTCGAAGGACGCGTCGAGGGTGTCGTCGGCGTGCCTCAGGTCGTTCTGGATCCAGCGCGGCACGTCGACGCCGAGCCAGCTGAGGAACTCCAGCGTCTTCATGGAGCCGCAGACGGAGAAGGTGAACACGATCGGCACCGGCGCGAGGCCCCGGTCCCGGCACTCGTAGCGGTAGTCCGAGACCAGGCTCTTGGCGGCGTTGACGTCGTACACGACCTGGGTGACGAAGAACGCGCAGCCCGCCTCCTGCTTGGCCAGCAGGCGCAGGTGCTCGGTGCCGCCTCGGGTGTGCCGCTCCGGGATGGCGACGCCACCCAGCAGCAGCTCGGGGCTGGTCTCGGTGCGCAGCGACTGGGCCCGGGCCAGGGTGGTGGAGACGGGCTTGTCGCGCGAGGAGGCGCCGACGAAGACCGACAGGGTGCGGTCCGGGTCCTGGGAGTCCAACCACGAGCGCAGGTCGGGCTCGTCGTACTTGCCCACGGCGCGGTACACCACCACCGGGACGTCCAGCTCCGCCCGGTGGTCGGCCAGGTGGTCGGCGAGGTAGTCGGCCAGGTAGCGAGCCGGGTCCATCGTGGGCAGGAACGGGAACGGCCGCTCCTCGGGGTTGCGGTCGGACTCGTCGTCGATGTCGTAGAGCACCAGTCCGTCCAGGCCCAAGGGGCTGAGCCGCTCCAGGGTCACCTGCGCGATCTCCCGGGCCCGCTCGGGCGGGGTGGCCTGCCGGGGCGGGGTCAGGGCGAACAGCAGGAACTCACCCTTGCCGTCGACGATGCGCTGCTGCAGTTCCACGTCGAGACCGTAACGGACCCGGAGCCCAACGCCACGATGTCCGGCGTGCAAGAGTGCGGGATGACCTCGGGGGAGCCGTACGTCCGTGCCCGTCGACCGGCGGACCTGCCGGCGCTGGGCAGTGCTCTGCTCGCCCAGCAGCCTCAGACCCGGTATCCGTTCCGGGATCCGCTGCCGGTCCCGGTTGCGGAGTTCCTGCACGCCCACGACGCGCCGGCGCCTGGACCGCCGAGCTCGCCGGCCAGCCCGTCGGGCACGTGTGTCGCACGGGCGGTGCGCGGCACTTCGACACCGCCGCCCTGCTCGACCAGGTCTGCGCGCGGGCCCACGCCTGCCAGCCAGCCGAGCTCGCCTGGGTCAGTGGTCTGTTCGTCGCCACCGAGGCCCGCGGACTGGGGATCGGACGGCTGCTGCTGGCGGCGGTGGTCGACGACATCCGGGCCGCTGGCCGGCACCCGTGCCTGGAGGTGCTGCCGGTGCACCCGGGCGCGATGTCGCTCTACCTGGCGAGCGGGTGGCGAGTCGTGCACCGCTTCCGTCCCGACTGGCTGCGTGAGGCCGCGGGCGAGGAGGGCCCGGACGTGCACGTGATGGTGCTGCCTGCTGAGGAGCATGGGTAGCGTCAGCGCCATGCCAGCGCAGCCCAAGCACCAGCACGAGCACCAGCACCAGCACGAGCAGTTCGACGCCCCGCTGCGGATCCAGGTCGAGACGTTCCTCGACCAACACCGCGACGGGCTCGCGCACTGCCTCGACGGCCTGACCGAGGACGAGGCGCGCCGTCAGCTGGTGCCCTCGAGCACCACGCTGCTCGGCCTGGTCAAGCACGCCACCTTCGTCGAGCTGGTGTGGTTCAACGAGGCGATCACCGGGCGCTCCCGGGACGCCATCGGGTGCGCGGCGGACCCTGAGGAGTCGTTCCAGCTGGCGCCCGAGGACACCATCGAGTCGGTGCGTACGGCGTACCTGGACACCTGCGCCGCATCGCGCGCCGCCGCGGCCGGGCTGGGGCTCGACGACCTCGCCCCCGGCAACCGCCGGGGACCCCTGCCGATGCGCTGGATCTACCTCCACATGCTGCGCGAGCTCGCCCAGCACTGCGGGCACGCCGACATCCTGCGCGAGCAGGTCCTGGCCGAGCGTGACAGCACCAGCTGAGTCCGCGCTGAGCGGTCAGACCGTGGCCGGGAGGCCACCTCCGGCCCAGCCGCCGTCCACCGGGAGCACCACGCCGCTGACGTAGGCCGCCCGCGGGGAGACCAGGAACTCGACCGCGTTCCCGATGTCGTGCGGGTGCCCGATCCGGCCCATCGGGATCCGCTGCAGGGCGCTCTCGCTCGAGAGCCGGCCCGCCTCGATCATCCGCCGCTGCATCTCGGTCTCGATCGTCCCCGGTGCCACCGCGTTGACGCGGATGCCCTCGGGTCCCCACTCCATCGACAGGGATCGGACCAGGCCTTCGACGCCCGCCTTCGAGCTGCAGTACGCCGCCCGGGCGGCGAAGCCCTGGGACGCGGCGATCGAGGAGAGCATCACCATGCTTCCACCGGGCGCGAGCAGCGGTCGGACCGTCCGCGCTCCCACGAAGACTCCCCGGAGGTTGACGTCGAGCACCCGGTCCCACTCCGTGAGGGGGTAGGAGACGCTGTCGCCCGGCGAGGCCACCCCGGCGTTGAAGACGGCCGCGAGCAGCCCGTCACCGAGCGCGGCCGCGCGCTCGGCGGCGGACCGGATGACGTCGGGGTCGGTAACGTCGCCGACGACCGCCTCATGTCCCTCTCCCAGCGACGCGGCGGTCTCCGCCACGTCGGGCAGCAGGTCCACGGCCACGACCGCATAGCCGGCCTCGGCGAGCACCTCCACGATCCCGCGCCCCAGGCCACGGGCAGCTCCGGTGACGACGACCCCGCGAGCGCCTCGCACCGCGGCCGGTCCCTGCGCGGTCACTGGACGACCTCGGCGGCGGGAAGGCGGAGGATCCGCTGCACCACGTTGCCCTTGTGGGCGGCGCGCAGCCGACCGTGGCTCTCCACCAGCAGGTCGTCGTACTGGCCGACGACCAGACGCGTGCCCTGGTCCTCGAAGAAGAAGGCGCGGAAGTAGGCCCGGGCCTCGATGCCCCGCTCGCCGACGGTCGCCTCGACGTTGGTCACCGCGTGCTGGCACAGCGGGATTCCCTGCGCGACGTGGCCGCGGTAGACGTCCAGGAACGCCTCCTTGCCCTGCTCGGTGGCCCCGGGACGGGCGATCGTCACGTCCTCGGTGACCAGGCCCGCCAGGGCCTCGAGATCACCGCGGTCCACGGCTCCGGCGTACTCGGCGTACCACTGCTGCACCCGTGTCAGCAGCTCGCTCCTGCTCTGGTCGGCTTCCACCGTGAGCTCCTCTCACTACCACTTAAAGGCGAATCATAAGCATGGTTAACGAGCCAAGCGACCGCCGCCCCAGCCCGCGGAACGGCGGCTACCCCGGTCCGGTAACGAGGAGAATGATGCGTATGGTTATCGCCACAGTGTGACCTGCGTCCCCCGCAGCGCCCTGCTCCCTCTCGCCCCCCTCTCGCCGCTGAAAGGCTCCTCATGAACCCCGTGACGTCTGGCCCCCGCCGGCCCCGGAGCACCTCCTCCCGAACCCGTCGCCGGGCCGGCGTCCTGACCGCCAGCCTGGCATCGCTCGCCCTGCTGGGGGCCTGCGCCGGGGGTGGGTCGTCCGACACCGCCAAGGACTCCACGACGCTGAAGTTCCAGGACATCTACGCCCCGGGCAACGCCTTCGCCGACGCGAGCCAGGCCTACGGCGACGCGGTCACGAAGGCCACGGACGGCGAGGTGGACTTCGAGTTCTTCTGGTCCAACAGCGTGGCGCCGACCAACGAGCTGGCCAGCGCCATGAACGACGGCCTGCTCGACATGGGCCGCGTCCAGCCGCCGACCAGCCCCGCGGACTTCCCCGTCGTCAACTGGCTGAGCTCGGCCTCGTTCCTCAACTCCTCGGCCTTCCCGGCGGGCCTGCTGCAGAAGATCGGCGCGCACCTGGAGTTCGCGGTCGACAGCGGCGCCCTGGACGCCGACCTGGACAAGCAGGGCATCCGCTACGTCGCCCCCCTGGCCCTGGTCCAGCAGTACGACCTGCTGTGCAAGGACCCCGTCGAGGACCTCTCGGACTTCAAGGGCCTCAAGATCCGCATCGCCGGCCAGGCCTGGGCGGAGGCGGTCGAGGAGCTCGGCGGCACGCCGGTCACCCTGCTGCCCGAGGAGATCTACGAGGGCTACCAGCGAGGCGTCGTCGACTGCGTGATGACCTACCCCTCGCACTACGTCCTCTCCGGGCTCTGGGAGCTCGGCGGCCACTACGTGCCGCTGCAGTTCAACGGCTGGAACCAGGACGGCGTCACCATCTCCAACACCGCCTGGGACTCGTTGGACGAAGACCAGCAGCAGGAGATGTACGGCGGCGTGCGGGCTTGGATCAAGAGCTTCGTGGAGGACCAGCTCGAGCAGTTCTGGACCTTTGCGACCCAGGCCGGGGAGCACGGCGTGAAGTTCGACTCCGTGGACGCGGGCGTCCAGCAGGAGATCGACCAGTTCCACGACAAGGTGCTCACCGACATGGTGGACACCGCGCCTGACTCGGTGGAGGACCCCGCCGGCCTGCTCGAGGAGTACGAGGCCGCCCACGACAAGTGGCTCGGCATCGTCGAGGACCTCGGCTTCGACACCGACTACACCGACCTGCAGGGCTTCGTCGACTCCCTCGACGACCCCTCGAAGGCGCCCGAGATCGACCTGGACCCGTGGCTGGACCGGGTGATGGCCGAGGCCTTCGACCTCGAGAAGTCCTGATCCAGGACCGCGAAGGAGTCGACATGAGCTCAGTCAGCCAGCCCCGGCACGCGGCCTGGTCCCCGCCCGAACCGGGCACCGACCCGGCGCGGCGCACCCGGCTGGGCCGTAGCGCGGACGCGCTGTGGACCGGCTACGCCGTGCTCGGCGGCGTGGGTCTCATGGCGCTCCTCGTCGTGGTCGTGCTCGACGTGGTGCTGCGTACCGTGGTGGGCGCGGGCATCACCGGCAGCAACGACCTCGTGGCGTCGTGGTTCATGACCACGATCGCCTTCACCGGCATCGCCCTCGCGCAGCGGACCGGTGGCCGCATCCAGGTCGACTTCGTGATGGATGCGGTCCCCGGGCGCCTGCGCCAGGCGGTGGACGCGCTGGTGCTGGTGGCCGTCGCCGTGGTCGGGGCGCTCTTCGCCTGGTTCGGGTGGCTCGAAGCCCTGGAGCAGATGGAAGCCGGGGAGTACGCCCCGATCGGGGACCTCCCGCTGTGGCCTCTGCGCTTCATGGTCCCGCTCGGCTTCGCCGGCTTCACCCTGGCCTGCCTGCTCTCCGCGATCGAGACCCTGCGGGCAGACCCGTCGGAGTCGCCGGTCTCCGAGGTCGACCGTGAGCTCGCCGCGATCAGCGACGACGCCTCGGCGCCGATCGCCCCCGACACGAGGAGCATCTGATGACCCTGCTCGCTGGTCCCGACTCCGGGCCCGAGGTCGTGGGAAAGGCGCCGGGACGGATCGGACGGGGCGGCCGCGCCGCGGCCGTCTTCGCCTTGACCAGCCCCGTGGTCCTGGCCTACTGCGTGTTCGTGATGTTCAGCGGGGCCACCCCGCTCAACATCGGTGCCGCGGCCCTGGTCGCCCTGCTCTGGCTGATGTTCCTGCGGGTGCCGGTCGGCATGGCCCTGGGTGGCGTGGGGCTGCTCGGTCTGTGGGCGGTCACCGGCAGCACCAACGGGGCGATCAACAGCCTGCACGACGTGGCGTGGTCCAGCGCCAACAGCTGGACTCTGAGCGTGATCCCGATGTTCGTGCTGATGGGCATCCTGCTCGAGCGCAGCGGACTGGGCGCCGACATCTACCGCGCCGTCCGGGCCATGGTCGGCCGGACGCCGGCCGGTCTGGCGGTGAGCACCAACTTCGCCGGAGCAGCGATGGGTGCGGCCAGCGGGTCCACCGTGGGCATCGTCTACTCGCTGGGCCGCACCGGCATCCCGGAAATGGTGAAGGCGGGCTACGACCGCCGCTTCGCCGCCGGCGCGGTGCTGATGGCCGGCACCGGCGGGCAGCTCATCCCGCCGAGCATCCTGCTGGTGATCTACGCCGGCATCGCCCAGGTGCCGGTCGGCCAGCAGCTGATGGCGGGCATGCTTCCGGGCATCCTGCTGCACGTGCTCTACGCGGTGGCCATGGTCGCGATCGTGCTGACCATCCCGAGGCTGGCCCCACCGCGGGGTGGCGAGCGTCAGCCCTGGAAGGAGCGGCTGCGGGAGAGCGCCGGGATCTGGCCGGTGGTGGTCCTGGTCGGCGTGGTGCTCGGTGGGCTCTACTCCGGCACCTTCACCCCGACCGAGGCCGGCGCGTTCGGTGCCGTCGCGGCCGCGCTCATGGTGCTGTCCACCAAGGGCTTCGGCATGCTGCGCAGCTCGGTCGGCGGCGCCATCCACAGCACCGTCGTCACCTCGGGCAGCATCTTCCTCATCATCATCGGCGGCTCCATCTTCGGCCGTTTCATGGCGCTGAGCGGGATCCCCAAGGTCTTCACCGAGTACCTGCAGGACGCCAACGTCGGCGCCGTCGGGTTCATGCTGCTCGTGCTGGTGCTCTACCTGGTGCTCGGCACCTTCATGGACCCGGTGCCGATGATGCTCATCACGGTGCCGATCCTGCTTCCCATCGCCATGACGCTCGATGTGGACCCGATGGTGTTCGGAGTGTTCGCGGTCCTGATGGGCGAGCTGGCCGTGCTCACCCCGCCGGTGGGGATCCTGCTCTACATCGTCCATCGGATCGCCAAGGACGCCGGCGTCCCGATGACGCTGGGCGAGGTCATCCAGGGCATCGCCTGGTTCTACCCGATCACCATCGCCTTCGCGCTGACGATCGTGTTCTTCCCGGACTACGTGCTGTGGTTGCCCGGTCTGATGAAGTGAGAAGTCGTTGAGAACAGGAAGCCCCGGCCGCTCGGCCGGGGCTTCCTGCCTTTCCGACACCCGACCGGCATCAGCACTGCTACCGGGCACCGGGTTCACTAAGGGCATGACGACGACCACCCGTGCCCTGGTCGCGCCCTCCGCCGGCGCGCCGTTCGAGACCCGCACCGTCGAGCACCGCGAGCTGCGCGACGACGACATCCTGATCGACATCGCCTTCGCAGGCATCTGCCACAGCGACATCCACCAGGTCCGTGAGGAGTGGGGGCCCGCGATCTTCCCCATGGTCCCCGGACACGAGATCGCCGGCACGGTCGCCGCGGTCGGGGCGGGCGTCACCGGCCACAAGGTCGGCGACCGCGTCGGTGTCGGCTGCATGGTCGACAGCTGCGGCGAGTGCGAGTACTGCAAGGACGGCGAGGAGCAGTTCTGCACCAAGGGTGCGGTGATGACCTACAACGGCCGCGGCTACGACGGCGAGGAGACCAAGGGCGGCTACGCCAAGCGCGTGGTCGTCTCCGAGCGGTTCGCGGTGCGGATCCCCGAGGGCATCGGTCTCGACGAGGCCGCACCCCTGTTGTGCGCCGGCATCACCACCTGGACGCCGCTGCGCCGCTACGGCGTGGGCCCCGGCTCCAAGGTCGCGGTGGTCGGCCTCGGCGGGCTGGGCCACATGGCCGTCAAGCTCGCCGCTGCCCTGGGCGCCGACGTCACGGTGCTGAGCCGGACCGACGCCAAGCGCGAGGACGCCCGCGAGCTGGGCGCCACGTCGTACGCCGCCACGGGCGACCCGGCGGTCCTCAAGGGGCTGCGCAACAGCTTCGACGTGATCGTCAACACCGTCAGCGCCGACCTGCCGATCCGCACCTACCTGGGCCTGCTCAAGCCGATGGGCACGCTGGTCAACGTCGGTCTCCCGCCGTCGGCCTTCGAGGTGCCGCCCGGCGCCCTGGTCGGTGGCAGCCGCGCGCTGGCCGGCTCCAACATCGGGGGCATCCCCGCCACCCAGGAGATGCTCGACTTCTGCGCGGAGCACGGCATCGGGGCCACCATCGAGACCATCTCGGCAGACGAGGTGGACGCGGCGTACGAGCGGGTGGTGGCGGGCGACGTCCACTACCGCGTCGTGATCGATACCTCCACGTTGTCCTGAATCTGAGCAATCTCATCAAATTTAGGTAGAGCGGGTGCTGGGCGCTCTAGGGTCCGACCCATGCCCCTGTGCCCGCTCTACCCGGCCGCGCTCCTCGCCGCGGTGAAGCGATGAGGAGGTACGTCGGCGTCCTCAAGGCGCTCGACACCCGCAGGGGCGGCTGGACCGACGGCGCGGCGGGCTCAGCCCTGGCCGGCGCTGTCACCGCGGCCGACCCCGGCGAGAAGACGTCCCGCTACGGAGCCTTCAGCAGCGCACCCGGCACGCAGCCCGCTACCGTCGCGGTCGTGGAGACCAACGCGCACGGCCAGTCCGTCGGCGCTCTCGTCCCCGAGTGGTCGCCACGCCCGATGCCCGAGCGGGTCGAGCTCGCCGGCCGCTACGTCACCGCGGAGCCGATCGACCAGCGGCACACCGACGCCCTCTACGCCTCGCTGTGCCGACCCGGCGACGAGTCCCTGTGGACCTACCGGCCGGTCCCGTTCCCCACGTCGAGGGCCGAGGTCGAAGAGGAGCTGGTGCGGGCCCTGGCCGCCAGGACCGACAGCGTCACCCAGGTCTTCGTCCCCGTCGGCGGCATCGCGTCCGGCCTGGCGACGTTCTTCCCCTGCGTCCCCTCCTCCGGGGTCGTGGAGATCTCCGGCGTCCTGTTCGGCCGGGGGATGCAGCGCACCGCCGCTGCTACCGAGGCCATCCACCTCCTGCTCCGGCACGTCTTCGACGACCTGGGCTACCGCCGCGTGGAGTGGAAGTGCGACACCCTCAACGCGCCGTCCCGCCGGGCGGCCGCGCGCTTCGGGTTCACCTACGAGGGGCGCTTCCGCCAGCACATGGTCATCAAGGGCCGCACCCGCGACACCGACTGGTTCTCCATCCTCGACTCCGAGTGGCCCGCGATCCGGGCGCGGCACGAGCGCTGGCTGGACCCGGCCAACTTCGACTCCGACGGACTGCAGCGCCAGGGGCTCGGGAGCATCTGAGCTCGCGCCGCCTCGCGGGTGCAGATGCCCGGTTGTGGCGGCGTACCACCCGTACAGTCCGGGCATGGCCAGCTGGCAGATGCGCGGACTCGCGATCCTGTTCTCCGTGGTGTTCAAGCCGCACCTCGCCACGCAGGAGGCGGGGCGCGCTCGGCTGGCGCGCGCCAAGGGCTCGGCCGAGCCGCCGAGGTCGCTGCGCTCCGGCCGGCTGCTGGAGCGGTACGAGGTCTCCGGGTTCACCGTCCACGTGGTCCATCCCCGCACGAGCAGCCAGGCAGGCGCGGTGGTCTACCTGCACGGCGGTGCCTACGTCGGCGAGATCGTGTCCCAGCAGTGGCAGTTCGTCGCCCACCTGGCGGACCGGACCGGCTGCCCGGTGCACGTCCCGATCTACGGGCTGGCGCCCGAGCACGACGCGGCCCAGGCGCTGGCCTTGGCGAGCGCCGTGGTGGCCGAGCTCGCCCAGGCCGGGTCGCTGGTCCACCTGGTCGGGGACTCCGCCGGCGGCGGCCTCGCGCTGCTGGCCGCCCAGCACGCAGCACCCGCGACCCGGTCCGCGCTCGTCGGCGTCACCGCCCTGGCGCCCTGGCTCGACCTGGCGATGGCCAACCCCCAGATCCCGGTCGTGGAGCGGGTCGACCCGTGGCTGAGCCGCGCCGGGCTGGTCCCGATCGCGGCGGCCTGGGCCGCCGGGACGCCGCTGCAGGATCCCGCCGTCAGCCCACTGCACGGAGACTTCTCGGCGCTGCCGCCCCTGGCCCTGTGGGTCGGCACCCGCGACATCACGCTGCCCGACTGCCGCCTGGTGCGTGACCGGATGTCGGGTGAGCCGTCCTTCCGCTACACCGAGCTCGAGGGGGCGCTGCACGTCTACGCGCTGCTGCCGGTGCCCGAGGGACGACGGGCGCGGGACGACATCGCCGCCCACGTGCGTACGTCGTTCCAGGTCGCCCGGGAGCGCTGAGCGCGAGCGCGTCCCCGGCCCTCCGGGACGCCGAGAGATACCTCACGCGCCGACCGGGGCCAGGCTCAACCCGGTTGTTCTCCGCTGGCATGGTGGAGGGGATGCCTGACACTGAACTGCCCGCACGCCCAGCACCCGCGAACAAGCTCGACATCGACTGGCTGAAGACCGTGGCCGGCGCCCTGGCCGCAGTCACGACTTCCGTCCTTCTCTCGACCCTCGGTGCGGCAGGGACGATCATCGGCGCGGCTCTCGGCAGCATCGCGGCGACCATCGGCACCGCGCTCTACTCCGCGGGCCTGGCCCGCAGCAAGGAAACCGTGGCGAAGGCGCAGCAGGTCACGCTGGGCAAGGTCGGCGTCGCCCAGGCAGAGGTACGTCGGGCCGGTCGCCGTGCCGGTGACGACACGGCCGTCGAGGCCCACCTGCACGCCGCCGACCGGCGCCTCCAGGAGGCCAAGACCCGGCTGGACGCGACGGTTGCCGAACCCGGCCCCGCGCCGCTCAGCGCTCGGCTGGCGGAGCTGCCCTGGAAGCGGATCGGGATCACCGCGGTCGCGCTCTTCATCGCGGTGCTGGTCGCGATCACCGCCTTCGAGGTCGTGACCGGACGCAGCGTCGCCTCGCGCACCGGGGGCGGCGACGGCCGCACCTCGATCGGCAGCGTCACCAACGACGGCGGCGGCAAGCAGGAGCGGGAGGCTCCCCGACCGTCCGAGGCGCCCACCAGCACCTCGACCCCGAGCGAGGAGGCCAGCCCCAGCGCCCCGGCCACCGACGAGGCCACGCCGACCCCCACCCCGTCGCCGAGCGCGACCCCGTCGGAGACCGTCGAAGAGGCTCCGGCCCCCACGCCGACCGCGCCGCCGACGGAGTCGGTCCCCGTGGCCCCGGCACCCGCCCCCCTGGAAGTCGTCCCTACCCCCTGACGTCGCTCAGGCCAGCTCGGCGGCACGCCGGAACAGCCACGCCGCGGCGCCGAAGAGGACGACGTACATCGCGGTGAGCGCGACGACGTCGAGCTTCTGGCCCCGGGAGAGCCCGTCGGTGTCGCCGACCAGGTATGCCACCACCGGTACGCCGACCTGCACCAGGGCCATCGCCGCCACGGTCAGCGCCATGCCGGAGGCCCGCAGCCGGGAGAGCACCGCGCCCACCACGCCGACCGCGAGCACCGCGAGGTAGGGCCGGTCCGCCTCCCCGCCCGCGCCGATCAGGCCCAGCGCGCCGATGGCCAGGACCAGGAAGAGCGCGGTCAGCACCGTCAGCGTCAGCCCCAGCCGGTAGCAGCCCCGTGCCGTGCTCAGGCCCGGGAGATTCATGCCGTTGAGTTCCATGTCCTCGACGCTAGGGCTCGGCGTGGTCGGGAGCGGCGGAGATCCCGTGGAGATCCTGTGCAGGTCGCCGTACTGGTTGGTCAGCTGGAACTCGCGAGTGCGGCAGGCGAAACCGGGTCCTCTGGCCCTTGATCCGCTGGCCGATCGGGCGCACGCTGGATTTTCAGGAGGAATGCCCATGAGCGCGATGAAGACACCCGACAGCATGCCGATCCTCTCCCGAGGAAGCCACCGCAGGCCGAGCAAGGGGGCGTGCTTCATGGAGATGGCGTCGCACCTCGCCGGCGAGCGCTGGAGCGACCATCCCCAGTGCACGCATCCGCTGCTCGCGGAGCTGGCCCGGCTGGTCAACGACAACAGCAGCGACCGCCATCGCTCCGACCTCGCCATCCTGGTCCCGTCGGTGGTGGGGCTACGAGGCACCGGACTGCGCTGGGAGGCTGCGGTGACCGCCGCGGTCGCCTCCCACGCCATCACCCGGGTCCCCCAGGCCTCCCAACGCGCGTTGGCGGCGGGGCTGCTCTCGACGCAGCGGATGATGGAGACCCTCGGTCCCGTGCCCGAGGACCTGCGTGGGGCGTGCCTCAGCGTCGAGGAGATCGACGAGGTGCTGGCCCTGGTGCCGGGGGAGACCCGGTGGGCCCGCAAGTTCGGCAACAGCCGGACCATCAGCGAGAAGTCGTTCCGCGCCCGGATCGCGCCCACGGTCATGCGGTGCGCGGTCAAGGGCGTCAGCGCCGCGTCGGAGGACTGCGACCAGCCGTTGCGGGAGCTGCTCGAGGTCGCCATCGACACCGCTCGCCGGCTCCAGGAGGACCCTGCCGAGGCGGGGGTCTCGGTGCCGGTGGCCCGTCCCCGGGGCTGGCTGCGCAAGGCGGTCAACCTCTAGACAGCACCGGGGCAGATGCCTGCGGGCAGGTCAGTCGATCACGCCTTCTCGCAGGCGACGCCGTCCTTGTCGCGGTCCGACTTCGCGTTGGCGTTGTAGAGCGCCAGCGAGCGCACGAAGGTGCTGACCGACTTGCCGCTCGACCGGTCGCGGGCACCCGGCTTGCCGACGCCGTGCTTGTAGACCTTGTTGAGCTCGGTGCAGTTCTTGAAGGTGCGCGCCGGCGGTGCGGCCTCGGCGGGCAGCACGGCGAAGCCCAGGCTCAGGGCGGACATCGCGGCAGTGGCGGCAAGGGTGCGAACGAGCATGAGAGTCCTCTTCACGAAGGTGGAATTCGGCTCAGGCTAGGGCTGGGCGGGGCTCGCCGTGGGTGGAATGGCAGGACTCGTCGTCCCCGGCGCCACGCGGTCCAGTCCGGTCACTCGCACCCGCTGCCGTCGCCGTCCCGGTCCAGGTGCCGGCCGTAGCCCGGGTCTCCCACCAGGACCGGCGCAGCGCCGGCGGCGCGAGCGGCGTCGCAGTTCTGGAACCACACCGGGACAGGCGCCTTCGGGCCGACCGGCTTCGGGCTGGCGGGCTTCGGGCTGGCAGGTGCTGGGCTGGCAGGTGCGGCAGGCTCGGAGATGTCGTGGTCCACGGCCGTGGGCGCTGCCCACACGTCGGGCACCACGCCCTGGCCCGGGCAGGAGCCCAGCACCCGGGAGATGGCCTCGCGCTCGGGGCGGTGACCCACAACCCGTACTTGGCCTTCACCGCCACCTGCCGGGCGACGTACTCGCACCGGAACGGCTTGTACGCCGGGAGCCAGGTCGCCGCGTCGCCGTCGCCCTTGCTCCGGTTGGCGCTGGCGTCGGCCGGCAGCAGGTTGAGCGGGTCGTTGGCGAACGCCGCCCGCTTCTTGATGTCCCAGGCGAAGGCGCCGGTGGCCCAGGAGTTGCCCATCGCGACCACGTGGTCGATGTCCAGCAGCGTCCCCGGTCCTCGCACGAAGTCGACCTGTCGTCCGGTGTAGGGCTCGGCATAGCGGCCGGCCGTCACCGTGCAGCCGTTGGCCTCGAGCACGACCTCGACCAGGTGCTCGGCCAGCACGTCGTTGCGGGTGTTGCACCCGTTGCGGTCAGCGTCCAGCCAGGACGGCCCGAACCGGTCCCGCTCGTAGCCGGTCATCGGGGCCCGCCCCTTCACCGGGAGCAGGGCCAGCGCGGCCGCCGCCGAGCCCTGGGGTACGCCGGTCGGGGACGCGGTCGGCGACTGGGTGGGCGAGGCGGTGGGCGAGGCGGTGGGCGAGGGACTGGGGGTGGGGCTCGCCGAGGGGGTCGGCGTCGAGCTCGGCGTGGCGCCGGACTCGGGCCCGGGACCGGGCCCCGTCTCGGTCTCCGGGTCGGCCAGGCACTGGCCCAGCGCCACAAGGGCGACGACGCCGACGACGACGCCTCTCAGCTTCACGACTTGCTCCGCGGCTCGACCGCTGCCGACATGATCACCCGGCATGATCACCCGGCGAGCGCCCCTTTCGCCGGACATCGGGCAATGTCGCGCGTCAACGGCCGCAGAATCTAATCGGGTACGCCGTCCCCTGACTGGGCGTCAGCGCCAGCCGAGCCCCGGAGCGACGTACTTCAGGATGCTCTCCAGCACGTGCGCGTTGTAGTCCACCCCCAGCTGGTTGGGCACGGTGAGCAGCAGGGTGTCCGCCGCGGCGATCGCCTCGTCCTCGGCCAGCTGCTCGACGAGCACGTCGGGCTCCGCGGCGTAGGACTTGCCGAAGCGGGCCCGGCCGCCCTCGAGGTTGCCGACCTGGTCCTGGCCGGTGCCCTCCTGCCCGAAGTAGGCCCGGTCCTGGTCGTTGACCAGGGCGAAGATGCTGCGGCTCACCGAGACCCGCGGCTCGTGGGCGTGCCCGGCGGCCTTCCAGGAGTCGCGGAACATCTGGATCTGCTCGGCCTGGAGCTGGTGGAACGGCACCCCGGTGTCCTCGGTGAGCAGGGTCGAGCTCATCAGGTTCATCCCCATCTCGCCGGCCCACTGGGCGGTGGCCCGGGACCCGGCGCCCCACCAGATGCGCTCGCGCAGGCCCGGGGAGTGCGGCTCGATCCCCAGCAGCCCGGGCGGGTTGGGGAACATCGGCCGCGGGTTGGGCTGGGCGAAGCCGTCGCCCTTCAGGACCTCCAGCAGCACCTCGGTGTGCCGGCGGGCCATGCCTGCGTGGTCATCGCCCTCGGGGGTGTAGCCGAAGTACTTGTAGCCGTCGATCACCTGCTCCGGTGATCCCCGGCTGATGCCGAGCTGGAGTCGCCCGCCCGAGATCAGGTCGGCGGCGCCCGCGTCCTCGGCCATGTAGAGCGGGTTCTCGTAGCGCATGTCGATCACGCCGGTGCCGAGCTCGATCCGACTGGTCTTCGCACCCGCGGCCGCCAGCAGCGGGAACGGCGAGGCGAGCTGGCGGGCGAAGTGGTGCACCCGGAAGTAGGCGCCGTCGGCGCCCAGCTCCTCGGCCGCCACGGCCAGGTCGATCGACTGCAGCAGGGCGTCGGCCGCGGAGCGCGTCTGGGAGTGCGGCGACGGGGTCCAGTGACCGAACGAGAGGAATCCGATGTTCTTCATGGTTCAACCAACACCGGACGTCACTGAAGGCTTCCCGCCGCGTACCCCTCGCGATAGGTCGGGTACGCCGGCTCCCACCCCGTGGCCCGCAGCCGGGCGTTGCTCAGCCGCTTGCCCCGCCCCCTGCCCGGCCGCCTGCCCCGCCGCCTGGTGCCCGGCGCGACGGCGGTGGCGACTCCAGCCGGCGCGGGCACGCCGAGCAGCGAGGCCAGGTACGCCGCGACGTCGCCGAGCAGCGCGGGCTCGTCGTCGGTGCCGACGTACAACGGGTCGGGCTGCTGGGCCCGGGCGAGCAGGTGCACCACGGCCGCGGCGGCGTCCTCGCGGTGGATCCGGTTGGTCCAGCGGTCCGGGTCGCCGACGGAGCCGCTGCGCACCTGCTCCAGCAGTCGCGCGCTCCCGCGCCCGTAGAGCCCCGAGAGCCGCAGCACCGTGCCGCCCGGGACCCGGGCCGCGAACAGCTCCTCCGCCGCCAGCAGCATCCGCGCCGGTCCGTCCGCCGGCCGCGCGGGCACCTCCTCGTCGACGAGCTCACCAGCGGCGCCCGTCCCCGGTGCGTCGCCGTACACCCCGGTGGAGGAGACCAGCACCGCGCGCGCCACGCGCTGCCCGGCCGCGTCCAGCGCGTCGAGAGCGCGCGCCATCCCGTCGACGTACGTCGCCCGGTAGGCCTCCTCGGTCCGCGGGCGTGCGGTCAGCGCCACCACCAGCAGCCGCAGGTCCATCGAGTCCGGGGACGGCAGCGTCGGCGTCTCCCGGGTCAGGTCGACGCCCAGCCCGACCAGCGGCGCGGGCACCAGCTCGGCCCGGCGGCGCAGCGCCAGCACCCGATGTCCTTGCCGGGCCAGCCGCAGGCCGACGTCGGCCCCGAGGTCGCCGCAGCCGACCAGCAGCACGTCACCGCGGTGCTGCCCAGGGGCGGCGGGCGGCTGGGGTTGCTCCATGCGGTGAGCCTACGGAACCCCGCTGCATGCCTCCCAGCGCCGCCGAGTGCGCGAGGTGACAGGATCGACCCGTGCTGAAGGTGTCGGGCCTGACCAAGTCCTTCGGGGGACGAACCGTGCTGTCCGGCTTCGAGCTGACGGTCGCCGCCGGCGAGGTGGTGGCCCTGGTGGGCCCCAACGGCGCCGGCAAGACCACTCTGCTGCGCTGCCTGGTCGGGGCCGAGGCGCTCGACGCGGGTGAGATCACCCTCGACGACCACCCGCTGGACACCCGCGACGCCGACGTCCGCGGCGAGGTGCTCGCCCTGCTGGATGACACCGCCTGGTTCGCCGACCTCACCGTGGCCGAGCACCTGGACCTGCTGGCCCGGGCCGACAGCGTCGAGGAGCCCGCGGCGGTGGTCCGCGACGCCCTCGTCGAGCTCGGGCTCACCGCGGTGGCCGACCAGGTGCCGGGGACGCTGAGCTCCGGGCAGCGCCAGCGGCTCTCGCTGGCCGTGGCCCTGGTCCGGCCCTGGCGGCTGCTGCTGGTCGACGAGCCCGAGCAGCGTCTCGACGCCGCCGGTCGGGCCTGGCTGGGGGAGTGGCTGGCCGAGCAGGCCGCGGAGGGACGCTCGGTGGTGATGGCGTGCCACCAGGGCGACCTGGTCACCAGCAGCGGCGCCCGCGTCGTCGTGGTGGAACCGGCGTGAGCTGGGGCGGGGACGACGTCGCCGCCCGCGACGCGCTGCGGCGGCTGCGCGCGGTGCGCTCGGCGTCCCGCGAGGATGGCGAGCGCTTCACCGACCTCTACGTGACCGCGTTCAGCACCGTGCTGATCTCGGTCTGGGTGCTCTCCTTCGCCCGTGAGACCTTCCTGGGCCGCAACTGCGCCCGCGCCTGCGCCCTGCAGGAGCACCCGACGTACGCCGCCCTGGCCACCGCGCTGCTGGCCCTCGGCGCCCTGGTGCTGCTGTTCGGTGCGGTCGGCCCGGTCTCGGCGGAGCGGCCCGTGGCTCGCTGGCTGCTCGGCACCACCGCCGACCGTGGGGTGCTGCTGCGCGGCCCGCTGCTGGGTGTCGTCTCCGGCGGCGCCGCGGTTGGGGCCGTGGCCGGGCTCCTGGTGGTGGTGGGGTCGGCCGCGGGGAGCCCTACCGGGACCGCGCAGCTGTTCGCCCTGGCCACCGGCGCGACCGTCGGAGCGGGAGTACCGCTGCTGCTTCTTGTCCGGCAGCGAGCCGAGACGCGCGGCGTCCGGGAACCGGGACGGACGCTGGGCCGCACGCTGGTCGCGCTCGGCCTGGTCGTCCTCACCTGGGTGCTGCTGGGCGCGGCCGGGATGCCCGAGCCCGGCGCCGCTGGCGGCGTCGCCGACCTCTGGTGGCTGCTGCCGGTCGCGCTGGTGCTGCTCGACGCAGTGCTGCTGCACCGGGCGCTGGGCCGGCTGGGGGACCTGAGCGACGTCCAGCTGGCCCGCGGCCGCGAGGTGGTCGACGCCGTGTCCGGCTCGGCACTGATGATGGACGACACCCTGGTGGTGCAGCTACAGCGTCGCCGCCGCGACCGGGGCGCCGGCCGCTTCGCCTCCCGGCGCGGTCACGGCCGGGGCGCCACGGCGTTCTTCGCCGCCGACCTGGTCCAGACCCGGCGGCGGTGGCGTTCGGTGCTGGTCAGCATCGTGGTCGCCGTACCGCTGTGCCTGGTCGCCGGTGAGGGGTTCGGGTACGGCGCCGCGGTGCTCAGCGCCGCGCTGCTGAGCGCCTGGTCTGCGCGCCGGGCCGGGCAGGGGCTGCGGACCTGGGTGGGCTCTCCCGGCCTGCGCCGCATGGTGCCGCTCTCCCCGGTGAGCGTCACCCTCGCCCTGACCCCGGTCCCCGCGGTGGCCGCCGCCCTCGTCGCGGTGCCCACGATGCTGCTGGTCGATGCCCCGGCCTGGGCGGGCGCCCACCTGGCGATCGCCGGCCTCGCCGCCACGCTGCGCGCCGGCGACGTGCCGAAGCAGGAGCCCGGAGTGGTGGTCTCCACCCCGATGGGGGCGCTCCCGTTCGGCCTCGTCGCGGCCGCGCTGCACGGGCCGGACCTCGCCCTGGGCCTCGCGGTGCTGATGGTGGTCTGGCCGGACCCGACGGTCCTGGCGCTGGCCGCGGCGACCCTGGCGTGGCAAGCCAGCCGCGAGCGCTGAGGCAGTGCCTAGTCAGCGCCTGAGTCAACGCCTGGGTCAGCGCCTGAGCCTGGCGTGAGACACGGCGCGTGGGGTCTGTCCGCGACCTACCTGGCGGCGTACTCTCGCGATGGAAGCGCCACACGACATCCCCAGGAGCAGCTGTGCTGGATCGGGCCAGGACCACAGTGCTAGATCGGGTGCGGACCCCCGTGCTGGATCGGGTGCGGACCCCCGTGCTGAACCGGGTGCGGACCCCCGTGCACTGGGCGGTCGCCCACGGGCTGCCGCGCTTCGTGATGCGGACGGCGGCCCGTCGCGGCGACCTGCAGGGCCAGCTGGTGGTGGCCGGCGCCGAGCAGGGCGAGGACGAGCTCTGGGACGTCATCGAGCAGGTGCGTGCCTCCGGGCCGCTGCACCGGGCGGGGCTGGCGCACATGACCGCCGACCACGCCGTGGTCAAGGAGGTGCTGACCAGCCGGTACTTCGTCACCGGCCTGCCCGAGCCGTCCCGCGGCCCGCTCCGCAAGCTGCTGGTGTGGTCCACCCCCGACGTGATGCACCCGGTCCGGCCGCCCTCGCTGCTGGTGACCGAGCCGCCCGACCACACCCGCTACCGCCGGCTGGTCACCCGGGTCTTCACCGGGCGCGCGGTGGAGCAGCTGCGCGGCCGGGTGGAGCAGATCGCCCACGGCCTGCTCGACCAGCTCGACCCGACCCGGCCCGTCGACCTGGTCCCGGCCTACTGCAGCCAGCTGCCGGTGACGGTGATCAGCGAGGTGCTCGGCGTCCCCGAGGCGGACCGCCCGCGGGTGCTGGAGCTTGGCTCCGCGGCCGCCGCCAGCCTCGACCTGGGTCTGTCCTGGCACGAGTTCCGCACGGTCGACAAGGCGCTGCGGGAGTTCGACGCCTGGCTCACCAGCCACCTGGCCGAGCTGCGGCGTCACCCCGGCCAGGACCTGATGAGCCAGCTGCTCCGGGCCCAGGAGGACGGCGTCGGGCTGAGCGAGGAGGAGCTGCGCGCCACCGCCGGCCTGGTCCTGGTGGCTGGCTTCGAGACCACGGTCAACCTGCTCGGCAACGGGGTGCGGCTGCTGCACGAGAACCCCGACCAGCTGGAGCGGCTGCGACGCGAACCGGAGCTGTGGCCCAACACGGTCGAGGAGGTGCTGCGACTGGACCCGCCGGTGCTGCTCACCGCCCGGCAGGCCGCCGAGGACACCGAGATCGCGGGCCGCCGGATCCGCTCGGGCACCCTGGTCACCACCCTGCTCGCCGGCGCCAACCGCGACCCCAAGATCTTCGAGGACCCCGATCGGTTCGACGTCGCGCGCGCCAACGCCCGGGAGCACCAGTCGTTCTCCTCCGGCCGGCACCACTGCCTGGGCGCGACCCTGGCCCGGATGGAGGGCGAGGTCGGGCTGCGGGTGCTGTTCGACCGGTTCCCCGACCTGGCCGTCGTACCGGGCGCCCGGCGCCGCACCACCCGCATCCTGCGCGGCTACTCGCGCCTGCCGGTGCGGCTGCAGCCGGCTTCGATCAGCCCCGACGAGGAGGTCCGGCGTACCGTTCTGGGGTGATCATCGACATCTGGGCCGACGTGGCCCATCTCGACAGCTATCTCGCCAAGGTCGCCTGGGAGTCCGCGCTGGCGGAGTGGGAGCACTCCGACGACGTGCAGATCGTCTGGCACTCCTACCAGGTGGACCGGCCCAGCACGTACGACGCGCACCGGCTGCTGCACCTCGCCGGCACGACCGGCCGCGGCGACGTCGCCCGCGAGCTGATGATGAAGTCCTTCGTCACCGAGGAGGAGTCCTCCACCGACCGGGCCGTGCTGCTGCGCCTGGCGGGTGAGGCGGGGCTGGACCCGGCGGCCGCCGAGGCCCTGCTCGACTCCGACGAGCACGGGTACGACGTACGCGTGGACGAGGCCACGGCCGCGCAGATCGGCTTCGCCGAGGCGCCGTACCTGGTGATCGACCGCAAGTACGGCGTGGGCGGCGCGCAGCCGACGGCGGTCTACCTCTCCGCGCTCAACTACGCGCGCGACCACGAGAACGAGACGCCCGAGGAGCGCACCGCCTCGGCGTGCGGCGGCGCCTGCGGCTCGTGCGGGTGCGGCGCCTGACCCACGGGGCCTGACCACGGGGCCTGACCACGGGGCCTGACCGCGAGACCTGACGTGATCGAGGCGCGCGACGCGCATCGGCCCATGGTCGCATCCCCTCGTCGCGTCCCTTGGTCGCATCCCCGGGCGCATCGATCAGCCAGCGGCGGTGCCCCGGGCCACCGCTGGCGCGGCGACGGCGGCGCCCTCGGCAGTCTCTGCCAGCGCCTCACGCAGTGTCGACCGAGCAGCCGAATACCGGCTGCGGGCCGTGGACGGGTTCAGGCCGAGCAGCTCAGCCGCCTGGGCCAGGGACAGCCCGTCCCAGTGGACCAGCATGATCAGCTCCCGATGCGCGACCGCCAGGTCACGCACGGCGGCTTGCACTGAGAGCGCCTCGGCGTGGTCCGGGACGTGCGACTCCGTCAGGTGGTGCCTCACCCGTTCGGCGAGCGCGGTACGACGCCGTGACGCCCGGCGTTGGTTGGAAAGCACGTGGGCGGCGATGGTGAACAGCCACATCCGCCGTCGCTCCGCGGCCTCGGGCAGCTGGTCGACCCGCCTCCACGCCTGCAGCATGACCTCGGCCAGGAGGTCGGCCGCGTCCTCCCGGACCAGCACCCGGCGCTCGAAGTAGGCCAACAGGTCCGCGGCGGTCGCCTCGAGTGCCGCTCGCAGGGAGTCGGCGCTCATTCGGTGCACCCGATGGAGCTGCCGACGCCGACGTTCACGACGAACGGGTCCAGCCCCAGACCTTCGAGATGAGCGCCCAGGTCCTGGAGAACCCCGCGCGACACCGCATGCATCTCGAGGTCGTCCCCGATCAGCAAAGGCTGGGCCTCGCCGGGAGCGGCCCGCGCGATGATGCGCCGTTGCTCGGCGTCGAACTCCTTCATCGCGGCCTCACGGTCGACGGCGTCGAAGTCGTAGGAGGACAGGAAGGCGCGGGCTTCCTCGGCGACCCGCTCCTGCTCCGCTTGGCTCGGCCACGCCGTTCGCCCCTGGAGGATGGTGGCGGGCTCGCCACTGGCGGACTCTTGCGGGCCCACCGGCTGCACGTCGAACTCCATCTCGCAGGCGTCTCCGGAGCTGGTGGTGGTGAACCACAGCGCTCCGTGGTTCATCGCCACGGCCGCGCCGGCGACCCCGATGCCGATGACGCTCGCTGCCACGCCCGCGCTGACCGCCAGGCGGAGCCGCCTGGTCGCACGTGCCCGCGGCTCGCTCTCGCGCACGAGCCCGCGCAGGTCGTCATCGAGGGCTGGGGTGCGCGCTGCCAGGGGAGGTGCCGCACGGGCAAGCAGGTCGTCGAGGTCCACGGGGTCTCCTTCGGTGGGTTTCAACCCCTACGTGTCCAGCAGAGCACCTACTGTCCATCGGATCTCCGGAATGCCAAGCTTCACCGGCTGGGGCTTCTCCGCTGGGGGCCGGCGGGGAATGGGCCGGGGCATGAGTCCGGCTGGCCTCGGTTGGTCCGGCCTACCGCCGCTTGTGGAACCGGACACTGCCGTCGGGGTGGTGCTTGGTCAGGTAGCTGGTGTCGTGCGCCCGATGGTGGTGCCAGGGACAGAGCAGCTTGATGTCGCCGCGGTCGCTGGTGCCGCCCTTGCTCCACGGGGTGCGCCAGTGGTGCGCCTCGCAGAACGTCGCGGGGACCGAGCAGCCGTCGGCCCGGCAGCTGGGGTGCTCCAGTGCCTCCTTGAGGCGCTGCGCCTTGGTGAAGAACCGGCTGCGCCGACCCAGGTCCAGCACCTCGGAGTCCGTCCCGAGGACCGCCGGGATGATGCCGGCGTTGCAGGCCAGCTTGCGGGCGTGCTCGGCGGTGACCCGGGTGCCGTCCAGGGTCACGCCCTCGCCGACGCCGTCGCGCAGCTTCTCGAAGTCGATGGTCACCACCACCGACGTGGCCGATCCCCCGTGCAGCGGCATCACGTCGGCGGGCAGGCACTCCGGCAGGGCGCAGAACGCCTCCCCCTGGAGCCGGTCGAACGGCAGCTTGGTGCCGGTCGCCGGATCGAGCACCGCGCTGCGGGGCCCTTGGTCGGTGCGGGGGGAGGTGAACGCGTCGAGGTAGGTCTTCAGCCGGGCCGCGACGGCGTCGGGGATCCGGGCCGAGACGTCGGAGGACCCGTCGCCGCGGCGGCGGACGAAGAACCGGGTCGCCGACGAGGCCTTCCGCTCCGCAGCCTCGAGCTGACGTCGTTCAGCCTCGTCCGCGACCTCGGGTGCTACGACGGAGAGGATCTTCTCCCCGAGTCGGCGCAGCTCGGAAGGGGAGTGGTCCCGTGCCAGCTCGACCAGTGTGGCCTCCGCCCGGTGCAGCACCTCGGACGACACGGCGCACTCGGGGTGCTCCCGCCCCGCGGCCACCAGGTCGTCGAGACACCGGGTGATCACTCGGGCCTGTGCGACGGAGACCCGGCCCGCATGCACCGCCGTACCGGTGGCCCGCCAGTCCCCGTCCAGGGAGGCCGCGAGCCGCTGGGCGCCCACGGCGACCCCGCGGTCGACCTTCGCGTTGGCGGCCAGCCACGCAGCGACGTCCTTGGCGCCGGAGAGCTCGGCGACGTCGTCGGCGGAGTCGACCACTCGGAGCCAGAGCGCATCCACCAGGTCGCGCGCCCGGGCCAGCTCGACCAGCGCCCGCTCCTTGTCGCCGGTGCTCATGAAGACCGGCTCGACGTCCGCGACGGACTCCACGGCCCGGGTCACCACCGCCGCGCAGCCCAGCACCGGATGGGTCTCGGTGGGGGTCGCGGACCAGGTCATGACTCAAACCTAGAGTCAGCCACCGACAGTTCTAGGCGCCTATTCGAACACATGTTCACACAAATTGGGGAACTTCTCAGAACGCCTCCACGAGCGCCTCCCGGAGCGCGGCGCGCGCGGCCGCGTAGCGACTGCGCGCGGTTGAGGCGTTGAGCCCGAGCAGCTCGGCAGCCTCCACGAGCGTGAACCCTTCCCAGTGCACCAGCATCACCAGCTCCCGCTGCGCCTCGTGCAGGCGGAGCACGGCGTCACGAACGGCGTACGACCCCTCGGTGTCCGCGGGGCCGGCCGCGGTGGACAGCACCGTGCGCAGCCGCTCGGTGAGCCCGAGTCGGCGTTGAGCCGTGCGGCGGTGGTTGCTCAGGGTGTGCGCTGCGATCACGAACAACCACATGCGCTGCCGTTCGGGTGTCTCGGGCAGCTTGTCGATGCGGCTCCAGGCGGTCAGCATCGTCTCGCCGAGGAGGTCGGCGGCGTCCTCGGGCGTCGTCACCCTGCGCACGAAGTAGGCCAGGAGGTCCTTGGATGCGTCCCGCAGTGCGGCCCGTGCCGCGGCGGTCTCAGCGGCACGCATCACTCGCCGTCCGCGCAGGCGGAGCCCATCCAGATGCTGACGGCATGCGCGGGCAGCTCCTGACGGACGAGCTCCGTCGTGACCCGCTCCTCGACCGCGGCCATCAGTGCCAGGGTCTCGTGGTCCTCGACGCTCTGCGCCGAGCCCGCCTCGGCGTCGACCGTGCTCCTGGGCGGCAGGTCGCGGATCGCCGCCTCGAGGTCGATGCTCGCCAGGTCCAGCGCGGCGAGGAAGTCCCGCGCCGCGGTCACAGCGGCAGCCCGGGCCGGGGCTGCGACTGGGTGGGCGGGGTCCACCAGCGGCTTGGCGTCGAACATCACGTCGCACTCCGCGCCCGTCGACGTGGTCACCGTGCCACGAGACCAGGCTCCGTCGAACCACGTCAGGTTGCCGGCCGCGGCCGCCCCGCCGACGCCGGTCGCTCCGACAGCCACCAAGGCGGCGACCCCCACCCAGGTACGCCGGGTGCGGCGCCGGGTCGCTTGCTCCTCGGCCGCCGCGATGACCAGCCCGAGCTCGCGGTCGAGCTCTGTCGTGTCGGCAGGCAGCTGGGGTGCGGAACGGGCGAGTCGCTCGTCGAATGGCGTCATGGTGGGTCCTTCGCTGTGGTGGGGGTGATCACCACGTACATGTACCGAGGGTGCCCGAACGTCCAACCGAGCCACGTGGCGGGATGTGAACGCACCCATCAAGCCGATGAAACGGTGCTTTCACTTCCCCTCGCCTGCTGCGCCGCCCACTCCGCAACCCGCGCCGCGCTCTCGTCCTCGGAGAGGTCCTCTACCCGGGTCAGCACCGACCACCGCACCCCGAACGGGTCCCGGATGCTGGCGAACCGGTCGCCGGAGACGAAGGTGCTCAGCGGCTCACGGAGCACCGCGCCGGCGGCCTCGGCCCGGGCGACCACGGCGTCGACGTCGGCGCAGTAGAGCCCCATCGAGTAGCAGTCGTCGTCGCCCTCGGGCGGTGCCACCAGGTGGTAGTCCGGTGCCGGCTCGCCGAGCTGCAGCATGCCGTGGCCGAAGTCGAGGACCGCGTGCGCGACCTGGCCGCCCATCTCGGTCACGTCCACGACGCGGGCGCCGAAGACGTCACGGTAGAAGTCGATGGCCCCGCGAGCGTCCGGGACGCAGAGGAACGGCGTGATGCTGGTCGAGCCGTGCGGGATCCCGTGGTCGGTGTGCGTGCCGTGCGCAGCCCGGGGTGTGGTGTCCTGCTGGGTCTGGTCACTGGAAGTCATGCCCCCGACGCTAGGGACGCCCCACCCTCTCCGGCTTGGAGATTTGCGACAACGGGTCTCTCGAGAGACGCCCTAGGCTCAGAGCTGTGGAAAAGCCTGTGGAGGACCCGCAGCACGACGGCCGGGGAGTGCTGTATCCGGCGTCCCTGCCGTCGTTCCACCGGCTGTCGCCGCCGGAGAGCGTGGCACACCTGGTGCGGTGGTTCTGGATCCCCGAGTGGGACCTGGCGCCGGGTCGGAGCTCGCGGCAGCACGTGATCTCGTTCCCCGCCAGCAACCTGGTGGTCGAGCCGGGGTTCGTGGCGCTCGCGGGTCCCACCACGCGCGCCTCCCACCGCGACCTGACCGGCCGCGGCTGGGCGGTGGGGGCGCTGCTGCGGCCGGCCGCCGTACGACTGGTCACGGACGCTCCGGGAGCCGTGCGCGACGACTACCTGAGGCTGGACCTGCCGGACCTGCACGCGCCCGTGGTCGCCGCCATGATCAGCGGCCAGCCGCCCGAGGACCGACGCGATCGCGCGGTCGCCGCCTTCACCGGCTGGCTGGTCGACCGGGGACCGAGCCTGGCGGGGACCGACGAGGCGGCGCTGCTGGCCAACGCGATGACGGACCTCATCGACTCCGACCCCGAGGTGGTGCGGGTGGAGCAGGTGGCCGAGCACCTGGGGGTCTCGGTGCGCACCGCGCAGCGCCTCGCCGTCCAGTACGTCGGCCTGTCGCCGGCCGCGATGATCCGGCGGCGCCGCCTCCAGGAGGCCGTCGAGCTGCTGCGCAGCGAGCCGACTACCGACCTCGCCGCGGTCGCCGCCGACCTCGGGTATGCCGACCAGGCTCACCTGGCCGGCGACTTCCGCTCCGTGCTCGGCTTCACCCCGAGCGCCTATCGCAGCCAGCACCGGGAGAGGTCACCAGATTCCTAGGCCCGCCGAGGTCATGCCGGGCGCGTTGCTGGGTACGGGGCGCGCCATGGACACGCTGACGTTCATCGGCACCGCCACCACCCTGATCCGGCTCGGCTCCTTCACCCTGCTCACCGACCCCAACTTCCTGCACCAGGGGCAGCGCGCCTACCTGGGCAAGGGCCTATGGAGCAAGCGCCTCACGGAGCCGACGATGCAGCCCGGCGACCTGCCGCCGCTGGACGCGGTGGTCCTCTCGCACCTGCACGGGGACCACTTCGACCGGATCGCGCGGCACGAGCTGGCCCGGACGCAGCCGGTGCTGACCACCGAGAAGGCGGCGCGCAAGCTGCGTAGCTGGGACTTCGACGCCCGCGGGCTGCGCACCTGGGAGTCCCAGACCCTGACCCGCGACGGGGAGACCCTCACGGTGGAGTCGCTGCCCGGGATCCACGCCCGCGGGGTGATGGGGGCGCTGCTGCCGCCGGTGATGGGCAGCCTGCTCACCCACCGGGTCGGCGGCGAGGTGAGCCGCCGGGTCTACGTCAGCGGCGACACCCTCACCGGGGACCACCTGAGCGAGATCGCCCGTCGGCATCCCGAGATCGACGTCGCCGTCGTCCACCTGGGCGGCACCCGGGTGCTGTTCCACACCGTGACCATGGACGACGTGCAGGGGATGGACTTCCTGCAGCGGGTGCAGCCGAAGACGGCGATCCCGGTGCACTACGACGACTACGGGGTCTTCCGCTCCCCGCTGGCGGACTTCGAACGGCGTACCCAGCAGGCGGGGTACGGCGACCGGGTGCAGACGGTACGACGTGGTCAGACCGTGACGCTGTGACGGGCGACGAGCTGCTGGCGGCCGCGGAGAGGTACTTCGGCTATCGGACGCTGTCGATGGCGGTCGTGGAGTCGGAGCGGTTGCTCGAGCGGGTGTGAGGCTCAGACCCGGGCCAGCAGCTCGGTCTTCTTCGCGACGAACTCCGCCTCGGTCAGGACGCCCTGGTCGCGGAGCGTGGCCAGCCGCTCGATCTGCGCCACCGGGTCGAGCGGCGGCGCCGAGCCGGTGACCACGGCGCTGGTGGGCCGCGCCGCGGAGCCGACCTCGCGGTCCTGGAGCAGCACCGCGAAGTGGATGAAGAACCTGGTGGGCAGCTCGATGATCGACGGCTCGCCCTCGTTCCACTCGACCCGGACGGTGTGCCGCTGGCCGCGGGCGGCGTCCCGCACCGCGAGCGCGCAGCTGCGGACCCAGTCCGGCAGTACGTCGTATCCCGGCCGTGGCTGCCGGTCGCGCTCGATGCGCTCCCACCGAGCCACCTCGGCCGAGGTCAGCCTCGGCAGCCTCCGCAGGCCCAGGTGGAGCCCGAGGTCACCCTTGAGGCTGAGCGTGATCGTGGCGTCCACGTACTGACCGGCCAGCACGCGCCCACGAATCGCCATGCGAGGACAGTAGCGATCTCGGCACCCGGTGACGAGGATCGTCCCCGGGGCCCCTGACGCCCGGGCGGCCCGAGGTTGGTCCATACTTTGGTGCGCCGGGCTCGTCAGAGGCTGGCTTCGCGGACGTGGTGTAGTTGCAGCACGCTTCCCTTCCAGGGAAGGGGTCGAGGTTCAAATCCTCGCGTCCGCTCCAGCCAGCCTCCCGGCTCAGTGGCAGATGTTGACGTCCTGGGAGCCCAGGACTCCGTCCCAGACCTCGCGCATCGGACGCAGCCAGCTCTGCGTGGTCGGCACGAACGCGATGCTGCCGTTAACTCTCTTCTTCACTCCGTCGACGCGGACCTTCGCCACGACCAGCGGCACGGTGACCTTGCGGCTCCGCACGCCCTCCCAGCAGGCGGAGGCCCTCTTCTTGGTGACGGCCTGCTCCAGGGTGACCGGGTCGCCCTGCGCCATGCCGCCGTAGCGCCAGGCCACGGTCGTGCGGTAGCCGGTGAACCCCTCCCACGGCGCGCGGACCGCGACCGACAGGCCCCGGGTGCGCTTGGTGGCGACGTTGAGGGTGACCGAGCCGTCAGAGACGGTGCGGGTCTTGGAGCTCCAGATGTCGACCTTGCCGGCGTTGGCCTGGGCGATGGTGCCGAGCGCGCTGCTCAGCTGGAGCTCGCAGCCCTCGCAGTCCTCGACCGTGAACGTGAGCTTGGTCCGCGCCACGGCGCCCCGCTCCTCGCTCCCGACGGCCGTGGCGGCACCCGCCGTGGCGGCCGGCACGAGCGTGACCGCGAGCAGTGCGGCCGCGGCGAAGGACGTGCCCATCAAGGTGGTGCTGGCGTTCATGTTCTGCCCCCGTAGGTAGTTGTCATTGCCTGGACGCACCTACGTCGAGGAGGGTTGCATCCGATGTGCAGGCTTGTCGATGAAGGCGGATCCGAAGGCATCATCACGTTCCACGGCGTCCTGACGCTCAGCCCGACTGAACGTAGGGGCCCCGATCGTGAAGTCCCTGTGCTGACCGACGCACTGACGATGGCGGGGCGCGCTGAGCGGTGACAGGATTGCCAGGGTGGACGCCGACGTTGCCGTAGTGCCCGCCAACGAAGCACGCTGCGAGGACCTGGAGGCGGTCTTCGGAACGCGAGGCGCGGCGTCGCGGTGCCAGTGCCAGCGGTACAAGCTCGCGCCGCGCGAGTCGTTCGCCTCGGTGCCGGCCGAAGTGCGCGCGGATCGTCTGCGTGAGCAGACCAACTGCGGTGACCCTGGATCCAGCGCGACCAGTGGTCTGGTGGCCTACCTCGCCGACGAGCCGGTCGGCTGGTGCGCGGTCGAGCCGCGCTCCAGGTACGACGGCTTGGCGCGCGCCTACAAGGTGCCGTGGCTTGGTCGCTCGGAGGATCCCGACGACGAGCATGTGTGGGCGGTGACCTGTCTCTTCACTCGGGCCGGGTGCCGACGCCGTGGGGTGAGCCGCGCGTTGGCCCGAGCCGCCGTGGACTTCGCCCGAGCAGGCGGCGCCCGGGCCCTCGAGAGCTATCCGGTTCGCACCACTGCCGGCGCTATCGCGGAAGAGCTCCACGTCGGCACCTACGACACGTTCGCTGCCGCCGGGCTCCGAGAGGTCAGCAGACCCACACCCCGCCGCGTCGTGATGCGCATCGACTTCTAGCCGTGGAGGTCGCGCCAACCTAGGCGGGTAGCAGAAGCGTTCCGAAGGTGACAGGTTCCACGGACAGGGGTCCCGACCGAGGCGGAGCAGCGCGTGGATGATCAGGAGTTCACCGAGTGGGCGGCCGGGTGCCAGCGGTCCCTGCTGCGCTCGGCGTACCTGTTGACCGGGGACCTGCACTGCGCGCAGGACCTGGTCCAGGAGGCGCTGGTGAAAGTGGCGCTGCGCTGGCCAGGCTCCGGAACGGCAACCCGACGGCGTACGCCCGCAGGATCGTCGTGCACGACAACGTGAGCTGGTGGCGGCGGCGCCGCGAGACGACCGGCGCGGTGCCCGACGACTCGGCGCACGAGGAGGTCAGCAGCGATCCGGTCACAGGTCTGGTCATCCGGCGGGCCCTGATGCGGCTCACCCCGGCCCAGCGGGCGGTGCTGGTGCTGCGGCACCTCGACGACCTGTCCGAGCGCGAGACGGCCGAGATCCTCGGCGTCAGCATCGGCACCGTCAAGAGCCAGAACGCCGCCGCCCTGGCCCGCCTGCGCACCGGCGCGCCGGAGCTGCTCGACCTGACCGGAGGACCCCATGAGTGAGTTCCACGAGCTGTTGACCCGCGCCACGGACCGCATCGAGAGTCCTCGCCTCGAGCACGCGGCGCTACAGACCGCGCGACGTCGCCGTACCCGCCGTCGGGGGGCGGCCGCCGCGGTCGTCACCTCAGCCCTGGTCGCGACGGTCGTCGTCGGCATCCAGGTCGCCGACCGCGGGGACAGGGTTGCACCTGCCCCACCGACCGCCCAGAACCCGACGAGTGCGCCGTCGGCCGAGGCCAGCGGCCCGCAGGAGAAGGTGTGGCCGCAGTGGGACCCACGCGACGTCGACCAGCTGCCCGCTGCTCCGGACCGGATCGCTCCCGCGCTCCCGGAGGTGATCGACCCGCCCACCTCGTCCCCGGCCCTGAGTGACGACCCGGTCGGCTCCGCGGTCCTGGCGGTCGAGCAGGACGGCCTGGCCCAGGTGCTCGGCACTGGCGGCGAGTGGCGCACGGTGCCGATCGACGGAAGGTTCCCCGTGGTGTCCCTCAGCCCCCAGGGCACCCGGCTCGCGGTCTACTACGGCTACGACGACAGGGTCGGGGTGTACGACATCGGCGTGACGGTGCACGACCTCGCCACCGGCAGCAGCCGGACGCTGGAGCCGCCCGCGGGGTTCGAGCCCCGGGACGACGCCGGGTGGATGTTGCTCGACGAGGAGACGCTGCTGTTCAGCAGCGGCCCGCAGACCTACGCCGTGGCGATCGACTCCGGCGAGGCGGAGGAGATGTCCCTCCCCACGGGGATGTCCACGACGCTGGACCCCGCCGGCGACTGGCTGTCCAGCGCCGACTTCGCCGAGCCCAACGTGCTTACTGACTACGCCGGAGGCACTCCACGCGAGGTGAGCATGGACCGGACCGGCCGCCTCCTGCGGATCCAGGCCGACGAGGACACCGTGGTCGGCACGACGGACGACGATCAGGCGTTCTCGGTGGTGGTCGCCGACCGCCAGACGCTGACCCCGCAGTTCCGACTCCCGGTGCTGGACTACGAGGGCAACTACAGCAACTGGGGGCTGGGCCCCGTCGCGCTGGCCGACGACGGGACGGTCCTGCTGCGGGTCGCCGCCATCGGACGCCGGGTCGACGGCTTCCGACTGGTGGCCTGGGACCCGGCAGGCGGCGACCTGTCGATCGTCACCTCGACCGCGCTCCCGGTGGAGGCGTCGGTGGTGTTCGCCCAAGGTGCGCTACGCGCCGTGGATCCTGGCTGACTGCGGACGCGCCGCCGGGGCGCCGGCCTGGTGGACGGTGCCCGCCTGCTGACCGGGGCGACTGAACGTCGCCTTCTGCGACGAATGTGTGCCCGGATGCGGGGTACGGAAGCGGGACGATTCCCCGAGGAGAAAGGACTTCGAGATGGCTACTGGAGAGACCGGGTTCGACGACGTCACCTACGACCTCATCTCGCTGCAGTACCACTCCCTCAAGGCTGGTCACGACTACGGCCAGTACGTCCGCGACGCCAAGAACGCCGGACGGGACGACATCGCTCAGTTCTTCGCCGAGGTGATGGAGCAGGACTCACAGCGGGCGATGCGGTGCCACGAGCTCCTGCGTGAGCTCGGTGGCGTCGACAACACCAGCCCGCAGGACGACGTCTCGTCGGACGCCGATCCGAACGTCACCGCCTGACCCGCAGATCGGTAGGGCGCTCCCCAGGGGCGCAGGTGCATCGCAAGGCGGCGGGAATCGGTCTGGTGCCGGCCGCCGTACTTGCCTAGCGTTCGGTCATGGGAATCGTCACCGCTGACATCGCGGTCTCGCTCGACCAGGCGCGCGAGGCCGCGGGCGAGGGTGACGTCTCGATCGCCGGTGGCGGAGGCCGTGACGCCTTGCGTCACCGAGCTGGACGCGATCGGGGGAGGCGGCCAACGGCTGACTATTCGATGCCCGCGGCCTTGTCGAGCTCCTGGAGCAGGTCGTTGGCCGCGGTCTCGACCTGCTTGTGCCGCCACTCCGCCGCTCGGTAGATGCAGGCGATCAGGCCGCTGCGGTGGACGCGGCGGAGGTCGCCGTAGACGAACGCGTAGCGCGCCTTCGTCCCGTCCTTGGCGCCGACCTTGAGGCCGAGGTGCCAGGCGGCGTAGTCCTCCCACCCGTGCCGCTCGAGGAAGGCGTTGCTGGCGTCCGCGTCCGGTTGTACGTCGCCCCACTCGTTGTCGAGCACGTACTGCCGGGCGGCGATCAGGTCGCGCGCCTTCGCGACCGCTGCTTCGTTGACCTCGTAGCGCGCCATGGGGACCTCGAGTTCCTCGGCTGGACGGGCGCCTCATAGTGGCATGAAGTGAGGAGGAGTGCGCTCCCGAATCGTGGTGACGTGGGGCGGTAGCCAGTCTCCCCTCGGCGGACGCAGGCATGGCCGTTCAGCACGCGAAGTCTGCGTCACTCCCCCGCCAGTGGGACGCACTCATCTGCCGATGAGCGGATGGATGGCACCCGCGCTGCAATGATGCCAAGGTGCCCATCGACCGCTTCGCTGATCGCCTCGACCCGGACACCTACTCGCACGACGACGGAGTCGTCGGGGTCTTCGAGGTCAGCCCGGACGACGATGACGCACTGTGGATTTCAGACAGGCTGTTTCAGCGGCTCACCTACATCGCGCGGGCGTACGAACTGCACGCGTTGCCACTGCTGGACGATCCCGAGCCAGTTGTGCTCAACCGTCCTCGGTGCGAGGCCGTCGTCGACGAGATCGAGGTTGTGTCCGGTCTCCTCGACGATCCGTTGATTATCGAGTTGGCCCAGTCCCTCACCGACTACCTGGTGGCACGCCTGCGTCGGGCGACGTGGGACGGAACTGTCACGGTCGAGGGCGACTGATCGCAAGCATCCGGATCTGCCGCGATGCGCGCGAAGACCGGACACGTCATCCCCCGCGTTAGCGGCGGGGGTGCTGGGAGCCTCGGGTCCATCCCTTGGAGGTGAACTCCGGAGCAGACTTCCAGATGCGATCCATTGCCTCGTTGACGGCGTCGGCGTCTGGAGCCACAACCTCGATCGAAGACGCTCCAGCTGCAACCGCCCACAGAGCGTTCGCGAGTTCCGCGTGGTCGTCATCCGGTATATCCGCTGGCAGATGCACGATGATCTGTCTCTTTGACATCGATCGATGTTAGGGGCGGCCCAACTTCTGCGCCTTGTAAATGTGCGTCTTACCGTCGCGAGCGGACGTCGATCTCGCGGGATCGATGAGCCGAGGACTCCTCCTGGCCGGAGTCAGAGCGAGGTCGCCAGCCACGCTGCGACGGCGCCGAGGCCGACCAACACCACGTTCATCACCGACTCCCGCTTCTCGCCTCGGCCCAGGTGCACGCGCATGGCCAGCACCTGGAGCACCGTCAGCCCGATCGCGGCCGCCATCGCAAGCCCGGGCGCCACGCCGGTGAGCGGCGGCAGCACGAGGCCGAGGGCGCCGAGGACCTCGACGGTGCCGATGAACCGCACGACTCCCATCGATACGTCGGTCCCGGCCCAGCCCATCATTGGCTGCAACTGCTCCTGGCTACGAACGATCTTCAGCGACCCGGCGTACGCATAGAACGCGGCGAGCAGCACAGCGATGATCCAGTACGCGGTCTCCATGACGGACTCCTTGGTTATCGTCGGTAACAGGCCCCATCATGGGTAACTTCAGGATCGCCTACAAAAGGCACACCGGTGTGAGTGAGGAACAGGGAAGTCCGTGTCGAAGTACGAGAAGACCTGCCTGATCCGGGGCGACGGCGGACGGGCGATCCGCGGAGTCCTCGATCGGATCGGGGACAAGTGGTCCTTGCTGGTCGTGGCCACGTTGGACGGACCGGCACTGCGGTTCTCCGAGCTGCAGACCCGGATCCCGGGCATTTCGCAGCGGATGCTGACCCGGACCGTCCGTAGCCTGGAGCGCGACGGCCTGGTGTCCCGCACTGTCTACGCCGAAGTCCCGCCGCGGGTTGAGTACGAGCTCACCGCGACCGGCCGGACGCTGATCGAGCCCGCCGTGACCCTCGCCGAGTGGGCCGTGGACCATAACCCGGAGATCGAGCGAAACCAGGCCAGCTACGACGCCAACGCCGAGTAGACCACCCGGCAGAACCCTTTGGCCCGGCCTTCCCGCCGCGAACGCCCGGCCGTCGCGCGACGACACCGCTGATACGGGCGCTCATCCATCACATACCGGACGGTCCAGGTCATCGGGAAGAAGATCCCGGCCAGAACGACGCAGGAGAAGCCATGCCCGCGCCGGCGATCCCCGAGGCCGGCGAGGCCGGCGACAGCCAACGCGAGTGCCATCACCACGAGCACACGACTCCGATGACGAGCATCCACCCAGCATTCACGAACCCCATCGCGACCACCAGAGCCATCGTTGTGGCGGGTGCGTCTTAGCGCCGCGAGCCGGACGCGTGGATCCGGAGAGCGCCGCGAAGCGGAAGGCACCCCGCTACATGACCTCGCGGACCTCTTGGGGCCATCCACACCCCTCGGCGATCTTGGCAGCCCACTTCCGCGCCTCCTCGACGTCCGGAACCTCGATGATGGTCAGCCCGCCGAGATGCTCCGTGGTCTCGGTGTAGGGGCCGTCAGTCACCACCATGGTGCCGCTGGTGCCATCGGCGCTGAACGCCTGCGACATGTCCTCCACCAGGCCACCGGCAAACAACAAGACCCCTGCCTCCTTCATCTCCTCGACGACAGCTGTGGACGGCTGGACGCGGCTGCGAAACCACTCCTCGGAGTGGTCACCGACCCATTGCTGGTGGAAGTAGATGGCGTACTTGGTCATGGTCTGTCTCCCGTCCAGGGCCACCCGTGCGGCCCTGCCTCGCGTCATTCAGGGCAGTGACGTGGCTGTACGACGGCCTCGACGAACGCCGCCACCACGGCGTCGGCGTCGGCCGACGTGACCACGTCGACGACGGACCCGAGCTCCGGTTGCTCCACCGGAGTCAAGCGTCCAGCCGTGACCGCCATCCGAGCCCTGGTGACCTCGAACAGCTCAGGATGAGCCAGGAACACCAACGCTCCGGCGTCCCCCAGCATGTGGTCGCGCCGGACGCGGAGCAGTTCGCCAGCCAGCTGGGCCGCAGCGGTGGTCGCATCCTGCAGCCGCCTGACGAGCGACGGTGAGACGACGATCCGGTCGAACAGGTCCACCGGATAGACCGTGGTCGGCACCTCGGTGGCGAGCACCGCGGCGGCAGCCACCGGATCGTGCCCGATGTTGAACTCGAGCTCGTCCTCGACGAGCAGCTCACCACCGACCAGGACGATCCGTCCCACCCCCTTGCGGCGGGCGAGCTGGGCGACGTTCGTCAGGGGCGCGCACGCCGCCACCGTGATCGGATGATCAGACGTCAGCCGATCGAGCAGGGCCAGGGGGTCGCTGCCCGGCTCGCGGAACGGGCCGGCCAGACTCACACCCCCCAGGCCGTCGGGACCGTGGTTCGTCGGCCCGCGCCGGGCACCACGTCCCTGGGTCGTGAAGGCCGCCCCTTGCACCACGGGGACTTCTGTCTCGCCGACCGCCGCCAACACCTTGGCGGCGTTGCGAGCACCCACGTCGACCGGCACGTTTCCCACGACTGCGGACACCCCGACAACGTCGAGCCGCGGCGTCGCCGTCGCGTACAGCAGCGCCAACGCGTCGTCGATGCCGGTGTCGACATCGAGCAGAACCCTGATCGGCAGCCCGGTCACCCGGTCACCCTACTGAGGTGAAACCGGCAGGCGCTGATGCGCGCGGCCCCCCGTAGGGTGACGGCATGCCTGAGGACCCGTTCGCGCCCACGCCGTCCGGTGACCGGGACCGCGACGAGGAGGGCCGCGCCCGGCAGGCCCGTCCGCGTGACGCCCTGGGCCGTCCGCTGCCCTACGGCGAGCAGGGCGTCGAGCCCATCGACGAGACGCCCCTGCCTCCCGACGAGACCCTGGACCTGGCCCGCTCGCTGCTGCAGGAGGGTCGGCCCTTCGCCGCGCACGAGGCGCTGGAGGTCCGGTGGAAGAGCTGCCCGGCCGAGGAACGTGAGCTGTGGCAAGGGCTCGCCCAGCTCTGCGTCGGACTGACCCATGCGGCTCGCGGCAACCAGGTCGGCGCCGAGCGCCTGGTCGAGCGGGCCGCCGGACGCCTGGACGCCTACGGCCTCAGTGGCGGGCCGACGTACGGGCTGGTGCTCGCCGACCTCGTGAGCCGGGCCCGCGAGCGGATCCGCCAGGGCTGACCGTCCCGGGAGATCGGACGGGTCAGCGTCGCCCTGGTGGGGTCGGGTTGTGCCGCTCTGGCATGGGCTCCGCCTCGACCGTGGGTAGGGCGGCGGAGGCGAGCAGCGCCAGCTTGTCGGCGGCCTCGCTCCCGGCGTCCGGGTGATAGACCACCAGGTGGAGGCCGTCGGTGCCGCCGACCGCGAGCCGCTCGCGGTTCAGCGTCATCTCGCCCACCTGCGGATGGTCGAACTCCATGGGCGCGCCCCACTGGCCCTTCACGTCGTGACGGGCCCACAGCTCGCGGAAACGAGGACTGGCCAGCGACAGCTCGCCGGTGAGCTCGATGAACCGCGGGTCGTCGATGTCGGTGCCCACGGACTGGCGCAGGTTGCCGATCAGGCACTCCGTCGAGCCCTGCCAGTTGGGGTGGAAGGCCTGCTCCTCGGGGTCCAGGAACATGTCCTTGAGCTGGTTGCGACCGACAGCCAGACGCGGGGAGAGAGCCACGGCCAAGGCGTTGGAGACCAGGACGTCGAAGTAGCGGCCCTCGATGAAGGCGGGGTGCGGGAGGCCCGCCACGAGCTTGGCGACGCCCGGCGGCACCGTCTCGGTGCGTGCCTGCCGCCGGCTGCGCCGCTTCCGGTCACCGACCAGGGTCATGAGGTAGGCGACGTGGTCGTCGTCGAGGCGCAGCACTCGGGCGATGGACTCCAGCACCTGCACCGAGGGGTTGCGGTCGCGCCCGCGCTCCAGACGCAGGTAGTAGTCGGCGCTGAGGCCGGCCAGCATCGCGACCTCCTCGCGGCGCAGCCCCGGCACCCGCCGCACCCCGACCTCCGGGATGCCCGCCTGCTGGGGCGTCACGAGTCCGCGCCGTGCCCGCAGGTACTCGCCCAGGGTGTTGGGCTCTTTTGTCATGGCACCACCGTAAGACGCTCCCCGCCGATCACCGGGGGTCCTGCCACACCCCCGGCTCCGGAGGGACCTGCCGCAGCGGCCGCGTGCTGCCTAGCGTCTGTGACGAGCCCACTCGGGGCTCCGAGCGATAGGAACCCCATGACAGTCACCCTCATCACCGGCGCCAACAAGGGCATCGGCTTCGAGACCGCCCGCCAGCTGATCGAGCTGGGTCACACCGTGTACGTCGGGGCTCGCGACGTCGAGCGCGGGGAGAAGGCCGCCGCCGAGCTTGGCGCCGGCTTCGTCCAGCTGGACGTGACCGACGACGCCTCGGTCGCCGCCGCACTGGCGAGGATCGAGGACGGCGAGGGTCGCCTCGACGTGCTGGTCAACAACGCCGGAGTCCTCGGCGACGGGACCGTGGACGGTCCGACCGCGCTGCAGATGTTCGACACCAACGCCGTCGGCGTCGTCCGGGTCACCGAGGCGGCGCTGCCGCTGCTGCGCAGGTCCCGGCACGCGGTCGTCGTCACGATCTCCAGCAGCATGGGCTCGTTCTGGGCGGTGACCAACCCGGAGCGGCCCGAGTTCGGGATTCCCGCCGCGCTGTACGCCGCCTCCAAGGCGGCCGCGACGATGCTCACCCTGCAGTACTCCAAGGCCGAGCCCGGGATCCGGTTCAACGCGGTGGAACCGGGCTTCACCGACACCGACATGACCGCCGCGATGGACGGCGGCCGTCCGGTCCAGGAGAGCGCGCGGGTCGTCGTACGTCTGGCGACGGTCGGACCCGGCGGACCCACCGGCACCCTGCAGGACGAGGCCGGCGAGCTGGCCTGGTAGCCGGTGCACGCCTGCTGACGGGGACGGCTGAACGTCACCTTCGACGACATCGCGCAGTTCTTCCGGGAGGTCATGCACCCGCCGCACCCACGGGCTCTGCTTGCATCGGGATATGAGCGACCTGCGCCCTGCGGGGAGGATCCAGCGCGCCGACTTAGCGCTGGCTGCGATGCGGGCGGGGCATGGGGAAGTGAAGAGCATGCGCACCGAGCCGCGCTGCCGCGGGCGTGGAGTCGCCCGTCAACTGCTGGAGCACCTGCTGCGCCGATGCCCGGCTTCCAGAGCTGTCCGCCGTTCGGGTCCTACCGGGAGGACCCGAACAGCGTCTTCATGACGAAGCACCTGTAGTCGCGGTGGGTCGTCGCCACCCCAACCGTGCATCTGCGCCCGTACGGCGGTTCGGCGGGCAAAGGCGCCACCCCGAGGGCGCATCTGCACCCCAGGGTGGGCCGCGGCGCCGGATCGCTCGTCGTCTCAGGCGCCCCGCTGGAGGTCGGCCACCTGCTCGCGTGCGGTGAAACCGGCTGCGACGTAGGTGGACACAGCCGCTGAGTTGGAGCTCTCGGCGCACACCAGGGCGCTGGACGAGCCCATCTCACGCAGGGCAGACGCCGCGGCCACCGAGATGGCCACGCCGTAGCCGAGACCCCGGTGGTCTCGATGCACTCCCATCGGCTCCACGAGGCCGGGGCGCCCCGGACCGGCCGACCACACCGTGGTGACGGCGACAGCGTTGCCGTCGGAGTCGAACGCGGCCAGGCTCCGTGCCCGGTGGTAGAACGGCCCGTCCGCCATGGTCAGCCACCGCTGGCGGACCTCACGCCGTTCCTCCTCGCCGAGCGGCGTTCCCTTGAACGCAGACCAGTGGACGGCCACCCACGCATCGGCGCCGTCCGGATCGATGACCTCGATGCGCACCCGCACCCCGGCCCCCCGCACGCGCTCGGCGTCCACTCCGCTGGAGAGGTCGCGATGCAACGGAGTCCAAGGCTCAGCGGGCTGCCACCCTTCCTCCGACAGCAGCTGCGAGAACCGCTCGGCGCCGCGAGCCTCGACGATGGCCGCACCAGCATCCAGGACTCCGCGCGACGGGTCGTCAACGTCGGCGACGAGCTGCCGGCAGAGCTCTTCGTCGTCCCGTAGGTCGGGGTCGAGGGCCATGCGCAGCAGCCCGTCGGGGCCGTCCAGCAGCCCGAGCGCGAGAGTCCTGCCGTTGCGTGACCAGGCCCGCAGCGAGGCGGCCGTCCGGGCAGCACCTCGCGAGGAGTGCCAGCCCAGGTCGCCGGGGTGCAGATGCAGTGGACCTGCGTCGTGCTGCCAACCACTGAGGACCGCGGCAACGTCATCGAGATCCTGAACGCGTGGCGTGGTCATCTCGATGCTCATGGCTCGATCCAACCTCAGCCGTGCCCGCACCCGAGCCGGAGGTCTTCGCGTCGCGGCCCAGTGCCGCCGTTCATTCGCCTGCGCACGCGGCCACACCGACATACGATCGGCCGGCGGGACGGGTAACGCGTTGAGAGGAACACTGATCACTGATGACTGACTTGAGGTCCGAGGCGCCTGTGGCTGCCCCGGTGGTCGTGGCGCGCGTCCCCGTCGTGGACACCACCCGGATGATCGTGGGCTTCGAGCTCGTCACCCGCTCCATGCAGGACCCCGACGTACAACCTGCGGGCGACGCCCGCCAGGAGCCGGTGGTGACCGTCTCCAGCCTGCTGGGCTCGGTCGACCTCGACCTCTCCGCCGTGGTGGGCGACAAGCTGCTCTTCTGCACCGTGGACCGAGCGGTCCTCGTCAGTGAGTCGCGGCTGAGCCTGCCGCCGCGCAGGACCGTCCTCCAGCTGCCCACCACCGACGTCGACGCCGAGCTCCTGGCCGCCGTCCGGGCGCACCAGCAGGCCGGCTTCACCCTGATGGTGGAGCACGGTGAGCGGACCGAGAAGTACGACGCCCTGCTCGCCCTGGTCCACCTGGTCAAGGTCGACTTCGCCACCGTCGCCCCGGAGGACGTCCTCGACGTCGTCGCCGGCTACCGGGACCTGCCCGTCAGGCTGGTGGCCTCCGGCTGCGACACCGAGGCCGCCCTCGCCTGGGCCCAGGCGTCCGGGTTCGAGCTGTTCGGGGGACGCGCCGTCCAGGTGCCCGAGACCAGCAGCGACTCCGCCACCGCCCCGCTGCCGCTCTCGCAGCTGCAGCTCGGCATGGAGCTGCTCAGCCAGGACCTCGACTTCGACCGCATCGAGGACGTCCTGCGCGGCGACCCGGCGCTCATCGTGCAGCTGCTCAACATGACCTCGGCGGGTGCCGGAGGCGGGCTGCGGCGGCAGGTGCGCAGCCTGCGCGAGGCGCTGGTCGTCATGGGCACCGCCCGGCTCCGGCAGTGGGCGGCGCTGGTGATCCTGAGCCGTCACGGCCAGCGGGAGACCGACGCGCTGATCACCACGCTGGTGCGCGCCCGGATGTGCGAGCTGCTGGCGCGCAGCCGCGGCGTCGACGGACCCTTCGCGTTCACCGCCGGTCTGCTGTCCGCCCTGCACATCCTGCTGGGGGTGCCGGTCGCCGAGATCGAGGAGCAGATCAAGGTGGGCGAGGAGCTGACGGATGCGGCGTTCGGCCGGCACGGTGCCGTGGGTCAGCTGATCAACAGGGTCGAGGCGCACGAGCAGTCGCTCGGCACCGCCGGCCCGCGCGGCGAGGACCACGACGAGGTCACCCTGATCGCCGCCATGGCCTTCGGGTGGGCCACCAGCTACGCGGACACGATGGACACCGCGGCCCAGAGCTAGGTTTCCATGGTCGACGACTCGCAGTCGGGTCGGCAAAGGGCTGCGCTCCACGTCCGGGAGGCCTCAGGATGAGCGGCATGCCCCTCGCCAAGAAGTTGCTGCCCACTGCCGTGTACGCCGCCCTCGCGATCGCCGACACCGTGGCCGCGGGCAAGACGAGCACCAGCACCTCGGCCCGCCGCCTGCGCTACGTCCTCAAGCCGGCGTTGATGCCCGCCCTGGCGACCGCCTTCCTCGACGGCACGCGCGAGCGCCGGGCCTCCTCCGACACCAGCCTGCTGCACACCGGGACGGCCGCGGCGCAGGCGCTGTCCTGGGGCGGCGACGTGGCCCTGCTCGGCAGCAGCGAGAAGTCCTTCCTCACCGGCGTCGGCTCGTTCTTCGGCGCGCACCTGGCCTACATCGCCGCCTTCACCTCCGTGCGCGGCGAGCGCGCGGACTACGACAACGCGGGTCTCAAGGTCGCGCTGGGCCTGTGGCTGACCACCGCTCCGGTGATGGGCATCGCGGCCGGGCGCCAGGACCCCGCACTCCGGGCCCCGGTGGCCGCCTACGCGACGGTGCTCTGTGCGATGTTCGCCAGCTCGCGGATGCTCGACCCGGAGCTGCCGCCCGGCGCACGCCGCACCCTGCAGGCCGGCACCGCCCTGTTCCTGCTCTCCGACAGCGTGCTGGCCGCGCAGAAGTTCCTCCTGACCGAGCCGCACCCGATCCTGGAGTCGGTCGTCATGTCGACGTACACCGTGGGTCAGGGCCTGATCGCCCGCGGAGTCGCGAGCGCCAGCTGAGCCCGTCCCAAGAGCAGGACGTGCCTCTGTTCAGAGCCGGATTCTCGGGAGAAGATGTCGCCCACGCCCATGTTGGGCGTGTTTCTTTTCGGGAAGGAATCTCAATGGTCCACAGGTCCATGAAGCGCTGGGCTCCGCTCGCCGCCGCCACCTCCGGGGTCGTCGCCGCCGCGCTGGTCTCCGTCACGGGAGCGGTCGCCGCTCCCACCGCCGCCACCCCGGTCTCCACTCCGGTGCCGTTCACCACGCCCGACGGTGTGGTCTCCAGCTACCTGCTGAACGCCCGGATCGCGAACCCCGGCCAGACCCGGCTCGTGGAGCGCGCGGTCGAGCAGGCCGGCGGCGTCGTCGTGCAGAGCTGGCCCCAGATCGGCGTCGTGGTCGCCCACTCCGACGTCTCCACGTTCCGCTCCGCGGTGACCAAGGCCGCCGGCAACAAGCTGGCCTCCGTCGGCGCCACCCGGACCGTCGGTGTCACCGAGGGCACCCCCGCCGGCCTCGGCGCCACCTGGGGTCCCGGCGCGTCCGGCTACAAGAAGGGCGCCAAGAAGCCCGCCAACGGCGACATCGGCTCGGAGGCCACGGTCGCCACCGCCGCCGACCCGCGCGAGGGCGAGCAGTGGGACCTGCAGATGATCAAGGCCGACCAGGCCCACAAGATCACCGAGGGCAACCGCAACGTCCTCGTCGGCGTCCTGGACAGCGGCATCGACCCCGACCACCCGGACCTGGTCGCCAACATCGACGTCGACGAGTCCGTCAACTGCTCCGACGCCGGGCGTCCGGACCAGTCGGCCACCGGCTGGCACCCGACCACCAGCGACCACGGCACCCACGTCGCCGGCACCATCGCGGCGGCCCGCAACGGGGTCGGCATCGTCGGCGTCGCCCCCAACGTCCGGCTCGCCTCGGTCAAGGTGGTCAGCGACGACGGCTTCATCTACCCCGAGTACGCCGTGTGCGGCTTCGTGTGGGCCGGCATGCGCCACATGGACGTGACGAACAACAGCTACTACATCGACCCGTTCCAGTTCTGGTGCGGCGACCAGCCCGACCAGGCGGCGGTCAAGGAGTCGGTGCGTCGCGCTGTCGAGTGGTCCACCGACCAGGGGGTCGTGCACGCCGCGGCCGCCGGCAACGCGTCGTACGACCTGGCGAACAAGACCACCGACACCGCCAGCCCGAACGACTCCACGCCCATCGCCCGGACGATCAACAACGGCTGCCAGGACATCCCCGCTGAGCTCGACGGCGTCGTCGCGGTCTCCTCGGCCCAGCGGTTCCCCGCCGGCACCATGGACAGCCGCCTGTCGAGCTTCTCCAACCGCGGTCTCGGCGTGATCGACGTCGCCGCCCCCGGCTCGAGCATCCTGTCGACGATCGTCCGCGACAACGGCTACGGCCTGAAGAACGGCACCTCGATGGCGTCCCCGCACGTCGCCGGCGTGCTGGCCCTGATGAAGTCCGCCCACCCGGGCTGGTCGCCGGCCCAGATGATCGAGCGGCTGCGCGCCCAGGCCGACGACAAGCCGTGCGGCACCACCACCGCCGGCGCTCCGTGCGTCGGCACGGACGCGAACAACAGCTACTTCGGTGAGGGCATGGTCGACGCCCTCGACGCCGTGAGCTGAGCACTGCACCAAACCAGACCGGCGTCGACCCCCACGGGGTCGGCGCCGGTCGTGCATGTGAGCGGGTTCAGCCCGCGGCGCGCTCGGTGGGCGGGGCGTGCCGCTCCTCCGCCTCGTGGCCTGGCGTCAGGTGTTCCGCGTCGGAGAGCCGGAGCGGGGTGAACGGCCCGCCGCTGCTCACCGAGACGGTCTCCGCCGACAGGCACAGGTGGTCCCCGCCCTCGTCCAGCAGGCTGGTACGGCGTACGACGAGGCGGTTGGGGCAGTCCAGCAGGATCGGCACCCCGTCCGGGCCGGCCTCGGTGCGGAGCCCGGCGAACTTGTCGTCCCGGTCACCGGTCAGCGTGCCGAACCGCTCCGCCAGCGCGAGATCGTCGGCGGTCAGGAAGTGCACCGCCAGGTGCGAGGAGCGCTGGGCGACGCGGGCGGTGTGGTTGGCCTTGGACAGCCACACGCAGTAGCGCTCGGGCCCGATGCTGGACTGGGTGTGGAAGCCGACCAGGCAGCCGCCCCGCTCCAGCACGCCGTCGGTCTCGTTGCCGGTGGTGACCACGATCAGGGGCGTGTCCAGCGACGACATGAGTGCGGAGAACGGGTCTTCCTCAGGCACGGGCAGCCCTCTCGTTGGGCGGGGACGCGGGCGTCTGTGGAGCTCGAGACGCGCGCGGGACAGGAGCTCCACCCTATCGAGGCGTGATCTGGGCAACCCGGTGTCCACTAGGGTCGATATCGCTTCGTCCCCCTATTCCAGGAGTCACCATGCACCTGACCCACGCCCCGCTCCGTGTCGCCACCGGTGCCTACATCCTCAACTCCGGCGTCGGGAAGCTCCGCGTCGACGAGGGCACCGCGCAGTACCTGCACAGCGCTGCCGCGTCCACCTACCCGGCGGCCTTCAAGGACATGGAGCCCACGAAGTTCACCAAGCTCCTCGCCTACAGCGAGATCGCCGTCGGCGCCGCCCTGCTCGTCCCCAAGGTGCCGGCGACCGTGGCCGGCGCCGCACTCACCGGCTTCGGTGCCAGCCTGATGGGCATGTACTTCCGGACGCCGTCGATGACCCTGGACGACGGTGTCCGTCCCAGCCAGGAGGGCATTGCGCTGGCCAAGGACGTGTGGCTCGTGGGCGCCGGACTGACGCTGCTCACCCAGGGCATCGCCGGGGCCACCAAGTCGGGCGTGAAGAGCTCGAAGAAGGCGATCCGCAAGGCCACCCCCTTCACCGGCTGACGCGTGCGGAGCCGATGACCCCCACGACATCGTGCGGTGGCGGCTGGCGACCCAGCACCTGTCGGCACCGCACGCGGCCTCGGCGGCCCAGGTGGTCAGTGACCTGCTGGGCGTCCAGGCCGAGAACCGCAGCCAGGCCGAGTGGGCGGTGGCCACCCGCACCGTAGGCCGGGATCCGGCCGACCTGGCCGCGCTGCTGGACGGCGGCCAGGTGGTCCGGACCCACGTGCTGCGCCCCACCTGGCACTTCGTTGCTGCCGCCGACATCGGCTGGCTGCTGGAGCTGACGGCACCCAGGATCCGTCCGCTCTACCTGCGTCAGCTCACCGAGCTGCCCGGCTGGACCAGCGACACCGTGGACCGCGCCGTCGCCGCCGTGCTGGAGTCCCTGGGTGCCCGGCCCGACCAGACCCGGGACCAGCTGCTCGAGGACCTCGTCGGCCGCGGCCTGCCGGCGACAGGTCGGGCGATGATGTTCTTGCTGGGCCTGACCGAGGCGGACCGGCTGGTCTGCAGCGGCCGACCCGCCGACGGCGTCCACACCTACGCGCTCTTCGCGGACCGGATCCCCGACCCGGTCCGGCTCGACCGGGACGAGGCGCTGGCCGAGATCGCCCGGCGCTACTTCACCGGCCACGGCCCCGCCACCGCTGGCGACCTGGCCTACTGGGCCACGCTGACGCCCACCGACGTACGCCGGGGGCTGGCCGGGGCCGGCGACGGGCTCGCGTCGTTCGAGCACCAGGGCCGCACCTTCTGGCACGCCCCGGACGCAGAGCCGCCGACCAAGGACCCGGAGCCGGCCGGGCACCTGCTGCAGATCCTGGACGAGACCTACCGCGGCTACCAGGACAGCCGGATGCTGCTGGACGCCGCGGGTCTGGCTCCGCGCGGCCGGGAGGCCAGCACCGGGATGGCGCTCGTCGACGCCCAGCTGGTGGGGTCGATGAAACGCACCCTCGGCGCGCGGGTCCGGTTCGAGGTCACCGGCTACCGGAGGCTGACCCCGGCCGAGGTCGTGGCGCTGGGGGACGCCGCCGAGAGGTACGGCGAGTTCCTCGGCCTCGAGGCCGAGCTGCTGCTGCGTTAGGTCCCCCTCGCCGCGCATACCGCGACCATGCGCGGGGCACAGAGGGGCATGAAGAAGATCCTGAAGACAGCCGCGTTCGCGGGCGTGGCCAAGAAGGTCTACGACGAGGCGCGCAAGCCCCACAACCAGGCCAAGATCAAGAACGCCGTCGAGCAGGTGAAGGCCAAGCGGGCACGCAAGCACTGACCGCGCACGTCGTGCCTCGGTGGCATGGTCCACCGCGACCGGGGTACGACGCGTGGCATGAAGTCGACCCAGAACCCTGAACGTGGCACCGGCCGCCTGGTGCGCGGCCTCGGCGTGGCCAGCCTCGGCCTCGGCGTCCCCATGCTGCTCCGGCCCGACAGCGTCGCCCGCTTCGCCGGCGTCGACGACAGCGCCTCGGCACCGGCCCTGATCCGGGTGGTCGGGGCGCGTGAGCTGATCCACGCCGCGCTCTGCCTCGTCGGGCCCCAGCGCTCGGTGTGGACCCGGGTGCTCGGCGACGCGATGGACCTGGCGGTGCTGGCCGCCGCGATGGACGGGCGCTCGGGCGAACGCCGTACCCGGGTCAACGTGGCCACGGCGGCGGTCGCCGGGATCGCGCTGGCCGACGTGTACGCCTCGGTGCGAACCGCCCGCTCTCAGCACGGCCGCGGCAAGCCCGGCCCGCTGACGCTGGAGGCCTCGACCACGGTCAACCGGTCGCCCGAGGACGTCTACGCCTTCTGGCGCGACCTGGGCAACCTGCCCTCGTTCATGCAGCACCTGGAGGAGGTCACGCCCAAGGGCGACGACACCAGCCACTGGGTGGCCCGCGGACCGCTGGGCAAGAAGGTCTCCTGGGATGCCGAGATCACCGGCGAGGACCCGGGCCGCCGGCTGGCCTGGCGCTCGCTCAAGGGCGCCGACGTGGACAACGCCGGCACCGTGCACTTCGCCCCGGCCCCGGGGGACCGCGGCACCGAGGTGCGGGTGGTCCTGCACTACGACGTGCCCGGCGGCCTGGCCGGGCGTGCGGTGGCCCGGCTCTTCGGCGAGGAGCCGGAGCAGCAGGTCCGCGACGACCTGCGGCGCTTCAAGCAGGTGATGGAGACCGGCGACATCGTGCGCAGCGAGATCCTGCCGCGCGGCACCGAGGCCAAGCGCCAGTTCCTGCAGGGACCGGCCCAAGCGTCCGCACAGACCAGCAACGACGGGAGTAGCCGATGAAGGCCGTGGTGTGGGAGGGCCCGACCAAGGTCGCGGTCAAGGACGTGCCGGACCCGGCGCTGCTCAACCACCGCGACGCCATCATCAAGGTGACCTCGACCGCGATCTGCGGCTCCGACCTGCACCTGTACGACGGCTACATCCCGACCTTCATGCCCGGTGACATCTTCGGCCACGAGTTCATGGGCGAGGTCGTCGAGCTCGGCCGGGACGCGGGCTCCGGCAGCAGCGCCAACCCGGACGGCCTGCGGGTCGGCGACCGGGTGGTCGTCCCCTTCCCGATCGCCTGCGGGGCCTGCTCGCCCTGCCAGCGCGGCCTGACCTCGCTGTGCGAGAACTCCAACCCCAACGCGGGGGAGGCCGAGAAGGTGATGGGCCACTCGCCGTCCGGCATCTTCGGCTACTCCCACATGCTCGGCGGCTACCCGGGCGGACAGGCCGAGTACGTGCGGGTCCCGTTCGCCGACGTCGGCCCGCTCAAGGTGCCCGAGGAGCTCAGCGACGACCAGGTCCTCTTCCTCACCGACGTGCTGCCGACGGGGTGGATGGCCGCGGACATGTGCGACATCCAGCGCGGCGACGTGGTCGCGGTGTGGGGTGCCGGCCCGGTGGGCCAGTTCGCCTGCCTCGCCGCGACCCAGATGGGCGCGGCCAAGGTGATCGTGATCGACCGGGTGCCGGAGCGGCTGGAGCTGGCCGCCAAGCACACCGGCGCCCACCCGCTCAACTACGAGGGCACCTCGGTGCTCAAGGAGTTGCGCGAGCTCACCGCCGGGCGCGGCCCGGACCGGGTGATCGACGCGGTCGGCATGGAGGCGCACACCGACGTCACCGCGATCCACGCCTACGACAAGGCCAAGCAGGTCGCCAAGCTCTCCACCGAGCGCCCGCAAGCCCTGCGTGAGGCGATCCTCTCGGTGGCCAACGGCGGCACCGTCTCCATCGTGGGCGTCTACGGCGGGCTGGTTGACAAGTTCCCGATCGGCTCGCTGATGAACCGCTCGATCACCGTGCGCACCGGCCAGGCCCACGTGCACCGCTACATGCGGCCGCTGCTGGACAAGATCCGCAAGCGCGAGATCGACCCGACGTTCATCATCAGCCACCACCTGCCGCTGGCTGAGGCGGCCAAGGGCTACGACATGTTCAAGCACAAGGAGCACAGCTGCACCAAAGTGGTGCTCAAGCCCTGAGCAGCCGGCGTACGGCGTCCAGCAGCGTGGCGCTCTCGGCGGTCGCGTCGAACCCGGGCTCGGTGACCACCACGCCGAGGTAGCCGTCGAGCAGCGCCTGCAGCCAGACGACCAGCCGCTCGGGTGGCAGATCGGTGCGCACGTCGCCGGCGGCCATGGCGGCCCGCACCCAGGGCAGCAGCCCGGCGCGGATCGCCGTGGTGTCGCGCTCGAGGGCGGCGGCTACCTCGGTCTCGGTCATCACCGCGCCGACGGCGCGGACCAGCCCGGCCACGCGCACGTCGGCCATCTCCTCGGCGGTGTGGACGACGTAGTCCTCCAGCACGGCCCGCGCGTCGTCGCGGCCGGCCTGCGCGGCGAACCACTGTGACTCCTCCCGGGTGCCGAGCTCCAGCATCGCGAGCAGGACCTCGAGCTTGGTCGGGAAGTAGTGGAAGAAGGTGCCCGAGCCGATGCCGGCCTCCCGGCAGATCGCGGCGGTGGTGGCGCGGTTGTACCCGTCGCGGGCGAAGCAGGTGAGCGCCGCGTCGATGATGGCCAGTCGTCGGGCCTCGTGCCGGGCGGGGTCGACGGTGCGTGCCATGGGCTGAACCTAACGGGTGGCATTACTGGAGTGGTCACTCTAGGATAGGTGCATGGCCAAGGACCCGGAACGCTGGCAGCTGACCTACGAGGGGCGGCGGCACGTCGTGGCGATCCTCGACGCCGGGCTCGGCTGGCGGATCACCTGGACCCTCGACGGTGAGGAGATCGCGGCCAGGAAGAGCTCGGACGAGAAGGTGACGCTCGACGGCGGCGACCACGGCGCGATCGGGCTGCGGCTGCCCACCTTCACCGGGCCCGCCCGCCGGGTCACCTGGTGGGGTCCCGAGTCCAAGCTGGGAGCGGTGGCTGCCGCGCAGACCGGCCTCGGCGGGCTCGACCTCGACCCCGAGGCCGGCTCCAAGGCGGCCGCCCGCGAGGCCTGGATCCGCGAGCACCCCCAGCAGTACGCCGTACGCCGCACCGCCGCCGCGGTCGCCGGGGTCGTGGTGCCGCTGCTGCTGATCTGGCTGCTGGGCCGCTTCGCGTTGCCGGCGATCCCCTGGCCGGACGTGAACCTGCCCGACTGGGACCTGCCGGACCTGCCGTCGATCCCGTGGCCCTCGATCCCGCTGCCCGACCTGCCGTCCATCCCGTGGCCGGACTGGAGCCTGCCCGGCTGGGTGCGCACGGTCTTGGACAGCCTCAAGTACGTCTGGCCGGTGCTGCTGGCGGTCGTCCTGGCCCGTGCGGAGATCAAGCGCCGCCGCGACCAGGACGCCCGCAAGCGTGCCGCGTCAGAGCGGGAGGAGACCCGGGAGCCGTAGCGGCGGCAGGCTCAGCACCCCGGCGTACGGCGTGCCGAACAGGCCGGTGAGCTCGGGCAGCACCCGGCGCCACAGTGCCGGACCCTCGGCCACGCCGAGCAGCGTCGAGGACGCGATCCGCGCCTCCACCGCCTCGGAGCTCTCCCGGGGCATCAGGCCCTGGAGGGGACGGTGCCGCGGGATGGTCCGCACCTCGGCCTTGTCGCGGTCCACCCGGCCCAGGCGGCAGGCCTCGGCGATGGCCTCATCGAGGCCGCCGAGGGTGTCGACGAGACCGCGCTCGGCGGCGTCCGCGCCGGTCCAGACCCGACCCTTGGCCACCGCACGCAGCTCCTCCACCCCCATCTTGCGGTCGGCGGCCGCCTTGGCGGTGAAGTCGGCGTACACCTCGTCGAGCCACCCCTCCAGCACCGCGAGCTCGTCGTCGGAGAACGGCTGGTTGCTGGAGAACATCGCCGCCCGGGGCGCCACGGCGACGGTCTCGCGGTTGACCCCGATGCGCTGCAGCCCCTCGCGGAGCACGTTCTTGCCGGCCAGCACCCCGATGGACCCGGTGACGGTGCCGGGGCTGGCCAGGATGGTGTCGCACGGCATCGCGATGAAGTAGCCCCCCGAGGCGGCGACCGAGGCCATCGAGGCGACCACCGGGGTGCCGCCCTCGCGCAGCACCTGGATCTCGCGGCGGATCGCGTCCGAGGCGACGTAGGAGCCGCCGGGGGAGTCGATGCGCAGCACCACGGCCTTGACGTGCTCGTCGCGCCCGGCGGCGCGCAGCGCGGCGCAGAGCGCGTCGGAGCCGACCCCGCTGCCTGAGAGCGGCGAGCCGCCGTCGCCGCGGCCCAGGTGGATCGCTCCCGAGGCCTGGATCAGCCCGATCACCGACTTGTGGCCCGGCATCCGGGTCATCGGGCCGAGCACCGCCTCGAGCTTGCTGGCGCCGTGCCGCTCGACGTACCGCAGGGTGGGGTCGGCACCGACGCGGGTGCGCATCGCGGCGTACGCCTGGTCGCGGTAGCCCAGGGTGTCGACCAGCCCGCGGGTCACCGCGTCGGCGGCGTGCACCGGGGCGTCGGCCAGCACCGCGCGTACGGCGGCGACCTCCAGGCCGCGGTCGGCGGCGACGTCGCTCACCAGGGTCTCGGTGCTGGACTCCAGCAGCCGGGTGATCATCTCCCGGTGCGGCTCGCTCATCTCGCTGCGCATGAAGAGGTCGGCGGCGGTCTTGTACTCATGCCGCTGCCCGAGCTGCGGCTGGACGCCGATCTTGTCCAGGGCGGCGCGCAGGAACACCGCTTCCCCGGCGAAACCGACAAGCCCCACGGCCCCGCTCGGCTGCAGCCACACCTCCTCGAACGCGGTCGCCAGGTGGTAGCCGGTGTTCCCGGGACCGAGCTCGCCGAACGACGGGCTCCACGCCAGGGTCGCCTTGCCGGCGGCCCGGAAGGAGGCCACGGCGGCGCGCAGCTCCGCGGACTGGGCCAGGGTCAGCGGGGCGTCGCCGATGGCGGCGATCAGGCCCACCACGTCCTTGTCGCGCTCGGCCTTGCGCAGGTGGTCCACGATGCTGCGCAGCAGCGGGGTGTGCAGGGACCGCAGCGCCTCGATCGGGCTGCCCGGCGGGTTCTCGGCCACCCCCCGGCCCAGATCGAGCTCGAGCAGCACCTGATCGGCGGCCTTCGAGGTCAGCGGCACCCGCCGCAGGACGGGGGTGAGCACGGGCGAGAGCAGTGACGGCAGCTTCATCCCGTGAGCCTAGGGGGACCGGCCAACCCCCGGACACGGCTGCCGATTGCGCCTAGGGTCGGCCCGGTGACCAGGTCGTGGTGGGGTTGGGGAAACGTCGAGGACGCCGTGACCGGCGCGGAGGCCGAGGAACTGGTGGCCCGGGTGGCGGCGTTCATGCCGGACCACGACTTCACCCCGCACGACCCGCCCTCGCCTGAGGACCTGGGCCTGCCGCAGCCGCGGGTCTCGGTGCCGGGCAGCCTGGCGCACCTGGCCAGCAGCACCCCCGAGGACCGCGCCAGCCACGCCCACGGCCGGGCCTACCGTGACGTCGTACGCAACCTGGCCGGCGAGGTCGCCCACGCCCCGGACCTGGTGCTGCGCCCGGAGGCCGAGGCCGACGTGGTCGCGGTGCTGGACTGGGCGTCGTCCGCGCAGGTCGCGGTGGTGCCCTTCGGCGGCGGTACGTCGGTGGTGGGCGGGGTGGAGCCCCGGTTCGACGGGCCGGCGGTCAGCCTGGACCTGCGCGCCCTGGACCGGGTGCTGGAGATCGACCGCACCAGCCGTGCGGCGCGGATCCAGGCCGGGGTGCTCGGACCGCACTTGGAGGACCAGCTGCGCCCGCACGGGCTGACGCTGCGGCACTTCCCGCAGTCCTTCGAGTTCTCCACCCTCGGCGGCTGGCTGGCGACCCGGGCGGGCGGGCACTACGCGACGCTGCTCACCCACGTCGACGACCTCACCGAGAGCCTGCGCGTGGTCACCCCGGTGGGGGTGAGCGAGTCGCGGCGGCTGCCGGGCTCGGGCGCCGGGCCCTCGCCGGACCGGATGTTCCTGGGCTCCGAGGGCACCCTCGGGGTGATCACCGAGGCGTGGATGCGGCTCCAGGACCGGCCGCGGTGGCAGCAGAGCACCACGGTTGACTTCGACACCTTCGACGCCGCGGTGGCAGCGACCCGGGCGGTGGCCCAGAGCGGGCTGCACCCGTCGAACTGCCGGCTGCTGGACCCGATGGAGGCGCTGGTCAATGCCGGCACCTCGACCACCGGCGGGCTGCTGGTGCTGGCCTTCGAGTCGGCCGACCACCCCGTCGACGCCTGGCTGGACCGGGCGGTCGAGATCGTCCGGGACCACGGCGGTCGGCCGGGTCCGCGCAGCGACCGGTCGGCGGGCGAGGCTGCCGCGCCTGCGGACGCGGGCAGCGCCTGGCGCTCGTCGTTCCTGCGGATGCCGTACCAGCGCGACGCGGTGACCCGGCGCAGCCTGATCGCGGAGACCTTCGAGACCGCGTGCACCTGGGACCGGTTCGCCGAGCTGCACGCGGCGATCACCTCCGCGGCGTACGAGGTGATGGCCCGGATCGGCGGCGAGGGCGTGGTGACCTGCCGCTTCACCCACGTCTATCCCGACGGGCCGGCGCCGTACTACGGGATCTACGCCCCCGGTCGCTGGGGCTCTCTGGTGGCGATGTGGGACGAGATCAAGGCTGGTGTCTCCGAGGCGATCTCGACGCACGGCGGGACGATCACCCACCACCACGCGGTGGGTCGGGACCACGCTCCCTGGTACGCCGTCCAGCGACCGGAGCCGTTCGCACTCGGGCTCGCGGCGGCCAAGCGGGCGCTGGACCCGGCGGGGGTGCTGAACCCGGGCGTGCTGGGGCTGTGAGCTGCCGCGTCGCGGGACGGGTGTTGACGACCGGCCCTAGGCTCGGGCGTACGGGCACCCGCGACGAGAGCTTCCTGCGGCGCCTGACGCACTCGACAAAGGACCTGCTGTGAGCGTCAAGAGCACCGGAAAGCACGTCCTGCTCCAAGGCGCCGGCTGGATCCTGGTCATCCTCGGTCTCGCAGCCCTGGTGCTGCCGGGGCCGGGCCTGCTCGCCCTGTTCGGGGGGATGGCCATCCTGGCCACCCAGTACGAATGGGCGGAACGGCGCCTCGAGCCGGTCAAGAAGGCTGCCCTGCGCACGGCGGCCGACAGCGTCAAGAGCTGGCCCCGGATCCTGCTGTCGCTCCTCGGTGTCCTGGTGCTGATCGGCATCGGCCTCTTCTGGGGGATCGGCGTCGAGGCACCCTCGTGGTGGCCCGTGGCCGACAAGTGGTGGTTGCGGGGCGGCTGGGGGACCGGCGGGACCCTGATCGCCTCCGGCATCATCGCCTTCGCCTTGATCGTCTACAGCTACCGGAACTTCCGCGAGCCGTCGCTGCAGGACCCCGGCAGTCGGTGAGGACTCAACGCACCAGGCGCAGGGTGACGCCGCCGCTCGCGCCGGGGTCGAACTTGAACAGGACCCTGTTGGGCTCGGCGTAGGGCAGCGACCCGGGCCTGACCGTCTCCCCGGAGCGGATGCTCGCCCCACCGAAGCAGTCGCGGTAGCACGGCACGAACAGGTCCGCGGCCCATCCGCCACCGGTGACGGCGACGTCGCTGGCCTCGAACTGGACGGTCCCCGTGCGCGCGGCGGGCACATCGGCGAGGAGCCACTGGCCCGCTTCGGCGGACTCGAAGCGGACGGGTGCTCCGCCGACCACCAGGTCGGGGGACTGCAGGATCGACCGGATGCGCAGGGTCCGCTCGCGGGGGACTCGGGAGTTGTCGTCCGAGGCGACGACCAGACGGTAGACACCGTCCTTGGTCGTGAGGTCGCCCTTGGGCTCCAGCCAGTACTGCCGGGCCCAGCCGTGCTCTGTCCCCGTTCCCCAGTCGAGGTAGGTGCGGGTTCCCGCAGGGACCTGGACGGAGATGACGTGCTCGCGGCCCCCGGTGGACGCCAGGGTCAGGGGCGGTCCCCCGAGCTCGACGGTGTGCTGCAGCGCGCTCCGGGCCTCCACCCGCGCGCCCCTGGCGAAGGTCAGCCCGATGCGCTGGCCCCGGCGCAGCACGCGGTCGCCTTCGTCCGGCTCCAGCTCGTACATCGGGGGCTGTCCGTGCTCGGCAGATGCGCCCTCGGCTTTGTAGACCCTGTGGAGCCAGTCCCCCTCGAGCACGGTGTGGCTGCTGACGCGCCCTCCCTGGGCGTTGCGGCCGGTGAGCTTCACGCGGCCGGTACGCGGAACCCTGACCCACGCGACGTTCACGAACCGTTTGTTGGAGGGGCCGACCCGCACCGGGCGGCCGTCCATCTCGACCTCCCGGCTGCGCACCTTCACCAGTTGCGCGACCGCGGCGCTCGGCTTCCCCCAGGCACGACAGCGTCCCTTGAACCAGATCGTCGCCTTGCCGGTCGCCCGCACCCGGAAGACCCGGTCCAATCCCTTCGTCCGGGTCCCGCGCCGGTCCTCAAGCACCAGGCTGCCGTCACACCCGCCGCCGTCGGCGGGCTTCACGCGCAGGGTGAGCTCGTCGCCGCGACGGGCCGGAAAGGTCACCGCGCCGAACTGGCGCGGGGCGAGCCTCACCGGGCCCTCGCCGTACGCCCGGTCCACTCGCTTGGCCGGGGGGAGGGGTGCGGCGGCGGCGTCGGCCCGGGAGCCGCCCGGACCGACGGCGGCTGGGACCAGCAGCGCCGTGACCAGCGCGAGAGTCATCGACAGGACGGCGACAGCAACAGCTCGGCGCATGGTTCCCCCACCAGTGCGAACGTCGCCCGGCGTTCGGGCGGACGCAGACTACCGCCGCGGAGCACGGACAGCGTCCAGGCGGAGGACGATATTTGGCAGGGACGTCTACATATCGCCCGGTGGCGCCTAGCTGGCGATCCAGACCCGAGGCTCTCCCGGGGCGACAGTCATGTCACTGAAGGTCGGGACCCTCTTGAGGGTTGCGGGCTTGTACGGCACCAGCACGACGAGCGCGATGCCGTCCCGGTGCTCGAGCTCGACCTGGACTGCGTCGGACCCTTCGATGAGGACGTCGGAGACGAACGCCACTGCCCGGTTCTCGCCCGCGGTCGCACGTGCGTTGTCGTACACGCCGGCCAGGACCCGCTCCGGCTGCGGGTGTTCTCCCAATCCCGCGTCGGACGCGGTGAGCGACGCCTCCCCGTCGGTCGAGACCGAGGCGCCGAAGGGGTAGAACTGCCCGTTCTTGCCGAGCAGCTCCTGAGCCCGAGGCAGCACGAGGTTGAGGAGACCGTCCAGGTCGTCCTGGGCTGAAGCCGATGCAGTGTCGCGCCAAGAGGTCATGACTGGAGATTTTGGCACACCGTCCGCCGACCGATGAGGCCCGCAAGACGACGTCGAGGAACAGGGGCGCCCGGGGCCGAGGTCAGCAAACCAAGGGGCCGCGTCGCAGGAGTCTGAGTAGTCAGCATCCGACCGCACTCCGCTTTACAGATAACTACCGGAAGAGGCAGTATTCTGTTATGGCGTTCCGGGGTGACTTCCTGACGACCCAAGAGGCATCCGACGTCTTGGGCGTCGAGGCGCGTCGCGTCCGCGTTCTCGCCGAGACGGGGGCCATCACCCGTGTGGCCCGCGGCATCTTCGACCGCACCTCGGTGGAGCGGTACCGCGCCGAACGCGGCACGGGCCGGACTCGGACCTGGGCAGAGCACACCGCCTGGGGAGCTATCGCATTGCTCGCGGGCACGGCCCCGGTGGGCCTCGGTGACACCCAGAGATACCGGTTGCGCGCCACTCTTCTCGAGATCACCGACCCGACCGAGCTGGCCATCAGGTTGCGCGACCGCGCAACCGTCACCACCTGGTCCGGCCACCGCTCGGTCAGCGACCGCGTCCGAGAGGAGATCGTCATCCCCGGCCGCCAGCGGCTCGGCCTCGTCGAGGACGACGCCATCGTCGACGGCTACATCCACACCGACCGGATCGCGGACCTCGTGCGCCGCTGCCGGCTGCGCGAGGACACCACCGGATCCATCACCCTGCGCTACACCTCCATGAACATCGACTTCGTCAAGCACCTGGCAGCGTCCAACAGGACGCTCGCCGCCGTCGACGCCGCCACCTCCCTCGACCCGCGCGAACGCGGGGTGGGAGAGCACGCCTTGGTCCAGCGACTGGAGTTGTTCCGCGAAAATGCCCGAAGGTAAGAATCTGGGCGTCAGGCGCCCCACCATCGACATCGCCGCCGTCACTGGCGGCTGGCCCGACCCGTGGCCGAACGTCGCCGAAATCGCAGCAGTGCTACCGACCGACAGGTGGACCTTGGTCGGTGGACTCATGACCCAGCTGCATTCCATCCACCACGGCCTGGGCATCGTGCGCCCGACCAACGACGTCGACATCGTGCTGCACATCGAGACCTCCCGCGGTGTTGCCTCCGAGACCGCGGCCGCCCTGCGTTCCCTCGGCTACGAGCTCCGCCCAGCCGTCGATCCCCGCGACAACACGGCACACCGCTTCTTTCGCGGCACCAGCAAGATTGACCTGGCCGTCAACCGATCCGACGAGGACACGGAAGAGGTAGTCGACGTCTTGATCTCCGACCACCACGCTCCGAAGGTCACCGAACGGCTCGCCGGACGCGAGATGATCCGCATCGAGGGCGGTACACAGGCGCTGCGCCGCACCATCAACGCCCGCTTGGAGGTCGAGCCGGGAACCATCACGACCGTCTCGGTGCCTGGCGCGTTCGGGGCACTCATCTTGAAGGCCGCCGCCTACAAAACCAACTCCCGCGACCCCGAGCGCCACCTGCGCGACGCCGTTGTCCTGCTTGCCTGCATCGACGACCCGTTCGCCGAGCGCGAGGGCTTCACCGGCTCAGACCGATCCCGACTCCTCACGTTGCGCACCCGACTCACTCCCGACGACATCGCTTGGACCGTACTAACCGGCCAGCGCCGTATCGACGCCGAAGCGGCACTGGAGATCCTCACCGCGGAGGACTGACCCCGGCGGGCCGATCACGGCGTCACTCGCCCGCATGTGGGCCGCCCCGTTCACGCCGGGAACTCGAAGGTCACGTTGAGGTTCGGGTCGATCCCCTTGATGATGCCCGTGTAGAAGACCTGCGCCTGGTCCCGCAAGATCTCCAGGTTGCGGTCGACGTACTCCTGCTGCGCCTCGTCGTTGAGGATCTCGGTGATGGTCTGGGCGGTGTCGATCTCCGGAGTCGTCCAGCTCAGGGAGCCCTCGTCCTCGACGACGACGCGAAAGGTCTCGTTGGCATGCCCCAGGAACTCGAACTCCGGAATGGTGACGACGTACTCGTCCTCGCCGGACTGCTCGATCTTCACGTCCTGCCCGTCGATTCCGAGCTTCGCATCGAACCCGTACTCCAGGAAGGAGACGCGTTCGGACAACGGGATGTCCAGCGGGCCTATCGTCCCGTTGTCCTTCTTCTCGTTGATGCCCTGGATCCCCAGACTCAGCAGCACGACCTCTTGTTCCCGGGTCACTGAGTTGATGACCTGGCTGTCTCGCGACTCAGACTTGGTGCCCAGGATCGAGAGGTCCGTAATCCGGTCCAGGGCCACGATGACTCCCACTGCGACCAAGACCAGGAGCACTCCTGTCGCCACCCACGTCAGCAATCTCTTCACGCGCTTCCCACCCCTTGTCGCTGTGGTGCGCAGCATTACAAGGTGCACCGACATATGTCGAGCAAGGTTCTCCGGCTACTCCCATCGGCGAGCGGGCGCTCCGCGCTTGTCGTCGACATGCTGCACAGTCGGACTTTGGGCGTCGCAACTGCGGACGTGCGCGATCACGTCCCCAGAAATGGCTAGGCTGCCGACCCGCCCACGCTCAGGAGACGACATGCGCACCCGTACTGCTCGCGCCACCGCTGCCCTCGCCACCGCCGCCCTGTTCGGAGCCGTTGGCGCCGTGCCCGCGTCGGCCGAGCCCAGCGCCCTGTACCCGGTCACCTCCGGCAGCCTTGGCAACTACACCTACGACTTGCAGTACGGCCCGGGGGTGACCGACGACGGCAAGCCCGCCCTGTGCTCGCGGACGACGATGCACAACGTCACCTTGAGCTTCGAGCCGTTGTCGACCACCAGCTGTCACGCGACGGGGGGACGCAAGCTGGTGGCCAAGCGTCGGGTGCTGGACCTGTACGGCTTCTCCTCCGGGACCGGTGAGGGCCTGTTCCTGAGCGGGGACACCTTCGCCACCGCGCCCAAGGTCCAGCGGCTGGTGATCAAGGCCCCGGGCACCAAGCGCAAGACGCTGCCCCGCTCGAAGAGCACGGTGTTGTCCATCGACGGGGAGAAGGTGCGCTTCTTCTACTCCGTAGAGCTGGTGACCGACTCGGAGTACGCCACCAAGGTGCTGGGGCAGCGCAAGGTCTGCAAGAAGGTCAAGCTCAAGAACGGCAAGGTCAAGCGGTCGTGTGGCTGGAAGACGGTGGCCGACAAGCGGGTGTTCCTCAAGTCGTGACCACGCCCTCCTCCTGGTGACTCATCAGCCCAGCGAGTGCGGCGGTCCGTCGCCGGGTACGTCGGGTTCATGGCGCTCAAGGTGATCTGGCAGGGACTGCTGGCCGGCACGGCCGGGGTCGTGGTGATGACGGCCGGGGAGAAGATCGAGCAGCGGCTCACCGGTCGTCCCGACTCCTACGTCCCGGCGCGGGTGCTGGAGAGGCTCGCCGGGCTGCCGGAGCACACCGGTCAGCAATCCCGCGCGCTCAACCTGGCGATGCACTTCGGCCAGGGCATCGCCCTGGGAGTGCTGCGCTCCGTGATGGCCCACGTCGGGCTGCGGGGCCCCTTGGCCTCGGCCAAGTTCACGGTGGTGCGGCTGACCAACGACCAGATCCTGGAGAACGCCACCGGCGTGGGGGCGCCGCCGCAGACGTGGCCGCGCTCCGAGCTTGTGGTCGACGTGCTGCACAAGACCGTCTACGGGTTCACGACCGGGCTGGTCGCGGACCTGCTGGCTCGCCGCGACGGACCGGGACCCGGCCAGGTGCACGCCGCGAAGGTGCCAGGCCGGCACAGCGACGTCGGCCCGGTGCCCCGGAGCCAGGCGTTCACCGGCGACCGGCACTAGGTCCCACCGGACCTATCCTTGAAGGCGATGATCACTCGCCGCGACGCTGCCCAACGCTTGGACATCCCCTTGGAGATGGCCACCCGGCACGGACTGCCCACGAAGCTCACCGAAGCCCAGCTGCGTGAGATCGAGGACAGCCCACCGCCGTGGCTGGTCCAGTCCCGTGCCAACCGGACCGGCAAGAAGTCGGTCTGGGTGGATCTGGTGTGCAGTGTCTGCGGGTTCGCCGAGAAGGCCCGGCCGAAGAAGTGGTGGCCGGCGTTCACCTACGTCAGTTGCGACCACCACGATCCCTCCGACCTGCCGCCTCCGCTCCCCGGCGAGCAGCGTGAGGAGATCCTGGGCATCGGCAGCCGGTTCGTCGGCTGGGTCGACAAACCTGAGCAGTAGCGGGGGTCCAGGGGGACTACGGGCGTAGACGCCGTTAGTCAGCGTGAAGTGCCAGGAGCAGGTGGGCGCAGCTGCTGACACGACCGTCTGCGTCGAGTCGGGGCTGCGCGAGTGGGCGCTGCGTCCGGGCGATCTGGATTCATGGAGCTGCTATCGCGGTAGTGTCCCCAGTCACACGAGGGACTGCAGCCGCGGGGGAATCAGATGATGGTGCAGCCAGCAGGCTGGTATCCAGATCCATACGACGCGTCGCAACAGCGGTACTGGGACGGGAGTGCGTGGGCCGAGCATCGCAACCCTCAGGGCTCACCGCCTCCGCCGCCTCCGCCTCCGTCGAGGGCATCCGTGCCTCCGCCGCCTCGGTCAGCGCACGCAACACCTCCGGCGGCACCAGCGTCGGGCGCCACGGGCAAGTGGTACTTCGTCATCACCTTCGCCACCGTCGGGTTGCTCGCGGCGGTGCCCTTCTTCCACGCCGCTTCGCGTCTCGACAGACCACAGCTGCGCACGGTCGGCGCGGGCATAGCAGGCGGCAGCATCCTCGGGTACGCCCTGATCGCCATGTCTCCTGAGGACAGCACTGGTTCGGCGACGGGGTGGACGTCAAACCTGGCGGCGGTCATCCTGCTCAGCGTCATGGTGGTGGCCACTGTCCTGTTGGTAGGGCTCCGAAGAGAGGTCTACCAACTCACCGTCGGGGCTCCGCGCCCCGGCAATCAGGACGCGATGGCGAGTGTCGAGGCGACGCGGCGCAAGAGGGACGAGGCACGAAAGCTCGCCGTCAAGGACCCGATGATGGCTCGAGAGCTGGGGATCGGAAACCCACAGCTCAGACAGGGATACGACGACGGGGGCCTACTGGAGCTGAACTTCGCAACGGCGGAGCAGCTGAGCGTCGTGTGTGGTCTACCGCCCACCATGGCCGAACAAGTCGTGACCTCGCGCGCGACGCTGGGGCGTTTCCTGCACGTGGAAGACGCCATCGTGTACGGCCAGGTCGGCGAGGAGTACGCGCCCCTGATCCGGGACCGCGGCATCGTCATCGCGGATCGATGAGCTGGCGTCGGACCCATGACTGAACCGACGCCGGCCGACTGGCATCCGGACCCCTTCGGCCGGTACCAGCACCGCTACTGGGATGGGGTCGAGTGGACCCATCACGTCTCCACGCAGGGACGGCAGGAGATCGATCCGCCCATCCATGGTTCGCCGACGCCTGCGCCGAACCCATCACCGGCGCCTTCCACGAGGGTTTCCAAGAAGGTCCAGCGACAGATGCAGTCGTTCTCCGGTGTCCGGCAGGCCACCGATGCGGCCCTCTTCAACCAGTCGATCCTGGTCGTCAACCAGAAGGCCAAGCTCCTGGGAGTCACTGCCGAGTACGCGGTCTACGACCAGCACGGCCAGAGGCTCGGGTCTGTGCGGGAGGTCGGGAACGTTCTGCTGCGGAAGGCCCTGGGCGGAAGCGGCAAGAATGCGACGCACAAGTTCGAGATCGTCGACCCGAACAACACCGTGCTCATTGCGCTCCATCGGCCGGCGACCTTCATCAAGTCCAAGATGATCGTCGTGGGCGCTGAGGGAACCCACGGGGAGATCAACCAGAAGACGGTCGGCATCCTCGGCAATGTCCGCTTCAGCCTCGAGTCCGGCGGTCGCCTGCTCGGTTCGATCAACGCCGAGAGCCGAGCGGCCTGGGATTTCAGCATCCAGGACGCGAACGCCACCGAGATCGGTCGGATCACCAAGACCTGGGCCGGATGGGCCAAGGAGCGTTTCACCAAGGCAGACAACTACGTGGTGCAGATTCACCGACCACTCGAAGAGCCGCTCCGTTCGCTGGTGATCGCCGGGGCCCTTGCCATCGACACTGCGCTGAAGCAGGACGGCGACTATCGGCACCGGCGGGCCCGGTAGCCGAGCCTTTCTGCGTCAGATGGACAGCGAGGCGAGCATCCGCAGCGGCAACCCGAGGATCGCGATGCCGATCCACGTGCCGCGGCGTACGGCGCACCAGGGACGGTGCCCTCTGGTGAGGGCGACCACGGTGGCCCCCACCACGGAGGCGAGCGCGAGGCCGGCCATGGTGAGCCCGACCAGGTTGCCCTTCGGTGAGGGCCAGATCAGCAGCAGCAGGACGAAGTACGGCACCGCGAAGAAGATCGATGCCGGGCTGAACAGCTCGTCGCGGGTCCGCCACGGCGGCATGCCGTCGGCGCCGCAGGGGCAGGCCGCGGTGCCAGGGTCAGACGATTCGACGGCCGTCATGGGGCACGGGCTCCTCGCGGTTCAGGGTCGGGTCGGGTCCTGCCCGGCGAGCGTGCGAAACACCTCGAAGGTCTCCGCCTCGTCCTGCTCGGTGCCGTGGTCGCTGAGCTTGACCACGACCGTGCGGGTCGTCGGGTTGACGTAGACGAACTGGCCGTAGACCCCGATGGCGGAGTAGTCCGGGCCGATGCCGCCCGAGGGGTGCCACCACTGGGCGGAGTAGTCCCACTCGCCCACCGGATGCTCCGCGGGGGTGGCGATCCGGTCGATCCACTCCGCGGGGACGACCTCCCGCCCCGCGACCTGTCCGTCGTCGAGGACGAGCTGACCGAGGTGGGCGAAGTCCAGGGCGGTGGCGTTCAGGCAGCAGAACGCCTTCTCCACCCCGCCGGTCGTGTCGAGGTTCCAGGTGGCGGAGCTCTGCGCGCCCATCGGTCCCCAGAGCCGTCGCGAGAGCACGTCGGCGAGCGGCTTGCCCTCGATCTTCATCAGGATCGCCCCCAGCAGCTGGGTGTTGACGCTGCGGTAGGCGCCTTCGGATCCCGGGGTGAACTCCACCTTGCGGTTGTCGTCGAGGAACCCGGGCATGTCCGTGGTGAGCAGCATCCGCGCGGTCCCGATGAAGGGCCAGTACGCCTTGTAGTTCTCCGTGACGTCCACCCCGGCCGTCATGTCCAGCAGGTCGTGGACGGTGATGTCGTCGTACTCGTTGCCGGACTTCAGCTCGGGCACGAGGTCGACCAGCCGGTCGTCCTCGCTGAGCTCGCCACGGTCGATCGCCTGCCCGATGAGCAGGGAGATCACCGACTTCGCCACCGACCACGAGCTCATCCGCGTGCTGGCGTCGATCCCGTCGGCGTACCACTCCTCGACCAGCTTGCCGTCCTGGAGGACGACCAGGGCTTTGCTGCTGGTGGTCTCCAGGAACTCCTCCAGCGAGATCCGGTCGCCCTTCCACGGCACGTCGGCGGGCAGGTCGCCGCCGCCGGCCGGGAAGGCGATGGGCCGGGTGGACGCCCCGACCGTGTGCGCCGGGAAGAAGTCGCCCTGGCGCGAGGGCTCGCTGAGCGCGATCCGGGCCAGGCGAGTCGGCGCGGGGATCTCCATCGCGCGGGAGGCGACGTACGACCCGGCCCCCAGGACGACGGCGAGCACCAGGACGGTGCCGAGCACCCGACGCAGCGAGCGGCGACCGGATCGTGCCGGCGGTGCGGCGGTGTCGGACACGATGTGACTCCTTCTCGGGCTGCGGGCGGGGCGATCGTGGCACACGGCGGCGCCCAGCACCCATCCCCACGCGGTCGGCCCTGCTCAGACGTGGGTGGGGCGTGCGACGATTCACAGGTGGAGCTTGCGGTCCTGCTGGTGTCGATGGCCGCCGTCGTGCTGCTGGGTACGACGGTCAGCGAACGCCTGCACCTTCCTGCGCCCCTGCTGCTGATCGCGGTCGGCGCGGGGCTGGCGTTCGTCCCGGCCGTGCCCACGATCCACCTGGAGTCAGAGGTGGTGCTGCTCGGGCTGCTGCCGCCGCTGCTGTACACCGCGGCCATCCAGACCTCGCTGATGGACTTCAACGCCAACCGCGGGACCATCCTGCGCCTCTCGGTGTTCCTGGTGCTGGTCACCACCGCCGCTGTCGCGGTCGTCACCCACCTGCTGGTGCCCGACTGGGGCTGGGCTGCGGCCATCGCCGTCGGGGCGGTCGTCGCGCCACCGGACGCGGTCGCCGCGACTGCCGTGGCCCGGCGCATCGGCCTGCCGCGGCGGGTGGTGACGATCCTCGAGGGCGAGTCGCTGTTCAACGACGCCACCGCCCTGGTCACCCTGCGCACCGCGGTCGCCGCGCTCGCCGGCGGCGTGGTGCTGCTGGACATCGGGATCGACTTCGTCGTCGCGGCCGGCGGCGGGGTGCTGATCGGGGTGGTGCTGTTCCTCCTCGTCGCGCGGCTGCGCAGGCGCATCACCGACCCGCTGATGGACACCGCCATCTCGTTCCTGACCCCGTTCGCGGCGTTCGTCGCCGCCGAGGAGGTGCACGCCTCCGGGGTGATCTCGGTGGTGGTGGCCGGGCTGCTGCTCGGGCACAAGGCCGACATCATCCAGACCGCCCAGTCCCGCATCACCGAGCGGATCACCTGGCGCACCGTCGCCTTCGTGCTGGAGAACACCGTCTTCCTGCTGATCGGGCTCCAGCTCGACTGGATCCTGGCCGAGGTGCATGAGTCGACGCTGTCCAACACCCGGATCGCGGTGGTGTGCCTGGCCACCCTGGTCACCGTCATCGTGGTGCGGCTGGTCTACATGCACGTCACGGCGATGTTCCGTCGCAGTGACCCGCTGCCCACGTCCTGGACGTTCCTGATCGGCTGGGCCGGGATGCGGGGCGTGGTGACCCTCGCGGCGGCGTTCATCATCCCCGAGGAGGCGCCGCACCGAGAGGTGATGCTGCTGGTCGCGTTCTCCGTGGTGGCCGGCACCCTGTTCCTCCAGGGCCTGACCCTGCCCTGGCTCACCCGCGTCCTCAACGTCCCGCCGCCGGACGTCGCGGAGGACGCGCTGGCCCGGGCCACCCTGCTCCAGCAGGCCGCCAACGCGGGTCTGGCCCGCCTGGACGAGCTGGAGTACGAGGACCACCACGGGGTGGACGCGCGGATCCGGGCCAGGGTGGACCAGCGCACCTTCTCGGCCTGGGAGCAGCTGGACACCACCGCGGACGAGGAGACCCCGTCCGAGCTCTACGCCCGGATCCGGCGCGAGATGATCGACGCCGAACGGGCCCGGGTGCTCGAGGTCCGCAGCGGTGGGCACCTGCCCTCGGAGGTGGTCCGGCAGGTGCTCGGGATGCTCGACATCGAGGAGTCGATGCTCGACGCCGGCAGCTCGGTGCGCGAGAAGGTGCGCAGTGCGGTGACCGGTATCTCAGGCCCCGAGGAGTGCATGGACCTGCAGAAGCACCCCGCGACCGACACCGTTGCGGACCCCGCCTGCGAGACCTGCCTGGCCGAGGGCACCCGCTGGGTGTCGCTGCGGCAGTGCCTGACGTGCGGGCGCGTCGGCTGCTGTGACTCCTCGGTCGGTCGGCACGCGACGGCGCACTTCCACGAGACGCAGCACCCGGTGATGGAGTCGGCGCAGCCGGGGGAGTCCTGGCGCTGGTGCTACGTGCACGAGCTCACCGGCTGAGCTCTACCATCGGGTCATGGGAGCCCCGGCGGTCATCCTCGCCTCCTCGACGCACGCCGAGGAGCTCGGCGGCGCCTTCGCCCGCTACCAGGCGGAGTACGACGTACGCCTGGTGCGCGACGAGATCGCCGCCAAGCAGGTGGCGCTCGACCTGCTCGCCGACGGCACCCAGGTGGCGCTGTTCGTCTTCGACACCGACCAGCCCACGGAGCGGCTGCACAAGCTGGTGGCCGGGACCCGCAAGATCGTGCCGACCGCGCGGCGGCTGCTGGTCGCCCACGTCTCGCAGTTCTTCGAGAGCAACCAGACCTACCGTCACGCCGTCACTGCGGGCAAGGTCGACGCGCTGCTGCTGATGCCGCAGGGTCCGCGCGACGAGGAGTTCCACGGCGCGGTGGGGGAGATGCTCAACGACTGGAACGCCACCGTCGGCACGCCGTACGTCGAGAGCGTGCGGGTCATCAGCCCCGAGCGCGACCCGTTGACGCTGTCGCTGCTGGACTACCTCGACCGGGTCGGCATCCCCGCCGGGCTGCACCACCCCGACTCCGACGTCGCCCGCGAGGTGCTGGCCCGGATCCCCGAGGACGAGGGTCGGTGGCCGGTGGTGGAGTCGTGGAAGGGCTGGGCCGGGCACTGCGGCTCGGTGCGCGACCTCGCGGTCCGGCTCTACGGGCGACCCGACGAGATCGACGTCGACGAGGTGGTGGACCTGGTCGTGGTGGGCGCCGGGCCAGCCGGGCTCGCCGCCAGCGTCTACGCCTCCAGCGAGGGGCTCTCCACGATCTGCCTGGAGGCGGAGGCGATCGGCGGGCAGGCCGGGACCAGCTCGATGATCCGCAACTACCTCGGCTTCCCGCGCGGCATCTCCGGCATGCGGCTGGCCTCCCGGGCCCGCGGGCAGGCGCTGCGCTTCGGCACCCGGTTCTACACCGGCTGGCCCGCCACCGCGCTCACCGCCGGCAGCGACGGGACGCCGCACGTGGTGCACACCGACGGCGGTGACGTCCGAGCCCGGACCGTGCTGGTCTCCACCGGGGTGGACTACCGCCGCCTCGGGGTCGACTCCATCGAGGCGCTGGTGGGCCGCGGGGTCAACTACGGCGCCGCGATGGCGGCGGCCCGCGAGCTCGCCGGCGAGGACGTGGTGGTGGTCGGCGGCGGCAACTCCGCGGGCCAGGCCGCGGTCCACGCGGCGCGCTTCGCCCGCTCGGTGACCATCGTCGTACGCCGCCCGGACCTGAGCGCGACCATGTCGGCGTACCTGGTCAACGAGATCGAGTGGAACCCCCGGATCACCGTCTGCGGCTCCAGCCAGGTGGTCGACGGCGGGCCGGACGAGAACGGCAGCCTGGCCTGGCTGGAGCTGGAGGACGTGAGGACCGGAGCACGCGAGCGCCGGGACGCGCGGGGGCTGTTCCTGCTCCTGGGCGCGGCGCCGGAGTGCGGGTGGCTGCCGCCGGAGCTGGTGCGCGACGAGAACGGCTTCGTGCTCACCGGGCGCGACGTGCCGCGTGAGCTCTGGGTCGGCGACGTCCCGCCCGCGGACCTGGCGACCACCGTGCCCGGCGTGTTCGCCGCCGGCGACATCCGCTCCACGTCGATGAAGCGGGTCGCGGCCGCTACCGGGGAGGGCGCCTCGGTGGTCTCGCTGGTGCACGCGTGGCTGGAGTTGGGAACCTCACACGGCCCTGCACGAACGATCTGAGAGTCCTCCGGGTTAGTTTTTCTCCCTGACCCGGGACGAACCGGGTGAGGCAACGTGCGCTCCGCGCCGTCGGTCCGAGGCTGGAAACCTTCAGATTCCCCTCGGAAACCTGGAGTCCCGCATGTCTGCCCCCGTTCCCCTCTCTCCCACTCGCTGGTGGGCGCTCTGCGTCCTCGGGCTGGCCCAGCTGATGGTGGTCCTGGACGGGACGATCGTCGCGATCGCCCTCCCTGCCGCCCAGGCCGACCTCGGCCTCGCCGACGGACAGCGCCAGTGGGTGGTGACGGCGTACGCCGTCGCGTTCTCCGCGCTGCTCCTGCTCGGCGGCCGGATCGCCGACTACTGGGGCCGCAAGCGCACCTTCATGGTCGGCATGGTCGGCTTCGGCGCCGCCTCGGTCTGGGGCGGCCTGGCCCAGTCGGGCACCGAGCTCATCGCGGCCCGCGGCCTGCAGGGCGCCTTCGCTGCCCTGGTGGCTCCCGCCGCGCTGGCGATGATCACGGTGCTGTTCCCCAGTGGTCGGGAGCGCAACGTGGCCTTCGCGGTGTTCGGCATCGTCGCCGGCACCGGCGCTGCCTTCGGCTTCCTGCTCGGCGGGGTGCTCACCCAGTACGCCGACTGGCGCTGGTGCCTGCTGGTCAACGTCTTCTTCGTGCTCCTCGCCCTGGTTGCCGGCCGGTTCCTGCTGGTCGAGAGCCGGGCGCACGGTGACAACCGCTACGACCTCGTCGGGGCCGCCCTGGTGGCGTTGTCGCTGGGTTCCCTGATCTACGGCTTCGCGCGGGCCGAGCACGGGTGGGGCTCGGCGGACACCGTCGGCTTCCTGGTCGCGGGCGCGATCCTGATGGCCGTCTTCCTGTGGTGGCAGGCCCGGTGCTCGCACCCCCTGCTCCCGCTGCGCGTGGTCAGCAGCCGGGTGCGCGGCGCGGCGTTCCTGCTGCAGGCCTGCGTGGGCGTGGTGATGGTCGGGGCGCTGCTCTACCTGACCTTCCACTTCCAGATCGTGCTCGGCATGAGCCCGGTCGTCGCCGGCTTCGCCAGCGTCGCGATGACGGTCGTGATCATGGTGACCGCCCCGATCTCGACGTCTCTCTTCACCACCTTCGGGCCCCGCGTGGTGCTGACCGTCGGGCCGCTGCTGGTCGCGGCCGGCCTGTTCTACCTGAGCGGGATCATCGCCAGCGGCAGCTACTGGACCGAGGTGCTGCCCGGCGTGGTCGTGATGGGTCTCGGGTTCTCCCTGATCCTGGTGCCGGTGCAGAACCTGGCACTGGCCGGCGTCGACCCGCACGACGCCGGGGTCGCCTCGGCGCTCGCCAACGCCTCGCTGCACGTGGGGGGCTCCATCGCGGTGGCGGTCTTCACCGCCATCTACACCTCCTCGATGACCGACTCCCTGGCCCAGGGCGTGGACCAGCTGCCCGCCCTGGCCGGTGCGTACGGCGACACCCTGTTCGCCGCTGCCTGGGTGATGGTGCTCGGCGCGGTGGCAGCGTTCCTGCTCATCGGCGGCGCCAAGACCGGGGACGCCCCGGTCGCGTCGGAGCCGGCGGTCCCGGCCACGCACTGAGGCGACTCGCGCCCAGGCGGCCGAACTTTCGGCATTCGGCCGCCTGGGCGGCGGAGCCTACTTAGCCTGAGGCGGTGCTTTCTCTCCGCGTGACCGCTCTGGGCCTGACCGGCCTCCTGCTCGCCGCCACCCCCTCGTTGCCCCTCGGCGAGCCTGCCGAGGCATCACCGGTCGCGTCGGCCGTCGCCGCGCCCCGCGTCGAGACGGGCGTCGAGGCAGGCGTCGGGTCGGGCGAGTCGCCGGCGACCACCACGGCACCGGAGGCCGCCGAGCCGGTCGAGGCGCAGCTGCTTCCCGCGACCTCGCTGCAGAGCCCCGCGCACGGCGACGCGGCGGTACGCCGGCTCGGCGACGACCTGCCCGAGGTCGCGAGAGCCCACGACATGACCGCGGGTCGGCTCCGCACCACGCTGCGCAACGACTCCACGATGTGGGTCGCCCCGTCCGGCCAGCTCTTCGTGAAGGAGGAGGCGCGCTGGGGCGAGTCCTTCTCCAGCGACGTCGCGGCCCGCGTGGCACCGCTGGACCAGACCTTCGCGCTGCACAGCCTGCCCGGCTCGCGGCACGTGATCTACCTCGACTTCGACGGGGTCGACGTGCCCGCCGCGAGCTCGTGGTCCGGGCCCGCGGGCCTTCCAGCGGGGGCCTACCAGGGCTGGGACCCGATGAACGACGGCCCTGTCTTCTCCGCCGCCGAGCGCACCGCGATCCAGGAGATCTGGGCCCGCGTGGCCGAGGACTACGCGCCGTTCGACGTGGACGTCACCACCGCCGACCCCGGGGACGACGCGCTGCGGGTCAACGCCCCCGGCGACACCGAGTTCGGGACCCGCCTGGTGGTCACCGACAGCGCCCAGGCCGGCGCGTCCCTGTGCAACAGCGAGTGCGGCGGGGTCGCGTGGATGGGACAGATCGACCGGCCCGCCAGCGTGGTCGAGCCGGCGTGGGTCTTCGCCGAGCTGAACGCGCAGTCGCCGAAGGCGATCGCCGAGGCCGCCTCCCACGAGGTGGGTCACACCTTCAACCTCAGCCACGACGGCTTCGCCCGCAGCGAGACCGACTGGGACGAGTACTACACCGGTCGGGGGACCTGGGCGCCGATCATGGGTGCTGCTGCCGACGCGCCGGTGAGCCAGTGGTCGAACGGCTTCTACAGCGGCGCCACCAACATTGAGGACGACGTCGCGATCATCGGCGCGATTGCCGGCCACCGGACCGACGAGGGCGGCGACGGCTGGTCGTCCCCGCTGCGCCTCACCGACGGCACCGCCTACGTCGGCGCGTCCTACGACCGGGACGTCTACCTGGTCGACCAGTGCACCACCGGTGCCCGGGCGGCCGCGGTCACGGCCGGCTTCCCGGCGAACCTCGACGTGAGCCTCACCCTCGCCAGGCCCAGCGGCAACAGCGGTTCTCCGGTCACGGTCGCCAACCCACTGGTCACCAAGGTCCCGAGCCTGGACCACCAGCCCTGGTACGGCGCGGGCGTCTCCTACCTCTCCTCCAGCGCCGGCGGGCTGGACGCCGCCCTGGACATCCCGGAGGGGGGCCCCTGGCTGCTCGAGGTGCGCGGCAGCGACGGCCTGACCAGCGCCGAGGGCGACACGGACTTCCTCGCCTACGGCAGCATGGGCGCCTACCACCTCCAGGTCCAGGGGTGCAGCACCCCGCAGGTGGCACCCGCCCGTCCGTCCGGACTGACGCTCACCCCCTCGGGCGGCGACCTGATCGCCACCTGGACCGCGCCGGACAACGACGGCGGCTCCGCACTGACCGGCTACCGGCTGACCCTCAACGGCCAGGACGCGGTCGACGTGGCCGCCGGTGTCACCACCCACACCTTCGTCGGTGCGGCCGCGGGCAACGTCACGGTCGAGGTGCGCGCCGTCAACGCGATCGGGTCCGGTGCCGCCGCCAGCGCGACCTGGAACGCCAGCACGGTCCCGAGCCAGGTCACCGGCGTGGAGGTCGTGACCGACGGCGTGACGTGCAACTTCGGCGACGGGCAGGTGGTACGCGGCATCCAGCTGAGCTGGCGCGCTCCGGTCAGCAACGGCGGTACGCCGGTCACGCGGTACGAGCTCCTGCAGGAGGACGAGGGAGGGTGGTGGAAGCTGTTCGAGTTCCGCTCCACCGGCGGCAACGACAGCGTCTCCATCTGCTTCAACCCGGTCGCAGGGGAGAAGGTCAACTACCGGATCGTGGCGGTGAACGCCAACGGGGCCGGCGCGCCCTACGACTTCGAGGCGCTGCTGAAGGGCCCGCCGGCGCGGATCACCCCGGACATCACCACCGACCGGGACGCCCGGACGGTGACCGTCACCTGGGAGACGCCGTTCGACGGGGGCGAACCGATCCAGCGCATCTACCTCACCCTCACCGACGGGATCTACGGACAGCCGGTGGCGGTCACGCTGCCGCCCGGCACCACGTCGTACACCTTCAGCGGGGTGAAGACCGGCCACAAGCACGTGCTGCTCGCCGCCTCCAACGTCTGGGGGCCGCAGAACCCCAACTCGGGCTCGCGCAACAGCAGCGACACGTCCTTCGACATGCCCCCGATCTCCCCCGACCCGGGCGGTGTGAACGGCAACTCCATCGAGGCAACGGTGCTCGACAAGGCCACCGGCTCACTGCGCGTCACCTGGGATGCGGTGATCCCCGCGGACCCGGTCCACGACCCGATCCTCTGGTACGACGTCTGCGTCGACGTGGTGGGTGAGATCCGCCTGCCGGGCGACGCAGGCCTCGGCGACGGCACCGTCCGGGGGACCGACCTCTGCCACGACGGCACCACCGTCGCCCTGACCGCCGACGCCACCGAGGAGCCGTTCATCGACCTGACCGGCCTGAGCATCGGCAACCACTACGTGACGGTCACGCCGGTGAACCCCGGCGGGCCGTCGTGGATGCCGGGGATGGCGACGGTCAACTTCGACACCACGGCGATCACCTGCCCCACGACGTACACGGTTGCCAACGGCCAGCTCACCTGGGAGTGGGAGTGGCCGGCGGAAGACAACGTCAACTACTGGAACGTGCGAGCCCGGCAGCTGCCCGAGACCGAGTGGACCGTCTGGAAGACCGGCCTGGCCTACTTCATGCGGGGCGTCTACCAGCAGCCCGTCACTCCGGGCGAATGGGAGATCGAGGTGACCGCGAGCCTGCGCAACGGCCACAGCGGTCCGCCGGTCGTGTGCGCCGTGACCGTGCCGGAGCCGGGACCCGAGCCCACGCCGGAGCCCACGCCCGAGCCGACGCCCGTTCCCACCGACTCACCGACCACGCCGCCGGCTCCTCCGTCGGGGCCGTCGACCGAACCCCAACCGGTTCCCACCCAGCCCGTCCCGACCCAGCCCGTCCCGGTCGTGCCCAAGGCGCCCTCGGCGCCCCGGGTCACTGCGGTCAAGCCGGGTGCCAAGGGCGGCGCGAAGACGGTCACCGTGGCGTGGTCCGCGCCCGCGTCGGCGGGTTCCGGCAAGGTCACCACTTACGAGGTGATCGTCTACAAGGTGAAGAAGGGCAAGCGGGTGGTCGCGAGCCGCAAGACCGTGAAGGCGAGCAAGGCGAAGCTGCAGCTCAAGCTGAAGGCGGGGACCTACAAGTTCGCGGTCCGGGCGAAGAGCGCGGCCGGCTGGAGCTCAGCCAGCTCGATCTCCAAGGCCGCCAAGCCCCGCTGAGACCCCGATCGGTTCGGCTCAGGTCGAGGCGGGAGCCTCCGCCTCGGCCTGGTCGGCCACGCAGAACTCGTTGCCGTCGGGGTCGGTGAGCGTGACCCATCGGAAGGAGTCGTCGCCGCGGCGCTCGACGAGTGTCGCGCCGGCGCTGACCAGCCGCTCCACCTCGCCGTCGAGGTCGTCGGTGGTGAGGTCGAGGTGGACCTTGTTCTTGCCCGGCGTGGGGTCTCCGACCTGCTGGAAGGCCAGCGTGATCGGGCCGCCGGTGACCAGCAGGAAGCTGCCGCCGTACGGGTCGGCGACCTCGCCGCCGACCTGCTCTGCCCACCAGCGCGCCAGCGGCGCGGGGTCGCGGGAGTCGAAGTTGACCATGCCGAGTCGAAGAGTCATGTCACGACGGTAGAGGGCGGTGCGGGCGCGGGCCAGAGGCACAGCAGGCGCGTTCATCGTTTGGAAATCAACGCGACACGCCCCTGGTAAGTGCGTCCCTCATTTTGAGTATGCCGTCTTTCGGCACCGGGCGCCTGCTATGCGTGCCCGGAACTCGTTGCACCTCGACCAAGGAGAGCCTGTGAAGAAAGCACGAAGCGCGTCTCGACAAGGGACACGTCCCAAGGTCCGCACCAGAGGGCGGGTGCAGCGCAGGCTCCTGGCGACCGGAGCCGCCGCCAGCCTGGGTGTCGCCCTCCTCGCGGGCACCCCGGCGACCGGGGCCGCCGACGTTCCGGTTCGGGTCGCCGCGGCCGGCTCGTTCGACGTCAACGAGGCGACGATCGCCGAGATCACCGCGGCACTGGAGTCCGGCACGTTGACGAGCGTCGAGCTCACCGCGATGTATCTGAACCGGATCGCCGCGTACGACCATGGCGGCATCACGTTGAACTCGGTGGTGGTGGAGAACGAGGCGCTGCTCGCCGAGGCTGCCCGGATGGACCAGCTGCGGGCCGAGGGCACGATCTTGGGCCCGCTCCACGGAATTCCGTTCACGGTCAAGGACAGCTACAAGGTCAAGGGTCTGACCGTGGCCTCGGGATCGCCGGCGTTCAAGAACCTGGTCGCGAACGAGGACGCGTTCTCCGTGGAGATGATCCGCAAGTCGGGCGGACTCCTGATCGGCAAGACGAACATGCCGCCGCTGGCCAACGGGGGCATGCAGCGCGGTGTGTATGGCCGTGCGGAGAGCCCGTACAACTCCCGCTTCCTCACCGCCGCCTGGGGCTCGGGATCATCGAACGGATCCGGGACCTCGACGGCTGCAAACTTCGCGGCGTTCGGGATGGGTGAGGAGACGGTCTCGTCGGGTCGCTCGCCGGCCTCTAACAATGGCTTGATCGCCTACACGCCCTCTCGCGGACTGATCTCGATCCGCGGCAACGCACCGTTGTGGCCGACCCGCGACGTCGTCGTTCCCCACACGCGCACGGTCGAGGACACCCTGACGGTCCTGGACGTCCTGGCTCAGGAGGACGTCGCGCCTGAGGGCGACTTCTGGCTCACCCAGCCCTTCGTCGACCTCCCCGACGTCGAGGACGTCCGTCCGAAGTCCTACCAGGACCTCAAGGACACCAACGCGCTGGCGGGCAAGCGGATCGGCGTCCCCCGGATGTACATCAACAAGGACACGGTCTCCAAGACCCCGATCACGACCCGCGCGTCCGTGATCGAGCTGTGGGAGCGCACCGCCACGGACCTGCGCGCCCAAGGTGCCGACGTCGTCGAGGTGGACTTCCCGCTCGTGGAGAACTACTTCGAGGATCGACCGGGCGCCCAGAGCATGTACACCCGCGGCTACGTGCCCGAGGCCTGGCGCACCCTGGAGACCGGCGACTACTCGTCGTTCTGGATGGAGAAGTTCCTGAAGTCGAACCAGGACAGCAGCTACCCCTCGTGGGCGAGCGTCGATCCGGCCACCGTCTTCCCGTACCCCAGCCGCCTGCCCGCGAACCCGGACTCGACAACGAGGTCGTACGCCACCCGCATCGACGCGATCAAGACTCGGATGCCGAAGGACCTGTTCGCCGTCGAGGGACTGGCCGAGACGATCGAGGGCTGGGACCGGACCCGGGAGGAGGACTTCGACTCCTGGCTGGACAAGAACGACTTGGACCTTCTCGCGTTCCCGTCCGTGGCCGACATCGGGAAGGCGAACGCCGACGTCAATGTCGCCTCGAACACCGCCGCGCACGCCTACGGTGTCGGACGATCGGCGACCGACCATGTCATGCGCATCTTCGGCCTGCCGAGCGTCTCGGTGCCGATGGGGCTGCTGTCGGACATCGACATGCCGATGAACGCCACTTTCGTCGGCATGCCGTACACCGACAACGAGCTGCTCTCCGTCGCCTACGACTACGAGCAGGCCACGAAGAACCGGCAGCCTGCGCCGCGGACGCCCGCACTCCCGCAGGATGTCGTCACCGTGACGACGGACGCCGCCCAGCGACCCGAGAACCGAGCCGATGTGACGGCGCCCGAGCTCGACGTGGACGTGCAGAAGGTCGACTGGACCGGGTCGACGCCACGCATGGTGGTGACCGTCACCACCGATGGTGACGTCGCCGCCGACAGTGTGTGGCTCACCGTGAACGGCGACGAGCTGACACTCACCGAGCTGGACCAGCCCGGGACGTTCCAGGCGGTCGCCGTGATGGACCGCTACCAGTACCGCGGTGACACCGGCCCGTCCGACACCGTCACCGTGCTGGCCCTCGCCAAGGACTCCGCTCGCAACGCCGCGGCGTTCTCGTCCTCGGTCAAGGTTGCGAGCCTGGTGGGCAGCGAGCCGGCGCCCGAGGTGCCTGCCACACCGACACCCACGCCCACGCCGACCCCGACCCCGACCCCGACCCCGACGCCGACACCTGCGGTGCCGACCCCGTCGGTGCCGGTCCCGCCCAAGGCGACCAAGGCGACCCCGTCCATCTCCGTCGTCAAGCTCCAGGGCAAGGTCAAGATCGGCCAGCGGGCGAAGTTCGTGGTCATCGTGAACACGCCGTCAGGGCTGGCCAAGGGCACCGTCACCGTGGCCCCTGCCGGTAAGCGCAGCTTCACCGGCAAGCTCGTCAAGGGCCGCCTCACCGTCGTGCTGCCGAAGTTCTCCAAGCCCGGCATGAAGAAGGTGAAGGTCGGCTACAGCGGCAATAAGTCGACCCGCAAGGCGACCAGGAAGGTCACCGTGCGGGTCACTCGCTGACGATCGCCGAGCAGTACACGCGTGGGGGCAGGTGGGACTGAACAGTCCCGCTTGCCCCATGCGAACGTCGGGTCAGCGGCGCCGCTCGCAGGAGCTGAGCTGCTCGCCGGCCAGGCAGCGGTCCCGGCCCCTGGCACCGTTGAGGCGGTCGAGTCCGGGGCCGCCGACGAGGAGGTCGGCGTGCTCGCCGCCGATCAGGACGTCCTTCCCGCCACCGCCGAAGGCTCGGACCCGGAAGCCGCTCCCGTGCCGCACCTGGAACAGCTCGGGCTTGGGACCCCCGCGGAAGGTGACCATGCCGGGGGCGGTGTTGCCGTCGAGCACGAACTCCTCGACCCCCGTCAGCCTCGCGACGCGAGCTCCGCGCTGCTCGATGAATCGCTTCGGCACGTGGATCACCATGTCGTAGGCGCGGCGGCGACCGCCGTAGTTGTCGAACTCCACCCGGTCCCTGCCCCGGCCGCCGACGAGGGTCCGGGTGGGTTGGCCCCGCCAGTTCCGCTCGACCTCGACGCGTAGGATGTCGTCGCCGGGCCCGCCTCGCGCCACCGTCCCAGCGACCGTGGCGAGCAGGTCATCGCCCAGGCCACCCAGGAGCTTGGTGTCGATCGCCCCGGGCAGGCCGATGACGGAGTCGTCGCCGTCCTCGCCGCTGAGCCGGTCCGTGCCGTAGCCGCCGGAGACCACGTCGTCGCCGGGGCCACCGCTGACGACGTCGTTGCCCGGCACCGGTGCGGGCGCTCCCCGAGATATCGCCGGGTCGGCGATGGCATCGCCGTTCAGCTCGTCATCACCGGGACCCCCGGTGATGACGTCGTCCCCGCCGCCGCCGTAGATCTGGTCAGGCGCAGGACCTCCGATGAGGACGTCGTCGTAGGGAGACCCGATGATTCCGGTGTACTTGTCGGCGGGTGTCGGGGCGAAGGTGTCGGTGCCGTCTCCGGTGGCGGTGAGCGCAGCCAGGTCGACGGTGACGGGACCGGGAGCGTCGGCGTAGGAGACCTTGTCGGAGTACACCCACTCGGTGGGGTCGAGGCCGGCGGGGCCGGTGTCTGCGCCCAGGTCGACGTAGTCGTCGCCGGGGCCCGGCTGGATCAGGTCCCCCAGTAGTCATCGCTCCAGAAGTCGTCTCCGCCGAAGAGTCGGTCGTCCCCCGGTCCGCCGATGATCTCGTCGTCCCCCGCCAGTCCGCAGATCGTGTCGTTGCCGCCGGCGCCGTCGATCCGGTCCTTCCCCTCGGTCCCGACGATCACGTCGTCGCCGGGCGTCCCGACCACCCACGGGGCCCGGCCCGCGACCTCCGGGACGACGATCGTGGCCACCTTGCCGTCGCAGGTGGTGGCAGGCTCATCGGCCTGCCGTGCTGCCCCCGCGGGGCCGACGGGCGCGACCACCGACAACGCGAGCGCGAGACCGATCACGGTGATGGATGCAGTTCGCATGGGTGCTCCTTGGACAGATGAGGGGTGTCGTACCCAGGTCAACGAGTGAGACGCCACCGCGGGCCGAAAAGTTGTGAGGCTCATTCAGGCGGGTGACCGCGAGTCGTCGCCGAAGGGCGCACTGGTCGCCACCGGGGATTCACCTTCCGCCATCAGCGTGGAGGTGTGGCCCAGTCAGGGGCCGCACGACAGAGAGAGAAGGAAGCCATGCCACAGCAGCGTTCTCGGGCCCTCGCCGCCATCGGCGCAGGGGCGCTCGCCCTGTCCGTCGCGGCGGTGATCACGCCGACCGCCGTACTCGCCTCCCCGGACCACACCACCGCACGCCCCGGCGGCTCGCATCAGGACTGGGCGGCCACGGCGTACCGCGGCCGGGTCCAGGTCGTCGCGGGTCCAGATGAGGACCAGCGCACCCTCGACGGGGTGGTCTTCAACGACCGCAACAAGAACTCCCGGCAGGACCGTGGCGAGCGCGGCATCAGCCGCGTCACGGTCTCCAACGGCCGGGACGTGGTGACCACCGACCGCAGCGGCCGCTACCGCCTCCCGGCGTACGACAACATGAACGTGTTCGTCACCCAGCCGGCCGGCTACCAGGTGCCGGTGGATGAGGCGAACGTCGCCCAGTTCTCCTACATCCACCTGCCGCAGGGCTCCCCGGCACTGCGGTACGGCGGCATCGCGCCGACCGGCGAGCTGCCGGACCAGGTGAATTTCCCGATGGCGCGCAGCATCGCGACCTGGTCGCCGTGGCAGAGCTGCATCATGGGCGGCGACGTCCAGACCTACAACCAGGCGGAGGTCGGGTACGCCCGCTCGGGTGCGTTCGCCGACCTGGCCGCACGCAGCGACTACACCGGCTGCGGCGCCCTGTTCCTGGGCGACATCGTGGGAGACGACCTGTCCCTCTACCCCCAGACCCGCGAGCTGTCGAGCATGCTCAACGGACCGGCGCGATTCCTGCCCGGCAACCACGACCTCGACTACGACGACCCGACCGGCGAGCACCGGTTCGACACCTACCGGGCGGCGTTCGGTCCCGACTACTACTCCTACGACGTCGGCAAGCTCCACGTCGTGGCGCTGAACTCGGTGCAGTACCGCCAGGGTCAGTCCTACTTCGGCGGGCTGGGGGAGCAGCAGCTCCAGTGGCTCCGCCGTGACCTGGCGCGGGTGCCGAGGCACAAGACGGTGGTGCTCGCGTCCCACATCCCGCTGCTCAACTTCCACGACCAGGCCGAGACCCGCCACCAGGTCAAGGAGGTCAAGGAGGTCCACGCGATCGTCGCCGGACGCGACGCGGTCTCGTTCGCCGGCCACAGCCACACCACGGAGGTCATGCGCAAGGGCGACTCGACCGCCGGCTGGACGCAGACCTGGGGAGTGGGCGCGCTTCCGTTCGACCACATCACCGCCGGCGCCATCGCGGGCGACTGGTACTCCGGCCGGGTGACCGACGACGGGTTCCCGACCTCCATCCAGAAGGACGGCGCTCGACCCGGCGTCCTGACCTTCCAGTCCGGTCCCCGCGGGCACACCGAGCGGTTCAACATCACCGGTGAGGACGACTCGGTCCAGATGGCCGTCGGTGTCAACTCGCCCCGCTACCGCGAGTGGTTCGCCGCCCACCGCACCAACCGCCCCGCTCCGGTCTTCGCCGACCCGACCCGCGTCTCCCGGGCTGACCTCGCCGGGCAGACCTACCTCACCGCCAACGTCTACCTGGGCTCCACCGGCACCCGGGTGACCGTCTCGGTCGACGGTGGCGCCGCCCGGCCGGCTCAGCGCACCCAGCAGATGAGGGGCGAGGCGAAGAACACGGGGGCGGAGTGGTCCGACCCGGTCGCAGTCCAGGAGCAGCTGGTCCACGGCGGCAACCCGGCCGAGAGCACGATGCACCTGTGGCGGCTCGCGCTCCCCACCGACCTGGCGGTCGGCCGGCACACCGCCAAGGTCACCAGCACGGACCGCAACGGCCGGGTGAACACCGAGACCATCGAGTTCACGGTCACCGAGTGAGTGGCACAAGCTCCTGACGGAAAGCCCTCGCGAGGCGTGGCCTCGTGGGGGCTTTCCTGCTGGGCGCTCGTCTGCGTCGGACTATCCGTGTGGGCGGAGCGCGGGTTTAGCGCTTGTCCGCCCACGGACGCACGTGTTGTACGACGTCCGCGTAGAAGGTGGTGGTCACGCTCTTGACCGACCTGATCATGGTTTCTGTCGCTACGGTTGAATCCCCGATAGGTACGCCGTCGAACCGTGACTGCACGTGCATACCGCCCACTGTGACGCGGGTGCGCGATTGGTCAGACGAAGGTAACCACTCGCAGCCGGCGGAGGCGCGACCCGCCTCCAGCCGCGGTGCGACGGGGCTTGGACTCCAGTCTGTATCACGTCAGCGACTAGTGAACGTGGCCGTCGATCTGGCGCGATGAAGCTTCAGCACTGCCTCCATCAGGTGCATGCCCGTTAGGACCGGAAACAGGGTCCTTGTGAAGTCGTTGGACAATCGCATATCGACGACACCGGGGTCAGCCGTCGGCAGTTCCTCCCGCTCCAGCACCCCCATTGAGGCCCATGGCCTTCCGTGTGCGAACCCCGAACAGATCTGCCATGAGAACAGCACGCCGACACCCAGCACTCCTGCGTGCACATCGGCGTACTCGACGGGCTGGCTTGGCCTGTAGCCGCGCCGCACGTATTCCTGATCCTCGATCCGTGCGCGTCTCGCGACATCGAGCATCGACTGGATCTGTTCGCCGACCGGTCGCCGAGGTGGAGGTATCTCCGGCACGTTGGACAGAGCAGTACTGCGGTCGTTGGCGTTTTTGACGTGCCACTTAAGGGTCCGTGCGACTCTTTCGGCTCGGCCCGAAGGGTGAAGAATCCAGTAAGCCGTCGCGGCATTCTCGATAAAACCCCGAGACAGCGATCCCGGCGCAGAGGTATGGAGCTCTTGATGGTCAAAAACCAGACGCTTGACTGCGTGAGCATGGTCGATGGCCGCGAGCAAGCACTGGTGTACCGCATGCGACACCTGATAGGGAGCGGACGCTCGATCGTCGCCGGCCAGGGAGCTTCCAGGGGCGGCGCGCCACTCGCCGGGGGTGTCCGCTCGTTGTGCCAAGACATCAATGAGAGGGCCAATCTCGTGCCACTTCTCAAGCACCTGGTCCTCTCCCCAGGCACGACTTTCGCGTTGGTCGCTCACGTCCAGAACCATAGGGGCCGGGATCCACGCCCGCGCGCACGCCAGGACGTTGTAGTAGCAGCGCCAGCCAACTTGGTCCCGCAGCGCCAGAGATCGACCGCGGCAAACCAGATCATCGGCGAATGTCGGATCAGATGCGTACGTTGACTACCGTGCCATCAATCTCAGCGGTCAGCGAGTCTTCACCCTCTCGTGCTCAACTTGGATCAAGCCTACGCGCCTGCGCCGAGGCGGCACGCGCACTCGGTCAAACGCACCGCTGGCGCCCGGAACGGGAATCAGAGACGGCCGCGACATGGCGCTCCGCCGCCACTGACATTCGGGCGCGGACCTTGACCGAAGCGGACGTGCAGGCCCTCACCCTCCTCCACTCAGGACTCGAGCATGTGGTGGCCACGGCACAGAGCATCACGGCCGGAAAAGCTCTCTTGCCGCACACGCTCGCTAGGACCGCGACGGAGCACCTCCTGCGGACCCATCACCTCTTGGACGAAACAGCTACATCACGCGAGCGCATCCAGCGACGCTTGAACGAATGGCTGTACGCCATCACGGAGGCTGGGCACAGAAGGCAGGGCCTGCTCAACAGTGACGTCATCGCAACAGCGGGGCTTACCCCTGCCGACCTCGGTCTGCCGCTGCCCGACCAACTCCACGAGGCTTACGAACGCGCAGCAGCCGTTGGTGAAACGATCACCAACCTCGGCGCGAACGGCAAGAAGATTCGAGTTCCTCGAGTCGAGGGAACGCCTGGACGGATCTCAACCATGAGCCTCGCAGAGATCTACACCGCCGGAGGAGCTGGCGGTATTCCGGCGTTCACCATGCGCAGTCTCTCGGCCTCGGTCCACGGTACTGAGATCGGCGTCCTGCAGTCCTTCTCCAACGACTCGCCGGCTGACCCGTACCTCGGGGGAGTGATAGTTCCCGAACCCGCCCAACTGGATCCACCAGCCCTCGCATTCAGTCTGCTCGGCGTCGTGTTGACCGTCGTCAACACCACCGACTCGATTCGCATCAGGTTTGGGTGGCCGGACCACACGCCGGCGGATCGACGCTACGAGCGCGCGAAGGACGCGCTTATTCGCATATGGAGTACAGCAATCGGCACCTCGTAGTCCGTGGGCACGCCCGCTCTGGCTTGATTCGCATCAACGGTACGGCAGGATGTCATCGTGCCTAGAGATAAGATCGCCGATCTACCGCTTATCTGGCCGACGACACTGGAACGTCCCCACCGCGCAAAGATCGCGTACTTGGATCTTAACCACTTCATCAATCTGGCAAAGTGCGCTCACGGCCATCGGGCGTTTCAACACTACCGCGAGTTGCTGGCTGCCGTGCTCCGTGCAAAGGAAGACGGACGGGCGACCTTCCCGTTGTCAAGCGTGCATTACGTCGAAGTGGCGAATATTGAAGATCTCCGCCGCCGACGCGACGTCGCCGAAATGATGGAGGCCGTCACCGCGTTCGCGTCGCTTCTCGACCGACCTACCCTGGCGCGCCTAGAACTGCGGGAAGCTATTCGCGAACGGTTGCGCCTGGATGTGTCCCTTGATCGGTATCCGTTATTGGGATCGGGGGTATTACGTGCCTTCGGCAAGCAGGGCGGACTCAAGGTCTGGAACGAAGCGGGCGAGGATGTGACCGCCTCTGCCCGCACCAAGGTCGGACACGAGGAGTTCGATCGGCAAATGGCCAAGGCCGAACTAGACCTGAACAGGTCCGTTCTGAGTGGTGTTCTGGCTCCCGAGCACGGCGAACTGCCCCCATCCGTTGAGCAAGCGGCGAGTGAACTCAAAGTCGGGATACGAACAAGACTGCAATTCGAGACGGACTTCGTCGAGATGCTGAAGAAGCCTGAACATGGCGAGTTCCGCAAGGAACGATTAAGAGATGCGGTGAGCGCACGCGAGATGGCGCACGAATGGATCGACGCTCTCCTAGAGGAACTTCACGCTGTCGGAGCCTCGGTCCAGGACGTCATGGGTAACGAGCCGCAAAGCGCGCGAAGGTTCGCGGAGGCGATGCCATCGACGCGTGTCGCGATCTCAATGAAGACCAGATACCACCGCAACCCGCAGCGGATGTGGACGATGAACGACGTTCATGACATCGACGCAGCGAGTACTGCAGTTGCATATTGCGACGCGGTGTTCAGCGACAAGCACGTCTGGAACGCCTTGACCATCGCACGAGAACTGGAGCCGATGAGGACCTTCCTGCCACGTAAGCCAGAGCAGTTGGCGGAGTGGTTGGAACTACTTCCTTAGTCGTCGTACGGGGACGGCCGGGTGATGGCTGTCGCAGCGCGTCCTTCCGCCGCGAAAGCCTCGTCGAGAGCGCCCGACCAAACGAGGTGTCGACGAAGTCGTGTGGGTGGTCCAATGGATTCCATGGGTGACCCCGGCGACCATGTCCTGCGTCCGCACTTCGGTGACTACCCGAACGGTGCCTACTGGTCGGCCGTGCGAGTGGAACCCGTCACTGATGGCGAAGAGGACGCTTACGACGCCCCCCCGATCGGGGACGTCATTCGTTTCATGTGGGACTACACGGTCAACGTTCCACTGTGGGACGCCGAGGGGCTGCTACGGGAAGAGCCGGAATGGCTACGCAGACAGCTGGGCCTTGGCGACAAGCTCATAGAGGCGCTTACCGACTGGGGATCGCGCATGAACCACCTGGACGGCACCCGTTGGGGTCAGAAGTCCGATGCCGAGTGGGAACAGGCATACCGTGACATGGACGCTCGGGCGCGCGATCTGGTGGAGCGGCTTCGCACAGAGCTCGGGACGCGATACCGCGTGGTCTACAAACCGTGGTGAGTCGGCCTCAGTTCGGGCTCGCCGGCCGCGAGGTCTGCTGCCCGCATAGATGGGCCGGTGCGACCCCTGTTCAATGACCGCGTCCTTCCGCCGCGTGACGGCGTAGCGAAGCGTCCGAATCTGGCACCCCTCTGTGTCAAGGAGTGCTCGTTGTGAGGGTCTTCCGACCGGGAGATGGTCGGCGTAGCGTCGGCTGCGCGGGTCCGGGAAGTGGCTGATCCGAAGTGTCGATGAGCGGGTGTGAGTCGGCCGCGCTGGATTGAAGTGTCGCCCCGCAGTGCCCTCCCGGGCCCGCTCCATCGTGCTTCTGGGCGTCGGCGACGAGCTGTCGGTAGACGACGTCGGACAGCCGTCGTTTCAGGCACCGCAGGGCTTCCATCGGGGTCTTGCCAGCGGCGAGCTTGCGGCGGTAGTAGGCGCGGCCCTCGGTGTCGTGGCGGATCTGCACGATCGCGGCGACGTGCAGGACGTGGTTCATCCGCCGGTTCCCCGCTCGGGACAGGCGGTGTCGGGTCTGCTCGCCCGATGAGGCGTCCAGGGGCGCGGTCCCGGTCCAGGACGCGAACCGGTTGCGGTCGACGAAGCGGGTGACGTCGCCGACGTCGGCCAGGGTCCGGGCGGCGCCGGCTGGGCCGATGCCGTAGATGTCCATCAGACCTGACCCGCGGGCGAGGACCGTCGCCTTCAGTTCGGCCTTGATCTTCTTCAGCTTTGCATCGCCCGCGACCAGGTCGGCGACCTCCTCGGCAGCCATCCGGCGACGAGTCTTGCCGGCGATGTCACGCGGCCGCACGGTGGCCAGCATGGTCTTGGCCTGGGTAGCTGAGAGGTCGCGTTTGCGCTGGCCAGGCAGCAGTTCGCTGAGGAGTCGCTGCAGCCGGTTGACCGTCTGGACCCGTTGGCGGGCGAGTTCATCACGGCGGTCGGTGAGCATCCGCAGGGCTTCGAGCTCGCCGTCCTCGACCAACACCCGCAGGCCCCCGGTGCGGACCGCGACGACCGCGATGGAGTGGGCGTCCAGGGCGTCGGTCTTGCGGTTGTGGCCGGTGTCGAAGAGCCGCACCCGGGCCGCGAGCTTGGCCGGCACGTCGACCACCCGCTCGCCGGCGGCGACGAGTCGTTGGGCCAGGGGACGACCGGCGCCGTTGGCTCCCTCGACGGCCCACGTGCGTTGGGGCCACTGCTTCACGTAACGCTGGAGTGCTGCGTGACCGGCTCTGTCTGTAGCGAAACGACCCGTGCCGAGCAGCTGCTCGTGGGTGTCGACGACCTCGATCGTCACCGACATCTTGTGGGGATCGACCCCGATGATCACCGCCTGCGTCTTGCTCATCTGCTCACCTCGCAACTGGGAACCAGCAGGACGACGAGGTGGGCATTGCTACTACGAGCTGGGCAGACCCCTCTGGAGCCACTCCTCGTCACGGTGACCGGCGAGGCGCAGTCCAGATGAGAGCCACACCATCGGTGGGCAGCCGATAAGAGAGCGTCCCGCCGATCACCTGGATCGAAGTCTGGCCGGACACCGATCCTGCGGGAAGTTTCCTAGTAGCCGAGGAGCGGATGCCTCCATGCGCCGGGAACTACGATCCGAGCATGGACAAGGGCGCTGCACTGGTGGCCGCTAGCAGCAGCAAGTGGGAAGACCGGGCAGTCGCTGCGGAGGCACTGGGTTCGATGGACGATGTGGAAGCCGATGCCGCGCTCGGCGCGCTGCTCAACGACGAAGATCTCGGCGTCATCGAGCGCGCAGCCGCCTGCCTCCTGGGGCTTCCCACGACCAGGGCACTTGAACTCTTCACGGGCGCGTACGCCGTCGTTGACGATCAGCGTGGAGACGCGATGAACGATCAGTTGCGTGTCGCCGTCGTAAGAAATCCAAAGCTTCGACCCGCACTGCTCGAACTGGCGAACGGTGGAGAAGCTGGAGCGCGAGCCGTACTCGCGTGGCTCGGCTAACCTCACTCATCTGCCGCGTATGGCCTGACAAGCGTCGACTCATGCCGTGGCGTTAAGACTTGCGGATGCTCCTGGGCTTTCATACGTATGGCTTGCCAAACAGGCAAGTCGCTGCGTAACTTGCCTTCATGGCAAGCGAACCTTTCGATCTGGACCACCCCGGCCCTGGCCGTGCGATGGGCGACGCAGAGGATGCTCGGGGAGCTCTCCGGGATCTGGACCACGTCCGGGCCAGGTTCGGTCATCGGCTGGCCACGCCGTGGTGGTACAAGGTCATGGCCTCGGCGATCGTGGCCGCGCTCTTCACTGGCGCCGGCATGCCGTACGAGAGCATCTCCCTTGGCTCCTTCAGCACCGGAGCCTTCCTGGTGGTGTTCGCTGCGGTAGTGGGGCCGGTGGCCTTGCGTGGGCTACTCAAGCGCAGCACCGGCGCTTCCTTCGACCGGTACAACAACGGTTGGACGATCCCTTCGGTGGCGCTGATCGGCTTGCTGGTGGTCTGCGTATCGCTCCAGACCTTCGCCGACCTTGACCTGGCCCCTCTGGTCGGTGCCGCGGTCGGGTTCGTCTTCACCTACCTCTACGAGCAGTGGACCGACCGGCGTCTTGCTCGCGGGGAGTTTCCCGCCGGGAAGCGAGCCCGGGCGTGAGCAAACCGCCCAGGTTCGACGAGGTCATCCATGCCCGCAACAGGCTGCATATCTGTGCGCTGCTGGCTGAGGTCGACTCCGTCGACTTCGCCACCGTGCAAGAAGCCCTGGGTGTCAGTGACTATGTCGTCAGCAAGCACCTCAAGGTCCTCGTGGACGCTGACTACGTCCGTACCCACAAGGAGAAGCAGCAAGGCCGGGCACGGACATGGTTGAGCCTCACCGACACCGGGCGGACGGCACTGCATGCACACCTCGCCGAGCTGCGCCGGATCACGGGACTCGGAGACTGAAGCCCAACAGCGATCGGTATCGTCCGCGCGCTCTGATAGCCGCATCTGCCCCAGTCACGACGAGCCATCTCCCGCTCGAGCCACGCGCTCGCGGCTCAGATACCGAACCGGCTTGCCGAGCGACTCCGCGTAGGCAATCTCCCGTCGGGTCGACTCACCTACATATCCGCCCGGATCCACGATGTACACCTCGTCGGCCATGCGAATCTTCTGGAAGTGCACGGCGGAGAGCCGCACCTTCAGGTCCGAGCGATCGGCCGTCCAGTCGTAGTCCTGCAGGTCGGGGAGGCTGAACATTCCCAGGCTGATCACGACGTGACCGTCCAGCGTGAGCCGCTGGTTGACCTCCGCGAACTCGGCCTCGAACCTGGTCGAGCCGCAGAGCGTGATGACCTTTGGCTGGCCTTCGTCTGGCAGCCGTGTCTGCGGGAGGTCCATGAGGGTCATCATCGGCCATCGGCAGGACGCGTATGTCGGCGACGAAGACTGGGATGCTCTCCTCATGGAGCACCTTGAGGTCGACGGCCGGCGATACGTCATCGATCGAGCGGGGGCCGACGACGTACCGGCTATCGCAGACCTGCTTGCCGATGACGTCCTTGGTGCCGCACGCGAGTCCGACGACCTGGCCCCGTATGAAGATGCCTTCCTCGAGATCGATGCCGATCCGCACCAGTTCCTCGCGGTGATTCGAAGTGAGGGCGGTGCGATCGTAGGGACCATGCAGCTGACGACGGTGCCCGGCTTGGCTCGTGGAGGTGCCAAGCGTCTGCTGATCGAAGGCGTGCGACTGGGGTCATCGGTGCGAGGAGGCGGACTCGGCACAACCCTCCTCGAGTGGGCACACGAATATGGTCGACGCGAAGGCGCCGTCCTGGCCCAACTCACCTCCGACAAGAGCCGCACCGACGCCCACCGCTTCTACGAGCGTCTCGGTTATGCAGCAACGCACGAGGGCTTCAAGCTGACTCTCTAGACGCAGGCCCCCTCGCGGATTCCAGCATCGTCCTTCGCATTCGCCGACCGCCCGATCCCAACGCAACAACGGCGGGTGGAGACGAGAAGGCGCCTTAGCGTTCACGCCCAGGCACGATGCCCGTCCGCCCCTGCCAGGAGCCGTGCTCGGACACGACGCGCGCTCCAGCAGCCCCGCCTGGGGTCGTCGTCTCCCAGCGTGCCGAGAAATTCCGGGACCCCCGGTCCAGCAGGTGAAGCACGAGCCGAAGTGTGCCCCAGGTACGACGTCCCGGGACATCACGTCTAGCCCGGGGTGGGCGTCTCCTGCTCGATCTCGTCGTACCGCTGGTGCAGACGATCGCGGACCTGCTCAGGCGTGTACGACATCCGCTGCCGCTCTGCGCGGGTGACCACGACTCCGGTCGCCACCACGCCGGCCATGCCGGCCATCCCGAGAAGCTTCCACCACGTCGCCGCGCGCATACGGGCGACCCTAGCCCCCATGGGGCACGATGCCTCGCGTGAGTGACATGCGCGCCGAGGGCATCTCCGTCGAGGAGGCCGCCCGCCTGACCCGCACCGGGGACCTCTGGCTGTTCCGCGGCCGCACCACCGCCGACCGCGCCATCCGGACCCTCACCAACGCCCCCGTCAACCACGTGGGCATGGCTGTGGTCATCGACGACCTGCCGCCGCTGCTGTGGCACGCCGAACTCGGCAAGGCACTCGTCGACCACTGGTCCGGCGACTTCCACCGAGGCGTGCAGCTGCACGACCTCGGCGACGCGGTGACCCGGTGGCGCGAGACCTACGGCCAAGCGGCGTGGATGCGCCAGCTCACCCCGGAGGGAGGTCGGGAGCAGGAGGACGGCGCCCTGCGCGCGGTCGCGCGCCTCGACGGGGTCTCGTTCCCCAGCACCGCCCGCCTCGCAGCCCGGTGGCTAGGCGGGCGCGACGCCCACCAGCCGCGCCGCAAGCGCGGACAGCGGGTTCGTCCTGAGGCGGCGTTCTGCGCGGAGGCCGTGGCGCTGACCCTCCAGGAGATGGGGATCGTCGAGGACGGCTGGAAGCCGACGTGGTTCGACCCAGGCACCTTCTGGAGCGGCGAGTTCCTGCCGCTGCTTCCCGGCTGGTCCTACGGCGCGGAGATCCAGGTCGGCGCGCTCCCACCCAAGACCGCGAAGGTCCCCAGCGCCCGGAGGCGCTGGCGCTAGCGCCGCTAGCGCCGCCCCCAGAGTGCCCGCCTACACCTTCAACAGGTCGACGGTTCGGGTGATGCTCTCGCCGTCCCTCTCGAGAAAGACGATCTCCCCGAACTCCAACGTCGACCAGTCGTCGGTGCCCTCGGTGAGCGGCTCGGAGGCGAAGATGACGGACGTCGCCTCCTCGACGCTGCAGTCCTCGAAGCCGTACGTCGAGTCGTCCTGAAAGTTCCGACCCATCAGCAGATACATCGGCTCCAGGAGCATGGCGAGGGCGAAGTCGTCGGTGCCCGGCTCGGACTTGCGCAGCTCTCGCCAGTCACCTGCCGGGTCCGTCTCGCCCTGGTGCCCGGTGCCGACGTTGACCCCGATGATCCGGTTCGGAGAGACAAGGGCCAGCTTCAGCTTGATCAGAGCCGGGAGGTCGAGATCCTTCATCGCCTGCACCAGGAGCCTGAGCATCTCCTCGAAGGCGCGCTTCACGTCCTCGTCGCTGTCGCTCTCGAGCAGCGACAGCAGGAGCACGTAGAGGAACTCCGTGTCGGTGTTGCCCCTCATCTGCTTCAGGTACTCGTCCTTGCAGTGCTGCAGCAGCTCCCGCTGCAAGAGCTGCCAGTTCGGCACGTCACCGTTCTGCGCGATGATCCACGGAGTCCCTTCGAAGGAGAAGGGGTGGCAGTTCTCATCCGCTAGCACGGTCTTCGCGTTGTAGTCCGCCGCCCGCACGTGCGCCAGCATGGTGCTGACCTGAAGGCTCGGCACGATCCCGCCGACATTGTCGTCGTAGAAGGCGGCCATGGGGCGGTGGTAGAGGAAGGGCTCCTCTGGCTTGAGCAGGTGCTCGCCCCACGCTCCGAATCCCCATCCGGCCAGCTGAAGCTGAGGGTGACGCTCCGGGTCGAGGGCCTGGTTGATGAGACTGTTCTCCGGCTTGAGCAGCAGGTTCTCCAGCGGAACTTCAGACCCGATATAGGCGAGAACTCGGCACATAGGTTTCCTTCACTGATGGTTCTTTGCGTCCTTCCGGCATCGCCGCGAGCGTCTCGAGACTATGTCGGTACGGCGGGCTGCCGCCAAGCGAGCCTGAGCTGTCTCCACCACGGCTACGGTGACCTGATGGCCCTGGCCCAAGGACGACGGCTGCAGAGAGTCACCGGTGTCCGGGCCGCGCGCTGGGGAGCGGTGGCACTGCTGGTGCGACCGGCGTACATCGCGACCGAGTTCATCGTTGCCGCGGCGACCACAGGCGGCTACAGCTTCGTCTCCGATTCGGTCAGCCGACTCGGTGAGGTCGGTTGCTCGGCGGCGTACTGCTCACCACGGCACGAGCTGATGAACGGCTCGTTCGTGGGCTTCGGCGCCTTGCTGGTCGGCGGTGCGGTGCTGCTCTCGCGGACTCTGGGGCCCTGGGTCACGGGACTGCTGGTGGTCTCCGGGCTGAGCTCGGTCGCGACGGGCCTCGCGCCTCTCGACCGGGACGCCACCCTTCACGCGATCGCTGCGGGACCCTTGTTCACAGCGCAGCCGATCGCGCTGATCGTTCTCGGCGCGCGGCTGCGCAGTGACCGACCGCGCCTGGCTGGGGGTCTGCTCGCCGCGGGGTCCTGACCGGTACGGCGGCCGTGTCGTTCGTGCTCTCCGGCAACGGCCCCGCATCGGGTGCCCTCGAACGCCTTGCTCTGTGGCCGGTGCTGCTCGGGCTGGCCGGCTTCGCGTGGACGCGGATCCGCTCACTAGGGGACGAGCCGCACACTCTCGCCACGTAGGTAGGCACGGAAGCCGTCGTCCTGCACGACGACGTCCTGGAGCACGAGTCCGTCGGGCAGGCCCTCGATGTCGTGCTCGATGGTCACGAGCTGGCGCACCAGGGTCGCAGTGGCGTCAGAGAAGAAGTCGGGCCCACCGATGTCGATAGAGCTCGGCTCGAGAACCAGTCGCCCATCCTGCGCCGCCACCGTTCCGGTGGCAGTGACACGCAGGTCGCGGCCCAGGACCTCGACCGTGCGCACGACAGTCGCCTGGCCGTCGGCGGCGGCGCCCACAGAAGTCCCGCCACCGACCTCGTCGGCGACGACCTCGAACGGCACGGTCGCCTCGACGCTCACCCGGCCCGCCACCACCGTCTCGGGACTCGTGACCACGTCCTGGCCCACGGCCTCGACATCATGGAGCAGCGAGCCCTCGGTCACCAGGGTCGCCGCGTCCAAGCGCAGCTCCTCGAACCAGGCCTCGTCCGTGCCCAGGTCTGAAGGGGGCTCCGCGCCAGGGGCACGCGCGACGTCCGCCGGACGTGGAGAGGGAGAGCGCGCCTCGTCTCCGCCGGCCGGGTCAGTCACCACCCACCAGAAGATCCCTACCGCGACCACCAGGACGGCAAGCATCCCGGCAGCACCGAACATCAGGTCCTTGACTCGGCGCGACTTCATCACGCCAGTCTGCTTGCTCGCTGCGGTGCACCGATCAGGGCGTGGTTGAGAGCCACTCAGCGCAGCTCTCGTAGTGAGTCACTTCCCCGCCTGCGCGCGTCCTGAACTCGCCTCACCGGCGCAAGCCACCTTTACGTCACCCCCGCCGCTGAGAGACTTCATCGTCCACCGCGGCCGGTCAGTCTCGCCCTCCGGCAATAATCGAATCTGCTGGCTTGGCCGCGCTCGGCGGACGTGCCATTCCCCCGGCCGGTCGGGGGTTGACGCTCCGAGGGCTGACGTGCCGTCAGAGCCGCCAGCGGAACGGGTCGCGGTTCTTCGCCGTCATCGAGTCGCTCACGGGTGAACCGCTGTTGAGGTCCATGGACCAAGCGGTCCACTTCAGCACCTTGGCCCCCGTCTTGACCTGGTCGAGCTGGACCACGGCACGGTAGGTCTTGGCATCGACCCGGGTGACCGGAAGGCTGCTGCAGTCGTAGGGCTCAGTGAGCTCCGGGTCCCTGGAGTGACTGCAGACCTCGCTGCGCAGGACGCCGTCCTCCGTGACGACCTCGACCACGCGCCAGATCCGTTTGTTCTTGATGAACTGCACCGACATGCCGCCGGGCTTCTCCAGGCTGCCCTTCAGTACGGGCGAGTGCAGCCTGAAGGTAATCCGGCCGCGCTTCGTGCGGTTCAGCGTCGCGAGCTGGACGGCGGCCAGGTCGATGCCGCCGCCCAAGCTCCCCAGGAAGACGTCGTTCCTCGGGTCCTGCTTCGTCGTGCTCGAAGCGTGCGCCGGCGCGGTGGCGCCCAGGCCGACGGCGAGCGCAAGGGCGATGGGTGCTGCCAGCAGCCTGGTGGTCCTCGACGTGGTCATGGCCTTGTCCCCCGGTTCGGTCAGCGATGACTTCGAGGGCATTATCCGCAGGTCCGTACCTCCGTGGGCGGCCCCACCGCTCGTTCCTGAACGAATCCAGCCGATTCGGGGTAGCGGGGCGTCTTGCCCGGGAATGGACCGCGCGGAGTACGTGTCATACCCCCTCTGGTCGTCCGCCGTGCCAGGCCCACCATCCCGAATGTGGCGTCCTTGGCATTGCTAACGCGGCCGGGGGCAGGGCCCCTCAGCGGAGGTCCAAACCCTCGAGGATTCTTCGCAGTTCGAACATTCGGTCGGACGACCGCGGGAGGTCCTCCTGGAGATCGCGAAGCCGTCTGGCGCTGTTGAGGTCAATCTGGCGACGGCCTGCCACCTCTACGAGCCGCGATATGGCGCGCAGTCCCCAGAATTGGCCGAAGGGCTTCTTTTCAATGTCTACGACGCTGTCTATGAGCGGGATGGCGTAACTGGGCTCAGGTCGCGCATATAGAACCGCGTAGGCGGCCAGACGCAGACCCTGATCAGTACCCTTGAGTGCGGAATCAATCTGCACTGACTCACCCGCCTCTGCCGCAGCGATCATCTCACCTACGATCCTCGTCATCACTTGGGTGCGCACCGGGCCGCTGGGCATACCGGTCTGAGGGTGCCGAACGGCGTTGTAGTTAGCAATCAATGCAGGAAGGCGCTGCTCGGCTTGGCCCTCTACGGGATCGGCAGCCTGCACACGCTCACGAGCTTCGTAGGCCTGTTGGACCTGGCGAACCGATGCGCTTTGACCTTCGACTTCGTCGAGGCGGTTCGCCAACTGTCGATACTTGACACCCCCGAACGGGGTGTCGATCGACTCGAAAACAGTGCTGAGCCAAGGGATCACTGCGATCCCACCCAGCACCAAGACAATGGTGTCTACCCGAGCGCTCGGTACGGCCACGTGGACTACGGCCAGGGCGATGGCCCCGACCGTGATTCCGAGCTTTACTAGCGACGCACGGCTGTGATCGTTAGGCAAACCTCGGGGCGACGCGTCGTCTTCAGGCTTCATAAGAATTCATCCCGGTCAGCAAGTCGAATCGCGAGCGTACACAGACAAGATGCGGGAGGGAGTCGTTAGCAACGTTCAAGGCCTCACGTGCAGGTGGTCCGCGGCACCACGCGAGCGTCATTCCGGCTCCGCTCCGTGGTCAACCCGCGTTCAGGAGCGCTTGGTCTGGCTGGCTCTTCTCTGTGCGTGATCGGGCAGCGTAGCGTCTCGGTTGCGGGTCCGGGAGTGGCTGATCCGAAGTGCCGATTGGCGGGTACAGGTCGGCCGCGCTGAGTTCTTGAGACGCTTCGCAGTGCCCTCCCGGGCCTGCGCCAGGGATGCCGTCCCGGTTCAGGACGCGAACCGATTGCGGTCGGCGAACCTGGTCCCGTCGCCGACATCAGCAAGGATCCGGGCGGCCCCGATCGGGCCGATGCCGGGCAGTTCCATCAAGGACGAGCCGGAGGCAACCACCAGCGCCTTCAACGTAATACTGGACCAGGCAGAACTCGTTGTCTTCGACGTCCCTCATGATCACCACCACGCCGGCGTCGTGCTGGTGACGCTCTCCGGTTTCTGACCCGCCCAGTTCCAGGACTTGGGCGATGCTGGCGGCGATGTCATCTACCTGCACATCGAGGTGCAATCGGTTCTTCACGGTCTTGCGTTCAGGCACACCTTGGAAGACCAGGCGTGGCAGTACGTCGCCCGGTTGGCCCAAGTACACCCAGCCGGGATCAGCCGGTCCGGGCCTTCGGTCCAGGAGCGCGCTCCAGAACGCTGCCACGCGCTCCACGTCGTGACAGTCGATCGTTATGCCGGACCAGCGGTTCGCCACGATAAGCAGCGTATTGCTCGGTCGCCGCCAAGGGAGTGCCACTCGGACTTATGGATCTCTTCCGGTCGCAGCGGAAGAACGGAGCGTGCTCGTGCATCACGTGGCGCCCACAGTTTTGGGTGCACGCCGGCGCCACGACTCCTAGAGTCCCGCCATGGTCAGGTTTGATTCTCGCTGGGCAGCCGAGGTTGTCTCCAACTGCGATCCCGTGTTCGCGGCTGCCGGGGTCGGCTTCGTTCGGTCCCCCCTTTCGGAGAGTGCGCCGGACGAGCCCGCTGGATCCCTGCTGTGGGAGGCCGATCCGGCACAGTTCGCCGCCAAGTACCCCGAGAGCGGCATCGTCGAGTCGTACGGCGCGGAGCAGTGGGAGGGCGTGGGCTGCATCGACTTCTGGCTGCACGTCGATGCGCAGGAAGAGGTCTGTCGTTTGAGCGTCGAGGGTTGGAACCTGCCGGAGATCCTGGTCAAGACGACCGGGCACGGCGCCCTGGATGGTTCCCAGGTGGCGGCTGCCTTCGCCAGGATCTTGGGCGTCCGGTGGCGCAGGTAGTTCGCAACTAGGCTTGCCACCCTCTAGTAGAACAACCGATGAGCACTCCGTCGACACCCGAGCAGATCGCCCTCGCCTACCACCGGGCCTGGACCTCCCGCGAGATGGACGCGGCTATGAGCTACGTCGCGGACGACGTCGTGTGCGAGGCCCCGGCCGGACGACTCCACGGTGCGGAGGCACTGCGCGCCTTCATGGGGCCGTTCGCCGCCATGCTGACCTCCTCGGACCTGCTCGCGGCGTACGGCGACGAGCACAGCGCGGTCGTCTTCTACGACACCTCGAACCCCGTCGTCGCCAGCGCACCCGCCGCCGAGTTCCACCAGGTGCGCGACGGCCGCATCGCCGCCTTGCGGATCGTCTTCGACCGCCTCCCGTTCGCTCTGGCCCGCGGCGAGGTCGTGCCAGGGATGCGCTAAGGGTGCGAGAGTGAGGACATGCGCACGATCGGCAATGTCCTGTGGCTCGTCCTCGCCGGCTGGTGGCTTGCGCTCGGCTACGTGGTGGCCGGGGTGATCTCGTTCGTGCTGATCATCACCATCCCCTTCGGCATCGCCTCCTTCCGGATCGCCGGCTTCGTGCTCTGGCCCTTCGGCCGCACGGTGGTCTGGAAGCCGCAGGCCGGGGTCGGCTCGGTGATCGGGAACGTGCTCTGGATCATCTTCTTCGGCTGGGAGCTGGCCGTGGGTCACGTGATCGCCGGGCTGCTGCTCTGCGTCACGATCATCGGCATCCCGTTCGGCCTGGCCTGCTGGAAGATGGTGCCGATCTCGCTGCTGCCGCTGGGACGCGACGTCGTGCCGGTGGACGCGGTGACGCGGGACCCGTACGGCGTACCTGTGCGGCACTGACGCCCACGCCTTCGACCTATCCTCCACCCGTGCCCGACCACGCCCTGGAGCTCAGCTTCGAGCCCTCCTCGACCGCTGCGGTGGTGGCGCAGTGGGACGCCCTCAAGGCCGCCGGGCTCCCCTCGCAGGCCGACCATCGCTCGATGACCAACGCACCGCACCTGACTCTCGTGGCCGCGGTCGGCATCGAGGACGAGGTCGTGCGGGCGGCTCGGGAGACGATCGGACCGCTGCTGCCGGCCCGGATCGGTCTGCGCGGCCTGGTGCTGTTCGGCCAAGGGGCCAGGGTGACCATCGCCCACCTGGTCGAGCCCGATCAGGCGTTGGCGGCTGCGACCGCACGGATCCGGGCCCTGGTCCCTGCCCTGCGGCATCCGGTCTGGACCCCGCACGTCACGCTGGCGCGGCGCGTCCCGAGGTCGTCGCTCCCGGCGGCACTCGAGGCGCTCCACTCGACCGAAGCGGCCCGCGAGCTGGTCTGCGACCGCCTTCGCTGGTGGGACCCGACGCAGGACCTGATCGAGGACGTCGCGGTCGCCGGGCGCGATTGACGCCACGGCGCGAGGTGTCCGGGCCAGGATGATCACGGTGTACCAGGGGTGCCGGCAACGCTAGGGTTCGGCTCTTGACGGTGTCCAGGCCGTCCTCATGGTGGGGGAGCCATGCGCAGAGCTGGTGTCGTTGTCGTCCTGTTCCTGAGCACAGCCCTGCTGGCCTCGTCGGGGGCCGCGCTGGCCGGCGTGACCGCAGGCGAGGGACCGCTGGAGCTCGGCTATCGGCAGCAGGGTGCGATCAGCTTCCAGGCGACCTCCCCGGGCTACGTCGGACCGAAGCTGAACGGGACGCTCTCGCTCACTCCGGCGGCCGGTGCCCCCGGCGCGGTGATCAAGGTCGTCGGGCGGATCGGTCCCAAGGTCAAGCACAAGGTCAGGCTGCAGCGCCGGGATGGCGCAAAGTTCGTCACGATCGCGAAGCGGAAGACCTCGAAGGTCGGCCGCTTCAGGTTCCGCACCACGCTGCCCGCCCACGGTACGACGGCTGTCTACCGCGTCGTGTCCCTGAAGGTCCGTGATCCCAGGACGGGCAGGAGGGTCAGTTATCGAACGCGGACCCGGAGAGCCTCGATCGTCACCCCCACGGTGGTGACGACCCCGACCCCGACCCCGACCCCGACGCCCACCCCGACGCCCGTGCCCCCGGGCTCCACCACCCGGGTCTCGCTCGCCGGTGACGGCACGCAGCTCACTGCGGACTCACGCAACTCGGCGATCAGTGCCGATGGCCGGTTCGTCACCTTCGAGACGGAAGCGCCGAACCTCGTCCCCGGTGACACCAACGGCCAGGGCGACGTGTTCGTCCGCGACCTGGCCACGGGCACCACCAGTCGAGTCTCGATCCGCAGCGACGGCACCCAGGCGAACAGCACGTCGTACGACCCGTCGATCAGTGCCGACGGCCGCTACGTCGTCTTCCAGTCCTACGCGACCCTCGTCCCCGGCGACACCAACGGGAAGGCGGACGTCTACGTGCATGACCGCACCGCCCGCAGCACCTCCCTGGTGTCCCTCGACAGTGCCGGCGCTCTGGCCAACGAGGACTCCCGGAGGCCGGCGATCAGCGGGGACGGCCGGTTCGTCACCTACGAGTCGTGGGCGACGAACCTGGTGCCGGGCGACACCAACCGCGCCTACGACGTCTTCGTGCACGACCGGAGCACCGCAGTCACCACCCGCGTCTCGGTCGCCACGGGTGGCGCCCAGGCCAGTGGCAGCGAGCCCGCGATCAGTGGGGACGGCCGCTACGTCACCTTCCAGTCGAGCGCCGCCTCGCTGCTGCCCGGCGCCTCCTCCGGCGCTCCGGTCTTCGTGCACGACCGGAGCACCGGGGTCACGCGCCCGGTCTCGGTCGCCATTGACGGGACCCCGAGCGGCGCCTCCCACCCCTCCATCAGTGCTGACGGCAGGTTCGTGGCCTTCGAGTCGCCCGAGTCCACCCTCGTCCCCGGGGACACCCACGGCCCCGGGGACGTCTTCGTGCGAGACCTGACCACCGGAGTCACCACCCGGGTCTCGGTCGCGACCGGCGGCGCTCAGGCGAACGAGTCCTCGTGGAAGCCGGCCATCAGCTCAGACGGCCGGTTCGTCACCTTCGAGTCCTGGGCGTCGAACCTCGTGCCCGGCGACACCTACGACCAGGACGTCTTCGTGCACGACCGGAGCACCGGGGTGACCCGCCTGGCCTCGGTCGGCAGCGCCGGCCCCGGTCCCGGTGGCTCCTCCTACAGTCCCTCCGTCAGCGCCGACGGTCGCCGCGTCGCGTTCCACTCGGCCGCGACGAACCTGGTCTCGGGAGACACCAACGGGGTGCTGGACGTGTTCGTGTGGGACAGGGATCAGTGAAGAGTTCCGTAGTCCGTCGCTAGGCCTACCAGCCGGCGGTGCACCGGTCCATCCGGCCGGGATAGAAGGCGACGTGGCCGACGAGCGCCTCGTAGCCCGCGGTGGGTTCCGGGTAGTGCCACGCCGCCCGGGGGACCACCCGACCGCTCGGGCAGAGCACGTCGAAGTAGGACGCTGACCCCTTGAACTCGCACCACGTCGTCCCGGGGACCGGCTGGAGCAAGCCGGGCGCGATGGCCTCACCAGGGAGGTAGTAGACCGGCGGGTGGCTCGTCTCCAGCACCCGGAGCGATTCCCGGGTGTCCGCCACGATCTCGCCATCCAGCTCGACCGCCACGCGCTCGCGAGACGGGACCACGATCGGCGGCCGCGGGTAGTCCCAGACCGACTCGGGTCTCGCCCTCTCGACGTCGTCGCTCACGGGTTCATCGTCGCTCGGCGCGGCAAGCGCCCGGGTCAGGCCGTCCTCGACGTCCCTCAAGACAACGACTGGCAGCGGTGCTCGCTCGGCGCTGGCGCCTGGACCGACGTCACTGAGACCGATGTCGTAGGCCTCAGGAGACCCGCTGGGCGGGCCGCCATCCGGGCGGTCCGAAGACGTAGCCGAGCTTGTTGCGCAGCGTCGGCGAGCGGCGCACGTCCCGGACGATGGCGGCGTACTCGTGGGTCTGGAGCTTCACGATGTGGTTCGTGGCGACCGGCGAGGTGAGGCCGTACGTCGGCCGGTGCAGCTCGGGCTGGAAGGAGCCGAAGAGCCGGTCCCAGACGATGAGGATGCCGCCGTAGTTGCGGTCCAGGTACTCCGGGTCGCGACCGTGGTGCACCCGGTGGTGGGACGGGGTGTTGAAGACCAGCTCGATGGGGTGCCACAGCCGGTCGACGCGCTCGGTGTGGACGAAGAACTGGTAGACGAGGCTGACCGAGAAGCCGAAGAAGACCAGGGCCGGGGGTATGCCCAACAGCGGCAGCGGGAGCCAGAAGACCAGCTCGGCGGAGTTGTTCCACTTCTGCCGCAGGGCCGTGGCGAAGTTGAAGTACTCGCTCGAGTGGTGTGCCTGGTGGGTGGCCCACACGAGCCGCACCCGGTGGGCGACCCGATGCGCCCAGTAGAAGAAGAAGTCGACGCCGAGGATCGCCAGGAGCCAGGTCCACCAGGCGTCGATAGGCAGCTGCCACGGAGCGACCCAGACGAACAGCACGGAGTAGACCAGCAGGCCGAGCGTCTTCCACAGCGTCATGGTGAGGACCGAGACGGCCCCCATGGAGAGGCTGGCGATCGCGTCCCGGCGGTCGTAGCCGCCGGGCAGGGGGAGGGCTCGACCGTCGGGGGTACGCCGTTGGTCCTCCGGTCGCTCGTCCTCCAGCAGGGCCGCCGCGAGGCCCTCCACGGCGACGAAGACGATGAAGAACGGGACGGCCAGCGCGACGGGGTCCCGCAGCGGCTCGGGCAGGGCGTGCCACAGGTTGGCCAGTGCGTCCATCGTTCCTCCATCGCCGGTGGCGCGAGATTAATTGACTCTCGAGTCAATCCGCAAGGGTGATCGGCCGGTCAATTCACGCGGCTGCTCCTCCGGTCGGCTCTCCTAGGGTGGGGGCATGACGACGGACCGCACCGGACACGTGGGCACCCGGGGGATGCCGCGTCCGGAGCGTGAGGCGCAGATCCTGGACGCCGCGCTGGCAGAGTTCGGGGAGCGCGGCTACCACCAGGTCTCCGTGGCTGCGATCGCCCGGCGGGCGGCCATCTCGAAGCCTCTGGTCCATGCCTACTTCGGCACCAAGGACGCGCTCTACGTGCGATGCGTGGAGGCGCTGACCGAGACCCTGCTCGGTGTGATCACCCCTGTCGTCGAGGGAGCCGAGCCGGGGATGCCGATGGCCCTGGAGACCCTTCAGACGATCTTCACCACCATGCGCGAGCGGCCCACGGACTGGATGGTCCTCTACGACGAGAACCTGCCGCGCGACTCGTCGGTGCACCAGGTGGCCGCGGCGGGCCGCGACCGGATGACCGACCTGGGCGCGGTCGGAGTGCGAGCGGCGCTGCGCCACCACGCGGGCGCGGCCGAGGTCGACGAGGTCGACGCCTCGATGATGAACCACGTGTGGCAGTCGGTGGTCACCTCCCTCATGACGTGGTGGATCGAGCATCCCGACCAGACGCCGGCCGAGCTCACCGCCCGATTCGAGCGCATCCTGGTCGCGATGACCGACGTGCACCCGTCTGGACCACCGCGACGTCACCCGCCCCAGCCACTACGGTGACCGCCATGACCCGACGTACTGCCGCTGCCGCGCTCTCCGCCCTGGCCCTGTGCGCGGGCCTGCTCACCGGCGCCACCGCCTCTGCCACCGCCACTGCCTCCACCTCCGCCGAGGCGGCGGGGGCCAAGTGCCTGAGCCAGTCGCTGTCACCGAAGAAGGCGATCCGCGCCAAGTCCGGTGCCAAGCTCGGCACGGCCCAGGTCTTCCGGGCCGTAGCCGGCGACGAGCTCGGCTTCTGCGTGCGGGTCCAGCCGGTGCCGCGGCTGCGCAAGAAGATGACGTCGGTGACCCTTAAGGACGAGACGTTCTTCCCCGACGGGTCGCGCAGCTCCAGCGGCATGATGGGCGGCTCGTGGCGGAACCGCATGATGACCACCGGCAGCGACTTCGGTCCCGGGTTCTCCTACAAGGGCGTCGTCCGGCTCAAGGCCCCGGGTGGGCCGTCCGGCAAGGTGACGGTTACCGCAGTCCTGTGATCCCTGAACACTATTAACCTGTTCGAAATCCCACTGGCCACATCAGTTACACGCAGGAAAACTCCCGGACGTCGCTAGGACATCCAAAATTCTTACGGTTCGGGCTCGCCAAGACGAAGGACGAGCCCTTGCAACCCTCCCGCCACCTCCTCTCACTCTGCGCCCTCGCGCTGGGTGCCACCCTCCTCCCCGGCGTCGGTGCCGCCCAGGCCCTGACCCCCGTCACCACCGACGACGGAGCCACCTGGAACGTCAACGACGCCCGCCGTCCCGGCCTGGACACCGGCAGCATCCGCGACGTCAGCAACTCCCGCCTGGAGGCGTTCGGCAGCCTCTTCCTCCAGGTCCAGGGCGGCACCCACCGGATGAACGGCCAGATGCTGCGCGGCTTCGGCCTGACCGAGGTCGCCCGCGGCTCCTACGCCTCGACCGCCTCGGTCCAGCTCGACGGCGTCAGCGTCTCCCGCCAGCTCGACGTCGGCACCGCCACCGGCACCGGCTCGTTCTTCGACACCTTCACCAACACCACCACCGCACCCATCACCATCCGGGCCTCGTTCGGCGGCTCCCTGGGGTACGGCGTACCGGGATCGACCACGGCGGGTCAGGTCACCGCCACCTCCGACGGCGACTCCGAGCTGGACGGCGACGACACCTGGATGGTCGCCACCACGCCCGGCCAGGTCCGCCCCACTGGCGTCGTGGTCGGCTCCGCGCCGCCGCAGCGTCTGGGCGACCAGCAGGCCGACCCGTTCACCGTCGACTACGTCCCCACCGGCTCGGCGCAGAACGACCCCGGCTTCGTCCACGAGCTCACGATCGAGCCGGGCGCCACCGAGTCCCTGCTGCACTTCGTGCACGTCGGCGCCCGCGGCCAGACCGCCGCGGCCGTCACCGCCACCCAGGCGCTCGCCGCCAGCCCCGACCTGGCCGCGCTCACCCTCGACCAGGTCTGCACCGTGGAGAACTGGGACCTCGCCGCGATTCCTGGCTTCGACCCGGCCACCTGCGTCGGGGCCGACCCGCTGCAGCTCCCGGCCGCCACCGCCGACGCCGCGGGCATCACCAGCATCGACTACGACGTCACCGGCAAGAGCGTGGACACCCTGCGTCGCGACCTGGCCGCCGGCACCGTCACCTCGGTGGAGATCACGAAGGCCTACCTGGACCGGATCGCCGCCTACGACCAGGGTCCGCTGGGCTTCAAGTCCTTCATCCACGTGGCCGACGACGCCCTCGAGCAGGCAGCACGCGCCGACGCGGCCCGGGCCGCGGGCGACAAGCGACCGCTGCTCGGCATCCCGATCGCGGTCAAGGACCTCTACGACGTGGAGGGACAGCCCACCACCGGCGGCATCAAGTCGCTGGCGAGCTGGAAGCCCGAGTCCGACGCCTGGCAGATCGCCCGGCTGCGCGAGGCCGGGGCCGTCTTCCTCGGCAAGACCAACCTCTCGGAGTTCGCCAACTCGGGCTCCTTCAGCGAGAGCGGCTTCATGCAGACCTGGAACGGGCTCTACCCGTCCAAGACGTCGTACGGCTCCTCCGGCGGCTCGGCCGCCGCGGTCGCCGCCGACCTGGCGCCCATCTCCCTGGGCACCCAGACCGGGGTCTCGCTCTACGCCCCCTCGACCGGCGCCAGCCTCAGCACCTTCCGCGGCACCGACGGCCTCACCAGCGCCGAGGGCGTCATGCCCCTGACCTGGGCCCAGGACTACGCCGGCCCCATCGGCCAGTCCGTCACCGACCTGGCCCTGGTGCTCGACGCCACCGCCACCCGGACCTCGGGCAACAACCCCGACGACATCCTGACCAACCGCGTCGACAACACGCTGCGTCCGGAGTCGTTCACCGCGGGCCTGAGCGCCGACGCGCTGCGCGGCAAGCGGGTCGGCTACCTGCCCGGCTCGTTCGCCTCCGCCCAGATCGCCGACGACCCGACCGGGGCCGACACCCTGGCCGACGTCCGGGCCGCGGTCGAGGCGGCCGGCGGCCAGCTCGTCGAGCTGACCACCCCGGTCCCCGGCCAGCCGGCGGCACCCGGCCCGATCTCCGGCAACGCCGGCGCCCACGGCTGGAACGACTACATCGTCTCCGAGCCGACCTTCCCCTACCGGACGCCGGCCGCGGTCTGGCAGAACCTCGCCAACCTGCCCTACAACGTCTCGGGCACCTCGGTCGCCAGCCGGGTGCCGCACGACGCCCAGAGCGTCACCAACGTGCTCGCGCGCCGCGACGCCTACAAGCAGGCCATCAGCACCTGGATGGACACCGCCGACGTCGACGTGGTGGCCTACCCCGGCTTCCTGAGCCAGATGGGCAACAACGACGCGAGCTCCTCGGCGCTGTCCTCGGACCGCGCGACCGGGGTCACCACCTCCAACGTCGGCCTGCCCACCGTGGTGGTGCCGGTCGGCACCACGTCGCAGGGCTACTCCAACTCCCTGCAGCTGGTGGGCCGCGCCTGGTCCGACGCCGACGTGCTGGCGATGGGCTACGCGGTCGAGCAGGTGACCCACGCCCGGGTCCGCGGCACCCACGCACCCGCCCTGGCGTACGGCGGCCCGGCCGCCTCCACGGTCGGCCTGCAGCTGGACAGCACGAGCGTCGAGCGGGGCACCGCCCCGAAGGCGACCGTCACGGTCAGCAGCGAGCGCAAGGTCACCGGCAGCGTGACCCTGGAGGTCGACGGCCGCAAGGTCACCGGCACCCTGACCGCCGGCACCGCCTCGGTGGCGCTGCCCAGCGACCTGCCCGCCGGTCGCCACCTCGTGGTGGCCCGGTTCGGCGGCACCACCAAGGTGGCTGCCGGTGAGGCGGTCGCCGAGCTCAAGGTCACCGCGGGACGCCCCGAGGTGACGCTGGCCCAGGTCGGTGGCCCGGTCGAGGTGGGCACCACCGCCACCTTCGCCGTCAGCGCCCGCAGCAACGCCGCGGCCGTGACCGACGGGACCGTCCTGCTCATGCGGGGCAACGCCGTCCTCGGCACCGCGACCCTGACCCCCACCGGCGAGGCCACGGTCTCCCTGGACGGGCTCACGGTGGGCCGGCACGAGCTCACCGCGATGGTCACCTCGTCGACCGACCACACCTCGGGGACCAGCAACCCGGTCTCGGTGCGGGTCACCAAGGCCAAGCCCGCGCTGTCCACCAAGGTGCGGGGCAAGAAGATCAAGGTCACCCTGAAGGCCACCGCCCCCGTCGCCGGGAAGGTCCGGTTCAAGGCCAAGGGCAAGGTCGTCGCCACGGTCAAGCTCCGTGCCGGCAAGGCCACCCTCGGCCTGGCCAAGCTGCCGCGCAAGGCCCGCAAGGTGCGGGTCGTCTACCTCGGCAACGAGTCCGTGACCCGCGCCAAGGCCACGGTGAAGGTGCCGGTCAAGAAGACCAAGCGCTGACCTGACAAGCAGGACCTAAGCAGCACCTGACGCCCCGGGCGCTCCCACCGCGGAGCCCCGGGGCGTCAGCCTGGGTGCTGGACCGGACCGGTCAGTGCGACCACTCCCACCAGAAGCCGGAGACGTCGCCGCGCGCGAGGGCCGTCGGGTCGCCGAACAGGTGAGCCGTGCCCACGTCCCCCCACATCATCCCGCCGGCCGAGGCCAGACCCAGGATCAGCCGGGGCGAGCAGCCCTCGGGGGCGTCCGGGGCGCCCTGGAGGAAGGCTGACCAGCCGCCGACCTGCACCTCCCCGCCCTCGCTCGCCGCCTCGGCGGCCTCCTCGTGCTCCTCCCAGAGGACTTCGTAGGCGGCGAACCCGCGGGGGTTCTCGGCGCGCTCGGACTCCATCTGCTCATAGGCCGACGGCAACAGCTCCAGCAGCTCGAAGCCGAAGGCCATCGGGCCCGGCCGCTCCACCGGCGAGGGCCGGACCTGGGTGGGCGGCACCGGGGAGCTCGGGTCGGGCGAGGACGCCGCGTCCAGGTCGGAGGCGGCGTACCACCGGCAGTGGAAGCCCTCCCTGCCCATCAGCTCCGCGAACGTCAGCCCCCATGTCTCGTGGTCCCGCACGAAGAACTGCAGCAGACCCTCGCGGGGGAAGTCCGGCAGCTGTGGGACATCGGCGAAGTTGACCTGCACCACGAAGTGCATCGGGCGCCCGTCCTCATCGAGCGGCCACTCCCGGCCCGCCGGGAGGTAGGGGTGCCCGCCGACGTAGGAGTCGACCGGGGCGGGGCGTCCTGACGTTCCGTGACTGACTGCCGCGGGGCGCAGCAGGGCGCGTACCGAGTCCCGGTCCTCGGGCGGCGCCAGCGCGATCAGTCGCTCGACCCGGGCCAGGTGTCCGGCCCCGTCGCGTTCCGCGGCGGCAGCCTCCCGCGCCGGCTTCGTGCTCGACCGTCCGAACAGTCGTCCCAGCATGTCGTCCCCTTCGTCGTCGACCGGCACCCTGCGGAGCCGGGACGGCGGAGACTATTGCCTGCCACTTTCAAGGTATAGCCACGCAGGGGGCTTGCGGCAAGGCCCCGGTCGTCCACCACACTCCTTCGACCGGGTCGAGTGGGGAGTGGTGTGGGCATGACTGAGGTGACCATCGTGGGGGCCGGGCCGACCGGCCTGATGCTGGCCGGCGAGCTCGCGCTGGCCGGGATCGACGTCGCCGTCCTGGAGCGGCGCGACACCGAGGACCTGCTGGGCACCCGCGCCCGCGGCTTCCACTGCCGCACCATCGAGATCCTCGACCAGCGCGGCATCGCCGACCGGTTCCTGGCAGAGGGGCGCACGGTCCAGGCGCTGAGCTTCGGCAGCACCCCGTTGGACGCAGCCGTGCTCCCCACCCGACACCCCTACACGTGCGCGCTGGAGCAGCGCCACGTCGAGCGGATCCTGCTCGACTGGGTCGAGAAGCTCGGCGTGCTGGTACGCCGTGGGGTCGAGGTCGTCGACTTCGCCTCCGACGAGGACGGGGTCGAGATCCGGTTGGCCCACGGCGACCCGCTGCGTACGTCGTACCTGGTGGGCGCCGACGGTGGCCGCAGCGTCCTGCGCAAGCGGGCCGGCATCGACTTCGTCGGGCCAAGGGCGACCCGGAGCCAGCTCATCGCCGAGGTCCAGGTGCGCGAGGAGACGCCCACGGGCCTGCGGCTCGACGACGTCGGCATCCACGCCCTCAACGTGCTGCCGGACGGCAGCGCCGTCGGGGTCGTGGTCACCGAGCAGCAGGTCGGCCCGCCCACCGACCCCACCCTGGCGGACCTCAGCGCGGCCCTGACCGCCGTCTACGGCACCGACTTCGGGGCGCACGCCCCGCGGTGGATCTCCCGGTTCACCGACGCCACCCGCCAGGCCGTGGCCTACCGCAGCGGGCGGGTGCTGCTCGCCGGGGACGCCGTCCACACCCACCCGCCCACCGGGGGGCAGGGGATCGGCCTCGGGGTCCAGGACGCGGTCAACCTCGGCTGGAAGCTCGCCCAGGTGGTCCGCGGCGTCTCGCCCGACACCCTGCTGGACAGCTACCAGGCCGAGCGGCACCCCGCCACCGCCCGCGTCCTGGGCAACGTGATGACACAGGCGTTCCTGCAACGAGGGGACGCACGCACCACGGCGATGCGCGAGACCTTCTCCGAGCTGCTGGCCTTCGAGGGACCCCGCCGCCAGCTCACCGCGCTGCTCTCCGGCCTCGACGAGCGACACGGTCCCGACGAGCGGCACGGTCCCGACGAGGGACACCCGCTGCTCGGGCGGCGGATGCCGGACCTCGACCTGGACGCCCCCGGCGGCCCGCGGCGGTTCTTCGACCAGCTGCACGCCGCGCGTCCGGTGCTGCTCGACCTCGGCGCCGGCCTCGACGTCGCCGGGTGGGACGACCGGGTCCAGCACGTGGCGGCCCAGCCGGTGGCCGCCCAGCGCGAGACCTGGGAGGTGCCCGTCGTCGGGGCCGTCCCGGCGCCCGCCGCCGTGCTGGTCCGGCCCGACGGGCACGTCGCGTGGGTCTCCGACGGCTCTGGCACCGGGCTCCGGGAGGCGCTCACCACCTGGTTCGGGCCCCCGGAAGGAGCGGCGCCGACCCCCTCAGGAGGACGCCGGGAGCCGGAAGCCGAACGGCCTCGGCTAGCGTAGGTTTGTGAGCCACCCCCATCCCGAACTCCAGCTTCCCCCGAAACTCCCCAACGACGGGCTGCGCATCGTCGGCCTGGGAGGCCTCGGAGAGATCGGTCGCAACATGACCGTCTTCGAGCACCGCGGCAAGCTGCTCATCGTCGACTGCGGCGTGCTCTTCCCCGAGGAGCACCAGCCGGGCATCGACGTGATCCTGCCCGACTTCACCTGGATCCGGGACCGCCTCGACTCGGTCGTGGCGGTTGTGCTGACCCACGGTCACGAGGACCACATCGGCGGCGTGCCCTACCTGCTGCGCGAGCGACGCGACATCCCGGTGGTCGGATCCACCCTGACGCTGGCGCTGATCGAGGCCAAGCTCAAGGAACACCAGATCAAGCCCATGCTCAACCACGTCAAGGAGGGCGACCGGGTCAAGTTCGGCCCCTTCGACCTGGAGTTCCTGGCGGTCAACCACTCCATCCCCGACGGCCTGGCGGTGGCGATCCGCACCACGGCCGGCCTGGTCCTCACCACCGGGGACTTCAAGATGGACCAGTTCCCCCTCGACGACCGCATCACCGACCTGCGCGGGTTCGCCCGCCTCGGCGAGGAGGGGGTCGACCTGTTCATGACCGACTCCACCAACGCCGAGGTCCCCGGGTTCACCATGTCGGAGCGGGAGCTCACCCCCGCCATCGAGACGGTCTTCCGCACCGCCCCGCGGCGCGTCATCGTCTCCAGCTTCGCCAGCCACGTGCACCGCATCCAGCAGGTCCTCGACGCCGCGCAGGAGCACGGCCGCAAGGTCGCCTTCGTGGGTCGGTCCATGGTGCGCAACATGGGCGTCGCCCGCGAGCTGGGCTACCTGAAGTACCCCGAGTCCCTGGTCGTCCCGTTCGAGCAGCTGGAGCGGATGAACCCTAAGAAGGTCGCGATCGTCTGCACCGGCTCCCAGGGTGAGCCGCTGGCCGCGCTCTCGCGGATGGCCAACCGGGAGCACAAGATCCGCATCGGCGAGGGCGACACCGTGCTGATGGCCAGCTCGGTCATCCCCGGCAACGAGAACGCCATCTCCTCGGTGATCAACGGCCTGACCCGCTGGGGCGCCAAGGTCGTGCACAAGGGCAACGCCAAGGTGCACGTCTCGGGCCACGCCAGCGCCGGCGAGCTCGTCTACTGCTACAACATCGTGCAGCCCAAGAACGTGATGCCGATCCACGGCGAGTGGCGCCACCTGCAGGCCAACGCCGACCTGGCGATCAAGACCGGCCTCGACCCCGCGCGGGTCATCCTGGCCGAGGACGGCGTGGTCGTCGACCTGGTCAAGGGCCAGGCCAAGATCACCGGCAAGGTCCCCGCCGGCAACGTCTACGTCGACGCGCAGACCGTCGGCGGCGCCACGGAGAACACGCTCAAGGACCGCCGTACCCTCGCCGAGGAGGGCGTCGTCACGGTGCTCGCCCTGGTGGACGCCGACACCGGCAAGCTGGCCGAGACGCCCGACTTCATGATCCGCGGGTTCGTGCCGCACCCGGACGCGTTCAAGGACGCGGTCCCGGTGATCGAGAAGACCCTGGCCCGCGCCGCGGCCGAGGGCATCGGCGAGGCCAGCCGGCTGGAGCAGATGATCACCCGGGAGATCGCGCGCTGGGCGCACCGCAAGTTCCGCCGCAGCCCGCTGATCATCTCGATCGTCGTCGACGCCTGAGCCAGAGGGCAGCGCAGGGCACAGCTCAGGAGCACTGGCCGGCGAGTCAGCCGGTCAGTGCTCCACCAGCGCGAACGTGGCCAGGGCGTGCACCAGGGCCTTGCCGTCCTGCTCGATGTCGGCCTCGCAGACGGTGATGCTCTCACCGCGCTTGCTCACCTGCGCCGTCACCAGGAGCCGCCCGGGGTTGCCCGGTCGCAGGTAGGTCAGGCTGAGCTGGCTGGTGGCCGGGGTCTCCTCGTCAAGCACGCTGCGGATCGCCGCGCCCATGGTGGTGTCCACCAAGGTGGCGAGCAGCCCGCCGTGGACGGTGCCGGCCGGGTTGAGGTGTCGCTCGTCCACCTCCACCTCCAACCGCGCGCGGCCGTCGGCGCTCTCGGGGTCGCTGGCGCCGATGAGTGAGATGAAGCCCTTCGCGTTGTCAGTCACGGGGTGGGGGTACCCCTCAGTGCCCGCTTGATGCGTACGGCGGCCCGCCCCCAACACCGAGCTCAGCGCCGCTCGAAGGCCCCGAGGTCGATCGCGCCGACGACCGGACGGCGTACCTGCTTGGCGGGGTGGACGTACTCCCAGCGCGCTCGCCACCTCGTCGGCACCCGGACTCCCCGGTCGAGGGCCGCCGACCCGGGACGGAGCCGGAAGTCGTCCGCGGCCGGGTCCACGAACTGCCCCAGCCCCACCGTGCGGTTGGCGGTGGCCCGCACCTCGGCGAGGTTGCTCAGGTCGCCGGGCCCGACCAGCAGGTTGTTGCGCAGCCGGGCGCGGCTGCCCGTGGTGGCGGCGACGAACGTCCCGGAGGTACGCCGGTTCACCAGGGTGTTGTTGACCACCCACAGCCGCGACGAGGGGTGGGTCAGCCCTTCCGCGCCGTAGGAGATCAGGGCCGGGTTCTCCGAGCCGGGTCCCTGGATGATGACGTTGCCCGCGATCAGCGAGGAGCCGCCGTTGGGCAGGTCGATGGAGTAGCTGGCCCGCGCATCGCCGTCGGTGATCCGGTTGCCGACGATGGTGTTGCTCGCCGCCCGGGACTTGAGCTCGTGGCCCACGTCGGCGGCAGCGAAGTAGCTGCCGGTGACGGTCAGCGAGCGCACGGCGCCGACGTACAGGTTGTGGGTGTAGCCGTCCCCGGCGCCGTTGCGGAAGAAGCGGGAGCGGCGGATCACGATGTCGCTCTCCGGATCGGCGCCGGTGAGGATGCCGTTCTGGTTGTGGTGGAACCAGCTGCGGGTGATGGTCAGTCCGGCGCCCTCGGCACGGATGCCGGCGCCGTTGGCGTCGGGCACCGCAGCGCCGCTGAGCTCGACCCGGTCGACCGTGGTGCGGTCGCCGGCGATCACCCAGATCGCCTTGCCCTGGGCGCTCTGCCCGGCGGCCCGCAGCCGCGCCCGCCCGCCGAACCCGCGCAGGGTGAGGTCGTCCTGAGTCCAGGTCGCGACGTCGCCGGTGTAGGTGCCCGCGTCGATCAGCACCGTGTCGCCGTCCCGGGCCACCGCCGCGGCGGCGCTCGGCGTGGTCAGTGCGCGGTCCGGCCCGACCCGCAGGGTGCGCGGCGCCTGCTCGGCGGTCGTCAGGGCCGTGGCTGGGAGCCCGGTCCCGGCCAGGGCCGCCGCGAGGGCGGTGACGCCCAGGATCGTCGTGCTCCGGGTGCTGGTCCGCCGGCTTCCTCGGGTCATCGTGGGGCCACCAGGACGAACCTGAGGCACACCACCAGGGTCTCGTCGTCGACGGGAGTGGCGACGCGCTCCCAGTAGTCGCGGTGCCCGGTGCGCCACTCGTCGAGGTCGGCGTCCCCCTCGCCCTCCAGTGCGGCGAACTCCCAGGGCACCTCGCCGAAGGGCAGGATCTCGACCGCGGTCACCTCGATGGTGCCGAGCTCCTCGCCGTCGTCGCCCAGCTCCAGGGCGCGCAGTCCGCCGATGCGAGGCCAGGTCATGGGACTGACGGTAGTGCCTGGGGCTGCAGAAAGCGTGTCAACCAGGGTTGACGACTTCAATCCTGTCAACTACGGTTGACGCATGACAGACAAGACGCTCACCGACTCCGCTGCCGGGGACGACCCCGGCGCCGGCCTGAGAGCCGTCCGCTCGCTGCGAGAGCTGGCCGACCGCCTCGAGACGCTGCAGGTGTCTCGGGCGCGGGAGCTCGGCTGGTCCTGGCAGGAGGTGGCTGACGCCCTGGGCGTCAGCCGGCAGGCAGTCCACAAGAAGCACGGCAGGAGGAACTGATGTTCGAGAGGTTCACCAAACAGGCCCGCGCGGTCGTCACCGACGCGCAGGTCGTCGCCCGGGACGCGGCGTCCCGCAGCATCGACACCCGGCACCTGCTCATCTCCCTCGTCCAGGGCCCGGGCCCCGCGCGGCGCGCCCTGGGCGCCGCCGGGGGAGACGTCGAGGCGATCCTCGCCCGGGCGCGCGCCGACGTCGCGTCGAGCGGCCTGGACGCCGACGCCCTGGCCGGCATCGGCATCGACCTGGACGCCGTACGGCGGCAGACCGACGAGGTCTTCGGCGCGGGGGCCCTGGAGTGGGCGGGCCGGCGTTCGGGCGGGCACATCCCCTTCACCCCGGACGCGAAGAAGACCCTCGAGCTGGCGCTGCGCGAGGCGATCCGGCTCAAGGACCGGGGCATCCACTCCGCGCACCTGATGCTGGGCCTGGTGCTTGCCGAGGGCCCGGGCCGCGCGCTCCTGGAGGGCTCCGGCGTGGACCTCGACGTCCTCCGCTCGGCGCTGGCGGAGCAGCCCGACGCCGCCTGATCGCCCTCCGGTCCTGGTGGTCGTCAGGCGGGGGCGGCCGAGGACCGGGCGACGGCGTCGGCCAGGTCCTGCGGCGTGCTGTTGAAGGCGATCGCCGCCTGCGGGGCGTGGCGCCGGATCAGGTTGATGATCGACTCGAAGAGGCCCAGCAGCTCTTCGGGCTTGCGGATGCCGCCACCGACCATCACGCAGTCCCACGGCCGCGACGCCAGGGCCTGGGACAGCTGGGTCTCGTGGTCCTCGCCGCCCTCCAGCCCGAGCAGGCAGGTCTCCGCACGGTGGCCCAGGTCGGCCAGCGCGGTCATGCCGGCCTGGATCGCCTCGGCGATCGGCTGGGGATCCCAGGGGCCAGGCGCACGGTAGGGATCGAGACCGATGACCAGCACCTGAAGTCCGGGGGTCTTGTGCTCCACCTTCGTCACCATACGACGACGGGTCCTTGGCGCAAAGGGTCTTCAGTCCCACCTGGGTCCTGGGCCAGAATGCAGGTCCTCGGCTGGTACGCCCCGACACCGGCCAGTGAGGCAGGAGCACCCGATGGCGACCTTCACCAGCTCTGACGACCTGCACGGCGCCGAGTTCGTCGAGGTGGACCTCACCGGTGCTCGGATCTCCGGAGCCGACCTCTCCGAGGTGGTGATGCGCGGCGTGATCGTCCGGGAGACGGAGATCGACGCGCCCTGGCTGGCCCAGCAGGAGCGGTCGCTGATCGTCAACGGCGTGGACGTCACGGCGTACGTCGAGGCGGAGCTGGACCGTCGCTTCCCCGGGCGCGAGCAGCGGCGGGCACCGGATCCCGCAGGGCTGCGGCAGGCCTGGGCGGCGGCGGAGACCGCCTGGGCGACCGCCCTGGCCCGGGCCGCGGCGATGCCGCCGGGCACGGTGGCGACCTCCGTGGACGGTGAGTGGTCCTTCGCCCAGACGCTGCGGCACCTGGTGATGGCCACCGATGCCTGGCTGGGTCGGGGAGTGCTGGGGATCGAGCAGCCCTTCCACCCCCTGGGCCTGGCCTTCACCGGCGTCACCGACGACGAGCTGGACCTGTCCCTGTTCACCTCCACCGAGCCGACGTACGACGAGGTGCTCGCGGCGCGTGCCGAGCGCGTCGCCATGGTGCGCGACTACCTGGACGCCGTCACCCCCGAGGCCCTGGACGAGCCGCGGAACAATCCCTGGGCCCCCGAACGCCCCGCGACGGTCCGCTCCTGCCTGCACGTGGTCCTGCGGGAGGAGTGGGAGCACCTGCGCTACGTCGTGCGCGACCTCGACGCGATCGAGTCCCCCTGTTCCTGACGCATCGCGTGAGTCATGCTGTAGCGATGACAGCCGAGCTTGTCGCCCTCTGCTTCGACGCCCACGACCCCGCCGCGCTCGCGGGATTCTGGTCCGGGGTGCTCGGGTGGGAGGTGGCACAGGAAGCCGCAACGGGCGCGTCGCTGGAGCCGAACGACGACACCGGTTTCCGGCTCCGCTTCCTCCCGTCGACGGAGGAGAAGAGCGGTCAGAACCACATCCACTTCGACCTCACCAGCGGCTCGCTGGAGGACCAGCAGGCCACCGTGGACCGGGCGCTCGGGCTCGGCGCCCAGCACCTCGACATCGGTCAGGGACCTGACGCCGACCACGTGGTGCTCGCCGACCCGGAGGGCAACGAGCTGTGCGTCATCGCGCCGGGCAACAGCTTCCTCGCCGACTGCGGATTCCTCGGCGCGCTCTCGTGCGACGGGTCCCAGCAGGTCGGCTACTTCTGGAGCGCGGCACTGGGCTGGCCGCTGGTGTGGGACCAGGACGAGGAGACCGCCATCCGCTCGCCCGCCGGGGGTCCCAAGATCACCTGGGGCGGGCCGCCGCTGCTGCCCAGGACCGGAAAGTCCCGGCTCCACCTCGACCTCGCGACCGGGGACGACCCCGCGACCGAGGCAGAGCGCCTGGTGGCCCTCGGCGCCACCCGGATGGATGAGGGCCGGGCCGGTGGCGTGCTGCGGATGGCCGACCCGGACGGCCGGGAGTTCTGCCTGCTGACGTCCTGACCGTCCGCGGCGCGGGATGGTCGCCTCACAGCTCCCGCAGGTAGCACAGCATCCGGAAGTCGGTCCCCGGCTCGACGTTGACGAAGCCGTGCCGCTCGTAGAAGCGCCGGGTGTCCACGTCGACCTCGTCGACGTTGATGTTCATCTCCCCGGCCCGCAGGGCGCGCACCTCCGTGACCGCGGCGTCCAGCAGCGCGGTGCCGATGCCCTGGTCGCGCAGCTGCGGGACGACGTACAGCTCCTCGAGCTGGGCCAGCGGCCCGTCGTAGTACGGCGTGTGGCGCAGGGTGAGCAGCGCGAACCCCGTGACGTCCGGGTCGCCGGCCAGCAGGGCGATCACGTCGCTGCGGGGCAGCAGCTTGCTGAAGCGCCTGGCGAACACCTCGGCGGGTGGCGTGGGCGCGGCGAACTCGGTGTTGAAGTCGAACAGCAGCCGCCCCAGCAGCTCAGCGTGGCTGGGGCCGGCGCGGAGGACCGGCACGGTCATGGCCAAGGAGTGTAGGGGTGCGGAAGGATCTGCACTATGCCCATTTCAATTAAGCCGGCCGGGTCGGAGCGGTTCGGCGACGTTGCCGTCATGCTCGGGCCCAAGCGCCCGGACGCGAACGTGTGCTGGTGCCTGAGCCACCGCATCGAGTCCAAGCGCAACCGTGAGCTGGTGGGGCCGGCGCGCGGCGACCACATGCGTGAGCTGTGCGCCCGCCCGGTCGCCCCCGGGGTGCTCGCCTACAACGGTGACGAGGTCGTGGGGTGGGCGGCCGTCGCACCCAGGGCGGAGCTGCCGTTCGCGCGCTCCACCAAGATCCCGCACGTCGACGACCTGCCGGTGTGGTCGGTGTGGTGCCTGAGGGTCCGACCGGGCCACCGGCGCAAGGGGATCTCCCACCACCTGCTGGCCGGTGCCGTGGACTACGCCGCGGAGCAGGGCGCCCCGGCCGTCGAGGGCTACCCCGCCGACACCCAGGGGCAGAAGATGGACCTGACGATGGCCTTCGTCGGGACCCGCAAGCTGTTCGAGGACGCCGGGTTCACCCTGGCCTCGACCACGGACGCCGTCGCCGGAGGGTTCCCTCGCGTGGTGATGCGCCGTGCCCTGGATGTCGCATCCGGCCCGGCCGGTTCGTGGAGTGGGTGAGGGCACGACACCGGGTCGTGCCGCTGAGCGGAGGAGAGAGTCATGGCTGAGTACCTGTTGTCGGTGTGGGGTCCGGCGGAGTACGACGAGTTCGGGACCTACGGGAGCAAGGAGGAGATGGAGCAGGCGTTCGCCGACACCGGTCGCTTCAACGAGAGCCTCCGGGAGCGGGGCCACTGGGTCTTCGCCGGCGGCCTGCACCCGGCGCACACCGCCACCGTCGTGGACGGCACCGGTGCCGAGGTGGTCACCACCGACGGTCCCTACCTGGAGTCCAAGGAGCTGATCGGGGGGTTCTGGGTGATCACCGCACGCGACCTCGACGAGGCCCTGGCGCTGGCGGCCGAGGGTTCCAGGGCCTGCCGCGGCAAGGTGGAGGTCCGGCCCTTCCAGGGTGAGTGACGTTGCCCGAGCACGCGGCGCCGGACGAGGTCGCCACGCTGATCGAGGGACTCCACCGCGAGGAGTTCGGTCGGATCGTGGCGGCCCTGACCCGCCGGTTCGGCGACCTGGGGCTGGCCGAGGAGGTCACCCAGGACGCCTTCGCCGAGGCGGTACGTCGGTGGCCCACCGCCGGCGTACCGCCGTACCCGCCTGGGTGGCTGAGCACCACGGCGCGCAACCGCGCGGTGGACCGGCTCCGCCGGGAGTCCACCAGGCACGCCCGCCACGTGGAGGCCGACCTGCTGCGCGCCCCCCACGGCGCTGACCCGGCCGACTGGGACCCGGACGACCCGGCGTCCGCGATCCCCGACGACCGGCTCCGGCTGCTCTTCACCTGCTGTCACCCGGCGCTGGCGCCGGCGACCCGGGTGGCGCTCACGCTGCGCCTGCTGGGCGGCCTCACCGTGCCGGAGATCGCCGCCGCGTTCCTGGTCCAGGAACGTGCCATGGCCCAGCGCATCACCCGCGCGAAGCAGAAGATCGCCGTCGCCCGCATCCCCTACCGGGTGCCCGGCGACGCCGAGCTCGCCGACCGGCTCGGCGGCGTGCTGGCCACCCTCTACCTGGTGTTCAACGAGGGCTACCTGCCGCGCGCCGGTGACCAGCCAGTGCGCACCGACCTCTGCGCCGAGGCGCTCCGGCTGACCCGGGTGCTGCGCCACCTGATGCCCGACGAGCCCGAGGTGGCCGGCCTGCTGGCCCTGATGCTGCTGACCGAGGCCCGCCGCCCGGCGCGCGTGGTGCAGGGGCGCCTGGTCGGGCTGGACGAGCAGGACCGCAGCCGCTGGGACCCCGGGCTCGTCGCCGAGGGGCACGCCCTGGTGCGCGAGTGCCTGCGCCGCAACCGGCCCGGCCACCACCAGCTGTTGGCTGCCATCAACGCCGTGCACACCGACGCACCTGACTTCGCCGCCACCGACTGGTCCCAGGTGCTCGCCCTCTACGACCAGCTGTACGCCGTGACGCCGACCCCGGTGGTCGCCCTCAACCGGGCCCTGGCGGTGGCCGAGCTCGACGGCCCCGAGGTCGCCCTGGCGCTGGTCGAGGCGCTCGACCTCACGACGTACCAGCCGTTCCATGCGGCACGGGCCGACCTGCTGCGCCGGCTGGGCCGGTCCGGGGAGGCGCGGGCGGCGTACGGGAGGGCAATCTCGATGACCGGCAACGAGGCGGAGCAGGCGTTCCTCGCCGCGCGTGCCCGAGGCGTTGAGCGGGCGATCTACCCATGATTGGTCAAGCTCGAGGCAAAAGGGTTACCAATCGGTAGGTTTCAACTTAGCCTGCGCCCCATGCAGCTCATCCTCATCCCGGGCCTCTGGCTCGTCGGGTCCTCGTGGAACGAGGTCACCCCGGTGCTCGAGGCTGCCGGGCACCGGGTGCACGCCCTGACCTTGCCGGGCATGGGCTCGCGGCGGCTGGACCGCTCCGGCATCACGCTGCGCGACCACGTCGAAGAGGTCATCGACATCATCGACGCCCTGGAGGCCCAGGACCCGGAGAAGGTGGTGCTGGTGGCGCACTCCGCGGGAGGTGCGCTGGCGCACGCCGCTGCCGACGCCCGACCCGAGCGGGTGGCGCGCGTCGTCTACGTGGCGAGCGAGCCCCGCCCGGACGGGCAGAAGGGCGACGGCGGCTGGTTCGTGGAACGCGGCGAGGTCGCGTTGCCGCCGTGGGAGTCCTTCGGCGAGGAGATGCTGGTCGGGCTCGACCAGGAGCTCCGGGCCCTGGTCCGGGCCCGCTCGATCCCGTCGCCGGAGGGCGTGGTGACCGGGGAGCAGAAGCTCTACGACGACCGCCGCTACGGCATCCCGATCACGATGGTGATGTGCGAGCTGCCCAGCATCGTGCTGCGCCGAGCGGTCGCGGCCCGGGAGCCGGGCACCGAGGAGCTGGCGAAGATGGCGTCGGTCTCCTACCTCGACCTGCCGACCGGGCACTGGCCCCAGTTCAGCCGGCCGCAGGAGCTCGGCCGGGTGCTCGCCCTGGCTGTCGCCGGGTAGACCGGCGCCGTCAAAAGGTCTGGCAGTCGACCCTGGGGACCAGCAGACTGGCCGCCATGGTGCGGCGTGGTGGTCGGGTCTGGCGAGGGGGTCTGCTGGCGCTCTGCGCGCTGCTGTCGGCCTGCGCCTCGGAGTCCTCCCAGCCGGGCCAGGCCGCACCCGGGACCTCGCCGTCCCCCACCCGGTCGATCCGGACCTACTCACCGATCCCGCAGCCGGACCTGGGCCCACCCGCGCGCCGGCTGGTCGCCGACCTCAGGCAGTCCTCCCGCGACGCCGCGCTGGGACGCTTCCAGGTCTGGATCGGCAACGGGCTGGCCCGCCCGGTCGACCCGAGCGCCATCGACTACCGGGACCCCAGGTTCCGCGCCGGCATCCCCGCGGAGCGGCTGCGCGCCATCCCGGCCGACTCCGAGCGGGGCTACCCGTTGGCCCAGCCCGCCCGGCCCGTGTGCGGAAGCCGCGGAGCGGGCCACGTCACCGTCACCTATGCCGGCCGTACGACGCGGATCCCGGTCGAGGACGAGGCCGACGTGGTGGCGCGCTACGTCGGGTCCCGCTGCTTCCAGCTGGCGCTGGGGGAGGCGGCCACGCTCGCCTTCGACGCCCAGGTCGAGGTGGACCGGCCCGGTCGCGACGGGGTCGCCACGATCACCCTGGTCGCGACCCCGTCGGGCCGGCCGGGTCACCGGATCCTGGTCGAGACCGTGTCCGGCACCCCGGTGCTCACCCCCGACCGGCAACCGGTCTGGACCCCTGGGCTCCTGGTGCGCAGCGAGGACGCCCCGGTGCGCATCGAGCTGCCCGTGGTGCCGGCACGGTGCGACCCGCACGCCTTCATGGAGTCCGGCGGCGCCACCGCCTTCCGGGTCAAGCTGCGCCTGGACGGCAAGCCGGGCGAGCTCCTGGTGCGGATGCCGGCGGCAGGTGCCTCACGCGTGCTCGACTACGCGCGCGACGCGTGCGGGCTGGGGGAGTAGCGGCCCTCGCCCCCCGTCCGGGTGCACATGCGCGGTTGGGGCGGCAGGCAGGATGTCGCCATGCCCGCACCCACCGCCTTCGACCTCGCCCGCGTCCGCGCCGACTTCCCCGCCCTCGCGGAGGGAACGGCGTACTTCGACGGGCCCGGCGGCACCCAGGTGCCGCGACAGGTGGCCGAGGCGATCGCCGCCACCATGATCTCCGGACTCTCCAACCGCGGCCAGGTGACCGCCTCGGAGCGCCGGGCCGAGGAGGTGGTCCGCGGCGCTCGCGCTGCGGTCGCCGACCTGCTCGGCTGCGACGCGGCCGGCGTCGTCTTCGCGCGCTCCATGACCCAGGCGACGTACGACCTGGCGCGGGTGCTGGCCCGGCAGTGGGGTCCCGGCGACGAGGTGGTGGTCTCGCGGCTCGACCACGACTCCAACATCCGTCCCTGGCTGCAGGCGGCCGAGTCCGTGGGCGCGACCGTGCGCTGGGCCGACTTCGACGCCGAGACCGGCGAGCTCGGCGTAGACGACGTGCGGGCCGTGCTGTCCGAGCGCACCCGGCTGGTCGCGGTCACCGGGGCCTCGAACATCCTCGGCACCCGGCCCGACGTCCCCGCGATCGCCGAAGCCGTGCACGAGGTCGGGGCGCTGCTCTTCGTCGACGGGGTGCACCTCACCCCGCACGCCCCGGTGGACGTGACCGAGCTGGGCGCGGACTTCTACGCCTGCTCGCCGTACAAGTTCTTCGGGCCGCACCACGGCCTCCTGGTGGCCCGGCCCGAGCTGCTGGATCAGCTGCACCCCGACAAGCTGCTGCCCTCCTCCGACGCGGTCCCGGAGCGGTTCGAGCTCGGCACGCTTCCCTACGAGCTGCTCGCCGGTACGACGGCCGCGGTCGACTTCATCGCCGGCCTCGCCCCGGGCGCCGACGCGGCCGAGCAGCCGCGACGCCAGCGGCTGCTGGCCTCCATGCGCGCCGTCGAGGCGCACGAGGACGAGCTGCTGGAGCGGCTGCTCGAGGGCCTGGGCAGGCTCGACGCGGTCCGGCTCCACGGCTCCCCGCGGCGGCGTACCCCCACGGTCTACTTCTCCGTCGCGGGCCACAGCGGCCGCGAGGTGCACCAGCAGCTCGCCGCCCGCGGGGTCAACGCGCCGGCCAGCAACTTCTACGCCCTCGAGGCGTCGCGATGGCTGGGGCTGGGGGACGCCGGTGCGGTGCGCGCCGGGCTGGCGCCGTACACCAGCGCCGACGAGGTGGACCGGCTGCTCGACGGGGTGGCGGAGCTCGCCGGCTGACTGAGTAGGGTCACCCGCAGCATCAGGATTCCTACGAGGAGCAGCTGTGTACTTCGACAACAAGCCCTGCCAGGTCTGCGGGTCCGAGGTCCGGCTCCGCGGCCACCGGCCCGACGACGACCTGGAGTCCGAGCCCAGGGCCGAGCCCGACGCCACCGTCGACGACCGGATCTGCTCCAACGACGACTGCCCGACCAACCAGGGCGGTCCGGACGCACCGACCCCCTAGTCGCGGCCTAGCTGTCGGCGCCCGGCTCCGCCATCCGGCGGTGCAGCGCGGCCTTGACCTTGTCGGGCAGCACCTTGCTGGCGGCCTCCTGCACCTTGGTGGCCAGCCCGCCGCCGACCGCGCGGGCCTCCCCGGCCATCATCGCGGCGAAGCCCTGCTCGGCCACCTGCGCCGGGTCGTCCTTCTTGCCCCGGCCCACGGCGGTGTCCAGCATCCTGGCCCGGGCGAAGAACTCGGTGTCGGTGGGTCCGGGCATCAGCGACGTCAGGGTGACGCCGGTGTCTTTGAGCTCGTCCTGCAGTGCGGTGGTGAAGGACTGCAGGAACGACTTCGAGGCGTTGTAGGTGGCCTGGAACGACCCCGGCAGCTCCGCGGCGATCGAGGAGGTGACGAGCACCCGCCCCTGCCCGGCGTCCAGCATGTCGCGCAGCGCCAGCTTGGCCAGGCGCACGGTGGAGAGGATGTTGAGCTCGATGATCTCCAGGTCGTGGCCCAGGTCGGTCTCCACGAACGCTCCGCCCTGGCCGACCCCGGCGTTGAGGGCGATCGCGGCGAGGGGTCGCCCGTCGGCGCGGATCTCGTCGTAGAGCTCGGTGACGCCGTCGGGAGCGCGCAGGTCGGCCTGCACCACGCGTACGGCGGCACCGGAGCCCCGCAGCTCCTCGGCCGCGTCGTGCAGCGCGGCGTCCTCGGCGTTGATCACCAGGTCGAACCCGTTGGCGGCGAAGAGCCGGGCGAGCTCGAGGCCGATGCCGCTGCTGGCGCCGGTGACGGCGGCGAGCGGCTTGGTCGCGGAGGTGGGGGATGCGCTCATGACGGGTGCGTACCCGACCTCGGCCCCGGCATGCCCCCACCCGGCTAGGGTGCCGGGGTGGGGTGGGTGCTGCACGTCGACATGGACCAGTTCCTGGCTGCCGTGGAGCTGCTCCGGCACCCGGAGCTCGCCGGTCTCCCGCTGGTCGTGGGCGGTCGGGGCGACCCGACCGAGCGTGCGGTGGTCTCGACCGCCTCCTACGAGGCGCGGCAGTTCGGGATCCGGTCCGGGATGCCGCTCAAGATCGCGGTGAAGCGCTGCCCCGAGGCGGTCTTCCTGCCCGTCGACTTCCCGGTCTACGAGGCGGCCTCGGCGACCGTGATGGCGACCCTGCGCGCCCATCCCGGCGCGGTGGTGGAGGTGCTCGGCTGGGACGAGGCCTTCGTGGGCTTCCCCGCGGCGGAGGAGGGGTTCGACCCCGAGGCCGTCGCCCGCGAGCTGCAGGCCGAGGTGCTGGCCGCCACCGGGCTGCACTGCTCGGTCGGCATCGGCGACACCCTGGTCCGGGCCAAGATGGCCACCGACTTCGGCAAGCCGCGCGGCACGTTCCGGTTGAGCGAGGACAACTGGATGGCCTGGATGGGGGACCGGCCCACCACCGCGCTGTGGGGGGTGGGGTCGCGGATCGGTGCCCGGCTGGCGGCGCTGGGGATCACCACGGTGCGGCAGCTCGCGGAGTCGCCCCTGGAGCCGCTCGTGGCCGAGTTCGGACCCACCATGGGTCCCTACTTCGCCGCCCTGGGCCGTGGGCACGGCCGCAGCACGGTCGACGACACCCCCTGGGTGCCGCGGGCGCACGGCCGCGAGACGACGTACCAGCAGGACCTGACCACGCCTGCGGAGATCGCCGCGGCGGTCACCAGCCTGGCCGAGCAGGTGGTCGCCGACATCCGCGCCGAGGGACGGCCCTGTGCCCGCGTCGGGCTGAAGGTCCGGTTCGCCCCGTTCTTCACCACCTCCCGGGTCCGCAAGCTCCCCGAGCCGACGTACGACGTGGCCACCATCGCCGACACCGCGCTGGCGTTGCTGGCCAAGCTGGAGGACGACCGGCCGATTCGGCTGCTCGGGGTGCGCGCGGAGATGGTGCCGCCTGCCGGCGGCTACGAGGAAGCCCCACGCGGGCGGACCTGATTTGACCCTTATGGGTCTTGTCGCCGCCGCGGCGCGGCCCCACGCTGGGGGCATGGCCGAGGTCCTGTTGTTCCACCACATCTGCGGGCAGACGCCGGGGTTCCTGGCGTTCGCCGACGACCTGCGCTCCGAGGGTCACACGGTGCACACCCCCGACCTCTTCGGCGGCCGTACCTTCGACAGCATCGCCGCCGGTGAGGAGTACGCCGGCAAGGTGGGCTTCTCGGCCTTGCTCGACGCCGGCGTCGCCGAGGCCGACGACCTCTCCGACGACCTGGTGTACGCCGGCTTCTCCTTCGGGGTGCTGCCGGCCCAGAAGCTCGCCCAGACCAGGCCCGGCGCCCGCGGTGCGCTGCTGTGCTACTCCTGCGTGCCGGTCGACGAGTTCGGCGACCGGTGGCCGGCCGGGGTGCCGGTGCAGGTGCACGGGATGGACGCGGACCCCATCTTCGTCGGCGAGGGAGACGTCGAGGCGGCCCGGGAGCTGGTGGGCCAGGCCGACCGCGGCGAGCTCTTCCTCTACCCCGGCGACGGGCACTACTTCGCCGACCCCGCCGACCCCGGCTTCGATCCGCGGGCCGCGGAGCTGCTCCGGGCCCGGGTGGTCGGCTTCCTGGCTGGGCTGACATGAGCGGGCACCGCCCTGCGGGGATCCCCGGGACCAGTCCCGGAGCTCGTCTGGTCGAGGCCGTGGCGACCCGGGACCGGGACGCGCTGGCCGCGGTGCTCGCCGACGACGTCGACTTCATGGGGCTCACCCCGCGCCGGTCCTGGGAGGCGCAGGGCCGCGACGAGGTGGCGACGGTCCTGTTCGACCACTGGTTCACCGAGCAGGACCGGGTCGAGGAGGTCGCGGGCGTGGTCGAGACCGCCGTCGCCGACACCAGGCGGATCGGGTACCGGTTCGACCTGGGGCTGCCCGAAGGCCCGCACGTCGCCGAGCAGCAGGCCTACTACCGGGTCAGCGACGGCCGGATCGACTACCTGCGGGTGATCTGCTCGGGCTTCAGGCCACGACCAGCGGCAGGCTGACCGTCACGGTGGTGCCCACCTGGGTGCTCGAGCTGATGCTGACCTCGCCGTCGTGGCTGCTCACCACGGCCTGGACGATGCTCAGCCCGAGTCCCGAGCCGGGGATCGCCCGGTCGTTGGCCTCCCGGGTGCGGAAGAAGCGGGTGAAGAGCTTGTCCACGTCCTCCTCGGCCACTCCGATGCCGGTGTCGGCCACGGTGAGCCAGGCGTGCGTGGCGTCGGTGGAGATCCGCACCGCGATCGTGCCGCGGCCCGGGGTGAACTTCACCGCGTTGCTGATCAGGTTGAGCACCATCCGCTCCAGGGCCGCGTGGTCGCCGTTGACGCACACCGGCTGCGCGGGCAGGGAGACACTGAACTTCAGGTCCCGGCCCCGCACCATCTGCGTCACGATCTCGCCCGTGCCGCGGATGACGTCGCTGAGGTCCAGGGGCACCCGCTCCAACATCAGCGGCGCGCCCTCGGTCCGTTCCAGCACGAGCAGGTCGTCCACCAGGCTCTCGAGCCGCTGGGTGTTGCGCAGCACCCGTTCCAGCGCCCGGTTCTGCTCGTCGCTGAGAGTGCCGAACGCCCCGTCCGCGAGCATCTCGGTGTAGCCGCTGATGCTGGCGATCGGGGTGCGCAGCTCGTGGCTGACGGTGGAGACCAGCTCGTCCTTGACCCGGTCGGCCTCCTGGAGCCGCACCAGGGCGTCGTGCTCGCGGGTGAGCGCGGTCATCATCGCGGTCTCCGCCCGGAGCCGCGTCGTGACGTCCTCGCCGGCAGCGACGTAGCCCACCACGGCGCTGTCCACCACCACCTCGGTGATGCCGAGGGAGACCACGTGCCGGGTCCCCCGCGAGGCGACGAACTCCCAGTCGCGTCGGGCATCGATCGCCATCTGCACCCGCAGCACCTGGACGTGGTCGGCGTCGGTGCCCAGGGCGGCGGCGTGCCGGGCGATCTCCGAGGGCGAGTGGAACAGCGACAGCGGCTCCCCGGCGACCTCGGCGCCGGTGTAGCCGAGCAGTCGCTGGGCGCCGGCGTTGAAGTGGGTGATCCGCAGGTTCGGGTCCAGCGCGATCAGGATGGTGTTGGTCGCCGAGTCGAGGATGCGCTCCACGGTCGCGTTGGCCCGGCCGTAGCTGGCGGTGGAGTCGATGATCCGGTCGTGCTGCTCCAGCAGCTGCTGCTGCTGGCTGTCGAGCTTCTCCAGCAGGTGGTCGCGGGAGAGGGCGGTGAGGTGGAGCAGGTTCAGCGGTCGGGCCTCGTAGAGGTTCAGGGTCCGTCGGAACAGGGTCACGAAGAGCAGCAGCGGCACCAGGAACGCAGCCGCCAGCACGAGCTTGACCTCGACGCCCTGCCAGATGGCGTCGCCCAGCCCCGAGTCCGGCCGCAGCACCAGCACCGGGAAGAGCAGGCCGTCGAGCACCAGGGCCCCGACGTACGTCGTGGGGTAGACCAGCGCCATCGGCCACGGGCCCAGGCGCTTCTTCGCCGCCTCCAGGACCGCCAGCAGCAGCAGCAGCTCGAGGACCATGAGCGCGCCGCCGATCAGCACCGTGGACAGGGACTGCTCGAAGACCACCGGCGAGGTGTCGAAGGGGTTGACCACCCCCGGCGTCTGCAGCGCCGTGCCGCTGACGGCGAATACGGCCGCGACCAGCACGTTGACCACGATGGTGAGCGCGACCACGTTGCGCACCACCTGCAGGTCCCGGCCCACCACCACGGTGATGAAGGTGCCGAACATGAAGCCGGCGAACGCGACCTGGCCGGCCATCAGGTTGACCTCCCCGCCCACGGGAAGGATGTAGACCGCGCCGAGCAGGCCGCAGAAGGTGAGCACGCTCGCGATGTGGCTGTAGAGCAGCAGGAACTGGAAGCTCGTGCGCCGCACCGAGTAGAGCAGCGGAAGCCCCGAGTAGATGGCAACGCTCAGCAGGAAGAGGTCCCGGCTCCCCATCGTGCTCCTCCGAGAACGTCGAAGCGGTCTGACCACTCTGTCCGGGTAGCCGCGATTCGGAAGCCTGCCACAGGCCAGCCTCCGGCGGAGCGGAACAACGGGATGAGATCTGCCCGCGATCCGGCCTTTTTCGCGAGACGGGTGGGGGTCACGGCTGCCGAGATGCCACGAGGCCGCCGCCGGGGGTCCCGGCGACGGCCTCGTGTGTGGCCTGAAGATCGGCCTGAGATCGACCTGGTGATCGGTCTCGTGTGTCAGGTCACGGGGTGACGGTGACGGTGATCCACTGCGAGTAGATGTAGTCGGAGAACGACGCGGTGGGGGTGTACTGCGCGCGGAACTGGTGGGTGCCCACGCCCCACTGCTCGGCGACCTTGCCGAGGAAGCTGTAGCCGGAGAAGTTGAAGGTGCCGTCAGCACTGACGGACGCCATGCAGCAGTAGTTCGGCGAGGAGCTGCCGCCCTTGTTCTTGCCGTCCAGGTAGATGTCCACCCAGCCCTTCTTGGCGATCTTGCCCTTGAACTTCACCTGGCCGCCCATCTCGGGGAAGTCGTAGCCGGCGGCCGACACCGTGAAGACCGCGGTGTTCACGTTGAGCGCGGAGTCCCAGACGACGGTCTTGATGGTGGCCTTGGACTTCTTGAACTTGGCCTTGACCTTGTAGGTGCCCGGGGCCAGGTCGGAGGGCAGGCGGACGCTGGCCTTGCCCTTCTTGATCTTCTTCTTGCCCAGCTTGGTGCCGTTGACCGAGAAGGTGACCTTGCCCTTGCCGCGCACCTGCGCGGTGATCTTGTTGCCGGCCAGGCCGTAGTGGGTGCCGGCCTTGGACTTCTTGAGCTTGATCTTGGCCTTGCGGGCCGCGACGGTGGGGGCGTCGGCGGTGCTCGCGCTCGCGCTGGAGGGCGCGGCGGAGGCGGTCGTCGCGGTGAGGACCGCGGCCGGGGCGACGAGAGCGAGGCTGGCTGCGGAAGCGGCGGCCAGGGTGGCGAATCTGCGCATGCAGGGAACTCCTTGAGGAAAGGGCGTACGTGGGCGGTCAATCCGCAGGAATGCCGGCCCGAGACGGCGACTGCGAGAGGTATCTACCCCAGGTGGGGTACGGCAAACCTGAGATGTCGATCGAGTTGCGCCGGGGCTCGTCCGGCGCCAGGCCACCGTGTCCGCTCAGCGGGTGCCGCGGTCCGGGGCAGCGGGGTAGACGCCGAGCACCTTGATGTCGGTGGTGAAGAAGGCCAGCTCCTCGAGCGCCCGCGCCAGCGGCGGGTCCTCGGGGTGTCCGTCGACCTCGGCCAGGAACTGGGTGGAGGCGAACTGCCCGCCCACCATGTAGCTCTCCAGCTTGGACATGTTGACGCCGTTGGTGGCGAAGCCGCCCAGCGCCTTGTACAGCGCGGCCGGCAGGTTGCGGACGTTGAAGATGAAGCTGGTGACCACCGGACCGTCGCCTCGCGGCGCCGGCACGAGCTCGCGGGAGAGCACCACGAACCGGGTGGTGTTGTGGTCCTCGTCCTCGACGTCGGTGCGCAGCACCTGCAGGTCGTAGATCTCGGCGGCCAGCGGCGGGGCGAGCGCGGCCTGGGTGACGTCACCGGCGTCGGCGACCTCCCGGGCGGCGCCGGCGGTGTCCCCGGAGATCATCGGGGTGAGCCCCAGCTCGCGGATCACCTTGCGGCACTGGCCCAGGGCGTGCACGTGGCTGTGCACCGTGCGCAGCGACTCCAGGGAGGCGCCGTGCACGGCCATCAGGTTGAAGCTGATCCGCAGGAAGTGCTCGCCGATGATGTGCAGGCTGGAGGCGGGCAGGAAGTGGTGGATGTCCGCCACCCGACCGGCGAGGGAGTTGTCGATCGGGATCATCGCCAGCTCGGCGTCGCCGCCCTCGACGGCGGCGAAGACGTCCTCGAAGGACGCGCAGGGCACGGCCTCCCAGTCCGGGTAGTGCTGGCGGCACACGATGTGGGAGTTGGCGCCGGGCTCACCCTGGTACGCGATGCGACGGGGGCTGGTGCCGGGGACGTTCACCGGGTGCTGCTCGGGGGCGGTGCTCACGGCGGCATTTTCCCACGCGCCGGTGGTGCGCCCGCGCACGGCCCGCGTGCCGGTCATAGGCTCCGCTCGTGCTGTTCGCCGTGATCCCCGCCCTGGTCCTCGCCGTCGTCGCCGTCGTGTTCTCGGTGGTCGCCATGCGGCGTACCGCGTCGTTGCGGCCCCGGTCGGGCCAGGCGCCCCTGCCCGAGGACATGGTGGGGCTGCGCCGCGAGGTCGCGGCGCTCCAGGCGGCCACCCAGGGTGCGCTGCGACACCTGGCCGTGGTCCGCTACGACGCCTTCGGCGACGTGGGCGGTCACCTGTCCTGGTCGGTGGCGTTGCTGGACGACGCGGGCGACGGCGTGGTGCTCACCTCGATCCACGGTCGCAGCGAGGCCCGCACCTACGCCAAGTCGATCGCGTCCTGGTCCAGCGAGCAGCAGCTCTCTCCCGAGGAGGAGGAGGCGGTCGCGCACGCCCGGGCCTGAGGGTCGGTCTGCGATCGACGTCAAGAACTGGTTGACACTCGTGCGACTGTCAACTTAACGTTGACGCATGACGAGATCCGAGAAGAGAAGCGCGACCAAGGGCCTGTCGGGCGGTTCGCTGGCCCTGATCCTGATCGGCATCGCCCTGGCGACGATCGGCAACCAGCTCGACGGCTTCGTCGGCGGCATGGGCCAGGGAGCCGGGGTCGCCCTGATCATCTGCGGCGCCTACCTGGTCGGCCTGCTGTGGCGCCAGCCCAAGGGCCCGGGCGAGACCTGGCTGCCGAGTCGTGATGGCGACAACTGAGTCGGGCCCCCGGGACCTCGCCGAGGCTCTCGGGGCAGCGATCCTGGACGGTCTGCCTGCCGCCGACGAGGAGCAGGACCACCTCGCCATCGTCCGACGTACCGCCGAGGCGGAGCAGGAGGTGCGTGCCCTGCTGCGCCAGGCCGTCGGTGCCGCCCGGTCGGCCGGCCACAGCTGGGCCACCCTCGGTGCCGAGCTCGGGATGAGCCGTCAGGCCGCCCAGCAACGGTTCGGCGAGGGCTCGGCCGCCACCCAGCCCGAGGACGACGAGGAGGGGGTGGCGTGCGAGGAGCGCTGGCTCGGCCCGGTCACCGCGTTCGACGAGCTGGCCGAGCTGGCCATCGCGGGCCGTCTGGGGTGGCGCAGCGTCGGTGTCGGGATGCTCAAGCACCGGGTACGGCGTACCCCCACGCAGTGGGAGCACCGCCGGGTGCTGTGGACCGGCAGCCGGTCCCGCTACGAGAAGGACGGCTGGCAGGTGGCCGCACCCGCGTTCCCCTGGCTCTACCTGGTCCGCGACACCGGGGTCCCTGCCGCGCAGGACTGACGCGCACACGCGCGGTTGGGGTACGCCGCCCGGGCACGCCGCCGCAGGGTCAGCGCGGCACGCGCACCAGCAGCCGGCCGGGGATGCACTCCATGACCAGCTCGCGACCCAGGCCGACGGAGTCGCCGTCGAGCTGGCGGGGCGTGTCGATCGCGGCGCGCAGCACCACGGTGGTGCCGGTGAACCGGTCGATGGTGTCGTCGGTGCGCGAGCTCTTGGCCATCACCCGGTAGGCCAGCGGCAGCCAGGAGAGGAACCGCTTGGGGTGCAGCACCACCACGTCGATCAGGCCGTCGTCGATCGCTGCGTCCGGCAGCAGCGGCATCCCGGCCTGCAGGTAGCCGACGTTGCCGACCACCACGGTCCGCGCCCGGTGCTGGGTGAACTCCGCCCCGTCGACCGAGATCTCCACCTTGCCGGCGGGGAACATCAGCGACTTCATGCCCGAGAGCACGTAGGCGACCCAGCCGAGGCGCTTCTTGATCTGGTCGTTGACGTTCTCCATGATCGCGGCGTCGAAGCCCATGCCGGCCATCACCATGAAGTGGGTGGGCTCGATGTTGTCGCCGCTGACCCGGACCATGTCGATCGCCCGGTCCTGGCCGTTGAGGCCGACGTCGATCGCGGCCCGGAGGTAGAGCGGGATGTCGAGGTTGCGGGCGAGCAGGTTGCCGGTGCCCGCGGGGATGATGCCCACCGGGATGCCGGTGCCGGCCAGCTCGGCGCAGACCTCGCGCACCGTGCCGTCGCCGCCGCAGACCAGCACCAGGTCGGTGCCGGCGAGCGCGGCCTTGGCGGCCATGCCGCGGCCCGGGTCCTCGATGGTCGTGTAGTGCCAGGTGGGCTCGCCCCAGCCGGACTCCGAGGCCATCGCCTCGACGGTGGCGCGGAACTGACCGACGTCCTCCACCTTGATCGGGTTCAGCACCACCGCCAGCCGCTTCGCGGAGACGAAGACCTCCTGGAGCGGTTCGTTGCTCTCGGTGAGGCTGCGCGGACGCGGGTCGACGATGGCCAGGCCGACCAGGGTGACCGCCATCGCCAGAACGGAGCCGGCGATGACGTCGGTGGGGTAGTGCCGTCCCAGCAGGACCCGGTCCAGCACCACGATCAGCCACAGGCCGCCCAGCGCGACGGTGACCAGCCGGCGCATGCTGGAACGGCGTACGAAGACGCTGGCCAGGATCCACAGCACGAGCGTGAAGGCCGCGATCGAGGAGGCGTGCCCGGAGGGGAAGGAGTGGCTGTCGTGCAGCCCGATCGACTCCTGCCAGTCGGGTCGGGCCCGGCTCAGCACGAGCTTGAGCCCGGTGGTGAGCAGCGCGGTGGCCGCCATCACCCCGGCCACGAAGCCCGCGGCGCGCGGGTGCCGCTTGACCAGCAGCCAGCACACGACCAGCAGGGTGAGGATCGTCATGCCGATCGTGTTGAAGCCCGCCTCGATCCACAGCAGCACCTGGTGCAGCGCGCCCTGGTCGTCGGCCCAGCCCTCGGCGTCCCGGCCCGCGGCGTCGAAGCCGCCCAGCGGGGAGGCGTCGCCGTTGGTCGCCCACGCGAACGCGGCGAAGACGACCGCGCACAGCGCGGCCCAGGTCAGATGGGTCCTTCGAGATCGATCAAGCACGAGCCGAGTATGCCGGTCTGTCACCAGCGCCGGTTAGCCTGAGCCCATGATCGATCCCCGCCTGCTCCGAGAGACTCCCGACCGTGTGCGCGCCTCGCTGACCAAGCGTGGGCTGCCCACCGACGTGGTGGACCGAGCGCTGGCCGCGGACGTCGCCCGGCGGGAGGCGATCACCGCCTTCGAGGCCAAGCGGGGGGAGCAGAAGCAGCTCGGCAAGCTCATCCCCCAGGCCCAGGGCGAGGAGAAGCAGGCGCTGCTCGCCCAGACCAAGACCCTCTCGGGCGAGGTCAAGGCCGCCGAGGCGGCCCAGGGCGAGGCCGAGCAGGAGTGGCGCGAGGCCGTGCTGTCGATCCCCAACGTCACCGAGGAGGCGACCCCGCCCGGCGGCGAGGACGACTTCGTGGTGCTGGAGACGGTGGGCACCCCCCGCGACTTCGCCGCCGAAGGCTTCGAGCCCCGCGACCACATCGAGCTGGGCCGGATCCTGGGTGCCATCGACCTGGAGCGGGGAGCCAAGGTCAGCGGCTCGCGGTTCTACTTCCTCACCGGCGCCGGTGCCGAGCTCGAGCTGGCGCTGGTCAACATGGCGATGGAGCAGGCCCGCGAGGCCGGGTTCACCCCCGTCATCGCCCCCTCGCTGGTCAAGCCGCGCGCGATGGAGGGCACGGGCTTCCTCGGCCAGGCCGCCGACGACGTCTACCGGATCGAGGGCGAGGACCTCTACCTGGTCGGCACCTCGGAGGTCGCGATGGCGGCGTACCACTCCGACGAGATCCTGGACGCCGAGACGCTGCCCCGGCGGTACGCCGCGTTCAGCCCCTGCTTCCGCAAGGAGGCGGGCTCGCACGGCAAGGACACCAAGGGCATCATCCGGGTGCACTGGTTCGACAAGGTCGAGATGTTCGTCTACACGACCCTGGACCAGGCCGAGGCCGAGCACCAGCGCCTCCTGGCGTGGGAGAAGGAGTTCCTCGACAAGCTCGAGCTGGCCTACCAGGTGGTCGACATCGCGGCCGGAGACCTCGGCCTGAGCGCCACCCGCAAGTTCGACTGCGAGGCGTGGATCCCGACGCAGGGCAAGTACCGCGAGCTCACCTCGACCTCGAACTGCACCGGCTTCCAGGCCCGCCGCCTGGACATCCGCACCCGCGAGGACGGCCAGACCGTGCCGGTCGCCACCCTCAACGGCACCCTGACCGCCATCACCCGCACCATCGTGGCGATCCTGGAGACCCACCAGCAGCCCGACGGCTCGGTCCGTCTGCCGAAGGCGCTGGCCAAGTGGATGGGCCGCGACGTCCTGGAGCCGGTGGCCCCCGTTGGCTGAGCAGCAGACCATGGCCACCCCCGCAGGTCAGACCCCCGCAGGCAAGCCCGCCGACTGGCGACCCCAGATGGTCGCCCTGGACATCGACGGCACCCTGCTGGCCTGGGTGGACGACGAGGCGGACGTCTACGAGACCATCCGCCCCGAGGTGTACGACGCGGTGCACCGGGCGCGCGCCGCCGGCGCGCACATCGTGCTGGCCTCGGGGCGCTCCCCGCACGGGATGACCCGCATCGCGGACATGCTGGACCTGCCCGACGACGACGAGCGGCTGTGGATCGTGGCCTCCAACGGCGCGGTGATCTTCCGCTACCCGCCGATGGACGTGGTGCACGAGGAGACGTTCGACGCCTCCTCCGCCGTCGCCGCGGTGCTGGAGCACCACCCGAACGCGCTCGTCGCCGTCGAGGAGCGCGGCGTGGGCGGCTACCGGGTGAGCCGCGAGTTCCCGTTCGGTGAGCTGTCGGGGGCGCAGATCGTCACCGACGTGCACGAGATCATCGGCGACCCCGTGAGCCGCGTCATCATCCGCGACCCCGAGGCCACCGCCGACGACTTCGTCGAGCTGGCGGCCCGGCTGGGGCTGCACGGCACCGACTACGTGGTGGGCTGGACGGCCTGGATGGACCTGTCCCCGGTCGGCGTCTCCAAGGCCTCGGGCCTGCAGCACGTGTGCGACGAGCTGGGGGTCGCGGCCCGTGACGTGCTGGCGATCGGCGACGGTCGCAACGACATCGAGATGCTGGCGTGGGCCGGTCGCGGGGTCGCCATGGGGCAGGCCGTGGAGGAGGTCCGGGCCGCTGCGGACGCGGTGACCGAGACCGTGAACGACAACGGCGCGGCCACCGAGATCAACCGCTGGTTCCCCGACGCGTCCGGGACCCCGGCCCGCGACGGGTCCGACGGGCGATGACCGGGGAGGTCGGGCACCGCAGTCCCGGCGAGCGGCCCCGGCCCCGGTTGGTGGCCACCGACCTCGACGGCACGCTGCTCGACGCCGAGGGGCGGGTCAGCCCCCGCACGCGCGAGGTGATCGCCGCGGTGGAGCAGCTCGGCGTCCCGGTGGTCTTCGTGACCGGGCGCCCCATCCGCTGGATGGAGCAGCTGTGGGAGTCGGTCGGAGGTCACGGCCTGGCGATCTGCAGCAACGGCGGCATCGTCTACGACGTGGCGACCCACTCGGTGCGGACCGCGCACCCCATCGCCAGCGACGTCCTGGTCGAGGTCGGCCAGACCCTGCGGCGGGCGGTGCCGGGCACCACCTTCGCCCTGGAGAAGACCGGCGGGTTCGCCCGCGAGGCGGGGTTCCTGCCCCGGCGTGCGACCAGCGCGCTGCCCGAGGTGCCGACCGGGCCGCTGGAGCAGATCGCCGACGACACCGTGGTCAAGCTGCTGGCCCGGCACGAGGAGATCGCGCCGGAGGAGTTCTGGACGGTGGTCGAGGAGGCCGTCGGCACCCGGGTCACCACCACCTGGTCCTCGGTCGGGGCACTGGTGGAGATGAGCGCCGCCGGCGTCACCAAGGCGACCACGCTCGCGCGCCTGTGCGCCGACCTCGGCGTGGCCCCCGAGGAGGTCGTCGCGTTCGGTGACATGCCCAACGACAGGCCGCTGCTGGAGTGGGCCGGTTCCTCCTACGCGATGGCCAACGCCCACCCCACGGTCATCGCCCTGGCCGACCACACCGCGCCCGCCCACCACGAGGACGGGGTCGCTGAGACGCTCTCCGCCATCTTCGGACTGGGCCCCGGGTCCGGCTAGGCTCGGCGACATGCCCGCCTCCACCCTGCGACGAGCCACGCGCCGGATCCTCCGACAGGCGCTGCGACCGCTGGCGGTCGTGCTGCTGGCGGTGCCGCTGGCGCTGGTCGGCATCGCGGCACTGCAGGCGCCGGCCTTCGCGTGCTCGTGCGCGAACCTGCCGTTCAAGGCGCAGGTGGACCGCGCCGACGTGGTCTTCCTGGGCGAGGTCGTCGCGACCACGACCAGCGCGAGCGCCACGACGTACGACGTGAACCCGGCCCGGGTGTTCAAGGGCGAGCTGGGCTCAGGCCCGACGCAGGTGACCTCGGGGGTGGGTGACGGCGACTGCGGGCTGGGCGCGATCCCGGACGGGACGGCGTACCTCTTCCTGACCCAGGACGGCTCGGCGAACGTGTGTGGCGGCTCCGCGCCGGCCACCACCGACGTGATGGAGCGGGTGCAGCGCCAGCTCGGCATCGGCACCCGGCTCGAGCCGCCCAAGCCCGCGGCCATCCGCACCAGGGTCGACGACGCCGAGGTCACCGCGTTGCCGCGGCTGGCAGCGCCGGGCGCCGCGCTGGTGCTGCTGGGCCTGCTCGGCCTGGCCGTCGTACGCCGGGTGGGACGCTCCCGCTAGAGGTACATCCCGCCGGACTCGGCCGGCCCCTGGTTCGGCTGTCCCGGCTGACCGGGCTGTCCGGGGTGCCCGGGCTGTCCCGGGACTCCGGCCCGACCCTGCTCGACCGCGGCCTGGAGCGCAGGCAGGGCGCGCCGCATCTGCTCCAGCTGCGCCCGACTGGCCATCTGCTGGGCGTAGATCGCAGTCTGGATGCCGTGGAACAGGCCCTCCAGCCAGCCCACCAGCTGGGCCTGGGCGATGCGCAGCTCACCGTCGGAGGGAGTCGCGTCGTCGGTGAAGGGCAGCGCGATGCGCTCCAGCTCCTCGATCAGCTCCGGGGCGAGGCCGGTCTCCAGCTCCTTGATCGAGGCATGGTGGATGTCGCGCAGGCGGGCGCGGCTGGCCTCGTCCAGCGGGGCGGACTTCACCTCTTCGAGCAGCTGGCGGATCATGCTGCCGATCCGCATCACCTTGGCTGGCTGCTCCACCAGGTCGGTGACGCCCCGCGCCTCCTCCTCGCCCTCGGTCGCCTGCTGGACCATGGCGGCGGGCACGGTGCCGATCGGTTCGCCGTCGTGACCCACGACCATCACGTGGCCCTCGGGCACCTCGACGTGGACGGCGTTGCTCTCAGTCATGCCTTCCATGGTAGGTCGGTGGTGATGAGATCAGACGGTGAGCAGAATCTTGCCGACGTGCGAGCTGTCGTCCATCAGGGTGTGGGCCGCGGCCGCGTCCTCCAGCGGCAGGGTGGTGTGCACCACCGGCACGACGCTGCCGTCGGCGACCAGGGGCCAGACGTGCTCGACCACCGCGGCGCAGATCGCGGACTTCTCCTCGGTGGGACGCGAGCGCAGCGCCGTCGCGATCACCGCGCCGCGCTTGCGCAGCAGCTTGTTGATGTCGAGCTCGGCCTTGGCGCCGCCCTGCATGCCGATGATGACCAGCCGGCCCTCGGTGGCCAGGGCGTCAAGGTTGCGGTCGAGGTACTTGGCGCCCATGTTGTCCAGGATGACGTCGACCCCGTGCCCGTCGGTGGCGGAGCCGATCACCTCGACGAAGTCCTCGTCGCGGTAGTTGATCGTCACGTCCGCCCCCAGCTCCGCGCAGGTGGCGAGCTTCTCCGCCGATCCGGCCGTGGTGAAGACCTTGGCGCCCAGCGCGGAGGCCAGCTGGATCGCCATGGTGCCGATGCCGCCACCGCCGCCGTGGACCAGGAACCGGTCGCCCGCCTGCAGGCCGGCGATCATGAACACGTTGGACCACACCGTGCAGGCGACCTCGGGCAGGGCGGCCGCGGTGACCAGGTCGACCCCCGCCGGCACCGGCATCAGCTGCCCGGCCGGTACGGCGACCTGCTCGGCGTACCCGCCGCCGGTCAGCAGCGCGCACACCTCGTCGCCCACCGACCAGCCGGTGACGCCCTCGCCGAGGGCCGCGACCCGGCCGCTGCACTCGAGGCCGAGGATCTCCGAGGCGCCTGCCGGCGGCGGGTAGAAGCCGCGCCGCTGCAGGGTGTCGGCCTTGTTGACCGCGGTGGCCACCACGTCCACCAGCACCTCACCCGGTCCCACCTCGGGGGCCGGCACGTCGATGGCGGTGAGGACCTCAGGTCCCCCGGGGGTGGTGAAGTGGGCGGCGCGCATGCCGCCACCCTAGCCAGTCGGGCCGGTCAGTCCTCGACCTCGTCGTCGGCCAGCTCGTCGTCGGAGAGCTCGACCGCCTCGTCGACCTCGATCTCGACCGCGACGTCGGTGGGGTCCGCGGCGTCCGCGGGACGGTCCCACCCCAGGGCCAGCTGGGAGGCCGCGCCGGCCAGCTCCTCGATCTTCTCCACGGAGGCACCCGAGGCGCCGGCGGCGAACCCCAGCAGGTAGGTGGAGATGGGAGCCGCGCGGCGCTCCACGTTGTGCGCGGCGTCGCGGGCCAGGTCGAGGACCAGCGCCTCGTCCAGCTCGGTCTCGATGTCCAGGACGTCACAGAGCTCGTCGATCCAGTCATGGAGGTTCACCAGAGGGACGTTACCGCTCAGGTGAGGTCGTGCAAGTCTTTCCAGGAGTCGATGTCGAGCGACTCCTGGTCCCGTCCCGGCACGTCCACCAGGTCGAGCCCGGCCAGCAGCCGGTGCACCGCGGCGCCGTGCGCCTGCGCCGGCCGTACCTCCTCCAGCCGCTCCGGGCGCAGCACCCCGCAGAGCTGTCGTCGTCCGTCGCCGTCGACCAGGAACGCGCCGTCGTGGCCGGCCGCGGCGGCCAGCAGCCGGCGGATCGTGGCGCGGTCGACGCGCGGCATGTCGACGGCGAGGACGGCCAGCAGGTCGGGGGTGCGGACCAGGGCGTCGCGGCCCGCGAGCAGGCCCGCGACCGGGCCCCCCGAGGGCGGGTCCTCCAGGGTGAAGGTGACCGGACGGCGGGTCGGCGCCCGCGGCCCGGTGACCGCCACCTCGTCGGCCTCGGCCAGGGCGTCCAGGGCCAGGTCCAGCAGGCTGCGGCCGTGCAGCTCGAGCGCGGCCTTGTCCGCGCCACCCATCCGCAGGCCGGTGCCGCCGGCGAGCACGACGGCGGAGAAGCTGATCCGGGACTCGGCCATGGCTCCAGTGTGTCAGCCGCGCCGTGTCAGGCTGGGGCCATGGACCAGCTGCGCGTGACCCTCGTCCAGGAGGCCTCCGGTCTCGATCCGGCCGGCAACCGTGCCCGGCTGGCCGAGGTGGTCCCCTCCGGCAGCGACCTGGTGGTGCTGCCCGAGGCGTTCGCCCGCGACTTCGGCACCCCCGGCTCGGACGTGGCGCCCTTCGCCGAGCCGCTGGACGGTCCCTTCGCCACCGAGGTGGCCCGGGTCGCCGACGAGCGCGGGACCACGGTGCTGGCGGGCATGTTCGCCACCAGCCCCGACCCGGCCCGGCCGTTCAACACCCTGGTGCTGCGCGGTGCCGCGCAGGCGGCGTACCCGAAGATCCACCTCTACGACTCCTTCGGCTACCGCGAGTCCGACCGGCTCAGCGCGGGGGAGTGGGAGCCGGTGGTGGTCGAGGTCGCAGGCTTCAGCCTGGGCCTGATGACCTGCTACGACCTGCGCTTCCCCGAGCTGGCCCGCGACCTGGTCGCGGCCGGCGCGGAGGTGCTGGTCGTGCCCTCGGCGTGGGTGGCGGGGGAGCGCAAGGTGGACCACTGGCGGACCCTGCTGCGCGCCCGCGCCATCGAGAACACCGTCTACGTCGTGGGCGTGGGCCAGCCCGGTCCCCGCTACACCGGCCACTCCAGCGTGGTGAGCCCCCTGGGCGACGTGGTGTGCGAGGCCGGGCCGGACGCCGAGGTGCTGCACGCCGTGCTGGAGCGGTCGGAGATCCAGGCCGCTCGCAGCGTCAACCCCTCTTTGTCCAACCGGCGACGGTAACCTCATCGCCGTGTCCCCCCCTTCTCCAGGCCGCCGCGCCGCGCCCAAGAAGTCGCGTCTGTCGGGGATCCGTCTCACTCGGGGCACCGCTCCCGCACCGAGCCGCCGGGCCCCGGCCGCGCCGTCGAGCCTGCCGGAGCCGGGCCCGTCCACACCTGCGGCACCCCCGTTCGTGCCCCCCGCGCCGCCGTTCGTGCCTCCGGCACCTCCGGTCGCGCCCGCGCCCCCGGTGCCTCCCGCGCCTCCCGCGCCTCCCGCAGCGCCCGCGCGCGACCTCGCTCCGACCCGCCCCGCTCGCCCGGACCGACGGCCCGAGCAGCCGGTCCGCGAGCGCAACCGCCTGCGGCTGATCCTGGCCGCCCTCGTGCTGCTCGCCGGGTGCGTGGCGCTGGGGTTCGCCGCGCTGCACGTGGGGCCGCAGTGGCTCGACGGCGCGGGTTCGGTGGCGGTCCTCACGACGTACTCCTGGGCGCTGATGGCGCGCACCGGTGGCCGCCAGCTCGTCTTCGCCGCGCTCGCCTTCGCGGTCGGTGTGGTGGCGGTGGTGCAGGACGGTGAGGTGCTGCGCAGCGGCGCCGCGGTGATGACCTGCGTGGTCAGCGGCGTGCTGGCGGTGGTGATCACGGTGTCGGCGCGCACCTTCCTGATCGCGGCACGCGAGGTGGTGCTGGCCACGGCCGTGGCCTCGATCGGTGCCTACGCCACGGTGGGGTTCGAGCCCGCCGCCAGCTCGGTGCGCTTCGAGTACCTCACCCTCGGCTTGGGCTTCCTGGTGGTCTTCACCCTGGTCTGGCGCTTCGGAGCCGGGCTCAACGGCCTCGGCACCCGCGGGCTGGTCACCCTGGTGGTCGGCACCCTGCTGCTCGCCGCGAGCCTGGCCTACGCCGAGCTGTTCCGCCGCTACGGCGCCTCGGGAGTGGTCCAGCCCACGGCGGGGCTGCAGGAGTGGAGCCGCACCACCCTGGGGCGTTCCCGCCCCCGCTGATGGTCCTGCTCGGCGTCCCGGCCCTGGCCTGGGGTGTGCACATGCGCGCGCGCCGGCGACAGGGCTGGTGGGTCTGCACCTTCGGCGCTGCCGCGATGCTGCCGGTGGCCCAGGGCCTGGTCGACCTGGACACCTCCTACGTCGAGGGCGGCCTGCAGGCGGCGTACGGCGTCGGGCTGGGGCTGCTGGTCGGCTTCCTGGTGATCCGGCTCGACCTGCTGCTGACGGGCTCGCGGGGCCGGCGGGCGCGCGCGGTGGAGGAGCAGCACGCGCTGCGCCCGGAGCCCAGCCGGTTCTCCTCGCTCTGAGCGCGGCTCACCGGCGGTGCCCTCGTCGGCGGTGCGGCTCTACGTGCCGGTAACCCCTAGCGTCGGGGCATGGCGCGTGAGAAGACGACCGAGATCGTCGCCGAGATGGTGGCCAACGTGATGAGCGTGGCGGTGCAGCCCGGCGACGCGGTAGCGGCGGGGGACACCGTGATCCTGCTGGAGTCGATGAAGATGGAGATCCCGGTGATCGCGGAGGGCGCCGGTGCCGTGCGCGCGGTGCGCGTCGGCCCGGGCGACGTGGTCCAGGAGGGCACCGTGATGCTCGTCCTCACCGACGCCTGACTCGTCCCACCTGAGTACCCGTACCGGTGACGCACCCCCGATGTGCGGCGAAGATGTGCGCGTGTCGACTCCCGCGCCGTTCCCCTGCCCCCATTGCGACGCCCCGGTGATCCCGGGGTCGCCCGCGTGCCCGGAGTGCGGGCTGCGGCTCGTCGGACCCCAGGCGGCGCGGCTGTGGCAGGTCAACCAGCAGATCGGGGCGCTACGCTCCGAGGCCGACGTCCTGGTCTCCCAGCTGCTGCGCCCACCGGCAGTCCCGTCGGCCGCACCGTACCAGCCCGGCGACCCGTACGCCGGCCCCCGGACCGGCCCCCAGCCGCCGTACCCCGCCTCCCCGCCGTACGCCGCGGGGTCCAGGCGGCGTGCCGGCACCCGGCTCGGCGGGCAGCAGATCCTGCTCGGGCTCGGCGCGCTGCTGCTGCTCTCGGGAGTCTCGTTCTTCCTGCTCGTGATCTGGCTGGTGGTGGGCGTGGCCGGGCAGGCCACGATCATGGTGGGCCTGACCGGAGCCGCCGCAGCCGCCGCCGTGCTGGCCACGCGCCGCCAGCTCACCTCCGCGGCTCGGACCGCCGCCGGGATCGCCACCGGCCTGGTGGTCCTCGACCTGTGGGCCGCCCACCATCTGGGGCTGGCCGGACTGGGCGACGTCCCCGTCGACGGCTACTGGTCACTGGCGGCGCTGCTCGGCGCTGCGGTCCTGGTGGGCTTCGACCGCCTGGTGCCGCGGGCGGTGGCGGAGCGCCCCGCTCCGCCGGTGCTGGTGTACGGCCCGGCCGCGGCCACGCTGCTCGCGGTCGCCGGCTGGTGCACGGTCAGCGCGCTCGGTGCCGAGCCGGTCGTGCTGTGCGGCCTCGCGGCGCTCCTGGCGGTGCTCAGCGCCGCGGCCGCCGGGGCGGCGTACCGCCTGGACCGGTGGGCGGCGGTGCCGCTGGCCGTCTCGGCGCTCGGTGCCGTCGTGGTGCACCTGGGCGCCGGCATCGTCGTCGGCTACGACCCCGCCACGGCCACCATCCAGCGGTACGCCGTGTGCGCCGTGCTCCTGGTGCTCCCGGTGCTGGCCCTCGTCGCCCCCCGCCTGGCTCGGCCCCTGGCGCCGGAAGCGGCGCGGGAGCACCCGGGGTGGGCCTGGCTGCCCGCCGTCGGCGTGTGGGCCCTGGTGCCGGCCCTCGGCATCCCGGTGGTCGACGTACCCCGGGCCGTCGTGGTGGTGCTCGCGGTGCTGCTCGCAGCGGGGCTGGTCGCGCTCTGCCTGACCGGGCTCCCGGTGACCCGGGCGCCGTTCACCGGAGCGGACACGCGGCCGGCGTGGCTCGGCGCCGCCATCCTGCTCGCGTGGGTGGCCCTGCCGGTGCTCTTCCTGCTCGTGCTCGCCGAGGTCGACGGGTGGTACGCCGACGGCCTGGAGCTGTTCGCGGGCTTCCCCCGGCTGGCGCCCGACTCCTGGTGGCTGCCGGTGGTGCCGGGTGCCGCCTGGGCCGTCGCCGCACTCGTGCCGGCGACCAAGGAGCGCTCGGCGCCGTTCGCGGTGCTCGCCCAGCTGGCGGTCGCGGCCACGGCGTTCACGGCCGTCCGCGACGCCGACGAGGCGGTCGCGGTGGCGATGGGCCTGGTGGGCTGCGCCGCGAGCTTCGCGCTCGCCGGCTACGCCCGGACGCTGGCCGACTCCCCGGGCAACAGGGTGCTGGACCACAGCGCCGTCACCTTCGCGCTGCTCTACGGCGGCTACGGGATCCTCGCCTCGATCGAGGAGCCGGTGCTGCTGGAGGTCGCCGCCTGGGTGGGGGTCGGGGTGCTCACGCTGGTCTACTCGGGCTCGCGGGGCCGTCTCGGGTTCGCCTACCTCGGCTCGGTGCTGGTCACCGCGGGGACCAGTCGGCTGCTGGCCGACCAGGGGGTGGGGGTGGTCGAGCTCTACACCGCGCCGCTCGTGGTGCTGCTGGCGGTCATCGGCCTCGTCCAGCATCTCCGGAACCGGCAGGCGCGCACCATGCTGACCATGGGACCGGCGCTCAGCGTCGCGCTGCTGCCCACCCTGGCGGTGACACTGGAGAATGGCGGCGCGCTGCGCCTGGCCGGTCTCACCGTGGTGGCGATCGTGGTGCTGGTGCTCGGGCTGCTGCGCCGCTGGCAGGCGCCGGTGACCGTCGGGGCCCTGGTGCTCCTCGTGGTGGCCATCAACCAGGGCGGTCAGGGACTCGCCTACGTCCCGGGCTGGATCATCCTGGTCGGCGGCGGAGCGGTGCTGCTCACCGCAGGGGTGCTGTGGGAGCGGGCGCTGCTGGCGGGTCGCCGTACCCAGGCCTGGTACGCCAGCCTGCGCTGATCAGGCAGCGCGCAGCGGCACGCACCACACGTTGCCCCAGGCGTCGACCTCGAACCGGTAGCGGTCCTCCCGGACCAGGGCCAGCAGCGCCAGCCACACGACGAGCCACAGGCCGCCGGTCACCAGAGTGAGCAGGAGGTGGGGCAGCACCGACGGCCTCCGGCGGTAGCCGAGCACCACGCCCCGGGAGCCGTCGAGCACCACCGAGGCGCCGCTCTCGTTCACCTCGCCCTCGACCGTGCGGTCCAGGAGCCGCCGCTGCTGCTCGGGGCAAGGGGTGGATCGGCGTCGAGCGGCCGCGGGTCGAGCAGGCGGACCGGTGCCGGGGAGGCCACGGCTCGGGCCCACCGCCGGCCGCTCCAGCGGCGCCACACGCCCCCGTCCCAGTGCAGGTCGCCGAGGCGGGGGCGCCGGTGCTCGATCCGCCCGCCCGGCGCGGTGATGTCGACGGCTCTCCCCATGGCGAGGAGTATCGCGGCAGATGGCCGACGCCCGGGCGGATCTTGCGGACTGGCCCACCTATCATCGGTAGTGGGTCGAGACGGCCCACCGGACGAGGGAGCCGTACCCGGAACGCGACAAGACGGCCGTCTGGAGCTCGTCATGGCATGGATCGTCCTCATCATCTCCGGCGTCTTCGAGGCGGTCTGGGCGGTCGCCCTGGGCAAGTCCGAAGGGTTCACCCGCCTGGTCCCGTCGGTGGTCTTCGCCCTGGCGATCGTGGTCAGCATGGGAGGCCTGGCCTATGCCATGCGCACCCTGCCGATCGGCACGGCGTACGCCGTGTGGGTGGGGGTCGGCGCATCCCTGACCGTGGCCTACTCGATGGCGACCGGCGACGAGGCGGTGAGCGTGGGCAAGGTGCTGCTGCTGCTTGGGCTGGTGGGCTGCGTGGTCGGCCTCAAGCTGGCGCACTGAGGCGTCGGTCCTCGGCCGAGCGGACCCGCCGGAACGACGTCAGGCCGGACCCCTGGGGGCCCGGCCTGATCACGCTGGTCTCGACCGAGACACAGGTTGGCGGTGGCGGTGGTGTGCTGGTTCAGGACATAGGAAACACATCTCTCAAGACATAGGAAACACCGGACCGAGACCCTCCGGTGGTGTCGAAAGCCAGACTGATCATCACCGCGGTCGTCCTCGAGGGACGCCCACAAGCCGACGTCGCCCGCAGCTACGACGTCTCACCCAGCTGGGTCAGCAAACTCATGGCCCGCTACCGAACCGAGAGCGATGCCGCCTTCGAACCCCGCTCCCGGCGCCCGCACACCAACCCGACCGCGATCCCCACCCAGACCGCGGACCTGATCCTCGAGCTACGCGACAAGCTCACCACAGCCGGCCACGACGCCGGACCCGACACCATCGCCTGGCACCTGACCCAGCACCACCACACAACCGTGTCCGTGGCCACGATCAGCCGCTACCTGACCCGTGCCGGCCTCGTCACCCCCGAACCCAAGAAGAAACCGAAGGCCTCCTACATCCGGTTCCAGGCCGCCATGCCCAACGAGACCTGGCAGTCCGACTTCACCCACTACCCGTTGACCGACACCACGACCTTCCCCAAGGGCATCGAGATCATCACTTGGCTCGACGACTGCACCCGCTACGCCCTCCACGTGTCCGCGCACCGGGCGATCACCACCCCGATCGTCCTCAACACGTTCCGCAAAGCCGCAGGTCAGCACGGCATACCCGGATCCACCCTGACCGACAACGGGATGGTCTACACCGTCCGCCTGGCCGGCCACGGCCGCCAAGGCGGCCGCAACGGCTTCGAGCAGCAACTACGCGACTGGCACGTGGTCCAGAAGAACTCCCGGCCCAACCATCCCACCACCTGCGGCAAGGTCGAGCGGTTCCAGCAGACCATGAAGAAGTGGCTCCGCGCCCAACCCGACCAACCCGCCACCATCGACCAGCTCCAGACCCTGCTCGACCGATTCGCCGCCGAATACAACCAGCACCGGCCGCACCGATCCCTGCCCCACCGCGCCACCCCAGCAGCGCTCTACGACACCATGCCCAAAGCCGTCCCAGGCCCCAGCCGCGACGCACAGACCCACGACCGGATCCGGCACGACCGCGTCGACAAGTCCGGCACCGTCACCCTGCGCGTGGCCGGCCAACTCAGACACATCGGCGTCGGCCGAACCCACAACCGAACCCACGTCATCCTGCTCGTCCAGGACCTCGACGTCCGCGTCATCAACGCCATCACCGGCGAACTCCTACGCGAGCTCACCATCGACACCAGCAAGGACTACCAACCCCGAAACGCGAAAGATCCGAACCCCCACTGAGGGTTCGGATCTTTCCTATCTCTTGCGAGATCACATGGCGGTGGCGGTGGGATTTGAACCCACGGTGGGTTTGACCCCACACAACATTTCGAGTGTTGCACCTTCGGCCGCTCGGACACGCCACCGCGGGAGAGGGTACCGGAGTCCTGCGGCGGCAGGAAAATCGCCTGGGCCGGGGCCTAGGCTGCGACCATGTTCCGGCTGCTGCTGCCCCTGGTCCTGGTGTTGTGCCTGCTCGTGCTGGTCTACGTGCGCCTCCAGGCGCAGGCGCGGGAGTCCGCCCGGCGGGCGGCGGTCCAGGCGCGGGTGCGCGAGGTGACCGACCTGGCCTACCTGCACGACGAGATCTCGCCCGCCCTGGCCGGCGCGGTGATCGAGCGCACCCGGGGTCTGGGCAGCGAGGCGCCGGTCGCGGAGCTGGAGCGGGCGCTGGACGACGTGCTCGGCCTGGCACGCCAGCACCGGGCGAGCGAGCCGGACCTGGCCGTGATCGTGATCGACGCCGTGCGCCGCAACGAGCTGACCTGACCTGTTTGCGCCGCCGTAGGCGGACATTGCGCACGAGAGCCGGGCCCGCGGGTGATGATGTGCGCCCGCACCCCGACCCGAAGCGAGCAGGCATGGCGAAGCAGAACGACCCGAGCACCCCGTCGGGCAGAGGGGGTCGCGCCTCGCGCGTCCTGGTGCTCCTGGGCCTGGTGGTCGTGGCGCTGCTGATCACCCTGGCCTTCGTCCGCCCCACCAGCGTGTCCACCGCGCCCGACCAGGTCGCGCTGCACTACTCCGACGGTGCGTTCACGCCGAAGCGGTTCAAGGACTGCGTGGAGCCGTCCCGCCGGCAGTGGGACGGGCCCGGCGACCGTCACTACTCCTACCCCTCGTCGCAGACCAACTTCGTCTTCGACAACGGTGACTCCGACGGCGCCCCGATCACCTTCGTCACCAAGGACGGCATCGAGATGACCGTCGAGGGCGTCGCCAACCTGATGCTCAACACCGACTGCGACGCGCTGCGCGGCTTCCACGACCTCATCGGCAACCGGTACGTCGCCTACATGGATGGTGACGAGCGCTCGCCGGGCTGGAACCGGATGCTCAGCGTCTACATCGCCCGCCCCCTGGACACCGCGATCGACCGGGCCGGTCAGAAGTACACCTACACCGACCTCTACACCGACCCCAACGTGAAGGCCCAGTGGGAGGCGGACGTGGTCGCCGCGCTGCCCGACCTGGTCAACCGGCAGACCGACGGCGAGGTCGACTTCTTCGAGAACTTCGCGATCACCCTGCAGAAGCCCGAGCCGCCGCAGGCGATCAAGGACGCGCTGATCGCCCAGCAGGAAGCCGTCGCCCGCGCCCGCGCCTCCGAGGCGGAGGCTGCGGCCAAGCAGAAGGCCGCCGAGGCCCAGGTCGCGGTCGAGAAGGCCGAGGCCGCCAAGATCCAGGAGCGGATCAACGTGCTCGGCCGGGACGGCTACCTGCGCCAGTACGCGATCGACAAGGGGCTCAACCCCTACCAGCCGACCACCAGCGGGATCATCCAGAACCGCTGAGGCCGCCCCCGGGCTCGCGCTGGGCGCGGAAGAACTCATCCAGCAACAGGGTGGACTCCGCGGCCAGCACCCCGGGCACCACCTCGGGTCGGTGGTTGAGCCTGCGGTCCCGTACGACGTCCCACAGGCTGCCGACGGCGCCGGCCTTGTCGTCGTACGCGCCGAAGACGATGCGCTGCACCCGGGAGAGCACGGCGGCTCCGGCGCACATCGTGCACGGCTCCAGGGTGACCACCAGAGAGCAGCCCTCCAGGCGCCACTCGCCTCGGGAACGAGCGGCTGCCCGGAGGGCCACAACCTCGGCGTGTCCGGTCGGGTCGGACTCAGCCTCACGAATGTTGCGTCCGGTGCCGATCACGACACCATCGGGGGAAAGTACGACGGCGCCGACGGGCACGTCACCATCAATTTTGGCGATCTCGGCTTGGGTCAGCGCGCACCGCATCGCCTCCTCCCACCGGTGTGCCAGCACCGCGGCGACCTCAGACCGACCTGAGTCCGACGACGTCGTCGAACTCAGGGCCGAAGCCGAGACGGCCGGCGATGTCGGAGAGCATCTCGTCGGGGTAGAGGTCGACGTCGTCGAGCAGGACCCCCATCTCCCTCGCCGCCAACCCCAGGTCCCCGATCAGGCCGAGGTCGCCGGCGGGCACCTGGTCGTCGTCGTCCTCGGGCGGCGGGAGCCCCAGGAAGTCCACTGCCGACTGGGCGAGCTCCCACTCGGTGGCCGCGGTGACGTCGGAGAGCAGCACCCCCACCCGGGACCCGGTGACCCGCACCAGCACGAAGAAGTCCTCGTCGATCGCGACCATGCCCAGCACGCCGTTGTCGGCGGGCAGGCGGCGCAGCCCGTGGGCCAGGGTCTCCACTGAGGAGAGGGCGGTGGCGGCGATCTCCTGCAGCTGCCAGACCCCGTCCTCGCGATAGGCGGCCAGCGCGAAGTCGATGCCCTCGCCCAGTGCTTCGCCCGTCATGGTCGACCCTTCGACGTCGGTGCCAGGAATGTCCAACAGTCGCACGGATGTGGGCGCCGGCCAAGCGCCCGGCGCCAGCACGGGAGCGGAGTCCCGGGTCGACTAGGATCCCGGCTATGCGCACCCAGGTCGTCGACCACCCGCTGGTGGCCCACAAGCTCACCACGCTCCGCGACTCCTCGACCGACTCCCCGACCTTCCGGCGCCTGACCGACGAGCTGGTCACCCTGCTGGCCTACGAGGCCACCCGGGACGTCCGGGTCAACCCGGTGGAGATCAGCACGCCGGTCTCCGTCACCACCGGGGTCAAGCTCACCACCCCCAAGCCGCTGGTGGTGCCGATCCTGCGCGCCGGCCTCGGCATGCTCGACGGGATGATGCGGCTGCTGCCCACCGCCGAGGTGGGCTTCCTCGGGATGGTGCGCAACGAGGAGACGCTGGAGGCCGCGACGTACGCCGAGCGGCTGCCCGACGACCTGTCGGGTCGCCAGTGCTACGTGCTGGACCCGATGCTCGCCACCGGTGGCACGCTGGCCGCCGCGATCCGGTTCCTCACCGACCGGGGTGCCGACCACATCACCGCGATCTGCCTGCTGGTCGCGCCCGAGGGGTGCACCCGGCTGGAGGAGGCGCTGGCCGACCTGACCGTGCCGATCACCGTGGTGACCGCGGCGGTGGACGAGCGGCTGGACGAGCGCGGCTACATCGTGCCGGGCCTCGGCGACGCCGGCGACCGGCTCTACGGCATCGCGGGCTGAGACTCCAGCAATCTCACGGCCTCAGTCACTGCCTCAGTCGCTGCCTCAGTCGCTGGTGAGGCTGTCGGGGTCCCCGTCGGCGTTGTCGGAGTCCCCCTCCGCGCCGTCCTCCGGCGGCGTGCCGGGATGGGGCTGCAGGAGCGACAGCAGCAGGTAGGTCCGCCGCGACGGGTCCCGGCCGCGGGTGCGGCGGGCCCACTCCTGGACCACGTCGTTGAGCTCGGTGGAGAGCTCCCGGGCCTCGTCGTCGGTGAGTCTCAGCGCGTGCTCGGCGATCGCTCGGTGGACGCCCGGCGCCCGGGTGCCGAAGTGCGCGGCGTCCACCAGGACGTGCGCCCACGCCGCGGCCTGCGACCTGAACACCGCGGCGGCTGCCGCCCCTCCGGGCTGCTGCTCCACCGCGGCGATGTCGAGGTTGAGTCCTTCCTCCTCCACCAGGCGCCACACCCGGTCGCGCCGGTCGCGACCCTCCCCGACGGCCTCGGTGACCAGGCCGTACTTGGCCAGCTGGCGCAGGTGGAACGAGGCCTGGTTGGCCGGGATGTCCAGCTCGGCGGACAGGTCGGCCGCCCGCAGCGGGCCCTGCGCCGAGAGCTCGCCCAGGATCCGGTTGCGCAGGGGGTGGGCGATCGCCCGCAGCATCTTCGGATCGTGCACGTTGACCATGGGGGCAGCCTACCTGCACCACAACTTGCGCAACATTGCTTGCGCAACACATGGTGCACATCTAGGGTGAGCGACGTGTCCAGCTATCGCAGCCTCGCCCGCAACCGCGACTTCACCCTGCTCTGGGTGGGGGAGGCGGTCAGCCAGCTCGGCACGGGCGCCACCCTCTTCGTGCTCCCCCTGATCGGCCACGCGCTGACCGGGTCGGCCCTGCTGGCCGCCCTCCCGGTGGCCGCCTACACGCTGGGTATCGCGCTCTCCCTGCTCCCGGCGGGGGTGATCGCCGACCAGGTGGACCGTCGTCTGGTGCTGATGGTCTCGAGCGTCGTCGGCCTGGTCCTGATGGCCTCGATCGCGGTCGCGGGCCTGCTGGGGGCGATGACCGTGACTCACCTGATCCTGGTCGCCCTGGGGGCGGGCGCCGTGGCGGGCTTCTACATGCCCACCGAGATGTCGGCGGTGCGCAGCGTGGTCAGCAGGGAGGAGCTGCCGACGGCGATCAGTCAGAGCCAGGCCCGGCACCACCTCGCCTCGCTGCTGGGCGGACCGCTCGGTGGTCTGCTGTACGCCGTCGCCCGGCCGCTGCCGTTCCTGGTGGACGCGGCGACGTTCGCGTTCTCCCTGGTCACCCTCTCCCGGATCCGGGCCGACCTCTCCCCGGTCGAGCGGCACCGCGGCACGCCGTTGCGGGAGCTCACCGAGGGCTTGGGCCACCTCCTGTCCCGGCCGTACTTCCGGGCGACCGCCGCCTTCTCGGCCTTGTTCAACCTGGTGGTCAACGCGGTCATCTTCGTGGCGGTGATCCGGATGGTGGAGGCCGGCGTGCCCTCGACCACGATCGGGCTGGTCGAGGCGCTCTCCGGCGTCGGCGGCGTCCTGGGCGCGATCGTGGCCCCGTTCGTCATCGACCGGGTCCGCACCGGCCACCTCACGATGGCGAGCGCCTGGATCTGGGTCCCGCTCCTGCTGCCGCTGGTCTTCTGGTCCTCGCCCTGGCTGATCGGCACGATGCTCTGCCTCGGTCTGCTGCTCAACCCGGCGGGCAATGCCGCGAGCCAGTCGTACCGGGTGGCGATCACCCCCGAGGCCCTCCAGGGGCGCATCGCGTCGTCGTCGCAGTTCCTCTCCTTCACCACCATCCCGTTGGCCCCGCTGCTGGGCGGCTGGCTGATCGAGACGTACGGCGGGGGCACCGCGACCCTGGTGCTGGCGGTCGGTGCCGCGCTGACGGCGCTGATCCCGACCCTGAGCCGCTCGGTCCGGTCGGTCCCGCGGCCCAGGGACTGGCCGGTGCTGGGGGCGGAGTGTGACGGAGCAGGCACGGCGAAGGTTCTGCACTCTGCGCAATAGAGTGCAAGAATGCACTTCGTGTCCCAGAGTGCAACCACCCGTGCGGCGAAACGAGTCGCCACCAGCCGGCGCATCATGCGCGCGGCCAACCAGCTGACGCTGTCGGCCGGCTACGACGGGTGGACCATGGACGAGCTCGCCGAGGCCGTCGACGTCTCTCGGCGCACTCTGTTCAACTACTACCCCGCCAAGATCGACGCCGTGCTCGGGCCGATCCCGGACCTGCCCCAGCCTGCGCTGGACGTCTTCCGGGCGCAGGGACCGACCGGCGTGCTGATCGAGGACTGCCGGGTGCTGGCCCGGGCCATGCTCGACAGCGAGCAGTACGACCCCCAGGAGCTGCACCTGCACCGTGAGGTGATCTCGCGCAGCCCTCGGCTCCTGGTCGAGGTGCTCAACCGCTTCGAGCAGGTCACCGCGGCCCTGGTGGAGCACATCCTCGAGCGCGAGGGCCCGAGCTCGGCGTACGCCGGGCCCGGCTGCTGGTCCGCCTGATGGTGGCCATGTTCGACACCTGCCTGCACTCGTTCGCCGACGAGGGCTCGGAGGCCGCACCGAGCGACTCCGAGGAGTCCTTCGCCGACCTCTTCGACGCCGCCATCGACTCGGCACGCGCACTGCTCGCCTGACGGCACTCCCGCACTTACCCAGGGCTACCGCCCAGACCCACCACTGGCACAGGAGAACTCGCATGGCCACCCTGCTCTACCGACTCGGCAAGACGGCATTCCGCCGTTGGCCGTTCTTCCTCGCGGCCTGGCTCGTGGCGTTCGTCGCCGTCGCCGGATTCGCCGCCACCTCGTCCAAGCCGATGAGCGATGCCCTCACCATCCCCGGGATCCCCTCGGAGAAGGCCGCGGACATGCAGGAGGAGCTGTTCCCCGACAGCGTCGACGCGTTCTCCGAGGCCACCGTCAACATCGTGGTCGTCGCCCCCGAGGGTGAGCGACTGGACCAGAAGAAGTACGCCGGCGCCATCGACGAGCTGGTCGCCGGCATCCCGGACCTGCCGCAGGTCTCGGACGACCTGAAGGTCGTCGGCCCGGTCGAGGCCGCCGCCGGCCAGGAGAAGATGTTCGTCGACGCCGCCAAGGAGAGCGGACAGCCCGTCGAGCAGGCCCGGGAGAACGCCGCCGTGCTCTCCCCGCTGTCCGAGGACGGCCGGGTCGGTGTCGTCTCCTTCGACTGGGACGTCGAGGCGCCCACCGAGGTCGAGGCCAGCTCGATCGACGCCCTCGAGGACCTGATGGCAGACGTCGAGGACTCCAGCGGCCTGCGCATGGAGGCCAACGGCTCCGGGATGAGCAGCATCACCGAGCTGGGCGTGACCTCGGAGGCCATCGGCATCGCCGTGGCCCTGGTGGTGCTGCTGGTGACCTTCGGCTCCCTGGTCGCGGCCGGCATGCCGATCCTGATCGCCCTAGTCGCGGTGCTGCTGACCAACGTCGGCGTCATCGCCATGACCGCCTTCACCGACATCGGCAGCACCACGCCGATGCTGGCCACGATGATCGGCCTCGCCGTCGGCATCGACTACACCCTGTTCATCCTGGCTCGCTACCGCAGCGAGCTGCACCACACCGACGACCGCGAGGAGGCGATGGGCGTCTCGGTCGGCACCGCCGGCTCCGCGGTGGTCTTCGCCGGGCTCACCGTCGTCATCGCGCTGGCGGCGCTGATCGTGGTCAAGATCCCGTTCCTCACCTCGATGGGCTTCGCGGCCGCCTCCGGTGTTGCGATCGCGGTCCTCGCCGCGCTCACCCTGCTCCCCGCCGTCCTCGGCGTGCTCAAGTCCAAGGCCTTCGGTGGCCAGGTCATCAAGCACGCCCCCAAGCGCGACGCCGACGGCCGCCTGGCGAACAACGGCGTGCGCTGGGCCCGGCTGATCGGCAAGGCGCCGGCCGCGTTCGCGCTGCTCGTCGTGGTGGTGCTGGGTGCGCTCGCGTTCCCCATCAAGGACATGCACCTGGCCTTCCCGACCGACGGCACCAAGCCCGCCTCCACCACCCAGCGTCAGGCCACCGACCTGGTCGCCGAGAACTTCGGCCCCGGCCGCGACGGCCCGCTGCTGGTCGTCGTGGACGCCCGCGACCTCCCCGAGGACGAGCGCGGCCAGGCCTTCGGTGCCGTGGCCGAGTGGGCGGCGCAGAAGGACGGCGTCAGCAACGCCCAGGTGGTGCTCACCAACGAGGACGGCACCGGCGCCCAGGTCATGGTCACCCCGACGACCGGACCCGACGACGAGGCCACCGAGGACCTGCTCGCCGACCTGCGTGAGTCCCAGGACCAGATCGACGAGCAGACCGGCGCCACCACCGGCGTCACCGGCCTGACCGCGATCACCTCCGACGTCTCCGAACGGCTCAGCGACGCCCTGCCGGTCTACCTCGCAGTGGTCATCGGACTCGCGTTCGTGCTGCTCGTCCTGGTCTTCCGCTCGATCCTGGTGCCGCTGACGGCCACCCTGGGCTTCCTGCTCTCGGTGCTGGCCACCCTCGGCGCCACGGTGCTGGTGTTCCAGAAGGGCCTCTTCGGCATCATCGAGGGACAGCCCATCGTCTCCTTCATGCCGATCATCCTGATCGGCATGGTGTTCGGCCTCGCCATGGACTACCAGGTGTTCCTGGTGACCCGGATGCGTGAGGCGCACGTGCACGGCATGTCGACCCGCGAGGCGGTGGTGGACGGCTTCCGCAACAGCGCCCGGGTGGTCACCGCGGCCGCGGCCATCATGATCGCCGTCTTCGCGGCGTTCATCCTGCAGACCGAGCCGATCATCAAGTCGATGGGCTTCGCGCTCGCCGCGGCGATCATCTTCGACGCCTTCATCGTCCGGCTGGTGCTGATCCCGGCACTGCTGTTCCTGCTGGGCGAGAAGGCCTGGTGGATCCCGAAGTGGCTCGACCGGGTGCTGCCCAACGTCGACGTCGAGGGCGAGAAGCTGGACCGGCCGCACATGCGCAACGACGCCGACCAGCAGGTCCTCGTGGACGACACCGTCTGAGGCAACCGCACTCGGCACCAAGCACTCCGCACGAACAACGAGGCCCCGGTCCCCGGCACCACAGGTGCCGGACGGCTGGGGCCTCGTCGTGCCTGACCAGGCTCGGCGCGCCCGCCTCGGCGCATGAGACCACGTCGGCGTGGGGCGTTGGGCCGATGTACGGTCACGGCACACACCTTGGAGGAGGTAGTCGTGCGCATCGGGATCCCCCGCGAGGCCCGGCCCGGCGAGACTCTCGTCGCGGCCACAGCGAAGACGGCCGAGCAGCTGACCAAGCTCGGGTACGACGTGGTCGTGGAGTCGGGTGCCGGTCAGGCCGCCGACCTGCGCGACGAGTCCTACGCCGAGGCCGGGATCCGGGTCGGCGACGCCGACGAGGTCTGGTCCAGTGACGTCGTGGTCAAGGTCAACGCCCCCACGGACGCCGAGATCGCCCGGCTGCGCCGCGGCGCCACCGTGGTCTCGCTGATGGCCCCGGCCCGCAGCCCCGAGCTGGTGGACAAGCTCGCCGCGGCCGGAGTGACCGCGCTGGCGATGGACGCCGTGCCCCGCATCTCGCGCGCCCAGTCGATGGACGTGCTCTCCTCGATGGCCAACGTGGCCGGCTACCGCGCGGTGATCGAGGCCGCCCACGTCTTCGGCCGCCAGTTCACCGGCCAGGTGACCGCCGCCGGCAAGGTGCCGCCGGCCCGGGTCTTCGTGGTGGGTGCCGGCGTCGCCGGGCTCGCCGCGATCGGTGCCGCCGGCTCGATGGGCGCGATCGTGCGTGCCTTCGACGTGCGCCCCGAGGTCGCCGAGCAGGTCGAGTCGATGGGTGGACAGTTCGTCACGGTCGACATGGAGTCCGAGGTGTCCTCCGACGGCTACGCGAAGGAGATGACGGCCGAGCAGGAGGCCGCCACCGCCCTGATGTACGACGAGGAGGCGCGCAACGCCGACATCGTCATCACCACCGCGCTGATCCCCGGTCGCCCCGCGCCCAAGCTGATCACCGCCGAGACCGTGGCCGCGATGCAGCCCGGCTCGGTCATCGTCGACATGGCCGCGGCCAACGGCGGCAACTGCGCGCTCACCCAGACCGGGGACAAGGTGGTGACCGACAACCTGGTCACCATCCTGGGCTACACCGACCTGGCGGGGCGCCTGGCGGCGCAGACCAGCCAGCTGTTCGGCACCAACGTGGTCAACCTGTTCAAGCTGCTGACGCCCGAGAAGGACGGTCAGATGGTGCTGGACATGGACGACGTGGTCCAGCGCGGCATCACCGTCGTGTTCGACGGCGAGACCATGTGGCCGCCGCCGCCGGTCCAGGTCTCCGCGGCCCCCGCCGCGCCCGCCGCCGCGGCGGCGGAGCCGGTCGAGCCCAAGAAGCCGGCCGACCCGCGTCGCAAGGTCTTCGGCGCCGCCCTCGCCGCGGTGCTGTTCGCCGCGCTCGCCACGGTGTCGCCACCGGAGTTCCTGAGCCACTTCACGGTGTTCGCGCTCGCGGTGGTGGTGGGCTACTACGTCATCTCCAACGTCGCGCACGCCCTGCACACCCCGCTGATGAGCGAGACCAACGCGATCTCCGGGATCATCCTGGTCGGCGGCATCCTGCAGGTCGGCTCCACCAACGCCCTGGTGTCGGTGCTGGCCGTGCTCGCGGTCCTGGTGGCCAGCATCAACATCTTCGGTGGCTTCCTGGTGACGCTCCGCATGCTCGAGATGTTCCGGAAGGACTGAGGACATGACTGACTTCCTGCGCTCGAGCGAGCTCGTGGGCCTGGTCCAGGGCCTCTACATCATCGCCGGGGTGCTGTTCATCGCCGCGCTCGCCGGGCTGAGCAAGCACGAGACCGCCAAGCGCGGCAACCTCGCGGGCATGGTGGGCATGGGCATCGCCCTGGTCGCCACCGTGCTGCTGGCGATGCGCCAGACCGAGCTCCCCGACTTCCGGTCGCTGCCCGTGACCCTGGTGCTGATCGTGGTGCCGATGGTGATCGGTGGCGCCATCGGCGCCTGGCGGGCGCGCACGGTCGAGATGACCGGCATGCCCGAGCTGATCGCGCTGCTGCACAGCTTCGTCGGCCTCGCCGCGGTGCTGGTGGGCTTCAACTCGTTCTTCACCGAGGGGTCGCACGACCGGGTGCACGCCGTCGAGGTGTTCGTCGGGGTCTTCATCGGCGCGGTGACCCTGACCGGGTCGATCGTGGCCAACCTCAAGCTCAGCGCGAAGATGAAGTCCTCGCCGCTGACGCTGCCGGGCCGGCACCTGCTCAACGCCGGCATCCTGGCGCTCTCGGCCGCGCTGCTGGTGTGGTTCATGTCCGACTCCTCGATGCTCACCGACGACATCGAGGTCGGCGTCATCCCGCTGGTCCTGATGACCCTGCTGGCGCTGCTGCTGGGCTTCCACCTGGTCGCGGCGATCGGCGGCGGCGACATGCCGGTGGTCGTCTCGATGCTGAACTCCTACTCCGGCTGGGCCGCCGCGGCCGCGGGCTTCATGCTCTCCAACGACCTGCTGATCATCACCGGCTCCCTGGTCGGCTCCTCCGGTGCGATCCTGAGCTACATCATGTGCAAGGCGATGAACCGCTCGTTCATCTCCGTGATCGCCGGCGGCTTCGGCTCCGACGGCGGATCGGTCGGCGAGGACCGGGACTACGGCGAGCACCGCGAGATCAAGCCCGACGAGACCGCCGACCTGCTCGCCAACGCCAAGTCGGTGGTGATCACCCCCGGCTACGGCATGGCCGTGGCGCAGGCGCAGTACCCGGTCGCCGAGCTCACCGCGGCACTGCGGGACAAGGGCGTCGACGTGCGCTTCGGCATCCACCCGGTCGCCGGTCGGCTGCCCGGCCACATGAACGTGCTGCTCGCCGAGGCCCGGGTGCCCTACGACATCGTGCTGGAGATGGACGAGGTCAACGACGACTTCGCCGAGACCGACGTGGTCCTGGTGATCGGGGCCAACGACACCGTGAACCCCGCCGCCATCGAGGAGCCGGGGTCGCCCATCGCGGGGATGCCCGTGCTCGAGGTCTGGCACGCCCGCGACGTCATCGTCTTCAAGCGCTCCATGGCCACCGGCTACGCCGGGGTGCAGAACCCGCTGTTCTTCAAGGAGAACACCCGGATGCTCTTCGGCGACGCCAAGGAGCGCGTCGAGGACATCCTGCGGTCCCTGCCCCGCTGATCGCTCCCGAGCCGCTCACCCGGATCCGTCCGGGTGGGCGGCTCCTGCGTCGGACGGCCCCAGGGGCAGCTCGGCGAGCACCTGGTAGCGAGGCCGCTTGCGCGGGCCCTCCCCGAGGTGGGACTGCACCAGGGAGATCGAGTCGGCCGTCCAGGGCGGGCCTGCGTACGCGTCCAGCAGTCGCACCCAGGGAGTCATCTCGGTGGGACGACGTACCCGGGCCACGGTCAGGTGCGGCCGGAACCGCTGACCCGCCACGGCGACGCCGGTGCGGCTCGCCGCGGCCCGGCAGCCGTCGGCGAGCCGCCCCGCCTCGGTCCGGGCGTCGTCGTCGAGCTCCAGCCCGGCCCACAGCACCCGGGCGTCGCTGACGTTCGGAAAGGCGCCGCCGCCGGCGATCCGGGTGGCGAAGGGGGTGCGCCGCGCGGCCGCGCGCTCCAGGCGCTCGAGCAGCTCGTCGAGGTGGCGATCGGCCACCTCCTCGCAGAAGGCCAGCGTGAGGTGGATCTGGTCCTCGGGGGTCCACCGGAAGTCACCTGAGGCACGTCGTACGTCCAGGAACGCGTCGAGGTCCTCCAGGGCGTCGGCCGGGGGTACGACGGCCACGAAGCAGCGCATGGCACCAGTGTGCCGTGCGTCGGCGACGGGGCGCCGACCTGCAGTCAGACCTGGAGTCAGACCTGGGGGCCGACCACGTTGCCGACCAGGTGGGTGACCACCATCGCCAGCAGACCCCCGGTCACGGTGCGCAGCACCGCACGGCCGGCCGGGCTGCCGCCCAGCCGGGCGCTGATGAACCCGGTGACGGCCAGGGCGGTGGCGACCGCCAGCCCGGTGATCGCGACCCGGGTCCCGGTCGGGGAGAAGGCGATGACCAGCAGCGGCAGGAGGGCGCCCAGGACGAAGGCGATCATCGAGGCCCACGCCGCGTGCCAGGGGTTGGTGAGCGCATCGGGGTCGAGCCCCAGCTCCACGTCGGCGTGCGCGGCCAGGGCGTCGTGCTGGGTCAGCTCCTCGGCCACCTGTCGGGCCAGCGGCTCACTGATCCCCTTCTCCCGCAGCAGCCCGGTCAGCTCGGCCAGCTCCGAGACCGGGTCGTCGATCAGCTCCTGCTTCTCCCGGAGCAGCGAGGACCGCTCGGAGTCGCGCTGGGTGCTGACCGAGACGTACTCGCCGGCCGCCATGCTGAGCGCGCCCGCGATGACGCCCGCGATCCCGGCGACCACGATGGCCGAGGTGTCGTCGGTCGCGCCGGCCACGCCGGCCACCAGGCCGGCGGTGGAGACGATGCCGTCGTTGGCGCCCAGCACGCCGGCCCGCAGCCAGTTGAGCCGGGCGGCCGAGCCCCGGTCGTGGGGCTCGTGGTCGTGCCGGCCGATCGCGTCGCCCTCGGGGTTGGTCCTCACCCGTCCATCCTCCGGAGGCGGTGGAGTTCTGGCAATGGTCCGGCGACCCGGGACTTCCCGCGCGATGTTGCGCGAAAGTCCAGCGCCGCCTGGCACCAGGTGTTTCCATGAGTGCCGGTCAAGACGTCGGCCGGTGGGGGACGAGGCCGTGCGCCGTGGGCCGGAAAGCGTGTGTGTGATGAGGCTTGGGGGACTCTCGGCGCTGTCGCGCCCTCTTGTCCTGCGGTTGAACCTGCTCGTCCTCGTCGCGGTCCTCGCCGGTGCGGGCACCGTGAGTGGCTGGCAGCCCCTCGGCCCGGGCGGGGGCGGGTCCCTCGGCGCCCTGACGGCCGGCCTGACCGCGGTGTTCAGCCTCGACGCGGCCCGGCGCAACCAGGGACGGATGCGAGCGGCGTGGACCCTCATCGCCGTCTACCTGATGATGTACGGCGTGGCCGACGGCCTGACCAGTGCTCCCGGAGCCGCCGAGGGGTCGACCGCGCTCCAGGTGGCGAACACGATCTCCCTCCTCGCGTTCGTCCCCGGGACGATCGGGCTGCTGGTCTACCCGGTGCTGCACACCGAGCGCGGGATGTGGCGCTCCATGGTGCTGGACGCGATGGTGCTCGGGCTGGCGGTCGTCTACGTCACCCACGCCCTGGTGCTGCGCCCGGTCTTCGCCTCGGCGATCAGCCTCAACGAGGCGATCATGCTCGCTGCCTACCCGCTGGGCTCCGGGCTGGCCTCGTCCATCGCCCTGCTGCTGCTGCTGCGCAGCGCCGGCCCGAGCCGACCAGACATCGTGCTGATCGGCCTGGCGTTCGCGGTCTTCGCCGCCGCCGACAACGGCTACGCCCTGATGACGGTGAGCGGGGGCGCGAAGGACTGGACCCTCGTCGATCTCGCCTACACCCTGGCGCCGTTGGCGATCGCCGTCGCGGCCGCGTTCGCCGCGACCTCGCCCACCCCCCGGCGTCAGCTGCGCCGGCACCTGTCCGGCGTCGTCTCCCCGCTGCTGCCGGACCTGGCCGCGCTCGGGGCGCTGGTCGCGGGCACCGTGCTGGCGCCCCGCGACACCGCGTCCACGATCTTCGGAGTGATCACGATCGTCGCTATCGGCATCCGGCAGGTCGCCCAGACTCGGGACGGCTGGCGGCTGCGCGGGCAGCTGGAGGACCGGGTCGCGGAGCGCACCTGGGAGCTGGAGGAGCTGACCCTGGCCTACCGAAGGCTCGACGCGATGAAGCACGAGTTCGTGACCGCGGTCAGCCACGAGCTGCGCACCCCGCTGGCCGCCATCCGCGGCTCCCTGGAGATGCTGCACGACGGCGACGCCGGCGAGCTGCCCCCGAGCGCCCGCCCGATGCTCGCCGTGGCCAGTCGCGGCAGCGAGCGGCTCTCCCGCCTGGTCGACGACATCATCGACCTCGAGCGCCTGGAGAGCGGCACCTTCAGCTTCGCGCCCGCCTCCCACCGGCTGGCGGACCTGGTCGCGGACGCGGCCGACTCGCTGGCCTCGCTGGCCGTGCGCCAGCAGGTCGAGCTGCGCTGCCGGGCCACGCAGGAGCGGGCCTGGTGCGACGCCGACCGGGTGGTGCAGGTGCTGGTCAACCTGCTCAGCAACGCCCTGAAGTTCTCCCCGCCCGGCACCGCCGTCGAGGTCACCGTGGCCCGGGAGGACGACACGGTGCTGGTCGAGGTGCGGGACCGGGGCCGCGGCATCCCGGCCACCGAGCTGGAGGCGATCTTCGATCGGTTCCACCAGGTCGACATGGACGACAGCCGGCAGCTGGGCGGCACCGGCTTGGGCCTCCCCATCAGCCGCCGCATCGTGGAGCGGCACGGTGGACGCATCTGGGCCGAGAGCGACGGCTCCGGGGCCACCTTCCGGTTCTCCCTGCCCGCGTCCACCGAGCCCTCACCGGGAGAGAGCGACCACCCGACGGGGCGCAGCGTCTCGCTGTCGTCCACCGCCGGGTAGCCGGGCGACCCGGCGCGCCACGGGTCGCAGCGACCCCGAGTGGGAGTCAGAGACCCAGGTCGCGCCCGATCAGCATCTTCATGATCTCGTTGGAGCCGGCCCAGATCTTGGAGACCCGGGCGTCGCGCCAGGCACGGGCCACGCGGTACTCGTTCATGTACCCGTAGCCGCCGTGCAGCTGCACGCAGTGGTCGAGCACCTCGTTCTGCACCTGCGAGGTCCACCACTTCGCCTTGGCCGCGTCGACCGGGGTCAGCTGGCCCTTGGTGTGCTTGATGACGCACTGGTCGACGAACGCCTGGGTGACCTCGACCTGGGTGACCAGCTCGGCCAGCAGGAACTGGTTGTGCTGGAAGCTGCCGATCGGCTGGCCGAAGGCCTTGCGGTCCTTCGCGTACTGGATGGTCTCAGCGAGGATCTGTGCCGCGTGGGCCAGGTTGGTCACGGCCGAGCCGAGGCGCTCCTGGGGGAGGAACTGCATCATCGAGATGAAGCCGGTGTCCAGGGGCCCGATCAGGTCGGCGTTGCTGACCCGGACGTCCTCGAAGGAGAGCTCGGCGGTGTCGGACTCGTCCTGGCCGACCTTGTCCAGCACCCGGCCCACCGAGAAGCCCGGCAGCGAGGTGTCGACGCCGAAGAGCGAGATGCCCTTGGCCTTCTTCTCGGGGCTGGTGCGCGCCGCGACCACCACGAGGTTCGCGCTGCCGCCGTTGGTGATGAAGGTCTTGGAGCCGTTGATGATCCAGTCGTCGCCGTCGCGGACGGCCGTGGTCTTGAGGTTGGCCAGGTCCGAGCCGCCGCCGGGCTCGGTCATGCCGATGGCGGTGAGCAGCTCGCCGCTGCAGAAGCGCGGCAGCCACCGCTCCTTCTGCTCCTCGTTGGTCAGGTGCACCAGGTACGGCGCCACGATGTCGGCGTGGATCCCGACGCAGGAGGGCAGGGTCATGTTGACCTTGGCCAGCTCCTCGGTGAGCACCGCGTTGAACCGGTAGTCGCCGGCCTCGGAGCCTCCGTACTGCTCGGGGACCTCGAGGCCGAGGAAGCCCTGCTTGCCCGCCTCCAGCCAGAACTCACGGTCCAGCCCGTGGTTGCCGGCGTACTCCTCCATGCGGGGCACGACCTGGCGGTCGAGGAACTCCTTCACGGATGCCCGGAATGCTTCGTGGTCCTCGTCATAGATCTCGCGCGTCATGTACCGAAGAGTAATACCCGGTCCAGAGCGCTTGGCAAAGATCTCGGCGACGGCTTCCCAGGGCGCGCGGGGCCGTGGTGTCATCGCTTGACGCACGGGGAAGAGAGCAGGGGTCATGGGGACGGTCGAGGCGCAGGACGGTGCGTTCCTGCCTCCGCGCGCGACCTCGTGGGGAGACCCCTCGGACCGCGACGCCCTGCAGCAGATCGCCGAGGACGTCGCCACGCGCGCCGGCTTCGCGGTCTGCGCCATCGAGGTGCTCCGCAGCGACGCGATGCTGGAGTTCGTGGCCATCCACGGCACCAGGCCCGGCCGCGAGCGCCTGCTCGGACGCGGGTCGCCGGTGGGGGCGATGACCCCGGTCTTCAACTGCGGGGCGGACTTCGGGGCCTTCACCTTCGTGGCCGCGGAGTGGCTGACGCAGGAGGCGCTGGCCCGGATCCGCAGGCACGGGTACGTGCCCCGGCTCCAGGCCGCCGCCGACGACCGGGACGCCTGGCGTGCCGAGGACGTCCTCGCGGCCCGGCTGCGAGACGGTGACGGAGAGCTGCGTGCGGTGCTCTACCTCGATGAGCCGTTCTCGGGAATGCGGTTGCGGCCCGAGGGACTGCTGGCGCTCTCGGACGAGCTCCAGCTCGCGTTCCGCGCCGTGGTCACCACGGTGGAGCGCGAGTCCTTCTCCCAGCGGTTCAGGCTCGGCGGTGCCGCGCGCAAGGTGATCCGCTCGGCCAGCAACCACGACGGGCTCGAGCAGCTGCTCGAGGTGGCCCAGGGCGAGCTGAAGAGCGCGTTCCGGGCCGTGGACCTGCACATCCACGTCTTCGGTCCCGCCGAGCGGGAGGAGCGCGGCCACGCCGCGGGCCACGGCAGCGAGGATCTGGACGCGGCGATCGCGGCCGCCGCCCGCCTCGCCTGGACCGAGGGCCATGTGGTCATCGCCGAGCGCGAGGAGGTGTGGGGCGGCGAGCGGCTCGAGGTGCGCCACGCGGCGGTGCTCGCCGGAGCCGCCCAGGAGCAGGGGGTGCGCAGCATCATCGTCGTGCCGGTCACCGGCTCGGGCCGGCTGCTGGGCGCCCTGGTGATCGTCCGGGGCGACGATGAGGTGCGCTGGACCGACAGCGAGAGCGCGGCCGCCCTCGAGGTGGGCCACGACCTGGGCCAGGCGGTGCTCGACGCGCGCGCCTTCGAGAAGGAACAGCAGCTCAACGTCGAGCTGCGCCGTCTCGACAGCTACCGGACCGAGCTGATCGAGACAGTGCTGCACGAGCTGAAGAACCCCATCGGGGTGATCGTGGGCCACCTGGAGATGCTGGAGGCCTGGCCCTCGGCGCCGCCGGAGGTCCGGGCCTCGCTGGCGGCCATGGGCAAGGGTGCCGCACGCCTGGAGACCCTGGCCGACCACCTGCTCACGCTCAGTCGCCTGGGCGGGCCGGACCAGGGGCCGGACCGGGTTCCGGTCGACCTGGCCGCCCTGGTCCGGGAGAGCGCCGAGCTCACCTCGGTGGTCAGCGCGCAGGCGGACGTGGCGCTGGAGCTCGCCGGGGTCGCCGACAAGGTCACCGTGCTCGGCGACCCCGACGACCTGAGGCGCGTGGTGGACAACCTGGTGGGCAACGCGGTGAAGTACTCCGACGCCAGGTCCACGGTCCGGGTGGGAGCGGAGCGCCTCGACGAGGAGGTGCTGTTCTGGGTCTCCGACGAGGGCCTGGGGATCTCCGAGGAGGACCAGGAACGGCTGTTCACCGAGTTCTTCCGCTCCACCAACACCCGCGCCCTGACCCGGCCCGGCACCGGGCTCGGGCTGGCGATCGTGCGGCGCATCGTCGTGGGCCACGGCGGCCGCATCGAGGTGGAGTCCGCCCTCGGGGAGGGCACCACGTTCCGGGTCTGGCTGCCGGCCGGCTGATCGCCGGTGCCGGTGCCGGTGCCGGCGTGGGTGCCGGTCAGGCGACGGCGACCAGCTCCGAGACCCACTGCGGCACCAGGTCGCCGGCCCGGCCCAGCCGGGACTCCTCGAAGTCCTCGGTGCCCGGGGTGGGCTCCAGGTTCAGCTCGATGGTGTGAGCGCCGTTGGCGCGGGCGAAGTGCACGAAGCTCGCCGCCGGCTGCACCATCCCAGAGGTGCCGATGGCCGCGAAGACGTCGGCCTGCTCCAGCGCCTCCAGGGTCTCGTCCATGTGCAGCGGCATCTCGCCGAACCAGACCACGTCGGGCCGCAGCAGGTGGGCGCCGCACCGCGGGCAGGGCGGCTCTGGCGCGAGGTCGTCGTACCACGGGAAGCGGGCCAGGCAGGCCCGGCACAGCGCCGAGTTGAGCTCGCCGTGCATGTGCAGCACGTGCTCCACGCCGCCGCGCTCGTGCAGGTCGTCGACGTTCTGGGTGACCACGACCAGGTCGTCGCCCAGGTGCTCGGCCAACCGGCCCAGCGCCAGGTGCGCCGCGTTCGGCTCCACCCGGGACAGGTGGGCGCGCCGCAGGTCGTAGAAGCGCTGCACCAGCGCCGGATCCGCCTCGAAGCCCTCGGGGGTGGCCACCTGCATCACGTCGTGGCCCTCCCAGAGGCCGTCGGCGTCGCGGAAGGTGGGCACCCCGCTCTCCGCGGAGATGCCGGCACCGGTCAGGATCACGACCTTCATGCCGCCAGTATCTCCGACGCCGGCACGACGCCCGGGGCGTGATAGATCTTCCCCAGTGGCCGGGCCGGCCGCTGCCGGGGTTTCAACAGGTGCTGGCGGGGGATAGGAGAGACGTGCAACTGCCACGTCGGACGGAGAAGCGATGACACTCGAGGTCGTGCCCGAGGAGCTGCGCGGCGCCGCGAAGAAGCTGCACTCCGCCGCGGAGCCCCTGGCCTGCCTGTACGTGAGTGGCGAAGGGGTGGACGGCGCGACGTTCGGCCACGTCGAGCTCGCGCAGTGGACCGGCACCATCCTCGACTACTGCCGCGACGCCAACACCCAGCTCAGCAGCGCGGCCACCACGATGGCCGGCGACCTGGGCGAGACCGCGGACGACCTGGAGGCAGGCGAGCAGGGGGTCGTCACCAGGTTCGACCCGAGCAAGGACCTGTTCGGCCGACCCGGCCTGGAGCTGCCCGGTCCCTCCGGCGCCCCCGCGAGCGGCCCGCGAGCGGTGGCCCCGTGACGGCCCCCGCCTCCAAGGAGCTGGGCGAGACCTCCGACCACCGCGAGCTGGTGCCCGGTGACGTCAGCGCCGTGCGCGCCGTCGTCACCACCCTCACCGGGCTGCACACCAAGACCGACGGGGCCTTCGACAGCTTCAGCGCCGCGCGGGTCCCCGGCTGGACCGGCCTCGCCGCCACCTCCTACGAGTCCTCCCACGAGGAGGAGCGGGAGCGCTGGAAGCTCTACCTCAAGCTCCTGGACACCTCCGCCAAGGCACTGGAGACCTACGCCGGCCAGCTCGAGACCGCCCAGGGCAAGGCCGCCGAAGCGCTCGCCAAGTGGGAGCAGGGCGAGACCAAGCGCATCGAGGCGTACGACTCGTGGGAGAAGACCCGGCAGACCTGGAACGCCGCGGTGGCCGAGGGGCGCCCCCTGGACGAGATGCCGCCGCACCCCGGCGCCGGTCCCGGCGACCCCGGGGCGGCGCTGCGCAAGGAGGCCGAGGAGCTGCTCGAGACCGCGCGCAGCGAGCTGGACCAGGCGGGCCAGAGCGCCACCACCAAGCTGGGCAAGGAGGACGGCTCCCGCACCGAGTCCGAGAGTGGCTGGTTCGGCGCCGAGGGCGAGGCCAAGGGACCCTCGTTCAACTGGGGCCCGCTGTCCGAGGCGTTCGGCAGCGACCCGCGCGAGGGCGCTCCGGGACGCAACTGGGACGACTTCTCGCTCAACTTCGGCGAGGCCGGCGGCGCCGCGTGGTTCTTCCGCTCCAAGGGCAGCTGGGAGGACTACTGGGGCGACGCCAAGATGAACGCCGACGGCACGTTCAAGTTCCTCGCTGCCGAGGGCAAGGCGGGGGCCGGCATCGACTCCGACGGTCTGCGCGTCGACCTGAGCGGCAAGGTCACCGCGGTCGGTGTGGACGGTGAGTTCGGCGGCGAGTACGGCGCCGCGGAGGCCAAGGTGTCCGGCAACGCCGAGGTGGCTGCCTCGGCGGAGGGCAAGGCGCTGTTCGGCCGCAACGGCGCGCACGCCAGCGGGGAGCTGTTCGCCGGCGCCCGCGCCGGGGTGGACGGCGAGCTCGACGTGGGCGGCGTCGGAGGCAAGGTCGGGGTCGAGGGCTGGGCCGGTGCCGGGATCGGGGGCGACGTCAACGTCGGCTACGACTCCGGCCGGTTCACCATCGGCGGCAGCGGCGGCGTCGCCTGGGGAGTGGGCGGCAAGGTCAGCGGCGAGGTGACGCTCGACTTCCCCAAGATCTATGAGACCGGCAAGGACGTCGTCGAGCACATCGGCGGCTGGTTCCCGTGATGACCGTCCACCCCGCACCAGAGAGGCCCACCCTGTGAGCAAGCTGCCCGTCCCCGTCGAGTTCCGCCTCCCCGAGGGCTGGGAGCCGGTGCGCCCCGAGGAGTGGGGCGTGGACAACGCCGCCTTCATGGCGGTGCGTCGCGACGCCCCCGGGGACTACGTGCCGATCCTGAGCATCAGCGGGGACTGGCGCCTGGACTACATCACCCTGGAGACCATCGCCGACGAGTCCGTCGAGCTGGCCCGCGCCCAGGCGGACGAGGTGGAGCTCCTGGACCGCAAGGAGATCGGCTCCGAGGAGGCCCCGGCGATCCTGCAGCTGCTCGGCGTCACCGCCACCATCGACGGCCGCGGTTGGGAGCTGCGCCAGGGACAGGTGCTCTCCGGTCTGGTCGACGTCAAGGATCCCAGCCGACGGGTGGTGGTGATCTACACCGTCACCTGCGCCGCGGAGCAGTTCGACGTGGTGGGGCGTGAGTTCCAGGCGTTCATGAGCACGGTCAAGCCGGTCGCGCCCGACGGCTCGCACTCCTCGCCCGAGTCGAGCTGACCTGCTCGACGGGTCAGATCTGACCGGTGAGCCAGAGCACCAGCACCAGCAGCAGCCCCAGCACGATCAGCACCGGGACGCTGAGGGCGGCGTAGAGGCCGATCTTCTCCGCGCCGCCCGCCTTGGAGGCCAGGCCCAGGTCCTTGCCGATGAGCGTGATCAGGTCCCGCCCCTCCTCGGAGTCGAACTTGTAGTCCACGACCCGGCCCACGGTGCCGTCGTCGCGGATCGCCCAGATCTTCTCGTGGCCGAACTCGATGCTGCGGCCCATGCTGCGCGAGGCCGACCCCGCGATCTTGGGGTGCCCGGCCTCCCAGCGGATCTCGGTGGAGTCGTCGGTGATGCTGAAGGTGTCCGGGGTGACCTTGACGTGGTGCACGAACACCTTGCGCAGGCCGGCCCGGTTGAACAGGCCGAACCACTGCGCGTCGGCCACGTCCAGGGACAGGTCGAAGCCACTGCTGGTGCGGGTCACGACGTACGGCGTGCCCTCGGTGGCGTCCCGGACCCGTCGTACGAACTCGTCGGTGACGGGGGTGCTCATCTCAGCTCAGCGCCTTCCAGGAGAAGCCGATGCGCAGGCCGTCGATCTCGGTGACGGTCACCCCGATGGAGCCCTCCTGGCCCTGGGAGGTGGCGGTGCACTCGGTGGTCTCGTCCTTGACCCCGTCGAGCTCGCCGGGGCAGGTCAGGTCGGTCACCTCGAAGCCCTGCTCCGTCAGCTGGCCGGCCAGCGCGGTCTCCAGGGTCTCGGCCGCGAGGAAGGGCACGGTCTCGTAGGAGACCTCGTCGCCGTCCACCTCGGTGGTGGTGAACCGGACCCCGGTCTGTCCCTCGCCGTCGTCGACCGTGCAGCTGGCCGTCGCGTCGACCTCGGCCTCGAGGTCCTCGGGGCAGTCGACGCTGAGCTCGACGCCGGCGTCCCCGGTGACGTTGTCCTGCACGTGCTTCTCCAACGTGTCGGCGTCGACCGCCGAGGCGCTGCTGCTGCAGGCGGTGAGGAGGCCGAGGAGCAGGGCTGTCCCGAGGGAGGAGCCGAGGCGGAGACCGGAGCCGTGGGTTCGCATGGGGAGCAGTCAATCAGACCGGGTGAGCTCATCCGCGGATCATCTCGGCGCCCGCCCGACGGTTGGCCGAGACGACGACCGGGACCACCGTCAGCAGCGGGACGAGGAGCACGACCAGGGTGAGGCCACCGAGGGTCACCAGGTCGATCGGCGGCACGCTGGGACCGAGCAGCCCGAAGCTCACCCCGAGCACGGAGGGGACGACCGCGGCCACCGCGATGACCCAGGCCGCGACTCCCGCCACCAGGGCCTCCACCCCGGCCATCCCCACCAGCTGGGCGTTGGTGGCGCCGGTGCGCCGCAGCAGCGTCAGCTCGGAGCGTCGCCCGGCCGTGGTGAGCACCAGGGTGTTGGCGGCCGCGATGCCCACGAACAGGAGCAGGGCGAGCAGCATCGCCGTGGAGAGGGCACGACCGGCGTCGTCCCCGGCGCTCGCCGCCGCGACGTAGCCGGCCTCGTCGCGCACCGTGAGCCCCAGCCCGGCCACGGCCTGCTCGGCGCCCGGGCCGCTGGTGGTCAGCAGCACGGTGTCCGGGGCGGCGTCCGCCCCGTGCGCGGCCGGTGTCGCCCGACCGGTCAGGTAGCCGCCGAAGCCCAGGCCCCGGTCGTGGACCGCCACCACCTCGGCGGGGGCCTCGACCCCCGAGGGCCAGCGGATCAGGAGCGTCTCGCCGACGCCCTTGCCGGTGTCCAGGGAGGCATCCCGGCTGATCGCGACCGTGTCGGGCCGGTCCAGCGCGGCGAGGTCGCCCTCGACGACGTCGAGGTCGAGGACCCGTCCCGCGCCTCCGGCCGGCAGCGTCCGCAGCTGGGCGGCCTCCCAGGAGAGCGCCTCGATGCCGCCGAGCTCGTCGTCGACGCGCACCCGCGCGGTCACCGAGCCGAGTGCGGTCGCGCTCTCCACCCCCGGTACGGCGGCCAGCTCGGCCAGCCCGGCGGCGTCGAGTCCCGGCGAGGTGACGACCAGGTCCGCGCGCAGGCCGTCGGCCAGCTGCCGGGTGGCGGCCTCGGCGACCGTGTCGTCGACGGTGGTCTGCACGGTGCCGACGGCGAGCACCAGTGCCAACGGCACCACCGCGGTCGTCAGCCGGCGGGAGAAGCCGCGGGTGTTGGCCAGCGCCAGCGTGGTGGCGGGGCCGCCCGGCACCCGGTGGGTGGCACCGAGCACCCATGCCACCAGCAGCGGTCCGGCCAGGGCTGCGGCGGCGACCAGCAGGAACGCCGAGGTGGCTGCGGCGGCGCTGCCGATGGTGCCCGGCACCACCAGCGGGCTGAACGCCGCCACCAGGCCGCAGACCGCCAGCGCCAGTGCCGAGATCCGGCGTACCGGGCCGATGCCGGCCGGCTCGACCACGCTCTGCCGCACGGCCGTGGTCGGCGGGGTGCGCAGCGTCTCCCGGCTCGCCAGGCGGGCGGCGAGGTGGGCGACCGGGAGAAGGAAGGCCACAGCGACGAGCACCGGCAGCGGCGAACGGGCCATGGTGAACCCGGCCGGCACCATCTGTGCCTCCAGCAGCAGCGGGGTCAGCCGGCGTACGGCGAACAGTCCGGGGATCGCTCCGGTCGGCACCGCGACGAGAGTCACCAGGACGACCTCGAGACCGACCAGGCGGCGCACCTGCGCCCGGGTGGCGCCCACCGCGCGCAGCAGCGCGAAGTCGCGCTGGCGCTGGCGCAGCGCCAGGGAGACGGTGGCGGCGACGACGAGCACCACCAGGACCAGGGTGGTCCCGGCGAACGAGCTGGCCAGCGCGACCAGCAGGCCGCCTTCCCCCGCGTCGCCGGAGGTGCGCAGACCGGACTCGAACAGCACGCCGGTGCCGGCGACGAGCGCTCCGGCGAGCGCCAGGACGACGAAGGTGCCGGTCATCGCGGCCAGGTGGGCCCGCGTGCCGGAACGAGCCAGCGACCACATGGCCCTCACCGGCCCAGGGTGAGCATGCGGGCGGTGACCTGCTCGGCGGTCGGCTCGTCGAGCCGGTCCACCAGCCGGCCGTCGGCCAGCAGCAGCACCTGCTCGGACGCGGCGGCCACCCGGGCGTCGTGGGTCACCACCACCACCGTCTGGCGCAGCCGGCTCGCGGTCTTGCGCAGGAGGGTGAGCACCGCGGTGCCGGTGCGCGAGTCCAGGGCTCCGGTCGGCTCGTCGGCGAAGACCACGGTGGGCCGGGAGAACAGGGCCCGCGCGATGGCGACCCGCTGGGCCTGCCCGCCGGACAGCTCGCCGGGCCGGCGGTCCTCCATGCCGGTCAGGCCGATCTCGGCGAGCAGCTCCTCCTGCCAGGCGAGGTCGGGCTCGCGGCCGGCCAGCACGACGGGCAGCCGCACGTTGTCGGCGACGCTGAGGTGCGCGATCAGGTTGTAGTCCTGGAAGACGAAGCCCACGTGCTCACGGCGGAACCGGGTCAGGGCGTCGGGGCTCAGGGTGCTGATCTCCGCACCGCCCACCCAGACCCGGCCGCTGGTGGGCACGTCGAGGCCGGCGGCACAGTTCAGCAGCGTCGACTTGCCCGAGCCCGAGGGGCCCATCACGGCGGTGAAGGATCCGGTGGGCAGCGTCAGGGAGATCCCGCGCAGCGCGGGCACCGGCGCGGGCGTGCCGCCGTACTGCTTGTGCACCTCCTCCAGGCGTACGGCGACTCCGGCGGTGGCCGCGGCCGGGGGCGGCGCGGTGGCGGGCTGGGTGCTGGGGCTGGTCATGGCGGGCTCCTCGGGCGGCTCGGCTGGGACGTCAGCCACGCTAGGAGCGACCGGGGGTGCGCCACGAGCGCCGCAAGGATGACCCAAGGAGGTTGCATCCTTCGATGCAAGCCGCTCAGTCGGGGATGGCCACGACCTTGTTCTGGTAGGCCCAGACGGCGGCCTGGAGCCGTGAGCGGACGCCGATCTTCGGCATCATCCGGGCCAGGTGCGACTTCACCGTCGAGGTCTCCAGGAACAGCTCGGCGGCGATCTCGTCGTTGGACATGCCCTGGGCCAGCAGCAGCAGGATGTCCAGCTCCCGGGCGGTGAGCAGCTCCGAGGCGCGCCCGGCGGTCACCGGCCGGGTCTCGCGCCGGGTCACCACCTCGCGGAGCACCCGCTTGGTGAGCGCGTCGTCCAGGGTGCCGTTGCCCCGGGCCACGGTGCGCACCGCGGCGACCAGCACCTCGGGCTCGGCGTCCTTGAGCAGGAAGCCCGACGCGCCGGCCTCCAGCGCCCCGAACAGGTGCTCGTCGATGTCGAAGGTGGTGAGCACCAGCACCGGTATCGGGTCCTCGACCCCGGGACCGCAGAGCTCGCGGGTGGCGCTGATGCCGTCCTGGTGGGGCATCCGGACGTCCATGCAGACCACGTCGGGCCGCAGGCGGCGCGCGGCCTCGACCGCCTCGCGGCCGTCCGCGGCCAGCGCCACGACGGTGATGTCCGGCTCGGCGCCGAGCAGGGTGCCGAGCCCGGCTCGCACCAGCGGCTGGTCGTCGGCGACGACGACTCGGATCATCGGTCCTCCCTCTCGGGGTTGCTCCGGGGGGCCCGGTCCAGTTCGGGACGGTCAGCCCCGAGCTCACCCTCGCGCGGCATCCCCAGCACCACCTGCCAGCCCCCTCGGGAGTGGGGCCGTGCTCCAGCTGCGCCCCGGTGAGCTCGGCCCGCTCGCGCATGCCCAGCAGCCCGAAGCCGCTGCGGAGCCCGGGGGCCGGCAGCGCCGGCGGCGGGCCGTTGCGCACGGTGAGCCGGGCCATGGTGGGGTCGCGGTCGTCGAGGACCACCTCCACCTCCGCACCCGGAGCGTGGTGGGCCGCGTTGGCCAGGGCCTCCTGCGCCATCCGGTAGCCGGCGAGCTGGGCCAGCGGGCCGACGCCGGCGCCGAGCGGACCGGCTCCGGGCAGCACGGTCAGGCCCACCTCGCGGCCGGCCGCCGCAGCGTCCTCGACCAGGGCGGCGACGCCGGCCAGGGACTCCGGCCGCACCCGCGCCCCGTCGCCGGAGGGGTCCTGCTCGCGCAGCAGCCCCACCAGGCGGCGCAGGTCCTGGAGCACCGCCTTGCTCTGCCGGCGTACCTGGGCTACCCCTTCCTTGGCCGCTGCGGGGTCGGAGTCGATCTGGGTCCCGATGGCGGCCGTCATCACCGCGATGCCCGAGAGATGGTGCGCGGCGATGTCGTGCAGCTCCCGCGCCATGGCGGTCCGCTCGCGGGCGACGGCGGCGGCCAGCAGCGCGTCCTGCTCCCGGGCGACCGCGGCTGCCTGGCTCTCCCGGGCCAGCCGGGTCTCGCGCCTGGCGGTGAGGACGACCGCGAGCACGAGGGGGAGGCCGATGGTGCCGAGCCCCTGCAGCAGCCCGCCACCGAGCGCGGCCCCGGTGGGCTCGCCGGCGTCCAGGGCGCTCGTCGTGATGCCGCCGGCGACCAGCACGCCGGCGCCCAGCAGGGCCGGCCAGGAGCGGGAGGCCGGCTGCGCCAGCCCCAGGGTGAGGACCGCGACCAGGACCGCCAGGGTGGCCAGCCCCGTCGCGTCACCCAGCCCGCAGGCGGCGGCCACCGGCACCGCCGCCGCGGCCAGCAGCAGCACCGCCCGGGGCGCCGTACGGCGCAGCAGCAGGACGGCGGCCTGGACCAGCAGCGTCACGGCGCCCAGCCACCAGCCGGTGCCGCCCAGCGCGGGGAGCGCCAGCTCGGTGGAGGGGTCTACGGACGCGAGCGCGGGGGCGGCGGCCAGCCCGGCGAGCGTGAGGGCGCCGCAGGCTCCGGCGACCATCAGGTCGACGGTGCTGGGGCGGACGTGCGGAGTCACCGGCCTCGGCCCGGCGACCAGGAGCCGCCCGGCATCGGCTCGCGACTGATCTGCCTCCCACACGGGGAACATCATGCCCGGACCTGAGGCTGCCCGGCGCCACGTGGCGGCGTTCTGCCAGACCGGCGGTCGCCAGGGCTCCGCTCAGCCGAAGAGCGTGGCGCCCAGGGGGCGCGTGTCGTCGAAGCCCGGCAGGACCAGGAAGGCGGCCGAGGCCGTCGGGCTGGAGAAGCCCATCAGCTCGTCGACCTCGTCGAGCCGCTGCTGGGTGCGGACGAAGGTGGCGAGCTCGCGCTGGAAGCTGATGAAGAGCAGCCCGCGGTCCTCCGCGCTGTTCTGGTAGCCGTAGCTGCGCCGCAGCATCAGGCCGCTGCCGGTGAACGACGGGTGGGCCGCCCGGGCGTGGGAGTGCAGCGGTACGACGTACTCCCCGTCGGGCGTCTTCGCCGACAGGTCGACCTGGTCCAAGGGGCCTCCTCCGGACAGCGGGGCGCCGTCGGAGTGCCGGCGGCCGATGACCCGCTCCTGGCGGCGCACCGGCAACGCCTGGAACCCGTCGACGTCCAGCCGCAGGCGTCGCACCACGCAGATGGTGCCGCCGGCGGCCGGCCCCTCGGGGATCCAGACGTCGTCGGCCAGCTCGGCGTCGGTGCGGGGGACCACCACTCCGTCGAGGAACCCCAGCGGGTTGCGGGCACGGCCGTGCCCGGCGCTGGAGCGGGAGCCCGCCTGGGCCCACCGCACCCGTCCGCGGGTGGCGGACACGAGGCGGTTGGTGACCCGCTCGACGGCGGCTGCGTCCGGTCCGTGCACGGCGAGCAGGAGGTCGCCGCCGACGTACGAGGAGGGGATGCGGTCGTCCCCGGCGAAGCCCGGCAGTGGCGTGCTCCCCGGCAGCGAGCCCCCGGCGGCGCGCACCACCCGGGGACCGACGCCGACGGTCGCGGTCAGGTCGCCGGACCCAGCCGGCACGGCGGCGCCGATGCCCTCGCCGAGGCGGCGGAGCATCGCCCCGAGCTCCGCGCGGGTCGTCGTCTCGAGGTCGAGCACCGTCAGGAGCGCGTACGCCTGGGGGTCGGCGGGGCGATGGACCCCGGACTGGTGCCCGTCGTCCTGGGTGGAGTCCTGGGTGGAGTCCTGGGTGTCTTCGGTGGACCGCGGGCCGGGGGGCGCGGACGAGCGGCCCCAGTCCACGGCCCGTCCGATCGCCGAGGCGGCGAGAGCGCCGCCGGTGACCACCGCCGCCGAGGTGAGGACCTGCCGCCGGTCCGGACTCACCGCTGCACCGCCGGCAGCCGGGGGAGCGAGACCCCGTCGGCGTCACCGAGGTCCACCTGCGCCCAGTCGTCGCCGGTGCGGACCTGGGCGCGGTGGGCGAGCCCGGTGTCGTCGACCCACAGTCGGAGGCCCGAGTCGTCGGAGTTGACCGGCCCTTCCGCCTGCTCGTCGGACGGCGGGGCGGCGTACCCGGTCACCTCGTCGCCGTTCAGCTCGTCCCCACCGAGCCACAGCGCGCCGTTCTGGGCCAGGAGGAGCGGATTCTCCGGCCGGTCCTGGGCGAGACCGGCGATCACGACCAGCACCGCGTCGAGGACCGAACGCTCGGTGTCCACCGGACGGGTCTGCCAGCCCACCTTCGGCATCGGCAGCGGAGCGTCTGTGGTGCCCGCGGGGGCCGGGGTGAGCCCGACCTGACGGAGGTTCCACCGCACCAGCTGCGGCGCGAAGTCGGCCCCCGTGGCCAGGGCGTAGCCGGTGTGGGTCCGGTAGTCGACCCACCCCTGGAGACGGACCCGCTGCTCGCCCACCGGCACCGTGGTCCGGAGCGAGCGGCTGCCCGCGTCGTAGTTGCGGAACATCGTCGTGGCCAGCACCTGCGCCTCCCCGGCGGTCACCGGTCTCGGCTCAGGGGCCCGCGAAGCGTCGCCGGTGGACTCGGCACCATCGCGGCAGCCGGCGGCGCCGAGCACCAGGAGCGCCAGGACGACCAGCCAGCGGCGGGCGCGCATCACGACCCACCTCGACCGGACAGCAGGGACGCCGGGGGTACGCCGATCCGCGCGGTGTCCGGCATGACCACCCGGTCGGGGAGCCGTTCCAGCCCGCCCGTGACCGAGGGCAGACCGGGCTGCTCACCGGGGTGTGTGACGTCGAGGAAGCTCATGCCCCGCGGAGCCCGCGCGCGCCGCGCGATGACACCCGGCGCCGCCGCGGGCTGTGACGTGGCGGTGCCGCACCCCAGCGCCGGAGCGAGCGCCGCCGGCACCGTGGTGACCCGACCGGTCACGCAGTTCGCCGTCGCCGGGGCACGGACCGCGGAGATGTTCGCGATGTCGGTGCCGTTTCCGGCGAAGACGTTGCCGGTGAAGGTGTTGCCGGACGCCGGCAGGTCCTCGGTGTTCGTCAGGAGGACGCCCGCCCGGGGGTTGCCGACGATCCGGTTGCGGGCGATCTCGTTCCCGACGCCGCCCGCGATGCCCAGGCCGGTGCCGAAGCCGCCGTCCGCCTGGGCGGGGGAGTCTCCGGCGCCGCTGTCTCCGATGACGTTGCCGACGACCTGGTTGCCCCGCTGCGGGCGGAACGCCTCCTGGTAGTTCGAGAGCAGCGTCATGGCGACGCGGTTGCCGGTGAACCGGTTTCCGGTCACCACGAGCGGCCCGGAGGCGTTGGCGTTCTCGAACCCGACCGCGTTGCGCTCGGCCACGTTTCCGGTCACCAGGATGTCGCACGCGTGGCACTGGCCGACGTAGATCCCGCTGTCGGCCGAGCCGGAGGCGTAGGAGTCGGCGATCACCCCGTGCTGGGCGTCGAAGGCGTAGATGCCGTAGAGCCCGTTGTTGTGAGCGGTGACGTGGTCGATCGCGAAGCGCTGCACCGGGGGGAAGCGGTCGGGGTCGAACTCCGCGTAGTCGTCTCCGTTGTTCGCGCTCGGCACGTCCCCGTCGTGGACGCCGGTGATCAGCACCCCGTAGAAGGTGTGGTCGCGCACCGTGAGGTTCTGCACGCGGAGGCCGTCGGCGATCCCGACGACACCGTAGGGGCGCTCGCCCTCGCCGTTGACGACGGTCCCTCCTCGGTCCACCCCTCGTAGCGTCACGTCGGCGGTCGAGACCACGACGCTCTCGCGGTAGACCCCCTCGTCCACGAGCACCAGGCCACCTGCCGCGACCCGGTCGACGGCGTCCTGGATGGAGTCGGCGTCCTGCGGGACCCGCACGAGCGAGGGGTCGGCCTCCGGCGAGGCGGGGTCGTCCGAGCAGCCCGCGACGAGGCAGGCCACGACCGCCAAGACCGCCGCGGCGGCCCTCCCGATAGGCATGGCGCCGAGTATAGGCCCACTACCACAAGGCAGTTTTAAGGCCAAACTAAGGACCCTGTGAATCGTGTCACCCCTGTGATAGAGGTGGAAGAACTACGGGGCGCTCTTCAGTCAGGAGGCGTCCCTCGGAGTTCAACCGGAGGCGTCATGAGGCTGTGCCAGAAGCTTTCCCACCTGGGTCTCAGCCTGATGCTGGGCGCGACAGCGTTGAGCGTCGTGGTCGTCGGGATCGTCGCCGCGCCACCGTCGTACGCGGCCCCGGGCTCGGTCTCGGGGGTGGTCTACCAGGACTTCGACGGGGACGGCACCCGCGACGCGGGCGACCCGGCCACCGGCGTCCAGACCGACGTCGGCTTCGGCGGACTGACGGTGACGGCGTACGGACCGCGCGGCGGGGTGGTCGGCACCGCCACCACCGCGGCCGACGGCAGCTACTCGATCAACACCTCGTCCGTCGCGGACGGGACACCCCTGCGCATCGAGTTCCCCGACGCCAACGGTGGCACGGCAGAACAGCTTCCGGGGGACTACCAGTCCTCCTTCGCCGGGCCCGACAACGGCACGAGCGTCCAGTTCGCGGCCGCTGGCGCCGAGGGCGTCGACTTCGGCGTGCTCGAGCCGGAGGACTACGCCGCCAACAACGCGCCGATCATGACGGGCATCCAGTACGCCGGGCTGCGGAGCGTGCCCGAGGCCGCCGCTCAGCCCGCCGTCGTGGCGAACCCGTGGGTGGTGCCGCCCAACGACCCGGCGTCCGGGAACTACCCGGGCCGCGTGGACCTGGCGACGTACGGCGAGGTGGGCTCAGTCTGGGGCGTGGCCTTCGCCCGGTCCCAGAATGCCGCCTACGCTGCGGCGTCCTACAAGCGGATCTCCGAGCTCGGTCCGCTCGGGCTCGGGGGCATCTACCGGATCACCGACGTCCTCGCCCCGGGCAGCGGCGCCCTCAACGACCCTGCCACCGGTTCGGTGACGCCCTGGCTGGACGTCACCACCCTCGGGGTGGACGTGGGGACGGTGCCGAGCAGCGCCGACCGCGGTCTCGGGGACCCCGACGCACTCGTCCGGGACGCGAACGCGTTCGTCAACGCCGGCAAGGTCGGTATCGGCGGCATCGCGATCAACGAGGACGGGACGACGCTGTACTTCGTCAACCTCTTCGACCGGGACCTCTACGCCGTCGACATCACGAACGGCGCCACCCCGACGACGGCCACCCGGATCCCGCTGGGCCTGACGGCCGACCAGCGGCCCTGGGCCGTGACGGTGAACCGCGACCGGGTCTACGTCGGCTACGTCGACACCAACGGTGACGGCGCGAACCCGGGCGTCCCCGCGACGGGCAACATGTACGTCGTCTCGCAGCCGGAGGCGACCGCGGCGACCGGTGGCTCTGCGTGGACGAACACGCTCACCGCCCCGCTCGACTTCGAGAAGGGGAACAACCTCGCCGGCTGGGGCAACCCGATTCCGCCTACCACCGCGATCCCCGACCAGGTTCGGCGCTGGAACTCCTGGACCGACAGCTGGTACTGGGACGGCGACAACGGCTCGGTGGGCTTCAACACCTCCTACGGCTGGACCCACAACTATCCCCAGCCGATCCTCGGCAGCATCACGTTCGATGCCCAGGGCTACCTGACGCTCGGGTTCGTCGACCGCAGCAGCGTCCAGGGCGGCAACCGGCAGTGGGCGTCCGAGCCGCCGCCCGGGTGCGCCGCGCCCTGCACCACCGATGACCGCTTCTTCGAGACCGTCTCGGGTGGCGACATCCTGATCGCGACGCCCGATGGGACGCTCGAGGACAACGCCGTCGTCGGCGCCCGGACCGGTGCCAACCCGGGCAACGACGAGGGGCCTGGCGGGGGAGAGTTCTACAACGACCGGCAGGACATCGGCCGGGGCGTCAACCACTGGGACAACACCCTGGGTGGCGTCGCTGCCTACCCCGGGCTCCAGGAGGTCGCCTCGACCGCCATGGATCCGCTCGGCGCCATCCGCGTCTCCGGGCTGAGCTGGTTCTCGGTGGACGACGGCCAGACCCTGCGCGGCTACAACCAAACCCCCGACCCCCTTCCGGGACGGGCCATCGGGTTCGGGTCCCCCCGACCGCCCCCTTCTTCCAGAAGGGCGGAGGGCTGGGCGCCGTCTCGCTGCTCACCCGTGAGCCGCCCGTGGAGATCGGCAACCGGGTCTGGCTGGACGCGGACCTCAACGGTCGTCAGGACCCGGACGAGCCGGCGATCCAGGGAGCCCCGGTCACGCTGTTCGCCCGCGGACCGGACGGGGCGCCCGCCGGTGCGGCCCTGGCCTCGACCACGACCAACGCCCGTGGCGAGTACTACTTCCGCAGTGACGAGATCGCCGGCTTCAACCCGGCGGCCACCCAGGGCGACACGCTGCCGTACGTCGTGGTGTTCGGGCGCGGCACCGGCCCGGTCACCTTCACCGGGCCGAACGCGGACAACCCGGGCTTCGCCGGGATCACCTGGGCGGACCTGGCCTTCACCTCCCAGGCCACGGCAGCGCTGCAGCGCGACTCGAACCCGAACCCGGCCAACGGCCAGGCTCCGGTGAACGTCGGCTCGCCGGGCCGCAACAACCACACCATCGACGCCGGTTTCATCGCCACCGGAACGTTCCAGATCAGCAAGCTGACGCGGGGCGACACGCCGCCGCCGGGTCGGACGTTCACCTTCGACGTCACCGCCGCAACGGACTTCCGCGGCGACAACTCTCTGGCAAGCGTGAACCCGGCGACGTTCGCGGTGGCACCGGGTCAGACGGCACCGGCGGTGCCGCAACGTCTCCCCGTCGGCACCCGGATCACGATCTCGGAGCGTGGGGGAGACCAGCTCGATGCGACCTACCAGCCGTCGCGGACCCAGCTCATCACCGTGAACGGGGGACGTTCGATCCTCTTCACCGTGTCGAACCGGATCACCAACGAGGTGAAGGAGAAGAGCACCCCTGAGGTGCGCACCGTCACCTCGCGTCGCCGGGTGGTCCCGGGGAAGCCGTTCTTCGACCGTATCCGGGTGCGCGGACTCGCCGACGAGGGCGGCACCGTCACTGCCGGTCTGTACGGACCGTTCTCGTCCCGGGCCGCGATCACCTGCACGCCGGGCAACCGGGTCCGGACGAAGACCTTCCGCGTCGAGAACGGCTGGAACCGTACGCCGAAGGTCCGGGTCCGCGCTCCCGGCGTCTACACCTGGCGCGTCGCCATCCGGGCCGATGCCAACAACGAGTCGGCCACGCACAAGTGCGGACAGGTGGCTGAGACGACCGTGGTCGCCAAGCCCCGCTACGTCGCGCCGATCATCTCCGGCGGCTTCTCCGGCACGCTGAAGCCCCAGCAGCAGAGCGCCCGTCGTGCGCCCACCACGATCACCATCCCGGGTCTGCGCAAGCCGGCCGTGGTGCGCACCGGGAGCATCCGCAAGGGACAGATGACGCTGCCGGGCAACGTCCACGAGGTCGCGCGGCTGAAGAAGTCCGCCGGCTTCGGGGACAAGATCGGCACCGCGGTGGTCGGCGGGCACGTCTCCGACCGGCACGATCGCCCGGGCGCCATGTGGCGACTGAACTCCGCCAAGCGCGGGGAGCGGATCCAGGTGGTGCGCGGCGGCGAGCGGTACACCTACGTGGTCACGGCCAAGAAGACCTTCGACCGCCGCAACAAGGTCCCGCAGCGCTACTTCTCGACGGCAGGGCCTCACCGTCTGGTCCTGATCAGCTGCACGGACCGGGTGGTCTACCGCAACGGGCGCTTCCACTACACGAAGTACATCGTCGTGATCGCCCGCCAGGTCAAGGGCAAGAACAAGGGCAAGGGGTGAGCGGCTGCCTCGGCTGAGATACCTGGGTCGAGGACCGCTCAGCCCCGCGGTCAGCGGTCGTTGGCGGAGAAGTGCTGGTAGTCCTTCAGCGTGCGCCAGTTCCCGCCCCAGCCCCAGCCGATGCGGTCGAAGGCCCGGACCACCGGGCCGTGGGCGGTGATCACTCCGGGTCGGCGCCGGCCGCGGTCCAGGTAGCTGCGAGCCAGCTCGGGCAGCACCACCGCGCCCTTGGCGTACGGGTTCTGGAACGGGTTGAGGTCGATGGCCAGGCCGTAGGCGTGCTCGCTGTAGGAGCTCCCGCCGGTCACGGGCCGGCAGTTGAACGCCCCCGTGCCGTTGCCGTCCCCGGTCGGGTCAGCGTCCCTCTCCGCGCGGGTGGTGATCGCCAGCTGCTCCATCGGGAAGCGCGCCCGCCACAGGTCGCGGAAGACGCTGACCAGGTCGTCGGCCACGGCAGCGTTGACCAGCAGCTCACCGGTGTGCCGGGCGCCGTCGAAGCCGCGGAAGGTCAGCCGGATCCAGGCGAGGTCCTCGGCCGCGACCGGGCACGCGGGGTTCCAGGTGGAGCGGCCGATCACCTGGCTCGGAGCAGGCGACTCGACGACCGCCCGGAAGCCCCGCCCCGGGAGCGGGTCCAGGGTGTCGGGCAGCGTGAAGGCGCGCTCGCGCAGCCGCCGGGGGGTGCGCAGGGCGGCGATCGCTGCGGGGTCGTCCGTCGGCAGGACGCGGGTGCCCAGCCACGGCGGGGGCGTACGGCCCGGGGTGCTCGGGCGGGCGGCCGCAGTGGTCGGTGCGCTGTACGGGGTGCTCGGCGGCGAGGTGGACGGGCTGCACCCCGTCGTCAGGACGGTCGCCAGGACGGTGGTCAGGACGAGCACAGTGGTCCTGCAGGCGGTCACGGCGAAGCGGAGCGTCATGGGCGAGGATCCGTCCTGTCCGTGAACTGGTCGGTGGGTGCAGCAGTCATGGGAGGGGCGCGTCACCCGTGCCGGCTCCGGTGGCGCTTCGGACGAAGTCGCGGAGCAGGGCACGGCGTTGGTCATGCACGTCGTCGGGTTCCTGGTTGCTGGCCGCATACACATTGCTGACCGGTGACCAGGCCATGGACATCGCGATGACCAGGGCCATGATGTCGAACGGGTCGCCTGCCCGGACCCGTCCGGCGGCTTGGGCGGCCGCGATGGCCGCGAGCTTGCGGTCGTCGTACTGCTGGTGGGTCTCGACGAGGTGCCCGGTGGGCCGTCGCTCGAGCCGCGCCCACGTGGCCAGCCGGATGAGGTCGGGTCGGCGCAGGTACTCGTCGTAGAGACGAACGGCCCACTCCGCGAGGTCGTCGGCGTCGAGAGGCACGACGTTGGTGATGCGCTCCAGCGAGCTGAGGAAGATGGCGTCGAACAGTCGGTCCTTGTCCCCGAAGTAGGCGTAGAGCTGCGCCTTGTTGCTGCGCGCTGCCGTCACGATGCGTTCGATGCGCGCCCCGGCGATGCCGTGCTGCGCGAACTCTTCCGTGGCGGCCTCGAGGATGCGCTGGTAGGTCGCCGCGCCTCTGGAGGTCTGGGGCTGCTCCGGCATGCCACCAGTCTATCAAACAGAACGGTTGGTTTGCTCTGCCGCGAGAGGTGTGCCAGCATGAAGCAGACCGAACAGTCTGTTTAAGGAGTAGGTATGAGAACGTCCCTTGGTTGGCACGCGGCCGGCTCGGCGGAGCTGCGACGAACGACGCTGGAGCGACGGGAGCTCCGCCCCGATGACCTTGCGGTGCAGGTCGACTTCTGCGGGGTGTGCCACAGCGACCTCCACGCCCTGCAGCTCGACGACCCTGAGGCGAAGGCGCCTCTGGTGCCCGGGCATGAGTTCACCGGCGTGGTGACCGCAACCGGGCCGGAGGTCACCGCCTTCTCGGTCGGCGATCGGGTCGCGGTGGGCAACATCGTCGACTCCTGCGGCGAGTGCGCCATGTGCACCGCCGGGCAGGAGAACTTCTGCTACTCCTTCCCGACGCTGACCTACGGCGGTACCGACCGGCAGGACGGGTCGATCACCCTGGGCGGGTACTCCCGCGAGTACGTCGTGCGGGAAGCCTTCGCCTACCGCCTCCCCGCTGGCCTCGACCCGGCTGCGGCCGCCCCGCTGATGTGCGCCGGTGTCACGGTCTGGGAGCCCCTGCGCGCCCTCGGCGTCGGTCCCGGCAGCCGCGTCGCCATCGCTGGGCTCGGCGGCCTGGGCCACCTCGCCGTCAAGCTGGCCGTAGCGCTCGGCGCCGCGACGACCGTCATCAGCCGCACCCCGGACAAGCGCGACGACGCGCACCGGCTCGGCGCTGACGACCTGATCGACTCCACCGACGGCGAGCAGATGGCTGCGGCACGCGACACCTTCGACGTGGTCATCGACACCATCTCAGCCGCCCACGACCTGGCCCCGTACCTCAAGCTGGTGGCGATGGACGGCACCCTCAGCGTCGTCGGCTACCTCGGTCCCGTCACGCTCGAGACCACCGACCTGCTCATCGGTCGCAAGAGGCTCAGCTCCGCGGGCAGCGGAGGCCGTCGAGCGACAGCCGAGATGCTCCAGTTCTGCGCGGACAACGGCGTCGCTGCCGACATCGAGGTGCTGCCGTCGTCGCAGGTGAACACGGCTCTCGACCGGCTCCGGCGCAACGACGTTCGCTACCGTTTCGTGCTCGACATGTCCGACCTGGACGGAGGAGACGCGTGAACGCGCGGACTCAGTAGTACCAGGGGAACGGCGACCAGTCCGGCTCCCGCTTCTCCAGGAACTGGTCGCGACCCTCCTGCGCCTCGTCGGTCATGTAGGCCAGCCGCGTGGTCTCTCCCGCGAAGAGCTGCTGCCCGACGAGGCCGTCGTCGATCATGTTGAACGAGTACTTCAGCATCCGCTGCGAGGTCGGGGACTTGCCGTTGATCTTGCGGCCCCACTCCAGCGCCACCTTCTCCAGGTCGGCGTGCGGCACGACCCGGTTGACCGCGCCCATCTGGTGCATCTCCTGCGCGTCGTACTCGTCGGCGAGGAAGAAGATCTCGCGGGCGAACTTCTGCCCCACCTGGCGGGCCAGGTACGCCGACCCGAAGCCGCCGTCGAAGGAGCCCACGTCGGCGTCGGTCTGCTTGAAGCGCGCGTGCTCCGCGCTGGCCAGGGTGAGGTCGGCGACCACGTGCAGGGAGTGCCCGCCGCCGGCGGCCCAGCCCGGGACCACGCAGATCACGATCTTGGGCATGAAGCGGATCAGCCGCTGGCACTCCAGGATGTGCAGGCGGGCCAGCTTGGCCTTGTCGATCGGGTTGGGCGGGGCGCCGGCCTCGACGTGCCCGTCGGTCTCGTACTGGTAGCCGGCCTTGCCGCGGATCCGCTGGTCGCCGCCGGTGCAGAAGGCCCACTTGCCGTTCTTGTCGCTGGGGCCGTTGCCGGTCAGCAGCACGCAGCCCACGTCGCCGGAGGTGCGGGCGTGCTCCAGGGTGCGCAGCAGTTCGTCGACCGTGTGCGGACGGAACGCGTTGAGCACGTCGGGGCGGTCGAAGGCGATCCGGACCGTGCCGTGGGCCTTGGCCCGGTGGTAGGTCAGGTCGGTCAGGTCCTCGAAGCCGGGGACCGGGTCCCAGTCGCTCGGGTCGAAGATCTCGGAGACGCCATCGATCGCACTCATGGGCGTGAGGCTACCCGTGCTCGGCACCGCGAACGCCGGGGGTCTTGTGCCTCACCCGCGAGGGGAGTTTGCTGGCTCCATGGCGGACAGGACCGGCCAGCGAGCCACTCATCGGGCCACCCAGCACGACCTCTGCGTGGCCGAGCCCGACCGGGTCCGCAACGTCGTCCTGGTGGGACCGACCGCCGGCGGAAAGACCTCCCTGGTGGAGGCCCTGGCCCTGCACACCGGCGCCGTCACCCGCGCCGGCCGGGTGGAGGACGGCACCACCCTGTCGGACTTCGAGGAGTTCGAGCGGGTGCACCAGCGCTCGGCCGCGCTGTCCGTCGTACCGGTGGTGCACGGGGGCACCAAGATCAACCTCATCGACACCCCCGGGTACGCCGACTTCGCCGGGGAGGTGCGGGCCGGCCTCCGGGCCGCCGACGCGGCGCTCCTGGTGGTGCCGGCGAACGCGGCCACCGACGGCTCGCTGGACGAGGCCACGCGTCAGATGATGCGCGAGGGTGTCGAGGCGGCGGTGCCCTCGGCGGTCGTGGTGACCAAGCTCGACCACGCGCGCGCCGACCTCGACCTCGTGGTCGCGGCCGTGAGCGAGGAGCTCGGCGACCGGGTGCTGCCGCTCTTCGCGCTGACCACCGAGCACGCCGAGGTCACCGGGCTGACCCACCTGCTCGCCCACGAGGCCTCGTTCGAGGAGGCCCGGGCCGCGCACGCCCGCCTCGTCGAGGCGATCGTCGAGGAGGCCGAGGACGAGCAGCTGATGGACGACTACCTCGAGGGGGGCGAGGTCGGCGAGGAGGCCCTGGTCGCCGACGTCGCCGAGGCGATGCGGCACGGACTGTTCCACCCGGTGGTGCCGGTCTGCGCGGCCACCGGCGTCGGACTCACCGAGCTGCTGGACCTCGTGGTCGCCGGGTTCCCGGCACCCGCCACGCACCCCTCTCCGGAGGTGTTCACGCCCGCAGGGAAGACGGCCCCGCCGCTGACCGCCGACCCGTCCGGTCCCCTGGTCGCCCAGGTGATCGGGACCACCAGCGACCCCTACGTGGGGCGACTCAGCATGGTGCGGGTCTTCTCCGGCACGCTCCGTCCCGACCAGAGCCTGCACGTCTCCGGGCACGCCTCCTCCTTCTTCGGCGACGCCAGCGGCCATGAGGACCACGACGCCGACGAGCGGACGGGCGCGCTGTCCCATCCCTTCGGGGCTGCCCTGGTGCCGGCCCCCGAGCTCGTGGCCGGCGACATCGGGTGCGTGAGCCGGCTGACCACCGCGGAGACCGGGGACACCCTGAGCACCCCCGAGGAGCCCCGGGTCCTGAAGCCCTGGACGGCGCCGGACCCCCAGCTGCCGGTGGCGATCCAGGCCGCCACCCGCTCGGACGAGGAGAAGCTGTCCGGTGCGCTGGCCCGGCTCGCCGCCGAGGACCCCAGCCTGCGGGTGGAGCGCAACGCCGAGACCCACCAGGTGGTGCTGTGGGTGCTGGGTGAGGCCCACGCCGAGCTGGCGCTGGAGCGGCTGAGGTCACACGGGGTCGAGGTGGCGGTCAGCGACCTGGTCGTGCCGTTGCGCGAGCGGCTGACCGGGGCGGCCAAGGGGCACGGCCGGCACGTGAAGCAGTCCGGCGGCCACGGCCAGTACGCCGTCTGCGACGTCGAGGTCGAGCCGCTGCCCGGTGGCGCCGGGTTCGAGTTCGCCGACCGGGTCGTCGGCGGCGCGGTGCCGCGCCACTTCGTGGCCTCGGTGGAGAAGGGGGTGCGGGCCCAGATGGAGCTGGGGGTGCGGCTGGGCTACCCCTTGGTCGACCTGCGGGCCACCCTGACCGATGGCAAGGCGCACAGCGTGGACAGCTCGGACATGGCCTTCCAGGCTGCCGGCGCCCTGGCGCTGAAGGAGGCCGCGGAGAGCGTGGGCGTGGTGCTGCTCGAGCCCTACGACAAGGTCTCGGTGCTGGTCCAGGACGCCCTGGTGGGGGAGACCATGAGCGACCTGTCCGCCCGCCGGGGCCGCCTGCTCGGCACCGACCAGGTCGGGTCGGCCCGGACCCTGGTGCACGCCGTGGTGCCGCAGACCGAGCTGGTCCGCTACGCCGTCGACCTGCGTGCCGCCACCCACGGGGTCGGCACCTTCAGCCGGGAGTTCGCCCACTACGAGCCGATGCCCGAGGAGCTGGCGGCCAAGGTGCCCCGCCGTCCGCGCTGACGGGAACCGAGAGCACCATCTGCCGGGCCCGATCGGTGCTCCGGCTTCCCGTCACGGGCGTACGGCGGCCCGGCGCGACGCGAGCACGACCAGAGCCTCGGCTGCGGCCCGGCCCCCGCCGGCAGCCGCGAACGACGCTGCGATGCGTCCGGCCGCCGCCCCCAGGTCGGGGTCGGTGAGCACCAGCTGGATCGCCGACCTCAGCTCGTCGGGGCGCACCCGGGCGAACCGCACCCGCACCCCCGCACCGGCGGCCACCACCTGCTCGGCCACCACCGGCTGGTCGTCGCGGATCGGCGCCAGCACCAGCGGCAGACCCGCGGCCAGGGACTCGCAGACCGTGTTGTGCCCGGCGTGGGAGACCACGGCGTCCACCCGGCGCAGCAACGACAGCTGCGGCACCCGGGTCCGCACCAGCACGTTGGGCGGCGGGTCCGGCACCAGCTCGGCCGGTGCCACGAAGACCGCCTGCCACGGCTGGTCGCGGCACGCCTCGGCGGCCACCCGCCAGAAGCGGCCACCGGCGTCGGCGTTCAGGGTGCCGAGCGAGACCAGCACCGTGGGCAGCTCGGGGCGCAGCAGCTCCCAGGGGAAGTCGTCGGCCTCGGGCCGTCCCAGGGTGGCGGGGCCGACGAAGCAGACCGGCGTACTGATCGTCGGCGGACCGACCAGCGTCTGGGTGGTGTAGGCCAGCACCAGGTGCTCGGAGACCCGGAGGTCGCCGGAGGTCGCCACCTCCTCCGGTACGCCGTGCGCCAGCTGCAGCTCCACCCGCCGGGCGTGCATCTGCTCGGCGACCAGGGGCAGCGCGGACAGCGGGTCGACCAGCTCGGCGGACGTGGTCGCCGAGGTGGCCCACGGCAGTCCCCGGCGCCGGGCCACCACGGCCCCGGCGAGCGCCTGCTGGTCCACCACCAGCACGTCGGCGCCGAACGCGTCCACCGCCGCGTCGACCCCGTCGATCATCGCCTCGGCCAGTGGCAGCAGCACCTCCTCCTGGAGGAACTTGAACGCCGCCGCGCCCCGCAGGTCGGGGCGCCGCTCGCCGGCGCCCGCGACGTACTCGGCGACGTCGGTCGAGGTGGCCGGGAAGAACGTCGAGCCGGCCGGCAGCAGCGGGTCGACCAGGCCCGGCAGTCCGGTCCAGGCCACGTCGTGACCGCGGGTCATCAGGGCGGTGGCCACCGGGATGGTCGGGTTGACGTGCCCGGTGAAGGGCGGCACCACGAACAGGAAGCGCGTCACCCTCAGGCCCCTACCGGCGCTGTGGTGAAGGCCCCGATCCACTCCAGGGCGCGCTCGCGGACCAGCTCGCTGCGCTCGGTGAGCAGGGAGTGGGTGGTGCCCTCCACGATCTCCAGGCGACAGTCCGGCAGCTGGGTCTCCAGCTCCCGGGCCAGGTGCAGGATGTCGGACTCACTGCCGTACATCGCATGCACCGGGCACCCGATCTGGGGCAGGAAGCCGATCGGCTGCTCGGCCTTGAGGTCGTCGATCAGCGAGGTCTCCATCAGGAACCTCTCGCTGCGCCGCGCCACCCGGGTGAGCTTGCGGTCGGGGTTGGTCGCCATCCACTCCTGGACGGCGTCCTCGTCGAGGCCGAACGCGGCCAGCGCCAGGCTGCCGGCCATGTGCTCGGCCCAGCCCTCGACCGCGAAGTGCGCCTCGATGAGGAACAGGCTGGCCACCCGCTCGGGGTGCCGGTGCGCGAAGGCCAGCGCGACCACCCCGCCGAAGCTGTTGCCGAACAGGTGCACCGGCTCGTCGATGCCCCACAGGTCCAGCAGCGCCACCAGGTCGTCGACGTTGCAGGCCACCGAGTAGCCGGTCGGCGGCATCTCGCTGCGGCCGTGGCCGCGCAGGTCGAACAGGTGCACGTCGGAGCTCAGCGCCAGGGGGTGCGCGATCGTGTAGAACCAGCTCGACAGGTTGTCGATGACCAGCCCGTGCAGCATCACCACCGGGGGCCGGTGCGCACCCGACTCGGTGCCGTCGTCGTGGCGGATCACCTGCACGTGGAACGACAGACCGTTGGCCTCCACCTGGGGCATGGCGTCAGCTCCGGACCGAGGTGACGACGAAGTCGATGACCTGACCGACGCTCAGGCCCACGATCTCGTCGAGCTGCATGCCGGCCATCCAGGAGACGAAGTCGACCTTCTCGCCGTAGGTGGCGAGCAGCTGGTCGGCCAGCGCCACGAACTCGATGCTCTCCAGCTGCAGGTCGGCGTCGAAGGAGGTCTCCGGGGTCAGCGGCCCGTCGAGCAGCAGGTCGTCGCCGACCACCACGGTCAGGATCCGCTCCAGCTCGGCGAGCACGCTCTCGGGCGTGATCTGCGCGGTCTCAGTCATGGTGGGGTCCTCCGTCGGGTTGTGCGACAGGTTGTGCGACAGTCCAGGCAACGACGTACTCCTGCGGTGCGTGCGGCTCCGGGGCGGAGCTCGCGGGTGACATCTGGGGTGGATGGTGCAGCGAGGTGGTGGCGACCCACTGGTCGCCGACCTGCAGGTGTTCGCCAACGACCTGGACCACCTCGAAGTCACGGGGGCGGCCCTGGAGGCCGGTGCCGCGGCACTTCGCGGCGGCCTCCTTGGCGGCCCACCAGCGGGTCAGCTCGCGGTCGCGGTCCTCGGAGCGGACCAGCCGCTCGAACAGCGCGTGCTCGCTGCTGCTCAGCGAGGCCGACTCGAAGATCGAGGAGCGGGGCGCGACCAGCTCCACGTCGATCCCGACGTCTCGTCCCACGTCGGCCATCGCCACGCCCAGCCCCTGGCTGTGGGCGATGGACACCCGCACGTCGTCCGCGGCCGGCGTACGCACCACCGGCTGGCCGCTCTCGAGGTTGGCGACCGCCACCTCGACCGGGAACATCGGCCCCGCGCCACGGTCGGTGAGCAACCGGCGTACGGCGTCCTTGACCGCGATCCGGCCCAGCAGCCAGGTGCGCTGGGCGCGGGGGTTGCGGCCCTGGTACTCGGCGCGCTCGGCGGCGCCGAGGAAGCGGCGCATCACCACGTCGCGCGATGCCGAGTCCGGCCAGCCCTCGCGCACCAGCACCCAGCCGCCCGGCTGGGGCTCGGCCAGCAGCCGCTCGCTCGGCGTGCGCAGCAGCAGGAAGAGCCGGTCGTCGCTCTGGAAGCGGCGGTCCTCCCACCCGTCGATGCGGCACCACAGCACGCCGTCCACGGTGAGCTCGAGGTCGGCCCGGACCGTCTTGTCGGTCAGCTCGGTGCAGTTGACCACGCAGTGCACCGGGGTGCCCGGCACCGGGTGCGGGGAGAAGAACGAGATCCGGTCGATCGAGGTGGGCAGCACCAGGCGGTCCTTGTCGACCGCGGTCGCCATCCAGTAGCCGAACAGCTGACCGGCGTTGTCCAGCAGGGCGCCCGGCGCGCGCTGGCTCTCCAACCAGCCGCTGACCCCGTCGGTGCCGAAGACGTCCACCGACCGCAGCCCCTGGTACTCGGGTCCGTGGAACAGGTGCCCCTCGGCGTAGATGCGATCCACCGGCACCGGGATCTGCAGGCTCCCGTTGACCGGCCTGGCCGCCGGCGCCGGCGCGTCGGGGTGCCGGGGGCGAGGTGGACCACGGCGCGGGCGTGGCCGTCCACGCTGCAGCGCACCACTGTCGTACCGGGGGGAGCGGCGGCGGTCGCGGCGGCATCGATCGCGGCGCGCACGGTCACCTCCACCGCCGGCTCCACCGCGAGCCACTTGAACGCCCGCACCGACTCGATCACAGTCGTCACCGTGCCGGGCACCAGCGCCTCGGCCTCGTCGGAGGCCATCTGCAGGATCGCGGTCATCGGGACCAGCGGGAACTCGTCCTCCAGGCAGTCCCAGCCCGGCGGCTGCTTGTAGAACGCGTGGTCGCCCCACCACGGCTGGTCCGCGACCGAGAGGCGCAGCACGCTCTGCCGGCTGGTGGCCCCGGGGGCGGTGCGGGGGGCCGGGACCTGCGCGGCCGGGTTGTCGGAAACCCCGCCTAGGCGGGGTTCCCGACGGTTAGTGGCCTTTGCAACCCCCTCGAACCGAGGGGATACCCGCCTAGGCGGGGATTCCGCAGCCGCCTCGAGCACCTGCTGGGCGGCAGCCGCCGCCTCCCGCACAGCGGCCTGGAACTCGGTGAGGAGCGGCTCCGCCCCCGTCGGTACGACGGCTGGGGACGGCGCGCCGGCGGCCGGCAGGTCGAGCGGGGTCAGCCGCCGCACCAGCGGGGAGCCCATCGGCAGGGGCCGGGCGCCCTTGCTCGCCGGAGCGGAGGCCGGAGAGCCAGCCGTGGCAGGCGCAGCGGAGCCCCGGCGGCTCGCGAGGGCGTGACCCAGCGGCGCGAAGTCCACGCTCGCCCCGGCGCTCCACAGTGCGGCCGCGACCCGGCGCAGCTGGCCGACCCCGCTCTGCTTGGCGCTGTTGGCCGAGACCGTCAGCACGTCCTGCTCGCGCAGCGAGTCGTCGAGGAACCCGGTCAGGCTGCCGGTGCCGACCTGGATGAAGGCCCGCACCCCGGCGTCGTACAACGTGTGCGCGAGCTGGCGGAAGCGCACCGGCTCCACCAGGTGGCGCAGCGCAAGCTCGCCGATGGCGGCGGCGTCGTCGGGGTAGGGAGCCAGCGAGGTGGCCGACCACAGCGGCACCCGGGCGGGCACCAGGGGGAGGCTGCCGAACTGCTCGCGCATCGAGTCGATCAGCGGCGCGAAGAGCGGGGAGTGGAAGCCGGAGCGGAAGGGCAGCTCCTGGGCGAGCACCTTGCGGGCCCGGGCCCGGGCGGTCACCTGCTCGATCACCCCCGCGGGGGCGCAGACCACCGACTGGTGCGGGCAGTTGTCGTGGGAGACGTGGGCGTCGTCCAGCCCGGACACCAGCTCGGCGGCGACCTCGGCGCCGCAGCCCAGGGCCAGGAAGACCACGTCGGAGACGGAGATGGAGTCGGGACGCAGGTTGCCCAGGAAGTCGTCGATGTGCTCGGCGGGGATCATTCCGGACACGATCTGGCCGGTCCACTCGCCCAGGCTGTGCCCGGCCATCAGGTCGGGGCGGATCCCGAGGATCCCCAGCGCGTCGGAGAGCAGGCGACCGACGGCGACGATGCCGCGCCCCTGCTCCTGCAGGCCGCTGCCGCCGGAGAGCCCTTCCCACTCCAGGCCGAGCTGGGCGACGACGTCGTCGACCTTGGGGTCGAACTCCGGCTCCACGCCGGGGAAGAGGAAGCCCACCTTGCCGCCGTCGGTCAGCAGGCCGGTGGGGTCGAACCAGACGTCGTTGCGGCCCCGGAACGGCGTACCCCGCTCGAGCACCTTGCGGGCCAGGGTGAGGCGCCGCTCGTCGGGGGCGACGATGGCGAGCCGGGCGGGGCCGCCGGTGGGCACCGCGAAGTCGCCCGGCGTCCAGCCGTCGAGCCGGGCGAGCAGGTCGGCGGCGTCGCGGCCCGCGAGCAGCAGCACCTCCTCGGTCGCCGGCGGCACAGCCCGCGCCCCGACGTACGCCGGCTCGCCGCTGCTGCGGGCACCTGGCGTCTCGCCGAGCACCACGTGGGCGTTGATGCCGCCGAAGCCGAACGCGTTGACCCCGGCCAGCCGGGGGCCGGGGGACTCCCAGGGCTCGGCCCCCGCGATCAGCCGGAACCGGGTGTCCGCCAGTGCCTCGTGCGGCTCCTGGGCGTGCAGCGTGGGGGGCAGTACGCCGTGGTGCACGGCCAGCGCGGCCTTGATCAGTCCGGCGGCACCGGCCGCGGGCATGGCGTGCCCGATCATCGACTTCACCGACCCGAGTCCGGCCCGCGGCCGGGAGTCGGCGGCGCCGAAGACGGCGCGCAGGGTCTCCAGCTCGGTGCGGTCGCCCAGCGGGGTCGCGGTGCCGTGGGCCTCGATCAGGCCCACGTCGGCCGGGTCGAGCCCGCTGGCGCGCCACGCCGCCTCGACGGCGAGCACCTGGCCCTCGGGGCGGGGGCTCATCAGGGACGAGGCGCGGCCGTCGCTGGAGACCCCGGTGCCGCGGATCACCGCGTAGACCCGGTCGCCGTCGCGCTCGGCGTCGGCCAGTCGGCGCAGCGCCAGCAGCCCGGTGCCCTCCCCGATCAGGATGCCGTCGGCGGCGCCGCTGAAGGGCCGGATGCCGCCGCTGGGGGACAGGGCGCGGAGCTGGGAGAAGACGCTCCACAGGGTCAGGTCGTGGCAGTGGTGCACACCGCCGGCCAGCACCAGGTCCGAGCGCCCGGAGCGCAGCAGGTCCACGGCCTGGTCCACCGCGATCAGCGAGCTCGCGCAGGCGGCGTCCACGGTGTACGCCGGACCCTGGAAGTCGAAGCGGTTGGCGATCCGGGAGGCCGCGAGGTTGGGCACCAGCCCGATGGAGCTCTCGGGCCGCTCCGGGCCGAGGGAGTCCTGGAACTCCGCCTTCACCTGCGCCAGCCGCTCCTCCTCGATGCCGGGCACCAGGGTGCGCAGCACCTCCACCAGCTGCTGCGCGGTCCGGACCCGCTGGTCCAGGCGGGCGACACCGTCGCCGACGTACCCGCCGCGCCCGAGCAGCACCGCGACCCGGGTGGGGTCCAGCCGCTCGTGCACGTCTCCGGCGTCGGCCAGGCAGGCCGCGGCGGCCGAGAGCGCCAGCAGCTGGTCGGGCTCCGCTGCCTCCATCGCCACCGGCATGATGCCAAAGGCCAACGGGTCGAAGGTGGCCACGTCGTCGACGAAGCCGCCGCGCCGGGTGTAGAAGCGGTCCGCGCTCTTGGCGTCGGCGTCGAAGAAGACCGGGTCCCACCGCGAGGCCGGCGCGTCGGTGATCGAGTCCACCCCGCCCAGCACGTTGGACCAGTACGTCGACGCCTCGGCCGCACCGGGGAAGATGCCGGCGACGCCGACGATGGCGATGCCGTCGTCGGTGCCGTCGGGGCGTTGGGACAGCTCAGTCACGGCTGCGCGAGTCCTGGAGCAGCTCTTCACCCAGCGAGGAGTGGTCCACCGGCGGGGCGAACGCCTCGGGGTTGCCGCGCATCACCACCACCTGCGAGCCGCCGTGGCCTCCTGCCACCTCGTGCAGCAGCGCTCGCACCCCGTCGGTCGGGTCGACCAGGCCGATGCCGCGTCGGGCGTACTCCCGCTCCAGCTCGGCCGAGACCATCCCGCCGCCGGCCCACGGGCCCCAGTCCAGGCTCACCACGCGGCAGCCGTGGACGCCGTCGTGGGTCCGGGCCAGGGTGTCCAGGGCGTCGTTGGCCGAGGCGTAGTCGCACTGGCCCTTGTTGCCGAAGACCCCGCTGACGGAGCCGAACAGCACCACGAAGCGCATCCCCAGGTGCTGGCGCTCCAGGATGGCGCGCGCCCCGTCGACCTTGGTGCCGTAGACCCGGTCGAAGCCCTCGGCGGTCTTGTCGACGACCAGCCGGTCGTCCAGCACGCCGGCACCGTGGATGACGGCGTCGATCCGGCCGAACTGGGCGTGCAGCGCGTCGAGCAGCGCCCCGAACGCGGGTGAGCGGACGTCCATCGGGACGTAGTCGACCTCCGCGGCCACGCTCTTGAGCGTGGCCATGGTGGCGCGCATCTCGCGGGCCGCCTCGATCCGGGCACAGGCGGCCTCGATCTCGGCGGGTGTGCGGAGCTCGCCGATCTCCAGCAGCGCCCGGCGCAGGGACACGGTGTCCTGGGCGGCCGCGGTGCGCGGGTCCTCGTCCTCGGTCGGGAACGGCGAGCGCCCCACCAGCACCACCCGGCAGGGGGCGGTGCGGGCCAGGCCCTCGGCGACCCGGGCGGTGATGCCGCGGGCGCCTCCGGTGACCACGACGACCGACTCCGGGGTCAGGTCCAGGCTCGGGTAGCCGGCAGGCACCTCGCGCGGCGCCCGGACCACCCGGCTGGTCCGCTGGCCGCCGGCCCAGGAGACCGCCGCGGGGGCGTCCAGGTCGAGCAGCTCGTCGACCAGGGTGACCGCGAGCGGTGCCAGGTTGTGGATCAGGTCGTGCCGCAGGTCGGCGCTCTCGATCTCCACCGAGCGCAGCAGCACGTCGGTGCGCTCCCGGGCCAGCGCCCGCATCAGGCCCGGCACCCCGGTCGGGGTGCCGTCGGCGTGCAGCGGCACGGTGACCGCGAGCACCCGGCGTACCTTGCCGAGCAGGGCGGGTCGTACGGCGGCGAAGACGCCGCGGGCGTCCACCGAGGGGTCCCCGGCGGTGGCGGTCAGGTCGACCAGGGCGTCCACTCCGGAGAGCGCGTCGGCGTGCGAGGACGCGGCCGTGGCGGGCAGCCGCAGCACCCGGGCACCGCGCTCGGCCAGAGCGGCCTCGACGTGGCCGGTGAGCTGGGCGTGGCCCTCCAGCAGCGCCACCTCGGCGCCGCGCAGGTCACCGAGCGCCACCGTCGGCCCGAGGGGCTCGATGGCGACGTCGAAGAGCTGGGTGCCGGCCGGGAGGTCAACCTCCGGCTCGCTCACCGCAGCCGGCGCCGCAGGCGGGGCCGGAGCGGCGGGCGCTGCCGGCACCGCAGCCGGCGCCGCAGGCGGGGCCGGAGCGGCGGGCGCTGCCGGGGACGCCGCGACGGGCGCCGCGGTCACGCCCTCGATCCACTCCACGATTGCCCGCAGCGTCTTGTGGGTGGCCAGCTCCTCGACCACGCTCTCGTCGAGCTCCTCCGCACCACCGGTGGACAGGGCAGCCAGGCCGATCCGCTCGGCCAGCTCGCCGACGATCTCGATGCGCTTGATGGAGTCGATGCTCAGGTCGGCCTCGAGGTCGAGGTCGGGCTCCAGCATCTCGATCGGGTAGCCGGTGCGGTCGCTGACCACGCTCTGCACGGCGCGCAGCAGCTCCGCCCCGCTGAGGCTCGGGGTGGCCGGGGGCTCGGGCGCTGCGACAGCCGTCGCGGGTACGGCGACCGGTGCCGCGGCGGGTGCCGGAGTGGGGGCCGGAGCGGCGGGTACGGCGGCTGCGGGGGCGGACTGCAGGGCCTCGACCCACTCCACGATGGAGCGCAGCGTCTTGTGCCGGGAGAGCTCCTCGACAGCCGCCTCGTCCAGCCCGGACTCGTCCAGGCCGCCCAGGCCGATCCGCTCGGCGAGCTCGCCGACGATCTCGATGCGCTTGATGGAGTCGATGCTCAGGTCTGCCTCGAGGTCGAGGTCGGGCTCCAGCATCTCCACGGGGTAGCCGGTGCGGTCGCTGACAACCCCCTGCACCGTCCGCATCAGGGCGGCGCCGGAGAGCGCGGGGGCAGCCGGTGCCGGAACGGGGGCAGCCGGGACCGGGATCGGGGCAGCAGGGGCCGCGGGGGCCGGGGCCGCCGCGACCGGTGCGGGGTCCGGGACCGCCGTGGGCGCCGGCGCCGCCGGACCTGCGGCGGTGTCGGGATACCCGCCTAGGCGGGGTTCCCTACGGTTAGTGGCCTCTGCAACCCCCTCGAACCCGATGTTTCCCCGCCTAGGCGGGGTTTCCGCAGCCACCTGAAGCGCGGGGGCGGCGACCGGGGCCGCATAGCCGGTCTCGTCGAAGGCGCCGCTGACCGGGACGGTCGAGCCGAGGTAGCGCAGTACGACGTCCCGCTCGGCGGCCACGATCTGGCGCACGCTGCGCAGGTACTCGTGCACGATGCTGGTCGCACCGTCGCTGTGCTGGACCGGCGCGAGGGGAGCAGGTGCCGCGGCCACGGGCGCCTGCGGGACCGGGGTCGGCTGAGCAGGAGCGGACACCGGGACCGGAGCGGACACCGGGACCGCCTGGCTCGCCGCCGGGACCGCCGGGACCGCCGGGGTCGCCGGGGTCGCCCGGACCTCGGGGGCCACCGGGGTCGCGGGCTCGGCCTCTGGCCGGACGACGGGGCTGCTCGCTGCGTAGATCACAGGGTCTCCTTCGGGACCCCGGGGCGCGAGGTCGAGGGCCGGCATGGTGTTCGCCGGCTGGTAGCTGTTCGGGAGCGGGGTGCCGTCGGCACGGCGGACGAACGCGCCGTCCACGGTCCACGCCGGCGCGGCGACGGGCAGGGAGTGCAGGTCGAGCGGGGTGGCCCGACCGGCGAACAGGCCGGTGGGGTCCACGGGCACGCCGAGGGTGGCGAGCTCGGCCAGGGCGACCAGGAAGCGGCGCAGGCCGGGCTCTCCGCCGGACTCGCAGGCCACCACGTGGTGCGGCCGGTCGCCCAGGATCTTGGCGACCTGCTGGCTGAGCACGCGCCCGGGACCGGCTTCGACGAAGACCCGCACGCCGGCGGCGTACATCGACTCGACCTGGTCGACGAAGCGGACCCCAGCGGTGACCTGCTCGGTGAGCAGCCGCCGTACGGCGTCGGGGTCGTCGGCCGGGTAGGGCTCGGCGGTGGTGTTGGACCACACCGGGAACCGCGGGGCCGCGACGGGCAGGTCGGCCAGGCGCTCGCCGAGGATCTCGCCCGCAGCCGCCACCAGCGGGGAGTGGAAGGCGCACGCCACCGGGATGACCGTGGCGCGGACGCCGTCGGCGGCCAGGGCTGCGACGGCCTCGTGGACGGCCTCGGTGGGCCCGGAGACCACGACCTGCTTGGGTCCGTTGTGGTTGGCGACCACCAGGGTGGGCCAGGCGGCGAGCCGCTCGGTCACCTCGGCCAGCGGCAGCGCGATGGCGGCCATGGTGCCGGGGTCGCCCCCGGAGCGCTCGATGGCTCCGAGCACCGCACCGCCGCGGGCGGCGCTGAGCTCGAGCAGCGTGGCGTCGTCGAAGGACCCGGCGGCGGCCAGCGCGGCCAGCTCGCCGTAGCTGTGGCCCGCGGCCACGTCGGGCTCCACCCCGAAGCGGCGCAGCAGCCGGGTCATCGCCAGCGACGCGATGCCCAGTGTCGGCTGGGCGACGTCGGTGGCGGTGATCGCCGCCTGCTGGGCGGCCTTCTCCTCGCGGCTGAACGCGGTGGGCGGGAACATCGTGTCGGTCCAGCGCTCGCCCAGGCGCAGCAGGTCGTCGAGGCCTGAGAAGGTGACGAACAGGTCGTTGAGCATGCCCGGACGCTGGCTGCCCTGGCCGGGGTAGAGGAACCCGACCTTGGGCGCCTGCGACCCGGCCTCGGGGTCGGCGACGAAGACCCCGTGGCGGGCGTCGGTGCCGCCGGCCACGCGCCCCAGTCCGGTGGCGAGGTCATCGAGCGAGGAGGCCACCAGGGCGACCCGCACCGGACCGCGGCCGGAGCGGGAGACGGTCGCCGCCAGGTCGCGCAGCGGGTGGCGCTGGCCCTCGGGGTCCGACTCCAGGATCTGGGCCACCGTGCCGGCGAGCTCGGTGCAGGTGCGCGCGGCGTCCTCGGCGCTGGTGCCGCGCACCAGGAACAGCTCGTGCCCCCACTGCGTCAGCCCGTACGCCGGCCGGTCGCCCCCGTCGTAGGAGGAGACCAGGGCGTGGAAGTTGGTCCCGCCGAAGCCGAACGCGCTCACCCCGGCGCGGCGCTTCTCCGCCGGCCACGGACGAGCGGTGTCGTGGAAGCGGAACGGGCTGCGCTCGGCGTCGTAGTAGGGGTTGGGGTCGACCAGGTTGATCGTGGGCGGCAGCACCCCGTGGTGCACCGCCTTGGCGACCTTGATCAGGCCGGCCAGGCCCGCGGCGCACTTGGTGTGGCCGATCTGGGACTTCACCGAACCGAGCACCACCGACCCCGGTGCCACTCCGGCCTCGGCGAACAGCTCGGTCAAGGTGGCCATCTCGGTGCGGTCGCCGACCACGGTGCCGGTGCCGTGCGCCTCCACCAGCCCGACCTCGCCGATGTCGGTGCCGGCCTGGGCCAGGGCCCGGACCACCGCCCGCTGCTGGCCCTCCTTGCGCGGGGCGGTCAGGCCGAGGTGCCGCCCGTCGCTGGACCCGGCCACGGCGTCGATCACCGCGTAGATCCGGTCGCCGTCGCGCTCGGCGTCGACGCGGCGCTTGAGCACCACGCAGGCGATGCCCTCGCCCAGCGCGATGCCGTCGGCGCCGGCGTCGAAGGTCCGGCAGCGCCCGGTCGGGGACAGGGCGTGCACCGAGGAGAACATCAGGTAGTCGTTGAGGCCGTTGTGCAGGTCGGCGCCGCCGGCCAGGACCAGGTCGGACTGGCCGGTCACCAGCTCCTTGCAGGCCGCGTCCAGGGCGGCGAGCGAGCTGGCGCAGGCGGCGTCGACGGTGTAGTTGACCCCGCCGAGGTCGAGCCGGTTTGCGATGCGGCCGGCGATCACGTTGGCCAGCACGCCGGGGAAGGAGTCCTCGGTCAGGGTGGGCAGCCACTCGTCGAGCTCGGCCGGCACGGAGCCGAAGAGCTGCGGCAGGAACGCCCGGGCGCCGTACGCGCCGCCGAGCTCGTTGCCCGACTCGGCGCCGAAGATCACCGAGGCGCGCTCGCGGTCGAAGTGGCGTCGGGCGTAGCCGGCGTCGGTCAGCGCCCGCGAGGCGACCTCGAGGCTGAGCAGCTGGACCGGCTCGATGGCGGCCAGGGAGGCCGGCGGGATGCCGTAGGCCAGCGGGTTGAACCCGATGCGGCGCAGGAAGCCGCCCCACTTGGACGGGGTCTTGGCTCCGGCGTCCTTCGCGAACGCGTCGTCGCTGTAGTAGAGCTTGGTGTCCCAGCGCTCGGCTGAGACCTCGGTGACCTGGTCGGTGGCGGCCACGATCTGGGCCCAGAACTCCTCGGCGCCCACCGCGCCGGGGAAGAACGAGTCCATCCCGATGATCGCGACGTCGAGGGGGTGGCCCTGGGGCTCGTTGATCTCCAGCACCGGCGCGGCGTGCTCCCGCACCCACGCGGCACTGCCCTCGCTGACCTCGGCGTGCAGGGCGGCGACGGTGGTGACCTCGGAGCGCAGGGTGGCGACCTCGCCGATCATGTACATGCCTTCGGCCCGCTGCCGGTCCTCGGCCACGTGACCCAGCCCGGCCGCGCCGCGCTCCAGCCCCTTGGAGGCGATCCGCAGCCGGCCCAGGTTGAGCTGCTCCAGCTCGGCCCAGCGGGCGCCCGGCTCCACGCCGGCGGCCTCGAGCTCGGCCTTGCGGGAGGCGAAGGCTCGGACGAAGTCGGTCTCCACGCAGCGGGTGGCGTGCCCGGGCGCGGTCTCGAGCAGCACCGTGGTGTCGCACTCGAGGGCGACGTCCTGGAAGGCGGGCTGGATGGCCCCGCCCGCGACCGCCTCGGCGGTGAAGAGGTACGCCGTGCCCATGAGCACGCCGACCTGCGCACCCTTGGCGGCGAGCGGGGCCAGCGCGGCGGCGGCCATCGCGGCCGACCGAGCGTCGTGGATCCCGCCGGCGAGCATGACCTTGAGGCTCGCCGCGTCCTCGACCTCGAGCAGCCGCTCGATCTGGGCGTCCCAGAGGGCGAAGCTGGAGCGGGGACCGACGTGGCCGCCGCACTCGCGGCCCTCGAAGATGAAGGAGCGGGCGCCGTCCTTGAGGAAGCGGTCGAGCAGCCCGGGGGAGGGCACGTGCAGGTAGGTCGCGATGCCGGCCTCCTCCAGGGAGACGGCCTGGGACGGACGGCCGCCCGCGATCAGCGCCACCGGCGGAGCGATCTCGTGGACCACCGCCAGCTGCTCGGCGCGCAGCTCGGCGGGGACGAAGCCGAGGATGCCGACGCCCCAGGGGCGGTCGCCGAGCAGGTCCCGGGTCTCGGTGAGCAGCGCCCGGACCTCCTCGCCGGGCATCAGGGCGAGCGCCAGGAACGGCAGGCCGCCGCCCTCGGCGACCGAGGCGGCGAACGCGGCGCGGTCGCTGACCCGGGTCATCGGGCCCTGAGCGATCGGGTAGCGGGTGCCGTGGGCGGTGCTGACGCCGGCGCCGGGAGCCAACGGCGGGGCGGCGGCGGCCGCGGCGAGGTGGTCGGTGATGGCGGCGCGCAGCGCCTGGACCACGCCGCCGACGGTGTGGTGGCGCTCGGCGAGCCCGGCGGCGAAGCCGCTGTCCTGACCGAAAGGGACCAGCTGGGTGCGCAGGTCGGGGCCGAGCAGCGCCGCCACGGCGGCCCGGTCGGTGTCCGGCGCCAGGGAGTGCGCCGGGAGGTCGGGACGGGTGAAGAAGCGGATGCCGGCCACGACGCGGGTCTCGCTGCCGTCCATCGCGGCCAGCGCCTGGCGGGCGTCGTGGTCCAGGGAGGACTCGCGCAGCAGGCCCAGCTGGGTGTCCAGGAGGACGCCGGCGCCGCCGCCGGCGATCACCGCGGCGGCGGTGTGCAGCCCGATGCCGCCCCGGAGCCAGACCGGCACGCCCAGGTCCACGACCTGCTGGAAGAGCACGAAGGCCTCGGTGGGCCCGACGGCGCCGCCGGCCTCGGAGCCGGAGGCGAGGAGCCCGTGCACCCCGGCCGCGACGGCCGCCTCGGCCTCGGCCCGCGAGGTCACCTGCGCCACCACGCGTCGCGACCCCCCTGCCGACCAGGCGGCCACCAGGGCCGGGAGGTCCACGCCGGGGCGCATCGACAGGGCCAGCACCACCACCGGGAACCCGGCGTCGGACCCCAGGTCGGCAGCGTCGAGCTGCGGCCCCGGGCGCAGCCAGCAGCCGAGGGCGTCACGGCGGCCGAGGTCCACGCGGAGCCGGTCGAGCTGGCCGGAGTCGCGGACGTCGAGCAGTCCGGTGCCTCCGGCGCGCCCGGCCGCAGCGACCAGCGCAGGGTTCTCGACACCGCACGGATCTGCCGCGATGATCTGCTCGGCATCGTGCTTCTGGGCTGCATGCAGCATCGTCGTCGCTCCCTCGACTCGGCTGGTGACCGCCCCTCCCAGGACGTTGCGCTGGCAGCTCCGGTGTTGTTACCAGCCAGTCACCTTTCGATGTCCCGGAACCTTAAGTCGCTCGCAACCTACGCCACAGTAAGTGTGACGTAGGTCACATCTCATGTCTGGACAGCGGACTCCGGAGTGTCCGATTGACGGGACGAATCCGGTGACTCGACCTCGGGGGCCGTGACATGCTCGCCGCCAGTCCGGCGTGGGGAGCGCCGGTCTGTCACCCGCCGCCGGCGATCCGGCGCAACGCCTGGAGGGGGCGCACCCATGCATCGACTCGTCGGCAGCGACGCCGGGTTCCTGTTCATCGAGAGCGAGACCCAGACCTCGACCTGCGTCGACCTGGTGGTGCTGGGTCCCCCACCGCAGGGACGCGCGCCCTGGTCGCTGGCGGACCTGCGGCGTCACCTGAGCGCCCGGCTCTCCCGCACGCCCGCGCTGCGCCGACGCCTGGCGCAGGTGCCGCTGGGCATCGGTCACCCGCTCCTGGTCGACGACCCGGAATTCGACCTCGACGCCCACCTGAGCCAGGTCCGGCTCCCGGCTCCCGGCGGGGACGAGCAGCTGAACGCCGCGGTCGCCGACGTGCTGCCGACGCGGCTGGACCAGGGCCGCCCGCTGTGGCGGGTGGTGCTGGTCGACGGACTGGCCGGGGACCGGCAGGCGCTGGTCTTCGCCTTCCACCACGCCCTGGCCGACGGTGCCGGACTGGCCAACACCCTCGCCCAGCTCATCGACGACCGGATGCACGCCGAGCACCCCGCGCCCCGGGCTGCCCCGGCCCCCGCGCCGCGCCGCGCCGCGCTGTTCGCCGGCACCCTCGGCCGCCAGCTGCTCGCCTGGTGTGCCTTCCCGCTGCTCGTGGTCCGGACGTTGCGCCGGTTCCGTGCCGTCGACCGGCACCGTGCGAGCCAGGAGATCGCCCCGCCCCCGGCCATGGGCGGCGCTCCCCGCACCCTGCTCAACCGGTCCGCCGACGCCCGGCGCGTCTACGCCCGCACCGACCTCCCCCTGGCCGACGTACGACGGGTGCGCGCCGCCGCGGGCACCACGCTGAGCGAGGTGGTGCTGGCGGTCGTCGCCGGCGCCCTGCGGGGCTACCTCGCCCAGCGCGACGCGCTGCCGGACACCCCGCTGGTGGTCAACGTGCCGATCGGCAACGACGCCCCCGGTGAGGTCTCGCGCACCACCGGCAACGTCTTCGCCAACTACCTGGCGCACCTGGCCACCGACGAGCCCGACCCCCGGCGCCGGCTGGCCGCGGTGGCCGCCGCCAACGCCGCCGCCCGCACCCAGCTCGACGTGCTGGGCCGGGACACCCTGACCGCCTGGCTGGACCGGATCCCGCCGGCCCTGGCCCGGCCGGCCGCGGCCCGGATGGCGGCCAAGCAGCGCAGCGGCGAGGCCGAGCCCGACTTCAACGTGCTGGTCTCCAACATGCGGCTGCCCGGCAGCCCCTGGACGATGGCGGGCCGCACGGTGGAGACGGTCGTGATGTCGGGCCCGGCCGCAGACGGCGCCGGGCTCAACATCACCCTCACCGGGTACGCCGACCGGCTCGGGCTGGCCATCGTGGCGAACCCCAGCGCGATCGACGCCCCCGAGGAGCTGGCCGACCGCCTGCGCGCCTCCCTCGGCGAGCTGCTGGCGGCGTACACGGACCCAGCGGCGGCGCGACCGGACGTGGTGGCCTGATGCGCCGGCTCAACGGCGAGGACGCCGGGTTCCTCTACATGGACCTGCCCCAGCAGGCGATGTGCTCGATGGCGCTGGGGGTGCTGGGCGGCGACGGGCCCCCGCTGTCCCTGGCCGACGTACGCCGGCACGTCGAGGCGCGACTGGACCAGCTGCCGTCGTGGCGCTGGCGCATCGTCCGGGTGCCACTGGGCCTGCACCACCCGGTCGCGGTCCGCGATCCCCACTTCGACCTGGACCAGCACCTGCAGGCGATCACCATCGAGGGGGACGCCGGCCTGGACGCGGCGTTCGCGTCCCTGGCCGAGGAGCACCTCGACCCGGACCGTCCGCTGTGGCAGGTGACCCTGGTCGACGGCCTCGACGACGGGCGTCAGGCGCTGATCACCAAGTACCACCACGCCCTGGCCGACGGCGTCGCCGGACTGACCACGTTCGCGCGCATCTACAGCGACGAGGAGTTCGAGCCGCTGCCTGACGCCGAGCCCAACGTGGCCGAGCGGATCCCCGGGAAGTCGCGCCTGGTGGGGGCGGCGCTGCTGGCCCACCTGCGCGCCCTGGTCACCGTCGTCGGGCTGGTGCTGGGCACCGTGCGCGGCGCCGCCCGGGTGCGGGCCCGACGCCGGGTGTCGCCGGTGCAGCTGCCCGCGTTCAGCGGGGCGGCCCCGCGGACGGTGCTGAACGACGCCTTCACCCCGGCCCGCACCTACGCCCGGGCCGCGCTGCCACTGGCCGGGATCAAGCGGATCAAGGAGGTCGCCGGGGTCACCGTCAACGACGTGGTGCTCGGCGTGATGGCCGGGGCGCTGGTGCGCTACCTGGCCCGGGTCTCCGAGGTCCCGGAGCGCCCCCTGCTGACCACGGTGCCGGTCTCCTCCGAGCCTCCCGACGCCCCGGTGCGCCAGGCGCACAACCGGTTCTGGAGCTTCACCACGTCGCTGGCCACCGACGTCGCCGACCCGTGGGAGCGCCTGGCCCGGATCAGTGCGTACGCCGGGGAGGGCAAGCGGCAGCTCGACCTGTTCGGCGTGGACCTGATGCCGTCCTGGCTGGACGTGGTGCCGCCGCTGCTCGCCGAGCCGGGGGCGCGCAAGCTCCCCGAGCGGCTGCGCGAGGCGACCACGGACGTGGATGCCAACATCCTGATCTCCAACGTCCGCGGACCGGCGCGCCCGCTGCGCCTGCTGGGCCGCACCGTGGAGGACCTCTACGTCGACGGTCCGCCGAGCAACGGGGTGGGCTGCAACGTGATGCTCTGGAGCTACGGAGACCGGATGCTGCTGGGCATCCTGGCCTTCGCCGACGCGCTCACTGACCCCTCGGGGCTGTGCACGGCGATCGGAGAGAGCTACGCCGAGCTGGTGGCTCTGGCCGACGAGCACGCCGCGCTGGCGACCACCGCCTAGGTGTGACGGCCGCCTGGGTGTGCTGACCGCCGGCGATCGGACTCAGCCGAAGAGTTGGTGAGCGGCTTGCCGCGTCAGGGTGTCGATGGTGTCAGGCGGGATCGCTCCTTCCGCGGTGAGCGACGCCAGTCCGTGCACGAGGGCCCAGGCCGTCTGGGCGCCCTGGTCGAGGCTGAGGTGAGCGCGCTTGTTCTGCGGGATCGTGGCGACTCCGCCAGCCAAGGCCTGTGCTGCTGTCGCGCGGGCTGCGTGCAATGCCGGGTCGCTACTGTCCAGGAGCTCCGGCCGGTGCATCACGGTGTAGTGCCCAGGGTGTGATCGCGCGAACTGGACGTACGCGACAGCCGCTTGGTCGAACCCTTCGGGGGTGGCACTGCGCAGTGCCTCGGTCAGGAGGCCCAGACCCTCGGCGGCCAGAGCCGTCAGCAGACCGCGCCGGTCCCCGAAGTGATGCGTGGGTGCGGCGTGCGACACCCCGACCCGTCGCGCGAGCTCGCGCAGCGACGCTGCTTGCGGGCCCTCATCGGTGATCAGGCTCGCGGCCTCGTCGAGCAGCGCCCGTCGTAGGTCGCCGTGGTGATATCCGTCGCTCATGGCCTCATCCTAAGAGCCATCTAGCCAATGACTAGATTCAGTCGCTAGGGTGATCTTGACATTGACTAGATAAGGAGGCGCCGTGGCGCCGCTCATCGTCCTGAGCGCAGTGACGCTCACCGCCCGCGGCATCGGGTGGCTCGGCATCGCCTACCTGGACTCGTGGCCCGACGCGACGGCCCTCGGCCTGGCAGCCATGTTCGTCCTCACCGGCATCAGCCACTTCGTCCCGGGGCGCCGGAACGGGCTGATAGCGATCGTGCCCCCGGTTCTACCTCGTCCTGCCGTCCTGGTGACCCTGACCGGACTACTCGAGCTGGTCGGCGCAGCGGCCTTGCTCGTCCCGTATCCGCACGGCCCCTACCGAGCCGTCGCGGCATGGGGGGTGACGGCTCTGCTGGTGGCCATGTTCCCAGCGAACGTGTACGCCGCGGGTGCCAGGCGGTCCGCCACGGCACCCACCACCGCGCTGCTGCCCCGCACGATCCTGCAGTGCCTCTTCATCGCCGCGGCACTGCTGGTCGCCCTGTCGTGACGAGGCCGTCACCCAGCCCGGCTCGGCTGCTCATGTGCCGGTGAAGCGGCTTGACGACCGACATTGCTCCACAGGCGATCGGTCGAGTGGCTGCGCCAGTGCACCGCCACTGGGACAGGGTCACTCCGCGGAGCCCGCAGGCGGGTGAGGGAGCGGGTCGAGCGAGGCGCTGGGCGGCAGGTCGGGCGACTGGGGCAGGGCCGCCTCTCCGAGCACCCCGGCCTGCGCCTGGGTCAGGGCCTGCGCCTGGGCGATGCTGGTGGCCAGCCCCACCAGGTGACCCATCCGTGCCAGCTCGGAGTCCAGGAACTCCGGTCCGCCGCGGCGTGCCAGGAGATAGACGTCGTTGCCGACCGGCACCCCGCACAGCACCAGGTTGTCGTCGGTGCTGACCAGCCTGCTGGGGGTGCCGATGTCTGCCCACTCCACGCTCTCCGGTGCGGCTTCGGTGCGCTCCAGGATCCGGGCGCCCAGCCCGTCCTGCGTGGCGCGCACCGCCCAGTCGAGCCGGAAGGTCAACGGCATCAGGGCGAGCAGCCGCTGGTGCGCCTCGCCCGGGTGCTCGGTGAGGTCCTCGACGGCCTCGAGGTCGAGGAAGAGGTTGCCGCCGCCGGCGTACCGGCTGACCCACAGCACGTGCACCCCGGGCAGCGAGCTGCACGCCGAGACGATGGAGTCGGGCATCATCCCAGGGGCGAGCTCGAGGAGCACGTCGTCGACCGCGGTGCCGTGGCCGGTCTTCTCCACGATCTCGATCGCCTCGATGTCGCCACCGGCCTCACCGATCGTGCTGGCGACGCGACCCAGTGATCCGGGCACGTCGGGCAGCTCCACACGCAGCAGGAAGGGCATTCGGCAAACTCCAGATGTCCGGCTCGCCTCGTGCGCGAGCCTGTAGGCGTTCTGACCCATGACAGTAACGAAAAGTTGTGACGGCTGCGTTTCCCCGACTCCCGTCCCGGGCGGGTCGGGCCGGCTCCGGGGGCGCCCCCGGTGAACGGCCACAGCGGCCTCAGGAGCCGGCGAGGCGGACGGCGAGCCCGGTGGCGCGCTGGGCGCGTCGGGTGATCGCGGCCCGTACCTCCGCCTCCGAGCCCACCACCCGCACCCGGGACCGGGCCCGGGTGACCGCGGTGTAGAAGAGCTCGCGCGAGAGCAGCCGGGAGTCCTCGGGGGCAGCAGCACCGTGACCACGTCGGCCTGGCTGCCCTGGCTCTTGTGGATCGTCATCGCGTGCATCGTCTCCACGTCCCCCAGGCGGGAGGGGGCGAGGTCGAGCGGACCGGTGCTCGCGTCCACCACGACCCGGCGGGCCTGGCCGGTGTCGACCACCACCGCGGTGTCACCGTTGTAGACGCCCAGGGCGTAGTCGTTGGCGGTCACCAGCAGCGGCCGCCCGACGTACGCCGACTCGTACAGCGGGTCGCCCGTCTCGGCGGTGATCCACGCCTCCACCCGGCGGTTCCAGTGCCGTACGCCGTACGGCCCCTCGCGGTGCGCGCAGAGCAGCCGGTGCTGCTCGAGCGCCGCGAGCGCCGCGTCGGGCCGGTTGGCGGCCGCGGCGTCGCGCACCGCGAGCGCCGCGGGCAGCGCGGTGTCCCGGATCCGGGCGGACGGGTCCTCCTCGCGCACCCACTCGACCTCGTCGTGCCCGGCGGACAGCACGGCGACCGCTGCGTCCGCGTCGCCGGTGCGCAGCGCCTCGGCGAGCTCGGCGATCTCCTGGCCGAACCGGTGGGTGGTGCTCAGGGCGACCACCGGGGAGTCGCTGCGCCCGGCGTAGCCGCGCACCAGGTCGCTCAGCACCGCGCCCGCCTCGATGGAGGAGAGCTGGAAGGGGTCGCCCACCAGGATCAGCCGGGCGTCGGGGCGCACCGCCTCGAGCAGCCTGGCCATCATGGTCAGCGACACCATCGAGGTCTCGTCGACCACGACCACGTCGTGCGGCAGCCGGTTGCCGCGGTCGTGGCGGAACCGGGTGCGGTTGCCCGGGTGCGGGCGCAGCAGCCGGTGCAGGGTGGAGGCCTGCAGCCCGGCCAGCCGGTCCCGGTCGTGGGCCGAGAACGTGCCCGCCTCCCGGTGCACCGACTGCTGCAGCCGGGCCGCGGCCTTGCCGGTGGGCGCGGCCAGCGCGATCCGGACCGTCTCCCCGCGGGCCGCGAACTGCTCGTGGAGACCCACCAGGAGCCCGGCCACCGCGGTGGTCTTGCCGGTGCCCGGACCGCCGGTGATGACGGTGGTCCACTGCCCGGCCGCCCGCAGGCAGGCCTCGCGCTGCTCGTCGTAGCCGGCGGCGGCGAAGACCCGGTCCAGCGAGGCGGCCATCAGGGCCCGATCGTGCGGCGGGGTGCTCGTGGCCCGGTGGCCCAGGTCGGCCAGGACCTGGCTCTCCTGCTCGTGGTAGCGGTCCAGGTAGAGCAGGCCGTCGACCCAGTGCAGCACCCCGAGGCGCAGCAGCGGGCTGGCGGTCAGCGCCTCGTCCCAGGCGGTGGGGTCGGGCCAGGGCAGGTCCACCTCCACGGGGGTGTCGCGCACCCGGTCGAGCTCGAGGCAGACCGACCCGGCGCGCACCGCGCGGCAGGTCAGGGCGATGGCCAGCAGCACCGACTCGTCCGACTCCTGGCCCAGCTCGCCCAGGGTGCGGGCCACGTGGACGTCGCCGGAGGTGATGACGCCGGCCTGGTTGAAGGTCGCCAGCAGGCCGGTGGCGCGCAGCGCCAGGTGGGCGTCGCGGGGGTCGCCGGTCTCGAAGAGGTCGCTCATGCCTTCTCTCCGTCCAGCAGGGCCGAGAGCTCCTCGACCAGCGCGACCGGGGGTGCCCAGGAGAAGATCCCGCAGGGGAGGCCGTCGACCCGGGGCGTCTGGGGTCCGCACATGCCGCGGAGGTAGAGGTAGAGGACCCCGCCGAGGTGCTGGTGCGGGTCGTAGCCGGGCATCCGCCACCGCAGGTAGCGGTGCAGCACCACGGTGTAGAGCAGCGCCTGGAGCGGATAGTCGGAGTGGCCCATCGCCTGGTCGAGCATGGCCGGACGGTAGTCGTGCGCGGTCAGCGGCCCGCCCATCTCGCCGAGCCAGTTGGTCTTGTAGTCGATGGTGAGGAAGCGCTGACGGCCCTCGACCGGGACCCGCACCACCACGTCGATGGACCCCGCGAGGTAGCCGCGCAGCAGCTGGCGCGCGAGCTCGGGGTCGGAGTCCAGGGTCTCGGCGTAGCCCCGCAGCGGGTCGCCCGCGCCCAGGTGCCGGCGCAGCAACGGCGCCAGGTCGCCGAGCCGCACCGCGCCGGCGTCGTAGGAGGCGTCGTCGCCACCGGCCAGCGGCAGCTCGAAGTCGAGCTCGGTGAGGCGGTCCGCGACCGCCACGTCCATCAGCGTCGCCTCGCCGGCCAGGGGGCCCAGGGGGCTGGCGCACACGGTCACCAGGGCGTCGGCCAGGGCCTCGGAGTCCACCTCGACCGGCCACCACACCTGCTGCTCCTCGATGTGTCCCAGGAGCTCGGCGCGGAAGTCGGGCGCGGCAGGGTCGGCGTGCTCGAGGACCGCGTGCACCAGGGAGCCGAAGGTGGCGCCCACCGGCAGGCCGGCCATCGGGGAGGCCACGGCGGTCAGCTCCAGGTGGTCGGGCTCGGTGCTCAGCACCGGCACCGCCTCGTCCCCGGTCTCCGGCACGTCCTCGGGCTCGGAGAGGCTGCGCTCGGCGCCGGCGTGCTGGAGCGCCGCCGCCGACAGGGCGGAGTACGACGTACGCCGCCAGCTGGTGTCGACCTCCCGGGTGAAGCGACGCACCGAGAGCGGGTCGCGCGAGGGCTGCAGCGGCGTCGGGTCGGGCGCGGCGTGCGCGGCCAGCTCGGGCCAGAAGCCGCCCGCGTCGCGCCAGTGCCCGAAGATCTCCATCGCCCGGTCGTCCTCCACGAGCGCCTGCTCCGCCGGCACCGCGGCCATGCCGGGTCGGCGGCCGAACAGCATCCGGTGCAGCGGCGAGCCGGTAGTGTTCTTGCCGGTGGGGGCGTACCAGGCCACCACCTGGGACCGGGCGCGGGTCAGCGTGACGTAGAGCAGCCGCAGCGACTCCCCGGCGTCCTCGCTCCAGTGCCGGCTCACGTGCTCGGCGCGGTAGGGACTGGGGCCGCCCACGTCGCGGCACCGGGCGCCCTGCTCGTCGTGGAACAGGGGCACCTCGGGGTCCCGGCCGGTGTAGCGGTTCCACAAGGTGGGGGCGTAGACGATCGGGTACTCCAGCCCCTTGCTGCCGTGGATGGTGACCAGCTGCACCGCGGCCGCGTCGGAGTCCAGGCGCCGGGTCCGCTCGGAGGCGACCTCGATCTTGTCGTCGGCCACCTGGCTGCGCAGCCAGCCCAGCAGCCCGACCGCGCCCAGGCGCTGCTCCACCGAGATCTTGTGCAGCGCCTCGCCGATGTGACGGATGTCGGTCAGGGTGCGCTCGCCGCCCAGGGTGCCGAGCACCCGCGCGGTGAGCCCGCCGACCACGGCGTACTCCAGCACGGCGGCCACGCCGCGGGTGTTGAGCAGGTCGGCCAGCGTGCGCACCTGGTCGCTGAGCCGGTCGGTGCCGGCGTCGCCGTCGGCGTCCAGCTGGGTCGCGGAGACCCCGAGGAAGCAGGTCAGGGCGGCGGCGCGCACCCGGTCGGTGCGGTGCGGCTGCTCGAGGGCCTCCAGGAAGGTCAGCCACTCGGTGGCCGCGGGGGTGTGGAAGACCGAGCCGCCGGCGTTGATCACCGCCGGCACCCCGACCTCGGCGAGGGCGAGCTGGGCGGCCTGCAGGTCGGCGCGCCGGGCCGCGAGCACGGCCACGTCGCCGGGGCGCACCGGCCGGCCCTCGAAGGTCGCGTCTCCGGTGAGCAGCAGCTTGATGTCGCGCGCCATGTCGGTGATGACGTGGCTGCGCCAGGCGTCCACGCCGGGCTTGGCCCGCGGACCGGCCCCGAGCTCGGTGCGGCGAACCAGGCGCATCCGGAACGCCGGGCCCGCACCCTGCAGCCGTGAGGTCTGGTGGTGCGCCTCGACCGGGTGCACCACGATCTCGGGGTCGCCCAGCTCGGCTCCCTCCAGCACCGCGTGCAGCGAGTCCAGCAGGGGCTTGTCGGCCCGCCAGTTGACCCCCAGGGTCTGACGGGTGGTGGCGCGCTCCGCGGCGTTCAGGTAGGTGACGATGTCCCCGCCGCGGAAGGCGTAGATCGCCTGCTTGGGGTCGCCGACCAGCACCAGGGTGGCGACCTGGTCGAAGGCCCGCTCGAAGACCTGCCACTGCACCGGGTCGGTGTCCTGGAACTCGTCGATCAGGGCGATCTTCCAGCGGTGGCGCATCCGGGACCGGGCCGGGGCGGCGGGATCGGCCAGGGCGTCGGCGAGCTGTCCCAGCAGGTCGTCGTAGCTGAGGATGCCCAGCATCCGCTTGCGGCGCTCGATCTCGGCGAGGGCGTCGAGGGCGAAGCGCACCCGGGCGGCGGCCTCGGAGTCCGGCGCCTCGTCCAGGGCGGCGACGGGCTCCACCTGGGCTCGCGGGTCCCCGACCGCCTCCCGGGCCAGGGAGCGCGCCACGTCCCGGCTCCACGGCGGGTGCTGCACCCCGGCGAACCGGGCGAGGTAGAGGTCGTCGACGACCTCGTCGGTGAGCTGCTCGAGGTCCTCGACCAGGGTGGCGCCGGGATCGGTGTCGCCGGCCACGCCCAGGCTGCGCAGCACCAGCTGGCAGAACTGGTGGATGGTGGCGATGGTGGCGGCGTCGAAGGAGGTCAGCGCTGCCGTCAACCGGCCGTGGCGGCGGGTCAGCTCGGTCGGGTCGGCGTCGCAGAGCCGGCGGTGCAGGGCGTTGTCGGGGTCGGCGGTCGCCGGGTCCGCGAGCACCCGGGCGGCCTCGTCGAGCTGGGCCCGCACCCGCTCCCGCAGCTCCTGGCTGGCAGCCCGGGTGAAGGTGACCACCAGCAGCTCGTCGAGGGTGGCGACCCCCTCGGCGACGTACCGGGTGACCAGGGCCGCGATGGTCCAGGTCTTGCCGGTGCCGGCGCTCGCCTCCAGCAGCGTGGTGCCGACCGGCAGGTCGCCGGCGATGTCGAAGCGTTCCAGGGCGGCCATCAGATCCCCCGCACCTGTTCGCGGTCGTCAGAGAGCAGCGGGCCCCACACCTGCCAGGCATAGCGCCCCAGCGGCGCCGCGAGGTCGGCGTACGGCGCGTGCTCGCCGAACGCGCGGACGTGCCACGGGTCGGCGTCCTCCCGGGGGAAGCCGGAGTCGTTGAACAACGGCGTCTCCCACTCGCGCCGGGCCTTGGCGTCCGGGTCGGCGTCGCGGCCCCGCCGCCGGTGCAGCTCCTCCTCGGCGTAGGCCAGCGAGGTCTTGATCGGCAGCGGCAGCGGCTCGCGCATCCCGCGGTCGTAGACCGCGACCAGCTCGCGGAGCCAGGCGATGGCCTCGTACTGGGGCAGGGGAGCGATGATCGAGACCTTGCCGCCGTTGCGGAACTTGCCGATGGTGTGGGCGGTCCAGTTCTCGTCCGGCCGGCTGGCCGCGAGTGCCAGCGCGTCGAGCCAGGCGGCGAGCCGGTGCTTGGCGCCCAGGCTGGAGTAGCTCACCCGGACCAGGTTGTTGCCGAACACGTCGCCCACGGTGCCCGAGAGGCGACGGCCGCCCAGGTCGACGTCGACGTCCAGGGTGCGGGGCGTGCCGGTGCGCAGCGACAGGGCGTGCCGGACCAGGGGCTTGACCCGCTCGACCACGCCCGCCAGCACGCCCGCGCCGAGCTCGTCGGGAGGCAGCAGCCCGCGCAGCCGCTCGGCCTCCTCGGCGGCGTGCGCATCGGCCCCGGCCAGCACGTCGCGGACCAGGCGGTCGCCGACGTCCCACTGCTCCAGAGCGTCCAGGGTGATCGGGATCGAGTCCTTGGGGTCGTCGGCGTCGTACGGCGTGGAGACGTGCAGCCTGCTGCGGAAGAACGCCTTGACCGGGTGGCGGAAGAAGTCGTGCAGGTCGGCCAGCGAGACCTCGGTGGCGGGGTCGCGGTCCGCCGGCAAGGGCTCGGGCACCAGCGCTCGCTCGGTGCTCCGCTCGCCCCGTGCCGCGACGGCACCGGCCAGCGCGGCCCGGTCGAAGGTGAACGGGCGCGGCTCGACGCTCAGCCGACCCGGCACCAGGTTGGCCTCGTCGAAGGGCTGGAGGGGGTGCTGGACCAGCACCCGGTCCCGCACCCGGCCCGGGGCGGTGGCGGTGGCGGTGCGGTCCAGGGCGTCGATCAGCTCGCCGAGCGGGACCGCGGGAGGCCGCTCCGCGCCGGTGTGCTCGCCACGGCCGGTGTAGGTGATGACCAGGGTCTCGGTGGCGGCACCGATCGCGTCGAGCAGCAGCTGTCGGTCCTCGGAGCGGATGTCCCGCTCGCCGGTGCGCGGTCGCCGGGCCAGCACGTCGTCGCCGTCGACTCCTGCGATGCGCGGGAAGACCCCGTCGTCCAGGCCGACCAGGCACACCACCCGGTGCGGCACCGACCGCATCGGCACCATCGTGCACACCGTGAGGGTGCCGGTGCGGAAGTTGGACCGGGTGGGCCGCCCGCGCAGCCGCTGCGCCAGCAGGGCCCGCACGTCGGCGTGCCGCAGCCGGGTCTCGCCGTCGCCGACGCCGGCGGCGATGCGGGCCAGCTCGCGGTCGAACTGGGCGACCTGCCAGGCGTCCTCGAGGTCGGTGGTGGTCAGCTCGTGCACCCCCCGGCTCAGCGCCGACATCCACTGCGCCACGGTGGTGGCGGCGTGGGCGCGCACGGTGAAGGAGTGCAGCCGGTCGAGGAACTCGGCGAGCCTGCCGGCCAGCTCCAGGTCGCTGTCCCCCACGTCGTCGAGCGGGAGGGTGCCGACCACGGCGCGGTGCCCCTGCCCCGACATCGCGGCGCCCAGCAGGACCCGGCGCAGACCGGCGACCCAGGTGTTGGCCTCCAGCGCCAGCCCGAACTCCTCGCGGTGGCCACGGTCGAAGCCCCACCGGATCCCGGCGTCGCGGACCCAGGTGGAGATGCGCTCGAGCTGGTCGTCGCCGAAGCCGAAGCGGGCCCGGACGGGCTCCGAGGCGGCCAGGTCGAGCACCTGGGTGGCGCTGAGCCGTCCCGCGGAGAGCTCCACGATCGAGGCGGCCACGGCGAGCAGCGGGTTCGTGGCCCCCAGCGAGCGGTCGGCCAGCCGCACCCGCAGCTGGTGGGCCGGGTGGCCGGCGCCGGGCACGGTGACGTCGGCGAGCCCGAACCCGGCCGAGACCAGCGGGGCATAGCTCTCGATGTCCGGGCACATCACCAGGATGTCCCGGGGCTCGAGGGAGGGGTCGTCCTCCAGCAACCCGACCAGCACCTCGCGGAGCACGTCGACCTGCCGCGCCGAGCCGTGACAGGCGTGCACCTGGACCGAGTGGTCGCCCGGGGCCAGCACCCGGGCCTGTCGCTCGGCGGGGTCGGGGGCCCCGTTGGCGCCGAGGTCGTGCTGCAGCCAGCCCAGCAGGCTGGTGGGCGCCGCCGGCTGCCCGGAGGCAGGTGGACCCGCGTGTGGCGTGGTGGGGCCGCCCTCCGTCGGGACCTGCCCCAGGGTCCGCCGCAGCTCCCGGGAGTCCCGCCCCAGGGACGCGAGCAGCGGGTGCCCGACCAGGGTGACGCTGGTGTCGAGGGCCCGCGGGACCGGTCCTTCGGCGGCGCTGGGGGCGAGTGCCTCCCACAGTGCGGGGGAGACCTGGGGCAGCCACAGGTGCACCTCGCGCACCTCGCTCAGGGCGGCGAGCAGCTCCACCTCGGTGGCGGGGAGCCGGGTGTGTCCGAACAGCGAGAGCCGGGGCGGGAGGTCCAGGTCCGTCCCCCCGGCCCGCAGCCGCTCGAGCGTGGTGGCGTGCCGCACGTCCGGCGGCGGCGCGTCCACCCGGGCCAGCAGTCGTCGCCACAGCTCGGCCTGCCAGAGCAGGTCGCGGTCCAGCGGGTCTCCGCTGCCGTCGGTGTCGTGCCCGGCGCGCCAGTCGGTGATCAGCGCAGGCCGCTGCACGGCGTACGAGGCGAAGAGGCCGGCGAGCCGGCGCGCCACCGAGAACCGGCGGGCCCGGCGCTGGTCGTCGGTGTCACCGTGGCCGAGGTGGGCCGAGAGGGCCTCGAAGCCCGGGTCGCCGAGCGAGGCATCGATGACCTCGAGCAGTGGCCAGGCCAGCTGGTCGGGGGACCACGGGTCGTCCTGCTCCCGGCCCAGCAGCATCGAGGCCAGGGAGCTCGGAGCAAGGAACCGCACTCCGGCGCACACGCCGTCGCCGCCGCGGCCCCCGGTGCCCAGGCGGTGGGAGAGTCGCTGGGTCAGCCACCGCTCCACGCCTCGGGCCGGCACCACCACGACCTCCTGCAGGAACGGGTCCGGCAGCGGGGTGGCCAGCATGCTCGCCAGGTCGTCGGCGAGCAGATCGGTGCGCGTGGCGCGGTGGACGTGGAGCGGCACGGCGCCGAGCATGCCACGGCCCGCCGACAAAGGGTCGGCGAGCCGTGGCGAGCAAGGGATGTTGCGGGTCTTACGTGAAGAGGCTGACGCCACCGGGGCCGACGAGCAGACCCGCGACGATCAGCAGGATCCCGTACATCACGGACCCACGGATCAGGGTGACGATCCCGCTGATCACCAGGATGACAGCGATAATCCACAGTAGAAATTCCATCAGCACTCCTTCTTCATTGAGGCCGCCGTTCGACGGCCTCGTGCGCAACCTCAGTGGTTGCGCAACGCCTTGATGAGCTCGGACTTCCTCATCGAGGACCGGCCCTCGATGCCGACCTCGGCCGCCCGACGACGCAGGTCGGCCACGGTCCAGTCCTCGTAGTCGCCTGCCTCGCCACCCTTGCGGCCCACCGCCGAGCGGGAGCTGTTGGCCGCCGCGTTGGCGATCCTGGCCGCTTTCTCCTTGCTGGCCCCGTCATCGCGGAGCTCCTCGTACAGGTCGGGGTCCTTGACGCTGGGACCGGGTCCGGAGGCGGACTTCTTGGCGCTGGGCATGGGGACTCCTTCCTGGACGCGGCTGGGATCGACGGGGGTGGGCGGTGGTCGTGGGGCGGACTAGAGCACGAAGATGCCGATCGCCAGCATCACCAGCAGCACCAGCACCCCGACGCCGAGCATCGCGGTGATGATCAAGGGGCGACCCGAAGACTTCGTCGGGTCGACCCGGTCGGGATCCTCCAGTGGCGAGCTCATGCGGGCCCGGTACCCAGCAGTACGACGTTGCTAACCATCGGCGGCTCAGCGCTGTGCGGCGAGCTCGCGCAGCCGGGGCAGCACCTCGGCGCCGTACGCGGCGAGCATGTCCCGGTAGTGCCGTCCGATGTTGCCGACGTACAGCTCGTCGAAGCCGGCCTCCACGGCCGGGCGCAGGTAGTCGACGTGGGCGTCGACGTCGGGGCCGCAGGCCAGGCTCTCGGCGGTGGACTCCTTGGTGACCAGCTCGGAGGCCTGCTCGAAGTGCCGCGGCGAGGGCAGCACCTGCGCCAGCTCACCCGGGAGCCCGGAGTTGGCCCACAGCCGGTGCGCCTCCTCGACGCCCTCCTCCTCCGAGTCGGCCCAGCACACCTTCACCCCCACCTGCGCGGGCTTGCCGCCCGACTTCTCCTTGAACTCCTTCAGCGGCCCTGCCTCGGGGAGGTGGTGATGTAGCCGTCCCCGATGCGGGCTGCCAGGTCGACCGCCTTGGGGCCGAACCCGGAGACGTAGATCGGCGGCGGGGAGTCGGGAAGGGTGTAGATCCGGGCGGTGTCGCTCGTGTAGTACTTGCCCTGGTGGTTGGTGAACTCGCCCTTCCACAGCTCGCGAATCAGCTCCACGGCCTCCTCGAGCCGCTCCAGCCGCACGTCGGCGCTGGGCCAGGCCTCCCCGTGGATGTGCTCGTTGAGCGCCTCCCCGGAGCCGACGCCGAAGATGAAGCGGCCCTCGAGCAGCACCGCGCTGGTCGCCGCCGCCTGGGCCATCACCACCGGACTGATCCGGTACGTCGGACAGGTGACGGCCGTGGTGACCGGCAGCGAGCACACCTGCGAGATGGCGCCGATCAACGACCAGACGAACGGCGCCTCACCCTGCTCGTCGTTCCAGGGGTGGAAGTGGTCGGAGATCCACAGGGCGTCGAAGCCGGCCTCCTCGGCCAGCCTGGCCTGCTCGACCAGCTCGGCGGGAGTGAACTCCTCGGTGGACAGGAAGTATCCGAATCGCATGCACGGGACGTACCCGCGCCCCCGTCGGGCAATCCTGACGAGGGGCGCGAGGGAGCAGCGGGAGGAAGGTCAGCCCTTCTTCTTCGGCAGCCCCTTCAGCTTGAGCACCACACCGGCGTGGTCCGAGGGCCACAGGCCGGTGGCCGCGTCCCGGTCCTTGAGCTCGTCGCCGGTGACGTCGCCCTTCTTCACCGTCAGCGGCTTGCCGTCGGGGGTGCGGGAGAGCACCAGGTCGATGCGGTGGTCGAAGCCGGCCGCGGTGGCGTCGTTGACCAGCTCGGAGAGGCCGAACGTCCAGCCCTTGCGCGCCGGTGCCCACTCCAGCCACTGGTCGGTCAGGCCGGCGTCCTTGGTGAGGTAGTCGTACGGCGCGCTGTTCGCGACGGTGTCACCGGTCGAGACCTTGTCGTTGCGCGGGTCGGAGTTGCAGTCGCAGACCATGATGGTGGTCTTCTTCGGCTTCACCAGCGTGGTGTTGAGCTCGGTCGCCTGGGCGAGGGCCAGGTCCGAGCCGGCCGACTCCAGGTGGGTGTTGATGAACCGGAACTGGCGCTTGCCGGACTTGAAGTCGACGTACTGCCAGCCGCGGTCGAAGTTCATCGGCAGCACGCCACCGAGCTTGACCTCCAGGTTGGAGGTGTAGATCCCGTCGTCGGACTTGAGCACCTTGCCCGAACCCACGCGGCGCAGGATCACGTCGCGCATGGTCAGCCGGATGTCGCGCTTGTTCTGCTGCGCGGCGTCCCAGGCGGGTGCCTCCACGTCGGCGCGCTCCCCGACCACCGCGACGCGGTACTTCGCGCCCGAGGCCTTGAGCTCGGCCTTGAGCAGGGCCAGGAAGTCGTAGCTGACGGTGGTGGAGTTGGGCACCGCCAGCGTGGTGCCGAAGCCGGTCTCCACCGGGCCGGTGCGCCACAGGGCGACCTCCTGGAGGCCGACCAGGTCGGGCTTGGCGCGCTTGATCTCCTTGGCCAGCAGCTTGGCGCGCAGCGGGAAGTTCGTCGCCTCCACGGTCGCCCAGGTCGAGTCCGCGGAGACCGCGACGGCGTTGAGCACCCCGGGGAGGTCCTTGCCGGCGGCGAGCGCCTCGTTGGCGGCCTGCACCGGGCGGAAGATGTCGCCCCCGAGGTAGATGTTGCGGGTCATCACCGTGACCGGCTTGTCGCCCTTGGCCTTGGCGGGCTGGGCGGGCTTGGCGGCTCGCTGCGTCGGCTCGGCCGAGTGGGCCGGGGCGACGGCGGCGGCGCCGAGCGGTGCCAGCAGCAGTACGGCCAGCGCGCTGCTGACGCGGGGGTGGATCCTCATGTGTTCTCCCAGGGTTCGTGTGACAGGTGCTGATCTTGCGTCACGAAATCTGTGGTGTCCATCACCGATCGCAGGCGATCCTCAGGTCCGGTGACGCCTGGCCGATGGGAGGGGCGTGAAGGGGTCCGGACTGACGCTCGTCCCGGAGTCGATCGACGCCGAGACGACCGATCCGCGGGTGGCTGCCGTGCTCGAGGTGCTCGCCGGCTCGCCCGCCGGCGACGTCGCCCAGCGAGCGGGTGTGGACGTCGCGGTGCTGCACCGCTGGCTGCACGCCTTCGTGGACGCCGGCACCGCCGCGGTCACCAACCGTCCCGCTCCCGACGTCGCGGCCCAGCGCGACCGGTTCCTCACCGCCTTCGCCCACGAGCTGCGCACGCCGTTGACCGTGGCCCAGGGATGGGTGGCGCTGCTGGCCGACGAGGACCTGCCGGCAGGCACCGAGCGCACGGTGGCCCGGTTGGCCGACGCCCTGAAGCGCCTGGCTCAGCGCGTCCTCGACATGGAGCTGCTGGGTGCCGCCTCCCTGGGACGGCTGCGTACGTCGCCCCGCCGGGTCGCGCTCGCCGACTGCCTGATCGGTCTCCCGGGCCTGGATGCCCACGACGTGCTGGGCCTCGGCCCGGACACCGAGGTGCACGCCGACCCGGCTCTGCTCTCCCTGGTGCTGCGCGACCTCCTGACCTCAGCCCGCCTGCCGCCCGCACCCCGGTCGGTGCGGCTGGAGGCGCTGGCGGTGCCGGGCTGGGTCGAGGTGCGGGTCGTCCGGGACGCCGACCCGATCGCGCCGCCGGTGCTGCAGGCCCTGTTCGACCCGTTCGACGTCAACGACGACGCCACCGGCGTGACCATCGGGCTCTACCTGGCCCGCGCCCTGGTGGTCGCGCAGGGCGGCACGCTCGGGGTCGACCAGGACGAGGCCGGAGCCGCCTTCTGGGTGCGGGTCCCCAGCGCCGCCGACCGGGCGGCCGCAGACCCCAGACGTGATCCGATGATGTTCGACGACGATGGAGAGACCAGATGACCTTCAAGCTCGCCTGCGGTGACGTGATGCCCGGCTGCGCCGCCCGCTTCGAGAACACCTCCCGCGAGGTGCTGCTCGCCGACGTCGCCGCGCACGCGGCGGCCGACCACCAGATCACCGTGCTGACGCCGGAGGTGGTCCAGGCCGTCGAGGCCCGGATCGTGGTCACCGCCTGACGTCCCGCCCTGCCCCGACGCACCGCTCAGCGCAGCGTCGTACGCACCGTCATGCTCAGCAGGTCCACCGCGACGCACACCGCGATCAGGGCGAGGATGGTGCTCGCCATGCCCGGGTAGTCGAACCCCGCCCGCTGCTGCTCCAGCAGCCGCCCCAGCCCGCCGGCCCCGACGATCCCGACGACGACCGTCTCGCGCACCGTCACCTCCCAGCGGTAGAGGCTGTAGGCGATCATCTGGCCGGCCGCCGCGGGCACCGTGGCGTAGGCGAACGAGACCGGCGCGGAGGCGCCGAGGGCGCTGAGCGCCTCGCGGGGACGGCCGTCGAGGTCCTCGACCACCTCCGCGAAGAGCCGGCCCAGGATCCCGAACGTGTAGATGCCGAGCGCCAGCGCCCCGGGCAGCGGACCGGGGAACACCACGAAGAGCACCAGCAGCGCCCACACCGGCGGGGGGATGGCGCGGGTCAGGAGCAGCAGCTGCCGGGCCACCCAGCCCAGGACCCGGCCGGCCGGCGACCTGCTGGTCCGCGCCGCGACGAGCGAGACGGCCACCCCCAGCGCCACCGCCAGGGAGATGGCCACCACGGACATCTGCACGGTCTCCACGGACCGGGAAGCCAGCTCCGACCAGCCACCGGCTGGCAGCTGCGGGGGGAGCATCTCCTCGGCCAGCCGGGCGAAGAGGACTCGGGTCCGCTCGGTGGCCAGCGACCCGGGATCGGGCGCCAGGCTCCACCAGGAGGCGACCGCGAGCAGCCCGAAGCCCACCCCGGAGAGCCGCCAGGCGCGACCGCCCCAGGAGCGGCGCAGCAGCGCTCCCCACCGGTCCACCAGCCCACCCAGGACGACCAGGGCGAGGATCGAGGTCCACATCTCGCCGTACTGGAGGCCGGCGAAGCTGAGGCTCAGCTGCAGTCCGAGCCCCCCGGCGCCGATCATCCCCAGGATCACCGCCGAGCGGATGGAGCACTCGAACCGGTAGAAGGCGTACGACGTCAGGCCGGGGACCAGGCCGGGCGCCAGGCCGTAGGCCATGGCCGTGACGCGCCCGGCGCCGGCGGCGCGCAGCAGGTCGTACGGCGCGTGGTCGGCCTCGTCGAGCATCTCGGCGTACACCTTCGCGGTGATCGCCCCGAACGGGATGGCGATGGCCAGGACCCCCACCAGCGGGTCGCGGCCCAGCACGATGAGCAGCAGCAGACCCCACACCGCCTCGTGCACCCCGCGGGGCAGGGCCAGGGTCACGCGGGTCAGCAGCAGCCCGGCGCGGCGCAGCACCCGCTCCGGGGTCGAGGCACCGGCCGGCCGCCACCAGGTCTGGCTCAGCGCCGGTGCCAGCGCCAGGCCCACGGCCACCGACAGCAGGGTGCCGAGCACGGCGAAGGCGAGCGTGGTCAGCGTCGCGTCCCAGGTGGCGCGCAGGAAGTCCGGAGAGGTCTCCGGGGTGAGGGCATGTGCCCAGAACTCGATCAGCGCGGCGAGCCCACCGGAGTTGAGCACCCCGTCCCGGTCCGAGACGAAGGAGCGCACCGACCAGAGCACCGACAGCACCCAGAGACAGAGCCACGCCAGGCGGACCCGGCGTCGCCGTGCGGCGGCGGAGCGCCCGGGGCGGGCCGGCCGTCCCGGACCCGCGGTCGCTTCGAGCGCCGAGACGGCACCCAGGTCGACCAGGGTGCGGTCAGGCATCGGCCGCGAGGTCGTAGAGCCGGTCGCGCAGGCCGCGGTCCACGGCCGCCGCCGGCAGGTCGAAGAGCACCCTGCCCTCGCGCAGCCCCACCACCCGGTCGGCGCGGCGCACGGCCAGCTCGAAGTCGTGCAGGCTGACCAGCAGCGTCCGGTCCGGGGTGGCCACGGTCTCGCAGAGCAGCCGCATCACGTCGTCGGCCCGGGCGGGGTCGAGGCTGGAGACGGGTTCGTCGGCCAGCACCAGGTCCGGGTCCTGCACCAGCACCCGGGCCAGGGCGACGCGCTGCTGCTGCCCGCCGGACAGGTCCTCGGTCCGAGCCATCAGCAGGTCGCCGATCCCGGCGCGCTCCAGGGCGGCGCGCGCCTGCTCGACCTCCCGGGGCCGGACCAGGGAGGTCAGCGCGCGCCAGGTGCTCCACCGGCCCAGGTTTCCACCGTTGACGTTGTGGACCACCGCCAGGCGACCGACCAGGTTCAAGCCCTGGTGGATGGTGCCGATCCGACGCCGTACCTGCGCCAGCGTCGCGCCGCTGACCCGGTTCAGCGGCTGGCCCAGCACCTCCACCTCCCCGCTGGTGGGCAGCACCCGCCCGGCGCACAGTCCGAGCAGCGTCGACTTGCCCGCCCCGCTGGGGCCCACGAGGGCCATCCGCTCCCCGCTGCGCACCTCCAGGTCGACGCGATCAAGAGCCGGTCGACCGTCGTAGGTCACCGTGGCCCCGCGCAGGGAGACGACGACCTCGGGCATCAGGAGACGAGTCCCAGCTCGCGGGCGATCTCCTCGATCTGGTCGTAGTTGCTCGCCTCGGTGGGGATCACCGACGTCGCGCCGTACCGCAGGAGCACCTCCTTCTCCTCCGCGGACGAGCCGTCCAGGGCGAGGAGTGCCGCACCGAGCTCGTCGGTGAAGCCCGCACCGAACTGATCGTCCAGGTCGGGACCGGCGATCCAGTGGTAGTCGTGGTACGTCGGGGTGGTGAAGACCACCTGCACCTCGTCCAGGTCCACCGTGCCGGCCGCGGTCCGGGCCTCCCACACCTGGGAGTTGAGCACGCCGGCGTCGTAGGAGCCGGCCTCGACGAGGTCGATCGTCTTGTCGTGGGACCCGGAGAACCCGGGCTCGCCGGCGAAGTCCTCGGCACTGTCCAGCCCGGCCTCGGCCAGCATGTACTCCGGCATCAGCCGCCCGGACGTGGACGACTCGCTGCCGAAGGTGAAGCGGGAGCCCTTCAGCGCCGACAGCCCTTGTACGTCGTCGAGGGGCTCGATGCCGGCGTCCCTCCCGGCGATGAAGACGCTGCGGAACTCCGCGTCGATGTCCCGCTGACCGAGCAGCACCGCGCCCGGGGTCTGGAGCCGAGCCTGCACGCCGGTGAGGCCGCCGTAGAAGACCAGGTCGAGGTCTCCGGCCCGGAACAGGCTGACCGAGGCGGCGTAGTCGGTGACGGGCGCGTACTGCACCTCGACGTCGAGCTCGTTCGCGAGGTAGTCGGCCAGTCCCTCCTCCCGCGCCGCCAGCTCGGACGGCTCCTGGTCCGGGATGGCGCTGATCACCAGCGCCGGCTGGTCGCCGCCGGCGGAGGCGTCGTCGTCGCCGCACGCGGCCAGCAGGGCCAGGGGAGTCACCGCGAGTGCCAGGAAGAGACGGACGTCCATGGGTTCCTCCCGAGAGGATGCTGTTCGACACTCTAGCGATCAGGCCGGATTGCGCCAGGGGCCTCGGAACTGGGCGTGACAGGGTTGTCCCATGCGGGTCACCAGGATCGGGTTCACCCCCTCAAGGGCGGACGGCACGTCGACCACGAGTCGGTGACGCTGAGTGCCGAGGGACCCGTGGGCGACCGGGCCTTCTGCCTCCTCGACCCGGCGGTGGACCGGTGCCTGCGCACGGTCGAGCACCCGACGCTGCTCGCGACCCGGGCGCTGTGGGACGGGACCGTGCTCCGTGCCGAGCTGCCCGGGCGCACCGTGGTCGGCGAGCCCGTGGCGACCGGGGACGTCCGCGAGGTCGACTACTGGGGACGGACCGCCACGGTCGAGCTGGTGCACGGGCCGTGGGCCGCGGCGTACTCGGCGCACCTGGGGCGCGAGGTGGTGCTCGGGCGCGCAGCCCCGGGACAGGTGGTCTTCGGGGCGTCGGTGACGATCGTGACGGACGGGTCGTTGGCGCGGCTCGCCCGGGAGGTGGGCGCCCCGGTCGACGGCGCCCGCCTGCGCGCCACCTTCCAGCTCGACGACGCCGGTGCCCGGCCGTTCGCCGAGGACGAGTGGGTTGGCCGCCGGCTGCGGCTGGGCGCGGCCGAGGTCGAGGTCACCGGCCTGGTGGGCCGCTGCGCGGTCATCGATCTCGACCCCGCCTCCGGCGTCCGGGACCTGCCGGTGCTGAAGGCGCTCGCGGCCCTGCGGGCTGAGACCGGCGGGGTGGACCTCGGCCTGTACGCCGAGGTCGTGGCGCCCGCGCTGGTCCGGACCGGAGACCCGGCCAGCGTGGCGCCGCTGGGGTGAGCGGCTACTTGACGGTGATGCTCCTGGTGTCGGTGAGCGGCTCGCCGCCCTCGCCGCCGGACGGGTCGTCCTCGGCGACCTCGATCGTGTAGTCGCCGGCGGGGAGCCTGAGGTTGAAGCTGTAGGGCGAGAGCGTCATGCCCTCCTCGGCGGTGGTGAAGCCGGACTTCACCTCCTTGCCCTGCGCGTCCAGCACTCGCCACGGCACCGTGGCCTCGAAGGCGTTGGCCTCGCCCGAGACGGTGAGCGGGCTGCTGGTGGTGGTGCCCTCGGCGGGCGTGTCGATACCGACGAAGGCGCGGATCTCGTCGGCCGGGGTGCGGGTGACCGGGGCGTCCCAGGTGACGGCGTTCCACAGCTCGCCGGCGGGCTCGCCGTCGATCAGCAGCTGCACGCCGAGCTCGTCGCCGTAGAGCTGGGTGACGGTCCACACCAGCTGTTGGACCATCAGCTCCGCACCCGGGGCGCCCACGTCGGCGTCCCGGGCCTCGGCGGAGAGGTCGACGTTGATCACGCCGTCGGCCTCGGTGATGCCCAGTACCTTGGTGGCGGGGTTCCAGGTCGAGGAGTAGTCGGGGTCCTCCGGTCCGCTGATCATCGCCGCCACGGCGCCGACGCCCGCCTCGCCGGTCTCGCGCGGCTCCCTGGCCAGCAGCAGCCCGGTGCGGCTCTCGACCGCGTAGTAGACCGGCGTGATGTCGGAGAAGCTGTGCTCGGGGCCCGCCTCCTCGCTGACGCTGGGGCTCGGCGTGGGCGTCGGCGTCGCCGGGGCGCTGGTGCTGGCCGAGGGCGTGGGGTCGCTCGCCTCCTCCGGCTCGTCGTCGCCGCACCCGGTCAGGGCGAGGCCGCCGACCAGGAGCAGGGCGAGCGCCGACGTACGTCGTCGGGCGCGGGCGGTCGCGGTCGAGCTGCGGTACGTCGTCATGGCGACATGCTCGCACCCGGTCCCGGCGTGGCCGGGGAGGTGGCCACTACTCGGTGACGGTGTCGCCGTAGGACTCCACGAAGCGTTCCATCAGGACCAGCAGCTGTTCGGAGTCGTGGTCGCCGAGCGTGGCCAGGGCGGTGCCCACGGTGTCCAGCATCAGGGAGACGTCGTTCTCGAACCGTTCCAGACCCTCGGTGGTGAGCTCGACCAGCTGGGCGGAGCGACCCGGCGCGCGGTAGCGCTGGAGCAGGCCGGCGCTGATGGCGGCGTTCACCTGCCGGTTGACCGTGGACTGCTCCAGGGCCAGCGCCTCCGCGATCTCCCGCAGGGTGCGCGCCCTGCCGTCGGTGAAGAGCCACAGCAGCCGCTGGTCGGCGGCACGCAGGCTGGAGCAGTGCTCCACGATGCGGCGGTGCCGGTCCAGCAGGACGATCAGCTTGGTCAGCCTCGCCGCGGGGGTGCGGGGACGAGGGGTGCGACGGCTCTCCATGGTGCCCTTTCGCGCTCTGCTCCGGGTGTCGGTAGCATACCGAGGCTTATGTAAGTTACACATTTTGGTCGGAAGGACCTCATGAACACGCCTCGACCGGGGTCCGCCACGGACTCCGCCCTCTCCGCGACCGGCGCCAAGCTGGTCGTCCTGGTGCTGTGCCTGGGCAGCCTCAGTGCCGCCCTGACCCAGACCCTGGTGATCCCCATCCAGGGCGAGCTGCCACAGCTGCTCAACACCTCGGCCAGCAATGCCTCGTGGGTGCTCACCGCGACCCTGCTCGCCGGGGCCGTGGCGATGCCCGTGACCGGCCGCGTCGCCGACATCGTCGGCAAGAAGCCCGTGCTGGTCGTCTCCGCCTCGATCCTGGTGGTCGGCTCCCTGCTCTGCGCCATCTCCAGCTCACTGCCGGTGGTGCTCACCGGTCGGGTCTTCCAGGGCCTGGCGATGGGCTTCATCCCGGTCGCCATCAGCCTGGTCCGCGAGGTGGCGCCCAAGGAGATGGTCAACACCGCCACCGCCGCCGTCAGCGCGACGATGGGTGTCGGGGGCGCGCTCGGTCTCCCGCTGTCCGCCTGGGTCGCGCAGAACTTCGACTGGCACGGTCTCTTCTGGATGGCTGCCGGCCTGGCGCTGCTGATGGCCGTGCTCTCGGTGCTGCTGCTGCCGCACGTCAAGGACGAGCACCCCGCCCGGATGGACTACGTCGGCGCGATCGGCCTGGCCATCGGCCTGGTCTCGGTCCTGGTCGGCATCTCCAAGGGCACCGGCTGGGGCTGGACGGACGGCAAGACCATCGGCTCCATCGTCTTCGGCCTCGTGGTCCTGGTCCTGTGGGGCGTCTACGAGCTGCGGCACCACGACCCGCTGGTCGACCTGCGCACCACGGCCAAGCGCCCGGTGCTGCTGACCAACATCGCCGCGGTGCTGATCGGCTTCGGCATGATGGCCCAGTCCATCGCCGTGCCCCAGCTGCTGCAGCTGCCCGAAGCCACCGGCTTCGGCCTGGGCCAGTCGATCCTGCAGGCCGGACTCTGGATGGCACCGGGCGGCATCATGATGATGCTGTTCGCACCTGTCTCCAGCAAGATGCTCACCCGCTTCGGCGCCCGCATCACGCTCTCGGTGGGCGCGTTCGTGATCGCCGGGGGCTACCTGGTCGCGGTCTTCCTGACCGCTGCTCCCTGGCAGCTGCTGCTGGCCACCTGCGTGATCTGCGCGGGCGTGGGCATCGGCTATGCGGCCATGCCGACGCTGATCCTGGAGAACGTGCCGATGCACGAGGCAGGCTCCAGCGTGGGCCTCAACGGCCTGATGCGCTCCATGGGTACGACGGTCGCCGGCGCGGTGATGGCCGCCGTGCTCACCGCGCAGACGGTGGACCTGGCACCTGGCGTGACGATCCCCAGCCACGATGCGTTCCGCATCTGCTTCATCATCGCTGCGGCGGCGGCCGCGCTCGGCGCGATCGTGGTGCTGCTGATCCCGCGGAGCGCGCGCGGCGCCTCCGGTCCGGCGGATCTCGGCGTCGACGACGCGGTCGCCGGCACGCGGGTCTGACCGACCTGGGCGGCGTACCGGCGACCTGTCCCGCTAGTTCAGCGGACGCACGTTGTCCGGTACGCCGCCTCCGCGGAGCACCTCCTCGGTCAGCTCCGCCAGGGCGGTCAGCGCCACCCGCTGCGACAGCGGGCCGTAGGAGACCCGGGCCACGCCCAGCTGCTCCAGCCGCTCCAACGGCAGCGAGCCGGGGAGCCCGATCAGCGTGAGCCGCTGCGGGCCGAAGGCCTCCACCATCTCGGTCACCTGCTTCTCGTCGAACAGGCCCGGCACGAAGACCACGGGCGCGCCCGCCGCCAGGTAGGCCTGGCCGCGCTGGATCGCCTCGGCCATCACCTCGCCGGGGTCGCGGTCCCCGGCCTTGACGAAGGCGTCGGTACGGGCGTTCAGCACGAAGTCACGCAGCCCCTCGCGCTCGGCGGCGTCCATGGCCGCCTCGACCTGGCGCACGGCTTCGTCCAGGGGCTTCATCTGGTCCTCCAGGTTGGCCCCCACCACCCCGACACCGATCGCCCGGCGGATGGTCTCCGCGGCGTCGCCGTACCCGCCCTCGAGGTCGGCGGAGACCGGCAGGGTGGTCGCCGAGGCGATCCGCCCGACCTCCTCGAGCATCTCCGCCAGCGGGATCTTCTCGCCGTCCTCGTAGCCGCGGGAGGCGGCGATCGAGTGGCTCGCGGTGGCCAGCGCCGAGGTGCCGGGCACGTCGGCGACGACCTGCGCGGAGATCGAGTCCCAGACGTTCACCACCGTCAGCAGCGTGGGATCGCTGTGCAGCCGCAACAGCTCGGCGGTCTTCGGCTCGCTGCTCGCGTGCAGTTCCTCAGTCATGGGGTCCCTCTCCTCGGTTCCAGCAGGATTCACGACTCTAGTGCGCGCTCGCTGGACCAAGCCGGGCGCCGTGGCGCAGGCTGAAACGCGTAGGGTGAGAAAGTCCGTTCCGTGGCCCCGCAGACTCGGCAGATGGGAGGTGCGCGTGGACGAACCCGAGCCGCTCACCCCGGTGGTGGTCCGGTCCCTGATGGAGGGCGCGGAGCGCTACCGCTCGCTGTTCACCCACAACCCGCACGCGGTCTTCTCCCTCGACCTCCAGGGCTCCTACACCGACGTCAACCTCGCCACCCAGGAGATGACCGGCTACACCCCCGCCGAGATGCGCGGGATGAGCTATCGCGACGTCATCGCCCCCGGCGAGGTCGAGCGGGTCGCGGCCGAGTTCGCGGCCGTGTTGGCGGGCGAGCCGCGGCGGCTGGAGACCTGCATCCGGCACAAGGACGGGGCACTGGTCGAGATCGCCCTGGTCGGACTGCCGGTGGTCATCGAGGGCGACGTGGTGGGCGTGCACGGGTTGGCGGAGGACATCTCGCTGCGGACCCGGACCAGTCGCGAGCTGCTCGAGGCGCGTGAGGCCGCGGATGCCGCGAACGTCGCCAAGTCCCTGTTCGTGGCCAACATGAGCCACGAGCTCCGCACCCCGCTGACCACCATCGTGGCGACGGCGGAGCTCTTGGAGGACACCGGGCTCACCGAGCTGCAGGCGCGGTTCGTCCAGGGCATGCTGCGCGGCGGCAAGCGTCTGGCCCGGCTGATCGAGGACATCCTGGACATCTCCCGGATCGAGGCCGGGGTGCTGACGCTGCAGCCGGCACCCTTCGACCCGCACCTGCTGCTGTACGACGTCTGCTCCTGGGCGCGAGAGCAGGCGACCCGCAAGGGACTGCGCTTCGACCTCGTCGTGGACCCGGGGCTGTGCCGAGGGCTGGTGGGCGACACCCTCAGGCTGCAGCAGATCCTGACCAACCTGCTGGACAACGCGGTCAAGTTCACCGAGCACGGGTTCGTCGAGCTCAGCGCCCGCTCGGCTGCCGCAGCCCCAGGGGCCACGACGCTGCACATCGGGGTGCGCGACTCCGGGGTGGGCGTGCCGTCCGAGCTGTGCCAGAGCATCTTCGACCCGTTCTCCCAGGCCGACCCCTCGGCGACCCGGCGCCACGAGGGCGCGGGGCTGGGGCTGGCGATCTGCCGAGAGCTGGTGGACCTGATGGACGGCGAGCTCTCCCTGACCTCGGCGCTGGGTCACGGCACCGACGTCTCGCTCGCGTTCACACTGCCCACCGCCTCGGCCCCGACTGGCTGAGGTCCGGCAGGACGGCGGCGGTGAGCACCTTGGCAGGATGGTCCCGGGCCGCACACCGGCGGCCTCGGACGAAAGGCGCCAGATGACCGACCCCACCCCCGTCCAGCAGCGGATCGCCTCGGCGCTCGGTGTGGTGGCGGAGATCGAGGCGGCAGCCGAGGCGGAGCGTCGGGTCTCGTTCCTCGCCGACTACCTGACCGGGTCCGGCGCGAGCGGCTACGTGCTCGGCATCTCCGGGGGCGTCGACTCCACGGTGACCGGGCGGCTGACCCAGCTCGCCTGCGAGCGGGCGGGCAAGCGGTTCACCGCGGTGCGCCTGCCGTACGGCGTCCAGGCCGACGAGGCCGACGCGCAGCAGGCGCTGCGGTTCATCGCCGCCGACGAGGTGGTCACCGTGGACATCAAGCCCTCGGTGGACCCGCTGCACGCCGCCACCTCGCCGGCCGGCGGCTACCAGGACGCGGCCAGGGCCGACTTCGTGAAGGGCAACATCAAGGCCAGGATCAGGATGACCGCCCAGTACGCCGTCGCCGGGCGGCTGGGAGCGCTGGTGGTCGGCACCGACCACGCCGCCGAGGCGGTGATGGGCTTCTTCACCAAGCACGGTGACGGGGCCGCCGACATCACTCCGCTCGCCGGCCTGACCAAGGGGCAGGTGCGCCAGCTGGGCCGGCACCTCCGCGCCCCGGACGCGCTGGTGGCGAAGGTCCCGACCGCCGACCTGGAGGAGGCCCGCCCGCAGCTGCCCGACGAGACCGCCTACGGCATCACCTACGCCGAGATCGACGGCTACCTGGTCGGCGAGCAGGTCTCCGACGAGGCGCGTCGGGTGATCGAGACGGCGTACTCCAGGACGGCGCACAAGCGGGCGCTGCCCGCCGCTCCGGTCGCCCTGGGCTGACGCTGAGGACCCTTGACACCGAGGACCGTCCTCGGGACGCTGACCACTCGCAGATCGGCGACGGGGAGGGACCATGGGGAGTGCCTGGGACACCCTTGCATGCTGATGACCCTGGCCTGGGTGCCTGTGGTCTTCGGCTTCCGGCTCCTGCGCAGCGCCCGCCACGTTTAGGCCGGCCACGCGCATGGAAGAGTCGGACCCATCAGAGCTCGTCCGCTTGAGACCGTAGGGGGATGGATGTCCGAGCAGTACCCGCAGTATCCGCAGTACCCGCAGTACCCGCAGGGTGAGGGCAAGGGACCGGCGCAGCTGCCCGAGCGCCCCGCCAGCATCTCCAACGCCGTGAAGCTGATGTACGTCGGCGCCGGCCTGGGCCTGCTGTCCCTGATCATCTCGCTCTTCACCCTGGGCGGGCTCAAGGACACCGTCGAGGAGTCGGTGCGCGAGTCCGACCCCAACGCGACCCAGAGCACGATCGACGCCGCCTACGCGGTCTCGCTCACCATGATCGGCCTGTTCGGCCTGGTCGGGGTGGCGCTGTGGGCGTGGCTCGCCTGGAAGAACGGCCAGGGCCGGTCCTGGGCGCGGATCACCGCGACCGTGCTGGGGGTGCTCAACGTGCTCTCCACCCTCCTGACCCTCAACCAGCCGGGCAGCACGACGACCACCCTGGTCTTCAACCTGGTCTCGGTGGTCCTGGCCGTCGTCATCCTGTTCTTCCTCTGGCGGCCGGAGTCCAGCCGCTACTACGAGGCGGTCACCCGGAGCCGACAGCTGCACTGACGGCTACCTGCGGGCAGCGGCGCAGCGATGCCGCCGCTGCCCGGAGCCGACCGATCAGCCGACCCGGGCGACGTACTCCGGGTGGCCGTAGCCGCGGAGCCTGCGGCGCAGGGTGGCCACGACGTAGCGGTCGGTGACCCGGCCCAGTCCCGGGACCCCGGCGAGCTTGCGGACCACCAGCACCCGCCCGATCAGGAACGGCAGCATCGGGGCGGCGCGCAGCTGGTCTGCCCGGCTGACGTGCACGCCCATCCGCTCGGCGCGCTCGTAGTCGCCTTGCAGGAAGGCCTTGACGAAGGTGATCGTGGCGAAGCTGCGCTCGAACCGCTCCGCGGCCCGGCCCCACGCGCCGGCGTCCGGATGGAGCCGGGCTGCCAGGGTGGCGCGGACCAGCGCCCCGCAGGTGTCGTCGTCGAACGAGCTGCGCAGCGTCGCGGCGCGCGCCTTGAAGACGCGGATCACTCCGTGCGGGTCCTCGGGCAGCAGCTCGACGGGCAGGCCGAGCAGGAAGCAGCGGTAACGGGCCAGCTCGATCATCGCCCGCTCACGCGTGTTGAAGTCGTCGCGCCCGTCCTTCACGGTCGCCACCGACATCAGGAAGCTGCTGATCAGCCCCGCCGGCATCTGGTCCACCTGAGGGATCGGCGAACCGTGCGTATCGTGGTTCCACCGTCCCGAGCGGGTGGCGTGCACCCGCACGGCCGAGTGCATCAACCGCACCATGGCCGCGGCCTCGAAACCGGGACCGTTGCGCGCGGTGCCGCCTGGCAGCACGGTGGCGGCGAAGAACGCGGCCGTCTCCTTGACCCGCCGTGCCGAGGTCTCGCCGGTGAGGGCGCCGGTGATCGCCATCGGCAGCGCGGCGTAGGCGTTGAGGAAGGTGGCCAGGAACGCGCCCCGGATCACGAACGGGGTGAGCAGTGCGGCGTTGATGCGCTCCCACCGGGCACCCTCCTCGACCTGCTCCAGATCGATCCAGTCCGGCCGGTCCTCCATCGCGGCCAGGAAGGCCCGCAGCTCCGGCGGGGCGTCCGGCACCGCCTCGATGCCGTCGCGGCACGCGGTCTGCAGCATGTCGATCAGGCCACGCATCCCGTGCTCCGGCAGGAGCAGGGCGTAGGCGTCCGCCACCGCGTCCCCCAGCCGGGTGGCAGTCACCATCAGGTCCATCAGCTCGGTGTCGGCGAGCAGCTCGCCCCGGTCCACGCCCTTGACGTCGTCGAGGTCGCTGGGGTCGTCCAGGGTCAGGGCGAGCCGTTCCGGCAGGTGCTCGGGGCCGAAGGCGGCGTACATGTCGGGCAGCTGCTCCCGCTGGCGCCGTACCCGGTCCTGCAGTGCTTGGTGGCTCATCGTCAGTCCTCCCGACTGGTTGCCGCCAGCCTAGGGGGAGAGGCGAAGGAGTGGCGGCCGCAACGGTCAGAGCACGCTCACCCCGGCGAACGTCGCCAACGCGACCAGACCCGCACCGGTGACGGTCTGGACCCGGCGATCGACCAGGCACATCGCCGAGAGGAACCCCGGCATGGAGCCGCCGTTGCGGGTGTGCGCGATGGCGAACAGGCTCGGCAGGCAGCGACTGAGGGAGACGAGCGCGAAGAGGGCCGCACCGAGGGCCGGAGAGCCGGCGGCGAGCACGCCGAGCACCAGCAGGTAGTACGCGCTCGACCGGATGAAGATCATGAAGCCCGGTCCGATCAGCGTGCCGAACAGGAACGACACCTTCCACGGCGCCATCGTGCGCCGCAGCTGTCGCGGCAGCTGCCGGCGGCGCATCGGCGTCGACATCCGGACCAGGCCGAGCTCGTGCAGTCCGTACGCCAGCGCGACCACCGCCCACAGCGCGAGGGCCCAGCCCAGGGAGAGAGCCCCGGCGACCAGCGCGCCGAGTGCCCCCAGCAGCGCCCCGGTGGGTACGCCGGTGAGGAGCGAGCCGAGGGCGTGCCAGCCGAGGCGGCGTACCGGCGTGGAGGAGCCGGCGCGTCCCGGCTGCTTGGGCGCGGCGACGACGCCCGCCACGGACATCCCGCAGGTCGACCAGTTGGCCGCCACGGCGGTGAGCACGCCGGCTCCCGCGACGACCGTGGTCAGGGCGGCGGCCCCGGTCGGTGCGGCGACCGCGGCGACGGCCGCCCCGACGGCTGCGGCGCCCGCCACCAGCCCGGCCCTGGTCGGAGTGGGCACAGCCTGCTGGAGCGTGGGCCGGATGGCGGGCACGTCGGTGGCCAGCGGCTCGTGGGTGAGGGACTCGCGAATGAGCATCTGTGTCATGTCTTCCTCCGGGGGTGATGGGATCCGGTCGGATCCTCGGTGGGTTGCTGCACTGGTGCGGGGAATCAGGAGTCGACGACCGTGACGGTGCCGAGCATGTAGGGGTGGATCACGCAGTCGTACTCGTAGACGCCGGGCTCGTCGAAGGTGAAGGACCAGGCCAGCTCGTCGAGGGCTCCGCTGTCGAAGAGCCCCTTGGAGCGGGCCTGGTGGAGCAGCCCGTCGTCGTCGAACCTCCACTCGACGGTCCCGCCGACGGGCACGGTGACCTCGGCCGGGGTGAAGTGCAGGTCCCGCACGACGACCACGGCGTCGGGAGCCGCCGGGGAGTCGGCAGTCGAGGAGTCGGGGGCGCCGCAGCCGGCGAACGCCAGTGCGCTGACCAGCACAGCGCCGGCGCTGGCACCCCTGGGACCCATCGGACGACCTCAGCCCTCGACGACCACGGTTCCGACCATCTGTGGATGCGGAGTGCAGTGATAGGTGAACGTGCCGGCCTCCTCGAAGGTGTAGGAGTAGGTGCCCTCGGTGAGGAGGTCGCTCTGCAGCCGGCCCGCGAGCGCACCGTCGCCGGCGACGTCGTGCGGGATGCCGCCGTCGTCGAAGTGCCACTCGACCGTCTCGCCGACCTCGATCGTGACCTCGGCGGGGGTGTAGGCCATGCCCGTCACGTCGACCACCGCCGCGGGTCCGCTGGACTCGGCGGACCCGTCGGAGGCGTCGCTGTCGCCTCCGCAGGCGGTCAGCGAGACCACCAGCATCGGGACGAGCAGGGCGCTGGCCAGCTTCTTCATCGGGGTTCCTCTCATCGCACGTACCGCAGGTTCGCGGTCATGCCGGCTTCGAAGTGGTAGGCGTTGTGGCAGTGGAACATCCACTCGCCGGGGTTGTCGGCGTCGAACTCGATGGCCAGCTCGGTGCCGGGCAGCACGTTCACGGTGTCGCGGCGCAACCCGTCGTACGCCGGCACGGCGAAGGTGTGGCCGTGCGTGTGCATCGGGTGCCACATCGGCGAGGTGTTCCTCATCGTGATCCGGATCCGTTCGCCCGGCTTCATGAAGAGGCCCCCGGCGTCGCGACCGCCCATGCCCCACGCGTAGCGGTCGCCGGCCTGGATCAGCTCGACCTGGTAGTCCCGGTCCGGCTCCCGAGGCTCGAGACGGACCGCCTCGGCGGGCCGCAGCTCGCTCTCGAGCAGCAACCGGCCCCGGAGCTCGGGGATCCGTCCGGCGACGTCGGGGTCGCGCATCGGGACGGCGTCCGTGGTGCGCAGCACGGTGGAGGCGTAGCCGGCGCGTCCCTCGACCTTCGCGACCACGGGCCAGCTGCCCGAGCGCACCGTGAGCAGCACGTCGACGCGCTGCGCCATCCCGAGGATCACGGCGTCGGCCGTTGCGGGCTCGGTGTCGTAGCCGTCGACGGCCACGACGGTGAGCTCGTGCCCCGCCACCGCGAAGCGGTACGGCGTCTCGGCGGCCGCGTTGACGAGCCGCAGCCGTAGCCGCTGCCCGGCTCTCGCCACCACCGGCTCCGGGTCGTTCGGGGGTCGGCCGTTGATCAGGTTGAGGGGGTAGCCGATGTGCTGGGTCATCCCGCCCAGGGCCGGCGAGCGGCCGTGACCCCCGCCGACCAGCTGCTTGGCCAGCCGCATCTCGGCACCGGTGTGGCTCGGTGTGGGGGCGTCGTCGCCGTGCCCGGAGTGGGCGCCGTGCCCGCCGGCGAGATCGGAGTTGAGGGCCATCAGCACGGCGTCCGGGGTGGTGCCGAGACCGTCGACCCAGTCGTCGAGCACGAGCACAGCGTCAGCGTCCGCCCCGGTCCGGTCGTCGGGGTCCTCGATCACGAGCGCGCCGAAGAGCCCACGGTCGGCCTGGAGCCCGCTGTGCGAGTGGTACCAGTACGTGCCGGGGTCGGGCGCCAGGAACTGGTAGTCGAAGGTCCCGCCACCCGCCGCGATCGGCTCCTGGGTGATGGGCGCTGCGCCGTCCATGTCGTTGCGGATCCGGATGCCGTGCCAGTGCAGCGTGGTCTCGGCGTCCAGGTGGTTGGTGACCGCGACCTTCATCAGGTCGCCCTTGGTGGCGCGCAGCACGGGGGCGACCGCCTTGCCGCCGTACGCCCAGGTGGCGACCCGGCGTCCGCCGAGGTCGACCGTGGTGGCTGCCGCGGCCAGCGTGAACGCGGCACTTCGACCCGACGAGTAGCGCTCCGCCTCCGCCGCGGCCACCTCCGCGTCGCCGGGGAGGATGAAGTCGCGGGCGGGGGTCGCACCACCGTCGGGGGCCGAGGAACCCTGGCTGCACGCCGACAGCCCCAGGGTGCCCAGGCCCACCGCCCCGGCTCCGATGGAGCCGAGGCGGAGGAACCGGCGGCGGTCCAGCACTGCCGAGCCGACCCCGGAGGCGGCGTGGGTCATCCGATCTCCTGCGGGGTGATCATCCGGTCCGGCGATCCGGCGAAGCCCTTGATCTCCTTCGCCGCGACCCGCTTGCCGGTCTTCGCGTCGAAGGTCAGGATCATCGGCTTGGTCTCGCCGTCCTTGTCCTCGGTGCTGGCCCCGTTGACGAGCAGCCGCGAGCCGTCGGTCGAGAAGGCGATCGAGTGGATCTCGGACAGCTTCATCGACCGGCGGGTCAGGGTGGCGACCGGGTCGAGGGTGGTGGCGTCGGACACGATGATCTTGTCGACGTCACCGGCGCGCATCGAGTGCGGGTGGATCTTGCTGTCGGTGTAGGTGATCGCGATCCGGGTGCCGGTGTTGTCGATGGCGTTCTGGTCGAAGCGCCCACTGCGCTGACCGGCGTTCCCGACCGGCTCCACGGGCTCGCTGGGGAGGCCGGCGGAGAAGTCGAACACGAACACGTCACCGTTGGCGCTCACCAGCAGCGCCTTGTCGGCGTCCTCGGCGTAGGTGGCCTTGCGGTTGCTCACGAAGTCCTCGGGGAGCACCGCCGCCCGGGCGACCTCCTCCAGCGAGCCGTCGTCCTGGATCTGCAGGTGGACCAGCTCGCGGCTCTCCTCGCACACGGAGTAGAGGTCGCGGCCGTTGAGCCAGGTGAACGGGCCGCAGCCCACCGTCTGGAGCGCACCGGTCTCCACGTTCTGGTCGAGGTCGTACACGCGGGGCCCGAAGAGGCCGTCGTCCCAGAACACGAAGTACCGCCCGTCGGTCGAGACGGCGCTGGAACCGGGGCGCGAGTGGGCTCGGGTGTAGTCCGGCATCAGGATCTCGTCCGGCTCCAGCAGATCGCCGGCGTACGTCGAGACGGTGAAGTCGGCCGCGCCGCGGGAGCCGCGCGGCCGCCACACCTCGGCGGCCAGCAGGGCCGGGTCGTCCGGGCTCTCGCCGACGAACGGGTGGATCACCGCGTCCCAGATCCCCGGACCGACCACCATGCGCGCGGTCGACTCGCCGGTCGCCGGGTCGACCACGTGCAGGGGCACCTCCAAGCGCCCGTCCCCGTCGAGGATGACGATCTCGTCGGCGCTGATCGGGTCGATCTTCGACACGTGCAGCTTCTCCGGGATCTCGGTGGGCAGCGCGCTGGGGTGCGCGGTGCCGAGGACGACGTCCGGTCCCGGCTCGGTGTACGGCGGGGGCGTGAACTCCACCGCGCCGGGGCCCTCCGGCTCCGGCTCCTCGTCCTCGCCCGCAGCGCCGGTGCAGGCGGAGAGGGCGAGCGCGGCGGGCAGCAGCAGGCAGGTGACGGCCGCACGGGAGAGCCTCATGAGCCGGCCCCCACCTTCGGGCGGGCGCTCGGCCGGACCTGGCAGTCCTCGCCGATGATCGGCGCCATCGTGCAGGTGTAGGCCTGCGACTCGTCCGAGACGCACCAGATGATCTCCTGGTCGAACGAGCCGGCCACCGGGTTGTACATGATCGCCTGCGCCTCGGGGTCGGCGCAGAAGGTGTTGGAACAGCCGGGTGCGCCGCAGCAGTCGTAGTACGCGATGAGGTAGGTCTTCCCGTCCTCGGGGTTGGTGCAGCACCCGACCCAGAACTCGGCCCCCGGCTTGGAGCCCGGCGCGCAGGTCGTCAGACCACCGCCCTGGCACGACGTGCAGGGCGTGCCGTCCATGTTGCACCAGCGCCAGTACTCGCACTCGCCGGCGTTGTCGGTCTTGTCGTAGGTGAGCACCCTGGGCTCGTCCGCGCTGGTGTCCCCACCACCCGGCGAGAGGGCGCCGGCGCGGGTGACCGGCAACGAGCCGATCACGGCGACGCCGGAGAGGCCGAGGCTCCACTTGCCGATCTTGCCCAGCACGGAGCGGCGCGAGGTGCGCTCGGACATCCGCCGACTGGTGCGGCTCATCATGCTGCCGCCCTCGCCGGCCATCCAGTCCGCCTGCGCCTGCACCGTCTCTTCGTCGACCGGGTATCTGTTCTCGCTCATCGGTGTCCTATCTCGTGGGAGTGCGGGGGAGCGCCGTCAGCCGACGCGGGTCAGCTCGATGTCGACCGGGCGCGACGCGGCCCGTGCCCGGGACTGCTCGTGCAGGTGCTGGAGCGAGGGGGTGCCGGTCTCGAGGGCGTTGAGCAGGCTCTCGACCTGGGCCATGTGGTTGCACAGTCCCTTGCCGCGGATCTTCCCGTGCTCGTCGAGGATCACGCCGTACGGCGTGGTGCCCACCTGGTAGGCGATCCCGACGTCGCGGGCGTCGACGTAGCTGAGCTCGTCGGTGATGCCGCTGCCGGCAAGGAAGGCGGCATGCTCCTCGGGCGAGCCGTCGGAGACGAGCACGACCTCGAGGTCCTTCTCCGCCCGGGCCATCGCCTTGATGCCGGGCAGCAGGCCCTTGCAGGTCGAGCACTTCGGCCCGGTGAACATCAGCAGCTGGGGCTTGGTGCGGTGGCCGCCCACGCTGACGTCGCGCCCACGGTGGTCGGTGAGCCCCTGGAACGAGGGGCCGGACTCGGCGACCTTGGGGCCGGAGTCCATCATCCGGGCGCCGAGGGGACCGAGCCGGACCTGGACCCGGCCGATCTCCCGGGCCAGCGCGAGGTTCATCAGGAAGAGGAACGCCACCGCCAGGGTCAGCACGGTGACGGCGGTCAGCAGGAAGGCGGTCATGGGAGTCCTTTCGAAGGGTCAGCGGACGGGTGTGGCGGGCGTGCGCAGCTCGTACGCGGCGCGGGCCAGGTGGTCGTCCACCGGCCGCCGTCCCAGGTGGACGACGGAGCGGAGGGCGCCGACGGCGAAGGCGGCCGCCAGGAGGAGGCCGGCCAGGGCGGTTCCCGCGGCCCGCTCGGCGGGCCCGACGGAGCTGGCGCCGAAGATGACCGGAGCCGCGGCGAGGGCGAGGCTCGCCAGGGCCAGCGCGAGGGCTCTACCGGCGTGCCACCAGCTGATGCGCGGAGAGTGGTCGTGGTCGGTGAACGAGAAGCAGCCGCAGTCGAGGTCGCGTCGTCCGCGGAGCAGGTTGATGGAGAGCCCGGCGCAGAAGACCAGGAACAGGGTGGTCGCGGCGACGGCCGCCCCGGTGGTCAGGAACCCGGTGACCAGCACCGCACCGACCAGGATCTCGGCGTACGGCAGCGCCAGCGCCATGTGCCGCTCCAGCGCGGGCGGCAGCAGCCGGTAGCCCTGCACCACGCGGAGCATCCCGGCTCGGTCGCGCAGCTTGGGCGCACCGGCGACCAGGAGCAGTCCACCGATCACCGACGACGTCACCACCCAGACCATGGGTCCCACCTCCTGCCCGTTCCTCACTGATGTCGGAGCACCAGCGTGGAGAACGATCTGGTCGGCACGATGTCGGCTGAGAAACGATCGTGCGCCTAGCGACTGGGAAGCCCTGGACCGCAATTCCCACTTGGCGTGTCGGCTGCGTTCTCAGGCGTTACACAGGGGAAATCCCGGTGCCCTAGCGTCGAGGACCGTCGGATCCGACGGGGATGGGATGGGACGTGGCGACGGCACTGCGGGATGCGATCGACCGAGCGCGGCGTACCGAACGGACGGGACGGCCGGTGCTCAGCCCGTTGCGCGCGCTGGGTCGCCACCAGCTCTCGCCGATCGACCTGATCGGGCAGTCGCTGTCGACCATCGCGCCCGCCACCGGGATGGTCTACATCGCGCTGTGGATGGTCACCCGCCGTCCGGGAGTCGCCGGTCTGGTGACCATCGCGGCCACCACGGCCGTCGTCGGCCTGGTGGCGTTCTGCATCAGCCAGTTCACCCGCCGGTGCGCGGCAGCCGGCTCGCTCTACAGCTTCGTCTTCCAGGGACTGGGCCCGCGGACCACGCTGACGGCCGGCGCGACCCTGCTGCTCTGCTACCTGGGCATCTCGGTCTCGGTGCTGATCCAGGCGGGCGGGACCCTGCTCGACATCGCCGGGCTGCTCGGGCACGGCGTCGACGGGTACGGCGCGTGGCTGGCGGCAATCGTCCTGGTCGCCGCGGCCGGCATGGTGATCACCGTCCGGGGCGTCCGCTTCGCCACCCGGGCCATCCTCATCACCGAGACCTGCTCGCTGCTGCTCGTGGTCGCGATCATGGTCGGCACCCCGGGCGCCACCGCGAGCGCGAGCGTCTCGGTGCCGGAGGCCCCGCTGAGCCTGATGCCGTTCCTGGCCATGGTCACCGTGCTGTCCATGGCGGGGTTCGAGAGCGCTGCGTTCTTCGGGCCCGAGGCGAAGCGGCCACTGGTGACCGTCACCCGCACGGTGCTCGTGGCACCGGTGATCGTCGGCCTGCTGTTCGTGTTCGCCGCCGGCGCCGCGCTGCTCGGTCGTGGCTCCGTCATCGTCGACGCCTACTTCGGCGGGGTCGACGCCGGCGTCGCGTGGGGCGTGGTGCTGGCGGTCAAGATCGGCATCGCTTGCTCGTGGTTCGCCTGCACCGTCGGGTGCGCCCAGGCCGGCTCGCGGCTGCTGTACTCGATGGGTGTGGAACGGGTCCTGCCCCACGCCCTGTCCCGGGTGCATGTGCGGTTCCGGACGCCGTACGTCGCGGTCGGGGTGTTCACCGTGGTGGGGCTCTGCGGCAGCGCGCTGCACGGCGCGTTCCTCGGCGTCGACTCCGGCACCTTCGACGCCGTCGTGGAGGTCGCTCTGGTGGTGGCCTACACGCTCGTCGCGCTCGCGTCGTGGCGGTTCCTGGCCCGGATCGGCGAGCTGACGATGGCCACCCGGCTGGCCGCGATCACCGTGGCCACGATCGGAGCCGGACTGCTGGTCGCGATCACGGTCGACGCCGTCCTGCACCGACTCTGGGTGGCGCCCGCGACCGTCCTGTTCACCGCCTGTGCCGGCACCGTCTGGTACGCCGTGCTGCACCGGCTGCGGCCCGCCAGCCTGGCCACTCTCGGCGTCTTCGACACCGTGGAGACCACTGACATCCTGCCGGGAGCGGGAGTGCTCGTCCTCGGCGACGACGGCCGGCACCGCATCGTCGCCGACCGTGCCACCCGCTGGCCTCGGGAGTCGGCGTGAGCCCGTCGCGCGACGCGGCGAAGGACGAGACCGGGTTCACCGGTCGTCAGCCCGGTGCGGTGCGCAAGGCGCTGGGCATGCTCGAGGCCGTCGCCCAGCTCGGCCCCGGCACCAGCGCGAAGGAGATCGCGACATTGGCGGGGGTGCCCCCGGCGACGGCGTACCGGATGCTCAACCAGCTCGTCGCCGACGGCTACCTGGTGCGGGTTCCCGACCTGTCCGGGTTCGCCCTCGGGCGCCGGATCACCGAGCTCGTCCAGCCTGCGGGAGGCGGGACCGGCACTGAGCTGCACGACGTGGCCGAGGAGCTGCGGAGCCAGACCCGCTTCGGCATACACGTCGCGTCGTTCGCCCGGGGCCGGCTGCGCCTGGTGGACCAGGACCCGAGCACGAGATTGTCGGCGTCGACCTGCTCGCCCAGGCGCCGCACGCCAACGCCCTGGGCAAGGTGATGCTGGCGCACCACCCGCAGCACCGGCCGGAGTGCGAGCTGCGCCGCCTCACCGAGCACACGATCGTGGACCACGGCCGACTCGAGGAGGAGCTGCGCAGCGTGGTCCGGTCCGGGTACGCCTACGAGCGGCAGGAGACCCGACTGGGACGGGCAGCCCTCGCCGTCCCCATCCGCGACTCGTCCGCCTTCGTGGTGGGCGGCCTCTACCTGCAGGGCTCTGACGAGCGGGTCCGGCCCGAGGACCCCGGCCTGCTCCGCTTCGTCGTCGAGGGGGCCACCCGGCTCACCGGGCGGTTGTAGCTGATTGCTCGCGGGAAGCGAGAGCGCCGTTTCGTCGGCTCGATCGGTGCTTTCACGTCCCGCCACGTGGGCCGGAGATGCAAGAACCGCAGCGACCAGCCGTCGCCAACGGTCGACGCTTCGCCTGTGCGGCTGCCTAGACGCGTGGTGCTCGATGCGATCGCGGGTGCACAGCTATGCCTGCTGCCGTAGAGCTTCTTTCAGATCGTCTCGACTCCGGTAGACGAGCAGCCCCTCGACGCCGCGCAGGAAGGTCTCGCAGACGACCTGGGGGTCGGCGAGGCAGCCGGCGGCCATGGCTCCGTCGCGCAGCATGACGAAGTGGCGGGCGGCAGGCCCCGCGTCAGGCTTGCCGGTCTCGGCGAACAGCTCTTCGACCGTGGCCAGGAACCAGTCGCGGTGCTCGATCACCGCGCGGTGCACCGGGTGGGCGGGGTCCGGGTACTCGGCCGCTGCGTTGAGGAACGCGCAGCCGCGGAAACCCGGCCGCTGGATGTCCTCGGCGATCGCTTCGGCCACGGCTCGGATCACGTCCTCGGTCGGCTCGCCCGAGCCTCGCAAGCCGTCAACACGTGAGCGAAGCATCTCGTCGCTCTGCGTCAGGTAGGCAACGAGGAGGTCGTCCTTGCTGGCGAAGTGCCGATAGAGCGTCGCTCGGGTCACCCCCGCTGTGGCAATGATCCGGTCGATGCCGACGGAGTGCAGCCCCTCGGCGTAGAACAGCCGGCTCGCCGTGCTGAGCAGTCGTGCGCGTGCCTCGGACATCCATTTCCTTCTCGTTGGTAGGGATCCGACGTTAGCAGATAGAACGGTCGGTATTGACATCCAGCGTCGTCGTGCCCCACTCTGAAGGAGACCGATCGGTCTATCCGCCTACTTCACCCCGAGAAAGAGGATCCGATGTCCCAGCTCACCGAGGCCGAGGCAGTCACCGCCCGGCCCGCGCCCGCCACCAGCACCTCGGCGTTGCGCAACCTCTACGCCGCCCGGTTCGTGTTCGCGATCGCCTGGGCAGGCCTGCTCGCCACCAGCGCCTCCGAGCTGAACCCGTTCACCGTCACGCTCCTCGTCCTCTATCCGCTCGTCGACCTCGGCGCCGCCGTCTACGACCTCCGCTCGTCGGGCGCCACGCGACAGCGGGTCCCGCTCCTCGTCAACATGGCCCTGAGCCTGGCCGCCGCCATCGGGCTGGGCGTCGCGATCGATTCTGGGATCCCCGACGTCCTGCGGGTGTGGGGCGCCTGGGCGATTACCGCCGGCGTCGTGCAGCTGGTCGTCGCGGTCCAGCGCCGCGGCCTCAGCGGTCAATGGCCGATGATCCTCAGCGGCGGGATCTCGGTCCTCGCCGGCGGCAGCTTCGTCGCCATGGCCTCGGACGGCAACGCCTCGCTGGCCAGTCTCGCCGGATATGCGACCCTCGGCGGCATCTTCTTCGGGGTCTCCGCGTTCCGGCTGCACCGCAGCAACGTGAGCGTTGAGCGATGACCGCCACGACTCCGGGTTCCGCCACCGGTGCGGCAGGGGCCCCCGAGACGTACGACGTGGTCATCATCGGCGCCGGCCCGGCCGGCGAGAACGTCGCCGACCGGGTGGTGCAAGGCGGCCTGACCGCAGCGATCGTCGAGCGCGAGCTCGTCGGCGGGGAGTGCTCCTACTGGGCCTGCATGCCCACCAAGGCGCTGCTGCGCGACGCCGCCGCCGTCCGAGCCGCCCGAGCGCTCCCGGCCGCCGGTCGGGCCGTCAGTGGCGAGCTGGACGTCGACGCCGTACTGCGTCGCCGCGACCGGTTCGCCTCGGACTGGAACGACGCCGGTCAGGTCGGCTGGCTCGAAGGGGTGGGGATCACGCTGGTCCGCGGCAACGGGCGCATCACCGGCAGCCGAAGCGTCACGGTGACCCACGCCGACGGCACGACCACCGTGCTCGCGGCGCGACAGGCGGTCGTGATCGCCACCGGCACCTCGGCCCAGGTGCCCCCGATACCGGGTCTGGCCGAGGTGAAGCCGTGGACCAGCCGGGACGCCGCTGCCGTCCGGACGGTCCCGGAGCGGCTGGCGATCATCGGGGGTGGTGTCGTCGGCTCAGAGATGGCCACCGCGTTCAGCGCGCTCGGCTCTCGGGTGACGGTGATATCCCGGACCCGGATGCTCCCGGGCGTCGAGACGTTCGCCGGCGAGCACGTGGCGACAGCTCTCGAGGCCGCTGGAGTCACCCTTCACCTGGAGGCCGAGGCCACCGCGGCCCGTCGTGACGCCGAGGGCGCTGTGCACCTCACCATGGGCGACGGTGGGGTCGTCACGGCCGACGAGGTCCTGGTCGCGACCGGACGCACGCCCAACACCAAGGACCTCGGCCTCGACCACCTCGGCCTTGCCGCGGGCGGCTGGCTCGCCGTCGACGAGTCCCTCGCTGTGGTCGACGAGGCTGGAATGCCGGTCGACGGCGGATGGCTGTACGCCGCGGGCGACGTCAACGCGCGGGTGCTGCTGACCCACCACGGCAAGTACCAGGCGCGTGCCCTGGGCGACGCCATCGCCGCACGGGCGCGCGGCGACCGTCCCGACCTGAGCGCCTGGGGACGGCACGCGGTCACCGCGGACGAACGTGCTGTCACGCAGGTGGTCTTCACCGATCCCGAGGTCGCGGCCGTCGGCTTGTCCGCCGAGACCGCGGCAGCCGCCGGCATCGAGGTACGGGTCGCCGACTACGACCTGGGGGCCGTCGCCGGCGCCTCGCTGCACGCAGACAGCTACCGCGGCCAGGCCCGGATGGTCATCGACGCCGAGCGAAACGTCCTGGTCGGCTTCACCGCGGTAGGCCCCGACGTCGCCGCGCTGCTGCACGCGGCCACGATCGCCGTCACCGCCGAGATCCCGCTCGAGCGGCTGTGGCACGCCGTACCGGCGTACCCGACCATCAGCGAGATCTGGCTCCGCCTGCTCGAGACCGACGGTCGCGACCACTGATGCCCCACCCCACTCCGCGCTGAACGCTGCTCGCCCGCGGTGGGCGGGCGATGAGGGCGGGGTTCGCAGCGAGCCGGCGGCGGCGTACCGCTTCGTTCATCGCGGATCGCAGCACGCGGTGCACAGCGCGGATGGTGTGCGATCACCGGGACCAGACCGCCGGCGCGCGAAGAGAACTTGGGCCGGTTCTTGAGACGGAGAAGGGCCGCTCCCCGGATGGAGAGCGACCCTGGATGAAACGTTTGAGCAGGTCATGCGGTCTTGATCTGTGCGCCTGTAGGGATTCGAACCCCAAACCTTCTGATCCGTAGGCCTGCTTTTCGAAACTTTGCGTTCGGCGTCGTCCTTGCAGGTCAGCCCCGCTTTGCGAGCCGGGATGCCGCATCTCTGGCTTCGTTGATTCCCGTCGTCTATCGTCATTTGCGGTGAGTAGGTGATGGATCTGCCCCGCCCGCGCGCGTAGCTACCCAAAGAACCCAAAGAGCGCCACGCGCCGGAACGGCGAGCAAGGAGAGTCGCTCTTTCTGGCTTGCGTCCCACACGAGCAGTTCGACGGCGCCGTGTATGCAACTTCCAACACGACCCTGTATCTACAGTCGCTGCCCGGGTGTCTGCCGATCTGGGTCTGACCGGCGATCGTTCCAAGGGCCCTCGACGGGGCACTCGTGGAGCCCCTGGATTGCCTGCATCGGCGTCGCTGGGCACGCAACACCGGGGCGTTGGCGGAAGTTAGAGAGATCGCTCAATAGGTCGTCGCAGTTGGCACGCGCTTTCCACGGCGTGGCCGAGGGAAGGCGGTGAGCCGACACCAAGGGGACGGCCATAGCGATCATTGGCAGCAGCCAGGTTCATTGCTTCGGTCATCAGGTGAGTCCGCCAACCTACTGCTACAGCCGTTCGACCGCGTCCATCACGGCCCGCGCTCCGAAGCTTCGGTTGTATGTGCGACCGGTCAACTCGTGGAGCACTCCGATCTCGCACAGTCGGTCGATCGCGGACTTCGCCGTGGGCGCGCTGACGCCATACTTCCGTTGCACGAACGGCGAGGTGATGACGGGCCAGTCCACCAAGTCCTCCACGATACTGACGACTGTTCCAGTCCAGTGTCGTTCCGAGAGAGTCTGACGTGTCTCGACGAGCCAACCCATCAGAGTCTCGACAACAGCCACATGCGCCCGCGCCTGTTCACACAGAGCCTGGCAAAAGAATGTCACCCAAGGGTCCCAATCGCCCGTTCGACTCACGTCGAGTAGGTGGGCTTGATACTGGTCGCGCCGCTTTCGCAGCCAGGGGGAGATGGTGATGGCAGGCTCAGAGATGGTCCCGGCACGAAGCAACTGCAACACGATCACGAGTCGCCCAAGGCGACCGTTGCCGTCACCAAACGGGTGGAGGGATTCGAACTGGTAGTGCGCCAGTGCAGCACGTAGGGCAGGCGGAAGGGGCAAGTCCTGCTCTAGCCACTGCTCCCATTGGTCAAGACCCGCTTGCAATCGGTCGTCGGGCGGTGGCGGGATGTATCTAGCCTCGTAGACAGTCCCGTGCTTAGGCCCAATCACAACCTGGTGTTGGCGCACTTGGCCGGGATCGCGCTGGGGCTCCTTGGATTCGGCAGCCAAGATGCCCTGCAAGTCAGCCAGCAGGCTCACTGTAATCGGTCGCTCGCGGACCCAGTCGAAAGCCAAGTAGGCGGCGCGCTCGTAGGCACGAATCTCCGCGATTTCTGCAGATCGTGGACGCGTATCGGACAGGCGCGCCTCCAATACGTCCGCCACGGCCCCGTAGGTACCTTCGAGGGCTGACGTATCGACTGCTTCCTTCACCAGCGCTGGAGCGATGAGGAGGCCGGGGTTCGGCAACGGAGCACAGGCCTGATGCAGCCGCCCCAGTGCTTCCGACGCCTCAGCCACCTTCGTCCATGTTGCGGACGACAGCACAATCTCGCTGGGTAGGGGGTCGGGGAGGAACGCAAAATAGGAGAACTCCTTGCCTTGCTCGTCATGCCCGTTGATCGGCACCAGCCGGCCTACTGGGCTTGATCGAAGCGCATCCACGTCCACTCGTTAAGAGTATCGCAGGTTGACCTAACTTACACTCTTGTCATCTTCGGACGGGCCTTACATCGACCCAAGAGTTAGAAGGTCCTACGTCCCAAGTCCTAAGGATCGCGTACCGACGTTAGGTCGCACCAACTATCGAGATGCACTCGTAAGGAGTTACGCGCTCTAGCCCTAAGGAGCACAGTACGAGTGACACAGACGGGCCGGTGGGCGCCGCCGCTTCGGTAGGCATCCTCTGATGACCCAGGTTGTGGCCGCTACCCAGTCACCGCAGTCCGGCAGTCCGGCAGACCGGGGCTTGCGTGCGCAAGTCCTGGGCTCTGCTGCGCTGGGCAACGCCAGCAGGGCAAGATGCATCCCATGTCCGTGACGATCCATGAAGTCCTTGGGGAGCTCCGGGCCTCTGCCCTCGATCAGCGTGACAAGGGGGACAAGTTCGAGCGATTGGTGCAGTCGTTCCTACGCACGGACCCCGAGTGGACGGCGAAGTTCGAGGACGTCTGGACGTGGACGGACTGGCCGTTGCGCGGTAACCGACCTGACACGGGCATCGACCTGGTCGCTAAGGTGCGCGAGTCCGACACCTACGCCGCGATCCAGTGCAAGTTCTACGGCGCGGGCGGCACGGTCGCGAAGGGCGACATCGACTCCTTCCTATCAGCATCGTCGAAGGCGGAGTTCAGTGCCCGCTACATCTTCGACACCGCTAAGGGGTGGTCGAAGAACGCTGACGACACACTCGAGGGCCAACTGGTTCCGGTGCAGCGAGTAGGCATGGGCTACTTCGAGGACGCCGGCATCGACTGGTCGGACTACTCGTGGTCCACCCCCGACGTGCTACCGACGACCGGGCCGAAGAAGCTCCGTCCGCACCAGAACGCAGCACTCGAGGACGTGCGCGCCGGTCTCGCCGACACCGACCGCGGCAAACTGATCATGGCGTGTGGCACCGGCAAGACCTTCACCTCGTTGCGGATCGCGGAGGACCTCGTCGGCGAGGGCGGCAGCGTGCTGTTTCTGGTCCCGTCCATCCAGCTGATGTCGCAGTCGCTGCGGGAGTGGATGGTCAACCGCGAGGTGGAGATTCGCCCGTTTGCGGTCTGCTCCGATGTCCGGGTAGGCCGCAAGAACTCCGACGACACGGACCTGTCCACGGTGGACCTCACGGAGCCGGCGACCACCGACGCCGCGACTCTCGCGGCCCGCATAGCGACCGGAAAGTACGCCTCCCCTCGGATGACGGTTGTCTTCGCGACCTACCAGTCCATCGATGTGGTCGTGAACGCGCAGAAGCTCGGCGTGGGTGCGTTCGACCTGGTGATCTGCGACGAGGCGCACCGCACGACCGGCGTGACGCTCGCGGGACAGGACGAGTCGCACTTCGTGAAGGTCCACGACGGCGAATACCTCAAGGCCGACCGGCGCCTGTATATGACGGCCACCCCACGGGTGTTCGGTGACGACGTCCGCCGCAAGGCCACCGACGCCGAAGCCGTGCTGGCGGACATGGGCAACGCCGACATCTACGGCCGGGAGCTGCACCGCCTCGGGTTCGGCGACGCGGTCGAGGCCGATCTGCTCACCGACTATAAGGTGCTCGTACTGTCTGTGGACGAGACCTACGTGGCCGAGAACTTCCAGTCCGCGATGGCCCAGTCGGGTGAGATCGCTCTCGGCGACGCCGCCAAGCTAATCGGATGTTGGAACGGACTGCGCAAGAACTTCGGCACCGACGACCTTGACGGCGACGACGGTCAGCCGATGCGCCGCGCGGTGGCGTTCGCGAAGGACATCAAGGCTTCCAAGCAGGCGTCCGAGTCGTTCCCGGTCATGGTGGACCGCGCCCGGCAGGACGAGGACGACGCGCACGGCGAACTGCGGGTGGAGGCCGCCCACGTGGACGGGACCATGGGCATCCACGAACGCAACACTCACCTCGCCTGGCTCAAGGCCAAAACACCGGACGACACCTGCCGGGTCCTGACCAACGCCCGCTGCCTCTCAGAGGGCGTGGACGTCCCCGCCTTGGATGCCGTGCTGTTCCTGACCCCGCGCGGCTCCCAGGTAGACGTGGTGCAGTCCGTGGGCCGGGTAATGCGCAAGGCGCCCGGCAAGCAGTTGGGCTACATCGTGCTGCCAATCGTGGTCCCCTCCGGACTGTCGCCCGAGGACGCGCTGCGGGACAACGACCGCTACAAGGTCGTGTGGCAGGTGCTGCAGGCACTGCGCTCACACGACGAGCGGTTCCACGCGATGATCAACCAGATCGAGCTCAATAGGCGCAAGCCCGACCGGCTCCGGATCATCGACGTCACCCCCGGCCGCGACAAGCCGGACTCAGACGACGGGCCCGAGTCCGAGCAGCTGGCCCTGGACTACCGGTTCGACGGCTTCCGCGACGCGATGTACGCCAAGATTGTGCAGAAGGTCGGCGAGCGGAAGTACTGGGAGACCTGGGCCAAGGACGTCGCGGACATCGCGCACGCCCACATCATCCGCATCAACGGACTCCTGTCCGATCCGGACTCGGCCCCGGCCAAGGAGTTCGAGGCGTTCCTCGCCGGCCTGCGCGGCAACCTCAACGAGTCGATTACCCGCGCCGAGGCGATCGAGATGCTCGCTCAGCACCTCATCACTGCACCCGTCTTCGAGGCGCTCTTCGACGGCTACGACTTCAGAGCCCACAATCCCGTCGCCCACACCATGGAACTGATGCTCGCCTCGCTCGAGGGGCACAACCTCACCTCCGAGCAGGCGTCGCTCGACTCCTTCTATGCGTCTGTTCGCCGCCGTGTTGAGGGCGTCCAGGACGCGGAGGGCAAGCAGCGAATCATCGTGGAGCTCTACGACAAGTTCTTCGCCACCGCGTTCAAGCGCACCGTCGACCGCCTCGGGATCGTCTACACCCCGGTCGAGATCGTGGACTTCATCCTTCGCTCCGCTGACGAAGTGTTGCGCGCCGAGTTCGGACAGGGCCTCACCGACGAGGGCGTGCACGTCCTCGACGGGTTCACCGGCACCGGCACCTTCATCACCCGCCTACTCGCGTCCGGCCTGATCGAGCCGCACGACCTGGCTCGCAAGTACGCCTCGGAACTGCACGCGAATGAGATGCTGCTCCTGGCCTACTACATCGCGGCCGTCAACATCGAGACCACGTACGCCGCCCTCGCTAACGACGACGGCGCCGCACCGGGCGTCTATGAACCTTTCCCGGGGCTCGTGCTTACGGACACCTTCCAGTCCTACGAGGACGGCGACCGCGACGACCTGGACATCTTTCCCGAGAACAACGAACGCATAACCCGCCAGCGCGCACTCCCGATCACAGTAATCGTCGGCAACCCTCCCTACTCCGTCGGCCAGGACAGCGCGAACGACGACAACGCGAACGCCTCCTACCCGACCATCGACGCCGCCATCCGCGAGACGTACGCCGCCCGATCGAGCGCCAACATGCTCTACAAGCTTTATGACTCCTACATCCGCGCTATCAAGTGGGCCTCCCTGCGGATTAAGGACCGCGGGGTGATCGCGTTCGTCACCAACGGCGGCTGGCTTGACGCCAACACGGCCGACGGTATGCGGCTCGCTCTCGCCGATGAGTTCTCGACCATCCACGTGTTCAACCTGCGTGGCAACCAGCGCACCGCTGGTGAGCAGAGCCGCCGGGAGGGAGGCAAGGTCTTTGGTGGCGGGTCTAGGGCCACGGTGGCGATCACCGTCCTAGTCAAGAATCCGCACAGCCACGGCCCCGCCATCGTGCGTTACATCGACATTGGCGACTCCCTCACCCGCGACGAGAAGCTAGCCAAAGTCGCCGACGCTCACGGGATACTGAGTCTCGAAGCCGTTAGCATCACACCCAACGAGCACGGTGACTGGCTTCAGCAGCGTGGAGCCGACTTCGAGTCCTATCTCGCTCTCAGTGGCGGCGTGTTCCGCGAAAGCACACTCGGGGTCGGGACTAACCGAGATGCATGGGTGTACGCGAGCTCACGTGACGCTCTGCGGAGCAGAGTTGCACGGCACATCGACTACTACGAAGAGACGCGACGCTCTAAGTCATGGGACGCAGCCGTCGATTTGGCTCGTGGAAGTTGGGGGGGGCGATATCCGCAAGCACATGGAACGAGGAAGACAGCTCGAATGGGCGAGCTCCTCAGTCCGTCTGGCTCAGTACCGGCCTTTCGCTCGCCAATACCTTTACCTCGACCACGTGCTGAACAACCGAGTGGCGTCCGTGCCTGCTCTGTTCCCCACGCACAAGCACCGCAACGTCGGGTTCTATAGCGTGGGCGCGAGTTCCGCACACCCATTCAGTGTTCTGATGCTCGACGTCATTCCGGACCTGCACGTGACTGGGGCGGGCTCCGGGGGTCGCTTCTTCCCCCGCTGGAGCTGGGAACCGCTCGCCCAGGAAGGCACCCTTGACCTGGGCTCGAAGGACGGCGAGGTGATCGACGGCTATCGCCGTATCGACAACATCGACGATGCCGCCCTCATGAAATGGCGTACAGCGTATGGGGCCGAGTGGACGAAGGATGACGTGTTCTTCTACGTCTACGGCCTGCTGCACTCCGCCGACTATCGCGAGCGATACGCCGCGGACCTGAAGAAGATGTTGCCCCGCGTGCCGCTGGTTTCTACGGCCTCAGATGCGCGCGCGTTCGCCGACGCGGGCCGGGCGCTGAGCGAGTTGCACATCGGCTACGAGTCGGTGGCGCCGTACCCATTGGTCGTCTCGACCGGCCAGGCGCACGTCCCGCTGGCGGACGTCGAGCCGGCCGGCGACCCGTTCGCATACTTCGCCGTAGGCACCAAGAAGATGCGGTTCGGTGACAAGGGCAAGGACAGGACGGTCCTGCACTACAACGACCGACTGACCGTGGGTGCGATTCCCGCAGAGGCGTATCGCTACCAGCTCGGTTCCCGGTCGGCACTCGAGTGGATCATCGACCGCTACGTGATCAAGACCGACAAAGCATCTGGCATCCTCAACGACCCTAATGACTGGTCCCGCGAGATCGGCGACCCCCGCTACATCCTCGACTTGCTCGCGCGTGTGGTCCAAGTGTCTGTGCTGACGATGAGGATCGTGGACGACTTGCCCAAACTCACGATCGGCGAGGCTTAGTGAAGTACCGAGTCCAGCAGACCCAGTTCGCTGCCGGGCATGGAGGCTTCCACGTGGGTCGGATTGCAGTCGAGGGAACGCCCGCGTTTGCTTGGTCCTACGACAGCGGTACCTATCGGGCACGCCGTCTCATCGATGAGGAGATCGGCGAAGCTGCTACACGGCTCGCGACTATCAGCGTGCCACCCAGGCTGGACGTGCACTACATCAGCCACTTCCACGAGGATCACGTCAAAGGGCTCCCAACCCTGGCGAACGTGTTCGAGGTGCGTCGGATCGTGGCACCCCTCCTCGAACCTTGGGAGCGCCTAGCGCAACTGGTCACGCATCCGAGCCCGAGCTACTTCGCCGTGAGCCTCGCCGCAGATCCGGCTACGGTATTGAGCGGGTTGGCTGGCACCGTCATTCTGGTGGAGCCGGGCGGGGACCCGCTCGTTCCCCCACCAGAGGCGCCGGTCGAAACGGTGGACGACCTCCCCGGCATTGCGCCGGAGTTCGGCGCGGGCGTGCACGAGAAGTCTGGAGCAGACGCCACCGTCAAACTGCTCTCCGGAGGAAGGCCCATCTGGATCCTCGCCCCCTACGTTCCTGCCGTCCTGCGGGATGAACGACCGAGGTTCGTCACCGAGCTGGCGAAGCTCTGGCAGGTCAGCGAAGACGCTGTGGAGAAGCGGTTGGCGGATCCGCAGGAGTTCACGTCCCTTGTAGGCACGCGCAAGCAGCGAACAGATATTCGGCAGGCCTATCTCGCTGCTCTTCGTGCCGCTGGCCTGCCCTCTGACCAGAACTGGACATCACTGCTGCTCTACAGCGGGCCGTACGGGTCACAGCGAAGGTGGCGCTCGCGGTGGTGGCACGATCTTTGGGACGACAGCACCCTGGCCGATCTTCGCGAAGGCTCTCCTTGGGGCTCACATGCTGATTGGCTACACACTGGCGACGCCTGCCTCGGGCAATCGAGCATCCGAGACGAAGTAACTGCTCATTACGGGTCCTGGCTGGGCTCTCTCGGCACTCTTCAGGCCCCGCACCACGGCTCAGGAGGGAACTGGTCGCCCGACCTTCGACGATGGCTTGGAGCTGGCGCAAACGTCGTGGTCCCAGGGGTTCCGGGCTTCAAAGGATGGCCTCTCCCGGCCCTGAGCTTGCAGCGGGATGTCGCAGCGTCGGGTTGGTCGCTGGTGCAGGTGACTGACGAGCCTGGATCAAGGTTTAGCGACACCTGGACCCTCAGCACTGGCTAGAGCTCGCGACCACCTCGACTGATCCTTGCGGCGGGAGCACCGCACGGACGCTGGATGCGTGCCACATCCGCCCGCCCTGCCCCGTTGCGACCCTGTCGTCGTTCAGGCCTCGGGCAATCTGGCGAAGCGATCTGCCCTTCGCTCGTTCTAGGCGTATCCGCTGCCTGACCGGGGCTGGCAGAGTGGACGGGCGGCCCAGCCGCGTTCCGGAGGCACGCTTGGCGGCGAGAGCGTCCTTGGTGCGCTGGCTGATGATGCGGCGCTCCCACTGCGCAGCCGACGCCATGACGGAAGCAAGGAACTCGCCCGCCGGCGTTGAGAGGTCGATCCCGAGGTCGAGCGCGACGAGGTTCCAACCGCGGTCTTGTGCCCGCTTCATGAGCGAGGCGAAGTCCAGCAGGGAGCGCGACAACCGATCGAGTTTGGCGACCATGAGGGTGCCGGCGGCGCCTGACTCAACCGTTGCCAGCGCGTCCGCAAGCGCCGGGCGCCCGATGATGCTCTTCCCCGACACCCCAGCGTCTGTGAAGGTATCTAGGAGGACCCATCCTCGATGCTCCACTGCGGCGTCGATCGCCGCCCGCTGGGCTTCGATTCCGGCGCCGGATGCGGCTTGCTCATCGGTGGACACGCGGAGGTAGGCGACGACGACGGCCGGGTCCCCGGCCTGCTTCTTCTTGCGACTCATGGCTGAAGGTGTACGGCAACCGGTCGTTTGCTGTACAGGAATCTGGACCTCGCCCCCAGGAGGTCACGCCTCCAGGTGTTCAGCAGACCATCCCTTCTCCCAGAAGACGCTCATGAATCGCTCCCCTGCGCTCCTTCCACAACTGCCCGGAGAGCGCTCACTCGACTGATACCAGCCACGGTAGGTCCGCGTGTCATAGGGACACCATGCCGCAGACCACTGGCAGGCCCCCCGTAGCCGCGCGGTGATGATGCGGAGTCAAGCCCGTTCAGGCGGCTTCCGCGGCCCCGGGGACCAGAAGGCCGTGGTTGAAGTCGAGCCGCATGGGAGGTCGGGGCTCGGTGTTTAGAAGATCCACCGGCGCGACTCCGAGCTTATTGGCCAGTGCTCGGTACTTCTTCAAGGTGCCAGCACTGCACTCTGGCGGCTCGTTGAGGGCGTCGAGCATCAGTTGCCCTAGCGGGGCAGTGATCTTGATGCCGTGCCTCCTTGCTTGGGCCACGGCCTCCTTGATTTTCCACTCCCCGCCAGCGACTACAGCGTCGAACCGGCAGCGGTCTTGGAAGTAGTTGTGCGCGATATCCGGAAGCGGGGCGACACAGACGTCGTGCAGTGTCTTGATCCCATGGCCTTCCGCGGCCTTCGAGCGAAGTTGGAGCTCGAAGCGCACCACGCCACGCTCGGCACGAGCAAGATCGCGCAGGTCGTCAGCCGTACGTTGACCCTGCGCCGTAGAGACACCCGCGGCGTACATGGCAGCCCGGTCGTACAGCCGGCCCACGTGTCGATCGGTGTAACGGATCACGGTCTCCACGCCGACTCCGGTGTTGGAGTAGTAGGCCACCGTCCGCATCCGCTTTCCAGGTCGTTCGGCAAGACGAGCCAGGTGGCCGGGTGCATCCGCCACCTGGCTGAAGTCCCGCGCAAGGTCGATTCGCGCGACCGTCAGCTCCTCGATCGGGCACAGCCAAGGCGCAAGTCGATTCACGTGGTCGTAGGCGTCTTGAACCGCCCCAATGACCTCGGCAGGCGCCGCAGGCTGGAAGTTGTTGCCCCGCAGCACTGTGGGGAGCGAGAGTTCCATGGTGACCTCAGGCGTGCCGGTCCGCCAAAACTCGATCTGGACGGGCGACCCGTTTCCGACCAACAGTTCACTCGTCACAGAGTCCTCTACCTCGCCAGTCGCTTGATTCAGGCGACGGCGGATTCTCTGGGCCTCGGGGCCTTGGGTGTCCGGCGCGACGCGTCCTCTCAACCTGATGGTGTCAACCCCGAATCGCCCAAGGTCGTGACCTTCTTGCACTCTCCGCCCCCTGTTAGTAGGCGGAACGTCACGGGGCCTTGTCTGCGCAGGCATCGAGCCACAGGTGCACGTCCGACATGCGGTAGCGAACGTGCTTGCCGACGCGATGCCCGCGCGGCCCGCCACCGGCTGATCGCCACCGATAGATAGTCGCGACGGGGATGTCCATCAGCTCGGCAAGCTTCTGGGGCGAGAGGTAGCACTCAAGGCGCATGTCCATGTTTGATCCCTTCTTTCTAGTCATAGATCGTTCTGATCTTAGAACGAGGAAAACTCTCTCATGGTTTTTCATGAGTTGTGGGACATGAATCATTGATCTTCATCTTTGATCGTCTATGCTCTGCCCATGGCAGGTAAGCAATTGACGTCGGGACCGACCTCAAGCACGGTGCGCACCAACATCGAGCACTTCAGGCTCGAACTGGGTCTGTCGTACGCGGAGGTGTCCCGAGAGCTAGCGCGGCGGGGCCACAAAATCCCGCCACTTGGTCTTCGCAGGATCGAAGCCGGCGAGCGCCGCGTTGACGTAGACGATCTCGTCGCCTTAGCCCTGGTGCTCGATGTCAATCCAAGTGCGTTGCTGTTCCCTCGCGAGTTGGGGTCCTCGGTTGGGTGCGCGCTGACGGGCTACCCCGAGAGTTGGCTCGACACTCGGATGGTCTGGCAGTGGGGAAACGGCCTTCGGTCATTGACCCAGCGGATGAGTAGCGAGGCAGGCAGGCGATTTCATGAACGCGTCAGGCCGCGCGAAGTCCTCAATGACGAAGAGCGCTTTGACAGGCGCAAGACATGGACCCGTGTGAAGTTGCTTGAGTGGGAAGAGCAGTGCGCGGGTTGGAGTGACGAGGACCGCAAGGACGGCAAGGGGGAGTCCGAGTACCACAACGCCGACATCGAACAGCTCCGCACACTTGATCCAGACGACGATGAGGGGTGGGCGAGGCAGGCTTTTGATCCCGCGCCCCCACTCCCGCCTCAGGTTCCTCGTGGCTAGGCCCTCGCTGCAGTTGGGGCGGTGGGGGCGGATCTCCACGGTGCTCATCCGCAAAGGTCATTACCGCGCACGCGCGAGGTTTCGCGACTTCGATGGTCAGACACGCCTGGTGGAGGCGTCGGGTACGAGCCGGTCAAGGGCAGAGAACGAGCTCTTGTCGCGGTTGATGGCGCGATCCAGGCCGTCTGGCGACATCGTCACTGGTACCACGCGCATCAACGACGTCGCGGATCTGTGGCTGAAGGAGATTGACGACTCAGATCGAGCCGCCGGGACGAAGGCCCACTACCGAGAGGTGGTGGACCGGCACGTGCGTCGAGCTCTTGGCGCCGTCATGGTTCAGGAACTCCGAGTGGGCCGCCTGGACAGTCATTTGGCCACCGTTCGGGAACGCTCCGGTGCCACTGCGGCGAAGGGGGTGAGGACTGTGCTGATTGGGATTGTCGGCGTGGCCGTGCGTCACGATGCGCTCCAGTCGAACCCAGCGAAGCAGACGCTACCTATCGCGGTGAAGTTGAAAACAGTGGTGGCTTTGAGTCCGGATGAAGTCGTGACCCTGAGGAAGGGCATCAGGGCCGACCAGGCGGCTTCTCGCGCTGACTTCCCGGACTTAATTGACCTACTTCTCGCCACAGGGTGTCGGATCAACGAGGCTCTGGCTCTGCGGTGGAGTCACGTGGACTTGGGAGCCACGCCCACCGTGAAGATCGCGGCCACACTCATCAGGCAGAAGGGAGGCCCTGTCATGCTTCAAGAGCATGCGAAGACTGCAGCCGGCCAGCGTCTTTTGAAACTCCCACCGTTTGCCGTCGAGATGCTGCTTCGTCGTCGGGTAGAGAAGGAAGGCAACGATCACGGCGTCGTGTTCGCGTCTTCCACTGGCACTCTCCGCGATCACCGAAACGTGGCGAAGCAGTGGCGGGCCTTCCAGCGCCGCCATCCCGAATGGTCGGCTGTGACGTCGCACACGTTCCGCAAGACGGTGGCAACAGTGATCTCGCGCGAGTTCGACGCCCTGACGGCCTCGGCACAACTGGGGCATTCATCCTCGGCGATTACCGAGCGGCACTACATCGAGCGCACGCATCAGGGTCCAGATGCTCGTGATCTCCTCTCGGCTCTAGTGGCCCCGGAGGAGGTAAGCGGTGGGTAAGCGATGGATCGCACCCTGATCCCCACAACGTAAACGGCCCCTGACCTGCATCGCTGCAGGTCAGGAGCCTCTGTCTTGTGCGCCTGTAGGGATTCGAACCCCAAACCTTCTGATCCGTAGTCAGATGCTCTATCCGTTGAGCTACAGGCGCCCGTCCCGCCAAGGCGAGGACTGGAAGAGAGTAGCCGATGGGCTGCCCGGGCGTGAAATCAGGAGGTCTCGCGCAGCTCGTGCAGCCGGTCCTCGGCGTCGCTCCAGACCGAGGCGAGGATCTCCCGGCCGGCGGCGAGGAGGGCCGCGATCCCGGGACTGGCGACGGCGTACTCGACGGTGGTGCCGTGCCGGGTGGAGGTGACCAGGCCGGAGCGGCGCAGCACGGCGAGCTGCTGGGAGAGGTTGGAGGACTCCACCGAGATCTCGGCCAGCAGGTCCCTCACCGGCATCGGCTTCTCGCAGAGGAGCTCCAGGACGCGGACCCGCACCGGGTGACCGAGCGTCCGGAAGAGGTCGGCTTTGGCCTCGTAGACGGGTACTGCCATGATGCCCCCACCCTGCCTCTCAGGTTAGTCTCACGACATGTGCAGACTAGCGTAGTTGCGAAACTCTTCAATTAGAGTTTTGTGGGTACGAGGGCACGGCAGGCGGACGAAGAGGTCCGGGCACCGGAACTTCCATGACTGAGGGAGCAAGGCACGATGGCAGACGTTGAGGCAGCACTGGACGCCGCTGGGCTGAAGAACCCGCACGTTCTCGAGTACGTTCGTTACTACGCGGAACTGACGGGCGCCGAGCGCATCGAGGTGGTCTCCGCCGCCGACGACGCTCGGCTCATCCAGGAGGCCCTGGACGCGGGCGAGCTCGACCCGGCGGGCGAGGGTCTCTACTACTCCCGCAGCTACTACAAGGACACCGCGCGCTCCGAGGAGCGCACGATCGTGGCCACGAACGACCCCAAGGACAAGGGCGTCTACAACAACTGGCGCCCCGCCGACGAGATGAAGCCGCTGCTCCACGACCGGATGCGCGGCGCGTCGCAGGGCAAGACGATGTACGTCATCCCCTACCTGATGTCGCCTCCCGGCAACGACCTCGCCCCGTGGGCGGCCGGTGTCGAGCTGACGGACGCCCGCACCGTGGTGCTGCACATGATCCGCATGTCCCGGGTGGGCGCGCAGTTCCTCAACGACCTCGAGGACCCCAACCAGTTCGTCCGCGCGGTCCACGTGACCGGCGACCTGGAGAACCTGGGCCAGGGCACCCCCGAGGACCAGCGCTACTTCGTCACCGTCGCCGACGAGCGCACGATCCTGCACTTCGGGTCGTCGTACGGCGGCAACGCGCTGCTCGGCAAGATCGCGCACGGCCTGCGCCAGGGTGCGTACGACGGCTGGGCGTCGAAGAAGTTCCTCGCCGAGCAGTACATGCTCATCGGGATCCACGACAAGGAGACCGGCAAGGACTACCACATCTGCGGTGGCTTCCCGAGTGCCTCGGGCAAGACCAACCTCGCGATGATGCTGGCCCCCGACGCCCTGGGCGACCGCTACCACGTCTCCTTCTACGGCGACGACATCGCGTGGCTCTGGGTCAACGAGGCCGACGGCAAGCTCTACGGCATGAACCCGGAGTACGGCGTCTTCGGTGTCGCCAAGGACACCAACGAGGGCACCAACCCCACCGCTCTGGCCTCCATCGCCGAGGGCACGAAGGCGATCTTCACCAACATCGCCTACAACCCCACCACCCAGGAGGTCTGGTGGGAGGGCCGCACCCCGCAGCCGCCCGCCGACAACACCGGCTGGCTGGACTGGAAGGGCAACCCGATCTCGGAGCGCTCCGAGGCCGAGCAGAACGACCCGTGGGCGCACCCGAACAGCCGGTTCACCACCACGCTGGACAACGTCCCCAACATCGCCAAGGACTACGACGCCGCTGCCGGCGTCCCGATCGACGCGATCATCTTCGGTGGCCGTACCCGCGACCGTGAGCCGCTGATCCGCGCGATCCACGACCTCGCCGAGGGCGTCTACGACGGCCTGACGCTGGGTGCCGAGGCGACCGCCGCGGCCGAGGGCAAGGAGGGCGTGCTCCGCTACGACCCCATGTCCAACCGCCCGTTCATGGCCTACGGCGAGGGCGACTACGCCCAGCACTACCTCGACATCGTCGGGGCCGCCAAGGACCAGCCGATCTTCGCCCACGTCAACTGGTTCCAGAAGGACCCGGAGGACGGCCACTTCCTGTGGCCCGGATACCGCGACAACCTGCGCCCGCTGCTGTGGCTGCTCAAGCTCAAGAACGGCGAGGTCAAGGGCAACCGCACCCCGGTCGGGATCATCCCGACCGAGGAGGAGCTCGACCTCGAGGGCATGGACATCAGCGCCAAGGACCTGAAGACGATCCTCACGATCGACAAGGCCCGCTGGCAGCAGGAGATGGGCTACCGCGAGGAGCATCTCAAGCAGTTCGACAACATGCCTGAGGCGATCTGGGAGGCCCACCGCCGGGTCGCGTCCGAGCTGGACAGCGACGAGAGCTGACCCTCACCCAGTCCATAGCACCGCCCTCGACGGCCCCGAGCTCGCACGCGAGCACGGGGGCCGTCGTCGCGTTCCAGCCTTGATCGATCCAATAGGTGACCCTCCCGCGCCGCGCTAGCCTCGCCGCACCCATCCCGCCGGGCAAAGGTGCCGGGCGAACCACCCCGCACGCGCGAGAGGGACAGTCATGACTGCCGTCACCCCAGCACCCACCACGTCCGCGAACCAGCCGCCCACCAGCCACCAGGGCATCCTGGACTGGGTCACCGAGATCGCCGCGCTGACGCAGCCGGCCGACATCCACTGGTGCACCGGCTCCGACGAGGAGTGGGAGCAGCTGACCCGCGCCCTGGAGGCCACGGGCACCTTCACCCGGCTCAACCCAGAGATCAAGCCCAACTCCTTCCACGCCGCCTCCGACCCCAGCGACGTCGCCCGGGTCGAGGACCGCACCTACATCTGCTCCGTCGCCGAGCGCGACGCAGGACCCACCAACAACTGGATGGACCCGAAGCAGATGAAGGAGCTCATGCGCGGGCTCTACGCCGGGTGCATGGCGGGGCGCACCATGTACGTCGTCCCCTTCGTGATGGGCCACCTCGACGCCGAGCGGCCGATGTTCGGCATCGAGATCACCGACTCCGCCTACGTCACGGTCAGCATGCGCGTGATGGCGCGGATGGGCACCGACGTGCTGCGCCGCATGGAGGAGCTGGACGCCGCCGGCCAGCACGTCAGCTGGGTCCCGGCGCTGCACTCGGTCGGGATGCCGCTGGCCGAGGGCCAGGCCGACGTCGCGTGGCCGTGCAACGACACCAAGTACATCGTGCAGTTCCCCGAGGAGCGGATGATCTGGAGCTTCGGCTCCGGCTACGGCGGCAACGCCCTGCTCGGCAAGAAGTGCTACGCCCTGCGCATCGCCAGCGTGATGGCCCGCGACGAGGGCTGGATGGCCGAGCACATGCTGATTCTCAAGCTCACCAGTCCCGCCCAGGTCACCAAGTACGTCGCCGCGGCCTTCCCCAGCGCCTGCGGCAAGACCAACCTGGCCATGCTCCAGCCGACCATCCCGGGCTGGAAGGTCGAGGCGATCGGTGACGACATCGCCTGGATGCGCATCGGCGAGGACGGGCGACTGTGGGCGGTCAACCCGGAGTTCGGCTTCTTCGGCGTCGCGCCCGGCACCAACGAGCACACCAACCCCAACGCGATGAGGACCATCAACAAGGGCAACTCCGTCTTCACCAACGTCGCGCTCACCGAGGACGGCGACGTCTGGTGGGAGGGCCTGGAGAACCCGCCGGCCCGGGCCACCTCCTGGAAGGGCGAGCCCTGGACGCCGGACGGCTCTGCCAACGGGGGAGCGCTCTCCAGCCACCCCAACAGCCGCTACTGCACCCCGATCAAGCAGTGCGACATCCTGGCCCCGGAGTACGACGACCCCCGTGGCGTGCCGATCGACGCCATCCTGTTCGGTGGCCGTCGCAAGACCACGATCCCGCTCGTCACCGAGGCGCGCGACTGGGCCCACGGCACCTTCATGGGCGCCACCCTCTCCTCCGAGACCACCGCGGCCGCGGTTGGCGCGGTCGGGGTGGTGCGCCGCGACCCGATGGCGATGCTGCCGTTCATCGGCTACAACACCGGCGACTACTTCGCCCACTGGATCAGCATGGGCAAGGACAACGACGAGTCCAAGCTGCCCCGGATCTTCTACGTCAACTGGTTCCGGCGCGACGACGAGGGCGGCTTCCTGTGGCCCGGCTTCGGCGAGAACAGCCGGGTGCTCAAGTGGGTCATCGACCGGCTCGAGGGTCAGGCCGCGGCCGTGGAGACCCCCATCGGTCACGTGCCGGCGCCGGGCTCCCTGGACGTCGAGGGGCTGGACATGACCCCGGAGGCGATCGCGCAGGCGCTGGCGGTCGACGTGGAGGAGTGGAAGGCCGAGATCCCGCAGATCGAGGAGTGGTTCGCCAAGTTCGGCGACGACCTGCCGAGCGTGCTGCGCGACGAGCTGGAGACGCTGCGGGCCCGCCTGGAGGCGTGAGCCCGAGCCCCGACTGCGCTCCGGGCGACAAGGCCCCGGACCAGGTCCGCGCTGTGCGAAGATCATGCCTGCGCGGGCCTGGCCGGGGCCTCTCGCATTTTTCAGGAGGGCGGCGTGGCGCAGTACGGACCAGGGGACCGGGAACTGTTCGAACGGGTGTCGACTCCGCTCTACGACGACATCGTCTCCTCGGGCGGCATCTTCGCCGAGGACGCCCGCCTCGAGGACGAGGACACCCGACGGGGGTTCGACCTGCTGCTGCGGGTCGGGTTGCTGGTGCGTGACGGCCCGCGCTTCGTGGCGGTCGATCCGAGCACCGTGTCCTCGCTCGTGGTCTCACCGATGGGCCAGCGCGGCGCCGAGCTGATCTCGGAGTCCGCGAGCTGGGCCCAGGCCTTCAACGGGCTGGCCCACACCTGGCGCAAGTCTCCCGGGGTGGTCAGCGGGGCGTTCACCGAGGTCCGGTCGGAGGCGATCAACCCGTTCATCGCCTCGATGGTCGCGGACGCCGAGTACGAGCTGCTCACCGCTCAGCCCCAGGCCGGGCGCAACTCACCGAGCCTCGAGGCCGCCACCCAGCGCGACCTGGCGGCGCTGGACCGCGGCGTACGGATGCGGACCCTCTACCAGCACTCGGCGCGGCGCAGCACGCACACCCACAAGTACGTCGCCCAGGTGGTGGCGCGCGGCGCCGAGGTCAGGACCCTGGACGAGTTCTTCAACCGGATCATCGTGGTGGACCGCCGGGTCGCGTTGATCCCCGGGCACGAGGGGCTGGCCGTGGCGCTGGCGATCCGGGAGCCGTCGCTGGTGGCCTACCTGGTCGACATGTTCGAACGCGTCTGGGAGCGCGGCCGTCCCTACTCCAACCGCGAGACCTCCATGACCCGCTACGTCGCCGCGGAGCAGCGCGCGATGACGATCAGGATGCTGATCGAGGGGTACGCCGACCCCGCGAGCGCCAAGCGTCTGGGGGTTAGTCCCAGGACGTATGCCGGCTACGTCTCGGACCTGAAGGAAGAGTTCGAGGCGCAGACCCGCTTCCAGCTCGGCTACGCCATGGGTCGCCGTGGAGTGACCGGTCAAGAAGTGTTGAAGGACCAGCCGGAGGACTAGTCCTGCTCCCGAGAACCAGGTCTGGAGACCGGCTCGGGACAATCGTCTGGAACGACGAAGACAGCGACCAGATGGTCGCTGCCTTCGTCTTGCGAGACTCGCCTTGGCGGAGGCTTCCGAGATCCGGTCGGCGGGGGGTCCGAACGTTCCCGTGTCTCGCGGGTCAGGGTTGTGAGCGGTCAGCGCCCGACGCTGTATCCCCAGCTGGTGTCCCGCGCCTGGGCGGGAGCCGTCGAGAGGACACCGAGGCTGAGCAGGGTCGTGGCTACGACAACGGCAACGGGTCGGACAAACTTCATGCTGGCCACCTTCAGGTCTGGGGCTTCGGGAAAGCCCTCGGAGTTCATTCTCAACCGCATACCGGGCGTATGTCACCGATATGGACCTGCAGGTTGTTGCGTTGCAGATTGCTGCAGAAACTTGGCCGTGGCGGGGCCGCCAGGCCGCGCTCGGCGGGAGAAAGGTCCGGCCCCCGTTGCGTGCAACGGGGGCCGGACACACTGCGGAGGCGGAGGGATTTGAACCCTCGATGGGGTTTTAGCCCCAAACCCGCTTAGCAGGCGGGCGCCATAGACCGGACTAGGCGACGCCTCCCGACAGCGAGGACAGGCTACAAGGCGGGAGCCGCAACTGCCGAATCACCCCCGGAATGGCCACGCGGGTCACAGGCGCCGGTGTCCCTGACCGTGGGTCAGGCGCTCCTGCAGCTCCCGGGCGAAGGCCTCGCGGTCGACGTTCAGCGTCTCCACCGGGATGGTCGTGGTCCGGCCGTCGCGCAGGCGCAGCACCACGCACGGGGATCCGTGGACGTGGGTGGTGACCGCGTCCTCCACGTCCTTCCAGTGCGCCGCCGGTACGCCGGCCCCGCGGATCCGGCGGACCTGGTAGCCGTCCTCGGTGAGCCGGACGACGTACCCGTTGCTCCAGGCCATCATCGAGACCAGCACCGCGAGCACCAGCAGTGCGGGGACCAGCAGCACCACGGTGTGCAGGTCCCAGTAGGCCACGGCCACCGTGGCCACCAGGACCACCACGGCCGAGGCCACCAGGGTCAGGCCGAGGAGGCGGGCGGTCAGTGCGGGGGCGAACCGGTAGTCGGCGGGGGTGGGGGCTGGCACCCCCCGATTGAACACAACGTCGCGACCCGACGCCAATCAGCCCTTGTCACAAGTCGTGAGGGGCGTCACACTCAGAGCCGAATCATCTCCCACTCCCCGGGGAGGACGCCCTATGACGCCCGCCGTTACCGCCGCCGACGAGGTGGCTCACACCGCCGTGCTCCGACTGGAGCACGTGCTCGAGCACTATGCGCACAGCACCCCGCTCAGCGTGTGGCGCTGGGCGGTGCTGCAACGGATGAACGCGGTGCGCGAGCTGCTGGTCAGCGAGACCGAGGTCCCTCCGGACCTGCTTCAGGCGCGCCGCTCCTCGGCCCTGCGGGAGCGCAACACTCTGCTGGACCGGATGACGGTGCTCAGGTTCCGGGTGCTCGCCGACTGCGACGTGGACCGCGCGAACTACGAGCTGCGGCGGTTGATGGTCGACCTGCGCCACCACCTGCAGCGCCTCAACGACATCGCCTACGACGAGGTTGAGGGCGAGACGGGCGGATCCGACTGAGCCGGCGGCCGCGGCCGTCCGGTCCCGGTCGTGACGGCGGGTGCGGGACCTCCTAGACTGCCTCCCACGCGCGCGTGTCGCGCGTGGAGGGGTGCCGGAGCGGCCGATCGGAACCGCCTTGAAAGCGGTCGTAGGGAGACCTACCGCGGGTTCGAATCCCGCCCCCTCTGCCAATCTCCTGCAAGAGCCGAATCTTCTGCAACAGCTCCGGGCCGCAGGGCGGCCGCACGGAGCTGGACCGCCGGGCGGTCGGGCACCGGCCCGGCACCGGCTGAGCCGGGCCGGGCCGATGTCGCCTAGTCCTCCTCGACCGAGGCCTCGTCCAGGAAGTCCGCGGCGACGCGGAGCAGCTGGCCCGCGACCTCCGGGTCCAGGCCGGCGATCATGATCTTCAGCCCCATGTCGGCGGTGGTGTCCAGCTCCCACTCGTCGTCCTCGGGAGCGTCGGTCAGGTCGACCAGCTCCAGGTGGATCCCCGGACGGTCGCCGCTGATCGTGGCGTCGTGGGTGATCTCGGGGTCGGCGATCAGCTGCGCGGCGACGCTGAGGGTCGCGTCCTCTTCGGTGCTCATGGGTTCTCCCTGTCGTCTGGTGGCCACGAGCCTAGCCCGGCAGCGCCTAGAGTTCGCGTCATGCCCCGCGCCACGCCCCATGCCTGGTTCAGCTCGCCCGCAGACGCCGCGACCAGGCTGGAGGCGACCGGCTATCTCACCGACCGGACGACCGCCACCACCGCCCACCTCGCGGGAGCGCTGGAGAAGCCGCTGCTGATCGAGGGCCCGGCCGGAGTGGGCAAGACCGAGCTGGCCAAGGCCGTCGCCAAGGCCACCGGCGCCGAGCTGGTGCGACTCCAGTGCTACGAGGGCCTCGACGAGGCGCGCGCGCTGTACGAGTGGAACTACAAGAAGCAGCTGCTGCGCATCCAGGCCGCGGGGAGCCAGGAGTGGAGCAGCACCCACGACGACATCTTCACCGAGGAGTTCCTCCTCACCCGTCCGCTGCTCACCGCCATCCGCCGCGCGGAGCCAACGGTGCTGCTGATCGACGAGGTCGACAAGACCGACGTCGAGGTGGAGGGCCTGCTGCTGGAGGTGCTCTCGGACTTCCAGGTCACCATCCCCGAGCTCGGCACGCTGGCCGCCGTACGCCGGCCGTTCGTGGTGCTCACCTCGAACGCCACCCGGGAGCTCTCCGAGGCGGTCAAGCGTCGCTGCCTCTACCTCTACCTCGACTATCCCGACGCCGAGCGGGAGCGGGACATCGTGCTCAGCCAGGTGCCCGGCATCGACGACCGGATCGCCGGCCAGTTGGTCGACATGGTGGGCCGGATGCGCGACCTGGACCTGAAGAAGTCCCCCTCGATCGCCGAGACCATCGACTGGGCGCGCACCCTGATCGCCCTGGAGATCAACGACCTCGACGAGGCGGCCGTGGAGTCGACGCTGGGCGTGGTGCTCAAGCACGCCTCCGACCACGCCCGTGCCGTCCGCGAGCTCAAGCTGAGGCGGTGACCCGGGCATGAGCGAGCAGCCGCCCGGCACCGGCTCGGGCCTGCTCGCCAGGCACATCGGCTTCCTGGAGGCGCTGCGTGAGGCGGGGCTCAGCGTCTCCCTCGCCGAAGGTCTCGACGCCGTCTCGGCCGCCTCGGTGCTGGGCTGGGAGTCCCGGGAGCTCTTCCGCACCGGGTACGCCGCGACCCTGGTGAAGCGGCAGTCCCAGCGCCCGACGTTCGAGGCGCTGTTCGACCTGTACTTCCCGCGCCTGCTCGGCGACGGCGTGGATGCCGGCGACTGGGAGGACGAGCACGGCCTGCGTGACTCCGCCGACGCCCTGGCCGAGTTCCGAGAGCGTCTCGCCGCTGCTCTGGCGGGCGCGGCGGAAGGGACCGAGCCCGGCCCGGCGGACGGTGAGCCCGACGCCGGGTCCGGCCAGGAGCCGTCGGCGCTGCTCGACCTGGCCGTGGAAGCCGTGGCGAGGTTCGGTGAGATGCCGGGCCGGTCACCGGGGCAGTCCGGATGGTCGGCGTACACGACGTTGCGCCGGGTCACGCCGCAGGACCTGGTGGCCCGGATCGTCACGGCGCTCCAGGCTCGCGGGCGCAGCAAGGATGAGGCGGAGCGGGGGGCCGCCCGCCGGATCGGCGCCTTCAGCCGGATGGTCGAGGAGGATGCCCGGCGCCGCATCGCCGCCCAGCGCGACCCGGCCGACATCGCGCGCCTCACCGTGCGACCCACGGTCGACCGCCTCGAGTTCACCTCCGCCCGACGGGCCGACCTGGAGGAGATGCGGCGCCAGCTCTACCCGCTCTCGCGGCGATTGGCGGCCCGGCTCACCAAGGAGCGCCATGCCCAGCGCCGGGGCACGCTCGACTTCCGGCGCACGGTCCGGGCCTCTATGTCCACCGGTGGTGTCCCGCTCACCACCCACCACCGGCCCAAGCGGCCGCACCGCACCGAGCTGGTGGTGCTGTGCGACGTCAGCGGCTCGGTCGCCAACTTCGCCCAGTTCACCCTGATGCTGGTCTTCGCGCTGCGCGAGCAGTTCACCAAGGTGCGCGCCTTCACCTTCGTCGACGACGTGCACGAGGTGACCGACGCGTTCCGCCCCGGCGCCGACCCGGGCGAGGTGATGGCCCAGCTGGCCGCTCGCGCCGCTCACGCCTCACGCTTCGGCCGGACCAACTACGGCCAGGCGTTCGCGCGCTTCGCCGAGCTGCACTCCGACGCCCTGGGACCCAAGGCGTCGCTGCTGATCCTGGGCGATGCCCGCTCGAACTACAGCGACCTGGGCGAGGACGCGCTGCGCGGGCTCGCCCAGGCGGCCCGCCAGGGCTGGTGGCTCAACCCCGAGCACCGTCGCAACTGGGGCACCGGCGACTCTGCCGCGCAGGTCTACGGCGAGATCGTGCCGATGTTCGAGTGCCGGAACCTGAACCAGCTGGGGGAGTTCGTGCACGACCTCGTCTGAGGTGCGCCTCCGTGCCGGTTCAGCCGGAGAGGAACCCCAGCGACCGCATCCGGGACACCGCGGCCACCAGCTCCGGGTGGGAGGAGGCGTCCGCGGCGCGGGCGCCTTGCACGAAGGCCTCCGCACCGTCAGCCCCCTGCCCGTCGTAGGCGACCGTGAGGCGGTTGGGCACCCCGTGGTTGATCAGGGAGCCCAGCATGGCCACCGGGTCGCTGCGCTCCTCCAGGGACAGCACCTGACAGGCCTCGGGGATCACCGGGACGTGGGACGCGGGCGAGTCGGCGGTGACCACCTGGTCGATGACGAACTTGGCGGACCGGGACCCGGCAGCGATCTCCGCGGCCGTCGCGCCACCCTGGGCGCTGCCGACGAGCATCACCCGGGCCTGGCTGCTCTCGCCCACGGACTTCTCGATGGCCTTGACCACCTGGCGGGCATACATCGAGTGGTCACCGCTGACCAGACGCACCCGGGGCGTGGTGACGTTCTCCCGGGCGCCGGTGGGGCCGGGGAGGTAGGCGATGAAGCGGTCGGGGCCGACCTCCTGCACCGCGACGCCCGAGCCGGTGCTGGTCAGGGTGTCCATCAGCTCGCCGAGCCCGCGGGGCGCCGTGCCGGAGACCGGGTCCACCGACAGCTCGGTGTCGGGGCCGGTCGCCTCGGAGATGAAGGCCCCGATGGAGTCGCGGAGCGCGGACGCCGCGTCCAGCCCGAACGGCTGCACGCCGAGGGCCCGGAGGCCACCGCGCGCCACCGACTTCCCCGGTTCCCCGGCCAGCACGCCGGCAGTGAGCAGGGAGCGCATCTGCAGACCGTCCAGCAGTCCGCCGCCGCCGGAGATGTGGTCCATCAGCTCCGGGTTGTTCTCGGCGAGGTCGTTCAGGTACGCCGTCACCCCGTCGCGGTCCAGGCTGTCGGTCTCGATCAGGCCGGCCGAGACGATGGCACCGCCCAGCGCCACCTCCGGCGCCAGGTATCCGATCGCCCGGCCCGCTATCGAGCCCAGCGTCTGGTACGCGGCGTTCTGCAGCTCGTCGATCCAGCGGTAGGTCAGCACGGTGGCGCGCACGACCAGCCCGTCGGCGTCGAGCTCGACGGAGCGTGTCAGCAGGCCGTTCTTGCCGGTGGTGGCGGCCCGGATGTCGCTCTCGGCCTCGGCGTACGTGGCCGGGGAGAGCGCCGCGGAGGCGACGACCTCCGGGTCCGAGAGCACGGCAACCCCCAGCCGGGCCCGGCCGCGCATCTCCTCCCCGGAGGAGTCGAACAGGTCGGCCAGGGCCAGCATCTCGTGGTACTTGTCGGCCGCCATCGCCGCCTCCGTGCGGGGCGGGGCGCTGCCGGCGGCCGCGATCTGGGCACCGAGGTCGCTCATGCGTTCACCTCCGCGAGCACCGGAGCGAGGGTGGCGGGCAGGTCCTGCGGGGTGACGCGCCGGACCTCGAGGCGGGGGGCGGCGACGTCGTGGTGCGGCAGCAGAGCGTGCCAGCCGTCGGCCAGCAGGGTCCACGAGACGACGCCGACCGCCGTGGACCCCGTCTCCTCGATCCGGGCGGCGAGCAGGCGCAGCCTGCCCTGCGCCTCCTGGTGCAGGGCGGCCACGGCCGCGCCGGCCGCGGCGTCCTCGATCGGGTTCCCGTCGCCGTCGACGACGGAGCCGTCGGCCTGGTCCACCAGCACCTGGACCAGGTCGGACCGATGCGAGCGCAGCGCCTCCCCGACCGAGTCCGCGAGTGAGTAGGGCATGGTGAACGCGACCGGCACCGCGGAGTCGTGCAGGGTGACCTCCTCGGGCACCACCGCCACCCGGGCCAGCTCGCCCGCCCACTGGTCGGCGCCGAACCAGGCCAGCTCGAAGACCAGGCCGTCCACGGTGGCCAGCGTGGCCACCGCGCCCGCCGACTCCCGGTGCCACGCCTTGACGTGAGTGGTGGCCGTCGCGATGTCGATCTCCAGGGCCAGCTCGGGGACGGCCAGCAGCCCCACGGCTCCGAGCAGGCCGGGCTCCACGACGTCGCCGTCCAGCAGGCCGCGGCGGGTCAGCGAGTCCTCCGCCCCGTGCAGGGAGGCCAGGGCGGCGGCGTAGGCCGCCTCCTCGCCCGACACGCTCGTGGTGCCCAGACGGGCGTCGAGCGGGCTCGGCACGTCCGCCACCGAGACGTCGAACGGCAGCGGGGCGTCACCTGCGTGCTGGGCCACCAGGCGCAGCTCCGGCAGGGTCAGGGCGAGACGTCGGGGCACCCCGTCGAGCACCTTGGCGGTGCGCGGCGGCGGCGCCGCGGTCAGGTCGATCGTCGCCACGTCAGAGTCCCGGCAGCTCGACGTCGAGCCAGTCCTTGTGACCGGGCGGGGGCATCGCGAAGGCCAGCAACGCGGCGTCCTCGTCGTCCACGTCGCCGCCCTGGGGAGAGTCGGCGAGTCGGGCCCGGCGGGCCCGGGCGTCCGCGACGAGGGAGGCGACCTTGCGCTCGATGGTCGCGATGGCGTCCTGCAGGCGGTCCACCTCGTGCACGTGGTGGTCCAGGGAGTCCGCGGCACTCTCGTGCAGGCCGGCGGCGTCGCGCAGGTGGGAGGCGCGGTCCTGGATGCGCAGGCGCATCGACTCGGCGGCGCGACCGTGCCACGGCACGCTCTCAGCCTGGGCCACCAGTCGGTCCGCCACCCGGCGGATCTCTGATCCCTGCTCCCTCAGCTGGCTGACGCGTCGTCGCATCATCGCCGTCTCGCCGTACATCGCACCGCCCTTCGCTGCGTGAGTGGCATACCCCGTGTCTGCAGGCCGAAACCTCGACGCCAATCATTGCGTACGCCGATCGCGTGGGGGTCACCGATACGATTCGCCCAGCAACCCAACCCGAGGAGACAGGTGACCTTCGACGTCCACCAGCTCGACACCTTCCTGCTGGTCGGATCCGGGGTGACCCTGCTGGCCATCCTCGCGGTGCGGTTCTCCGCGGGTCTGGGGCTGCCGAGCCTGCTGATCTACCTGCTGATGGGCGTCGCCCTGGGCAGCGCCGGCCTCGGGATCCAGTTCGAGGACGCCTCCCTGGCCCACGCCCTGGGCTTCGGGGCCCTGGCCATCATCCTCGCCGAGGGTGGACTCACCACCAGCTGGAGCGCCGTACGGCCCGCGATGCGGTTCGGCGTGGCCCTGGCGACCGTGGGGGTCACCATCTCGGTGGCGCTGATGGCCGTGGGTGCGCACTACCTGCTCGGCCTGCCCTGGGAGCTGGCCGTCCTGCTGGGAGCGGTCTGCTCGCCCACCGACGCCGCGGCGGTGTTCTCGGTGCTGCGGGTGGTGCCGCTGCCCAAGCGACTGACCGGGGTGCTGGAGGCCGAGTCCGGCCTCAACGACGCACCGACGGTCGTGCTCGTCACCCTGGTCTCCAGCGGAGCCGCTCTGGACGACGGCCCGCTGGCCGTGCTCGGGATCATCTCCTTCGAGCTGGCCATCGGCGTGCTGTCGGGCTTCATCTTCGGCGCCGGCGGCGCCTGGGTGATGCGTCGCGCCGCACTGCCGTCGTCGGGGCTCTATCCGCTGGCCGTGATCAGCCTGGCGTTCCTGGCCTACGGCGCCGCCTCCTACGTGCACGCCTCCGGCTTCGCCGCGGTGTACGTCGCCGCGCTGATCCTGGGGAACTCCGAGCTGCCGCACCGGGTCGCCACCCGGTCCTTCGCCGAGGGCGTCGCCTGGCTGGCGCAGATCGGCCTCTTCGTGATGCTCGGGCTGCTGCTCTCCCCGGAGCGGATCACCGGGGAGACCGTCTTCCTGGCGGTGACCGCGGGGCTGATCCTCACCTTCGCGGCGCGACCGGTCTCGGTGCTGATCAGCTCGCTGATGCAGGGGCGGCCGAGGCTGAAGCTGCGCGAGCTCACCTTCATCTCCTGGGCGGGCCTGCGGGGCGCGGTGCCCATCGTGCTGACCACCATCCCGCTGGCCGAGGGCGTGGAGTCCTCGGAGGACCTGTTCGACATCGTCTTCGTGATGGTGGTCATCTACACCGTGCTGACCGGCCCCACCCTGCCGCTGGTGGCCCGGCTGCTCCGGGTCGCCCGGCGCTCCGAGCCGCGGGGGCTGGACGTCGAGGCGGCGCCGCTGGAGAAGGTGGCCGCGGACCTGCTCCAGGTGGCGATCAGCCCCGGGTCGAGGATGCACGGGGTCGAGGTGGGGGAGCTGCGGTTGCCACGTGGAGCCTCGGTGTCGCTGGTCATCCGGGACGGCGAGGCCGTGGTGCCGGAACGACGTACCGTGCTGCGCAACGGCGACGAGCTGCTGGTGGTCACCCCACGTCGGCAGCGCGACGCGACCGAGCAGCGGCTACGGGCCGTCTCGTCCCACGGACGTCTGGCCCAGTGGGCCGAGGGGTGAGCCCCGGGTGAGGGCGGGTCAGCTGCCCGGCGGGCTGCACACCGTGGCTGCCGCCTGTACGTCGACCGAGGGCGGCGCGGCCTTGGCCGGCCGCAGCGACTGGTAGCCGTCCCCCACGACGACCACGACGCCCAGCCCCAGCTGCGGCCCGGTCCTGACCGCTGCGCTGCGGAAGTGCTGCTTGACCAGGGAGACCGCCGGGTTGGCGGCGTCTCCCCAGATCTCCACCCCCCGCACCTGGGTGCCGTCGGGGGCGTTGCCGGTGTCGGCGGGCACGAAGCCGCGCCGCTCCAGCTGGTTCAGGGTCTTGCTGGCCAGCCCGTTGCGGGAGCTGGCGTTGAACACGCTCACCGCGACCTGGTCCGGGAACAGGATCTCCCCGGAGACCAGGTCGGTGTCCACGCACAGCTCGGTGGTGATGATCTGGGGGAGCGGCGCGGTCGCCGACCTCCACCCGACCAGGGCGGCCAGGACCAGAAGCAGGCACAGGGTGCCCAGGGTCAGGGCCGAGCGGAGTCGTGGAGTCAGCGTCACCGGGTCTCCTTGCCAGCGGTCGGGCCGGACGAGGACTCGTCTCCCGAGCCGTCGGTCTCGCCGTCCGCGGCGTCGTCGGGCATGTCGTAGACCCGGGCATGGAGCACGTTGCGCTGGTGCAGCGCGGCCCGCAGCGCCCGGTGCAGCCCGTCCTCCAGGTAGAGCTCACCGCGCCACCGCACCACGTGGGCGAACAGGTCGCCGAAGAACGTGGAGTCCTCGTCGAGCAGCGCCATCAGGTGCAGGGTGTCCTTGGTGGTCACCAGCTGGTCCAGGCGCACCTGGCTGGGCGGGATCTCCGCCCAGGACCGGGAGGAAAGGTGGTGGGCAGGGTAGGGACGTCCCTCGCCTACCCGCTTGAAGATCACCCGGCGACTATATCGACGTCCGCGGCAACGGCTGCCAGATCGCTGAGGTCTGGCCGCCGCAGCCGCCGCTACGAGCCGGTCGGACTCACATCGTCGGCTCGGTCCACGCGAGCTGGACGACCTCGGTGCCCCGGTCCCGGGTGACCATCCGGGCTCGCCCGGGCTCGGCCTGCTGCGGGCGCACGTTGCCGATCAGCACGCCCTCGTCACGGGGACCCGAGAGCATGATGCCCGGCATCGCCAGGTCCCGGAGCGACTGGATCACCGGCTCGTACAGCGCGCGGGACGCGCCACCCGCGCGTCGAGCCACGACCACGTGCAGCCCGGTGTCCCGCGCTTGGGCCAGCAGGGGCTGCAGCACCTGGGCGGGGGAGTTCTGCGAGGTGGCGACCAGGTCGTAGTCGTCGATCACCACGAAGACCTCGGCGCCGGTCCACCAGGTGCGGGTGCGCAGCTGCTCCGGGGTGACGTCGGGGCCGGGGAGCCGGTTCTGCAGGTACGCCGCCAGGTCCGTCAGCGCGGGCGCCGCCTGGGTGGCGCTGGTGAGGTAGTTGAGCAGGTACTCCTCGGGAACCTCGCCCAGCAGCGCTCGCCGGTAGTCCACGACGACGATCTGCGCCTCCTTGGGGGTCCGGGTGCGCATGACCTCCTGCAGGTAGTTGCGCAGCAGCGCGCTCTTGCCGGACTGGCCGTCGCCGAAGATGAGCAGGTGCTGCTCGGCGTCGGTGTCCAGGGTGACCGGGGCCAGCTCCTTCTCGTTGATGCCCAGGATGAGCTCGCGGCCCACCTGGCCGCGCCGGGCGGCGTCCTCGCGGATCTGGTGCAGGGTGATGCGCTCGGGGAGCAGACGCAGCTTGGGTCCGGCCGGGCCGTGCCAGGCGGCGGTGACGCGCTCGATCAGGTGGTCGACCCCGGGGCCCAGGGAGTCCGGGGACGGCTTGCCGTCGATCCTGGGCAACGCGCCCAGGAAGTGCAGCTTGCCCGGCACCAGGCCGCGGCCGGGACGTCCGGCCGGCACCAGGGCGGCGACCTTGCGGTCGATCTCGGAGTCGAGCGGGTCGCCGAGGCGCAGCTCCAGCCGTGAGCCGAGGATGTCGCGCATCGCGGCGCGGAAGTCCGCCCACCGGCTGGCGGCGGTGACCAGGTGCAGGCCGAAGGTCAGCCCGCGACCGGCCAGCTGCTGGATCTCCATCTCCAGGTCGTCGAACTCGGCACGCAGCGTGCCCCAGCCGTCGATGACCAGGTAGACGTCGCCGTAGCCGTCGTCCGCTGCGCCCTGGGCCCGTCGGTCGCGGTAGGTCTCGATCGAGTCGATGCCCTGCTCGCGGAAGTAGGCCTCGCGTCGGTCCACGATGCCGCTGACCTCGGCCATGATCCGGCGTACGACGTCCGGCTCGGCGCGCGTGCCGACCCCGGAGACGTGGGGCAGCCGGGCCAGCGGGGCGAACGTGCCGCCACCGAAGTCGAGGACGAAGAACTGCGACTCCAGGGGAGTGGTGGTCAGCGACAGGCTGGTCACGATCGAGCGCAGCATCGTGCTCTTGCCCGTGCGCGGTCCACCGACCACAGCCACGTGACCGGCGGCGCCGGTGAGGTTCAGGGTCAGGGTGTCGCGGCGCTGCTCGCGCGGCCGGTCGACCGTGCCCAGCGGCACCACGAGGCCCTTGATGCCCCGCCAGTGCGGCGAGACCAGCCCCAGCTGCGGGTCCTCGACCAGGTCGGGCATCAGGTCGTCGAGGGTGTCGGGCACGTCCAGCGGCGGCAGCCACACCTGGTGGGCCGGGGAGCCGTGGCCCACCATCCGCTCGACCGCGATGTCGAGCAGCGACGGCGCCTCGCCCTGCTGGCTCTTGGGTGCCGGGGCCTCCTCGACGTCGGCCTCCAGGGGCTCCAGGGCCTGCACCTCGGCGATCGAGAAGGGCAGGATCCCGCGGACGTGGCCGCCCTCGTCCCGGATCACCCGGGTGCGCCCGGCCGGCGGGCCGGAGACGTAGGCGGCCTTGAAGCGCAGCAGCGTGGACTGGTCGGGCTTGAGGAAGCCCAGTCCCGGCACCGCCGGCAGCTCGTAGGCGTCGGGGACGCCCAGGACGGTGCGCGACTCCCCGGCGGAGAAGGTGCGCAGACCCACCCGGTAGGACAGGTGGGACTCCAGGCCCCGCAGCCGTCCCTCCTCCAGGCGCTGGGAGGCCAGGAGCAGGTGGATGCCCATGGAGCGGCCCAGGCGGCCGATGGCCACGAACAGGTCGATGAACTCCGGCTTGGCGGTGAGCATCTCGGAGAACTCGTCGACGCAGATGAAGAGCGACGGCAGGGGGCGAGGTCCTCGCCGGCGGCGCGGGCCTTCTCGTAGTCGCGGATCGAGGCGTAGTTGCCGGCGGCGCGGAGCAGCTCCTGGCGGCGCACCATCTCACCGGACAGGGCGTCCTGCATGCGGTCGACGAGGGTGAGCTCCTCGGAGAGGTTGGTGATCACCGCGGAGACGTGCGGCATCTCCGACATCCCCGCGAAGGTCGCCCCGCCCTTGAAGTCGACGAGCACCATGTTGAGCTGCTCCGGCGGGTGCGTCATGGCGAGGCCGAGCACCAGGGTGCGCAGGAACTCCGACTTGCCGGACCCGGTGGCGCCGATCACCAGCCCGTGCGGCCCCATGCCCTGCTGGGCGGACTCCTTGATGTCCATGTGGATCAGCGAGCCACCGTCGCCCAGGCCGATCGGCACCCGTAGCCGGTCGCGGGCCGGGCGGGGGCGCCACGACGTGGTGGGGTCGAAGGTGTGGACGTCGCCCATCCCGAGCAGCTCCATGAAGTCCGACGGCCCGCTGATGTCGGTGCTGCCCTCGTCCGAGCCGGTGGAGACCACGTGCAGGGGGGAGAGACGACGGGCGAACGCCTCGGCGGTCGCCAGGTCGCACTGGTCGACCAGCGCCTTGACCGGCTCCTCGCGCAGCCGCAGGGCCAGCACCGGGCACTTGTCCTGGGAGGTCGGGGCGTCGGTGAACTCCAGCCGCAGCCGGCTGGCGTCCTCGAGCTCGTCCCAGCGCGCGGGCAGGTCGAGCAGCGTCACGCCGTGCAGCCCGTCGGGCGGCACCACGTGGTTGCCGGGCGGGAGGTGGCCGCCGTCGATGACCAGCAGGATGTGCGGGGTCGCCGGGCGCTCGTCGGCGCCGAAGCGGGGGCGGTCGTTGAGGTCCGGCGGCAGCAGCGCGCCGAGGTCCTCCAGGGAGGTGCTGACCATGCGCATCGGTCCGACCGCGTCGGACTCCTGGGCGCTCTGGGCGTGCGGCAGCCACTTGACCCAGTCCCAGTGGGTCAGGTTGGCCTCGGAGCACAGCACCGCCACGATCAGCTGCTCGGGGTTGTGGAAGGCGGTGGCGGAGCAGATCATCGCCCGTGCCGCGGACCGGGCCTCGTCCTCGGGGCCGCAGACCTCCACGCGGTCGAAGGCGCGCAGGTCCAGGGAGGCCGGGAGGTTGGGCTGGGTGCGGTGCACCACCAGCAGCCGGTGCAGCGCGGAGGCGGCGGCCGGGTCGACCTGGTCGACCGGGGCGCTCTCCGGCGGGATCAGCTCCAGCGACAACGGCTGGGCGCAGAGCCCGTAGCGCACGTGCAGGAAGTGCGGGTCTCCGGGACCGTGCTCCCAGACCCGGGTGCGCTCCTCGGCCAGCGAGGGCAGTGCGGTGGGCTCGGGGTGGTTCCAGGTCAGCGCCCGGCGCTGCTGGGCCGCGGCGTCGCGGGCCACCTTGCGGATCCCGGAGAGGTAGCGCAGGTACTCGGTGCGCGAGCCGGTGACCTGCTGGGCCCGCTGCTTCCGCTGCCGGTCGATCTGGACGACGATGAACCCCAGGGTGGCGAAGAGGAACATGCCGGCGGCCAGGAAGCTGCGTCCCCGGCCCGCACCGCCGCCGCCCATGGTGGCCACGAGCACGATCGAGCCGAGGCTGCCGAGCATCGGGATGGCGTTCATCAGGACGCCCGAGGCCCCCTCGTTGACCTGCAGCTCCGGGGGCGGCTGCAGCACGATCTGGCCGCCGGGCATCTCCGGGGCCTCCAGTCGGTGCCCGTTGCGCAGTGCGGTGCTCAAGCGTCCCCCTCGTCGACCCGTGTCGTGGTCGCGATGATGATAGGCGGACTTGACGACCCCCGTGCCACCTGCGGCAAGGCCGGTGAGCGACTACCCTGCGGTGCGGACGAGGCGAGGGGGCCAGATGAGCGAGACCAGGGCGGGCCTGGACCAGGCGCGCACGATCCTGCTGAGCGTCCACGGCCCCGTCGGCGTGCTCGACCTGGTCGTGCCCTCGGGTGCCACCGCGCACGACGTCGCTCGCGCCTACGCGACCCAGGCCCGGCTGCCGGCCATCCCGCTGATCCAGACCGCCCTGGGCGAGCTGGTGGTCGCGGACCGGCCGCTGGCCGACGTCGGGCTGGAGTCCGGCGACGTGGTCATCGCCGTCACCGGGTTCCACCGGGGGCGGGCGGCCCAGGGCGAGCGGTCGCCGTCCGACTCCGACCGGCCGGGCCCGGGTGCGGTGGCCGGAGCGGTCGCCGCAGCACTCGCGGCCGTCCTGGCCGGGTGGTTCGGCGGCTACGCCGAGTCGGAGGACCTGCGGTACGCCGTCGCCGCGGTGCTGCTCGTCTCCGGGCTGCTCGCCTCGTTCCCCGGCGGCCGGAGGGCGCGTCACCGCCAGGTCGCCGCGCCGGCGTTCGGGGCCGGGGCTGCCTGGGCGCTGCTGGCCGGCGAGGGCATCTACCAGGCGCCGGCGGTGCTCGCGGCGTGCGCGCTGGCGGCCGTCGCGCTGGCCGCCGTCTCCCGGACCCTGGGCGAGGACGAGGACCAGGAGCTGGTGGTCTGGATGGTGGCCGGGGTGATGGTGACGTGCGTGTGCGGCGCCGTACCGCTGCTGGAGCTGGACGCCCGGGTGGCCTGGGCGGTCCTGGTGGTGCTGGCCATGCTGGCCGCCCGCGCGGCGCCGTCGTTCGCGATCGACGTACCGGACCAGGCGCTGCTGGACCTGGACAAGCTCGCGGTGACCGCCTGGTCCGCCCGGGACCGGGGCGGCAAGGGTCGCCGCGGCCGCATGGTGGTGCCGGACTCGGCGGTCAAGGTGCTGGTCGGCCGGGGTACCCGCACCGTGACCGCGGCGGCGGCCGCCGTGCTGGTGGTGCTGGTGGTCGCGGCGCCCCAGCTGCTCCAGACCGCGGTGGTCGACGTCGACCTGATCGGTGCCCGGGTGCTGCTGCTGTGCGCCGGCGGGGCGATCCTCTTCGCCGCCCGCAGCTACCGGCACCGCACGGCGCAGGCGCTGCTGCGGCTGGCCGGCCTGTGGTGCCTGGGCCTGTTCGCGGTCGAGGTGCTCGGTGCCGCGAGCCCGGGCTGGCTGGTGACCGTGGTGGTCCTCAGCGTGCTGCTCGGGGCGATCATCCTGACCGCCGCGGTGGCGACCGGCCGTGGGTGGCGCTCGGTGTGGTGGGCGCGCAAGGCCGAGGTGGCCGAGACGCTGTGCGGTTCCTTCGGGATCGCCGCCGTGGTCGTCGCCTCGGGCCTCTTCCGATTCTTCTGGGAAATGAACTCTTGATGTTTACCGCGTCTGCCCCGGGGTAGATCAGCGTTGTCCGGGGGTCGGGACGTCTCCCCGAGAACCAGGCGGGAGGCCACAAGGCCTGCCATCCACAAGAAGCTTTGCGGCGAGAACCGCAGAGGGGGAAGGAAAGTCATGTCTGAATCTTCGGGGCTCTCAGCCCGCGAAAGGTCCTTGATCGACGCAGCGACCGCCGTGAACTCGGCGCGCAGCGAGGTCACGCAGCTCTGCAAGGGTCTCAGCGACCGCATCGCCGGGATGGGCCAGCAGTGGGGCGGCCAGGGAGCCACCGCGTTCCACCAGCTGCACACCGCCTGGCAGGAGAAGCAGAACAAGATCGTCAGCGCACTCGACAACTTCGAGCAGTCCCTGCAGCAGACGGACAAGGACAACAAGGCCACTGACGAGGCCCAGGCCCAGGCTTCCTCCAACCTCATGAACCGCCTCGGCTGACGCCGAGAGACCAGGGAGAACAGACATGTCTTTCGACGGCATCCGCGTCAACCACGGCGTCCTCGAGCAGGCTGCGGCCGACCTCAAGACCTACGCCGGCAAGATCGACAACCGGCTCAACGACCTCGAGGGCCAGCTCAAGCCCCTGCAGTCGGACTGGACCGGTTCGGCCAAGGAGTCCTACCACGTGGCGAAGACCCAGTGGGACAAGGCGATCGCCGAGATGATCCAGCTCCTCGAGCAGGTCTCGGTCGCCGTGGGCGAGTCCAACACCGAGTACAAGAACGCCGACGCCCGAGGCGCCGGTCGCTTCGCCTGATCAGCCACACAAAGGAGGCCGACCGTCCGTAGGGGCGGTCGGCCTCCTTGTGTCCGTAGGTGCCCTTATGGTTGGCCCGAACGTCAGCGGGTTGTGGATCGACGAGTGGGGATGACGAGATGAGCCAGACGGCAGCCAGCACCTCAGGACTGGTGCGCGTGACGGTGACCTCGGGGTCCAGGCGGGTCGACCTGGTGCTGCCCTCGGCCGTCCCGGTGGCCGAGCTGGTGCCGGAGCTGGCCCGCAGCGTCGGCCTGCTGGACGCCTCCACCGTCTACGGCGGATACCGCCTGGTCACCCAGGACGGGCGCCAGCTCAGCAACGACGCGGGCCTCTCCATCCAGGGCGTGGAGGACGGCGGGGTGCTGGCGGTGGCCGCCGGCTACCGCGACGAGCCGCAGCGCGTCTACGACGACGTGGTCGAGGCGATGGCGGACGTCGTGGAGCACGAGCTGAGCCCGTGGGAGCCCACCGCTGGCCGCCGTACCGCCCTGTGGGCGGCCTCGCTGCTCCTGGTGCTGGGCGCGGTCGCACTGCTCATGCAGGGCGACACCCTGCTGGGCGGGGTCGCGGCAGCCGTGATCGCCGGCCTGATGGTCACCGGCGCGGTCGTCCTGGCCCGTGCCCAGGACGAGCCCCAGGCGGCCGTCACGGTCGCGCTGCTCGCGTGCGTGTACGCCGCGGTGGCCGGTCTGGTGCTCGCGCCCGACGACCTCGGGTCGTGGCAGTGGCCGCTGCCGGACGGCCTCCTCGGCCTGCCCCTGGTGTGCGCCGGCATCGCCGTGCTGGCCACGGGTGCGGTCGCCGCGGTCGGCCTGGACGAGGGTCGTGTGCTGATCATCCCGGCCGTGGTGCTCGGCGCGCTCGTCGCGGCCGCCGGCACGGTGATCATGCTGCTGGACGCCGACCCGGCCGTGGTCATGACCGTGATGCTCACCGTCGTGGTGGTCCTGGGCAACGTCTTCCCCTGGCTGGCGCTGGGCGCCACCGGCACCAAGGTGGAGCAGATCTACACCCTCGCCGACGTGACCGCGGACCCCGACGAGATCGACCGCGACCGGGTCGCCGCCGACGCCCGGGTCGCGCACGAGATCCTGCTGGCCGTCGCCGCCACCGTGGGCGCCCTGCTGGTGCTGGTGGCGCCGCTGGCGGTCGGCCTGGGGGTCTCCGGGACCCTCCTGGTGGTGATGAGCTCGGTGGCCGTGATGCTCCGCACCCGTCAGTACCGCACCGGCTCCGAGGTGCTGGCCGGTCTGGTCTCGGGCATCGCGGGCCTGGTCGCGGTCGCGGTCTCGGTGCTGTTCCTGCACTCCGACTGGCGGGCCGCCTCGGCCATCGTGCTGGCAGTGGTGGGTGCGGTGCTGCTGGTGATGACCCTGGCCCCGCCGTCCGCCTCGGTGCGCCGCGGCCGGATCGGCGACGTGGTGGAGAGCGTCGCGCTGCTCTCGCTGCTGCCGTTGCTGGTGCTGGCCGTGGGCCTCTTCGAGCGGATCAGGGGCTGACTCGTGGCCACGAAGAAGGAGCTCGTCGAGGCCTACCAGTTCAGCCGGCGCCGGCTGGTCACCGCCTTCCTCAGTGGCGCCCCGGGCGGGCGCGAGGTCGAGCCGACGAAGCCCACCAAGAGCCTGGTCGGCGGGGTCGCGCTGGCCGTGCTGCTGTGCGCCGGCGGCGGAGTGGCCGGGTTCCTGGGCGGGCGTCCGGACTCCAACTGGAAGTCCGAGGGCAGCTTCATCATCTCCAAGGACACCGGCGACCAGTACGTCGTGCTCAGCGGCGGTGACGACGCCGCGATCCAGCGCGTCCCCAACTTCATCTCCGGCCAGCTGCTCCTGGGCACCGCCGAGCCCGAGGTCTTCTCGGTCAAGGACAAGTACATCCGCTCGGTCGCGCTCGGCTCCGACCTCGGGATCGAGAGCGCGCCGGCCGGGCTGCCCCCCGGGGACGCCTTGATCCAGACCGGCTGGACCGCCTGCACCGCCGAGGGGCGCGGGGTGAAGATCAACGTCGCTGCCCAGCCGGACGTCACCGAGCGCAGCGGCGGAGCGTTCGTGGTGCGCACCGGCGGCCGGCTCACCTGGCTGATCGCCCAGAGCCCCGGCGGCCCGGCGTACCGGTTCGAGCTGCCCGCCAACCCGACCGCGCAGTCGACGCTGCTCGACGCCCTGGGGTTCGGGGCCAGCTCCCTGGCGCCCGAGGTCAGCGACGAGTGGCTCAACCTCTTCCCGCTGGGCCCGGCGCTGACCCGGCAGGCCTTCGGCGTCGCCGATACCGGCCGGGCGGCGACCTACCCCGGCCTGCGCACCGACCTCACCGGGTTCCTCGTCGGCGACCTGGTGCAGACCCCCGAGGGCGGCTACTACCTGCTCGGGGACGACTCCCCGCAGCGCCTGAGCGAGTTCCCCGCGCTGGTCTACTCAGCCCTGGTGGCACCCCCCAAGGAGCTCTCCTCCGCGCTCTCGGCCAACTTCGACCCGCCCGACCACCCGGTCGAGTGGCCGAGCCTGCGCCCGACGCCGGTGACGGACGGCGAGATGTGCGGCCTGCTCCAGGAGGATGACGGCGCCAGCTTCGTGGTGCTGGCAGACCAGCCCGGCGAGGACGCCAGCGCCGAGAGCCTGCGGCCGGGCAGCAAGGACGTGGACGTGGAGCCCTCGGGTGGCGCCTACGTCCTCTCCGGCTCGGACCTGACCACGGACTCCGGGTCGCCGTTCGTGGTGGACGCCAAGGGCGCCAAGTACGCCCTCGTCGGGCCCTCGGTCGCCGAGTTCATCGGCTACGGCGAGGTGGACGCCCCCGTGGTCCCGGACTCGTGGATGAGCTTCTTCTCCGACGGTGTCGAGCTCTCGGTCAACGCGGCGCGGCGGCTGCCCGAGGACGCCAGCGACGACGCGGCGGTCCAGTGATGTCTCCGGCCCCCAGGCGCTGGGTGGCGGGCTCGGCGGCCCTGGTGCTGGCCGGGCTGGGGCCCGTCTGGCTCGCGCCGGCCGCGTCGGCCACCGACGAGGGCGAGAACCCGTGCGACCCGCAGATCGTGATGGCGACACCGCGGAGCATCGACACCTTGGCAGAGCAGAGCGCGCCGGCGGTGCGGATGCACGTGGCGCAGGCCCACCGCATCACCCGGGGCGCCGGCGTCACCGTCGCGGTGGTGGACAGCGGCGTGGGGGCCGGGTTGGGGATGGACGTGGTGCAGGAGTCCGTCCCGGGCTTCGGCGGTCCGCTGCTGTCGGGGCACGGCTCCATCGTGGCGGGGCTGATCGCCGGCGAGCACGGTGTCGCCCCCGACGCGCGCATCCTGTCGATGCGGGTGCTGGACAAGAACGACCCCGACGTCGAGGAGGGCGAGCGCCCGGTCACCTCCACCTCCCTGGCCGCCGGCCTCAACCGGCTCGCCGACCTGCACGGGCGGATCCCGTTCGGGGTCGTCAACATCTCGCTCACCATGCCCCTGCCGGACCCGGTGCTGAAGGCGGCGGTCAAGCGCCTGCAGCAGAGGGACGTCGTGGTGGTGGCAGCGGCCGGGAACGCGCCGGCCGAGGAGAGCAGCGCGTATCCGGGGACTCCCGACAGCGACGCGGAGGTCTATCCCGCCGACTACCCGGGCGTGCTGGGAGTCAGCGCGGTCGGTCCCGGCGGCGACACCGACCTGCGCCCCTACGTGCGCCCCAACAAGCAGACCGACGTGGCCGCACCCACCCTCGGTGCCCTCTCGGTGAACCTCAACGGCCAGAAGTGCCAGGTCAGCGAGGAGATCGCCACCTCGTACGCCGCCGCGCAGGTCAGCGGCGTGGTCGCCCTGCTGCGCGCCCGCTTCCCGCGGGAGACCGCCAAGCAGGTGGTGGCGCGCCTGGTCCGCACCGCCGAGGGATCCGACCTGCGACCCAACCCGTGGACCGGGGCGGGGGTGGTCCAGGCAGCCGATGCCCTGACCCACCAGCTGGCGCCCCGCCGCAACGGACAGCTCTCCCGGAGCGAGGCGGAGCCGCGGTCCGACGCCACGGCTCCTCCCGCGCCGGTGCGGGAGGACGTGCACGGCCCGTCGCGCCACATGCTGCTCTGGTTCGCCCTGGTGCTGGGTGCCGTGGTCGCCCTGGCATTCGTGACGCGTCCCCTGCTGCGCCGGCTGTCCTGAGACGCGGGGTTTCGACCTCCGGTACTTGGGGGTAACTGTCCTGGGCGGGGTCACCCCTTACAGGAAGCAGGCACCATGAGAAGCATCATCGGGATCATCGTCGTCGTGTGGCTCATCATCGGCTGCGTCGCCGCATTCCAGCGCGGCTACTTCGGCGACGACCGCGACGTGAGCTGCAAGTCCGCGGGCGACACCGCCCTCACGATTGTGGCGGGGCCACTGAACTACCTGGGTGCCAACCCCAAGATCAAGTGCGACGACGTGAAGCTGCCGCAGCCCTCGAAGTGACCCCGGCGGTCACTCGGCGGGAGTCGAGGCCTGAACCGTCTTCACGGCGTTGCGGGTCACGGTCTTCTTCCGGGCGACCTGCTTGGCGGGCGCCTGCTCGCCGGCCTCGGCTGCGGCGGGAGCAGCCGGGGCCGTGCTGGGCTCGGCGCTGACGTCGGGCTTGGCTGCGGCCTTCTTGGTCGTGCGGCTGGAGGCGGCGCGCTTGCGCGTGGTCTTCTTGGCCGGCGGTGCCGTTGCCTCCGGTGCCTCTGCCTGTGCCGGGGCCTCGGGCGTGGCCTCCGGAGCGGTCACGGGTGCCGTCTCGGCGGACGGCGCCCCTGCCTGGCGGCTGGCCGACTTGCGGGTGCGGGTCTTGCGGGCGGGCGTCGTCGGGGCGGAGTCGGCCTCGGGGGCCGACACCTCGGCCGGGGCCACGACCGGGGTGCTGGCGGGAGTGCTCGGGGCCTGCTCCGGGGCCTGCTCCGGGGCACTGGTGGACTCGCTGGCAGGTGCCGCAGGTGCGTCCTCGGCGTGCCCGCGTCGCGACGACCGGCTCGACCGGGTGGCGGGCTTCTCGCTCGCCCGCTCTGCCTGGGGCTCGTGCTTCTCGGACCGGTCCTGCTTGTCCGACCTGTCGGCCTGACGCTCCCGGACCCGGACCTGCTGGCCGGCGACGCGCTGCACCTCGAAGAGGCCGATCTCGCTGATCAGGTCGACGAGCTTGCTGTAGCCCCAGTTGCGGGAGTCGAAGTCCGGTGCCTGCTTGGCCACGTGCGAGCCCACGCCGCCCAGCGCGGCCCAGCCGTCGTCGTCGGAGTTGGCGTCGATGCCGTCGCGCAGCAGCTGCACGAGCTTGCGGTCCTTGTGCAGCTCGTTCGGGCTGCGTCGCTTGGGGGCGGCGGGGGAGGAGGACGAGTCGGCCTCGGGCTGCTGAGCCTTCTCCTTGGTGCGCAGGACGTCGAGGTAGACGAACTTGTCGCAGGCGGCCACCAGGGGCTTGGGGGTCTTGGGCTCGCCGAAGCCGTAGACGGTCATCCCGGACTCGCGCAGCCGGGAGGCGAGCTTGGTGAAGTCGCTGTCGGAGGAGACCAGGCAGAAGCCGTCGAGGTTGCCGGTGTAGAGCAGGTCCATCGCGTCGATGATCAGCGCGCTGTCGGTGGCGTTCTTGCCGGTGGTGTAGCTGAACTGCTGCATCGGCTGGATCGCGTGGGAGTTGTTGGCGTCCTTCCACCCGGACAGCCGCGGCGTCGTCCAGTCGCCGTACGCCCGCTTGACGGTCGCAGTGCCGTACTTCGCGATCTCCGCCAACAGGTCGGCGACGATCGCGGGGGTGGTGTTGTCGGCATCGATGAGCACCGCGAGCTTCGGGGAATTTGTTCCAGCCATTCTGGGAGCCTATTCCCCAGGCGTCCCGACCCTGGCAGTAGGCGGTGTTCGCGGCCCGGGCGGCACTAGGCTCCGGCCCCGGGGGGGGCATGCGTGCCCAGCACGACGAGACGCAGGGGACCGAGTGGAGAGACAGCATGCCGACCGGTGGATCCTCTCGGGCGCCGCGCTCTGCGTGGCCCTCGCCGTGACGCTGGGCGTCATCGGGGATCGCGCGGACGACGGTGGCGGCACGGTGCCCGACCCAGCACCGTGGGCCGGGCAGCAGTCGTCCCACGAGTCCGTAGACCGGGTGCTTGCCGCCCTGGGAGCCGACCGGGTCTACGCCATGGTCGGAGAGGACGTGATGCGCGCCGACCTCGGCGTGGTCGCCGACGGGCGGGTGGCGCCACCGGAGCTGAGGGGACGTGGGCTAAGGCTGCTGTCCAACCTGTCCGGCAACGGGAAGGACGTCGTCCTCGCGGGCGCCGCCACGTCCTCTGATGACGCCGGGTTCGCCACCGACAGCTCGTACCGCCTGGTCGACGGCAAGTCCCTGGTGCCTCTTCCCGTCGCCCCGCGACGGCTGTTCGCCCCCACCGTCGCCGCCGACGGAGCGATCTTCGCCATCGCTGCGGAGAGAGGCTTCTGGCGGCTGCCCCCACGCGCGGAGAGGTGGCAGAGGGACCCACGGCTGCTGCGCGAGGACATCGGGCCGGTGGCCGCGGCGCCCTCGGGTCAGCTCTTCACGGTGACCCGGCCCGCCAGCCGAGCCGCTCGGCTGGTCAGGCTGTCCGGGAGCCGCGGAATCCGCCGGTTGGGGCCGATCCACTGCTCCTACGGCGTGGTGCCCGCACCGAGTGGAGAGCTGCTGCTGACCCAGAGCTCGTCGCTGGAACGAGTGCGTCGAAACCCGGGCTGCGACTGGTCCTACGTGGTGGACCTACGGGGTCGGGACCGGGTGACGGTTCCCGCCGGCTGGGACGCCCTGGCCTGGTCCGCGGACTCCTCCGCCCTGCTGGTGACCCGGGAGCGGGAGATCGCCGTGTGGACGCTCGAGGGCGAGTTCCTGGCTTCCGCCGACGCGGACACCCGACTGTTTGCAGCCACGCCGGTGTACGCCGACCGGTAGCGAGCCCAGGGACGGCTGGTCTAGCCGACGGTCCGCCGGTCCGCCAGCAACGCGTTGACCAGCTCGACCGCCTCCTCGGGCCGCTCCACCGTCACCGCGAACTCCGAGCCGGTGCGCAGCGAGAGCACCAGGCCAGGTCCGCGCCGGACCACGGCGGCGCGGCCGCGGGTGCTGATCCGGTAGCCCCAGCCACCCCAGCGCAGTGGCTCGATCTGCTCGACCCGCGCCCCGGCAAGGGTGTCCAGCGGCAGTCGGTGGCGCAGGAAGCGGAGGGGGCCCCAGGTCACGGTCACCGCCTCGCGGTCCACGCGCACCGTCAGGTAGTGCATGAGCGAGAGCAGCAGTGCCACGCCGAGAGTGGTCAGGCCGGCGGAGGAGGACCAGATCGTCAGGACGGCGCCAGCGGTCGCGGCCACCGAGGCGAGACCGAGCAGCACCCGCGAGCGCGCCTGCCCGACCCAGACGACCAGCTCGTCCTCGCCCAGGGCGAGGCTCGAGTGCGGAGGTCCGACCGGGACCTCACCGCTCTGGCGGGGGAGGAGCCACCAGAGCGCGGCCGCGGCCGCCACCGGCAGGACCAGCACCACAGCCACCCACTGGTAGCCCAGGTCCACCTCGCCCGCCGAGGTCGCGCCGCGGGCGTTGACCATCACCGTGAGGTAGACGCTCGGCAGCAGCCAGGCCAGCCAGCCGGCGCCCACGACGACCTCGGTGATCCGCAGGTGGGCGCGGGCTGCGAGCACGGCCAGACCGATCAACGAGCCGATCGCTGCGACTCCGCCCACCACCAGGGTGAACGTCGTCAGGGACATGGTGCCGTCGACCTCGTCGGCGCCGTCCCAGTGCGTGGGCACCGGGTCCGGCACCGCGTTCGCGTACCGGATCCACAGGAGCAGGACGGCGAGGGGGGCGGCCAGGAGGATCGTCGCCGCCACCGCGACGCGCGGGGTCTTGGTCATGGTTGGACCTTTCGGATCTCGTCGATGAGCTGCTCGCGGGACAGGCCCATGCGAGCGGCGCTGCGCACCAGCTCGTGCACCTGCTCCAGCAGCTGGGCGCCGAGCTGGACGCCGGGGTGGCTGCCGGGGGTCGTGCTCCCGGTGGGCCCGGCGTCGGTGCGGACGTGAACCCCACGGCCCCGTCGTACCTCCAGCAGCCCCTCGTCCCGCAGGACGGCGTAGGCCCGCAGCACGGTGTGCATGTTGACGTCGAGTCCGGCGGCCAGCTCCCGGGCCGGTGGCAGCTTCTCACCCGGTGCGAGTCCGCCGGTGGCGATGGCGCGGCGTACCTGCCCCGCGATCTGGTCGGCGAGGCCCGCACTGCTGTGCGGGTCGAGACGGATCAACATAGTTTGCATCGTACTAGAACAAATAATTCACCGATACGTCGGTGGCCTCTGGGGACTGTGGCCGAGGACCGGGGTGGATTTCCCACCTCTCGGCACCGGAGTCGCTAGCCTCTGACGGCCGGACACGCGCGTGGCCGCCGAGCGCTCAGGAGGCAGTCGTGGTGAACCGGGGCCGTCCCGTCCTGCTCCTGGGATCCGGCGCCGCCGCGCTGGACACCCTGGCGCAGAGCCTGCTGGCCGCCCCTGGCACCTGGGACGCGACCAACACACCGCTGAAGGAGCTGGCCGACGCCCCGCCCCCCGCGGAGGTACCCGCCGGAGTCCCCGCGCGTGCGGTGACCACCGTGGGCCCGGGTGACCTCGACGCGCTGCCGGACGGGCTGCCGGACGAGGCCGACTACGTCCTGCTGCACCACACCCCCCACGGGCTGGACGACGCGGAGCTGGCCGAGTGGGCGGCCGCGACCACCGCCGCGTTGGACCTGCTGGAGCGGCTCCCGACCGGGGCGTGGCTGGTGGTCGACCAAGACGACCTGCTCGCCGAGCCGGAGAACGGGGTCCAGCGACTCTTCGACCACCTGGGGCTGGGCTGGCACTCCCGGTGCTCCTGGCCGTGGCACGAGCTGGCTGCCCGCACCTCCGTGGGTACGCCGGCAGCAGCGGCGGGCGCCGTACCGGAAGCCGCGGTGGCCCCGCTCGTGGAGCGGGTGCGCCGGCACCTGGCCACCGTCGACCCGAGCCTCGCGCCGACCACCACCCCGGGAAGCCTGAGCGCGGTCGACCACGGGCTCGGCCGGGTGCTGCGCTCGCTCGGGTGCTCGCTGGCGGTCTCGACGTACCAGTCCAACCGGCTGGTGGTGCTGCGCGACGACGGCGGGCGGCTCGGGGTGCACCTGCGCGCCTTCGACCGTCCGATGGGCATCGCCACCACCCCGGACGGCCTGGCGCTGGGGGTCCGCTCGGAGGTCCTGGACTTCCGGGACTTCCCTGCCGCCGCGCAGAACCTGGAGCCCCAGGGGAAGCACGACGCCTGCTTCCTGCCACGCAACTCCCACGTGACGGGGGACATCGCGGTGCACGACCTGGCGATGGGACGCGACGGCCTGTGGCTGGTGGCGACCAGCTTCAGCTGCCTGGCGACCCTGGATGCCGCCCACAGCTTCGTGCCTCGCTGGCAGCCGCCCTTCGTCACCGCCCTGGCACCGCAGGACCGGTGCCACCTCAACGGCCTCGCCCTGGTCGACGGGGTACCGCGCTACGTCACCGCCCTGGGGGTCTCCGACTCCGCCGGCGGGTGGCGTGCGGAGAAGGCGACGGGCGGCGTCCTGCTGGAGGTGCCCAGCGGCAGGGTGGTGCTCGAGGGCCTGTCGATGCCGCACTCGCCGCGGTGGCACGACGGACGCCTCTACGTGCTGGAGTCCGGGCGCGGTCGCCTGCTCGAGTGCGACCCCGCCACCGGCACGACCCGCGTGGTGGCGGAGCTTCCCGGGTTCACCCGCGGTCTCTCCTTCGTCGGCCAGGTCGCCTTCGTGGGGACCTCGCAGGTGCGCGAGACCGCCACCTTCGGCGGCCTCCCGATCTCCGCGCTGCCTCGCCGCGAGTGCGGCGTGTGGGCGATCGACCTGCGCAGCGGGGAGGTCGTCGGCTCGGTCCGGTTCGAGGACCGGATCCAGGAGGTTTTCGACGTCGCCGCACTGCCCGGCATCCGGTTCCCGGAGATCGGGGAGCCCGGCAGCGACCTGGTCCGTACCTCCTGGTTCGTGCCGGCGCCCGGCTGAGAACGCGGTCTCGAAAAGGCGCTAGCGCTTCCCCCGGGCTCGGACTGTGGTTACTCTCCGGTTGGCCGCCCTCCGGGGCAACGATTGCGGGGGGACCGCCATGACGACTCGACAGCGCCAGCGACTGCTTCGCCGGAGACGCGCGGCGTCCACCCGGAACAGGACCCGTGGGCGCGCCCTGGTCACCGGGAGCGTGCTGGGGGCCGCGGCACTCGTGGTTCCCGCGCCTGCCGCGCACGCCGCCCCGGGCACCGTCCCGTCCCTGGTCGCCGACATCTCCGAGGGCCGCTCCAGCAGCGGTGTCGAGGACGTCGTCGCCCTCGGGGCACGCGTCTTCTTCTCCGCGCGGGACGGGTCCCACGGCCGCGAGCTGTGGACCTCCGACGGCACGCCCGGCGGCACCCGGCTGGTCAAGGACATCTACCCCGGCGTCGGCGGCTACGTGGACGACTTGGCCGTCATGGGCGGCACCCTCTACTTCCGCGCCGACAGCACGAGCGGTTCGGGTCTGTGGAAGTCCGACGGCACCGCCGCCGGCACCACGCTGGTCGCCGCCACGCCGTCATCGCCCCGGGACGTCACGGTGGTCGGAGGCACGCTCTTCTTCACCTCCGCCGACGGCACCCGCGGCCGGGAGCTGTGGGCCTCCGACGGCACCACCGCCGGCACGCGGATGGTGGCCGACATCAACCCGCTCACCCAGGGTGCCTACGGAGAGTCGAGTGATCCCTACTCCCTCACCGCGGTTGGCGGCACCCTCTTCTTCTCTGCCAACGACGGCACCCGCGGCCGGGAGCTGTGGGCCTCCGACGGCACCGCTGCCGGCACCAGGCGGCTCACCGACCGCCCGGGAATCGGCGCGTACGACTACGAGCTGGCGGAGCTCACCGACGTCGGGGGCACCCTCTACTTCACCGATGCCGACGACCCCCGTGGCCAGGAGCTCTGGACCTCCGACGGCACCGCGGCGGGCACCCGACTCGTCGTCGACCTCTATCCCGGCGCGCACGTCTACGACGGGGAGACCTACGCCAACTCCAGTAGCCCCTCCGGCCTGACCGACGTGGGCGGAGATCTCTACTTCGGCGCCTGGGACAGCCGCGGACCCGGTCTGTGGCGGTCCGACGGCACGGCGGCCGGGACCACGAGGGTGGCCGCGGTCGACCCGGGGAGCCTGACTCCGGTGGGTGGCACCCTGTTCTTCAACGGGTGGGCGGACGACGCCGGGCGGGAGCTCTGGACCTCCGACGGCACCACCGCCGGGACCCGGATGGCGGTCGACCTGCGCCTGGGCGCCTACACCTATGTGGGTGACGGCTACTCGTACTCGTACCCGAACTCCAGCTCTCCCCGCTACCTCACCGACGTGGGCGGCACCCTGTTCTTCTCGGCGTACGACGGAACCCGCGGCCGCGAGCTGTGGATGTCGGACGGCACGCTCGGCGGCACCGGCGTCTTCGACCTGTGGCCGGGGGCCGACTACAGCGATCCCGACAACCTGGTCGCCGCCGGCGGCACCCTCTTCTTCACCGCGAACGACGGGGTGCACGGCCACGAGCTGTGGGCTGTCCGGCCCGACGGCTCCCTGCCGCCCGGCACCCCGGGAGTCCTGCCCGCCCCGCCGGTCACGACACCGGCTCCGCCGTCGGCGCCGGCTCCCCCGACGCCCGCGCCTCCCGCACCGGTTCCTCAGGTCGCACCGCCCGACACGCGGGTCGTCGGCGTGACCGTGCTCGGCAAGACCAAGCAGAGGCAGGGCAAGAAGCTGAAGATCAGCGTCAAGGCCCGCGCCGCCGAGACCGTCACGACCACTGCCACCGGCAAGATCACGGCCAAGGGACTCAAGGGGGTCGCGCTGAAGCCGGCGAAGGCCACCAGCACGATCGGCCAGCTGGGCATTCTCGACCTGGTGGTCTCCAAGAAGCTGGCCGCCAAGGTGAAGAAGGCTCTCAAGCGCTACCGCAAGGCTCCCAAGGCCCAGCGCAAGAAGCTCGAGGTCAAGGCCGTCGTACAGCTGGTCATCACCGACGTCGCCGGCAACAAGCAGACGGAGACTCGGAGGATCCAGCTTCGCTGATCGGCGATCGTCTTCGCCCGGTGAGACCGGGCCGAGACGGGACACAACTTTCCAGACGTGCTGCGCGTCTCACGTCGCAGGGGCCCACAGGGCCGCATCGAACGACACAAACGGAGGAAGTCTCATGAAACTCACCACCACGCTGGCCGCGCTCGTCGTGGCTGCAATGCCACTGTCCGTGGCAGCCACGCTTCCCACCGCCGGCGCGGAGGTCGCGCCCCGCGCCGCAGCCACCTACAAGGTGAAGGCCTCGGCCAGCTCCTCGACCGCCGTCGCCAAGGAGGACGTCATCACGGTCTCGGGCAAGGTCACCCCGAAGGCCGCCGGCCAGAAGATCGTTCTTCAGCAGCGTCTGGACGGCAGGACCACCTGGAAGAAGACGGACGACGCCAAGGTCAAGAAGAACGGGCGCTTCGTGCTCTCCGACGACCCGGGGACCCCGGGTCTCCGCTTCTATCGCGTGCTGAAGCCGGCCTCCGGCAAGATCAAGGCAGGAACCAGCAAGGAGTTCGAGGTCACCGTCTACCGCTGGGAGAAGCTCATCCAGCGGACTTCCGGTTCCAAGGTGAACATCGACGACAACACAGGCGCGATGGTCGGTGCTGACTACTACTCGGCGAGCCTGACCACCATGACGCCCGGCACGCCCGCGTACGTCGAGTACACCCTCGGCAGGAAGTGCAAGAGCCTCTCGGCCACCTACGCGCTCACCGACGGCTCCGAGACGGGCGCCACTGGCACGGTGTCGCTGACCGTGGACGGGGTCGTCAAGGTCAACGAGTCGCTCGCCATCGGCACCCTCAAGAAGCTGGTCACCGACGTGTCCGACGGCTTCCGGATCCGTTTCGACCAGACGTCCAGCTCCACCCCCGGCGCCATCCCGACCGCGGCGAACGTCGAGGTCCTCTGCACCAAGTGACTGTCAGCCCGAAAAAGAACGCCGGTCCGAGCCGCTGGGGCTCGGACCGGCGTTCTTGCAGGTCATGGACCTGTACCCGGCGGAGGATAGGGGATTCGAACCCCTGAGGGCTTTCACACCCAACCCGCTTTCCAAGCGAGCGCCATAGGCCACTAGGCGAATCCTCCGCCGAGGAGGCTACCTGTAGCCCGGCCGCGGTGAGAAATCGCCCTCCCTTCCAGCCGTGCGCTTCCCCGCTTTGTGACCCTGCCCGCACCTCCCCTAGACTCTGCGGCAACCCCCCGTGCGGCGGCATCTCGTCGAATCCCCCAGGGCCGGAAGGCAGCAAGGGCAGATGAGCTCTGTCGGGTGCACGGGGGCCTTTTCGTCCCACCACGCTGGTGGTGGGCTCCGGCAGTGGTCCCTGTCGGAACCGGTGGTTAGGGTTCACACGTGGACTCACCCCTCGCTCTCTATCGCCGCTACCGGCCGGAGACGTTCGCCCAGGTCATCGGCCAGGACCACGTCACCGACCCGCTGCGCAACGCGCTGGCGAACGACCGGGTCAACCACGCCTACCTCTTCTCCGGTCCCCGCGGCTGCGGCAAGACGACGTCGGCCCGGATCCTGGCCCGCACCCTGAACTGCGCGGCCGCGCCGGTGGCCGAGCCGTGCGGGGTGTGCGACAGCTGCGTGGACCTGGCCACCGGCGGCAGCGGGTCGATCGACGTGATCGAGATCGACGCGGCCTCGCACGGCGGTGTCGACGACGCCCGCGACCTGCGGGAGAAGGCCTTCTTCGCCCCGGTCCGCGACCGCTACAAGATCTACATCATCGACGAGGCCCACATGGTCTCCAACCAGGGCTTCAACGCCCTGCTCAAGCTGGTGGAGGAGCCGCCGCCGCACCTGCGGTTCATCTTCGCCACCACCGAGCCCGAGAAGGTCATCCCGACCATCCGCTCGCGCACCCACCACTACCCCTTCCGGCTGATCCCGCCGCGGATGCTCAGCGACTACGTCGTCGAGCTCTGCGGCCGCGAGGGCGTGGCGATCGAGGCTGCTGCCGTCCCGCTGGTGGTCCGGGCCGGCGCCGGCTCGGCCCGCGACACCCTCTCGGTGCTCGACCAGCTGATCGGCGGCTCCGGCCCCGAGGGCGTCACCCACCAGCTCGCGGTGGCGCTGCTCGGGTTCACCCCCGACTCGCTGCTCGACGAGGTCGTCGACGCCTTCGCGGCCTCCGACGGGGCTGCGGTCTTCGGCGTGGTTGACAAGGTGATCGAGTCCGGCCAGGACCCGCGCCGGTTCGCCGAGGACCTGCTCCGCCGGCTGCGCGACCTGGTGATCGTCGCGGCGGTGCCGGACGCCCCCGCGACCGGACTGATCGACTGCTCCCAGGACCAGGGCGAGCGTCTGGTGGCGCAGGCCGCCCGGTTCGGTGCCGCGGACCTCTCCCGGGCCGCGGACCTGGTGGCCGGTGGCCTGATGGACATGAAGGGCGCGATCTCGCCCCGGCTGCTGCTGGAGCTCATCTGCGCCCGGGTGCTGCTGCCCGGGGCCGACCACTCCACCGACGGCGTCCAGGCTCGCCTGGACCGGATGGAGAAGCGGTTCGCGATCGTCGGGCCCCCGGCGGCGGCCCCCGCCCAGGCCGCACCGGTCCAGCCGCCGGTCCAGGCCCCCGCCCAGGCAGCACCGGTCCAGCCCCCGACCCCGGCCCCCACCCAGGCCGCACCGGTCCAGCCGCCGGTCCAGGCCCCGCCCAGGCCCCCGCCCAGGCCGCACCGGTGGAGCCCCCGACCCCGGCACCCGCTCCGAGCACCTCCGCCCCGACCCCCGTCGAGGCGGCCCCGCCGGCCCCGCCCGCTCCGGTCGAGCCCGCAGGTTGGGCTACCCCGGCACCCGCGCACCCCTCCCCGGAGGCCCGGCAGCCGGACCGGCCCAGCGACGTGCCCGTGGACCCGCCAGGCGCTCCCGTCGGGGGGCTCTCGCTGGTCGACGTACGACGGCTCTGGCCGGACGTCGTCGAGGCGGTCAAGAGTCGGCGTCGGCTCGCCTGGATCCTGCTCACCCAGAACGCCCAGGTCACCGGGGTTGACGCGAAGACCCTGACGCTGGGGTTCAGCAACGCCGGCGCGCGTGAGTCCTTCGTCAGCGGCGGCAACGACGAGATCCTGCGCCAGGCGGCCATCGACGCCGTCGGTGCCGACTGGCGCGTGGAGTGCGTCGTCGACCCGGGCGCCATCCCGACCGCGTCGGCGGCCGCCTCCCACACGGTGACCGCGCCGGCGACGAGCTCGTCCCCGGAACCGGGCGCGGCGCCGTCGGCCCCGGGCGCACCGGACGGCCCGCCGGACTGGGCACAGGACCAGTCCGCCCCGCAGGACGACGAGCAGCAGCCGCCGCCCGAGGCGTCCCGCGGCACCGACCCCCAGGCCCTCGCCGCGGCCCGCGGCGCGATCCAGCAGACCCGCACCGGCGACATGCCGCCGCAGGTCGACCACGGCGCGCTCGCCGACGCCGCGGCCAGCCGCGACGACCCGGACGCGGAGTCCCAGGGCCTGGACAGCGCCGAGCTGCTGAAGCGCACGCTGGGCGCCCAGATCATCGAGGAGATCAACCACTCGTGACCGTCCCACCCAGTCCCGTCACCACCACCGTGCACCGACCAAGGAGCCCACGATGACCCAGAACCCCTTTGACGCCCTCGGTGGCGCCGGCGGCTTCGACATGAACGCCCTGCTGGAGCAGGCGCAGCAGATGCAGCAGCAGCTGGAGTCCGCCCAGGCCCAGCTCGCCGAGACCCGGGTCGAGGGCACGGTGGCCGGCGGCTCGGTCAACGTGACCGTGACCGGCACCGGCGACCTGGTCCAGGTCTCCATCAAGGCCGGCGAGTTCGACGGCAACGAGCCGGACGAGCTCGAGGACCTCGGCGACATGATCGTGGCCGCGTTCCGCGACGCCAAGGCCAAGGCCGACGCGCTGGCCGGTGAGGCCCTCGGGCCGCTGGCCGGTGGCGGCGGCCTGCCCGGACTGGGCTGACGCGACCTTGTACGAGGGCGTTGTCCAAGACCTGATCGACGAGCTCGGTCGGCTGCCGGGAGTCGGTCCCAAGGGTGCGCAGCGCATCGCGTTCCACCTGCTGCAGGCCGAGCCCGCCGAGGTACGACGACTGGCCGACGTGCTGATCGAGGTCAAGGCCAAGGTGAAGTTCTGCTCGGTCTGCTTCAACGTCTCCGAGGACGACAAGTGCCGGATCTGCCGCGACCCGCGGCGCGACCCCACGGTGCTGTGCTGCGTGGAGGAGTACAAGGACGTGGTCGCCATCGAGCGAACCCGTGAGTTCCGCGGGCGCTACCACGTGCTCGGCGGCGCCATCTCCCCGATCGACGGCATCGGCCCGGACCAGCTGCGGATCCGCGAGCTGATGATGCGGCTGGCCGACGGCACCGTCACCGAGGTGATCCTGGCCACCGACCCCAACCTCGAGGGCGAGGCGACAGCGACGTACCTCACACGGATGCTCAAGCCCTTGGGGTTGCGCGTGACCCGCCTGGCGAGTGGACTTCCGGTAGGTGGCGACCTCGAGTACGCCGACGAGGTCACCTTGGGCAGGGCGTTCGCAGGAAGGCGGTCGGCAGATGACTAACCCCAGGAGCAACGAGCTCGAGGAGTTCGCGGGGCAGATCTGCGACCAGGTCGAGTCCTTCCTGGTGGCCCTCAAGGCCGTCGCGCAGGAGGCGGACGCGGGTCGCGCCATCTCGCTGCTGCTGCTCGAGGTGAGCCAGATCTCGCTGGCCGGCGCCCGTCTGGGCGCCCAGGTCGACTTCCACCCCGGCGGGGAGTACCAGCCCGACGTCGGTCCGGAGGCCGACATCGACGAGCTGCGGCTGCGGCTGGCCGACATCCTCGGCCCGATCGACACCTACAGCTTCGTCTTCGACCCCTACGTCCCCGAGGTGGTGGAGAGCCAGCTCTCCGACGACCTGACCAGCATCGCCAGCGACCTGGAGAACGGTCTGCGCCACTACAGCTACGGCAACTACGCCGAGGCGCTGTGGTGGTGGCAGTTCTCCTACGTCTCATCCTGGGGCAACCTGGCCGGGGCCGCCCTCAACGCACTGTGGTCGGTGGTGCACCACGACCGGCTGGACACCGACTTCACCAGCGAGGAGGCCCAGGTGGCGGCGGCGAATGAGATGTTGGGCGTGGCCGTTCAGAGCCACAGTTAGACTCGATCGCTGAGCCGACGTCGACGTCGGCCCCCTGCGTTGCAGGGAGTGACAGCATTCAGCGAGCAAGTCAGGTGGTTTCAGGCGTGGGCATTGTCGTGCAGAAGTACGGCGGCTCGTCGGTCGCCGACGCGGACGGCATCAAGCGGGTCGCCCAGCGGATCGTGGCGACCAAGAAGGCAGGGCACGACGTGGTCGTGGTGGTCTCCGCGATGGGGGACGCCACCGACGACCTGCGTGACCTCGCCGAGCAGGTCACGCCGCTCCCGCCGCCGCGCGAGCTGGACATGCTGCTCACCGCCGGCGAGCGGATCTCCATGGCGCTGGTCGCCATGGCGATCGCCGCGCTGGGGCACAAGGCCCAGTCCTTCACCGGCTCGCAGGCCGGGGTCATCACCGACTCCGTGCACGGCAGGGCCAAGATCATCGACATCACTCCCGGCCGGATCGAGCAGGCCATCGCCGGTGGTGCGATCGCCATCGTGGCCGGCTTCCAGGGCGTCTCCCAGGACACCAAGGACGTGACCACCCTGGGGCGCGGCGCCTCGGACACCACTGCGGTGGCCCTGGCCGCAGCGCTGGGCGCCGAGGTCTGCGAGATCTACAGCGACGTCGACGGCGTCTTCACCGCCGACCCGCGGATCGTGCCGACCGCCCGCAAGCTCGACCGCATCTCTCACGAGGAGATGCTCGAGATGGCCGCCTCCGGCGCCAAGATCCTGCACCTGCGCTGCGTCGAGTACGCGCGCCGCTACAACATGCCCGTCCACGTCCGTTCCTCCTTCTCCCAGAAGGAGGGGACGTGGGTCCTGGATGCCCCCAGCCCCGACAGCCCCGAGGGATTCGCAATGGAACAGGCCATCATCGCCGGCGTCGCGCACGACCGCAGCGAAGCCAAGATCACCGTCGTCGGCGTGCCCGACAAGATCGGCGAAGCCGCCCGGATCTTCGAGGCGCTCGCGACCAGCGAGGTCAACCTCGACATGGTGGTGCAGAACGTCTCGGCCGCGACCACGAGCCGCACCGACATCTCCTTCACGCTGCCCCGCGAGGACGGCCAGGCTGCGATGTCGGCACTGGCCCGGCTCCAGGACGAGGTCGGCTACGACAAGCTGCTCTTCGACGACCGCATCGGCAAGGTCTCGCTGATCGGTGCCGGCATGCGCTCGCACCCCGGCATCACCGCCAAGTTCTTCGCCGCGCTGGCCTCCGCCGGGGTCAACATCGAGATGATCTCCACCTCCGAGATCCGAATCTCGGTGATCGTGGACGAGTCGCAGGTCGACACCGCCGTCCAGGCCACCCACACCGCGTTCGACCTGGACGCCGCCGAGGTCGAGGCCGTGGTCTACGGCGGGACCGGCCGATGACCCGCGTCGGGATCGTGGGCGCCACCGGTCAGGTGGGCGTCGCGATGCGGCAGATCCTCGAGGAGCGCGACTTCCCCGCGACCGAGGTGCGGTTCTTCGCCTCCGCCCGCTCCGCCGGCACCGTGCTGCCCTTCGCGGGCCGCGAGATCACCGTCGAGGACGCCGCCACCGCCGACCCGGCGGGCCTGGACATCGCGCTCTTCTCCGCCGGAGCCACAACCTCCCGCGCGCTCGCGCAGAAGTTCGTGGACGCCGGGGTGATCGTGATCGACAACTCCTCGGCCTTCCGCAAGGACCCCGCGATCCCGCTGGTCGTCTCCGAGGTCAACCCCGAGGCGATGGACGCCGTGATCGCCGCCGGGCGCGGCATCGTGGCCAACCCCAACTGCACCACCATGGCCGCGATGCCCGTCCTCAAGCCGCTGCACGACGAGGCCGGGCTGGTCCGGCTCATCGCCTCCACCTACCAGGCGGTCTCCGGGTCCGGCATCGCTGGCGTCGACGAGCTGGCCACTCAGGTCGAGGCGGCTGGCGACAAGGCCCGCGAGTTGGCTTACGACGGCGAGGCCGTGACCTTCCCCGAGCCGGTCAAGTACGCCCGCAACATCGCCTACAACGTGGTCCCGCTCGCGGGCGCCATCGTCGACGACGGGCTCAACGAGACCGACGAGGAGCAGAAGCTGCGCAACGAGTCGCGCAAGATCCTCGGCATCCCCGACCTGCGGGTCTCCGGGATCTGCGTGCGGGTGCCGGTGTTCACGGGCCACTCGCTGGCGATCAACGCCGAGTTCGCCTCCGCCCTGACCCCGGAGCGCGCCGCCGAGCTGCTGGCCGGGGCGCCGGGCGTCGAGCTCGCCGAGATCCCCAACCCGTTGGCCGCCGCCGGCAAGGACCCGTCGTACGTCGGGCGGATCCGGCAGGACCCGGGGGTCGACGGGGACCGCGGCCTGGCGCTGTTCATCAGCAACGACAACCTGCGCAAGGGCGCGGCCCTCAACACGGTGCAGCTCGCGGAGATCATCGCCGCACGCTGAGCCTCAGCGAGCGGGGACGGGCGTCGCGCCCGGCGTTCGTCCACCGCTCACCGGTTCGTCGCCTGGCCGGACTGCGCAGTTCGCCCGGAGGCGCCAGCCTGCTGGCATGACCTCAACGCGCACTCGGGTGCACCGACTGATCGGTCTCGCCCTCCTCGCCGCCACCACGTCCACCATCGCCACCGTCACCGCAGCGCCCGGGGTCGCGGCTTCCGCCTCCCCAACGGGGCCCGGGCGGCACGTCCAGACCAGGGTGGAGCCCACCCTGGAGGGGCGGGCCACACTGCCGGCGGACTTCCTGGCCCCCGGGCCGCCGTCCGGAGCACTCGCCTCCCCGGGCAACGGCCGTACCGGCCCGTTCCCCGGCCAGGTCATCCCCGGCTTCTCCGCGATGGTGGAGAACGCCGACGGCACCTTCTGGGCGCAGCCCGACAACGGCTTCGGCACCAAGGCCAACTCGGCCGACTTCCTGCTGCGCACCTACCGGATCCGCCCCCGCTGGGAGACCGCCCGCGGCGGCGCCGGTCGCATCGAGGTGGGACGCTTCATCTCCCTGCGGGACCCGCTGCACCGCATCCCGTTCCCGATCGTCCGCGAGGACACCCGGGAACGGCTGCTCACCGGCGCGGACTTCGACATCGAGTCCCTGGTCCGCGCCCGGGACGGATCCTTCTGGATCGGGGAGGAGTTCGGCCCCTACCTGCTGCACGTGAGCAGCGACGGCACCGTGCTCGAGGCGCCCGTGCCGTTCGCCGGGGGCAAGTCGCCCCAGAACCCCACCCTCGGAGACGAGCAGCCCCGGGTGCCGGCCAGTCGGGGGTTCGAGGCCATGGGCTCCTCGGCCAACGGCCGCTACCTCTACCCGGTCGTGGAGGGGGCCTACCTCGACGACCCCGACCAGCGACGGCGTTACGTCCACGAGTTCGACACCCGGCGGCGGGCCTACACCGGGAGGACCTGGCAGTACCAGGTGGACGAGGCCGCCAACGTGGTCGGTGACGCGTTCACCGTGCGCGACGGACGGATGCTGCTCATCGAGCGCGACAACCTCGACGGCCCGGCCGCGGTCACCAAGCGGCTCTACGAGATCGACCTGCGGCGCACCGATGCGGAGGGGTTCGTGGAGAAGGAGCTGGTGGTCGACCTGCTCGGCATCGCCAACCCGGACGGCATCGGGACGGACACCGACCCGGGCGCCTACGGCGTCGGCGAGCGGTTCAGCTTCCCGATGGTCTCGGTCGAGGTCGTCGTCGAGCTCAGGGACGGCCGCATCCTGGTGGGCAACGACAACAACTACCCCGGCGACGACGCCCGGGTCCCCGGCACCCCGGACGACACCGAGATGATCGTGCTGGACCTGCGCCGGACCCGTGCGCCACGTCCCCACGACACGCTCGTGATCGGGCACCGCGGCTCCAGCGGCACCCGTCCCGAGCACACGCTCGCCTCCTACGAGCAGGCGATCCTGGGGTGCGCGGACTACATCGAGCCCGACCTGGTCTCCACCGCCGACGGCGTCCTGGTCGCGCGGCACGAGAACGAGATCGGTGGCACCACCGACGTCGCAGCCAGGCCCCAGTTCGCCGCCCGGCGCACCACCCGGACCGTGGACGGGGTCGCGCTCACCGGTTGGTTCACCGAGGACTTCACCCTCGCGGAGCTCAAGACGCTGCGCGCGGTCGAGCGCATCCCCGGCGTGCGCCCCGGCAACACCGCCTACGACGGCAAGTACGCCGTGCCCACGCTCGACGAGGTGCTCGACCTGGCCCGGCACTCCCGCACCTGCGCGGGCGGACCTGTGGGGGTCTACCCCGAGACCAAGCACCCGACGTACTTCGACGGGATCGGGCTCTCCCTGGAGGAGCCGCTGCTGGCCACCCTGGCCGCCAACGGCTACGACGGCCGGGACCCGGTCTACCTGCAGAGCTTCGAGACGTCCAACCTCGCCGAGCTGGACCGGCGCAGCGACTTCCGGCTGACCCAGCTCACCGGCTGCAGCGGGGCGCCGTACGACCTGGTCGCCGCGGGCGATCCGCGCAGCTACGCTGACCTGGTCTCCGCGGACGGGCTGCGCGGCGTCGCCGAGTACGCCGACGGGCTCGGGGCCTGCAAGGACCAGCTGATCCCGCGAGGCGCCGACGGCAGCCTCCTGCAGCCCACGGCCGTGATCGGCGACGCCCATGCCGCCGGGCTGGTGGTCCACCCGTACACGTTCCGGGTGGAGAACCAGTACCTGCCGACGCAGTTCCGGCGGGGGACGGAGCCCACCGCCCCCGGCGACCTCGCCGGCGAGATCGCGGCGTTCGTCCGGGCGGGCGTTGACGGGGTCTTCACCGACAACCCGGCGATCGCCAGCGCAGGGTGAGGAAATGACTCGAGGCCCGAACCCACTTCCGTGGGTTCGGGCCTCTCGATGTCCTAAGACATCACACTGTCGGGCTGACAGTGTGCTGGTTCAGGACATAGGAAACACATCTCTCAAGACATAGGAAACACCGGACCGAGACCCTCCGGTGGTGTCGAAAGCCAGACTGATCATCACCGCGGTCGTCCTCGAGGGACGCCCACAAGCCGACGTCGCCCGCAGCTACGACGTCTCACCCAGCTGGGTCAGCAAACTCGTGGCCCGCTACCGAACCGAGAGCGATGCCGCCTTCGAACCCCGCTCCCGGCGCCCGCACACCAACCCGACCGCGATCCCCACCCAGACCGCGGACCTGATCCTCGAGCTACGCGACAAGCTCACCACAGCCGGCCACGACGCCGGACCCGACACCATCGCCTGGCACCTGACCCAGCACCACCACACAACCGTGTCCGTGGCCACGATCAGCCGCTACCTGACCCGTGCCGGCCTCGTCACCCCCGAACCCAAGAAGAAACCGAAGGCCTCCTACATCCGGTTCCAGGCCGCCATGCCCAACGAGACCTGGCAGTCCGACTTCACCCACTACCCGTTGACCGACACCACGACCTTCCCCAAGGGCATCGAGATCATCACTTGGCTCGACGACTGCACCCGCTACGCCCTCCACGTGTCCGCGCACCGGGCGATCACCACCCCGATCGTCCTCAACACGTTCCGCAAAGCCGCAGGTCAGCACGGCATACCCGGATCCACCCTGACCGACAACGGGATGGTCTACACCGTCCGCCTGGCCGGCCACGGCCGCCAAGGCGGCCGCAACGGCTTCGAGCAGCAACTACGCGACTGGCACGTGGTCCAGAAGAACTCCCGGCCCAACCATCCCACCACCTGCGGCAAGGTCGAGCGGTTCCAGCAGACCATGAAGAAGTGGCTCCGCGCCCAACCCGACCAACCCGCCACCATCGACCAGCTCCAGACCCTGCTCGACCGATTCGCCGCCGAATACAACCAGCACCGGCCGCACCGATCCCTGCCCCACCGCGCCACCCCAGCAGCGCTCTACGACACCATGCCCAAAGCCGTCCCAGGCCCCAGCCGCGACGCACAGACCCACGACCGGATCCGGCACGACCGCGTCGACAAGTCCGGCACCGTCACCCTGCGCGTGGCCGGCCAACTCAGACACATCGGCGTCGGCCGAACCCACAACCGAACCCACGTCATCCTGCTCGTCCAGGACCTCGACGTCCGCGTCATCAACGCCATCACCGGCGAACTCCTACGCGAGCTCACCATCGACACCAGCAAGGACTACCAACCCCGAAACGCGAAAGATCCGAACCCCCACTGAGGGTTCGGATCTTTCCTATCTCTTGCGAGATCACACTGTCGGGCTGACAGGATTTGAACCTGCGGCCTCCTCGTCCCGAACGAGGCGCGCTACCAAGCTGCGCCACAGCCCGACGATCGCAAGGATCGAGATCCTCACGAGCACCGCGAGCATACCCGAGCAGGTTGAGCGCCCCGAAATCGCCCCGCGTGGTGGGACCGACGGTGGCCGAGCGGGCTCAGGTGCGGGCGACCAGGGTCAGCAGGGTCGCCTCGGGACGGCACGCGACCCGGACCCGGACATAGGGGTTGGTGCCCAGCCCGGCGGAGACGTGCAGCCAGGACGATCCGGGGTCGCCGGGGGAGGAGTCCGCCGGGTGCCGGTGCAGACCCCGGGCGCGGGCGGGGTCGAGGTCGCAGTTGGTGGTCAGCGCGCGGCCGCCGGGCAGGCAGACCTGGCCGCCGTGGGTGTGCCCGGCGATGATCGCGTCGTAGCCGTCCCGGGCGAACTGGTCCAGGACCCGCAGGTACGGCGCGTGGCAGACCGCGAGCCGCAGGTCGGCGTCGGGGTCGGCGGGACCGGCCACCCGGGACAGGTCGTCGTACTCCAGGTGCGGGTCGTCGACGCCGGCGAAGCTGATCCTGGTGCCGTTGACCACCAGCGACCCGAACCCGTTGGTCAGGTCCAGCCAGCCGGCCTCGTCGAACCCGGCCTTGAGGTCGGGCCAGGGCAGCTGTGGGACGTCGGTGTGCCGACGGCCGTCATCGGGCAGGAGGTAGCGCAGCGGGTTGCGCAGGCTGGGGGAGTAGTAGTCGTTGGAGCCCAGCACGTAGGCGCCGGGGACGCCCAGCAGGCCGGAGAGGGCCTCCAGCACCACCGGCACCGAGCGCCGGTGGGCGAGGTTGTCCCCGGTGTTGATCACCAGGTCCGGCTCCAGGGCGGCCAGGCCGGCCAGCCACTCCTGCTTGGCCCGCTGGTCCGGCGTCATGTGGATGTCGGAGAGGTGGAGCACCCGCAGGGCGGGGCTGCCGGCGGGAAGCACCGGCACCGTCACCTCGCGCAGGGTGTAGGCGCGGGCCTCCCAGACGCCGTACGCGGCCAGTCCGAGGCCCGCGCCCACGCCCGCGCCGAGGCCGGCGCCGGCGAGGCGGGGGAGGATCCGGGTGGGGGTCACGCGGCAAGGCTGCCACACTGGAGCCCATGAGCAGCCTCAAGGACCGACTCCGCACCGACCTGACCACCTCGATGAAGGCCCGGGACGAGCTGCGCTCCTCGACCCTGCGGATGGTGCTCACCGCCATCACCAACGCCGAGGTGGCCGGCAAGGTGCAGCGCGAGCTCACCGACGACGACATCCTCGGCGTGCTGTCCTCGGAGGCGAAGAAGCGCCGCGAGGCCGCGGCCGCCTTCTTCGAGGCCGGCCGGACCGAGATGGCCCAGAAGGAGACCGACGAGGCGGCCGTGATCGCGACCTACCTGCCCACCCCGCTGACCGACGTCGAGATCGCCGCCCTGGTCACCGCCGCGATCGAGCAGACCGGCGCCGCGGGTGAGGGCATGAAGGCCATGGGCAAGGTCATGGGCGTGGTGACGCCGCAGGTCAAGGGCCGCGCCGACGGCGGGGCCGTGGCGGCCGAGGTGCGCCGCCAGCTGGCCTGAGCCTGGGCTCAGCCCCGTCCGCGGCCACCGCGGCCCCGGCCCCGGCCCTTCTTGCCATTGCCCTTGCGGGGTTCGGCCGGGACGTAGCCGGTGGAGAGGTAGAGCACGACCGTGTCGCCGCTGCTCAGCGAGGCGCCGGCGCCCGGCGAGCTGTAGGCGATGGCGCCCGAGGTCACCTCGGAGTTGACGTAGCTGCCCACCGACGGCGTGAAGCCGGCGTCGGTGAGCACCTGCTGCGCCTGCTCCAGCGGCATGCCGCTCACGCTGGGCACGGTGGTGAGCACGCCGGAGATCTCGGTGCCGTTGGGCCGCTGGAAGTCCTCCTCGGGCAGGGTGGGCGTGATGACGTCCATGGCGTCGCCCCACATCGGTCCCGCGACCCCGGAGCCCGAGGCGGCGCTGATGTAGGTGCCGCCGACGGTCTGCCCGCCGAGCTCGATCGGCTGCCCGAACGAGTTGGCCCCGGCGATCATCGACGCGGCCGCCAGTGTGGGGGTGTAGCCGACGAACCAGACCGCTCGACCGCTCTGCGTGGTCCCGGTCTTGCCCGCCGAGACCCGGGTGGAGGGGGCGATGTACTGGCCGAACCCTCCGGGCTCCATCACGCCGCGCAGCACGTCGTTGACGGCGTCGGCGACGGCACCGGGGATGACCTGCTGGCACTTCTCGGGGTAGCTCTTGAGCAGGTTGCCCTGCGCGTCCTCGATCGCGGTGACCGGGCGCGAGTCGCAGTGCAGGCCACGGCCGGCGAAGGTGGCGTAGGCCTCGGCCATCTCCAGCGGGCTGGTGTCGGGGACGCCGAGGGTGAAGGAGGCGACCCGCTCGGCGCCGCGGCCGTACTCGTCGCCCTCGGGGTTGTCGAGCTGGATGCCCATCTTCTTGGCCAGGTTGTAGGGCTCGCACAGGCCGGTCTCGCGGATCAGCTGGGCGTAGAAGGTGTTCACCGACTCCCGGGTCCCGGTGTACATGTTCTTGTTGCCCGACGTGGTGGAGTTGCTCACCGGCCACGGGCCGTAGTCGTAGGGCTTCCCGTCGCAGTCGATGTAGTCCTCTTTGCGCAGGGTCAGCGACGGCGGGGAGTAGATGTTCTGGGTCATCGAGACCTTGCCCTGCTTCAGCGCCGCGGCCAGCACGAACGCCTTGAACGTGGAGCCGGCCTGGAACCCCTTGGAGTCGCCGTACTTCTCGGGGACGACGTAGTTGAGGTAGGTCTGGCCCTCGTTCTTCTTGGCGCCCATCGGCCGCGACTGGGACAGCGCCTTCACGTTGCCGGTGCGGGGCTCCACCATGGCCAGCCCGCCGATCGCCTGGTCGGTCGGGTAGACGTGGGACTGGACCGACTCGTCGGCCGCCTTCTGGTAGTCCAGGTCGATGGAGGTGCGCACGGTCAGGCCGCCGGAGCGCAGCAGGCGCTTGCGCTCTGCCTTGGTCTCGCCCAGGGCGCGGTCCTCGAGCAGGTAGTTGTAGACGTAGTCGCAGAAGAACGGCGCGGGGGAGTTCACGCAGCCGTTGGCGGCGGCCTGGACGTCGAGTCCCAGCCCCTTGGCCTTCACTTCCTCGGCCTTCTCGCGGGTGATCACGTTGAGCTCGGCCATCCGGTCCAGCACCACGTTGCGCCGGGCCAGGGCCCGCTCGGGGTAGTTCGTCGGGTCGTAGCCGGTGGGGTTCTTCACCAGGCCGGCGAGCAGCGCCGACTGCTTGAGGTTGAGGCGGCTGGCGTTCTTGTTGAAGAAGTGCTTGGCCGCGGACTGGATGCCGTAGGTGCCGTCGCCGAAGTAGGCGATGTTGAGGTAGCGCTCCAGGATCCAGTCCTTGGAGTAGTTCTGCTCGAAGGCGATCGCGTACCGCAGCTCGCGCAGCTTGCGCGCGTAGGTGTCGTCGGTGGCGGCGATCTTCTCCTTCTTGGTCTTCGCCTGGTCCAGCAGGGTGAGCTTGACCATCTGCTGGGTGATCGAGGAGCCACCCTGGACCATGCCCGAGTTGGCCTGGTTGGTGACCAGGGCGCGCATGGTGCCCTTGAGGTCCAGCGCACCGTGGCGGTAGAAGCGGTAGTCCTCGATGGACACGATGGACTGCACCATCGTGCGGGAGATCTGGTCCAGGCCGACGCTGATCCGGTTCTCGTCGTACAGCGAGGCGATGAGGTTGCCCTGGCCGTCGACGATGGAGGTCTTCTCGGCCAGCGGGCGGGTCTCCAGCTCGGCCGGCAGGTCGTCCATGCCCTGGGAGACGTCCTTGACGGCGGCACCGACGACGGCGACGAACGGGAGGGCGAGGCCGGCGGTGAGGAGGCCCAGGACCATGGCGACCGCAGCCATCACGCCCAGGTGGGTCAGGACAACACGAGACCGAGAGCGCTCGTCGGCTGGCGTGGACATGCTGACCAATGTACGGGAGAGCGAGAAAGTGGCGTTACTCCTCTGGCCGCGGAGCGTTAGTCCCTCCGGGAGTGGGTCGGGTAGTCCCTACCGACTAGTCACCTATGACTAGTTGAAGTGGGCTAAAGGTGTCTGTCGGCATCCCGGATCCATACCTACATTTGGTAATGCGTGAACGTGGAGTGGAAATCATGGGGATGTCCACCCGCATTTTGAGGATCTTGGGAGTAACCATGTGGGTCGAGGAGTGGACGTCGAAGGCGGCCTGTCGGGAATCAGCACCCGACCAGCTGTTCGTGCGCGGCGCCGAGCAGAACAAGGCCAAGCAGCTGTGCAGCGGCTGCCCGGTCCGTACCGAGTGCCTCGCGGAGGCCCTCGACAACCAGATCGAGTGGGGAGTCTGGGGTGGGATGACCGAGCGTGAGCGCCGGGCGCTGCTCCGTCGTCGCCCCGGCGCCAGCTGGCGCACCGTCCTGGAGACCGCCCGCGAGGAGCACACCCGCAGCGCCATCCCGGTCGAGGTTCCGAGCGAGACCGCCCCGGTCCTGAACTGACCCCCCGCCGTCGGCGCCTGAGGCCTCGTACGCCGAGCCTCAGGCGTCGCCCGCGAGCAGGGCGCCGATCTGCCGGAGCCCGTCCAGGTCGTGCACGTCGGTGGGCAGCGCTCGCACCACCACCGTCGGCACGCTGGGGTGAGCTGCGGCGAACCTGCTGCGCAACCGGTGTTCCCGAGACGCCATGCGCACCCGGTCCGCGTGCAGCCGCAACAGCCCCCCGGTCACCGAGTCGGCGCTCGCGCGCTGCAGCCGCTCGGCTGCGGCAGCGGCCTCGTCGGAGCTGAGGTCGCCCTCGGTCTCCGGGCTCGCCCGGTTGACCACCAGGCCGGCCAGGGGCATGTCGTCCTCGTTGAGGCGCTCCACGAAGTACGCCGCCTCGCGCAGGGCGTCCTCCTCCGGGGCCGCGACCACCACGAATGCGGTCTGGTCGTCCTGGAGCAGCGCGAACGTCTTCTCCGCGCGTGCCCGGAAGCCCCCGAAGAGGGTGTCGAACGCGGCGACGAAGAGCTGCATGTCGCGCAGCACCTGGGTCCCCAGGACCTTGGTCAGCGCGCCGGTGACGATGCCGAGCCCGGCTGACATCAGGCGGGCCGGCCCGCGGGCCGGAGCCAGCAGGATCCGGATGAACCGGCCGTCGAGGAAGCTGGAGAGCCGCTCGGGTGCGTCCAGGAAGTCCAGCGCCGAGCGCGAGGGCGGGGTGTCCACCACGATCAGGTCGTAGGACCCGTCCTGGCGGGCCTGGCGGTGGATCTGGCCCAGCTTCTCCATCGCCATGTACTCCTGGGTGCCCGCGAACGAGCTGGACAGGGTGATGTAGAAGGGGTTCTCCAGGATCTGCTTCGCCTTCTCCGGGGTGGCCTGGCTGGTGACCACCTCGTCGAAGGTGCGCTTCATGTCCAGCATCATCGCGTCCAGCGAGCCGGTGCCGTCGGGGTCCGCGGGGACCAGGCCGGAGACCGGGCGGGGCACGTTGTCGAGCCGCTCGATGCCCATGGCCTGCGCCAGGCGCCGGGCGGGGTCGATGGTCAGCACCACCACGTTGCGTCCGCGCTCGGCGGCGCGCAGCGCCAGTGCCGCCGCCGTCGTGGTCTTGCCCACGCCCCCGGAGCCGCAGCACACCACGATGCCGATGCGGCGGTCGTCGATCAGCTCGTCGAGGTTGAGCGCCGGCGCCTCCACCGGCTCGGCGGCCAACGGCCCGACCCGGGTCCTGCTCATCGTCCCAGCCCCTGTTCCTTGAGTGCGGCGGCCAGCTCGTAGAGCCCGCCGAGGTCCACGCCGCCGGCCAGCAGCGGCAGCTCGTACGTCGGTCGGTCCAGGTCGGCGACCAACGCCCGCTGGGTGTCCTCGAGGTCGCGCCGCGCGGCGTGCTCGCAGCCCTCGGTCACCAGCTCCTCGACCAGGGCGTCGCTGACCTCGATCCCCACGGACTCCAGGTCGGCCTCGATGGCGGCGTGGTCCAGCCCGCCGCCGCAGGCGGCATCGAGCGCCTGCTGGTCCAGGTCGTGCGGCCGGACCAGGTTCACCACGACCCCGCCGACGGGGAGGTCGGCCTTCCCCAGCTCGACGATGCCGTCGGCGGTCTCCTGCACCGGCATCTCCTCCAGCAGGGTCACCAGGTGCACCGCGGTGCGCGCGGAGCGGAACAGGGTCATCACCGTGTCGGCCTGGGTCTTGATCGGGCCGACCTTGGCCAGGCCGGCCAGCTCGCCGTTGACGTTGAGGAACTGGGTGATCCGGCCCGTGGGCGGGGCGTCCAGCACGACCGCGTCGTAGTGCCGGGCCTTCTTGTTGCGGGCGTTGCGCTGCACCGCCTCGTAGACCTTGCCGGTCAGCAGCACGTCCCGCACGCCCGGGGCGATCGTGGTGGCGAACTCCACCACCCCAAAGCGGTCCAGGGCCTTCCCGGCCCGGCCCAGCTTGTAGTACATCGCCAGGTACTCCAGCAGCGCGGACTCAGGGTCCACGTGCAGCGCGTAGACGGTCCCGGCCCGGCCCTGGGCGTCGGCCAGTCCGCGGGCGATCCGGGTCTCGGCGTAGGGCAGCGGGTCGACGTCGAACATACGGGCGATGCCTTGGCGACCCTCCACCTCGCACAGGAGCACGTTGCGTCCCGAGGAGGCGAGCGCCAGGGCCAGGGCCGCGGCGACCGTGGACTTGCCCGTGCCGCCCTTGCCGGTGACGACGTGCAGCTCCACACCCGACCAGTCCGCTGCTGAGGTCTGAGAAGTCACCTTCGCAGGATAGGCACACCGGCCACAGCCCGGCAGGCCCGCGCCCGTGACCCGCGACACGTCGCCTCCTCGACCGGCGCACTGGCCGGGATCGTCGGCAGGGAGGCGCTGGAATAGGATCCGCGTGACGGCCGCCACACCTCGGCCGCCCCTGCGGTGCGACCCCTCGCGCCCGGCGAAAGGAGCCCGATGGACAAGGTCGTTGCCAGCGCCGCGGAGGCCGTGGCTGACATCCCCAGCGGAGCCACGCTGGCGGTCGGCGGCTTCGGGTTGTGCGGCATCCCCTCGGTGCTGATCGACGCCCTGCTCGAGGCCGGCGTGGACGACCTCGAGGCGGTCTCGAACAACTGCGGCGTCGACGACTGGGGCCTGGGCAGGCTGCTGATGGCCAAGCGGCTGCGGCGGATGGTCTCCTCCTACGTGGGGGAGAACAAGGAGTTCGCCCGGCAGTACCTCTCCGGGGAGCTCGAGGTCGAGCTCACCCCCCAGGGCACGCTCGCGGAGCGGATGCGGGCCGGCGGCTCGGGCATCCCGGCGTTCTTCACCGCCACCGGGGCGGCACCCAGGTCGCCGAGGGCGGACTGCCGTGGCGGTACGACGACTCCGGCAACGTGGTGGTCGCGTCCCCGGCCAAGGAGACGCGCCAGTTCGCCATGCACGGCGACTCCCGCGAGTACGTGCTGGAGGAGGCCATCGTCGCCGACTTCGGGCTGGTCCGCGCCTGGAAGGGCGACCGGCACGGCAACCTCGTTTACCGCGACTCCGCGCGCAACTTCAACCCGCTGGCCGCGATGTGCGGCCGGCTCACCATCGCCGAGGTGGAGCACCTGGTGGAGCCCGGCGAGATCGCGCCGGACGACGTTCACACCCCCGGCGTCTACGTGCAGCGCGTGGTGGCGCTGACGCCGGCGCAGGCGAGCGACAAGCGGATCGAGAAGCGCACGGTCACGCCGCGTGGAGAGGGAGCCTGAGATGAGCTGGACCCGTGAGCAGATGGCCGCCCGGGCGGCCGCGGAGCTGACCGACGGCTCCTACGTCAACCTCGGCATCGGCCTGCCGACCCTGGTGCCCAACTACGTCCCCGACGACGTGGAGCTGGTGCTGCAGTCCGAGAACGGCATCCTCGGGGTCGGCGCCTACCCGCTCGAGGGCGAGGAGGACCCCGACCTGATCAACGCCGGCAAGGAGACCGTCACCGTGCGGCGCGGGGCGTCGTTCTTCGACTCCGCGACGTCGTTCGGGATGATCCGGGGCGGCAAGATCGACGCCGCCATCCTGGGTGCCATGCAGGTCTCGGCCGGTGGCGACATCGCCAACTGGATGATCCCGGGCAAGATGGTCAAGGGCATGGGCGGGGCGATGGACCTGGTGCACGGGGCGAAGCGGGTGATCGTGCTGATGGAGCACGTGGCTCGCGACGGCGCCTACAAGATCGTCGAGGAGTGCTCGCTGCCCTACACCGGCCGGGCGGTGGTCGAGCGGATCATCACCGACCTCTGCGTGCTCGACGTCACCCCCGAGGGCCTGCGGCTGGTGGAGCTCGCGCCGGGAGTGTCCATGGACGAGGTGCGGGAGAAGACCGAGCCGCCCGTCCTGTGAGCGGCACGGGCGCGTCACGACCCGCGCAGATAGGTGAGGACGACGGCCACCCGCCGGTCGCTGCCCGGATCGACCGGGAGCTTGGCGAAGATGTTGCCGATGTGCTTGCGCACGGCCGCCTCGCTGACGAAGAGCGCCGCCGCGATGGCCTGGTTGGTGTGGCCCTCGGCCATCAGGGCCAGTACCTCGAGCTCGCGTGCGGTCAGGGCGGCCAGCGGCCCGGCGGTGCGGGCGCGGCGCAGGAGCTGACGGACCACCTCGGGGTCGACGACCGTGCCGCCGTCCGCCACCCGGTCGAGGCTGTCGAGGAAGTCCCGGACGTGACCGACCCGGTCTTTCAGCAGGTAGCCGATCCCGCCGCCGGGAGCCGAGTCGAGCAGGTCGGCGACGTAGGCATCGGCGATGTAGGCCGAGAGCACCATGACGGCGGTGCCCGGGTGCTCCGCCCGGATCGCCATCGCGGCCCGCAGCCCCTCGTCGGTGTGCGTCGGGGGCATCCGGATGTCGGTGACCACCAGGTCGGGGGCGGTGCGCTGCACGAAGGCGAGCAGGGCGTCGGCGTCGGCGACGTCGGCCAGCACCTGGTGGCCCGCGCGCTCCAGGATCCGCACCAGTCCTTCGCGGAGCAGGACCTCGTCCTCGGCCACCACGACCGTCAGCGGGCGCACTACGGGAGCGGACATGTCATCCTCACCGTCGTCGGGCCTGCGGGCGGGCTGGTGATCCGCAGCGAGCCGTCCATCGCCTCGACCCGCAGCCGGAGCCCTTCCAGCCCGGAGCCCGGCCTCGCCTCGGCACCACCCTTCCCGTCGTCGCTGACGCTGAGCACCAGCGCGCCCGCCTCCGTCCAGGCGTGGACCTGCGCCGACCCGGCGCCGGAGTGGCGGACGACGTTGGTCAGCGCCTCGCTGACGAAGAAGTAGGCGGCCGCCTCCACCGGCCCGGGCAGCCGCTCCCCGAGCGCGAGGTCGACGTGGACCGGGACGGGCGAGCGGTCGGCGATCTCGTGGACCGCCGCGGTCAGCCCATGGTCGGTGAGCACCCGCGGGTGGATGCCGCGGACGGTGGTGCGCAGCTCGGCCAGCGCCTGCTCGGCCTGCTCGTGCGCCTGCTGGACCAGGGCGAGGGTCTGCCCCTCGGCCTCGAGCTCCGCGGACCCCAAGGTCATGGTGAGCGCGAGGAGCCGTTGCTGGACGCCGTCGTGCAGGTCGCGCTCGATCCGCCGGCGCTCGGCCTCGAAGGCGTCGACCAGCCCGCTGCGCGAGCGGCGCACGGCGGCGACCGCCTCCGCCTGCCGCGCGTCGGGCGGGTCGAGCAGCAGCCGGGTGAGCGCGGCGTGGCCGCAGGCGGCCCAGGTCACGACGTACGCCGCGACGGCGAGCAGCACGACCCCGAGGACCGGCGCCACCCAGGCCTCGCGGGGTGAGTCGATCCGCCAGCCGGCGACGTCGATCACGTCGGCGCCGGCGCCCACGAGCCAGGGGGCAAGGAGCAGGATGACCGGCACCGAGGCGAAGGCGATGGCGACGAGCCCGACCAGCCAGCCCACCGTGGCGAGCAGGGCCAGGTGACCGATCTCGGCCCACGCCACCGGGCGCCCTGGCTCCCCCGCAGGACCGCGCGCCATCCCACCCACCCACCGGTCCCGTCGTCGGCCGTGGGGAGGACCAGGCGCAGCCGCCGCCGTTCCACCTCGGCGGCCAGGTGGGCGAGCCCCGGCACGGCGGCGAGGACGTAGAGCCCCACCACCAGGACCACCGTCGGCAGGCCGATCCCGAGGACCAGGGTGAGCAGCAGCAGCCAGGCCAGCCCGACCACGACTGAGCCGACGACGTAGGCAAGCGCCCGCCACGGCCACGCCGAGAGCAGGAAGCGCCACGGCCGCCCGCGCACGGCCGTCCACGCGTCCGGATACCTCGTCACGCCCCAACCCTAGAGAGCCGTGCCCCCGCGTGGGGTAGCGCGGGCGCTACCCATGTGTGGCGTGCAGGCCCAGGTGTCGCGGCCCGTGCGCTGGTGCAGTGGGAGCCATGACCAGCACCCTCACCACCGCGCCCCCCGCGGTGACGCTCGACGGCATCGCCCACACCTACGGCTCCCGGGCGGGGGGCGTGCGGGCGCTGCACGGCGTGACGCACGTGTTCCGCCGCGGCACCTTCACCGCGATCATGGGCCCGTCGGGGTCCGGCAAGTCGACCCTGCTCCAGGTCGCCGCCGGCCTGGAGCGGCCCACCGACGGCGAGGTGATCCTGGGTCCGACTCCGCTCGGCCGGCTCAAGGAGACCGAGCTGACTCGCCTGCGCCGGACGTCGATGGGGTTCGTCTTCCAGGCCTACAACCTGCTCGACGCTCTCACCGCGTTCGACAACGTCGCCCTCCCGGCCCGGCTGGCAGGGGTCAGGGTGCAGCGGGCCGCGGTACTCCAGGCGCTCGCGGCGGTGGGCCTGGCCGACCTGGCCGGCCGCCGCCCCGCACAGCTGTCGGGTGGCCAGCAGCAGCGCGTCGCGATCGCCCGTGCCCTGCACACCAGGCCCGAGGTGCTCTTCGCCGACGAGCCCACCGGGGCCCTGGACCGCAGGACCGGGCGGGACGTGCTCGCCCTCCTGCGGGCAGTGGCCGATGCCGGGCAGACGGTCGTCATGGTCACTCACGACCCGGTGGCCGCCTCCTACGCTGACGCCGTCCTCTTCCTGGCCGACGGTCGCGTCGTCGGCCACCGCCAGCACGCGAGCGCGGACGCGATCGCGACCACCATGAACGGACTCGAGCGGTGATCCTCCCCCTGGCCTGGCAGAGCGCGCGCGCCACCTGGCGGGGCTACCTGGGCGCGTTCGTGGCGCTGGCCCTGGGGGTCACCCTCCTCTCGCTGAGCACCGCACTGGTCGGGGCGACCGACACCACCGCCCGTCAGAAGGGCCTCACCGATGCCCAACGTGGCCAGCTCGACGGGCTGGCCAGCATGTTCGGCATCATGGCGGCCGTCTCGATGTTCATGGCGGTCTTCGTGGTGGGCAGCACCTTCGGGTTCGTGGTCGCCGACCGTCAGCGCGAGCTCGGCCTGCTCAGACTGATCGGGGCGACCCCGCGGCAGGTCCGGCGCCTGCTCCTGGGCGAGTCCGTCGTGGTCGCTGCGGCCGCCACGGTCGTGGGCGGTCTGCTCGGACTCCTCGCGGTGCCGGTGGCCTTCGGGCTCGTCCGGGCCATCGGTGTCACCGACCTCCACCTGCAGGCGCCCAGCCCCTGGATCGCCTTGGCGGTGGCGGCTCCCAGCGGGGTGGCGGTCGCCCTGCTCGGCGCCAGGCGCTCCGCGCGGAGGGCGTCGCGGACCTCGCCCACCTCGGCGCTGCGGGAGGCGGCGGTCGTCCCGACCCGTCCCTCGCTCGGGGCGCTCGTCGTGGCGCTGACCTGCTTCGTAACCGTGCTCGTCCCGTTCCTGCTCGCCTCCGAGCTGCCGCCGCTCTTCGCCCTGATCGCCTCGATCCTGCTGCCGGAGGTCGCCGTGGTCGGCATCCTGGCGATCGGCCCAGCCCTGGTGCCGCGGCTCGCCGCACTGCTGGCCCGGCCGTTCGTCACCCGTGACGTCGGCGCCCGGATGGCGCGCGACGACCTCCGGGCGGCTGCCCGGACGACGTCCGCCGTGGCCGCGCCGACCGTCGCGATCTCCGCGATCGCCGGCTCCTTGATGCTCGCGCTCAGCTTCACCGCGGACTGGACGAGCGCGCTCAACACCGCCCAGCTCCGAGCGCCGCTCGTCGTGGAAGGGGTCGAGCCGTCCCAAGCAGCCTCCCTGACGGTGGACCCGCAGGTCGCGGTGGCCGACGTACGGCGGCAGGTCAGCTGGCAGCTCGTCGAGGAGGGCGGGGCGGGCTACCTCGAGCAGGTCGAGGTCGTCGACCCGGTCAGCGCGGCTGCCACCCGAGGGCTTCGCGCCACCAGCGGCGACCTCGCTGCGCTGCGCGGTCGCGCGATCGCCGTCACCGAGGGCTGGACGAGTGACTCCGGGACCGGACTGGGGGGCACGGTCCGGGTCCGGATCGAGGGGGAGCGGATCGGCCTGCGTGTGGTCGCCGTGGTGCCGGAGGCCCCGGACCTGTACGCCGACCTCCTGGTCGCCCCCGACGTGGTGCCGGGCGTGGCGGGTCGTCCGACCGGCACGGTCTTCGTGACACCGCGGCCGGGCGTGGGACCGACGGCGCTGACCGAGAACCTCGCCGAGGGCCTGATGGGGACGCCCGCGCGGCTGCTGTCGGCCCAGGAGTGGATCGAGGCCACCGATGCCCGGACCCGGCGCTCGAACGACGTCGGACTCGTCGTCCTCCTCGGACCGGCAGCGCTCTACGCCGGGATCGCGATCATCAACGCCACCGTGATCGGCGCCTCCCAGCAGCGCCGTCAGCGCCGGCTGCTGGCCCTCCTCGGCGCCACCCGCGACCAGGTGCGCCGCGCGTCGATCTGGCAGGCCGGCCTGGTCAGCGCCACCGGGCTGCTGCTGGGCGGGACGATCACGGTCAGCCTGGGCTGGCTGATCCGGACGGCCACGACCGCCGACCTGGCGGGCACCGGAGTCTCCGTACCGCTGACGATCCCGTGGCTGCCCCTGCTGGCGACCGCGTCGACCTGTCTGGCGCTGGGCGCCCTGGCCGCGCTGGTGGGCTCGAGGAGTGCTGGCGTCCTGCACCGCCTACGGCGAGAAGGGGGGGAAGACGGAGCCCCTCGTCCTGGCCTAGCGTGCAAGGCATGAGCCAACTCCTGCGTGCCGTCGCCCTGCTCGCCCCGCCCGCGCTGCTCGCCGGCGCGCTGGCCGCCCCGGTCCCCGCGGCGGCACCGCCGCCGGAGCCCCTCGTGGTGGTCTCGCCGGTCGGGGCACTGCCGCTCGGTGACCCGATCGCCGGGCCGCACCTGGAAAACCGGCGTACCCTGGTCGACGGCGACGTGCGGATCCGGGTCCCGGCCGACGTCCGGATCGTCGGCCGCACGGGGCGGGCGTACGTCGTGGAGGAGTACAAGCGCAACAACCTCGTCGACGTCCTGCGGGTCACCCGCGACGGGCGGCTCCGGGCGCTGGCCAGCGACGTCGACGGCTCGCAGCTCTCCGCCGACGGCACCCTCCTGGCCACCAGCCGGCTGGTCCGCTTCCGCACCGAGGTGCGGGTGCGGCAGGCGCGCACCGGCCGGCTGCAGGCGAGCCGCACGGTGAACGAGGGGGTCTGGGCGATCGGCGTCGACGAACGGCGTGTGCTGCTCGGGGGCGTCGGCGGGGCCAGCGGGGGGACCCACCTGTGGAACCACCGGGCCGGCCGGATCAAGCGGCTCAGCGGCCAGAGCGCGTACGCCGCCAACCTCGAGCGGGGCCTGTACGCGCGCAACACCGACGACGCCGACCAGTACACCGGCGGCTGCACGGTGATCGCCAGGATCGGCTCCGGGAAGACGCTGTGGCGCACCTGCGGTGAGTCGGTGGAGGCTTTCTCGGCCGACGGCCGGTCGGTGCTCACGATGGGCAACGGCGGATCGTCCGCGAGGGTGCGCACCGTGCGCGGCGACCGGGTGGTCCGCTACGGGGTGCGCTACCCCGACGCGCTCGAGTACGCCGAGTGGGACACCGACGGGCGGGTGCTGCTCGGCATCGATGACGAGGACTGGCGCAGCGTCGTGGTGGCCTGCTCCGGGGTGGAGTGCCGGCGCACCTCCTGAGGCCTCAGCGGCGTACGGCGCCGGGAGAGGCGGTCCGGGCGGCGGCGACCACCGCACCCGCCGAGCAGACGATCGCGACCAGGTAGACCGCGACGAAGGCGTCCGCCCCGGCCGCCTCGGTGCGGGCGAAGACCACGCCGGTGATCGCGAGCGCCAGCGCGGCGCTGAGCGAGTCCGCGGCGGCCAGCGCCGAGGAGTTGGCGCCGCGGTCCCGGTCGGAGGAGTGCTGGAGCATGGCCACTCCGAGCCGCGGGAAGGCGAACCCCATGCCTGCCCCGGCCAGCACGTACGCCGCCATCGCCACCGGTGCCGGCGCCTCGAGCCAGACCACCAGCGTCAGCAGGGTGACGCCGAGGAGCACCACGGAGGTGCCGGTGACCAGGACCCGGGTGTGGGAGACCTTGGGCAGCCGGGCCTGGGCCTGGCTGCCCAAGGCCCACACCACGCCGACGGCGGTCAGCGCGAGCCCGGCGGTGGCGGCAGCGATGCCCCACTTCTCCTGGAGCACGAAGACGATGTAGGCCTCGGCGCAGAAGAACCCCGCGCTCAACAGGCCGCGGGTAGCAATCACCGAGGGCAGGCCGCGACCTAGCCGCATGGTGCCGGTGGGCATCAGCCGCGAGAGGCCGAACAGCACGACGACCAGGCAGCCGCAGGCCAGCCACAGCGAGGAGTCGAGCAGCTTCACGCCCAGCGCGCCGGCGCCGGCTGCGACCGCCCACCACAGCCGCGACAGCTGGGGCGGGTCGGCGTCCTCGACACCCTTGGGGGCAGTCCGCAGCGTCGGGGCCAGGACGATCAGGGACAGGGCGATCAGGGCGACCACGCTGAGGAAGACCCAGCGCCAGCCGAACGCGTCGGCCACCAGGGCCGCGAGGTAGGGACCGAACAGCGCCGGCAGCACCCAGGCCGCGGCGAAGCTGGCCAGGATCGAGGGCTGCAGCCGGGTCGGGTAGACCAGCCCGACGATCACGTAGAGGACGACGGTGGCCCCGCCACCGCCCAGTCCCTGGAGCACCCGGCCGGCGACCAGCACCTCCATCGACGGCGCCGTGCCGCAGACCACGAGGCCGGCGGAGAGGGCGACCAGCGCCGCGACCAGCGGCAGCGCCGGGCCGCTCCGGTCGCTCCACATCCCGGCGAGCACCATGCCGACCACGCCGCTGGCCAGGGGGGCGGCGAAAGCCAGGGCGTAGAGGCCGACGCCGCCCAGCTCCTCGGCCACGCCCGGCATCACCGTGGTCACCGCGAGCGACTCGAACGCCACGATCGCGATCAGCGAGAAGGCGGCGGCGGTGGTGGCGAAGTAGGCCGGGGAGAGGATCCCCCGGACTCGGCGGGGGGACGGTTGCTCACCGCAGGAGGGTAGGCGAGCGGGTTTCAGCGGGCGATGTCGGCATACGAGGCAGACAGCAGCGCGACCAGGTCGTCGGGAGCGAGCTCGACGTCGAGACCCCGCTTGCCGCCGGAGACCAGGATCGTCTCGTGCAGCACGGCGGTCTCGTCGACCACCGTGGGCAGCAGCGTCCGCTGGCCGATCGGGGAGATCCCGCCCACGACGTACCCGGTGGCGCGGGCGGCCGCGGCAGGGTCGGCCATCACCGCCTTCTTGGCGCCCAGCGCGCCGGCCAGAGCCTTGAGGTCGAGCCGGCCAGTCACGGGCACCACCCCGACGGCCAGCTGGGGCGAGGTGCTCCCGATGTCGACCAGCAGGGTCTTGAACACCCGGTCCGGGTCCACCCCCAGCGCCTGAGCCGCCTCCATCCCGTACGACGTCACCCGCGGGTCGTGCTCGTAGGCCCGCAGCGCGAAGGGCACACCGGCCGCCTGCAGCGCGTCGGTCGCCGGGGTGCCGCCGCCAGCCTTCTTCGCCATGGCCGAAGGGTAGCCAGCAGCCTCGGTCGGCAGGGAGATCAGTCGGCGGTGAGACCGAGGGCGTAGCCGACCTGGCCGACGTGCTGGGTGACGTCGTTGACCACGCTGACCAGCCGCACCCCCAGGGTCACCGGCGGGTCCCAGCTCTCGTCGACCACCCGGTCCAGGCTGTCGTCCGCCAGCCCGCGCACGATGGCCGTCGTACGTTCCTGCACGGCGTCGGCGTACCCCAGGAGCAGGGCGGGCTCCGCGGTGAAGGCGCCCACCTCGGCACTGCTCATGCCGTAGCCGGTGGCGTCGGCGTCGTAGGGGAGCCCCAGCTGGTCGGCCCACCCCTCGTGCCACACCTGCGACCGGCCGGCCAGGTCGGCGAGGTGGTCGTCCTGGACCCGCAGCGCGTGCCAGGTGATCCAGCCGGGTGAGTTGGCGTCCGGGGTGGGGCGCCGCTCCAGGTGGGCCGCGTCGAGGCCGTCCAGCAGGTCGTGCCAGGAGTCGTGGGTGCGGTCGAAGAGGTCGGTGACGAGTGCGGTCCACATCTTGGCGACGATAGGCCCCGCACCCGCCATCCGGCCATGCCTGCAGCGTCGTGCTGCCGCACGCTCCTACTGCAGGGCGAGCCCCGCGGCCGGCGCCACCCGCGCCGCCCGGCGCGCGGGCAGCACGGAGGCCGCCAGCCCGGCGAGCGCGGCCACCAGCACCACCAGCACCAGCTGGCCCAGCGGCAGCGTCATCGCCGTCCCGCCGACGACGTCCGAGACCATCACTTTGACCCCGACCCAGGCGAAGGCGACGCCTAGGGCGGTGCCGACCAGAGTCGCGACCAGGGAGAGCAGCAGTCCCTCGATCGCCATCGCCCGGCGCAGCTGGGTGCGGGTCAGCCCCATCGCCCGCAGCAAAGCGTTCTCCCGGCTCCGCTCCAGCACCGAGAGGCCCAGAGTGTTGGCGATGCCGATCAGGGCGATCACCACGGCGATGCCCAGCAGCCCCACGACCGAGCCGGTGAGGATGTCGACCTGCAGCTCGACCCAGGCGCGTTCCTGGTGGCCGCCGGCGATCGCTGCGCCGGCAGGTCCGGCGAGCGCCGCGAGGTCGCCACGCAGGTCCTCGGGGTCGGCGTCGTCGGTGGCCCGCACCCAGACCGCGGTCGGGACCGGGTCGGTGGTCAGGGCTGCCAGGGTCTGCGCCGAGACCAGTCCGGCGGTGCCCCAGCCGCCGCCCTCCTGCACCTGCAGGGTCCGCACCCGGTCGCCCACCACGACCTCCAGGGTGCCGTCGTCGGCCAGCTGGCGGCCGGCTTCGCGGTCCAGGGCGTTGGTCACGCGCCACGGCAGTCGGACCACCCCGTCGGCGGGGGTCAGGTCGTCGGGACCACGCACCACCGCGGGACGCTCCCCGACCCCGATCAGCGGCACGACCTGGTCACCGATCCGGGCCAGGGCGCCGTCCAGTGCGACCGCGTCCGCCACGCCCTCGGCGGCGCGGACCCGGGTGACCAGGTCGGACGGGAGCGGCTCCTCGAGCGCGGTGAGGTAGGCGTCGAGGGGGTTGGACTCGTCCATCTCGGCCGACAGCGCCGAGCGCGAGGTCGCCAGGCCGGTGAGCACCGCGGTGGTCAGGGTGACGCCCACCAGCAGCGAGGCGGCCGTGGTGGCGGTACGCCGTGGGTTGCGCACCGCGTTGCCGGTCGCCAGCCGTCGTACCGGACCGTCGCCCAGCAGCCGTCCGGCCACGCGGATCAGCGCCGGCACCAGCAGCGGCCCCAGCAGCAGCACCCCCCGAAGACCGTGATGCCGCCAGCCACCATCAGCAGCATGGTGGCGCCGACCTCGTCGCCGGCGACGGCCGCGGCGAGCAGCCCGGTGCCGAGCACGAGCAGGGTCACCGCGGACCCGATCCGCAGGCGTCCCGCGGCCGAGCGGACCTCCACCCCGGTGTCCGGGCGCAGCGCGGCCAGCGGAGTCACCCGGGTCACCGCACGGGTCGGCAGCCAGGCCGCCGCCACGGTCACCAGGGTGCCCAGCACCACCGCGCCGACGATCCAGGAGGCGCCGAAGGAGACCTCGCCGATGTCGTCGAACCAGACCCCCACCAGCCGGGTCAGCCCGAGCCCGCCGAGCATCCCCACCAGCACACCGAGCGCCGAGGAGACCAGCCCGAGGAGCAGCGCCTCCAGCCGCACCGACCTGCGCAGCTGGCGCCGGGTGACGCCCACGCAGCGCAGCAGCGCGAAGTCGCGCATCCGCTGGGCGAAGAGGATGGAGAAGGTGTTGGCGATGACCATCACCGCCACGAACAGGGCGATCGCCACGAAGATGAGCGCCATGATCGCCAGGTAGTCCACCCCGCGGGCGATGTCGGCCTGGCGCTGGGCGACGTACGTTTCGGTGTCGGTGAGCGTCGCCTCGGGCGCGAGCGCCCGGGCCAGGTCGGCGCCGCCGCCCCAGGCCACGGCCTCGACCCACAGCGAGTCCTTCAGGCAGCGCAGGTCGGGCCAGGTGAGGTAGACCGAGCTGCCGCTGGACGGGGGGCTGTCCACCAGGCCGACCAGCTCGACCTCGACGGCGTCCGCGCCGGTGCCGATCACCAGTCGGTCGCCGATCTCGGCACCGTTGCTCTTGGCCGCGTTGTGGTCGACGACCGCTTCGCCCGGCCCGGTCGGGAGCCGGCCCGCGGTCAGCGTCTGCCACTGCATCGCCGGGTCGGTGGCGACCTCGCCGACGTCGGCGGAGGAGCTGAGCTCGATCCCGTCCCGCGAGACGGGCGCCATCGCGTAGCCGCTGATGCCGGCCGGGAAGCCGTCCTCGGCGGCCCGCGCCATCAGGTCCACCGCTTCGTCCTCGGTCGGCTGCTCCAGCACCAGGTCCACCGCCTGGTACGGCGCACCGGCGTCGCGGGTGAGCCCGTCCCGGGTGGCGTTGGAGAGGCCGTTGGTGACCATCACGAAGGCCACGCCGATGACCACCGCGATCGTGGAGGCGACGTAGCGCCGGGTGTTGCGCCGCAGCGAGGCCAGCAGCACCGTCCGCATGCCTCTCACGACGTGGCCACCTTGCGGCGCAGGGCGACGACCAGCTCGTCGTGGGTGGGCTCGGTCAGGTGGGCACTGATCGCGCCGTCGTGGATGACCACCACGTCGTCGGCGTACGCCGCGGCGTCCAGCTCGTGGGTCACCATCACCACGGTCATCCCGAGCTCGCGCACCGAGCGCCGCAGGTGGCCCAGCACCTCGGCGCTGGCCTCGCTGTCCAGGTTGCCGGTGGGCTCGTCGGCGAAGACGATGGCGGGCTGGGTGACCAGCGCGCGGGCGATCGCCACCCGCTGCTGCTGGCCGCCGGAGAGCTGGCTGGGCAGGTGGCCGAGGCGGTCGGCGAGGCCGAGGACGGCGACCACCGAGTCGTAGCGCTCCCGGTCGACCGGGCGGCCGGCCAGCTCCAGCGGCAGCAGGATGTTCTGCCCCGCGGTGAGCATCGGCAGCAGGTTGAAGGCCTGGAAGACGAAGCCGATGTGCTCGCGCCGGAACAGCGTCAGGGCGGTGTCGTCCATCCCCGCGAGGTCCCGTCCGGCCACCGAGATGCTGCCGCTGGTCGCGGCGTCCAGCCCGGCCAGGCAGTGCATCAGCGTGGACTTGCCGGAGCCCGAGGGCCCCATGATGGCGGTGAAGCGGCCGGCGGGGACGTCGAGGTCGACGCCGCGCAGCGCGTGCACCACGTTGTCGTCGTGGCCGTAGGTCTTGGTCAGGCCGCGAGCGCTGGCGGCGACGTCGGTCCGGGTGGTCCCGGCGAGGTCAGGAGTGGTGGTCATGGTGACAACCCTGGCGATGCCGGGCCCGGTTTCCGTCCGCCCGCAGCACCCACCCGTCGTACGACGTGGGGTGGAGCCGGGCGCTCGACGTACGACCTGGGGAGGACGGCCCGCACTGGTCCGGCTCGTTAGTCTCGGCTCCATGTTGAGCCGTTCAGATCTCGTCATGGCCCTCGGCGCCGGAGCCGCCACCCTGGTGGACCCCCGGCGTCTCTCCCCGCGGACGCGCCGTGGCTACCGACTCGGTCTCACCGCGCTGAGCGCCGCCGGGGCCTACCAGATCGCCGCGCAGCCGCAGAAGGACGAGGACGGCGGTGAGGTGCCGCTGCCCCCCGTCGCCCGGGGAGCGATCGCCGCCGGGGTGGCCGCGACGGTCTACGGCAGCGTCCGGTTGGGCGAACGGCTGGACGCCGCCTCCTTCCACTGGCTGACGCGGCACGGGGTGAAGCACCCCCGCGTCGTGCTGGCGGTCGGCGGTGCCGTGCTCACCCTCGCGATGAACGCCCTGGAGAAGCGGCAGGAGAAGAGCGACGCCGTCACGCGCTGACCAGCCCCGTCTCGTAGGCCAGCACCACCAGCTGGACCCGGTCCCGGGAGCCGGTCTTGGCCAGGATCCGGCCGACGTGGGTCTTCACGGTCGTCTCGGCGACCACCAGGTCCGCGGCGATCTCGGGGTTGGTGCGACCGCGGGCGACCAGGGTGAGCACCTCGCGCTCGCGCTCGGTGAGCACCGAGAGCCGGCCGTCCGTGGGTGCTGCCCCGGGGGCAGGGAGGGCTGCGAAGTGGTCCAGCAGGCGCCGGGTGGTGCTGGGGGCGACCACCGAGTCGCCGGCGTGCACGGACCGGATGGCGCCGAGCAGGTCCGGTGGGGTGGCGTCCTTGAGGAGGAAGGCCGAGGCGCCGGCCCGGATCGCCTCGAACGCGTACTCGTCGAGGTCGAAGGTGGTCAGCACGATGACCCGGGGCGGCGTGCTGGTGGCCTGGAGCCGCCGCGTCGCCTCGACGCCGTCCATCCGCGGCATCCGGACGTCCATCAGCACCACGTCGGCGGCGGTCACCGCGAGCTGCTGCAGCGCCTCGCCGCCGTCACCGGCGTCCCCGACCACCACCATGTCGTCCTGGGACTCCACCAGCATCCGGAACCCGGCGCGGACCATCTGCTGGTCGTCGACCAGGAAGACCCGGATCGGGGTCGCGGCTGGTTGCTCGTCGGTCACCGGGGGATCCTCGCAGAGACGACGTACCCGCCACCGGGCGCCGGCCCCGCCCGCACCGTGCCGCCGTGCACCGCGGCCCGCTCCCGCATGCCGACCAGTCCGTGACCGCGACCGTCGTCGACGGCCGTCGCGCCCCGGCCGTCGTCGGCCACCTCGATCTCGACCTCCGCCCCGACCCGGACCGCCAGCCGGACGCCGGCCTGGGGTCCGGCGTGCTTGCGCACGTTGGTCAGCGCCTCCTGCACGATCCGGTACGCCGCCAGCCCGACGCCCTCGGGGACCACGGCCCCAGGGTCCGGCAGCTCGGCGGCCACCTCGGTCCCCGCCGCCCTCGCCTCCGCCACCAGGTGCGGCAGGTCGGCCAGCGTCGGCTGCGGGCGTACGCCGGTGTCGCCGGTGCGCAGCAGGCCCAGCATGCGACGCATCTCCTGCAGCGCCTCTCGCCCGGTGGCACCGATGGTCTCCAGCGTGCGTACGGCGATGTCGGCGTCCTTGACCGCGGCGTAGCGGGCGCCGTCGGCCTGCACCACGATCACCGACAGGCCGTGGGCGACCACGTCGTGCATCTCGCGGGCGATCCGGGCCCGCTCGTCCTGGGCAGCGAGCTCGACCTCGCGCTGGGCGATCCGCTCGGCCTGCTCGGCCCGGTCCACCAGGGTGCCGATGTGTGCCTCCCGGACCCGGCCCATCGTGCCCAGGGCCCAGGAGGTGACCACGATGGCGCTGATGCTGCCGAAGTTGGGCACCAGCTGGGACCAGGTGAGCCCGAACGCGTTCGACCAGTCGACGGTGGCCACCGCGGCGGCGAGGATGCCCACGCCGAGCGCCACCCCGGCGCGGACGCCGGTGCCGAAGCGGGCCACCGAGTAGACGGCGACGGGAAACGCCAGCTGTCCCCAGATGGGGGAGTCGAGCAGCAGCACCTGGGCGGCCGAGGCCACCGCGACCGCCGCGAAGACGGCCGTGGGATGCCCGCGCCGCCAGAGCAGCGGGAGGATCTGGGCGCTGGCCAGGATCGTCCACCAGGGGTCGGCCCCGGAGAGGAGGATGGCGAGCACCGGGAGCATCAGGCCGGCGACCAGGAGCAGGTCGAACCGCCGGCGCCAACGCGGCCCCAGCTGCCACGGCACCGACGCCTGGGCTGCAACGCGGGGACCGGTCATGGCCGACAAGGTAGTCCGCGCCGAGCCGGCAGACGTCCGACCAGGGGAGGATCTGCGCCGGAGTAGGGTCCCCCCATGACGAAATGGGAGTACTTCACGGCACCGATCCTCAACCACGCCGCCAAGCAGATCCTGGACAACTTCGGTCACGACGGGTGGGAGCTGATCCAGCTGATGCCCGGACAGACCCCCGACAACTACGTCGGCTTCTTCAAGCGGCCGCTGGCGGGCTGATGCACCCCGAGGAGAGGCTCGCCGAGCTCGGGCTGAGCGTGCCGGAGGTCGCCGCTCCGGTGGCGGCCTACGTGCCCGCGGTGCGCTCGGGGAACCACGTGTTCACCTCCGGCCAGCTGCCGATGCGCGGCGGCGAGCTGATGCTGACCGGCAAGGTCGGTGGCGAGGTGTCCCTGGAGGAGGCGGTGGAGTGCGCGCGTCAGTGCGCCCTCAACGCCCTCGCCGCGGTGAAGGCCCAGATCGACGACCTCGCCGCGATCCGACGGGTGGTCAAGGTGGTGTGCTTCGTGGCGAGCACCCCCGACTTCACCGGCCAGCCTCAGGTCGCCAACGGGGTCTCGGAGCTGCTCGGCGAGATCTTCGGCGAGGCCGGGGCGCACGCCCGCTCGGCCGTCGGAGTGAGCGTGCTGCCGCTGGACGCCCCCGTCGAGGTCGAGCTCGTCGTGGAGGTGTGAGTGTGCAACGGCTGCCACTGCCCCACCACCTGATCGAGGCCGCCCGCGCGTTCGCCGACGGTCACGCCGAGCCGGCCGAGCCGCGGGACGCGGCCACCGTAGTGCTGATGCGTCCCGGAGCGGGCGAGCCCGACCTCTACCTCCTGCGCCGGCAGACGTCGATGGCCTTCGCCGGCGGCATGTGCGTCTTCCCCGGCGGCGGGGTCGACCCCCGCGACGACGACCCCGCGGTGGCCTGGGCCGGGCCGTCGCCCACCGAGTGGGCCGAGCGCCTGGGCACCGACGAGGACAAGGCCCGCGCCCTGGTCTGCGCCGCGGTGCGCGAGACCTTCGAGGAGTCCGGGGTGCTGCTGGCCGGCCCGTCCGCGTCCACCGTGGTCGAGGACACCTCGGGCGACGACTGGGAGGCCGACCGGGTCGCCCTGGAGTCGCGGGAGCTGCACTTCAGCGACTTCCTGGTGCGCCGGGGCCTGGTGCTGCGCACCGACCTGCTGGGCGCGTGGTCGGGTTGGCTGACGCCGATCTTCGAGCCGCGCCGCTACCGGACCTGGTTCTTCGTGGCCGCCATGCCCCAGGGGCAGGTCACCCGGCACGTGGGCACCGAGGCCTCCTCGGTGCGCTGGGTGCCCGCCGCCGAGGCGGTACGCCGGGTGGAGGCGCAGGAGATCGGGATGCTGCCGCCGACCTGGCTCACCTGCCTGGAGATCTCCGGCTTCGAGCACCCCGACTCGGTGCTGGCAGCAGCCGCGGACCGCAGGGTGGAGATGTTCATGCCCGAGGTGGTCGAGGACGCCGACGGGCACCTGCTGTCCACGCCTCCGGCGTACGTCGAGCTGCTGCGGGAGCGCGAGGGGTCGTGACCACCTGGCGGGGCGGGACCTTCGGGGACCGGGCGCGGTGCGTGCTCGCGCCCAACGCGAACCTGATGACGCTGGACGGCACCAACACCTGGGTGCTCCGCGAGCCCGGCGCGCGACGCTCCGTGGTGGTGGACCCCGGTCCGTCGATCCTGAGCCACCTCGACTCCGTCGCCGCGCACGCCGAGGAGGTCGCGGTGGTGCTGCTCACCCACCACCACCTCGACCACTCCGAGGCGGCGGCGGAGTTCGCGCAGCGGATGGGCTGCGGGGTGCGCGCCCTGGATCCCGCCCACCAGCTCGGGGGCGAGGGGCTCGGCGACGGCGACGTGGTGGAGGTCGACGGCCTGGAGGTGCACGTGGTGGCGACCCCTGGCCACACCGCCGACTCGCTCTCCTTCCTGCTGCCGGCCGAGCAGGCGATCCTCACCGGCGACACCGTGCTGGGTCGCGGCACCACCGTGGTCGCCCATCCCGACGGTCAGCTCGGCGCCTACCTGGACTCCCTGGACCGGCTGCACGCGCTGGCCGAGGCCCGGGAGGCGCAGACCGTCTGGCCCGGTCACGGCCCGGTGATCGAGGACGCGCTGGGCGCTCTGGACTTCTACATCGCCCACCGGCGCGAGCGGCTGGCCCAGGTCGAGCAGGCGGTGCTGGACCTGTCCGACCAGCCCACCCTCGCGGCCGCCCTGACCGAGCTGGACCTCGCGCCGGGCAGCGGAGCCACGCTCACCCCGCACACCGTCGTGGAGCGCGTCTACGCCGACGTCGACCCGGTGCTGTGGGGTGCCGCGGAGCTCTCGGTCCGGGCCCAGCTGGCGCACCTCGCCGGGGCGCGCCGGGTCCTGGGATGATCGCGTGGTGAACTCTCGGATCACCGACCCCTTGCTGCTGTCCCGCGTGATGAGCGCGGCGGACGCGGTGCAGCACATCCAGCCGGGCGACAACGTCGGGATGAGCGGCTTCACCGGCGCCGGCTACCCCAAGGAGGTGCCGACCGCGCTGGGCCAGCGGGTGGTGGCGGCGCACCAGCGTGGCGAGGAGTTCCAGATCGGGCTGTGGACCGGGGCCTCGACCGCACCCGATGCCGACGGCGTGCTCGCCGAGGCGCGCGCCATCTCCAGCCGGATGCCCTACAACTCCGACCCCACGCTGCGGGCCCTGATCAACGCCGGTGAGGTCGACTACGTCGACGCGCACCTGAGCCACTCCGCCCCGCACATGTGGTTCGGCTTCTACGGCCGCCTCAACGTCGCCGTGGTGGAGGTGACCGCCGTGCTGCCGGGCGGGATGCTGGTGCCCAGCAGCTCCGTCGGCAACAACAAGACCTGGCTCGACCAGGCCGACAAGGTGATCCTCGAGGTCAACCACTGGCAGCCCCGGGAGTTCGAGGGCTTCCACGACGTCTACTACAAGACCGCGCTGCCGCCCCACCGGGTGCCGATCCCGCTGGACGACCCCACCGACCGCATCGGCGAGCCCTACCTGAGGGTGGACCCCGCCAAGGTGGTCGCCGTCGTGGAGACCCGGGCGCCGGACCGCAACAGCGACTTCACCGCCCCCGACGCGGTCTCCGAGGCCATCGCCGGGCACGTGCTGGACTTCCTGCGCCACGAGGTCGCGGCCGGGCGGATGCCCCCGGAGCTGCTCCCCATCCAGTCCGGGGTCGGCAACGTCGCCAACGCGGTGCTCGCGGGGCTCGGGAGCAGCGAGTTCACCGATCTGGTGGCCTTCACCGAGGTGATCCAGGACGGCATGCTCGACCTGCTCGACAGCGGCACCCTGCGCTTCGCCTCCGCCACCTCCTTCGGCCTCTCCAGCGCCGGGGTGAAGCGGTTCATGGACGGCATCGACGGCTACAAGGGCCGGATCCTGCTGCGCAGCGAGGAGATCTCCAACCACCCCGAGCTGGTGCGCCGGCTCGGCGTGATCGCGATGAACGGGATGATCGAGGCCGACATCTACGGCCACGTGAACTCCACCCACGTGATGGGCTCGGCGGTGATGAACGGGATCGGCGGCAGCGGCGACTTCGCCCGCAACGCCTACCTGAACTTCTTCGTCTCACCCTCGACGGCCAAGAACGGCGCCATCTCCTCGATCGTGCCGATGGCCAGTCACGTCGACCACACCGAGCACGACGTGCACGTGCTCGTGACCGAGCGGGGGCTCGCCGACCTGCGCGGGCTCTCGCCGCACGACCGGGCGCGCAGGGTGATCGCCAGCTGCGCGCACCCGTCGTACGCCGACCGGCTGACCGACTACCTGGACCGGGCGATCGCCGCGCGGCCCACCGCGCGCCACACCCCGCACCTGCTGGGCGAGGCGCTCAGCTGGCACCAGAGGTACCTGGACACCGGGCGCATGTGAGCCACGCGCCGAGAGTGGCGTCAGCGGGCGCGGCGCCCCAGGCGGTCGACGTCCATAATCACCACGGAGCGGGGCTCCAGGCGGATCCAGCCGCGCGAGGCGAAGTCGGCCAGCGCCTTGTTGACGGTCTCCCGCGAGGCGCCGACCAGCTGGGCGAGCTCCTCCTGGGTGAGGTCGTGGTGCACGTGCACCCCGTCGTCGGCGGTGCGGCCGAAGCGCTCGGCCAGGTCGAGCAGGGCCTTGGCCACGCGCCCGGGGACGTCGGAGAAGACCAGGTCGGAGACCACGTCGTTGGACTTGCGCAGCCGGGCGGCCAGCTGCGAGAGCAGGCTGCGGGCCACCATCGGGCGGCCCTCCAGCCAGAGCAGCAGGTCGTCGTGGGAGAGCGAGGCGAACCCCGCGTCGGTGACCGCGGTGACGGTGGCCGAGCGCGGGCCCGGGTCGAAGAGGGAGAGCTCGCCGAACATCTGTCCGGGTCCCATCACCGCGAGCAGGTTCTCCCGGCCGTCGGCGGCCGAGCGGCCGAGCTTCACCTTGCCGTCGGTCACGATGTAGAGCCGGTCGCCGGAGTCGCCCTCGTGGAAGAGGACCTCGCCGCGTCGCAGCTTCGTCTCGGCCATCGAGTTGCGCAGGGCGGCGGCGGCCTCGTCGTCGAGTGCGCTGAAGAGCGGTGCCTGCCGAAGCACGTCGGTGTCCACATGTCCTCCAGTCGTCGCAAAGCCCCCGAGACAGACGGGAACACTCTGATCTTAACCAGTGGCTTTGCTCACAATGACATTTCGGGGTCAAACAAGGCAGTTCGGCGCCTTCCGCACCCTGCACCCTGGGCGGAGCGGTGGGTGCTCCACCGTAGGCTGGCCCGGTGCCTGTAGCCCCCCGTCCCAGCCGCGTGGTCGTCCCCGCGCCGCCCGACACCTCGCTGGTGCGCCGTGCCCGCAAGATCAACCGGGTGCTCGCCGAGACCTATCCCGACGCGCGCTGCGAGCTGGACTTCGACGACCCGTTCCAGCTGCTCGTGGTCACCGTCCTCAGCGCCCAGACCACCGACCGGCGGGTCAACGCGGTGCGCCCGAGGCTGTTCGCGGCGTACCCGGACCCCGCGGCGATGGCCGCGGCACCGCGGGAGAGCCTGGAGCAGATCGTCGGACCGCTGGGGTTCTTCCGGGCCAAGACCGAGTCGCTGCTCAAGCTGAGCGCCGCGCTGGTCGAGCGGTACGACGGCCAGGTGCCGGGCCGGCTGGAGGACCTGGTGACCCTGCCCGGGGTGGGGCGCAAGACGGCCAACGTGGTGCTCGGCAACGCCTTCGGCGTCCCCGGGATCACCGTCGACACGCACTTCGGCCGGCTGGTGCGCCGCTTCGGCTGGACCGAGGAGACCGATCCGGTCAAGGTCGAGCACGAGATCGGCGCGCTGTTCCCCAAGAAGGACTGGACGATGCTCAGCCACCACGTCATCTGGCACGGGCGTAGGCGCTGCCACGCCAAGAAGCCGGCTTGCGGCGCGTGCCCGGTCGCGCAGTGGTGCCCGTCGTACGGCGCGGGGCCCACCGACCCCGTGGTCGCGGCCGCGCTGGTCAAGACCCAGGGTCCGGCATGAGGCGGGCGCTGGTGGTGCTGCTGCTGGCCGCGGTGGTGCTCACCGGATGTCGCGGGGGTGACTCGGACGCCAAGCCAGGGGCGGTCGCGCTGCCCGCGCCGCTGCCCTCGGTGGAGCTGGCCTCGTTCACCGGCGGGGAGCCGGTCGACCTGGCCACGCTCCGCGGGCCCATGGTGGTCAATCTCTGGGCATCGTGGTGCGGCCCGTGCCGCCAGGAGATGCCGGTGCTGGAGAAGTTCGCCGCCGCCTACGACGGTCGGGTCGAGGTGGTCGGGGTGGACTACCAGGACCCCCAGGTCGACGAGGCGCGCACGCTGGTGCGTCAGACCGGGGTGACCTACGCGCTGCTGAGCGACCCCGACGGCGAGCTGGACCGGCTCGGCCCCTTCCCGCACCTGCGGGGACTGCCCTTCCTGGCCTTCGTTGACGCCGACGGCCAGGTCGTCGCCTGGGAGTTCGCCGTCATCGAGGACGTCGCCGAGCTCGAGGCCCTGGTGCACAAGCACCTGGGGGTCTGAGTGAGCGAGCTCCCCGAGTGGCTGCAGCCGGTGGCCGAAGGGGCCCGGACGATCACCGCCGACCACCTCACCCGCTTCGTCCCTCCGCCGGACGCCCAGACCCGCAAGGGTGCGGTGCTGATGCTCTTCGCGGAGTCCTCGACCGGTGACCCCGAGCTGCTGCTCACCGAGCGCGCGCACCACATGCGCTCCCACCCCGGCCAGGTCTCCTTCCCCGGCGGCCACATCGATCCCGGGGAGAGCGTGCTCCAGGCGGCGCTGCGCGAGGCGTGGGAGGAGATCGGGCTGGTCTCCGACGAGATCGAGGTCTTCGGAGAGCTCCCCGAGCTGTGGCTGCCGCCGACCAACATGGCGGTCACCCCGGTGCTGGGCTACTGGCAGCGCCGCGGCGAGGTGCGTGCCAGTCCCGCCGAGGTGCACGCCATCCACCACGTCGCGCTCGCCGAGCTGCTGGACCCGGCCAACCGGATCACGGTGCGGCACCCCTCGGGATGGCTGGGCCCGGGCTTCCTGATCGGCGAGGACCACGACCTGATCCTGTGGGGCTTCACCGCCGGCATCATCTCCCGGCTCTTCGACTACCTCGGCTGGGGCACGGAGCGGGAACCGGGCGAGGTGCGCGATCTGCCCGCCCACATGCTGCAGGGTGAGCACACGCGCGCGGACCTCGCGCCCAACACCAAGCTGCGGGAGTAGACATCCGGTGAACCTGCTCGACTGGGCGCTCGTGGCCGTCGCCGGGATCTACGCCCTGTCCGGCTACTGGCAGGGCTTCGTGACCGGTGCCTTCGCGACCGCTGGGCTGCTGATCGGCGGGCTGGTCGGGGTCTGGCTGGCGCCCACCGCGCTCGGGGACGCCGAGCCGTCCCTGCTGGTCTCGCTGGGGGCCCTGTTCATCGTCATCGTCTCCGCCTCGCTGGGCCAGGCGCTCCTGCAGTACGTCGGCGCCCGGATCCGGGACCACATCACCTGGCAGCCGGCCCGCGCGGTGGACGCCCTCGGCGGCGCGGCGCTCAGCGCGGTCGCGGTGCTGCTGGTCGCCTGGGCGCTCGGGGTGGCCATCTCGGGGTCCCGGATCAACGGCATCACCTCGCTGGTGCGCAGCTCGGCGGTGCTGGCGGCGGTGGACGAGCGCCTGCCGGGACGCGCCGACCAGGTGCTGCAGGCGTTCAACAACGTCGTCGGCTCGACCTTCTTCCCGCGCTACCTCGAGCCCTTCGCCCCCGAGCGGATCGTGGAGGTCGACCCCGGGGACGAGCGGATGCTCACCGACCCCGACGTGACGGCGGCGCAGACCAGCGTCCTGAAGATCACCGGCTCCAACGACTGCGGCCGCGGCGTCGAGGGCACGGGTTTCCTGTTCGCCCCCGACCGGGTCATGACGAACGCCCACGTGGTCGCGGGGATGGACGAGCCAGAGGTGCAGCTCGCGGACGGGGCGGTCCCGGCCAAGGTGGTGCTCTACGACCCCGACCTGGACGTGGCGGTGCTGTCCCTGGACGCCGGGGGGCTGCCCTCGCTCGGCTTCGACGAGGACGCGCAGCCCAAGGAGGCCGTCGCGGTGCTCGGCTATCCGCTGGACGGGCCCTACGACGTACAGTCCGGGCGCATCCGCGCCGAGCAGCGGCTCCGCTCGCCCGACATCTACGGCCAGGGCACGGTGATCCGCGAGGTGTTCTCGCTGCGCGCGCTGGTCCGCCCGGGCAACTCCGGCGGGCCGGTGGTCTCCTCCGAGGGCCGCGTGGTGGGCCTGGTCTTCGCCGCCTCGGTCACCGACGAGGAGACCGGCTACGCGCTGACCGCCGAGCAGGTGGCCGAGAGCGCGGCTGTGGGGCAGCGGGTCAGCCGCGCGGTGGACACCGGCGACTGCGCCGGCTGAGCGCGCGCAGCCCCGTCCCCGTGCCCCGGCGCCTGCGGCGCTGGGGTCAGCCCCGCTTGAGCAGGTGCGAGGTCTCCTGCGCCTGGTGGATGGCCCGCTGCGGGGCGCGCACCTGACGGACCTTGCGGTAGCCGATGAACCCGAGCAGCGCGGCGACCAGGAGGTACGCCAGCATCACGATCAGGAACGCCCAGTGCAGGTCGAGACCGCTGCCGTTCCAGTGGATCAGGTAGGCGATGCCCACCGAGCCCATGATCACGGCGAGCAGTGCCATGAATCCCGCGCCGGCGAACAGTCCCAGACCGGTGCCCCCGGCCTTCACGCTGACCTTCAGCTCGGACTTGGCGAGCTGGATCTCCTTGTGGATCAGCGTGGAGATGTCACGCGTCGCATCGGTGACCAGTCGGCCGATGGTCGGATCTGTGTCCTTGACCGGTTCGGTTGCCATGCAGCGACCCTACACAAGTGGCGCCCGGTACGTCGCGGGGCCGTTGCTAGGGTGATACCTGGTGTGCCGGGAAGTCTGGTCGGCTCGTCGCTGGACCAGCGACGGTGTTCGAGATGCGCCTGCGCCGACGATGAGCGCAGGGCGACTCCGATGAAGGGCCTCCCCTTGACTGCGAAGAATCCCCAAGACCCCGGCGCAGCTCGTCGCGCCCGGACTGCGTTGGACAGGCTGTGGACCACCGGGCCCACCTACCTGGTCAGTGACCGAGCGCTGGCGCGCCTGGTCGCGCGACCGGTGCGGGAGTTCCTGCGCATCGAGGCTGCCGGCTCGCTGCTGCTGCTGCTGGCCACCGCCGCCGCGCTGATCTGGGCGAACTCGGCGTGGTCGGGGTCCTACGACTCGTTCTGGCACACCGAGATCAGTCTCGACCTGGGCGTGGTCGAGCTCTCCGAGAGCCTCCAGCACTGGGTGAACGACGCCCTGATGGTGATCTTCTTCTTCGTCGTCGGCCTGGAGATCAAGTACGAGCTGGTCAAGGGCGACCTGCGGGACCCCAAGACGGCGGCGCTGCCCATCGTGGCCGCCTTCGGCGGCATGGTCGTGCCCGCCGGCATCTACTTCCTGATCGCCGGTGGGGGAGAGGGTGCCTCGGGCTGGGGGATCCCGATGGCCACCGACATCGCCTTCGCGGTCGGGGTGCTGGGTCTGCTCGGGCGGCGCATCCCCTCGGCGGCCCGGCTGTTCCTGCTGACCCTGGCGATCGTGGACGACATCGGCGCCATCGTCGTGATCGCGGTCTTCTACACCGACGACCTGTCTCTGTGGTGGCTGGCAGCCGCCTTCGGCCTGCTGGCGCTGATCGTGGTGATGCGGGTGCTGAAGATCTGGACCATGTGGGCCTACATCGTGGTCGGGGTGCTGCTCTGGTTCGCTTTGCTCCAGTCCGGCGTGCACGCCACGCTCGCCGGCGTCGCCATCGGCCTGCTGACCCCCGCCGTGGCGCTGCTCAAGGAGGACGTGGCGCGCTCCTACGCCTCTCAGGCGCTCACCGATCGCCAGCTGGACCCGGACGAGATCGAGAAGCTGCGCTTCCTGATCAACGAGTCCGTGCCGGTGGTGGAGCGGCTGCAGACCCGGCTGCACCCGCTCTCGGCCTACCTGGTGCTCCCGGTCTTCGCGCTCGCCAACGCCGGGGTCCACCTCGGTGGCGGGGTGCTGGGCGAGGCGCTCGAATCGAGCATCGCACTGGGGATCGCCGCGGGCCTGGTGATCGGCAAGCCAGTGGGCATCCTGCTGGCCTGCTTCATCGCCATCAGGCTGGGGCTGGGCCGGCTGCCCGAGGGCACCACGTGGGCGATGATCGGCGGGCTGGGCGCCGTGGCGGGCATCGGCTTCACCGTCAGCCTGTTCATCGCCGGCCTGTCGTTCCCGGGTGCCGAGCTGCTGACCGAGGAGGCCAAGGTCGGCATCCTCGGTGCCTCGGTCATCGCGGCGGCCCTGGGAGTCGTCGTACTGCTGGTGAGCGCCAAGGCCCCTGCCGGGGACCAGGACTCCGACTCCGACCCGGACTCGGGCACCAAGCCCGAGCCCGAGCCCGTCGAACGCAGGTAACGCGGGCTCAGGCGTCGTCGCCGGCGGAGCCGGACTCCTTCTGCTTGATCATGTCCATCACCGTGGAGTCGGCGAGGGTGGTGACGTCGCCGACCTCGCGGTTCTCGGCCACGTCCTTGAGCAGGCGCCGCATGATCTTGCCCGAGCGGGTCTTCGGCAGCTCCGGCACGATCATGATCTGCCGGGGCTTGGCGATGGCGCCGATCTCGTGGGCCACGTGGTTGCGCAGCTCGGCCACGATGTCCTCGCCACCGTCGCCGGCGGCGTCGCGCAGGATCACGAAGGCGCAGACCGCCTGGCCGGTGGTGTCGTCGGCCGCGCCGACCACCGCCGCCTCGGCGACCTTGGGGTGGGAGACCAGCGCCGACTCGATCTCGGTGGTGGACAGGCGGTGGCCGGACACGTTCATCACGTCGTCCACCCGCCCGAGCAGCCAGATGTCGCCGTCCTCGTCCTTCTTCGCGCCGTCACCGGCGAAGTACAGCCCCTCCCAGCGCGACCAGTAGGTGTCCTTGAACCGCTGGTCGTCGCCCCAGATGGTGCGCAGCATCGCCGGCCACGGCTCCTTGATCACCAGGTAGCCGCCCGAGCCGTTGGGCACCGAGCGCGCCTCGTCGTCCACCACGTCGGCGGAGATGCCGGGCAGGGCCTTCATCGCCGAGCCCGGCTTGCCGGCGGTCACCCCGGGCAGCGGCGAGATCATGATCTGGCCGGTCTCGGTCTGCCACCAGGTGTCGACGATCGGTGCGCTGCTCGCGCCGATGTGCTCCCGGTACCACATGTAGGCCTCGGGGTTGATCGACTCACCGACCGACCCGAGCAGCCGGATCGAGGAGAGGTCGAACTTCGCGGGGATGTCGTCGCCCTGCTTCATGAAGGTCCGGATCGCGGTGGGCGCGGTGTAGAAGATCGTCACGCCGTACTTCTCGATGATCTCCCACCAGCGACCCTTGTGCGGGGAGTCGGGCGTGCCCTCGTACATCACCTGGGTGGCACCGTTGGCGAGCGGTCCGTAGACCAGGTAGGAGTGGCCCGTCACCCAGCCCACGTCCGCGGTGCACCAGTAGACGTCGGTGTCGGGCTTGAGGTCGAAGACCGACCAGTGGGTGTACGACGTACCGGTCAGGTAGCCGCCGGTGGTGTGCAGGATGCCCTTGGGCTTGCCGGTGGTGCCGGAGGTGTACATCACGTAGAGCGGGTGCTCGGCGTCGTGCATCTCGGCGGTGTGCTCGCTGGAGGCGCTGTCCACGGCCTCGTGCCACCAGACGTCGCGGTCGGGGTCCCAGGCCACGTCCTGGCCGGTACGCCGCACCACCAGCACCTTCTCCACGGTCTGCCCGTTGTGGGCGGCCTTCTCGCAGGCCTCGTCGACGGCCGGCTTGAGGGCGGACGCCGAGCCACGCCGGTAGCCGCCGTCGGCGGTGATGATCACCTTCGCCTCGCAGTCGGTGACCCGGGAGGCCAGCGCGTCGGCGGAGAAGCCGCCGAAGACCACGGTGTGCGGGGCCCCGAGCCGAGCACAGGCCAGCATCGCGACCACCGTCTCGGGGATCATCGGCATGTAGATCGCCACCCGGTCGCCCTTCCGGACGCCCAGGTCGGTCAGCGCGTTGGCCGCCCGGCAGACCTCCTCGGCCAGGTCGGCGTACGTCAGGTCCCGGGTGTCGTCCGCGGGCTCGCCGACCCAGTGGATGGCCACCTTGTCGCCGTTGCCCGCCGCCACGTGCCGGTCCACGCAGTTGACGGCCGCGTTGAGCGTGCCGCCGGTGAACCACTTCGCGAACGGCGGGTTGCTCCAGTCGAGCACCTGGTCCCAGCGCTGACCCCACTCGAGCCGGTCGGCCGCCTCGGCCCAGAAGCCCTCGCGGTCGGCGTCGGCCCGCGCATAGGCCTCGGCGGTGACGTTGGCGTGCTCGGCCAGGTCGGCGGGCGGGGCGAACGTCCGGGTCTCGTGCAACAGGTTGGACAGTGTTTCGTCGGCCATGGAAGAAGGCTCCTGGGGTTGTCGAGTGTGACGTAAATCTACTGCCTCGGTGGCGTCCGCCCCGCCGGTACGCCGCTCAGTGCTGCACCGCCCCCTCCGCGCCGGCCCCGGTCAGGGCCCGGACCTCCAGCTCGGTGTAGCGCTCGGCGGCGTCAGGCTCCTTGGACGTGATCGACCCGATGAAGCCGAGCAGGAAGCCGATCGGGATGGAGACGATGCCCGGGTTCTGCAGCGGGAACCAGGCGAAGTCGGCGTCGGGGAACAACGCCGTCTCGCTGCCGGAGAAGACCGGGGAGAAGATGACGAGCCCCACCGCGGAGACCAGTCCGCCGTAGATGCTCCACACCGCGCCCCGGGTGTTGAAGCCGCGCCAGAACATGTTGAACAGGATCGCCGGCAGGTTCGCCGAGGCGGCCACCGCGAAGGCCAGGGCGACCAGGAAGGCGATGTTGAGGGACTGGGCCGGGATGGCCAGCAGGATGGCGACCAGTCCGATGACCCCGGCTGCGATCCGGGAGACCTTCATCTCCTCCGCCTCCGTGGCCTGGCCCTTCTTGACCACCGGGTTCCACACGTCGTGGGCCACCGACATCGACGACGTCAGCGTCAGCCCGGCGACCACCGCGAGGATGGTGGCGAAGGCGACCGCCGCGATGAGCGCCAGCAGGATCGCGCCGCCGGTGGAGTCGACCCCGCCGCCGACCACCTCGGCGAGCTTGGGCGCGGCCAGGTTGCCGGCCGCGTCGAGGTCCCCGGGGTTGATCAGCGCCGCGGCACCGAAGCCCAGCACCAGTGTGAACAGGTAGAAGGTGCCGATCAGGCCGATCGCCCAGAGCACCGACTTGCGGGCGTCCCGAGAGGTCGGGACGGTGTAGAACCGGATCAGGATGTGCGGCAGGCCCGCGGTGCCGAAGACCAGGGCGATGGCCAGGGAGATGAAGTCCAGTTTGCTGGTCAGGTCGGCGCCGTAGCGCAGCCCCGGCTCCAGGAAGGCCTGGCCCGCGCCGCTGTTGCTGGAGGCCGCCCCGAGCAGCTCGGAGAGGTTGAAGTCGAACTTGGCCAGCACCAGCACCACGATCAGCGCCGAGCCGGCCATCAGCATCACGGCCTTGATGATCTGGACCCAGGTGGTGCCCTTCATCCCGCCGACGGTGACGTAGAAGATCATCAGCGCCCCGACCGCGAAGATGGTGACGTTCTTGACCGTGCCGGACTCCACGTCGAGCAGCAGCGCGACCAGGGCGCCGGCGCCCACCATCTGGGCCAGCAGGTAGAAGATCGACACCGCCACCGTGCTGATCGCGGCCGCGGTGCGGACCGGGCGCTGCCGCATCCGGTAGGCGAGCTGGTCGGCCATCGTGTAGCGGCCGGAGTTGCGCAGCACCTCGGCGACCAGCAGCAGGGCCACCAGCCAGGCCACCAGGAAGCCGATGGAGTAGAGGAAGCCGTCGTAGCCGTAGAGCGCGATAGCACCCGAGATGCCCAGGAACGAGGCGGCCGACATGTAGTCGCCGCCGATGGCGAGGCCGTTCTGGAAGCCGGAGAACCCGCGGCCGCCGGCGTAGTAGTCGGCCGCCCCGCGGGTCTGGCGGCTGGCCCAGAAGGTGATGGCCACGGTGAGCGCGACGACGGCGAGGAAGAGGCCGGCGGTGAGGATCTGGTTGCCGTCCATGTCAGCGGTCCTTCCGGCCGGTGCGGTCGGCGTCGTACTCGTCGTTGAGCAGCTTGGCCAGCGGGTCCAGGTGTTTGTTGGAGTACTGGCTGTAGAGGTAGGCGATGCCGAACGTGGTCACGAACTGCAGCAGTCCGAACACCAGGGCCACGTTGATCCGACCGAACAGCACGTGGTTCATGAAGCCGGGGGCGAACATCGACATCACGACGTACAGGCCGTACCAGCCGAGGAAGACGGCCGTGGCGGGGATGATGAAGCGTCGGTACTGGCGGCGGAGCAGGGCGAACTCCGGCTTCGCGGCGAGGTGGTCGTAGATCGGATCGTGCCTGGCGGCCTGGTCGTGCGGCGTCTGGGTCACGGCGGGTCCCTCTTCTCGGCAGGTCGGTCGAGACCAAAGTGGCGCAGGTCACACCCGGCGGGCGAGAGGGTGCCCCGGGTACGTCGCCCAGCGGGGCCCGCGACTCGTCCAGCGGTCGTCCTGGCGCGACGAACGGTCAGCCGCGGTCCAGCGGGAGCGCCTCCGGGGTGTGCAGCCGCACCATGAAGCGGCGCGCGTCCACCGGTGCCCGGGCCCGCGTGGCCCGGCTGACCAGCACCATGGTGAGGAAGGCCGCCGGCACGCTCCACGCCGCCGGCTGTCCCAGCAGTACGGCGGTCCACCCGGTGGTCGCGGAGGTGAACAGCGTCCACGCCACGGCGAACCCCGAGCCCACGCCGCCGACGACCAGCCCGGCGATCGCCCCGGGCGCGGTCAGGCCGTGCCACCAGATCCCCAGCACCAGCAGCGGGCAGAAGGTGGAGGCCGCCACCGCGAACGCCAGTCCCACCACCCGGGCGATCCCGACGTCCATCGAGGTCAGGGCCAGCGCCCCCGGCAGCACCACCGCGAGCGCCGCGCCCACCCGGAAGGCCGCCACTCCGGCCAGCCGCCTGGCGCCGAAGCGCCGCCCGGTCAGGTCCTGGGCCAGCACCCCGGCCACCGCGATGGTCAGGCCCGAGGCGGTGGACAGGAAGGCGGCGAACGCGCCGGCGGTCAGCAGGCCGGTGAGCACCTCGCCCCCACCCCCGGGACCATCACCCGGGGCAGCGCCAGCACCAGGGAGTCGGCCTGGTCGCTCGCGGCCAGGTCCGCGGCGTACACCCGGCCCAGGGCGCCGTAGACCGGCGGCAGCAGGTAGAAGGCGCCGAGCAGCGCCAGCACCACCAGCGTGGTGCGCCGCGCCGCCCGGCCGTCGGGGTTGGTGTAGAAGCGGACCACCACGTGCGGCAGGCCCATCGTGCCCAGGAAGGTGGCCACGATCAGCGAGTAGGTGACGTACAGGCCCTGCCCTCCGCCCTCGCCCAGCGGGATGGACCAGCCGCCTGCGCCGTGCGGGGAGCTGGCGTCGGCGGGGTTGGCGGCGCCGTCACCGAGCCAGACCACCAGCAGCACCGCCGCGGGCACCAGCATGGCGAACAGCTTGAGCCAGTACTGGAAGGCCTGGACGAAGGTGATGGAGCGCATGCCGCCGGAGGTGACGTTGGCCAGCACCACCAGGGTCACCACCACGGTGCCGACCCAGGCGGGGGCGCCGATGGCGGTGCGCAGGGTGAGGCCCGCGCCCTGGAACTGGGGCAGCAGGTAGAGCCAGCCGATGGCCACCACCAGCACCGAGCACACCGCCCGCACCCCGCGCGAGCGGAGCCGGGCCTCGGCGAAGTCGGGCAGCGTGTAGGCCCCCGAACGACGCAGCGGCGCCGCCACCAGCACCAGCAGCACCAGGTAGCCCGCGGTCCAGCCCACCGGGTACCAGAGCATGTCGGCGCCGAAGGTGAGCACCAGGCCGGCCACCCCGAGGAAGGACGCCGCGGAGAGGTACTCGCCGCCGATCGCCGAGGCGTTGAGCCGCGGTCGCACGGTGCGCGAGGCCACCATGAAGTCGCTGGTGGTGCGGGAGATGCGCAGCCCCCAGGTGCCGATCGCCAGGGTCGCGGCCACCACCAGCACCACCCCGACCACCCCGGCCAGGGAGTCGGTCACGGCTCCTCGCCCTCGGGCAGCGCCTCGGCGAGCAGCTCGGAGAAGGCGCGCTCGTTGGCCTCCGCACGGCGTACGAACACCCAGCCCAGGCCCCCGAACAGCGGGTAGACCACGAACCCGAGCAGCAGCCAGGGCACGGGCATGCCCAGCACCCGCAGGTCCGAGAGACCGGGGAACAGGTGGAAGACCAGGGGCCAGGAGCAGACGGTGAGCACCAGCGTGGCGAGCACCCAGCCCGCGAGCCGCCGCTGCTCGGCCAGCAGGCTGCCCATCAGGATCGCCCCGACGCGGGTGCCGGCGTCGATGTCGCCGGTGCCCGGGCGCAGGGCCCGCCCGTGCCGCCGCGGCGGTCCGGTCACCCGGACCCGCTGCGGCTCGGGCTGCTCCATGGACGCCGAGTGTGGGTCAGGACGTACGGCGGGTCAACAGGTCCCGCAGCTCCCGGGTGTGGCGGCGGCTCACCGCGAGGTCGCGGCCGGCGACCACCACCGTGCACCGGCCCCCCTCCATCCGGACCTGGTCGATGTGGGCCACCGAGACCAGCAGGGACCGGTGGATCCGCACGAACCCGGCTCCGGCCCACTCGGCCTCCAGGGTGGACAGCGGGGTGCGGACCAGGTGCGACCCGGCGGCGGTGTGCAGCCGGGCGTAGTCGCCCTGGGCCTCCACGTGGCTGATGTCGGCGCGGCTGATGAACCGGGTCACCCCGGCCCGCTCCACCGGGATCTGCTCCCGCGCCGCCGCCGCGGCGGAGCCGCCGCCCTCGACCACCCGGCGTACCGCCTCGGCCAGGCGCTCCTCGCGCACCGGCTTGAGCACGTAGTCGACCGCCCGCAGCTCGAAGGCCTCCACGGCGTGCTGCTCGTGCGCGGTGACGAAGACGACGGGGGGAGGGATCTTGAACCGGGCCAGCACCTGCGCCATCTCCAGCCCGGTCAGGCCCGGCATGGAGACGTCGAGGAAGACCGCGTCCACCTCGTGCTCCCGCAGCAGCCGCAGGGCCTCGGTGGCCGAGTCGCAGGTCAGCACCTCGCCCACCCGGGCGTCGCGGGCCAGCAGCCAGGAGAGCTCGTCGAGGGCGGGCCGCTCGTCGTCGACGACGAGCACCCTCAGCCCGGTGGCGGTCTGGCTCATGGGTGCACTCCCGGGGCGAACTTGGGCACGCGCACGATCACCTTCGTGCCGGCGCCCGGTGCGGTCTCGACCACGAGACCGTAGCCGTCCCCGAACGCGTTGCGCAGCCGTGCGTCGACGTTCCCGAGACCGACCGAGTCCCCGGAGTCGTCGCCCGCCAGCGCCCGCCGCACCCGCTCCGGGTCCTCCCCGACCCCGTTGTCCTCGACCTCGATCAGGCACTCCTGGTCCAGGTCGCGGGCCACGATCCGCAGGTGGCCCACCCCCTCGACGGCCTCCAGCCCGTGGCGTACGGCGTTCTCCACCAGGGGCTGCACGCACAGGAAGGGCACCGTCACCGCGAGCACCTCCGGCGCCACCTGCAGGGTGACCCGCAGCCGGTCGCCGAACCGGGCCTGCTCCAGCATCAGGTAGCGCTCGATGGAGCGCAGCTCCTCGGCCAGCGTGGTGAACTCGCCGTGGCTGCGGAAGGAGTAGCGGGTGAAGTCGGCGAACTCCAGCAGCAGCTCGCGGGCCCGGTCGGGGTCGGTGCGCACGAAGCTGGCGATGGCGCCCAGGGAGTTGTAGATGAAGTGCGGGCTGATCTGGGCCCGCAGCGCCCGCACCTCGGCCTCCATCGCGCGGGTGCGCTGGGCGTCGAGCTCGGCGAGCTCGAGCTGGCCGCTGACCCAGCGGGCGACCTCGTGGGTGGCCAGCACCAGCCCCGCGGCCGGTTGCGGGGCGAAGGCGAGCAGCATCCCGACGGTGCGCTCCTCCACCACCAGGGGGGTGGCGATCGCGTGCCGCACCGGGCAGCCCGGGTCGATGCAGGGCAGGTCGGCGGCCTCGGTGGCGCGAGTGGTGTCGTGCTCGAGGGCGGAGGCGACCAGGTCGGGAACCTGGGGGACGTGGTGGCTGCCGACACCGTCCCAGGCCAGGACCCCGGCGGTGTCGGTCAGCGCCACCGCCGGGACGCCCAGCAGGGCCCGCAGGTGCTTGACGGACCGCTGGGCGCTGGCGGTGGTCAGCCCCTCCCGCAGCGCCGGGGAGGCCAGGGACGCGGTGTGCAGGGTGTGGAAGGTCGCCCGGTCCGCCTCCGTGCCGAGGTGGGTACGCCGCCAGGGACGCCAGGACGCCATGGCCGCACGCTACTCACGTCTCCGGCGCTCGTCCGGGACGTCGCGCCCGGCGGCTAGCGGAAGTCGATCAGCAGCATGTCGGTGTCCGTGCCGTCGGACAGGAAGCTGCCGGCGACGGCGGCGTCCTCGGGCTCCGGCAGCTCGCCCAGCGCTCCGCCGTCGGCGAAGAGGCCGGGCTGGTGGACCACCTGGGTGCGGTGGCCGCGCACCACGTACGGCAGCTGCATGCCGTCCATGCCGCGGCCGAACTCGTCGTAGAAGGCGACGACCTCGGCGAGCGCCTGGTCCAGCTCGTCCTCGTCGCGGCCGCCCAGGTGGGACCGGGCCAGGTCCACCACGGTCTCGCGGTTGACGTCCTGCCAGGACTTGAAGGAGCTCTCCTCCACGAAGCTGAACAGCGTGGAGTGCACCAGCACCTCGTGGGTGGAGCCGGGCTCGTCGACCGCGCGCCGCGCGGTGGTGCCCAGCAGCCGGCCCAGCCGGCGTACCCAGGGGATGCGCTCGTCCCGCTCGTGGTGGACCACCGCGAGGTGTCCGCCGGGCTTGAGCACCCGGGCGATCTCCGGCAGCGCCCGCTCGTGGTCCAGCGACTCGAAGGTGTCCACGCAGACGACCACGTCGACCGAGCGGTCCGCAGCGGGGAGGTCCCCGCCGGACCAGGTGCTGGCGCGGACTCCGGGGAGGGTGTCGCGCAGCACCTCCAGCATCGCCTCGTCGGGGTCGCAGGCGTGCACGTCGTGACCGGCGGCCAGCAGCACCCGGGTCAGCTTGCCGGTGCCGGCGCCGAGCTCCAGGACGGTGCGGGCCTCGCCGGCCGCCAGCCAGTCCGCTGCGGCTCTTGGGAACTCGGGACGGCCCCGCTCGTGCGCCCGGGCCAGGACGCGGGTGCCGACGCGCGCCCCGACGCCTGCCCCGACGACGGGGGAGTGGTCCGGCGATCGGGTCGGGTCCGGGGGCTGCTCGTCGGTCATCGGTCCGAGGCTACTAGCGTTGCTGTCGTGATGACGGATCCCCTGGCGTGGTTGTCCGGCCTGGAGGGTGTGTCCTCGGCCTACGCCGCTACCCGGGACGGCATCGACGTGATGCTGCGCGACCGGGGCCTGCGCCGCACGTCGCCGGAGATGACGGCCGAGTCGCTGCTCCGGGGAGCGCACGCCAGCGCCGTGCTCGAGGGATCTGGGTCGACCCTGGCCCAGGTCCGTGCGGGCGAGGGCGACGCGATCGCGGAGGACGCCGTACGGCTCTCGGCCGTCGAGCTCTCCCTGGCCCCGCTGATGAAGCAGGCGCCGATGCAGGCACTCGCCCGGCTGCACAGCGTCGTGGCGGCGACGTCACTGCCCGCCGAGGAGCTCGGCCGCCCCCGGGACGGCGCCTCGGCCCAGCGGCTCCGCGGCGTCACCGACCTGCTGCTCGCCGACACCGGCGCGCCGGCGCTCCTGGTGGCAGCGATGGTCCACGCCGACCTCGCCACCGCCCTGCCGTTCGCCTCCCACAACGGGATCGTGGCCCGGGCAGCGGAGCGGCTGGTCCTGGTCTCCCGAGGGGTGGACGCCAAGTCGCTGGTGGTCCCCGAGGCCGGCCACCTGGCGCTGCGTCCGCAGTACGAGTCCAACCTGCGCGCCTACCGCGACGGTGGCGAGCGTGGGGTGCAGTCCTGGGCGCTGTACGCCGCGGAGGCCTACACCGCCGGGGCCGAGGCCAGCCCGCTGCGCCGTCCCGCCGACTGAGCCGCCGCATGCGAGCGGCACCCGACCCCGGAGGGTGCGGATGCCGCCGCTGACACGTGACTCCCGGTTACCAAGCGTGCACCAGGTTGTGGTGGGCGGAACTGAATCCGCCCCACCATCGGCCCTTTCGAAGGGTTGATCGCCGCGTGGGTGCCTGGATCACGTGCTGCTCTGTGGAGTTCTGCACTCCTGTCTACGCTCCCCGGTCACCCCCTTCAAGGGTTGACTTTGGGCACCCGATCTGACGGGCGGACACCCGCGCTCGACGGGTTCGGTGACCGGTGAGTCGGGCGTGCCCCGCGGGACCCTCAGCCGGAGTGCGGACGCTTGCGCGCGTTGGCCCAGACGTACCCGCCGACGGCGAAGGCGCCGCCCACCGCGAGCGCGGCCAGCGTGGGACCCTGCGGCAGGCTGGCCCGGCTGCGCAGCGCCACCGGACGGTTGAAGACCAGCACCGGCCAGCCCCGCTCGACGGCCGTGCGACGCAGCTGCTTGTCCGGGTTCACCGCGTAGGGGTGCCCCACGGCCTCGAGCATGTGGACGTCGGTCACGGAGTCGCTGTAGGCGAACGACTCGTCCAGGTCGTAGCCCATCTCCTCGGCGAGCCGACGGATCGCGTTGGCCTTCTCCTCGGCGTAGGCGTAGTACTCGATCTCGCCGGAGTACTTCCCGTCCACGATCTTCAGCCGGGTGGCGACCACCCGGTCTGCGCCCAGCATGGCGCCGATCGGCTCGACCACCTCGGAGCCGCTGGTGGAGACGATGACGACGTCGCGGCCCTCGCGCTTGTGCTCGTCGATGAGGCTGACCGCCTCGGCGTAGACCAGCGGGTCGACGACGTTGTGCAGGGTGTCGGCGACGATCTCGCGGACCGTGGCCACGTCCCAGCCGGCGCACAGCTGGGACATGAACTGCCGCATCTTCTCCATCTGGTCGTGGTCGGCCCCGCCGACCGCGTAGACGAACTGTGCGTACGCCGATCGCAGCATCGCCCGGCGCGTGATCAGTCCACCCGCCTGGAACGGGCGCGAGAAGGCCAGGGTGCTCGATCGGGCGATGATCGTCTTGTCGAGGTCGAAGAAGGCCGCGGACGGGCGGGACATGTCCCCATCGTAGGTCGGCCACTCCCGGGTGGGGACAGAACGTCGAGCCTGCACCTTCCCGGCCGCGAATCCTCCACAGCCGGGGCGTGCCACTGACCGGCAGCGGGGTTGTCCACAGGGGCGCCGTCCTCGCCGGCGCCGGGCGGCCGGGTGCGGGAGCGTCGTGCCATGACGGATCCAGGGTTCACGGTGTTGCTGGTCTCGCGGGACGACGGGCTGCTCGACGAGGTGCAGCGGCTCGCCGCAGCGGCGGGGGTGGTGCCCGAGGTGGCGGGACAGGAGGCGGTGGCGCTGCGGGCGTGGGGCCGGGCCGAGGTGGTCCTGGTGGGGGCGGACCTGGCCGACGGCCTGGCCCTGCTCCGGCCGCCCCGTCGGGCGGGGGTGCACGTGGTGAGCCGCGGCGAGGCGCAGGGGTGGCTGTTCCGCAGCGCCGTGGTGCTCGGGGCCGAGTCCGTGCTGGAGCTGGGGGCGGCGGCAGACTGGCTGGGACAGCTCTTCTCCGAGCTCGGCGATCCCAGGCCGCCCGGCCGGGTGCTGGCGGTGATGCCTGGCTCCGGGGGCGCCGGCGCCACCACGCTGGCCTGCGCCCTCGCTCAGGTCGGGTCCGCCCACGGACCGGTGCTCCTGATGGACACCGACCCGTTGGGCCCGGGTGCCGATCGGGTCCTGGGGCTGGACGGCGTGCCCGGTCTGCGCTGGGACGCCCTGGCGGGCACCTCCGGCCGCCTCAGCGGGGCGTCGCTGCGGGACTCCGTCCCGCGGCGCGGCCAGCTCGGGGTCCTCACCTGGGGAGGTCCGCTCGAGGTCGAGCCGTCGGCCGGGGTGCTGCGCGAGACCCTGGAGGCCGCCCGGCGCGCCCACGACCTGGTGGTGGTCGACCTCCCGCGCCGAGCGGGTCCCGCGACCTCCGAGCTGCTGACCAGGTGCGACCGGCTGCTGGTGGTGGTGCGACCGACGCTGACCGGGGTGGCTGCGGCGACCCGTCAGGTGGCCGCGCTCGAGGGGCGAGGCGCCCTGGTGGTCCGCGGCCGGGGCCTGTCGCCGGAGACGGTGGCACGAGCCGTGGGTGCCGAGGTGCTGGCGGAGGTGCCCGAGCAGCGCGGGATGGAGGAGTCGGTGGACCTGGGCCTGGGCCCGGTGCGCGGCGGCAGAGGCGCCCTGGGACGGGCCGCGGCGCGGCTGCTGAGCACGGTCGACCGGGGGTGGGCGGCATGATCACGGGGGGCGTCGCCCAGACGCCGGGACCGCCCCCGGAGCTGGTCGAGGCGGTGCGCGACCAGCTGGCCCGGGAGCACGGGGAGGTCACCCCTCACCGGGTGGCGGAGGTGCTGCGCAGTCGGGGCCTGCCCCTGGGCGCCGAGGAGGTGCGGGCCGTGCACGCGGTGCTGCGCAGCACCGCGTTCGGTGTCGGGGTCCTGGAGCCGCTGATGGGGGACCGGGAGGTGACCGACGTGCTGGTGAACGGGCCGGGCCCGGTCTGGGTGGACCGCGGCGACGGCCTGGAGCAGACCGAGGTGGTGCTGGGCAGCGAGGAGGAGGTACGCCGGCTGGCGCAGCGGCTGGCCGGCCTGGGCGGCCGACGCCTCGACGACGCGACTCCGTGCTGCGACGTGCGCCTGCCCGACGGCACCCGGTTCCACGCGGTGCTCGCACCGGTGGCCCGTCCCGGCACCCTGGTCTCCCTGCGCGTGCCGCGGGCGCGTGCGTTCGGGCTCGAGGACCTGGTGGCCGCCGGCACCCTGACCGGACCTGGCGCTCGACTGCTGCGAGACGTGGTGACGGGACGGCTGGCCTACCTGATCAGCGGGGGCACGGGCTCCGGCAAGACGACCCTGCTGGCCACGATGCTCGGACTGGTGCCGCCGCAGGAGCGGATCGTGCTGGTCGAGGACTCCTCCGAGCTGCGACCGGTGCATCCCCACGTCGTGGCTCTGGAGGCGCGTCCTCCCAACATCGAGGGCAAGGGGGGACTCGACCTGCGCACCCTGGTGCGCCAGGCACTGCGGATGCGTCCTGACCGGCTGGTCGTCGGCGAGGTCCGCGGTGCCGAGGTGGTCGACCTGCTGGCCGCGATGAACACCGGGCACGAGGGCGGCGCGGGCACGCTGCACGCCAACTCCGCCACCCAGGTGCCGGCACGGATCGAGGCGCTCGCCGCCACGGCCGGACTGGGCCGGGCAGCCGCGGCGAGCCAGCTCGCCGCCGCCGTGGACCTGGTGCTGCACGTGGTCCGAGGCCGCGACGGGGTACGCCGACTCGCCCAGGTGGCGCTGCCCTCGCCGACGAGCGAGGGGGATCGGATCCGCTGCGCCCTGGAGTTCACCGCCGACGGCCGGCTCGTGGAGGGCCCGGCCGCCGACGACCTCGCCCGGAGGCTGGGATGACCGTCGCTCTGACGGTGGCCTCGACCGCGGTGTCGGCGGGTTGCGCGGCCGCGCTGCTGCTGCCTCCTCGCCCCGCGGTGGCCGGCGCCGACTCGGACGGGCGCCGGGTGCCGGTGGCGAGCATGGTGGCGGTGGTCGCCGCGGCCCTGGTGCTGCTGGCGGTGTGGGGCCCGGGCGGCATCCTGGTGCCCGCCGTGCTGACCGCCGTCGGTCGAGGGGTCCTGGTCCTGGTTCGCCAGCGCCGGGCCCGCGCCGCGGCGCTGTCCGCGGCGGACCGGGTGCTCGAGGGCTGCACCGTGCTGGCCGACGAGCTCGCCGCCGGGCGGACCCCGGAGTCCGCACTGGAGCTCGCGGCCCGGGCCTGTCCCGAGCTCACGCCCGCCGTGCGGGCGAGCCGGTTCGGCGCCGACGTACCGGCGGCGTTGCGGGGTGCGGGACATCCGGACCTGCGGCTGGTCGCTGCGGCGTGGCAGGTGGCCCACCGCAGTGGCGAGGGACTCGGTGAGGCGTTGGCCAAGGTTGCGGCCGGGCTGCGCGCGGTCCGCTCGACCCGACGGGTGGTGGCCTCAGAGCTGGCCTCGGCCCGGGCGACCGCGCGGCTGCTGGTGGCGTTGCCCGGGCTGGCGCTCCTGGCCGGCTCGGGTGCCGGCACCGCGCCGTGGACGTTCCTCCTGGGGACCCCGGTCGGGGGCGGCTGCCTGGTCGGCGGTCTGGGCCTGGCGTTCCTGGGCACGTGGTGGATCGAGGCCATCGCCGAGGGCGTGGAGCGGCACGCATGATCACCGCCGCGCTGCTCGCCGGTCTGACCGCGGCGCTGCTCGTCGGTCCGGGCCCGGAGCTCGGGTCCCGGGTGCCAGGTCGCCCGTCGCAGACCGGTGCCCGCCCGTCCGGGCGCAGGGCCGCGATCACGGTCGGCTCCGCGCTGGCCGGACTCGGTGTCCAGCTGTTCGTGGGCGGTCCGGCCGGCACGGTGCTGGGCGTCGCCGCGGCGATCGGCTGCTGGCGGGTGCTGCGCGCCGTCGAGCCGGCCGCCGTACGCCGGGCGCGGGAGCAGACCGCACGGGACCTGCCGCACCTCGTCGGCCTGCTCGCGGCGGGACTGCGGTCCGGTGCGCCGCCCGGCGCCGCACTCGGCGCCGCCTGCACGGCCCTGCCCGGCGCCGCGGCGGACGCCTTCGCCGCCACCCGGTCGCGGCTCCAGCTGGGCGTCGACCCGGCCTTGGTGTGGGCAGACCTGGGCCAGGATCCCGGGGTGGGGCCACTGGGCCGGGCGCTGGCCCGGGCCCACCAGACGGGAGCCTCGGTGCTGGTGGCCGTGGAGGCGCTGGCGACGGCGCTGGCGGAGGAGGAGCGGGCCGGGACCGAGGACCGGGCGCGTGCCGTGGGGGTGCGGGCCGCGCTGCCGCTGGGGCTGTGCCTGCTCCCTGCGTTCCTGCTCCTCGGCATCGTCCCGCTGGTGGCCGGCCTGGTCTCCCAGCTGGCGTGGGAGTGAGTCGTTGAACGGCGGTCGGCGGACTAGACCATTGACACCTCTTGTCCGGGTGCCCGACAGTGAGGGGCCCGTTCCCGGTGTCCGCAAGACGTCCGTGTTCGGGGAACCCGGTTGGGAGGCAGGGTTATGCGCACCACACATCTAGGCGCGGCTCACGTGCGCCCCGGTGTCGTCACCGCATGGGTGCCGACACCTGGTTGCGTACGCGCCGTACGAGGGGCACCGCCGGACGCGCGGCCCCTGACCGAGGACCAGGAGAGTCATCTCCTGGCCAGTGCCGGAGCCTCGTCTCTGGATCCGGCCGAGGCGCCGTGGATCGGCTTCTCCGTCGTCCTGACAGCACCGACCAGCACGTCGGTGGCCGCGGCCCTGGCCAGCTTCTTCGACCGGCACGAGAGCCTGCGCTGCGACTACGTGCCTGACGGCGTGCGGCACCGCAGGAGGCTGGCGTCGCCCGGCACGGTCGAGTTCGAGCCGCTGCCGGTCGGGCACTACGGCGGAGTCCAGGAGACGCACGCCGCCGTGGTCGAGCATCTCGCCTCGCACGCGCAGCCGCACGTGTGGCCGCGCGCCGGGTTCGTGACCGTCGAGAGCGAGGTGGGGCTGACGCTCTACGCGGCGTTCGACCACGTGACGTTCGACGTGCAGTCGATGTACGCGGCGGCCGACGAGCTGCCGCTGCTGCACCACGCCTACTCCGCCGCAGACGCCCCCGACCCCTGCCTGGCGCGGCCGGGCAGTCACCTGGACCACGCGCAGGAGGAGGCGGACCGCCTGCGGGAGGTGGGCCCGGACGACCCGCGGCTGGCGGACTGGCGCGCCCTGCTGGAGGACGGGTCGGCTGTGCCGGCTCCGCCGAGCTCGGGGGTCAGGAGCGGTGAACGGTGGGGGCACGAGCTGACCACGATGCCGGTGGCCACCCCCGGCGAGGTCCGGGAGCTGGACGAGCTGGGCCGCTCCTGGGGCAGCAGCCTGGAGCAGATCTTCCTCGCGCTCCTCGTCTCCTCCATCGCGGGCCTGGAGCCGGGACCCAACCGGCTACGTGCCCTGGTGGCGGTGCCGGGGAGGCCGCCCGGTCAGGAGGGAGCCGTGGGCTGGTTCGCCAAGCTCGGGCCCCTCGTCCTCGACCTGGAGCCGGGGCTCGAGCTTGCCACCGTGCTGGCGCGCACGACCGCGGTCCTCGACCGGATGACCGAGGCGGCGCAGCTGCCGCTGCCGGTGGTGCGGTCCTTGCTGGACCGGCCCGTCGAGCCGGAGCTCGTGCTGGCGGTCGCCGACCACCGCGCGGTGCCGCGACAGGGCTGGCGGGCCAGCAAGGCGCACGGGTTCCTGGGCCACGTCCCGGCCAGCGCCCAGGTGCACGCCGCGATCAGCTGCCTGTCCTCCGGCGCGCTGCTGGAGGCCCGGCACCCGGACACGCCCACCTGCTCGGCCTGGATGGCGACGGTGGCGGTGGGGGTGCGCCGAGGGGTTCTGGCCGCGCTCGACCCACGACCTGCGACGCTCTCCTCCGAGCAGGCCACGGGCTGACGCGGCGCACCTGGGCGCCCGGCCCGTGGCGCGACACCGAGGAGCCCGGATGGTTGACCCCACCCCGCACGACCTGCAGCAGTTCCTGGACGAGGCGCCCGACCGGCCCTTCGCGATGCTCAACCTCCTCCGGTACGCCGAGGGCGGACGGGAGCTCTACACCGACTACCTCCGCCGTGCCGAGTCTTTCGTCGAGGCGGCGGGAGCGCGGGTGCTGTTCTTCGGCAAGGGCCTGCCGGCCCTCGTCCCGGACCGGGAGAGGTCCTGGGACGCGGTGATGCTGGTCTGGTACCCCTCGCCCGCGGCGTTCTGCGCGATGGCCGAGGACGAGGCGTACGCCGAGGTCGCCCAACTGCGGTCCCGGGCGCTGAGCGAGGCGGTGCTCCAGCCCACCACGGTCATCGCCGTGGACCGCCCGGACTGAACCGCACCGGCCTCTTTGTGGGCCGGGTGGAGAGGCGGAATCGTCGCCCAGTCCTCCACAGGGGGGCTCCCTGCCCGCCTGTCCACAGGCCGCAGCGCCGGCCCTGCTCGGGGGCCCGGTGCGCCCCGAGGCTGGTGTCACCAGGCCACACCACGTGGCTCGACATCGGGAGGTCGCATGAACAGGTTCCACGACGAGCAGGGCAGCACCGACGAGCAGGGCATCACCACGGCGGAGTACGCCGTCGGCACGGCGGCGGGCGCCGGGCTCGCGGGGGTGCTCTACAAGCTGGTCACCGGCGGGTTCGGTGACAAGCTCCTCAAGACCCTCTTCGACCACGTCCTGTCGTTGCTGGGCATCGGGTGAGACGGCGCTGCGAACGTGGCGCGGTCACCGCCGAGCTCGCCCTGGGGCTGCCTCTCCTGACGGCGCTCACGGTCGGTCTGGTCTGGTTGCTGGCGGTGGCCATGGCCCAGGTCCGCACCGTGGATGCCGCCCGGGAGACCGCGCGCGCGATGGCGCGCGGCGACTCCGAGGCCGCCGCGGTGGCGGCCGGTCACGCCGTGGCTCCGGGCGGGTCCCGGATCGTCGTCTCGCGCAGCGACAGCCACGTGGTGGTCCGGGTCCAGGGACGCCTGGCGGGCCCCGGGGGTCTGTTCGCCCGACTGCCCGGAGCCCGGCTGGAGGCGGAGGCGGTCACCTTGACCGAGGCGCCGTGAGCACGGTCGAGCCGGGGCGCGAGCGGAGCCGTGACGCGCGGGGTGCGGCGTCCATGCTGGTCCTCACCATGGTCTCGGTGCTGGTGCTGGTGGCCGTCGCGCTGAGCACGGCCGCAACCATGGTGCACCGGCACCGGATCGCCCAGTCCGCTGCCGACCTCGGCGCGCTCGCCGGCGCGGCCGTCCTCCAGCAGGGTGGGGACGGCTGCGCCGCAGCCGCGGAGGTGGTGGTCGCCAACGGCGCCACGATGCAGGGCTGCAGCGTCTCGGGACAGGAGCTGGCGGTCCAGGTCTCGGTCCAGGGGCCGCGGATGCGCGGTCACGGCGGTGACCTGACGGCTCGCGCCCGTGCTGGGCCCAGCGGCTCCGGTGCCGGTGCGGATCCTCCTGGATCCAGGTTCAGCTCTCGGTGGTGGGCTGCTCCCCGTGGCGCTCACCCTCCACGCGCTCGAGCTTGGCGTGGAGCTCGCGCAGCTCCTTCTGCTCGCGCCGGCTGGCGAGCCCGCGCTTGGTCCCCCACTTCAGGATGCTGAGGCCCCAGATCACGCAGGCGCCTGCGGCGACGCCCACCAGGAAGATGGCCAGGGCGCTGAGGTCCATGCCGAGCAGCTCTGCGTTGCCCTCGCTGACGAAGGTGGCGGACAGGATGGCCAGGACACCGACGGCGACGAAGACCAGACCGAGAAGCACCATGAGTAGAACCTACTCGCGGTGCGGCTCTCCGAGAAGGAGCTCCAGCAGCCGCAGGGCACCGGCCTTGTCCAGGGGGTTGTTCTGGTTGCCGCACTTGGGGACTGGATGCACGAGGGGCACCCCTCGAGGCACTCGCAGGCCGCGATTGTGTCGCGGGTCGCGGTCAGCCAGGCGCGGGCGGCGTGGAACCCTCGCTCAGCGAAACCGGCGCCGCCGGGGTGGCCGTCGTGCACGAAGACGGTGAGCACCCCGGTGTCGGGGTGGCGTGCGGTGGAGACGCCGCCGATGTCCCACCGGTCGCAGGTGGCGAAGAGCGGGAGCAGGCCGATGGAGCAGTGCTCGGCGGCGTGGGCCGCACCGGGCAGCTCGGCGGTCGCCAGTCCCGCGGCCTCCAGCGCGTGGTCGGGCACGCTCCACCACACCGCGGTGGTGCGCAAGCTCCGTGGGGGCAGGTCCAGCGGCTCCTCCGCCATCACCTCGCCGCTGGGTTGGCGTCGTTTGAGGAACGAGACCACCTGGTGGGTGACGTCCACCTCGCCCAGGACCAGGCGGCAGTCGCCCCAGCGCTGGTGCTCCCGTTCCGAGACGACGCTGATCTCGGTCGTCTCCCGGGCGGAGGTGGAGTAGTCGACGTGGGCCCGTCCGATCATCGCGACGTGCTCGTCCAGGTCCAGCTCGGAGACCAACCAGGTCTCGCCCCGGTGCAGGTAGACGGCGCCGGGGTGCGCCGTGCCGTGCGCGCTGCTCGCGTCCACCGTGCCGACCACCCGCCCGCTCTCCTCCTCGACCAGCTGGAAGGCCTGGCCCCCGGTCGATCGGATGTCGGTGAGGTCGCTGGGTCTCCTCCGGTCGGTCCAGAACCAGCCGTGGGGCCGGCGCCGGAGCATGCCGGCAGCGGTCAGCCCGTCGACCGCGATCCGGGCCTGCGGCCCGAAGAGGGGCAGGTCGGCCTCGGTCAGCGGCGACTCGTGGGCCGCCGCGCACAGGTGGGGCGCCAGCACGTAGTGGTTGTCGGGGTCGAAGACCGTCGCCTCCACCGGTGCGCCGAGCAGCATCTGCGGGTGCGAGACGAGGTAGGTGTCCAGGGGGTCGTCACGGGCGACCAGCACCGCGAGCGCGTCCTGCCCGTCGCGCCCGGCCCGGCCGATCTGCTGCCACATCGCGGCACGGGTCCCGGGGAACCCCGCCAGCAGCACCGCGTCCAGCCCGCGGATGTCGATCCCCAGCTCCAGGGCGTTCGTGGCGGCGAGACCGATCAGGTCGCCCCGGCGCAGCGACGACTCCAGTGCCCGGCGCTCCTCGGGCAGGTAGCCGCCGCGATAGGCGGCCACCCGGCTGGGGAGCGACGGGTCCACCTTGGCCAGGAGGTCCGCGGTCCGCACCGCCACCTGCTCGGCGCCGCGCCGGGACCGGATGAACGCCAGGGTGCGCACTCCCTCCGCCACCAGGTCGGCGAGCAGGTCGGCGGTCTCCGAGGACGCGGCACGGCGTACCGGGGCGCCGTTCTCGCCGGTGAAGGAGGTCAGCGGCGGCTCCCACAGCGCCACCGACACCTCGCCGCGCGGGGAGTGGTCCGCGGTCATCGGCAGCACGTCCAGACCGGTCAGCCGTCGGGCAGCCTCCTCCGGCTCGGCCACCGTCGCGGAGAGCAGCACGAAGGTCGGCGACGCGCCGTACAGCGCGCACACGCGGCGGAGCCGGCGCAGCACGTGGGCGACGTGCGCCCCGAACACCCCCCGGTAGTGGTGGCACTCGTCGATCACCACGATCTCCAGCTTGGCCAGGAACCGGGCCCAGCGCTGGTGAGCAGGAAGCAGCGAGCGGTGCAGCATGTCCGGGTTGGTCAGGACGTACTCGGCGTGGTCGCGGGCCCAGTCGCGCATCTCCCGGGTGCTGTCGCCGTCGTGCGTGGTGGCGCGGACCCCGGTGTCGAGGGCGAGAATCCCGGTCAGCTGGTCGTTGGCCAGGGCCTTGGTGGGGGAGAGGTAGAGCACCCCGGCGCCCCGTTCGTCGCGGGAGCCGCGCCGCGCCAGCACCCGGGAGAGCGCGGGCAGCTGGTAGGCCAGCGACTTGCCCGAGGCGGTGCCCGTCGCAAGCACGACGTGCTGTCCGGTCCACACCGCGTCGGCGGCGGCCACCTGGTGACGCCAGGGAGTGGTGATCCCGCGACGCTCGTAGGCCGCCCGAACCACCGGGTGAGTCCAGTCGGGCCACTCCTCGAAGACGGCCTCCCGCCGGGGCAGCGCCTGCACGTGGCGCAGCCTGTCCTCCCGGCCCGGCACGTGCCCAAGGCGCGAGACGACCTCGCCCATGTGCGAGGCCGCGGTCGACGCGAGGCCGGTGGTTGTGACTGTCACGTCCACAAGTGTGACAAGTGGCGCCGACATAGGTGCCAGCCGTGGTTTGATATCTTGCGCACCAGGCATGGGGACGTACCGTCCCCGGCATGAACCCCCGGGAAGGTCGAGGAGTAAGCGACGTGGACCTGACTCTTGTGACGCGCGATGTGGACGGCAAGACCGTCGTCGCGGTCGGGGGCGAGATCGACGTCTACACCGCCCCCAAGCTGCGGGACAAGATCACCGAGCTCGTCGCGGCCGGTGTCTACGACATCGTCATCGACCTGGCAGACGTGGAGTTCCTGGACTCCACCGGTCTCGGTGTGCTGGTGGGCGGCCTGAAGAAGGTCCGTGCCCACGACGGCTCGCTGGCGCTGGTGTGCCACCAGGACCGACTGCTGAAGATCTTCCGGATCACCGGCCTGGCCAAGGTCTTCGCGATCCACGACGACCAGCAGAGCGCCCTCGCCGGCTGACCTGCCCGCGCCTCACCTCGCCGTACCGCGCCGTACCTCGCCGCCTGTCCCGTTGGGACGGGCGGTTCGGTCGTTGTGCTCGACTATCGCCCAACTGATGTGACCCACGTCACATCAGGTCGCGTGAGAGCGCTCACATCTGCGTAGACTCCGCCTCGATCGCTGACCGCGAACCGATGGAGGACGCGCATGCTCGGGACCGTTCCTTTCCTCGCTGAGCCGGAGCTCTCCGGCGGCAACCTCACCCTGGTCGTCGTGGTGCTCGCGATCGCACTGGCCGCGCTCGCCATGGCCGCGGTGTTCCGCAGGCAGGTGCTGTCCGCCGGCGAGGGCACCGCCGCGATGCGCGCGATCGCCCAGGCGGTCCAGGAGGGCGCGAACGCCTACCTGACCCGGCAGTTCCGGACCCTGGCGGTCTTCGCCGTCATCGCCTTCCTGGCCCTGCTCGCCCTGCCCGCGGACGACATGTCGGTGCGGGTGGGCAGGTCGATCTTCTTCCTGCTGGGTGCGGGGTTCTCAGCAGCCATCGGGTATCTCGGCATGTCGCTCGCGGTCCGCGCCAACCTCCGGGTCGCTGCGGCCGCCGACAACGAGGGTCGCGAGACCGCGATGACCATCGGCTTCCGGACCGGCGCATTCGTGGGCATGGCCACGGTGGGCCTCGGCCTGCTCGGCGCCAGCTCGGTGGTGCTGATCTTCCGTGACGAGGCGCCCCACGTGCTGGAGGGGTTCGGCTTCGGTGCCGCCCTGCTGGCGATGTTCATGAGGGTCGGCGGCGGCATCTTCACCAAGGCCGCCGACGTCGGGGCAGACCTGGTCGGCAAGGTCGAGCAGGGCATTCCCGAGGACGACCCGCGCAACGCCGCCACGATCGCCGACAACGTGGGCGACAACGTCGGTGACTGCGCCGGCATGGCCGCCGACCTCTTCGAGTCGTACGCCGTGACCCTGGTGGCCGCGCTCATCCTGGGGTCCCAGGCGTTCGGTGACCAGGGCCTGGTCTACCCGCTGCTGATCCCCGCGATCGGTGCGCTGACCGCGGTGCTCGGTGTCTACATCACCCGCCCCCGCGCCGGCGAGAACGGCCTCGCCACCATCAACCGCGCCTTCTACGTCTCCGCCTCCGTGGGCGCGGTCGCGTCGGTGGTCCTGTCCTACCTCTACCTGCCCAGCAGCTTCGGCGAGCTGAGCAACGCCACCGGCACGGACATCGCCGGGGCCTCGGGCGACCCTCGGCTGATCGCCTCCGCGGCGGTGGTCATCGGCATCGTGATGGCGGCCGGCATCCTGGCCCTCACCGGCTACTACACCGGCACCGAGCACCGTCCCGTCAAGGACGTCGGCAAGACCTCGATGACCGGCGCGGCCACCGTCATCCTGTCCGGCCTCTCGGTGGGCTTCGAGTCCGCGGTCTACACCACCCTGGTGATCGGCACGGCCGTCTTCGGGGCCTACCTCCTCGGTGGGGCCACCCTGACCGTCTCGCTGTTCGCGGTCGCACTGGCCGGCTGCGGACTCCTCACCACGGTCGGGGTGATCGTCGCGATGGACACCTTCGGTCCCGTCTCCGACAACGCCCAGGGCATCGCGGAGATGTCGGGCGACGTCAGCCCCGAGGGCGCCCAGATCCTCACCGAGCTGGACGCGGTGGGCAACACCACCAAGGCCATCACCAAGGGGATCGCCATCGCCACCGCGGTGCTGGCGGCGACCGCGCTGTTCGGCTCCTACGCCACCTCGGTGGCCGACGCGCTGGTCGAGGCCAGGCCGACGCTGGACGAGCAGAACCTGCTCAGCTTCGCGGTGTACAACCCGGCGGTCCTGGTCGGGGTGCTGCTGGGAGCCGCGGTGGTCTTCCTGTTCTCCGGGCTGGCGATCAACGCCGTCGGCCGGGCCGCCGGCGCGGTGGTCTACGAGGTGCGCCGCCAGTTCCGCGAGATCCCCGGGATCATGGAGGGCACCGCCCGCCCGGAGTACGGCAAGGTCGTGGACATCGTGACCCGCGACTCCCTGCGGGAGCTGGTCACCCCTGGTCTCCTCGCGGTGCTTGCCCCGGTGGCGGTGGGCTTCGGGCTCGGCGTCACCGCGCTCGCCGGGTTCCTGGCCGGCGCGATCGGCACGGGCACGCTGATGGCGGTCTTCCTGGCCAACGCCGGCGGCGCCTGGGACAACGCCAAGAAGCTGGTCGAGGACGGTCACCACGGCGGCAAGGGCTCCCCGGCCCACGAGGCGACCGTCATCGGCGACACCGTCGGCGACCCGTTCAAGGACACCGCCGGTCCGGCCATCAACCCGCTGATCAAGGTGATGAACCTGGTCTCGCTGCTGATCGCCAGCGCCGTGGTCTCCCTGAGCGTGGGGGAGGACCAGAACGACGTCGCCCGCATCGCCATCGCCCTGGTCGCCGTCGCCGTCATCGCGGTCGCGGTGGTGATCTCGGGACGTCGCGAGATCGCCATCAGCGACGACGGGGACGACACCGGATCCTCGGCCTTCGCCCCGCACCACACCGCCTGAGCCGATGCGGCGGACAATCGCCCAGGGGCTGCCATCGGCTCGACCCAGTCCCTATGATCGGCGAAGCCGGGCGCGCACGATGCCCTGTCCCATCCCTCATTCCAAGGACACTCGATGAAGTCTCGCCCCCGCTTGCTGCTGCTCGTGCCCGCCCTGGCCCTGGTGCTCTCCGCCTGTGGTGGCGACGACGACGACAAGTCGCCCGACTTCAGCGGTGGCAACGGCACCAGCGACAGCGCCCAGCCGTACGTCGAGGCGATGGCGACCTCGCTCTCGGAGGGCGAGGACTCCCCGATGGACAAGAAGCAGGCCACCTGCTTCAGCGAGGGGTTCGTCGACGTGATCGGGGTGGACCGGCTCGAGAAGATCGGCACCGCCGAGGAGTGGGCCAAGGAGTCCGAGGGCTTGGAGTTCACCGAGCTGAAGCTCAGCAAGGACGAGGGCGGGGAGATCTACGACAACTTCGAGAAGTGCGGCGTGGACCTCCGTGAGCAGATGCTCGCCGACTTCGCCGACGACGAGTCGATGGACGAGGAGACCAAGACCTGTGTCTCCGACGCCATGACCGAGGACAACCTGCGCGAGTTCTTCGTCACCGTGATGGTCGAGGGCGAGGAGGCCATGGCCGGCGGCGAGGGCGGGCTGTTCAGCGAGCTGACCGCGTGCGTGATGAGCGGCATGGACAGCGCGACCCCCCAGCCCGACACCGAGTAGCCACAGCGGGGGGCTCTGCGAGGATGCGCACATGCAGAACAAGGCCACGTCCCTGGCCAGGGACCTCCGCTCAGCCGTGCTCGCGGCCGGCTTCACCTACGACGCGGTCGCCGAGCTCCTCGGGGAACAGGCGCACGCGGCCCTGGGGCGCAACGAGACCACCCCGGGGCTGCGGGTCACCCGTGGCGGCTCCCCCCTGGAGACGCTGACCCGGCTCTTCCTGCTGCAGGTGCCGGTCTCCCGGGAGCAGGCCGAGCGGGCCCTGGGCGGGCTGGTCGACCGGATGGCGGTGGCAGGCATCGTCGAGCAGTCGGTCGGCGAGGTGGCGGCGCGGCTCGACGTACGCCCCTACGCCACCGACGACGGCGACCTCTGGGTCGTCAGCGACCTGACCCCCGGTCTGGACGGCAGCCCCAACCGGGTCGGCACCGACCACGTGCTGGGCATCAGCTCCGCGTCCACCTCGCTGGCCCAGCTGACCGTGCGCGAGCCGGTGGGCCGATCCCTGGACCTCGGCACCGGGTGCGGGGTCCAGGCGCTGCACCTGGCCCGGCACAGCGACACCGTGGTCGCCACCGACGTGAACACCCGGGCGCTGTGGATGACCCGGTTCAACGCCGAGCTCAACGACGTCCCTCCCAGCGCGAGCGGTGCGGACCGGATCGACGTACGGGAGGGCTCGTTCTTCGAGCCGGTGGCCGGCGAGCGCTTCGACCTGATCGCCACCAACCCGCCGTTCGTGATCTCGCCGGCGACCGGTGAGCGGCTGGTCTACCGCGACTCCGGGCTGCCCGGGGACCGCGTGGTCGAGGACATCGTGCGCCGGGCGCCGGAGCTGCTCAACGACGGCGGCTGGTGCCAGGTGCTGGCCAACTGGGTCATCACCCGCGACCGCACCTGGGACGAGCGCCTGGCTGAGTGGCTCAGCGAGGACTGCGCGGCGCTGGTGGTCCAGCGGGAGGTGCTGGACCCCGCCTCGTACGTCGAGCTGTGGCTCAAGGACGCCGGGCTGCACGGGGCGGCGGACTACGCCCGCCGCTACGACACCTGGCTGTCGTGGTTCGACGACCAGGGCATCGAGGGTGTGGGCTTCGGCTGGATCAACCTTCATCGGTCGGCGAGCGTGGCCGGGGTGCGGGAGCTGCTCGAGTGGCCCTACGAGGTGGAGCAGCCGATCGCCCCGGCGATCGGGGAGTGGGCCCGGGCGCAGGAGCGGCTCGCGGCCCACGGCGACCTGGCCGAGGTCCGCCTGAGGCTGCGCACCGACGTACGGCAGGAGACCCAGGGCCAGCCGGGGGCCGAGGACCCGGAGACGATCGTGCTGCGTCAGCAGCGTGGGCTGCGCCGGGCCCGACAGGTCGACACCGTCGAGGCGGCGGTCGTCGGCGCCTGCGACGGCGACCTCACCGTGCGGCAGATCCTGGACGCCGTCGGCGCGCTGCTGGAGGCCGACCCCCGCGAGCTGCGCCGGACCTACCTGCCGGCCCTGACCGAGATGGTGGCGCAGGGGTTCCTGGAGGTCTGAGCGGAGGGCCGCGGCCGGGAGTGCGGACCGCCATCCTCACCCCCGGCCCTGGTGCGGCGTCCTGATGCCCCCACATCTCCAGAACGCCCAGCCACGGTACGTACCGTGGCGCGCCCGGGAGAAGGTGCCGGTCCCAATATCACCCGAGCGGGCCAGACGGGTCTATGTCAGGCTGGGGGTAAGCGGAGCCTGAATCACCAAATCGGCATAGCCCCTATCAGGACCAAGGGGTGCCTGCCTGCGGACGCTCCTGACGGAAACCCGGCCAGGGCGCGCTACCGTGTCGGCGCTGAGTCCCGTCTGGGGCGAACTGAGGAGCTAGGAAACAAGTGGTACACAAGCTGGTCATCGTGGAGTCCCCCGCCAAGGCACGCACCATCGGTGGGTACCTCGGCTCCGGATACGTGGTCGAGTCCTCCATCGGTCACATCCGGGACCTGCCCCAGAGTGCCGCCGACACCCCGGCCAAGATCAAGGACAAGTCCTGGGGACGCCTGGGCGTCGACGTGGAGAACGGCTTCGAGCCCTACTACGTCGTGCCCCGCGACAAGAAGAGCCACATCAGCAAGCTCAAGGGCCTGCTCAAGGACGCCGACGAGCTCTTCCTGGCCACCGATGAGGACCGCGAGGGCGAGGCCATCGCGTGGCACCTCCTCGACGAGCTCAAGCCCAAGGGCATCCCGGTCAAGCGGATGGTCTTCCACGAGATCACCAAGCCGGCGATCCTGGCTGCGGCCGACAACCCCCGCGAGATCGACATGGACCTCGTGGAGGCCCAGGAGGCGCGGCGGATCCTGGACCGCCTCTACGGCTACGAGGTCTCCCCGGTGCTGTGGAAGAAGGTCATGTCCGGCCTCTCCGCCGGTCGGGTGCAGTCGGTGGCCACCCGGCTGGTCGTGGACCGCGAGCGGCTGCGGATGCAGTTCAAGCAGGCCTCCTACTGGGACCTCGAGGGCACCTTCGACGCCGGTGCGGAGCACGCGCAGCGGATGTTCCCCGCCCGGTTGCACTCCATCGACGCCAAGCGGGTCGCCCGCGGCTCCGACTTCGGCCCCGACGGCGTGCTCAAGTCCGCCGACTCCGTCGTCCACCTGGACCGCAAGGCGGCCGAGACGCTCGTCGCCGGCCTGTACGACACCGCGTACACCGTGCGCTCGGTGGAGTCCAAGCCCTACAAGCGCTCGCCGTACGCCCCGTTCCGCACCACCACCCTCCAGCAGGAGGCGGGGCGCAAGCTCGGGATGACCGCCTCGGTGGCGATGTCGGTGGCGCAGCGGCTGTACGAGAACGGCTTCATCACCTACATGCGTACCGACTCCACCACGCTGTCGGCCGGTGCCATCGGCGCGGCCCGGGACCAGGTCCGCGAGCTGTACGGCGCGGAGTACCTCCCCGACGCGCCCCGCACCTACACCACCAAGGTGAAGAACGCCCAGGAGGCGCACGAGGCGATCCGCCCCGCCGGCGAGTCCTTCCGCACCCCCGCCCAGACCGGGCTCACCGGCGACCAGTTCCGGCTCTACGAGCTGATCTGGATGCGCACCGTGGCCTCGCAGATGAAGGACGCGGTCGGCCAGTCCGTCTCGGTGCGCCTGGGTGGCGCCGCCTCGACCGGCGAGGACGTGGTCTTCGCCGCCAGTGGCCGGGTCATCACCTTCCACGGCTTCCTCAAGGCCTACGTCGAGGGCCTGGACGACTCCGACGCCAAGCGCGACGACCAGGAGACGCGGCTGCCCGCCCTGGTCGAGGGCGCCGGTGTCAGCGCCGCGTCGGTGACCGCCAACGGCCACGAGACCAAGCCTCCCTCGCGCTACACCGAGGCGACGCTGATCAAGGAGCTCGAGGACCGCGAGATCGGCCGCCCCTCGACTTACGCCTCGATCATCAAGACGATCATCGATCGCGGCTACGTCTACAAGAAGGGCACCGCCCTGGTGCCTGCCTGGATCGCCTTCTCGGTGATCCGGCTGCTGGAGGAGCACTTCCCGCGCCACATCTCCTACGAGTTCACCGCCGACATGGAGGACCGCCTCGACGAGATCGCCGCGGGCCGCAAGGACCGGGTCAGCGAGCTGGCCGAGTTCTACTACGGCTCGGACCGCGTCGACGGGCTGCACCCGCTGGTCACCGGGCTGGGCGACATCGACGCCCGCGAGCTGGCGACCTTCCCGATCGGCGGACCCGACTCCGGGGTCAACCTGCGGGTGGGCCGTTACGGGCCCTACATCGAGGGCCCGGGAGACGACGGTGCGCCGGCCGGCAAGCGGGCCAACGTGCCCGACGACCTGCCGCCCGACGAGCTGACCATGGAGAAGGCCCAGGAGCTCCTGGCCAACCCCGCGGGCGAGGAGATCGAGCTGGGCGTGCACCCGGAGACCGGGTTGAAGGTGGTGGCCAAGAACGGCCGCTACGGGCCCTACGTCACCGAGCTGCTGGGAGAGGACGCCCCGAAGTCGGCCAAGCCGCGCACCGGGTCGCTGTTCAAGTCGATGTCGCTGGACACCGTCACCCTCGACGACGCAGTGAAGCTGCTGTCCCTGCCCCGCGTGGTGGGCACCGACGCCGACGGCGTGGAGATCACCGCGCAGAACGGTCGCTACGGGCCCTACCTGAAGAAGGGCACCGACTCCCGCACCATCGAGTCGGAGGAGAAGCTGTTCACCATCACCCTGGAGGAGGCCGAGGCGATCTACGCCCAGCCCAAGGCCAGGGGCCGCGGCGCGGCGACGCCGCCGCTGAAGGAGCTGGGCAACGACCCGGTCTCGGGACAGCCGGTGGTGGTCAAGGCCGGTCGCTTCGGCGAGTACGTGACCGACGGGGAGTACAACGCCACCCTCCGCAAGGAGGACACGGTGGACGCGATCACCCTGGAGCGGGCCGCGGAGCTGCTCGCCGAGCGCCGCGAGCGCGGGCCCGCGAAGAAGGCGGCCAAGAAGGGTGCGAAGAAGGCGCCGGCCAAGAAGGCGCCCGCGAAGAAGGCCGCCGCCAAGAAGACGGCTGCCAAGAAGACCACGGCGAAGACGGCCGCCAAGAAGACCACGAAAGCCGCGGCGAAGAAGACCACGGCGGCAGCCGCCGACCAGGCCTGACGCGACCCTGGGTCCGGACCCTCCTCGCGAGGGCCCGGGCCCGGCGGCGTCAGCGGCCGCGCACCTTGAAGCTGGCGGAGGTGCCCTTGCCCAGGTCACCCAGGTCCGCGACGACCCGGAAGGTGGTCTTGCCCTTCCACTTCTGCTTGAACTTCAGCAGCGCCTTGCCGGAGCTCTTGGTGTAGCCGTTGGCCCCGGCGACCGAGACCCACTTGGCGCCCTTCTTGCGCTGCAGCTGGACCTTGGCGCTGCTGGTGCCGAAGAGGCCACCCGAGGGGCGCTCGTCGGCCACGGTGACGCGCACCTTGACCTGCTTGCCGACCTTCACCTTCTTCGCCGCCGGCTTGGCCGTGACCTGGTTGCTGGGCAGCCGGAGGTCGAAGGAGAAGGGGGTGATCGCGGTGGCGGTGGTGGTCGAGTTGGATCCCGTGCCCGGCACCATGACCGAGTACGTCCCGGTCACCGAGTAGCTGCCCGGGAGGTCCTCCCCGGGGCAGAACTGCTTGGTCTCCACCCCGGTGGTGGGGTCGCCCTTGCTGATGTAGGCGGTGCCGGCGCTGGTGCCGTCCGGGGCCTGGAAGACCAGCTGGAGGGACCAGGTGTAGGCGTTCAGCGGCGGCGCTACCGAGTAGTTGATCGGGTGATCCGTGCAGCCGTCGTAGAGCACGCCCGGAGCCGCGCTCGCACTGGCGGACGTGGGGTCTGCCTGCGCGGGGACGCCGAGCGCCCCCAGGCCGAGCACTCCGGCGATCAGGACGGTGGAGGGGCGCAGCAAACGAGGCATGGGAGCCCTTTCGGCGACGAGGTGAGTACCCCCGGCCCTACCCTTCCGCCGGCGGGTTGAAACGGCCCGACGCCGCTGATCTCGCCTACGGTCGGCCCGGCTGTCCCCGGCCGACCGTAGGCTGTGCCTGTGACCTCACCCGCGCTGCCCGTCTTCGCCGAGAGCGGGGTCTTCGTCTGCTTCGAGGGCGGGGAGGGCGCCGGCAAGTCCACCCAGTCCCGCGCCCTGCGTGACTGGCTGACCGCCCAGGGGTACGCCGTGGTGCTGACCTTCGAGCCGGGCGACACCGCCGTGGGCGGGCAGCTGCGCCGGATCGTGCTCGATCCGGCCACCGGCGACCTGTCCGACCGGACGGAGGCGCTCATCTACGCCGCCGACAAGGCCGAGCACGTCGACACCGTGGTCCTCCCGGCCCTGGCCCGGGGCGAGGTGGTCATCACCGACCGCTACGTCGACTCCGCCCTGGCCTACCAGGGCGCCGGGCGCGCCCTGAGCGCCGTCGAGGTCGAGCCGGTGATGCGCTGGGCCACCCACGGGCTGCGGCCGCACCTGACGGTCGTGCTGGACCTGGCGCCCCAGGTGGGCCTGGGCCGGTTCACCGGGCGGGACCGCATCGAGGGTCAGTCGCTGGAGTTCCACCAGCGGGTGCGTGCGGCTTTCCTGGAGATGGCGCACGCCGACCCCGAGCACTACCTGGTGCTCGACGCCCGGCTCCCGGTGGCCGACATCGGCGCCGCGATCCTGGAGCGGCTGGCGCCCCTGCTGGACCAGGCGACCCAGACCCAGACGACCCAGACCCAGACCCAGACGGCCCAGGCGACCGGGAGCAGGCCGTGAGCACCACGACCGTCCCGGCGCCCGGCGCCACCGCGGTGTGGGACACCCTGGTGGGGCAGCGCCACGTGATCGAGCTGCTGAGCCGCGCCGCCGCAGGCGACGGCATGACCCACGCCTGGCTCTTCACCGGCCCGCCGGGGTCGGGTCGGTCCAACGCTGCCCTGGCTTTCGCCGGCGCGCTGCAGTGCGAGCGCGGCGGGTGCGGCGCCTGCCACGCCTGCCACACGGTGCTGAGCAAGACCCATGCCGACGTGACGCTGGTGCAGACCGAGCAGCTCTCCATCGGGGTCGCCCAGGTGCGCGACCTGGTCCGCAAGTCCGCGCTCTCGCCCAACGGTCGGCGCTGGCAGATCATGATCATCGAGGACGCCGACCGGCTCACCGACCAGGCCTGCAACGCGCTGCTGAAGGCCATCGAGGAGCCCAACCCCCGCACCATGTGGCTGCTGTGCGCCCCCACGGCCGAGGACGTGCTGGTCACCATCCGCTCCCGTTGCCGGCTGGTCACCCTGACCACTCCCGTGGCCGCCGACGTGGCGGCGTTCCTGGTCCGCACCGAAGGGGTGCCCGAGCCGCTCGCGGCCCACGCCGCGCGCGCCAGCCAGGGACACATCGGTCGCGCCCGGGCGCTGGCACGCGACGAGGCGACCCGCAACCGGCGCAACGAGATGGTCCGCTGGCCGGCCCGGCTGACCTCGCTCGGCTCGGCCATGAACGCCGCCAGTAACCTGCACGAGCTGGCCAAGGCCGAGGCGGAGGACCTCTGCTCGGTGCTGGACGCGCGTGAGAAGTCCGAGCTCGACCGTTCCTACGGGGTGGAGGGGCGCGGCAAGCGCCCCAAGGAGTACGCCCCCGCCCTGCGGGACCTGGAGAAGGCGCAGAAGACCCGCGCCAAGCGCCGCGTGCTCGACGTGGTCGACCGCGGCCTGATGGACCTGGTCTCGGTCTACCGGGACGCGATCGCCATGAAGGTCGGGGCACCGGGCGCTCTGGTCAACGAGGAGATCCGCGCCGACATCGCGCTGCTGGCCCGCAAGTCGAGCCCGGAGGACCACCTGCGGCGCATCGAGGCCATCTTCACCGCGCGTGAGCAGATGCTGGAGTTCAACGTCCCACCCGTGATGGCATTGGAGTCGATGATGGTCGCACTGCGACTGGACGGGAGCAGGGCCTCGTGAAGCGCATCGTCGCCCTGGTCTGCGTTCTGGCCCTGGTGCTCGGCACCGTCCTGGTCAGCCTCTACCTGCTGACCGAGGACGACCAGCAGGCCGAGACGATCGCAGCCCCGCAACGTCCTCCGGCCTCGGAGGCGGACTCCGCCGGGGCCACCGACGCACCCGAGCCGGACCTCGCGCCGTACTACACCCAGCAGGTGGAGTGGTCCGGGTGCGGCCAGGGCTTCGAGTGCGGCTGGCTGAAGGTGCCGATGGACTACGACGAGCCCGGCGGCAAGGAGCTCGACATCGCGCTGCTCAAGGTGCTTGCCGGAGACCAGGAGCGCCGGGTCGGGTCGCTGGTGGTCAACCCGGGCGGCCCCGGGGCTCCCGGCACCGAGTACGCCGCGCAGGCGAGTCTGGCCTTCCGCGAGCCGCTGCGCCGTTACTTCGACATCGTCGGCTTCGACCCCGCGGCACCGGCCGCAGCAACCCGGTGGACTGCCTCAGCGACTCCGAGCTGGACGCCTACCTGGCCAGCGACCCGGACCCCGACGAGCCGGACGAGGAGCAGGAGTTCCTGGACTGGGCCGACAGGCTCGGCCAGGGCTGCGCCAAGCGGTCCGGCGACCTGGCCAACCACCTGAGCACCGTGGAGGCCGCCCGCGACATGGACGTGCTCCGGGCAGCCCTGGGGGAGTCCGAGCTGGACTACTTCGGCGCCTCCTACGGCACCAAGCTGGGCGCCACCTACGCCGAGCTGTTCCCCGAGCGGGTGGGCCGGATGGTGCTCGACGGGGCGGTGGACGTCTCCGCCACCAGCCGCGAGCTGAGCCTGGGGCAGGCCGGCGGCTTCGAGCTGGCGATCCGGTCCTACGTCAGCGACTGCGTCCAGAGCGGCGACTGCTTCCTCGGCGACACCGTCGAGGAGGGACTGGCCCGGATCAAGAAGCTGCTCGCGGAGATCGACCGCAAGCCGCTGCCCACCTCCGGTGACCGGGAGCTGACCGTGGGCAACGCCTTCTACGGCATCGTCGCGCCGCTCTACAACCGCAGCTACTGGCCGCTGCTCTCCTCCGCGCTGCGGCAGGCCATCGAGGGCCGGGGCGACGCGCTGATGGAGCTCTCGGACCTCTACTCCTCGCGCGGGCCCGACGGCTACACCGACAACTCCTCCGAGGCGATCTACGCCATCAACTGCCTCGACGACCCCTCCTCCGTGCCCGCGGACCAGATCCCCCAGGAGTACGCCGCCTTCGACAAGGTCTCGCCGACCTTCGGGCGGGTCTTCGCCTGGGGCCTGATCGGCTGCGAGGGGTTCGTCGGCGAGCCGGCCGAGCCGCTGGAGATCGACGGGTCCGGGGCGGCACCGATCCTGGTGATCGGCACGACGCGGGACCCGGCCACCCCGATGGAGTGGGCCGAGACGCTCGCCGACCAGCTCGAGTCCGGCGTCCTGGTGCGGCGCGACGGTGACGGCCACACCGGGTACAACGCCGGCAACTCGTGCGTGGACGAGGTGGTCGAGGACTACCTGCTCGACGACGTGGTGCCCCAGGGCGAGGTCACCTGCTGAGTTTGACCGGTGCCCGCGGCGGGCACCGGAGCCCATGCGCTCCTTCCTCGTCTCCTCCGTCCTGTCCGCAGCGGCCGCCGGCGTCGGCAGCCTCGGGGTGAAGACCGACAGCCGCTGGTACGCCAAGCTGGACAAGCCGTCCTGGCAGCCGCCCCCGGCTGTCTTCCCGGTGGCCTGGACCCCGCTCTACTCACTGATCGCGTGGGGCACCGGCCGCGGGCTCGACAAGGCCCGGGACACAGGGGACGACAAGCGCCTGCTGGCGCTGACCGTGGGCAACCTGGCCCTGAACGCGGGCTGGAACTGGGCGTTCTTCACCCGGCAGTCACCAGCGGGCGGGCTGGCGGTGATCCTGGCCCTGGACGTGCTCAACGTGGCGCTGGTCTCCGAGACCGCCAAGCACGACAAGGTGGGCGCAGCCGCACTGGTCCCGTACGCCGCCTGGACCGGTTTCGCCACCGCCCTCAACGCCGAGCTCTGGCGTCGCAATCGCTGAGTCGGACCACGGTGCGGGGGATTTCGCTTCCCGGCCGAAGGTGTCCGTATACTTCCCCGGGTTGCCCGAGGAGCTCCTCGGGCATCGCGCCGCCTTAGCTCAGTCGGTAGAGCGAGTCACTCGTAATGACTAGGTCGTCAGTTCGATTCTGACAGGCGGCTCCACGCCCCGGGGACCCGAGACCCCGGGGCGTTCTGGGTCCCCAGCGCGTTGTCTTTGGCCCATATACGGTAAGCCTCACCTAAGTCTTCGGGTGTAGCATCGTTCTTCGTGCTCGCCAACTACCTGATCGGGCTGCGCGAAGGGCTGGAGGCGGCTCTCGTCGTCAGCATCCTGGTCGCCTACCTGGTCAAGACCGACCGGCGCAGGCTGCTGCCTCGGATCTGGCTCGGGGTGGGCATCGCGGTCGCGGTCTCGCTGGCCTTCGGCTTCGCCCTCTTCTTCGGCCCCCGGGGTCTGACCTTCGAGGCTCAGGAGGCGATCGGCGGCACCCTGTCGATCGTGGCGGTCGGCCTGGTCACGGCGATGATCTTCTGGATGGCCCGGGCCGCCCGCTCGCTCAGCGGCGAGCTGCGCGGTCAGATCGACTCCGCGGCCGAGGGCTCCTGGTTCGCGCTGGTCCTGGTCGCGATGCTGGCGGTGGGGCGTGAGGGCCTGGAGACCGCGCTCTTCCTGTGGTCCGCCACCGAGGCCGTCTCCCGCGACACCAACGCGACCTGGCAGCCGCTGACCGGCGCCGCCCTGGGGCTGGCCACCGCCGTCGTCCTGGGCTACCTGATCTACCGGGGTGCCATCTCGATCAACCTGAGCAAGTTCTTCACCTGGACCGGGGGGTTCCTGATCCTGGTCGCCGGTGGCGTGCTCTCCTACGGCGTCCACGACCTCCAGGAGGCCGGCATCCTGCCCGGCCTGGGCAACCTGGCGTGGGACGTCTCGGACACCATCGACCCCACGTCGTGGTACGCCACCCTGCTCAAGGGCATCTTCAACTTCTCCCCGGCCACCACGGTCGCCGAGGCCGTGGCCTGGTTCTGCTACGTCCTCCCGGTGATGGCCCTCTTCCTGCTCTCGGGGCGACGCGACCGCCCCACGCCCCGGAGCGCCGACCCCAGCCCAGCACCCAGCCCCGCCTCCGTCAGCTGACGCGTTCTCGAACGCCACCCCTTCTCAAAGGACGACACACCGATGCGCAAGACCACCGCGATGGCCCTGATCCTGGCCGTGCCACTGCTCGGCGCCTGCACCGAGAACGCGAGCAGCGACACCGAGGACGGCGACCCGCGCACCGTGTCGGTGACCTCGACCGAGGACGGCTGCGAGCTCTCCACCACCGAGGTGCCGGCGGGGACCATCACCTTCGAGGTGGCCAACCAGGGGTCCCAGGTCACCGAGTTCTACCTGCTGGGGGACGACGGCCTGCGCATCCTCGGCGAGGTGGAGAACGTCGGTCCGCAGCTCACCCGCGAGCTGGTCGTGAACGCGGCCGACGGCTCCTACGTCACCGCCTGCAAGCCCGGCATGAAGGGCGAGGGCATCCGCGCCGACTTCACCGTCACCGAGTCCGACGAGGCCCCGGCCGTCTCGGCCAACGACCAGCAGCTGGTCGAGGCCGCGCTGGCCAACTACGCGGCGTACGTGCAGGACCAGTCCGACCAGCTCCTGACCAAGACGCAGCAGTTCGTGGACCTCTACCAGTCCGGCAAGGACGCCGAGGCCCGCGCGCTCTACCCGAGGCCCGCGTGCACTGGGAGCGGATCGAGACCGTGGCCGAGTCCTTCGGCGACCTCGACCCGATGATGGACGCCCGGGAGGCCGACCTCGAGCCCGGCCAGAGGTGGACCGGCTGGCACCGCATCGAGAAGGACCTGTGGCCGCCGGCCGACTACACCGCGCTCACGGCCGCCGAGCGGGCCGACTTCGCCTCTGACCTGATGAAGAACACCGAGACCCTGGACGGGCGCGTGCAGGAGCTCACCTACACCGTCGACCAGATCGCCAACGGCTCCCGGGGACTCCTGGAGGAGGTGGCCACCGGCAAGGTCACCGGCGAGGAGGAGATCTGGTCGCACACCGACCTGTGGGACTTCGCGGCCAACGTCGACGGCGCTCGTGTGGCCTACGAGGGGGTGCAGCCGATCGTGGAGGCCAAGGACCCCGAGCTGGCGACCACCCTGACCGAGCGCTTCGCGGCCCTGCAGGAGCTGCTCGAGGCACAGCGCACCTCTGACGGCTTCACCTTCTACGACGACCTGACCAAGTCGGAGGTGCGCGAGCTGTCCAACGCGGTGAACGCGCTGTCCGAGCCGCTCTCCAGGCTCACCGCGGCGGTGTTGTCCTGACCGAGGAGCGCCCGGCCCGCGGGATCTCGCGGCGAGGACTGGTCGGCGGCTCGGTCGCGGCGGCCGGTCTGGCGGCCGGCGCCTTCGCGACCGGCCGAGCCAGCGCGGAGGCCAGCGCCGGGGACAGTGCCGGGGACAGTGCCGGGGACAGGGCCCACCTCGGCAGCGCCGGCGCGGCGTACGCCTTCCGCGGCGAGCACCAGGCCGGCATCGTCACCCCAGCCCAGGACCGGCTGCACTTCGCCGCGTTCGACGTCACCACCGGGTCCCGGGCCCAGCTGATCGCGCTCCTGGCGGCCTGGACCGAGGCGGCGGACCGGATGACCCGCGGCCTGGGTGCCGGTGAGGTCGGACCCGCCGACGGCGCCTTCAACCTGCCGCCCGACGACACCGGGGAGGCCATCGGCCTGCCGGCCAGCGGTCTCACCATCACCTTCGGGTTCGGGCCCTCGCTGTTCCGTGACGCCCAGGGGCGGGACCGGTTCGGCCTCGCCGACCAGCAGCCGGACGCGCTGCGCACCCTCCCGCACTTCCCCTTCGACGCCCTCGACCCGGACAAGTCGTACGGCGACCTGTGCGTCCAGGCCTGTGCCGACGATCCCCAGGTGGCCGTGCACGCGGTCCGCAACCTGGCTCGCATCGGCTTCGGCACCGTGGCGGTCCGCTGGTCGCAGCTCGGCTTCGGACGCACCTCGTCGACGTCGACGGCGCAGGCCACCCCGCGCAACCTGTTCGGCTTCAAGGACGGCACCGCCAACCTCAAGGCCGAGGAGCGCTCCGCGGTGGACGAGCACCTGTGGGTCGGGCCCGACGACGACCCGCGCGGCGGCTGGCTGGCGGGCGGCTCCTACCTGGTGGCCCGGCGGATCAACATGGCCATCGAGGTCTGGGACCGGCAGACGCTGGGCGACCAGGAGGCGTTCGTCGGCCGGACCAAGGGCTCGGGTGCACCCCTGTCGGGCGGCACCGAGTTCACCGAGCCCGACCTCGCCATGCCGGGCTCCGCCGGTCCGGTGATCGCTCAGGACGCCCACATCCGCGTGGTCCACCCCGACTCCCACGGCGGCGCCCGGATGCTGCGCCGCGGCTACAACTTCGTCGACGGCTCGGATCCGCTCGGCGGCCTGAACGCCGGCCTGTTCTTCATCGCCTTCGTGCGCGACCCCGACACCGGTTTCATCCCGGTGCAGAACGCGATGGCACGCTCCGACGCCCTGATGGAGTACCTCAAGGTGACGGGGTCGGCGCTGTTCGCCGTACCCCGGGAGCGGTCGCCGGTGCCTATGTGGGTCAAGGGCTGTTCGAGGGGTCCTGAGGACTTAGGCTGCGCTCGACATCGCTCGACATCGCTCGAACACGGCCTACAGGGGGATACACCGATGACGCGACGTCCTTTGCGGCGCCTGGCCACCACGGGACTCGGCAGCGGCGCGCTGGCCCTGTCCCTGCTCGCTCCGGTCTCCGGCGCAACCGAGCCGGCGGACGGCGCGGCCCGGGCCGGGCAGCGGGTGCAGGCCCCGCGCACCGTGGTGGCCGGGTCCAAGATCGCCGTCAAGGGCAAGGTCGCCACCCGCGCAGGGGTCAAGCGCCCGGTTCGTCTCACCATCAAGAAGGGCAAGAAGTGGAAGGTCGTCGCCAAGACCAGGGCGACGAAGAAGGGCACCTTCCGGCTCAGGGCCGCCGCGGGCAGCAAGGTGCGCAAGATCAAGCTCCGGCTGGTCGCTCCGCGCCACCGTGGGATGAAGGCGTTCTCCCGGCGCTTCAGCGTGCGGGTGCTCGCCCCCGTGGCGCCCAGGAGCGCGACCGGGGTCTCCGAGACCTGGTCCGGCACGCCCGCAGTCCTGGGCGGGCAGGGCCCCACGGTGACCGGCCAGGTCACCGGCTCCGAGGTCGCGGGCCGCTCGGTCGTGGTGCAGCAGCAGCTGGGCACCGAGTGGTTCCCGGTCACCTCGGTGGCCTCCGGGGCCGACGGCTGGTTCGTCGCCGCGCTGCCGACCACCTGGTTGCACAGCACCCCTGTGCGGGTGGTCGTGGCCGAGACCCCGACCGCCCTGGGTGCCACCGGTGCCACCACCGGCGTCGCGGTCACGCCCAGCTGGGTGCCTCAGGGGAGCGATGCCAGCGCCTGGACGCACATCGAGTCGGGATCCCGCTGGCGCTTCAACCCGTGCGAGACCATCGAGTACCGCACCAACCTGACCGGTGCCCCGGCCGGTGCTCGTGAGGCGCTCGCCTCGGCGCTCACCGAGGTGGCCCAGGCCACGGGGTACGAGTTCGTGCACCTCGGTGACAGCGACGGGATCCAGAAGCCTCAGGCGGGCTACCCGGGGATCCCGGCGGACACGGACCTGCTGGTCGGGTTCCTGCGCGACGAGTGGACCGGTAACGACTACAGCGGCAACGTGATGGGACGTGGTGGCCCGGACGGCGGCGTCCGGGCGCAGGACGCCCTGGGGGCGGTGTACCGCACCCGCAGCGCCAGCGCCTTCCTCGACCTCGACCCCACCCCGATGCCGGGCTGGACGCCGCAGCTGATGAGGTTCGTGTTCGTGCACGAGATCACCCACGCCCTGGGGCTGGGTCACTCGCCCGACGCGAGCCAGGTGATGGGCCCCTCCGGTGACGGCAACATCGCTCACCTCGGCGTGGCCGACCTCAACGGCCTCAACCAGCAGGGCCGTCAGACCGGCTGCGTGACCGACGTGCCGCGCCGCGCCACCGGGTCCCTGGTGGTCCAGGCACCAGTGCCCCTGCCCTGAGCGACAACGGCGGACCACGACACCAAAAAGGGCGGCACCGTCGCGAGACGGTGCCACCCTTGGTGGTCTCAGCCCGCACTGCGGGCGTCGCGACTCAGTCGCAGTTGTCGCACACGCCGGTGGCCGCGGGCGCCTGGTGGCACGTCGGGCACACCGCGATGGGACGCTCGGCGAACCGGACCTTGCGGGCCCGGTCCCGGGTGGCCGCCACCCGCGGGGTCAGGGCGGCCCGGCCGCCGTCGGCGGGCAGGTCCTCGGCCTCGAAGTGGCGGTAGCAGGCGAGGCGCTCCTTGGCGGCGTGGGCCTCGGGGTCCTCCGGGGTCTCGCCCCGGGCGGCCTGCACGGCGTTGGCGTAGGCCGCCCCGACGCTGTCCTGGGCGTTGACGCACAGGGAGACCAGCAGCGGCTCCTCACGCGAGGCGCACTCGGTCGCGATCGGACCGAGCACGTCGCCGATCCAGTAGTGGACCAGGCGGGTGGTGGTGATCCCGGTCCGCTCCTGGACCTCCTGCGCGAGCTGCTTGTGGCTGATCACGGCCTGGTAGCGCTGGGCGACGTCGAGCAGCACGGCCCGTCCGGCCTCGGCCCACGCCTCCCGGGCGGCCTCCGGTCCTACCTCCTCAGCGGTGGTCGGGGCATCGGAGTGATCCGTCTGGGGGACTGCGGTGAGCTCGGGCATATGCGAGTGGCCTACGTCTCTGTGCTCCGGGGAGCCGGTTGGGTGGACGGTCTCTTAACGAAGTCCACGCCCTCGACGGTAACCCGCCAGTAAGCACAGTGAGAACTTCTGGCGAATTCGCGTCGCTCAGAGGGTTGCCCGGCGCCTCCGGAGCCCTATTCTCTAATTAACTACTAGACTTAGGGACGGAGGCTCGTCATGGAACGTGGACTGATGCGGAGGCCGACTACGACGCGGAGCGGGCCTGACGGCAGTGGTCGTTCCTGTTCCACGCCGGACCGGGGGCCCACGAGATCCGGTTCCGGGCCCGCGACGACCGGGGCAACGTGCAGCCGGACCAGGTCCCGTTCAACGAGCAGGGCTACCTCTTCGGAGCCGTGGCGCGACACCCGGTCGCTGTCGCCTGATCGGAGGTGATCTAGGGCACACTGGGCGGGCGCCCGCTCGCCGGGACGCATCCGCGGAACTCGGAACCGAGGAGCCCACGTGGTCGTCGTACACACCGTCGTCGCGATCGTCCTGGCCATCGGACTGATCATCCGGCTCAAGGTCGACCCGGTGATCTCGCTGATCCTCGCCTCCCTCTACCTCGGCCTGGCCGCCGGTGTGGGGTTCACCGGGACGATCGAGGCGATCGCCACCGGCTTCGGCGAGATCATGGCCGAGGTCGGCCTGCTGATCGGGTTCGGCGTGCTCATCGGGGCGATGCTGCACGCCGGCGGCGCCTTCCGCCGCCTCGTGGAGGTGCTGGTGCGCGTGGTGGGCGCGACCCGGCTTCCCTACACGCTGTCGACGCTGCTCTCCACCGTGCTCCCGGCGATCTACGTCGACGTCCAGGTGGTGCTGGCAGCGCCGGTGGCCCGCTCCGCGGCGGCCCGGCTCGGCCGCAACGGGCTGCCCCTGATGGCCTCGGCCCTGGGCGCGGGGATCTTCGCCGGCTACGTCTTCGTGGTGCCCGGCCTGGCGGCCATCTCCATCGCCGGATTGCTCGACGTCTCCCTCGGCACGTGGCTGCTCTTCGGCATCGTGATCGGCCCGGCCACCGCCATCGTCACCAGCATCGTGATGCGCCTGCTGCTGCGCACCGGCTTCTGGAAGCCCGACTCCGACGAGGAGGTCGACGACGCCCTGGCCGCCCAGGAGGCCAGCGAGCCCGACCAGGCGGGCACAGCCAAGAGCCGCGCCCTGCCGCTGGTGGTGCTGCTGCTGCCCATCCTGGTGCCGCTGGTGATGATCGCCTTCGGTGCCTTCGCCGACCTGCTGGACTTCTCCACGCCCTTCATCGCCTTCCTCGGCAACGCCAACTTCGCGCTCTTCGTCGGCCTGCTGGGCGCCTACCTGCTGTCCCGGGTGACCGCCGGGCTGGAGGCCACCCGCGACTCCATGGACCAGGGGTTCCACACCACCGGCGAGATCCTGCTGATCACCGGCGTCGGAGGCTCCCTGGGCGCGGTGATCACCCAGACCACCCTGGACCGCACGCTGGCGGACTTCTTCTCCGCCGACTCCGGCGCCCCGGTGATCCTGAGCATCGGCCTGGCCTGGTTCATCGCCGCCCTGCTGCACCTGGCGATCGGCTCGGTGTCGGTGGCGGCCATCACCGCCGCCGGCATCATCGCGCCGATCCTCGACTCGCTCAGCGTCTCCCCGGTGGTGATCGGGCTCGCCATCGCCTCCGGCGCCATGTTCGCGCTGCAGGTCAACAGCAACTTCTTCTGGATGTTCAAGGCCCTGCTCGGCCTCTCCACCAAGGGCACGCTCAAGACGCTGACCCTGGGCACCGCACTGGCCTCGGTCATCTCGCTGCCGATGGTGGTGGTGGCCTCGCTGCTGGCCTGAGGTGACCTTTCCCTCGTGCGAGGCGGGGAATGCGGACGTCCCCCGCGGGGTTGCCGCCCTTCGTGACCCAGACGACCGAGCAGACCGCTCCACCTCCCGCCGCACCGCCCGCCACCGGATCCACCGGATCCCACAACCTGGTGATCGGGCTGCTGCTGGCCTCGGCCTTCGTGGTCATCCTCAACGAGACCGTGATGAGCGTGGCCATCCCGGAGCTGACCCGGGACCTGGGGGTCACCACGGCGACGGCGCAGTGGCTCACCACCGGCTTCCTGCTCACCATGGCCGTGGTCATCCCGGTCACCGGGTTCCTGCTCCAGCGCTTCCACGTGCGACCGCTCTTCATGACCGCGATGGCGCTCTTCAGCGTCGGGACCCTGGTGGCCGCGATCGCGCCCGGCTTCAGCGTCCTGCTCGCCGGGCGGGTGGTCCAGGCCTCCGGTACGGCGATCATGATCCCGCTGCTGTTCACCACGGTGCTGAACCTGGTGCCGGCCGAGCGGCGCGGCCGCACGATGGGCACGATCTCCATCGTCATCTCCGTGGCGCCCGCGCTCGGGCCGACGCTGTCGGGCCTGGTGCTCGACTCGCTCGACTGGCGCTGGCTGTTCTGGCTGGTGCTGCCGATCGCGCTGCTGTCGCTGGCCGTGGGAGCCGCGAAGCTGGACAACGTCACCACCCCGGTCAAGGTCCCGATCGACATCGTCTCGGTGGTGCTCTCGGCCCTGGCCTTCGGTGGTCTGGTCTACGGGCTGAGCAGCATCGGCGAGGCCGCCTCGGGGGACGTGCCGGTCAGCCCGTGGCTCACGGTGCCGGTGGGCGCCGTCGCCCTGGCGCTGTTCGTGTGGCGCCAGCTGGTGCTGCAGCGGACCGAGCGCGCGCTGCTGGACCTGCGGACCTTCCGCAGCAGCCACTTCTCGATCGCGGTGCTGCTGGTCGCGGTCAGCATGATGGCGCTCTTCGGCACCCTGATCCTCATCCCCATCTACCTGCAGGTCGTGCTGGGGTTCGACGTCCTCGACACCGGGCTGCTGCTGCTGCCCGGCGGCCTGGTGATGGGGCTGATGGCCCCGTTCGTGGGCCGGGCGTACGACCGGGTCGGTCCGCGGGCCCTGGTGATCGCCGGCTCCGTCGTGGTGAGTGCCGCGATGTGGACGCTGGCGCAGGTCGACGTCGACACCACCCGTTCCTACGTCCAGGCGGCGCACATCCTGCTCAGCATCGGTCTCGGCCTCACCTTCACGCCGCTGTTCAGCTCCGGCCTCGGTGCCCTGGCGCCGCAGCTCTACTCCCACGGCAGCGCGATCGTCAGCACCGTCCAGCAGCTGGCCGGTGCGGTGGGGACCGCGCTGTTCATCACCCTGCTGTCGCGCAGCGTCGCCGATGCGGACGCCTCGGCGACCGCCGCAGCCGCGACCGCCGACGGGGTGCACACCGCGCTGCTCGCGGGCGCGGTCATCTCCACCGTCGCGGCCCTGGTCGCGCTCCTGGTCCGTCGGCCGCCGGCCGTGGCGCCGACCGAAGAGGTCTGAGCGGCGCCGCAGCCGGCTCGCACCGTCGAGCTCAGTCGCTGCGGTCCTGCTCGTCGGCGATGGCCGCCGCCAGCCCCTCGGGGTCGGCGACGGTGAAGGTGGCGCCCGGGTGCCGGATCGTGCCCGTGGGGTCCAGCGCCCGCACCGGCAGCTCGAACCGAACGCACAGGCCCCGGTCCCGGTTGGTCGCCATGCTGACGCCGCGGTCCCTCAGCGACAGGTGCGGGGGACCGACGGTCTTGAGCCACCAGTAGTCCCCGGTCACGTCGGTGGAGACCACGTTGTCGACCGACGTACGCAGCCGCCAGGGCCCGAAGCGGGCCGTCAGGTAGCCGCCGGCGACCTGCACCCATGCCGTGTCCGGGTTGATGCCGAAGGCGCGGGCGGGCAGCCGGTAGGCCGGTGAGAAGGCGAAGTCGAAGCGCTGGTTCATTACTCGACCATAGGGCGGCGCGCCCCGGTTCGTCGGCACGGGGCACGGTCCTGCCGAGCTCGCCTTGGCCGTCGCCCGGCAGCGCTGAGGGATACTTGCCTCATGCGCTTCACCGAGCACGAGCTGACCGTGGCCCTGACCGGGGCGGCCAAGACCATGGTCGCGGCGGGCAACAAGGACGTCCGCAAGGGCCGCACCAGCGTGGACACGGTCTGGGACGAGATGGACCGCTACCAGCGCTACCAGATGCTGGAGGCCATCGGGTCCCAGATCCTCCCGGTGCTCGTCGCGCTGCCCGACGTCGAGGTGCAGCCCGGCACCCGCCCCGAGTTCAGCACCCAGCAGGTGCTGGCCTGCGTGGAGGAGCAGGTGGGCGACGACGTGGGCCGGATGAAGCGCAAGGTGGTCGTGGCCAGCCGGGCCGCGCTGGTCCGCGCCGCCCTGGACCACCTGCCGCCGCGGCAGGACCCCGACGCCCTGATCGTGCCCGACCACCTCTGAGGCCGCCGCCCCCGCGGGGCTGCTCAGCCCAGGGAGCGCACCAGCTGAGCCACCAGCCGCGGCGTGATCAGCCCGTCGCCCAGGCCCAGCTCGACGAGGTCGTCGAAGACCCGCTGGTCGCGCCGCGCCGCCCGGATGCCGGCGTCCACCACCCGCGGCACGCGGATCAGCCGCGAAGCCGACCAGGTGTGCCTCAGGTGCCGCTGCAGCAGTCCGCGCACCGCGCCGCGGTGCCGGGCGCCCGCGTCCTGGGGTCGACCGGCGATCACCGCGTTGGCCGCGGCGCGGCCGGCGAGCGCCCCGGTGGCGACGGCGTAGAAGATCCCCTCCCCGGTCATCGGGTTGACCAGCCCGGCCGCGTCGCCGGCGAGCAGCACCGGGCCGTCGGGCTGCTGGGCCCCCAGCCCCAGCCCGACAGCGGCAGGTGGTGGGCCCGCCACGCCGTGCCGTCCCGGGTGCTCCCGGGCAGCAGCCGCTCCAGCTCCGAGAGCAGCAGCTCGCGGCTCAGCCCCGCCGCCCCGTCGGGGGCGGCGGCGAGCTCGCCGTACCCGACGTTGGAGAGCCCGTCGCCGCGGTCGAACGCCCAGGCGTACGACGGCTGGGGGCGGTCGCCGAAGCGGATCACCTGCTGCCCGGCGCGCGCCGCCGCAGTGGGTGCGTAGCCGCGCAGCGCCAGTGCGTGCGCGCCGTGCCGGGGTGTGCCGGCCGTCCCGAGCTCGTCCCGGACCGCGGAGTGCGCGCCGTCCGCGCCGATCACCACCCGGGCGGTGATGTCGTCGTCGAGCACCACGGCGTCCTCGGTGGTGCGCAGCCGCCGCACCCGGTGCCGGGTCACGTCGGCACCGGCCAGGACGGCGCGCCCCAGCAGGCGCGCGTCGAAGACCTCCCGCGGGACCACCCACACCGGCCGGGCCAGCCGCCCCTCGACCCCCTGGTCGCCGTGGGACAGGTCCAGCCGGCGCAGCGGCGTCCACCCGTCCACCAGGCCGCGGACGCCCAGCCCGCCGAGGACGTCCAGGACGTGCGGAGCGATCCCGTCGCCGCAGCACTTGTCCCGGGGGAAGGTGGCCCGGTCCACCAGCAGCACCCGCAGGTCGGGGCCGCGGTCCAGGGCCGCGAGGGCCGCGGCGGAGCCGGCCGGGCCGGCGCCGCAGATCACCACGTCCCACCCGGCGGCGGGAGGGGCGCTCACCGGGCGGCCACCAGCAGCACCACGTCCACCAGTGCGATCCCCACGGCGGCGGCGAAGGGGCCACGGCCGCGCCCCACCAGGGCGGTGACCGCGAGCGCCGTCACCGTGACCGCCGCCCCCGCCAGCAGGACGCCGGGCACGGCCGCGGTGCTGAGCGCGATGACCACCGAGGCGGTGACCAGGACGGTCACCGCGACCACGGGCGTCCACCGGGCGCCGATGCGGTGCGGCAGGCCGCGGATGCCGGTCGCCTCGTCGTCGGCCAGGTCGGGCAGGGCGTTGACCAGGTGGGCGCCGACGCCCAGCAGCGCCGCCGAGACCGGGACCCAGGCGGCGGGCAGCTGGTGCGTCGGCGCGGCCAGGCTCACGAAGACGGTCAGTCCGCCGAAGGCCAGCGCATAGGGCAGCCACGACCACGCCGTCGCCTTGAGCCGCAGGTTGTAGGCCCAGGCGGCGGCGACGCAGCCCAGGTGCACCAGTCCCGGCACCGCGCCGCAGGCCAGGGAGAGCCCGACGCAGGCCAGGACCGCGGCGACGCACGCGCCCCGCACCAGGCCGGTGCGCAGCTCGCCGGTGGCCAGCGGCTTGTCGCTGCGGCCCACCTGACGGTCGCGGGCGGCGTCCACCAGGTCGTTGCACCAGCCCACGCTCAGCTGGCCGGCGAGCACCGCGGCGGTCACCAGCACCACCCGGCTCGGGGGCATCTCGGTCGCCAGCGCCAGCGCGGCGGCGAGCACGGTGACGGCGAGCGCCGGTCCCGGGTGGGTCGCGCGGACCAGGGCCAGCGCCTCGGCCCCGGCCCCGGCCCCGGCCCCGGCAGAGCCTGGCGCGCCGGTCCGGGTGCTGGCCCGGGTGCTGGTCCGGCCGCTCACACCGGCCTCGCCAGCTGGTCCACCGCGGCGCCGAAGAGGCCGGGCAGCCGGTGCGCCGCCCCCACGATCCGCCTGCGCACCACCGGGGCCCGGGTGGCGGAGACCAGACCCAGGGTGAGCAGGTCGTGCCGGCGCCCGAGACGCCGCGCCACCGTCTCGTAGTCCGCCGGCCGGCCGGCCGCGACCGCGGCGACCGCGGCCTCGGCCTGCGCCAGTCCCACTGCCAGGCCGTCCCCGGTGAGCGCGTCGACGTAGCCGGCGGCGTCGCCGACCAGCAGCACCCGGCCGCTGACCCGGCGCCGCACCCGCTGCCGCAGCGGCCCCGCACCGCGGACCCGGCTCGTCGGGCGACCGGCCACCCGGGCCGCCAGGACGGGGAACTCCGCGAGCAGGTCGAGGAAGGGGCGGCGCTGCGTGGTGAGGATCGCCAGCCCGACCTGGTCCGGCGCCACCGGGGTCACGTAGGCCTCCGCGCAGCCGCCCCAGTGCACCTCGACGTACGGCGTCCACGGCGGCAGGTCCAGGTGCACGCGCTGGCCGTAGCGGCGCAGCCGGACCGGGACGGACTCCAGCCCGACCAACCGTCGTACCGGGGAGTGCAGGCCGTCGGCGGCGATGAGGTGACGGGCCGGCTCGCCGTCGACCACCAGGTGGTCGCCGTGCTGGGTCACCTCGTGCACCGCGGGACCCGTCACCTCGACACCGGCCGCCGAGACCGCCGCCCGCAGCGCCGCGTGCAACGTGGTGCGCCGTACGCCGAGCCCGGTGCCGTGGCGGAAGGGCGCCTCCACCTCGTGCCTGGCGTCGAGGTAGCGGATGCCGGCGAGCCGGTGACCCGTCGGACGCACCCCGAGCAGCGCCAGCCGGTCGACGGCACCGGGCATCAGTCCTTCCCCGCAGGCCTTGTCCAGCACGCCGGGGCGCGGCTCGCGCACCACCACGTCGAGCCCGGCCCGGGCGGCGTACAGGGCAGCGGCCAGCCCGACCGGTCCACCGCCCGCCACCACCAGGTCACGCATCGGCGGCGACGTCCGGCTGGCTCGGGCGCCCGTCGGGCAGCGAGGCCAGGGCAGCGCCCTCCACCCGCAGCCGCACGGCGAGCAGGCCTGCGTTGAGCACGGTGAAGCCAAGGGCGGTCCACCAGCACGCGTGCACCAGCGGCAGCGCCACTCCCTCCACGACCACCGCGACGTAGTTGGGGTGGGCGAGGAGCCGGTAGGGACCCGAGCGCACCGGCGGCATCCCCGGCACCACGATCACCCGGGTGTTCCACCGCCGTCCCAGCGTGGCGATGCACCACCAGCGCAGGGCCTGGGCGGCGACGACCAGCGCCAGCATCGACCAGGCCAGCCCTGCCGGGACCACGGGGCGGCGGAGGAACGCCTCGGCCAGCATGGCGACCAGGAAGCCCGAGTGCAGCAGCACCATCACCCGGTAGTGGCCCTGCCCGGTCTCCTGGCCACCCCGAGCCAGGCTCCAGGCGGTGTTGCGCCGGGAGACCACCAGCTCGGCGAGCCGCTCCACCCCGACCAGCGCGACCAGGACGACGAAGGCGGTCAGCGAGGTCATGCCGGGACCGGCTCGGCCCGGAGCAGCACCAGCTCGGAGCAGAACCCCGGGCCCATCGCCATCAGCAGCCCGTAGGAGCCGGGTCGCGGCGGGCGCTGGGCCAGGGTGTCGGCGAAGACGTGGAGCACCGAGGCCGAGGACAGGTTGCCGATGCTCGACAGCGACTGCCTGGTCAGCGCCAGGTCGTGCTCGGTCAGCTCCAGGGCATCCCGCAGGGCGTCGATCACCTTGGGGCCGCCGGGATGGCAGACCCACCAGCCGATGTCCGCCCGGCTGAGCCCGGCGTCGGCCAGGAAGCCGTCGACGTCCTCGCGGACGTAGCGGCCCACGATGGCGGGCACCTGGGCGTCCAGCACGATGCGCAGCCCGGTGCCGCCGACGTCGAACCCCATGGTGCGCATGGAGTCGGGGTACAGCCGGCTCCGGCTGTCCAGCACCGTGACCGGTCCGCCCCGACCACCGCCGGCGGCGACGACCGCGGCGGCGCCGTCCCCGAACAGCCCGCTGGCCACCAGGTTCGCGGGGGAGATGTCGTCGCGCTGCACGGTCAGCGAGCACAGCTCGACCGCGACGAGCACCGCGACCTGCTCGGGGTGGCCCAGCAGGTAGTCGTGCAGCCGGGCCACGCCGGCGGCGCCGGCCACGCAGCCGAGCCCGAACAGCGGGAGTCGCTTGACGTCGGGGCGCAGCCCCACCACCGAGGCGATGCGGGCCTCCAGCGACGGCACGGCCACCCCGGTGACGGTGGTGGAGATGATCAGGTCGACGTCGCTGGGCACCAGGTCGGCGGCCTTGAGGGCGTCCTCCAGCGCCTGGGCGCCGAGGGTGACCGCATGGGTGAGGAACAGGTCGTTGGACTCCCCGAACGAGTCGAGGGCGGCGTACTGGTCCAGCGGCAGCACCAGGTGGCGCTGGGCCACCCCGGCGTTGGCGTGGAAGGTGCGCAGCAGCCGCTCGTCGACGGCGCCCCTGGCGACCACAGACGCGAAGGTGTCGGTGATCTCGGCCTGGTCGTGACGGTGGGGCGGCAGGGCGCCGCGAACCGAGAGGATCTGCATGAAGCACGCTAACCGCGCCCCGTGGCTCCACCACAAGGCCCGGGACGCCAAAAGGCCCAGCAATTCGCATTTCGCCGAGCCCCGGTTTTCGGCGGCCGGGTGGCACCATGGCCACATGAGCGTGCCACAGCCTTCCGCAGCCACCGCCGAGCACGGCCGGGGCCTCTCCAGCCGAGACCACATCTCGATCACCGAGGACTGGGCCGCGCACAACTACCACCCCCTCGAGGTGGTCGTCAGCTCCGGCGAGGGCGCCTGGGTCACCGACGTGGAGGGCCGCCGCTACCTCGACTGCCTGGCCGGCTACTCGGCACTGAACTTCGGCCACGGACACCCGCGGGTGCTGGCCGTGGCGCACGCCCAGCTCGACCGGCTCACCCTGACCAGCCGGGCCTACTACAACGACCAGCTGGGGCTCTTCGCCCGCGACCTGGCGCGGCTCACCGGCAAGGAGATGGTGCTGCCGATGAACAGTGGCGCCGAGGCCGTGGAGACGGCGCTGAAGGTCAGCCGACGCTGGGGGTACCAGGTCAAGGGGGTGCCGGAGAACCAGGCCACGATCGTGGTGATGGACGGCAACTTCCACGGCCGCACCACCACCATCGTCAGCTTCTCCACCGACGAGGACGCCCGCACCGGCTACGCGCCGTTCACGCCCGGGTTCCGGGTGGTGCCGTACGGCGACGCAACCGCCCTCGAGGCCGCCATCGACGACTCGGTGGTCGCGGTCCTGCTGGAGCCGATCCAGGGCGAGAGCGGGGTGGTGATCCCGCCCGAGGGGTTCCTGTCCCAGGTGCGCACGATCTGCGACACCCACCAGGTCCTGATGGTCGCCGACGAGATCCAGTCCGGCCTGGCCCGCACCGGCGAGACGTTCGCCTGCGACCACGAGGGCGTGGTGCCCGACATCTACGTGCTCGGCAAGGCCCTGGGCGCCGGCCTCTACCCGGTCTCCGCGATCACCGCGGACCGCTCCGTGCTCGGCGTCATCACCCCTGGCTCCCACGGCTCGACCTTCGGCGGCAACCCGCTGGCCGCCGCCATCGGCCGCGAGGTGGTGGCGATGCTGGAGACCGGCGAGTTCCAGGAGCGGGCGCGCGAGCGCGGCGAGCAGCTGGCCACCGGTCTGGCCGACCTGGTCGGCTTGGGCCTGCTGCGCGTGCGCAGCCGCGGGCTGTGGGCCGGGCTCGACCTGGACCCGAGGCTGATGACCGGCCGCGACATGTGCGAGCGGCTGCTCGCCCGCCAGGTGCTGGCCAAGGACACCCACGGCTCCACGATCCGGCTGGCCCCGCCGCTGGTGGCCTCACGGGAGGACATCGAGTTCCTGCTCGACGCCATCAAGGGAGCGCTCACCAGCGGCTGACCGCCTCAGCCCGCGCGCACCGCCGGGGCGGGAGCGGCCGACGGAGTGGACGCCGGGACCGGGGGCACCGGCCCCTGCCCGGCGCGCAGGAACTGTCCGGTGCGCTCGCGTCCCAGCGGTCCGGCCGGGGCGCCGTCGCGCCACACCGCCCTGCCGCCGACCATCACCAGCGGGACGCACTCGTCGTTGCGGTTGACCATCCGGGACAGGTCGCCGTACTGCTCGCACGGCTCTTCGGCGTACTCCTCCACGCGCGCGTCGAGCCGGGTGGGGTCGAGCAGGAAGAGGTCGGCACGGTCGCCGACCCGCAGGTGCCCGGCGTCGATGTCGTACCAGTCGGCGAGCTCGCCGGTGAGCCGGTGCACCGCCCGTTCGGGGGTCAGGAAGGGCGTCCCTTCCTGCTCCGCGTCCCGGACGTGCTTGAGCAGCCGCAGCCCGAAGTTGTAGAAGGCCATGTTGCGCAGGTGGGCGCCGGCGTCGGAGAACCCCATCTGGACGCCGCGCTCGGCCGCGAGCCGGCGCAGCACCTGCGGCCGGTGCCCGGAGATCGTGGTCCGCCAGCGCAGGTCGGTGCCGTGCTCGACGACCAGGTCGAGGAACGCGTCCACCGGGTGCTGGCCCCCGCGCTCCACCCCGACCTGGCCGAACGACCGGCCGATGACGCTCTCGTCGGGGCAGGCCACGATCTCGGCGTCGAAGAAGTCCCGGTGCCAGACCCGCGGGGTGTACTTGGTCTCGTACTCCTTGCGGAACGCCGCCCGGTACGCCGGGTCGCGCATCAGTTCGTCGCGGGCCACCTTCTCGCTCAGGTGCAGCGCGGCGGCGCCGGCGCCGAGCTCCTCGAAGATCACCAGGTCGATGCCGTCGGCGTACACCTCGAAGGGCACCGGGAGGTGCTGCCAGCGGAAGTCCGCACCGAGGCGGTTCACCACCGCCGCCAGGCCGCGCATCAGGTGGATGACGAACGGGATCGCCTTGATGTCCGCGGCCGAGAGCAGGCTGGTCTTCAGCGCCGCCCGGCCCGGCAGGCCGATGGAGCGCAGCGCCTCGAGCACGATGGTGTGCGGGTGCGTGGCGTCCGGACCGGCCTGCAGGGCCCGGCCCCGGCGCCGCAGGATCCGCCGCAGGCCGCGCATCTCCGCGCCTGCGGCGTAGGTCGAGGGCAGGGTCCGGGACCGGCACACCTCTCCGTCCAGCTTGTCGAAGAGCAGCTGCTGCGCCGACATCCCCAGGAAGCCCGCGTCCAGGGCGTCGGTCAGCAGCTGCTGCATCCGGCCACGCTCCGCAGGGGTGGCCCGCACCTCCGGGCGGGTGGCCCGGTCCAGCCCCATCACCGCGGTGCGCACGTCGGAGTGGCCCAGGAACGCGGCCAGGTTGGGGCCGAGCGCCAGCTGCTCCAGCGCCTCGACGTAGGAGGAGGCGTCGTGCCAGGTCTTCCCCCGCTCCACGTGGTCGATCACGTGGTGGCGCGGGATCGCCTCAACCCGGCTGAACAGGTCGCCGGCCTCGACCGCCCCGACGTGCACGGTGGACAGGGAGCAGGAGCCGACGAAGACGCAGGTGACGCCGTGCCGCAGGGACTCGCTCAGCGACGGTCCGGCGAGCACCTCGATGTCGTAGTGGGTGTGGATGTCGATGAGCCCGGGCAGCACCCACAGGCCGTGGGCGGGCACCACCTCGGGGCAGCCCGTGGCGTCGAGCGGCTCGGCCGAGACCGCGGCGACCCGTCCGCCGCGCAGTCCCAGGTCACGCACCGCGGAGGGACCTCCCGTGCCGTCGAACCAGCGGGCGCCGCGGATGATCGTGTCGTAGGTCACATGAGATGGCATGGCTCATGGAAGCGCCGGGCGGCGCTGGTGTCAACGATCGAGCTGTACGGCGACCATGGCCACGTCGTCCTCGCGCCGCAGCGGCAGCAGGTGGTCCAGCAGCGCGTCGCACATCGCCTCGAGGTCCAGACCCGAGGAGACCAGGTCCCGCAGGCTGCGTCGCAGCTCCTCGATGCCGTCACCGAGGGACTGGCCGCGCCGCTCCACCAGGCCGTCGGAGTAGAGCAGCACGATGGCGCCCGGGGGCAGCGTGACGACGGTCTCGGAGCGCTCGGTCTCCAGGTCCAGGCCCAGGAGCAGGTCCGGCGAGGACGACCACAGGGGCTCGACGCTGACCTCCCCGTCGGGGCCGGTCAGTGCGACCATCGGCGGCGGGTGGCCCGCGTTGGACCAGCGCATCCGGGTGGTGGCCGCGCCCGGGGCCTGCGGAGTCGCGTCGAAGCGGGCCATCACGCAGGTCGCGGTGGTGTCCAGCTCCAGCACCGGCATGGCGTGGTCGAGCCGGCGCAGCACCTCCGCGGGCCCGTCTCCGGTGGTGACGGCGATGCCCCGCAGCATCGCCCGCAGCTGTCCCATGGCGGCCGCGGCGTCGGTGTCGTGCCCGACGACGTCCCCGATGACCACGACGGTGGAGCCGTCCGCCTGGTGGAAGGCGTCGTACCAGTCGCCACCGACCTGGGCGATCTCCGCGGCCGGCTCGTAGCGCACCGCCACCTGCAGGCCCTCCTGGACCGGCGGCGCGGTCAGGAGGCTGCGCTGCAGTCCCTCGGCCAGCTCCCGCTGCTCGGCGTAGAGGCGGGCGTTGTCCAGCGCGAGGCCGGCGCGGGCGGCGGCCTCCTCCAGCGTCCCGATCTCCTCGGCGGTGAAGGGACCCTGCTCGGCATCGCGGCCCAGGGTGAGGATGCCCACCGTGCGGCCGCGGCCCCGCACCGGCAGTATCAGCACCGACTCCGGCGCCAGGGTCAGGTAGTGGTCCCGGGCCGCGCCCTCGACGAGCACCGCGGCCACCAGGGGAGTGGCGTTCGCCGCGACGTGGACGGGAGCGTTGGTCCGCAGCACCTGGGCGACGAAGGAGTCGTCGGTCAGGGCGGCGATCCGGTCCTGGCCGTAGGCCTGGACCACCGCCCGTCCCTCCTCGGTGGCGTGCCAGTAGCCGATGTCGCGCAGGTGGCGGCGCCAGTTGCGGTCCGAGAGGGGGTCGGCGTCGTCGACCAGCGTGATCAGGCACCACTGCGCGAGGCGGGGCACCATCAGCTGGGCGAGTCGTCCCACCGCCTGCATGGTGTCGAAGGAGTCGGACAGCGAGTCCGAGACCTGCGCCAGCAGGGCGGCGCGCTCCATGCTGCGCGCCAGCGAGGCCTGGGCGCGGCGACGCTCGGTGACGTCGAGGAAGTAGACCGACAGCTCGTCCGGTGTGGGCCAGGCCCTGATCTCGTACCAGGAGTCCAGCGGCGGCGGGTAGTAGGCCTCGAACTGGACCGGCTGACCGGTCTGGACGGCGTGCCGGTAGTTGTCCTCGAACGGGGAGCCGACGGCGTCCGGGAAGAGCTCCCAGATGATCTCCCCGACCACCCCCGACCCGATGGGGGCCAGGATCTTGTCGGCCTCCGCGTTGGCGTAGGTGAAGCGCCACTCGTCGTCGAGCTGGAAGAAGGCGCTCGGCATCGCCTCCAGGATCCGGGCGACCCGGGCCTCGCCCTCCTGCACCAGGGTGGTGTCGAACGCCGCGCCCACCAGCTGGGTGGCGGTGCCGCCCTCGCCGTAGGCCTGTCCCCGGGCCGAGACCCAGCGAACCCTGCGGTCGGGCAGGACGATCCGGTACTCCGCGGTGAAGGCGCCCACCGTGTCGACCGCGCCGCGCAGCGCCTGCGCCACCCGATCCCGGTCCTCGGGGTGCACGAACTCGTTGAAGGCCTCGATGGTGCCGCCGAAGCTCTCCCGGGCGATGCCGAACAGGGCGAGCAGTCGCTCGTCCCAGCGCAGCTCGCCGGTCGTCAGGTCCCAGTCGAACGCGCCGACCCCACCCGCGTCGACCGCGAGCTGCCAGATCCGCCGGTCCTCGGCATAGCTGGCCTCCAGCACGGCCAGGTGGAGCTCGGAGGTGACGGCCTCGGCGAGCAGGGACAGCAGGGACAGCTCGGCCTCGTCCCAGTCCCGTGCGTCGGTGCCGTAGGCGCACAGGGCCCCCACCACGTGGCCGCCCGAGGCGAGCGGCACTCCCAGGTAGGAGCGGACGGTGCCGGAGACCACCGGCGGCAGTCCGCTGACCAGGGGATCGACTGGCGCGTCCCGGACCACCAGACCGGTGCCGGAGCGCATGGTGACCGCGCACAGGGAGTCCGAGGCAGGCGAACTCGTGCCGACCAGCGGAAGGGACGCGCCGGCGCCTCCCACGACCGTCAGGACGTCGGAGACGATGGAGATCTGGGCGGAGCCGGTCGAGAGCAGTCGGGCGGTCAGCTCGCAGAGCCGGTTGAGCCTGGTGGTGTCGAGGTGGTCACCGGCCATCCGGCGGGCGTGCTCCGCCCGCGCCTGCTCGTCGACGACGCCACCCGGGACGGTGGTCGAGCCCGCACGCCCCAGCACCGGCGGTGTCGTTCGTCGGGTGAATTCGGGGTTCAACAATCCTCCGCGGGGGCGCGCTACTCAGTCGTGCGACCGCCTCGTCCCGAAGGTCACTGGGCAATCGTCTCACGCGACGCTGTGCCCGCCTACGCCGCCCCCCACCGCGCGAGTGCTGACCGATCAGGCTCGATCAGGCACACTTGCCTGCGTGAACCAGCAACTACCCCCGGACGCCGCGGCGGCCCTGGCGGCCCTGGCCGAGGTCGTCTACGTGAGCCCGGACTACGAGGGCGTGTACGCCGCGATCTGCAAGACCGCGGTGCAGGTCATCCCCAACTGCGACCACGCCTCCATCAGCACGCTCACCGCCGGCGGCACCCTGACGCCGCACGGCGCCACCGACCAGTACGCGGAGCAGATCGACGGCTTCGAGAGCGCCCTGCGCGACGGTCCCTGCTACGACGCCATCGTCACCGACTCCTACCAGGTCGACGCGGACCTCACGGTCAATCCGACCTGGCCCGAGCTCAGTCGTCTGGTCCTGGCGCACACCCCGGTCCGCGGGATGATCGGCTACCGGGTGCTGGTCGGCCCGCGGAAGGCGGGCTCGCTGAACCTGTTCTCCGACACTCCCGGAGGGTTCGCCGGAGCCTCCGCCGACCTCGGCGTGGTGCTGGCCTCGTTCGCGTCGGTCGCCCTGAGCGCGGCGGCCCAGAACCATCGCGCCGACACCCTGCTCAACGGCCTGCACAGCAACCGCGAGATCGGCAAGGCGATCGGCTTGCTGATGGCCACCCACGACCTGTCCGAGGACGCTGCCCTGGACCTGCTCAAGCGTGCCTCCCAGGACCTCAACCGCAAGCTCGTCGACGTGGCCCGCGAGGTCGTGGACCGGCACCCCAACGGCGGCTGATCCCGACCGGCCGCGCCGGGTCGCGTTTCGGCCGGCTCGCGGGTGGGTAGACGCGGCTGGGACCGCAGCAGCCCACCCGGACGGAGACGAGACACGCCATGACACAGGGATCCGACGGCTGGGTCGAGCAGGCCCGGGCCGAGAGCCTGCGCCAGCTGGAGAACATCGCGGAGATGCAGCAGCGGCTGGCTGCGGTGTCGGGCGAGGCCGAGTCCGGCCAGGGCCGCGTCCGGGTGCGGGTCACCCCGGCCGGGATGCCCACCGACCTCCAGATCAGCGACAGTGCGATGTCCCTGTCCGGGAGCGAGCTCGCCGCCCTGGTGATGAGCGCGGTGGCCACCGCGACCGTGCGCGCGTCGGAGCAGCTGAAGGCCATCGTGGGACCGGTCATCGGCGAGGAGCAGCTGGACGCGATGATGCGCGGCACCGCCTCGGCCACCGACGTCGCCGACGTGCGCGAGCAGATCGACGTGCTGCGGGGGCAGCGCTGATGGCCGGCGTGTTCCTGGTGCGCTACTCCGTGATGGAGCAGGCGGCCGAGGCGCAGGCCCAGGCCGCGACGTACACCGGCAAGATCGAGCAGGTGCGACAGGAGGCGGTCCTCGTCCCCGGCACGCTGGGCAAGATCCTGCCGTCCGAGGAGATCGTCACCGGGTTCGCCGACGCCACGGAGGCCACCCGGGTCAGCCTCGCGGCCCTGCAGCAGACCTGTGAGGCGCTCTCGGAGACCCTGGAGATGGTCAAGGGCCACTTCAGCCAGGTCGACGAGGCTGTGGCAGACCACTTCAACCAGATGCTGGGGGCCTGAGCATGGGGGCATGGGACGAGGCCGAGGGCTGGATGTCGGGTCTCCTGAGCGAGATCTACGGCGTCATGAAGCCGCTGGTCAACCCGCTGGTGGAGAAGTGGGACTCGGTGGTGGGCCAGCCGGAGGCGGTCAACGACGTGGCGGCCCAGTGGCGCGGCATGTCGGAGTCGCTGAGCAACCTGGCGTCCTACCAGCGGCAGTCCGTCGCCGCCCTCGACGGGGGCTGGCAGGGCGAGGCGCAGGAGGCCTACCTCGCGAAGGTCCAGGAGGTGGCCGAGGCGATCTCCTCGATGGCCGGCCAGGTGAAGGGCGTCGCCGGCTTCCTCGACTCCGCCGCCACGGAGGTGCGCAACGTCGAGCAGCTGGTCAAGGAGCTCATCTTCGAGCTCATCGAGTGGGCGGCGATCTCGCTGGCGGTGGGTGCGGCCGGTGCCATCTTCACCTTCGGCGCCAGTGCCGCGGCGGGTGCCGCTGCTGCCGCCGCCAAGGCCGGCGTCACCGGCGCCAAGATCGCCACCCTGCTGACCAAGGTGGCCACGGCGCTGAAGAACATCGCCGCGATGATCAAGTCCTACCAGGCGTGGGTCAAGGCCCTGGGCTTCAAGAAGGCCTTCGCGTTCAAGGCGACTGTGCAGACGCCGCTGGTCAAGGCGGTCACCGGGCTGGACGCCAAGTGGCGGGACCCGTTGTTCGACCTGGGGGAGATCCACTTCGACAAGAACATGCCTGCCCCGATCGACGGCGGACGGGTCTAGCCGAGCCGGCCGGGCTCAGGCCGAGCGCCGACCCCGGATCCAGCGCACGAGGTCCCGGAGCAGACCGACCGCGCCCCACAGCAGGTAGAGGCCGACCAGCAGCACGCCGATGCCGGCGCCGATGAAGAGCCCTGTGACCTCGGCCACCAGGTAGCCGATCACCGCGCCCAGCACCACGGGAAGCGCCATCGCCAGCATGTGCTTGGCGTCGTCCCAGAGCATGCCCCCGGCGTCCTGGGCGTCCCTGCGCAGCTGTCCACCCTCGTTGTTGCTCACGGCCGCAGACCCTACTGCAGATCCCGCGGGGCGAGGTTTGCGGAATCACCCTCTGGGTAACTTGGAACGTTCAACAGGTCGCCCCCAGGTGCCCTGCAGCCGAGTCTCCGAGGAGAGCCCACAGTGCACGTCTGGCCAGGATCCGCTTACCCGCTCGGTGCGACGTTCGACGGCAGCGGCACCAACTTCGCGCTGTTCAGCGAGGTGGCCGAGCGCGTCGAGCTGTGTCTGTTCGACGAGGACCGCAACGAGACGCGCATCGAGCTCACCGAGGTCGACGCGCACGTGTGGCACTGCTTCCTGCCACAGGTCCAGCCCGGGCAGCGCTACGGCTACCGGGTGCACGGGCCCTACGAGCCCGAGCGGGGCCTGCGCTGCAACCCCAACAAGCTGCTGCTCGACCCCTACGCCAAGGCGACGTACGGCGAGATCGAGTGGGACCAGTCGCTCTTCGGCTACAACTTCGGTGACGAGGACAGCCGCAACGACGAGGACTCCGCCGCGCACATGACGCTCGGCGTCGTGGTGAACCCCTTCTTCGACTGGGAGGGCGACCGGCGGCTCGCGGTGCCCTACAACGAGTCCGTGATCTACGAGGCGCACGTCAAGGGCCTGACCCAGCTCCACCCCGAGGTGCCCGAGGAGCAGCGCGGCACCTACGCCGGTCTCGCGCACCCGGCCGTGACCGACCACCTCACCAAGCTCGGGGTGACCGCCATCGAGCTGATGCCGGTGCACCAGTTCGTCCAGGACTCCACACTCCTGGACAAGGGACTGCGCAACTACTGGGGCTACAACACCCTCGGCTTCTTCGCCCCGCACGCGGACTACGCCGCCAACCACCACGCCGGTCAGCAGGTCCAGGAGTTCAAGGGCATGGTCAAGACCATGCACGCCGCCGGCATCGAGGTGATCCTCGACGTGGTCTACAACCACACCGCCGAGGGCAACCACCTGGGCCCGACGCTGAGCATGAAGGGCATCGACAACGCTGCCTACTACCGGCTCGTCGACGACCAGCAGAACTACTACATGGACTACACCGGCACCGGGAACTCGCTCAACGCCGGCAACCCGCACTCGCTGCAGCTGATCATGGACTCGCTGCGCTACTGGGTCACCGAGATGCACGTCGACGGCTTCCGGTTCGACCTGGCCTCCGCGCTGGCCCGGGAGTTCTACGACGTCGACAAGCTGGCGACGTTCTTCGAGCTGGTGCAGCAGGACCCGGTGGTCAGCCAGGTCAAGCTGATCGCGGAGCCCTGGGACGTCGGCCCCGGCGGCTACCAGGTCGGCAACTTCCCGCCCCAGTGGACCGAGTGGAACGGCAAGTACCGCGACACGGTGCGCGACTTCTGGCGCGGCGAGCCGACCCTCGGCGAGTTCGCGAGCCGGATCTCCGGCTCCTCCGACCTCTACGAGCACTCCGGCCGCCGTCCGTTCGCCAGCATCAACTTCGTGACCGCGCACGACGGCTTCACGATGCGCGATCTCGTCTCCTACAACGAGAAGCACAACGAGGCCAACGGCGAGGACAACAACGACGGCGAGAGCCACAACCGGTCGCAGAACTTCGGTGTCGAGGGACCGACCGACGACATCGAGGTGCTCGCCCTGCGCGCGCGGGTGCAGCGCAACCTGATCGCCACGCTGCTGCTCAGCCAGGGCGTGCCGATGATCCTGCACGGCGACGAGATCGGTCGCACCCAGGACGGCAACAACAACACCTACGCCCAGGACTCCGAGATCAGCTGGGTGCACTGGGACCACGCGGACTGGCCGCTGGCCGAGTTCACCGCGGCGGTGGCCAAGCTGCGCGCCAACCACCCGACGTTCCGCCGCAAGAGGTTCTTCACCGGCAACACCGTGCGCACCGGCGACGGGGAACGGCTCAACGACATCATCTGGCTCCACCCCAACGGCGAGCCGATGGCCGAGGGCGACTGGACCGCGGAGGGTGCCAAGGCGATCGGCATGTACCTCAACGGCCACGGGATCGCAGGCATGGACGCCACCGGCAACCCGGTGGTCGACGACCACTTCCTGCTCTACTTCAACGCGGGGGCCGAGGAGATCGAGGTGACCCTGCCCAGCGAGGAGTACGCCGCCGGCTGGGAGGTGGTCGTGGACACCGCCGCCGCTCGGATCGACAACGAGGAGCTGTGGCCCGAGTCCACGCTGACGGTCGAGGGGCGCAGCCTCGTGGTGCTGTGCGAGTACTCCGAGCCGGAGACCGAGCCGGAGACCTCGGTCGCGGCGTCCCTGGTCGCGCTGGCGGACCCCGCCGCCGCGGCCTCGTCCCCTCGCGCACGGGACTGCGTCCGTGATGGCCGGCTCGCCCCGGGTGCCGACGAGCACCTACCGGCTGCAGATCACCGAGGAGTTCGACCTCCTGCAGGCCGCCCGGACCCTGGCCTACCTCCACGAGCTCGGGGTCGACTGGGTCTACCTGTCGCCGCTGCTGGCCTCGGAGTCCGGCAGCAACCACGGGTACGACGTGGCCGACCACCGGGCGATCGACCCCTCGCGGGGTCGCGCCTCGGGCCTGAGCGCCCTCTCCGCCGAGGCCCGGCGCCTGGGCATGGGCGTGCTCGTCGACATCGTGCCCAACCACGTGGGGGTGGCCCGCCCGTGGGAGAACGAGTGGTGGTGGCACGTGCTCACCCACGGCCCGGAGTCGCCGTACGCCGGGGCCTTCGACATCGACTGGGACGCCGGCGGGGGCCGGCTGCGGATCCCCGTCATCGGCGACGACGACCTCACCGAGACCGAGGCGGGCGAGACCCGGATCGAGAACCTGCGCGTCCTGGGCGGCGAGCTGCACTACCACGACCAGCGGTTCCCGCTGGCGCCCGGAACCGCCCACGACACCGGCCTGGAGGGCGAGGACGCGAACGACGTCCACTCCCGCCAGCACTACGAGCTGGTGCACTGGAAGCGGGCCGACGCCGAGCTCAACTACCGCCGCTTCTTCGCCGTCAACACCCTCGCCGCGATCCGGGTCGAGGAGCCGGAGTGGTTCGAGCGGAGCCACGCCGAGATCAGGCGCTGGTTCGACGAGGGACTGGTCGATGGTCTGCGCGTGGACCACCCGGACGGCCTGCGCGACCCGGCGAAGTACCTCGACGACCTGGCCGAGCTCACCGGCGGCGCCTACGTGCTGGTGGAGAAGATCACCGAGCCCGGTGAGGAGCTGCCGCGCTCCTGGGCGACCGCCGGCACCACCGGCTACGACGCGATGGCACTCGTCGACCGGGTGCTGGTGGACCCGGCCGGAGAAGCCCCGCTGGACGCGCTGGAGACCCGCCTGCGGGGCCAGGCCGTGGACTGGCCGGCGCTGATCCACGGCACCAAGCGCGAGGTCGCCGACGGCATCCTGGGGTCCGAGGTCGCGCGGATCAGCCGCGAGGCGGTGCACGTGCTGACCACCCAGGGCCACGCCGCCCCGGCGCTGGACCGGGTCGAGGACGCGATCGCCGAGGTCATCGCCTGTTTCCCCGTCTACCGCTCCTACCTCCCCGAGGGACACGAGCACCTGGACCACGCCCTGGCCGGTGCCCGGACGCACCGGCCCGACCTGGCCGAGGTGCTGGACGTGCTCACCCCGGTGCTCTCCGACGGTGCCGCCGACCCGACCAAGCGGTTCCAGCAGACCAGCGGCATGGTGATGGCCAAGGGCGTGGAGGACTGCGCCTTCTACCGCTGGTCGCGGCTGACCTCGCTCAACGAGGTGGGCGGCGACCCGAGCGTGTTCGCGCTCGCGCCGTCGTCGTTCCACGAGGCGATGGCGATGCGCGCCGAGCACTGGCCGCACGCGATGACGGCCGCCTCCACCCACGACACCAAGCGCGGTGAGGACGTCCGCGCCCGGATCAGCGTGCTCGCCGAGATCCCCGAGGTCTGGGACGCCGCCCTGACCCGGCTGCTCGAGCTGGTCCCGGTGCCGGACGCCGGCTTCGCCAGCCTGCTGTGGCAGGCGGTGCTCGGCGCCTGGCCAGCGATGGTCGAAGGCTCCGTCGAGGACACCTACCGCGCCCGGCTGCACGGCTACGCCGAGAAGGCGATGCGGGAGGCCGGGGACAACACCACCTGGACCGCCCCGGAGGCCGAGTTCGAGGCGGCCGTGCACGCCTGCGTCGACGCCGCCTTCGACGACGAGCAGGTCCGCCAGGTCCTCTCCGAGCTGCTCGAGGCGGTCGCGGCCGCCGGCTGGATCAACTCGCTGAGCGCCAAGCTGATCGGGCTGACCATCCCCGGCGCGCCCGACGTCTACCAGGGCAGCGAGCTGTGGGAGCAGAGCCTGGTCGACCCCGACAACCGTCGCCCCGTGGACTTCGAGGAGCGGATCGCCCGGCTCAAGGAGCTGCGTGCCGGGGTGCGGCCCCACGTCCGGGCCCACGCGGACGACGACGGTGCGGTCAAGCTGCTGCTCACCCACCTGGCGCTCACCGCCAGGCGGGACCACCCGGAGTGGTTCGACGGCTACACCGCGCTGACCGCGAGCGGCCCCGCGGAGGACCACGTGCTCGCCTTCGACCGAGGCAGCGAGGGTGGCACCGAGGGTGGCGGCGCGATCACCGTGGCCACCCGGCTCCCGGTGGGCCTGGTGCGGCGCGGTGGCTGGGGCGAGACCACGCTCGCGGTGCCGCCGGGTCAGTGGCGCGACCTGCTCACCGGCCGCCGGGTCCGCCCCGACAGCGACGGGCAGGTCGAGGTGGCCCACCTGCTGGCCGACTACCCGGTCGCGCTGCTGGTGCCCGAGGGCGAGCAGGGTCGCGGACGCTTCGACGTCTGGGCCCCGCGCGCCGAGACCCTGGAGCTGGTGGTCGCGCTCGGCGATGCCGGCAACGCCGAGCACACCCGGACCGTGCCGATGGAGCGGGGCGAGGACGACTGGTGGGCCCCGGTCGGACCCGAGCCGCTGGGCGAGACCGACTACGGCTACCGGATCGACGGCGCCGACCAGGTGCTGCCCGACCCGAGGTCGCGGCGGCTGCCGCACGGGGTGCACGCGCTCTCGCGCACCTTCGACCCCACGACGTACCGCTGGGACGACGCGGGGTGGACGGGTCGGCAGCTCGCCGGCTCGGTCATCTACGAGCTGCACCTGGGCACCTTCACGCCCGAGGGCACCCTGGACGCGGCCACCACCCGGCTGCCGCACCTGAAGGAGATCGGCGTCGACTTCGTCGAGCTGCTCCCGGTCAACGGCTTCAACGGCGTCCACAACTGGGGGTACGACGGTGTCGCCTGGTTCACCGTCCACGAGGCGTACGGCGGTCCCGCGGCCTACCAGCGGTTCGTCGACGCCTGCCACGCGGCCGGCATCGGCGTCATCCAGGACGTGGTCTACAACCACCTCGGGCCCTCGGGGAACTACCTGCCGCAGTTCGCGCCGTACCTGACCGAGGGGCGCAACACCTGGGGCGACCTGGTCAACCTGGACCGTGAGGGCAGCGACGAGGTGCGGGCCTACATCCTGGACAACCTGGCGATGTGGTTCACCGACTACCACGTCGACGGGCTGCGGCTCGACGCCGTGCACGCCCTGCAGGACACCTCCCAGACCCACCTGCTGGAGGAGATGGCGGTGCTGGCGGCCCGGCTCTCGGCGCACCAGCGCCGACCGCTGACGCTGATCGCGGAGTCCGACCTCAACGACCCCACGCTGATCACTCCCCGCGAGGGTGGCGGCTACGGGCTGGACGCGCAGTGGAGCGACGACTTCCACCACGCGGTGCACGTGGCGCTGACCGGTGAGACGACCGGCTACTACGCCGACTTCGAGCCGCTCGCGGCACTGGCGAAGGTCTGCGAGCGCGGGTTCTTCCACGACGGCACGTTCTCCTCGTTCCGGGACCGCGAGCACGGCAAGCCGATCGACACCGCGACGATGCCCGCGTGGCGGCTGGTGGTGGCCAACCAGAACCACGACCAGATCGGGAACCGTGCGGCGGGCGACCGGCTCACGGCCCACCTGGACGAGGACCAGCTGGCCGTGGCGGCGTTGCTCACGTTGACCGGTCCGTTCACCCCGATGCTCTTCCAGGGGGAGGAGTGGGCGGCCTCGACGCCGTTCGTCTTCTTCACCTCCCACCCGGAGACCGAGCTCGGCCGGATCGTCAGCGAGGGCCGGCTCGAGGAGTTCGTGCGGATGGACTGGGACCCGAGCACCGTCCCGGACCCCCAGGACCCGCAGACGTTCACCTCCTCCAAGCTGGACTGGGACGAGCAGGCACAGGGGCGTCACGCCCGGCTGCTGGCGGTCTACCGGGAGCTGGCGGGGTTGCGCCGGGAGCTGCTCGAGATCACCGACCCGGACATGCGCAGCACCGTCTGCTCCTACGACGAGGAGGCGCGCTGGTTCGTGATGCGCCGGGGCCGGGTCGCGGTGGTGGTCAACCTCGCCGACGAGGCCCAGACGGTCGACCTGGGCGAGGACCACACGCTGCGCTGGGCGACTCCGGCGGGCGCGACGGTCGTGCCCGGTGGCGTCGAGCTGCCGGCGCACGCGGGTGCGGTGCTGCTGCCGCTGGACTGAGGCCGGGCGTGGGAGGGTCAGCGACGTGACTTCCCGCGGGCACCGGCGCAGCAACCGTGCGGTCGTGGTCGGCAGCGGGCCCAACGGGCTCGCTGCCGCTCTCACCCTGGCCGCCGAGGGACTCGAGGTGGAGGTGCTCGAGGCTGCCGACACCGTCGGCGGCGGCACCCGCAGCAGTGAGCTGACGCTGCCCGGGCTGCTGCACGACGAGTGCTCGGGCTTCCACCCTCTTGCCGTGGACACCCCGCTCGCCCGGCGCTTCGACCTCGGCGCGCACGGCCTGACCTGGCGCTGGCCCGAGGTGCAGTACTCACACCCGCTCGACGGTGGCCGCGGTGCCGCCGCCCGGCGCTCGGTCTCCGAGACGGCTGACGGCCTGGGCGTCGACGGCAGGGGCTGGGAGCAGGTCTTCGGCCCCCTGACGGATCGCTTCGACGACATCGCCGAGGACTTCCTGCGGCCGATGCTGCACGTGCCGAGGCACCCGGTGCCGCTGATGAGGTTCGGTGCGCTGTCGGTGCTGCCGACCGCCGTGCTGGCCAGGCGCTGGCAGGGCGAGGAGGCCCGGGCACTCTTCGCCGGAGTCGCCGCGCACGCCCTGCGTCCCTTCGGCAGCCCGGTCTCCGCGGCGATCGGGATCGCGCTCGGCACCGCCGCCCACCGCCACGGCTGGCCGGTCGCGGAAGGCGGTTCGGGTGCCATCGCGGCCGCGATGACCTCGCTGCTCGGCTCGCTGGGCGGCACCGTGCGCACCGGGGTGGAGGTCACCTCCCTGGCCGAGCTCGGCGCCGCCGACGTGGTGCTGCTCGACGTCGCCCCGGCCGCCGCGGCCCGCATCGTCGGGGACGCCATGCCACGCAGGATCTCCCGGGCGCTGACCCGCTACCGGCACGGCCCCGGTGTCTTCAAGGTCGAGCTGGCGGTGGACGAAGGGGTGCCGTGGACGCACCGGGAGTCCCGCCTCGCCGGCACCGTCCACCTCGGCGGCACCCTCGAGGAGATCGCCGCCGCGGAGCGCGAGGTGCACCTGGGCCGGATGCCGGAGCGGCCCTTCGTGCTGGTCGGGCAGCAGTTCCTCGCCGACCCCGCCCGCGCCGTCGGGGACGTCGTACCCGTGTATGCGTATGCCCACGTGCCGGCCGGGTGGACCGGGGACGCGACGGCGGCGATCGAGGCGCAGATCGAGCGGTTCGCGCCCGGGTTTCGTGACCGGGTGCTGGCCCGGCACGTGCGCTCCGCGGTGCAGATGGAGCAGCACAACCCCAACTACGTCGGGGGTGACGTGGTCACCGGCGCCAACGACCCGTGGCAGCTGGTCTTCCGCCCGCGCCTGGCGCTGGACCCCTACCGGCTCGGAGTGCCGGGGGTCTATCTCTGCTCGGCGGCTACGCCGCCCGGAGCGGGGGCGCACGGCATGTGCGGCTGGAACGCCGCGCGTTCCGCCCTGCGCGACTTGGGCTGACCCCGCCCCGGCCGGCGCCTCAGCGCACCACTGAGGTGGACTTCGAGGCCCGGGTCAACGTCGCGAAGCCGGGCTTGGTGCCCGTCACCTCGACCCGGATCCGCTCACCGCGGTGCCGCTTGGTCAGCTCCAGCACCTGGCTGGTCGCGCCGGCCAGCGCCCGTCGACCGGCGTACCACTGATAGTGGAGTTCGACCCCGGTTGGCGACCACCTGCCCGGGACGGCCACGAGAAGCTCACGGGGGTGTGGCCGACCCACGATCGTCGGCGGCGCGGCGGTGAGGGTGCCCAGCTTGGTCGGACGTGCGACGGTGACGGAGCTGACCGCGTCCTTCTCCCCGAAGTACTCCAGGTCCCCCTGACTGACGTCGACGACTTCGAAGGTCGCCTGGTCCGCGTACTGGGCGTAGGCGCGGAACCTGGCCACGCCGGCCGCGTCCGTGACCTGCTCGAGCGGGGTGGTCCGACCGTCGAACCGCAGACGCGCGGAGACGGTCGCGCCCTTGACGGGCGCGCCGGCGGTCGTGGTGACCGACACCGCGGCGTCGACCTGCCACGGGGTGGCCGGTCCCGGCACGTCCAGGGAGGTGACGGAGGTGTCGATGGCGGACACCGCCAGCTCCGACTCGGGCAGCTGGGCCACGTCGATCTGGTCGATCGTCCAGAAGTAGCTGTTGGTGCCGTAGTAGCGGAAGCGCAGCCGCAGCTCGGAGGCGCCGCGGGGAACCGCGATGTCGACGATCTCGTTGGCGTTGGTGTTGCTCGCGGCACTGTCGCCGTAGGTCTTGACCAGCTGGGGCTCCCCGCCGTCCCAGACCGCGTAGATCTCGCCGCGCTGGGTGCTGCCGTCCCACTGGTAGTTCGTCGCGTACGACAGCTTGACCTTGCCCCCGCCCTCGATCGGGTACGCCGGGCTGACCAGCGTGGAGTCGAAGGCACCGGGTGCGTGCGCCTTGTCGTCCCACTCGTCGGAGTCCGCGACGGCGAACACGTCGCGGTTGCGCACCGACGTCTCGCGCTTCTGATTCAGCTCGATGTTCGTCCAGAAGTCGTCGGTGACGAAGGTCCAGCCCCGCAGCTCGGTGACGCCGCCTTCGGGCATCGCGGAGTTGTCGATCGACCAGCCAGCTGGAGCCTCGTGGGTCCAGCCCAGTGTGTCGGCGCCGGGGCGGGTCTCGTCGACCTGGGTCCGCAGCGCAGGCCGCAGCGCGTCGAACGCGTCCGGCTCCAGCGCGGGCAGCGGCCGACCGTCCAGGCGCCATTCGGGGTCGACCTCGACGCCGAGGTGGTCGAGGACGGTCGGTGCGATGTCGACCAGCTTGACGTCGTGGCGCCGGACCCCCGGCTCCGTGCCGGGACCGGTCGCGATGACGAACGAGCTGCGCTCGTCCCGGGAGCTGCCACCGTGACCACCGGTGCTGGTGTGGCCGTGATCGGCGGTCAGGATCACTTGCCAGCGCTCCTGGGCGTAGCTCGCACGGCCCTCCACCGCATCGAGGAGGGTCCGGATCTGCTGGTCGACCTCGGCCAGCTGCGTGGCGTACTGAGGGCTGGCGTTGCCGAAGGAGTGGCCCGCCCCGTCGACCTCGTCGAGGTGGACGAACGTCGCGTCGGGGTTGCCGTGGGCCAGGTAGTCGCTGGCCTGTTCGGTCGTGCCGGCGTCGTCGGCACCCGAGATCCGCACGTCGGCACCGGTGAAGATCTGCTGGGGGACCGGCCCCCAGGTGCCGACGACGAGGGTCGAGATCGCGGGGTTCGCCGCCTCGAGCCTGGTCAGGTAGTCGGGGAAGCCCGCCGCGTCGCGCTCGGCGAAGGCGTTGTCGACCACCTTGTGCTTGTCGGGCCAGACGCCGGTCGCGATCGACGTCCAAGCGGGACCGGAGACGGTGGGCGCCAACGGCTCGGCGTACAGGTTGAAGGTCGATGAGGTGCCCTGGGCCACCAGGCCCTCGAACGTGGGGAGGTCGAGCGCGTCCCACTTGTTGAACATCGCGCCGTCGACGCCGATGACGAGGGACTTCTCGACGAGGACGCCCCCAGGCAGTCCCTCGTTTTCCGCGCCCGTCGCGGGAGCGCTGACTCCCGCGACGACGAGGGGCAGGACCGCAGCCGTGGCGACCGCCGCGCCTGTGGCCCGGAGCCGTGGATTGAGTTTCATGTGCTTGCCTCCATGCGGGTTCGAGTGGCCCGACCAGGCGGTCGCGCCACCGGTGAACCTGCTCTGCGGGCGGCGGGTGGTCAACGGTTCCGAACAACTTGTATGCACAAGTTCTACTGCCGTTTACGAAGGTGTTGTCCCGTTCCCGGGCAGAGTGGGGCACGCGATCGCCGGACCTATGTGGACAATCCTCAGCGGCCGCGCACGGACCGGAGGCAAGGCTCATGCCAGGGTCGTGAGCTCCGCCGCCGAGTGGAGCAGGTGGGTGTGCGGGTGCTCGGCCAGCTGGTCGAGCGAGAACGAACCGGTGCCGACGCCGAGCACGTAGCCGGCACCCGCGTTGGTGCCTGCAAGCAGGTCATTGGGTGTGTCACCTGCGACCAGGACCCTCCGGATGTCGGTGACGCCGGTCGCCTCCAGGCACCTGAAGACGAGGTAGGGCGCAGGCCTGGACGTCGGGACCAGGTCGGATGTGACGACGGCGTCGATCAGCGCGGAGTCCCCGCTGGTCGGCCAGTCCAGGCCATCGAGGATCGACGCGGCGATCTCGGCCGTGTAGCCGGTCTGGAGACAGACCTTGACCCCGGTCTCGCGCAGGACCTCGAACATCTCCACGATCCCGGCGAACGGAGTCGGCGGCGTGGCCCGGTAGGTCGCGATCAGCCGCTCGGTGAAGGCGTCGTGCACCACGCGGACGTGTCCCTCGGAGGCATCGGCGCCCAGGTCGGCCAGCAGCCCGGCGATGGCCTCGCTCTTGGAGGTTCCCTTCCACGAGGCGAGCAGCGGCCCCGGCACCGCCTCACCGACGGCATCGGCGACGGTCGCCGCGAGCACTTCGTAGACCAGGCCCCCCTCGTCGACGGTGGTGCCGGCCATGTCGAGGGCGACGAGGTCGAGCGCAGGCGTGGTCATGAGGTCTCCTTGATGATTCGAAGGTCGTGGTTCACCCCGGTCGATGCCGGGCGGGCGTTGTCGATGGTGAAGGTGACCCGGTCGGGCCGGTAGCGGTCGTCGCCGTACTCCAGCGGGGTGCCGTCGGAGGACGTGGTCCGTCGTCGTTCGCGCAGCAGCGGCGCCCCGACCTCGACCTCGAGCTGGTCGGCGTCGATCTCGTCGGCGGCGACGGCGTCCATCGTGTGTCTGGCCGAGTAGAGGTCGACACCGTGTGTGGCCAGGTGCGCGTAGATGGAGCCCTGGTCGGGATCGAAGTCGAACAGCAGTCGGCCGACGGCCTCGACGAAGGTGGCGCGCTCGAGCATCGCCGGCTCGCCGTCGAGGAGGCGGAGTCGAAGGACCTCGATCACCGGGGTGCCGTCGGGGACGTCGAGCGCGCTGGCCGCCACCGCGGATGCCCCTCGCCGGGCGATCTCGAGCGTCCGCTGGCCGGGGGTCCGCCCGACCTGGTGGGCCCACGCGGTGAACGAGAGCAGGTTCTCGAACGGCTGGCCGACAGCGGTGTCGCGGACCACCGGCGGACGGCCCTGGCCACCGCCGATCAGACCCTCGTGCCGCAGGGCTGCCAGGGCGCTGCGGATCGTGCCGCGAGAGGCGCCGAACTGCTCGCCCAGCCTTGCCTCGGACGGGAGCGAGGTCCCCGGGGGCAGCTCGCTGGTGAGGATCAGATCGCGCAGCTGGGCCGCGACCTGTGAGTGCAGCGGGGTGGGCATCCGGCGTTCTCCTCGTGCTCGGCTCGATGTCACCCGACCGTACATCTTGAACAGACAAGTGGCGGCACGAGTGTGATGGACGCTAGCCAAACGGCGGGGATTGCAAAGGAAACCCCTGGTGAACTTGTTCATACAGGTCGGTGTACCTCATTGACGAGGGCTGGCTCGTCCGGTCAGCGTTGCCGTCATGACCATCTCCGCTCCCACCGACCTGGCCGTCGTCGGCGCCGGCATCGTCGGGCTCGCCCACGCCGTCGCCGCCACCGAACGCGGCCTCCGCGTCACCGTGCTCGAGCGGGACCAGCGCGCGGTCGGCGCCTCCCTGCGCAACTTCGGCCACGTCTGCACGACGGCTCAGACCGGGACCGCGCTGGAGTACGCATGGGAGGCTCGCGACCACTGGCTGCGGCTCGGGGAGAAGGCGAGCTTCCCGGTGACCGAGTGCGGGACGGTGGTGGTGGCCCGCAGTGCGGCCGAGCTCGCCGTGCTGGAGGAGTTCGCGGCCGAACGCGGTGAGGACCAGGTCCGCCTGCTGGACGCCTCCGGGGTCGGGTCCGTGGTCCCGGGCCTCGCCACCGGCGTCCTCGGCGGTGCGCATCTGCGCCTCGACCTGCGGGTGGACCCACGTGTCGCGGTCCCTGCCCTCACGCGCTGGCTCGAGAAGGAGGGCGTGGACATCCGCTGGGGGACTCACGTCGGAGCCATCGAGCCAGGGCTCGTCCGCACGTCGCAGGGTGACCTGCGGGCGTCCCGGATCGTGCATGCCACCGGCCATGATCTCGACCGGCTGTTCCCCGCGGTCGCCGCCGAGCACGAGGTGCGTCGGTGCCGCCTGCACATGTTCGAGGTCGCGCCGCCGGGCGGTGTCCGGATCGACCCGGCGGTGCTCACCGGCACCGCGATGCTGCGGTACGGCGGCCTCGCCTCCTGTCCTTCCGCAGCTGCGGTCCGGGCCGAGCTGGTCGAGCGCACGCCGGAGCTGCTCGACGTCGAGATGAACCTGATGCTGACGCAGCGTCCGGACGGCGCGATCGTGCTCGGCGACACCCATCACTACGAGCGCACGTCGACCCCCTTCGAGGACGAGGCGGTGAGCGCGCTCGTGCTGCGCGAGGCCGGCCGGCTGTTCGGTGCCGAGCTCGCCGTGCTCCGCCGTTGGCGCGGCGTCTACGCGCACTCGCCGAGCACCGATTTCGTCACTGCCTCGCCGGAACCCGGCGTCCGGGTCGTGTCGGTCACCTCGGGCATCGGCATGACCACCGCGTTCGGTCTCGCCCAGGCCGTGATCGACCAGCTGTTCTGACCTGCCCACGTCACCCTCTCGCCCTATTCCAAGGAGAAGTCATGTTCCAGTCCCGCAAGCTCGCCCTCGTCGCTGGTCTCGCCGCACTCACGTTGGGGCTCACCGCCTGCGGCGGGGGCGACGACGCCGAGGCCGCCGCCGCCGACATCTGCCCCGGTGGCAAGGTGCGCTTCGGCATCGAGCCCTACGAGGACCCCGCCACGCTGATCCCGATCTATGAGGAGCTCGGCAAGGCGCTCGAGGAGAAGCTCGACTGTCCCGTCGAGCTCAGCGTCGCCGACAGCTACGTCGCCGAGATCCTCGCCATGAAGAACGAGCAGCTGGAGATCGGTCAGTTCGGGCCCCTGGGCTACGTGTTCGCCCACGAGCAGGCCGGTGCGATCCCTGTGGTGTCGTTCGCAGCCGAGGACGGTTCGCTCTCCTCCTACACCGGTGGACTCTGGGTCCCGAAGGGCTCCGAGATCACCGACATCGAGGGTCTCGCGGGCCACACGTTGGCGCTCTCCGAGCCGGGCTCCACCTCCGGGGATGCCGTGCCCCGCAAGGCGCTGATCGACGCCGGCGTGGATGGCGAGGTGACGGTGGACTACGCCGGGGGGCACACCGAGGCGCTCCTGGCCCTGACTCACGGCAAGGTCGAGGCTGCGGAGATCAACTCCCAGACACTGGCGGCCGCGGAGGCCGAAGGCATGTTCGACCCGGCGGACTTCGTCCAGATCTGGGAGTCCGAGCCGATCGCCAACGACCCGATCACGGTCGCGCCGCACACCAGCGAGGAGTTCCGTGCGGCGGTGCAGGAGGCGCTGCTCAACCTGGACCCGGAGACGGTGGCGCCCATCGGCGAGTACCTGGACTTCACCCCCGGTGAGAACCCGATGGTCGAGGTCGACGAGAAGACCTACCAGCCGGTCGTGGACCTGGCCGAGACGCTCGGCCTGACCGAGGACGACCTGTGACCGAGATCGACACCATGGTGCCTCGGGCAGGACTGAACCTGTCGATCCGTGGGCTCGACAAGTCGTACGGCGCCACGACCGTCCTGTCCGGCTTCGACCTAGACGTGCGAAGCGGGGAGCTGGTGACGCTGCTCGGCGCGAACGGCTCGGGGAAGTCGACGGCCCTGCGGTGCGTCGTCGGGCTCACCGAGCCGTCGGCCGGGACCATCACCGTCGGCGACCAGGTCGTCCTACCGGGCCGCCCGGTGCGCGCGGTCGCGATGGTGTTCCAGCGAATCCACCTGGTGCCGCGTCGCACCGTGCTCGACAACGTGTGTGCCGGGGCGCTTGCTCGGATACCGCTCAGCCGCTCCTGGTCGCCGTGGGCGATTCCGTCCGAGATCCGGGAGGAGGCGATGGCCTGTCTGGAGCGGGTGGGACTCGCTGATCGGCCGCACACGCGCGCGGGTCGCCTGTCTGGCGGCCAGCAGCAGCGGGTGGCGGTCGCGCGTGCGCTGTGTCAGCGCGCGCGGGTGCTGCTCGCCGACGAGCCGGTCTCCGCGCTCGACCCGGCAGCGGCAGAGCAGGTGATGCGTCTGCTCCGCTCCCTGGCCGATGAGGGGATGGCCGTCGCGGCAGTCCTGCACCAGCCAGACCTGGCTCGGCGACACGCCGACCGCGTAGTCGGTCTGCGACAGGGCCGGATCGCGTTCACCTCCTCGCCCCAGCACCTTGACGACAGTCTGGTGGCGGAGCTCTACGAGCCAGACCTCGCGGCGAGTCTGCTGTGAGGAGTGTGGGGGTCTCTAGCGCCCGACTACCGGTGCCCCCCAGCCAGCGAAGGTCGGTTGCGCTTGCGTGGACGATCGCGGTCCTGGCGGTCCTGGTCGTGGCGCACGTCGTCGCCTGGCGGCAGACCGACTTTGCGCTCGACGCGCTCGTGCGCGGCTGGGCGGGGATGGCCGACTTCATCGGCTCCGCGCTCCCCCCGGACCTGAGCGCAGACGTGGTGAGTCAGGGGTTCAAGGGCTGTGGCACCACCCTGGCGATCGGCCTCCTCGGCACGACCCTCTCGGTTCCGTTCTCCCTGGCGCTGGCGATCCTGGGATCGCGCACGACCTCGCGGCTGTGGCTGGTCTACGGCCTGGCCCGCGTCCTGATGTCGTTCTTCCGGGCGGTCCCCGACATCGTGTTCGCGTTGGTCTTCGTCACCGCGGTGGGGCTCGGCCCGTTCGCGGGCGTGCTGGCGATCATCTGCCACAACAGCGGCGTGATGTCGAAGCTGTGGGCCGAGGCGATGGAGGAGGCCGACGACGGTCCGGTCCAGGCGCTGCGCTCCGCTGGGGCGTCGAACCTGCAGATCGCCTCCCACGCGGTGTTCCCGACCGTGGTCCCGCAGCTGATGGGCCTGCTCCTGTACCGGTTCGACGTCAACGTGCGCTCGTCGCTGGTGCTGGGGCTCGTCGGGGCCGGAGGCATCGGGTTCTCGATCAACCAGGCCATGTCGCTCTTCCGGTTCGACGAGATGATGACCTACATCCTGATGGTGCTGGTCCTCATCGTCGCGGTCGACCTGCTGAGCGGTCTGGTGCGCTGGCAGCTGTCTCGTCCTTGACCGTCAGTGCTGGGTCTCCGGCAGGTACGCGGGCTCCACGTCCTCGCCGGGGCCGGTTCCGTGACGCGCTCCATCGCGCCGTCGGGTCCGAAGCGGACCAGCAGCCACTGCCCGTCCTGGTACGCCGGTGCCAGCACGTGGTCGTCGTCCTCCCAGGCGGCGGAGCTCACGTGCGCCATGCCCGGCCCGGTGGCCGAGCGGCTCCAGCGCAGCGACCGGGTCTCCATGTCGTACATCGCGATCTCGTAGTGGCCGACGCCGTCGCCGTAGGACTCCCAGGCCAGCAACGATCCGTGGTCGGGGGAGAAGGAGTCGAAGCGGTGCTCGCAGGTCTCGATGAGCCAGCGGCTCCGGCGGGACCGCTCGTCGACGCCGAAGATGCCGGAGCAGGTGCTCAGGTCCTCGCGGACCTCCCGGATGCCGGCCTGGTAGCTCACCCAGCTGGTCTCCTGCGGGTCGCCGGCGTCCACCCAGTCCGCCAGGCTGCGGAAGTGGCCCTCGCTGCTGGCGGCGTCGTCGCCGCCGGTCCCCACCAGCCAGCCCTCGCTCGCCCCGTCCGGCCGAGTGACCGTGCCGAAGGCCGTGCATCCCCCGCTCGGCGCGCCCGGCACCAGCTCGGCGAAGCAGTCCGACCCGGTCAGGTCCACCAGCCGGATCTCCTGCCCGTCCGCCACGGAGCCCAGGGGTCGGGGCCGCTCGGCGCCGGACTGCAGGACCATCACCGCGGGGCCCTCGGGCCAGGCCACCTGTCGGTGGTCCTGGTCGACGACCAGTGACCCGGTGGCCGGGTAGCTGCCCTCCAGGGCCCCGGTGGCGGCCAGCACCTCGACCGAGATGGCGCCCTGCTCCGTGGTCTCCACCACGTACCTCCCGTCGCCGAGCCGGGTCCACGACAGGGGCCGGCCATCGGTGGTCAGGGCCACCTCGTCGCCGTCCGCGGAGACGGCCACCGGGCGGTCTCCGGTGAGGTCGAGGTAGCCGACCAGCGGACGGGTTCCCAACGGCAGCCCCGTGACGTCGAGCGTCTGGTTGCCGGCGAGCGCGTGGTCGGGGATGACCTGCCCGGTGGGGGGAGTCGCCGGGGAGGGTGCGTCGTCGCTGCTGCGCGGGGCGAACAGGAGCGCCGTTGGCACCACGACCGCCACGACCGCGGCGAGCCCGGCGGCCACCAGCCCCTGGCGCTTCCGGCGGATCCGCCGGGCACGGCCGCGAACCCCGTCGAAGGTGAGCGGAGCGGCCGGCACTGCCTCGGCCCGGTCGTGGAGCGAGGTGGACAGGTCGTGCTCGAGGTCGGTCATGACTGCTCCTCGTCCTCGCGAGGGTCCAGGGACCGCGGCGCCCGCTGCCGCAGGCCTGCCAGCGCCCGGCTCGCCTGTGACTTGACGGTCCCGGAGCTGATGCCCAGCACGGTGGCGATCTCGGCCTCGGACAGGTCCTCGTAGTAGCGGAGCACGATGACGGCGCGTTGCTTGGGGGAAGTGTCTGCACGAAGGACCATACGGCGGCGCCGTGCCCATCGTCGTACTGCTCGACCACGGGGGAGTCCGGCAGGGTCTCGCTGGGGCGCTCCGAGCGCCGCCAGGGACGGCGCCACAGGGAGTTGTGCTCGTTCACGAGGATCCGACGCACGTAGCCGTCGAGGGACTCCCGGTCCCGGATCCGGTCCCACGACAGGTAGAGCTTGGCGAAGGCGGTCTGGACGAGGTCCTCGGCTTGGGCCCGCTCGCCCGTCAGCAGGTACGCCGTGCGCAGCAGTGACGGCTGCCGGGCAGCCATGTACGCCGAGAAGTCCGCGTCCCGGGCAGCTTCGCGTGCGCCACGGCCCACCGTTCCTCCCGAGCTGACCAGGGTGCTGACCACCGTCCACCTCCACTCATGGTTGCGCATCCCCAGACGCGGGTGGGGGAGCAGAGGTTGCATGTCCGGCGCGGTCCGCGACAGCCTCAGGAGGGCTCGTGGGAGGGCGGGTCGCCGACCACGAGCAGCACGGTCCACAGCAGCACGGCGGCGACCAGGAAGGCCGGGTCCACCTCGCCGGTGCGTCCCCACATGGCGAGGGTGAAGGTGGTGAAGCCTGCCGCCACGGCGTACGCCGCGTTGCGGCACCAAGACTCCAGCTGGTCGTCGCTGAGGTTCCCGTTCATGCTTCGAGGCTGGCCCGATCGGGCCCGCGGCGTGGCGGGTTCCGGCGAAAGCGGCGCGAAACGCCCCATGTGACCTGACAGCCGCGCAGGTCTGTCCTGCCACATGACACATCGGATCCCCAGTCTGGGCGATGTCGCTCGAACACCTGTTCGATTATGCTTGGGTCCATGACGTTGCCGAGTGCCTGCGGGTCGATCGAGGGAGATGTGTTCCCTCTCGACGAGCTGGATGCTGCGGGGGTGTTGGAGCGGGCTGAGTGTGCGTTGGTGGCGCGGCGGTCGGTGGAGGTGGAGGACCTGCGGCTGGTGGCCCAGTGGGCGCTGCTGCACGGCAGTGACCCGCGTGATGACCCCGGGGCGTCGGGGTGGGACCGGTTGGTCGACATCGGTGGTGAGGGCACGCCGCGGGTGCGGGACCTGTGCCTGGGAGAGCTGGCGGTGGTACGTCGGGTGCACGGGCTCTCGGTGCGCTCGGCGATGGCTGATGTGCTGGATCTGCAGTGGCGGTTGCCGCGGACCTGGGCGGTGGTGCTGGGGTTGGGGTGCGAGCCGTGGCTGGCGCGGCGGGTGGCGTCGTTGTCGCGGCGGTTGGGGCTGGTCGAGGTCGGCGTGGTCGATGCCGCGGTCGCGGCGTGCATCGGCGGGGAGGCGCCCGCGCGGGTGCTGGAGGTCGCCGAGGCTGCGGTCATCGCGGCCGACCCGGCCGGGCACGCGGCCCGGGTCGAGGAGCAGCGGCGGCGCCGGTTCGTCTCCCTTTCGCGTACCGATGAGCACGGCCTGCGGCACCTGGTGGCCCGGGTCGAGGCCGGAGACGCGGTCTACGTGGAGGCGATGGTGGCACGGGTCGCAGAGATCCTGGCCACCCAGCACGCCCAGACAGCCAACCATTCAGCCGACCAGGCAGCCGCCCAGACAGGGACAGCTGGGGCTGCGCCGCGGCCCAGCCGGGACGAGCTCCGGGCCGAGGCCCTGGGATGGCTGGCCCGTCCTGCGGAGCTGCTCCAGCTCCTCCTGGAACACACCACCCCCGACCAACCAGACCAACCAGACCAACCCACCGAGCCCACCGACCCCCAGGACCCCGCCGAACCCACCGACCCCCAGGACGCTGCCGACCCTCAGGACGGCCCCGTGCTGAGCCGGGCGTTGGCGTTCCCCGCCGACCTGCTCACCGCGCTACGCAGCATCGACCCCACCCGGCTGCGCCCCGCCGCGGTGCTCTACCTCCACCTCACCGACCACACCCTGACCCACCCCGAGACCGGGGTGGCCCGCGTCGAGGGCCACGGCCCCGTCCTGGCCACCCAGCTCACCGGCTGGCTGACCCACACCCACCTCACCGTCAAACCCGTCATCGACCTCGCCGAGACCATCACCACCACCGCCTACGAACACTCCCCAGGCCTGAAGGAACGCATCCGGCTCCTGGTCGGCGCCCGCGACACCTTCCCCTACGCCACCGGAGGCAGCAGACGCCTCGACCACGACCACCCCACCCCCTACCGCCACGGCGCACCACCGGGCCACCCACCCCAGACCGGCACCCACAACAGCGCACCCCTGTCCCGACGCCACCACCAGTGGAAGACCCACGCCGGGTTCCACTCACGCCAGATCGCCCCCGCGACCTACGCCTGGACCACCCCCCACGGCCACCACTACCTCGTCGGACCCCACGGCACCCGACCCCTCACCAACCACCAAGGCCAGCGCTACCACCACGCCACCACCGCCGAGCTCCACCTCATCAACCACCACCTCGCCCCCACCTGACCGGCGCAAGGCGCCTGGCGGACCCGGGAGGGCCCGGCGCGTCGCTCCGGCATCGGTGCAGTCACAAGTCGATAACACCCTCTCGTTCTTTTTGCCTTTCGGTGACATGGTGACCACCGGGACGAACACGTCCTGACCGTGCGCCGGGAACGGCGTTCCAGATGGAGGCAATATGCGAAGGACAGCAAGCGTGAGGCTCGCGGCAGCAGTCGCGGCACTCGGAATGCTCACTGCGGCCTGTGGGGGATCGGATTCGGACGACGACAACGGCGACTCAGCTGCGGCGACCGGCGGCGATCTGCGCATCTACAGCTCGGAGCCGGCCTTCCTGGTTCCCACCGCGGCAGACGACGAGCCGTCGATCTTCGTGGTCCGCCAGATGTACCGCGGCCTGGTGAAGTACAACCAGGACGGCGAGCCCGAGATGGACATCGCCGAGTCGATCGAGTCCGATGACAACAAGACCTGGACCGTCACGCTGAAGGATGGCTACACCTTCACCAACGGCGAGCCCGTTGACGCTGACTCCTTCCTGCGCGCCTGGAACTACGCGGGCAACGTGAACAACGCGCAGAACAACTCCTACTTCATGAACCGCATCGCCGGTTTCGACGAGATGCAGAAGGAGGGCGCCAAGAAGGACGCCACCTTCTCCGGTCTGAAGAAGGTCGACGACTCCTCCTTCACCATCGAGCTGTCCAGCCCCTTCTCGGGCTTCGTCTCCGTGCTCGGCTACTCCGGGTTCTTCCCGGTGGCGCAGGAGTGCCTCGACGACTGGGACGCCTGCAACAAGGCCCCCATCGGCAACGGTCCCTACAAGATCGACGGCGAGTGGGAGAACAACGTCCAGATCAAGCTCACCCGCAACGAGGACTACGCGGGCGAGGACAAGGGCAAGCCTGACAACCTCATCTACCGCATCTTCGACGACGTCGACACCGCGTACGCGGCGTTCGAGGGCGGCGAGCTCGACGTGATGTACACCGTCCCGCCGAACAAGCTGGCCGAGGTCGAGCAGAACTACGGCGACACCCTGCTCAAGGAGCCGAGCTCCAGCTTCACCTACCTGGGTCTCCCGACCTACGACAAGCGCTTCCAGGACAAGAAGCTCCGTCAGGCGCTCTCCATGGCGATCGACCGTGAGTCGATCATCAACGCCATCTTCGACGGCGCCCTCTCCCCGGCCAGCGGCTTCGTCGCGCCGAACTTCGACGGTGCTCGCGAGGGCATCTGCGAGTTCTGCGAGTACGACCCCGACGCCGCGAAGGCTCTCTACGACGAGTCCGAGGGCATCACGGGTCCCGTGGAGCTGTGGGCCAACGGTGGCGCCGGTCACGAGGAGTGGCTGCAGGCCATCGGTGATGGCTGGAAGAGCGCGCTGGGCATCGACTACAAGCTCAAGGTCGACGTGAACGACTTCGGCGCGTACCTCAAGATCGCCGACGACAAGAAGTTCACCGGTCCGTACCGCCTCGGTTGGGGCCCGGACTACCCGGTCATGGAGACCTACCTGGCGCCGCTGTACACCACCGGAGCGAGCAGCAACAACTCCGGCTACGCCAACCCGACGTTCGACGACCTGCTCAAGCAGGGCGACGGCGCCGACTCCCTCCAGGACGCGATCCCGTTCTACCAGCAGGCGGAGGACCTCCTCGCCGAGGACATGCCGGTCATCCCCATGTGGTGGGGTCTGACCACCGTGGTGTGGAGCGACAACGTGACCGAGATGGTGCACAACCCGATCACGGACGTGGACTACGGCCAGCTCTCGATGAGCAGCTGAAGCTAGTTCTCAACATCCGGCTGGTCTAGTTGGTGGCGGCGGCCCCCCTCGCGGGGGTCGTCGCCACCGCTGGCCGCTCTCGAGGAGGATCCCCGCGTGGGACGTTACGTCATACGGCGCCTGCTCCAGTTCATCCCGACTGTGCTGGGCGCCATCTTTCTGCTGCACTACCTGACGTCGTTGAGCATCCAGCTCACCGGCAACCCGGTCCGGGCCCTCTTCGGCGATCGTCGCCCCAGTGAGGCGCAGATGAGCGCCATGGCCGACTCGCTCGGCCTCGGCGACGAGTGCCTGACGCGGGTCGGGGACCCATGCATCGGCCTCTACTTCGAGCGCCTCAACAACATCTTCCTGCACTTCGACCTGGGCACGAACTTCACCAGGCGCCCGGTCACCGACATCATCGCCGACGGCCTCAGCTACACCGTGAAGGTCGTGGTCATCGCGATCGTCTTCGAGGTCGTCGTCGGCGTCGCCGCCGGTGTCCTGGCCGGCCTCCGGTCCGGCGGCTTCTTCGACTACCTGGTCAAGATCAGCACCGTGCTGGTGATCTCCGTGCCCGTCTTCGTCCTGGGCTTCGTGATCCGCGACCTGTTCCTGGTCAAGGTGGGCAACTGGTTCCGCGACAGCGGGGACTGGCCAGATTGGTTCGCCTTCGGAGTGCTGAGCCCCGTCTACAAGCCCGACTACCCCTGGGCCAGCCTGATCATCCCCGGCCTGGTGCTGGGCGCTGTCTCGCTCGCCGCCACCGCCCGGCTCACCCGGACCAGCATCCTGGAGAACATCCGGGCCGACTACGTCCGGACCGCGCGGGCCAAGGGTCTGCCGGAGAAGCGGGTCATCGGCGTCCACACGCTGCGCAACTCGCTGATCCCGGTCGTCACCTACGTCGGCGTCGACTTCGGGACCTTGATGGGTGGTGCCATCATTACGGAAGGGATCTTCGGCGTGCCGGGGATCGGACGAGAGATCTTCCGTGCCGTCACCCAGCACCAACCGTCGGTCGTCCTGGGCATCGTCACCGTGCTGGTCCTGGTCTTCCTGGTGGTGAACCTGCTGGTCGACATCCTGTACGCCGTTCTCGATCCGAGGATCCGCTATGACTGACCCGTCCCTGAACCCTCCGACCACGTCGCCCGCGCTGGAGTCGCCCATGATGGGTGCGTCCACGCCGGGGTCGCCCGCGATGGGCACGGGGCCGGAAGACGCGACGCGCGCGTCGCAGGAGGGCAAGCCCAGCAGCCTGTGGGGAGACGCTCGCCGCCAGCTGGTGCGCAGCCCGATCTTCATGCTGTCGCTGCTCTACCTGCTCGTGGTGACCTCCATGGCGGTGTTCCCCAAGCTCTGGACCAGCCAGGACCCGTTCAACTGCTCCATTAGCCAGTCGCGGCAGCCACCCACCTCCGGTCACCCCTTCGGGTTCAACCTGCTGGGCTGCGACTACTACGCGCACGCGATCTACGGGGCCCGCCCCTCGCTCGCGATCGCCGTGGTGGCCACCGCCGCTGTGATCGTGATCGGCGGTGCCATCGGGCTGCTGTCCGGGTTCTTCGGCGGCTGGCTGGACGCGATCCTGTCCCGGATCACCGACATCTTCCTGGCGCTGCCGTTCCTGCTCGGCGCCCTGGTCGTGCTCGCCATGGTGAGCTCGCGCAACATCTGGACGGTGGCCATGGTGCTGACCGTGCTGGGCTGGACGGTCATCGCGCGGATCCTGCGCGGCAGCGTGATCGAGGCGCGCAACCTGGACTACGTGCAGGCGGCGAGAGCGCTGGGCGCGACCAACTCCCGGATCATGTTCAAGCACATCCTGCCCAACACGCTCGCCCCGGTCGTCGTCTACGCCACCATCATGCTCGGCGGCTTCGTCAGCGCCGAGGCCACGCTGACGTTCCTCGGGGTCGGCCTCCAGCCGCCCTCGGCGTCGTGGGGCGTGATGATCAACATGCACCAGCAGTACTTCGACACCGACCCCTGGCTGCTGCTGTTCCCCGTCGGCCTGCTGGTGGGAACGGTCCTGTCGTTCATCCTCGCGGGCGACGCACTTCGCGACGCCCTCGACCCGAAGCTCCAGTGAGGGACCGATGACTGATCACAACAAAGAGGTGCTGAGCGCCGACGGCTCGATCTCCCCAGGCGGGCAGGCGCTCGACCAGACAGCGGCACCGCTGGAGGTCAAGGACCTGCACGTGGAGTTCCGCACCCGGGCCGGTGTCGCGAACGCCGTCAACGGCGTGAGCTTCCGGGTCGACCAGGGCGAGACCCTGGCGATCCTGGGCGAGTCCGGCTGCGGCAAGAGCGTGACGGCCCAGGCCGTCATGGGCATCCTGGAGTCGCCTCCGGCGGCCATCACCGGCGGCCAGATCCTCTACCGCGGCACCGACCTGCTGGCCCTGCCCGAGGCGGAGCGCCGTCAGTACCGGGCCAACAACATCGCGATGATCTTCCAGGACGCGCTCTCCGCGCTGAACCCGGTGTTCACCGTGGGCTACCAGCTCGGCGAGCTCTTCCGGGTCCACCGGGGGATGTCGCGCAAGGACGCCAAGGCCCGCGCCATCGAGATGCTGGACCTGGTCAAGATCCCTGCAGCCAAGCAGCGGGTCTCGGACTTCCCGCACCAGTTCTCCGGCGGCATGCGTCAGCGCGTGATGATCGCGATGGCCCTGGCGCTGGACCCCGACGTGCTGATCGCCGACGAGCCGACCACGGCCCTGGACGTCACCGTGCAGGCCCAGATCATGAAGCTGCTGGCCGAGCTCCGCGAGGAGCGCAAGATGTCGCTGGTGCTGATCACCCATGACATGGGCGTGGTCGCGGACGTGGCGGACCGGATCTCGGTGATGTACGCCGGCCGTGTCGTGGAGCGGGCTCCGGTCCTCGACATCTACGCCCGGCCCTCGCACCCCTACACCAAGGCCCTGCTGGAGTCGATCCCGCGCCTGGACCGCAAGGGCCAGGACCTGGCGGTCATCGGGGGCCTGCCCCCGGCGCTGACGGACATCCCGCAGGGGTGCCCGTTCAACCCCCGCTGCCGCTATGCCCGCGACGTCTGCCGTCAGGACCCGCCGCCGCCGGAGTACGCCGTCGCCGCGCAGCACACGAGTGCCTGCCACTTCTGGAAGGAGGTCCGCGAAGGTGAGTGAAATCGTCCTCGAGACCCACGACCTGGTCAAGCACTTCCCGCTGACCCAGGGGATCATGTTCAAGCGGCAGGTCGGGGCCGTGCAGGCCGTCGACGGAGTCAACATCGAGCTCCGCCGCGGCGAGACCCTCGGCATCGTCGGCGAGTCCGGCTGCGGCAAGTCGACCCTGGCCAAGCTGCTCACCGGCCTGGAGACGCCCACCTCGGGCTCCATCGTGGTCAACGGCACGGACCTGTCGACCCTCTCCCAGGAGCAGGTGCGCAAGGCGCGTCGCGACATCCAGATGGTGATGCAGGACCCCTACACGTCCCTGAACCCCCGGATGACCGTCGGCGACATCATCGGCGAGCCCTTCGAGATCCACACCGACGTCGCGCCCAAGGGCGATCGGCGCGCGAAGGTCCGCGAGCTCGTCGACCTGGTCGGCCTCAACCCCGACCACATCAACCGCTACCCCCACCAGTTCTCCGGCGGTCAGCGGCAGCGGATCGGCATCGCCCGGGCGCTGGCGCTGCGGCCCGCCATCATCGTCTGCGACGAGCCCGTGAGCGCGCTCGACGTCTCGGTGCAGGCGCAGGTGATGAACCTGCTCGAGCGGCTCCAGGGCGAGTTCGACCTGTCCTACATCTTCATCGCCCACGACCTCTCGGTGGTGCGTCACATCGCCGACCGGGTGGGCGTGATGTACCTGGGCAAGGTGATGGAGGTCGGCACCGACTCCGAGATCTACGACCACCCCACCCACCCCTACACCCAGGCGCTGCTCTCGGCCGTGCCCGTGCCTGACCCCACGTTGCGCGGCATGCGCGACGAGATCGTGCTGGAGGGGGACGTGCCCTCGCCCGCCGACCCGCCGTCGGGCTGCCGGTTCCGCACCCGGTGCTGGAAGGCGCAGGACATCTGCGCCGAAGAGGTGCCGCTGCTGATCCCGCGTCCGGGGCACCCCCACCCCAGCGCCTGCCACTTCGCCGAGGAGCGCGACGTGGTCCACGCTACCGAGGCCTGAGCCCGAGGCTGGGGACGACAGGGGAGGATCACCTGTCATGCGACACCCCCGGCAACGACTGCGCCCCCTGCTCGCCGTGCTCAGCGGTGCGCTGCTCGCCCTGACGGGCTGCAGCGGGCAGGGGGACGAGGCAGGTCCCGACACGCTGGCCGCCGAGGTGGCCGCCAGCCTGTCCGAGAAGACCCTCGCCGAAGTGCCACTGGCGCCCGGGTCGAGCCCCGAGGCGGCCGACGAGCTCGCCGCCCTCCTCGAGCCCTTCGCCGACGCCCCGGTGGCGGTGTCCCTGGCGCAGGTGACCGAGGTGCCCGAGGGCGAGGGCGAGGGGGCCGGTGAGGACCGGGCCAGTGCCCTGCTGGACTGGACCTGGGAGCTGCCCGGCGGCACCTGGGAGTACTCCTCGTCGGCCACGCTGGTCCACCAGGACGACGAGTGGGCGCTGTCCTGGGAGCCGGCCGTGGTCCACCCGGACCTGGTCCCGGGTGACACGGTGTCGCTGAGCAACGGCCGCGGTGCCCGGGGGCGGGTCCTGGGTGCGGGCGGTGAGCCGATCGTCGCCGACCGGCCCGTGGTGCGCTACGGCCTCGACAAGGCGCAGCTCGCCCCCCGTCAGGCGGTGGTCAGCGCCCGCCGGGTGGCGGTGCTCCTAGGCGTGGACCGCAAGCCGTTCGTCGACCGGGTGAAGGCCTACGGGCCGAAGGCGTTCGTGGAGGCGGTGGTGCTGCGGGCCGAGGAGGCCGTCGACGTGCCCCCGGCGTTCGCCGACGTACCCGGCGCGGTGGCGATCGACGCCGAGCTGCCGCTGGCGCCCACCCGCGACTTCGCGCTGGAGCTGCTGGGCCGGGTCGGTCCCGCGACGGCGGAGCTGATCGAGGAGTCGCAGGGGCGGCTGGCCGAAGGTGACACCACCGGGCTCTCCGGCCTCCAGGCGCGGTACGACGACCAGCTGGCCGGAGCCCGCAGCACCACCGTCGTGGCGACCGGCCAGGAGGGGGAGTCCCGCAGCCTGGTCACCGTCGGCGGCACCCCCGGGCGCGACCTGGCGCTGACCCTCGACCCGGCCCAGCAGATGCGAGCCGAGGAGGTCCTGGCGTCGGTCTCCGGCACCGCCTCCGCCCTGGTGGCGGTGCGCCCCTCCGACGGCCACGTGCTGGCCGCGGCCACCGGTCCCGGCACCGATGGCCTCAACGTGGCCACCGCCGGGCAGTACGCGCCCGGCTCCACGTTCAAGCTGGCGACCGCGCTGGCGCTGCTGCGCGCCGGCACCCGGCTCACCGACGTGGTGCCGTGCCCGGCCACCACCGTGGTCGACGGGCGCACCTTCAAGAACTACGACGACTACCCGGCGTCCCAGCTCGGTCCGGTGAGCCTGCGGACCGCGTTCGCCCAGAGCTGCAACACCGCGTTCATCGACGCCGGGACGCGCCTGGACGAAGGGGCGCTCGCCGACGCCGCCGGCTCGCTGGGCCTGGGCTTCGACCGCGACGTCGGCTACCCGGCGTACTTCGGACAGGTGCCGGCGCCCGAGGGCGAGACCGAGCAGGCCGCGTCCCAGATCGGCCAGGGCAGGGTGCTGGCCAGCCCGCTGGGCATGGCCTCCGCGGTGGCCTCGGTGGTGGCCGGTCGCACGGTGACCCCCGTGCTGGTCCCCGAGCACCAGGTCACCGGCGGCGCCCCGGCCCGCGAGCTGGCCGGCGGCGAGGTGGAGCAGCTGCGCACCCTGATGCGCGCGGTGGTCAGCGAGGGGTCCGGCTCGTTCCTCTCCGACCTGCCCGGGGACGTGGGTGCCAAGACCGGGACCGCCGAGTGGGGCACGCCGGGACCGGACCAGGAGCTGCCCACCCACACCTGGATGGTCGCCTTCCGCGACGACCTCGCCGTCGCCGTGTTCGTGGAGCGCGGCGAGTCGGGCTCGGGGACCGCCGGACCGCTGCTGGAGGCGTTCCTCACTAGCTGAGCCCTTCGGGGCCTGCGCCGCGTACGCTGGCTGAGTGCCCAGCCCTCTGCCACTCGTGACCTGGACCGACTTCGACGCAGTGCTCTTCGACCTCGACGGGGTGGTCACCCCGACGGCTGAGGTGCACATGCGAGCGTGGTCGGAGATGTTCAACGGCTTCCTCGCCGATCCCGACGCCCCCGGCGGCGGCGACCGGTCGCCGTACACCGATCAGGACTACTTCGACCACGTCGACGGCAAGCCCCGGTACGACGGGGTGCGCGACTTCCTCGCCTCCCGCGGCATCGAGCTCCCCGAGGGCTCTGCCGACGACGCCCCGGACGCGCTGACGGTCAAGGGCCTGGGCAACCGCAAGAACGACGCCTTCAACGCCGTGCTGGAGCGCGACGGCGTCAAGGCCTACGCCGGCTCCGTGCTGCTGCTGGACCACCTGCGTGACCTGGGGCTGCCGCTCGCGGTGGTCTCCTCCTCGCAGAACGCCCCCGCGGTGCTGGAGGCCGCCGGCCTGTCGGAGCGCTTCCGGACGGTCGTCTCCGGCGCGGTGGCCGAGGAGCTGGGCCTCCCGGGCAAGCCCGCCCCGGACACGTTCGTGCACGCCGCCCACGAGCTCGGTGCCGCGGTGGACCGGTCCGTGGTGCTCGAGGACGCCGTCTCCGGGGTCCGTGCGGGTGCCGCAGGCGGCTTCGCCCTGGTGATCGGCGTGGACCGCGGGGCCGGCGAGCAGGTGCTCACCGACGCCGGTGCCGACCTCGTCGTCAGCGACCTGGCCGCGCTCGTCGAGGACGGAGGGCAGGACCGGTGAGCCACCCGACCGCGGGGTTCTCCGACCCCATGGACCGGCGCCGGTTCCCGGCGGACCCGTGGCAGCTGGTGGAGACGTCGTACTCGGGCGGCGACCTGGGCGCCTGCGAGACGCTGTTCAGCGTCGGCAACGGCTACCTCGGCATGCGCGGCAACCCCGAGGAGGGGCGCGAGGCCGTCGAGCACGGCACCTTCATCAACGGCTTCCACGAGACCTGGCCGATCCAGCACGCCGAGGCGGCCTTCGGGTTCGCCCGCACCGGACAGACCATCGTGAACGTGCCGGACGCCAAGCTGATCAAGATCTACGTCGACGACGAGCCGCTGATGCTGGGCACCTCGGAGCTCGAGCACTACGAGCGACGCCTGGACTTCCGCTCCGGGATGCTGTGCCGCAGCCTCATCTGGCGCACGCCGGCGGGCAAGCGGGTCAAGGTCGAGTCCACGCGGATGGTCTCCATGGTCGAGCGGCACCTGGCCTGCATGACCTTGGAGGTGACGATGCTGACCGGGGACGCCCCGCTGGTGATCTCCTCCCAGCTGCTCAACCGCCAGGACGGGCAGGACGGCTACCGCCGCGAGGGCGGCGGCTCGGGCCCGGCCGACCCGCGCAAGGCCTCCGACTTCGAGGGTCGGGTGCTGCTGCCCAGGTACCACGACGCGAGCGACGACCGGCTCTCGCTGGGCTACCAGTGCGCGCACTCCGGGATGACCCTCGGCGTCGCGGTCCAGCACCGCTTCGAGACCACCGACGGGCACGAGGTGGTGATGCGCAGCAGCGACGACCTGGCCAAGGCGGTGTTCCGGGTGGAGGCCACCGAGGGCACCCCGGTCCGGCTGGAGAAGGTCGTCACCTACCACACCTCGCGCGGGGTCCGCCCGCGCGAGCTGAGGGACCGTTGTGACCGGACCCTGGACCGGGTGGCCCGCCACTCGCTCCAGCACTACCGCGACAAGCAGCGCGAGTGGTACGACGGGTTCTGGGAGGCCGCCGACGTCGAGGTCGGTGCCAGCGCCGAGGTCCAGCAGGCGGTGCGCTTCAACCTCTTCACCCTGGCGCAGGCCAGCGCCCGCGCGGACGGCCTGGGCATCGCCGCCAAGGGGGTGACGGGCTCGGGCTACGAGGGTCACTACTTCTGGGACACCGAGATCTACGTGATGCCGTTCCTGACCTACACCCAGCCCCAGCTGGCCCGCAACGCCCTGCACTTCCGTCGCCGGATGCTGCCGGCCGCGCGCATCCGTGCCCAGGAGATGGCCCAGAGCGGCGCACTCTTCCCGTGGCGCACCATCAACGGCGAGGAGGCCTCGGCCTACTACGCCGCCGGCAGCGCCCAGATGCACATCAACGGCGACATCGTCTACGCGCTGATGCAGTACGTCACCGGGAGCGGGGACCACGACTTCCTCCGCCTCGACGGCGTCGACCTGCTGGTGGAGACCGCCCGGATGTGGAGCGACCTCGGCTTCTGGCGCACCAACGGCGGGGCCCCGACGTTCCACATCCACGGCGTCACCGGTCCCGACGAGTACACGACGGTGGTCAACAACAACCTCTTCACCAACCTGATGGCCCGGTTCAACCTGGAAGCCGCGGCTCGCACCACCAGCCGGCTGCTCGAGGTCGACCCGGTCGCGCACGACAAGCTGGTCGGGCGCCTCGGGCTCCGCAAGGAGGAGGTCGAGGAGTGGCAGCGCTGCGCCGACGGCATGACCGTGCCCTTCGACGAGGGGCTGGGGATCCATCCCCAGGACGACTTCTTCCTCGACCGTGAGGTCTGGGACCTCTCGCGCACGCCCGCGGACCTGCGGCCCCTGATGCTGCACTACCACCCGCTGGTGATCTACCGGTTCCAGGTGCTCAAGCAGGCCGACGTGGTGCTGGCGATGTTCCTGCACGGCAACCGGTTCACGCCGGAGGAGAAGAAGGCCGATTTCGAGTACTACGATCCGATCACCACCGGTGACTCGACCCTCTCGGCAGTCGTGCAGTCGATCATGGCGGCCGAGGTCGGCTACCACGACGTCGCGATGGACTACTTCCAGCGCGCCCTGTACACCGACCTGGGGGACCTGCACCACAACACCGTCGACGGGATGCACGTGGCGTCCTCGGGCGGGGTGTGGGAGGCGCTGGTCTTCGGCTTCGCCGGGATGCGGGACCACGGCGGCCAGCTCTCCTTCGACCCGCGGCTGCCCAGCACCTGGGACTCGATCGCCTTCTCGCTCGCCTGGCAGGGGTCGAGGCTAGGGGTCGAGGTTGTCCAGGACGCTCTCTCGCTGCGGCTCGTCAAGGGCGACGGTCCGGTGACGCTGACCGTCCGGGGCGTGCAGTACACGCTGACCTCGGACCGGACCCTGAAGATCCCGCTGCCCGACCAGGGTCCGCGCTTCGACGGCCTGCTCGGGGACAAGCCGCACAGCGGAGGGATCCGTGCCGACGGCACCCGGATCACCGCCGGAGTGCCCGATCCGGTCCAGATCAACGAGCGCCACGACCCGTACTCGGAGATCAACTGGGCGATGGAGCCCGACCGCGGCTAGCTCGGCCGCCACAGCACGCGGTCGAGGCGCTGCCGGGGCGGCCGCGGGCGGCGGTTCGTCGGCACCTGGGACTCCGCCTCCCGGATCAGCTCCCGCCAGTCCGGGTCGTCCTCGCGGGAGACGTCGGCCATGTCGCGGGCCATCCGGCGCTCCAGGCGACACAGCGTGTAGAGCTCCCGGCGTACGTCGGCCCAGATGGAGTCCCAGCTCCGGCGCGATGCCGGGGCCAGGCCTCCCAGCTTTGACTGCACCTGACCCAGAGCCAGGTCCATCCGGCGGGTCTCCTGGACGAACGCCCGCGCCCGGGCCCGGCCGTCGGGGAGCCGGACGCGTGCCGCCGGGAGCAGCACCACGATGACGGCGGCGGCGTGCCGGCTGATCGCGGAGAAGAAGGCGTCGATGCTCGGGTGCGACCCGGTCTCCCGATCAGGCTCCGCCACCATCGCCTCACCGAGCCTGTGTGTCAGGGCCCGGCGCGATGCTGAGAGTTCGGCAAGCAGTCTTTCCATGGCCCTCATCCGTCCGAGGGTTCAAGTGTGAGCCGCGGATCCGCGGCGGACAAGACTGACTGACCGGTAGCTATCCGGGCGGGCGCGCGCGGCGCCGGGCGAGGGCGGCGACCACCAGCGCGGCGGCCGCCGCGACGACCAGCAGCAGGCCCGCCGACTCCAGCACGGAGACGCCGAGGGTCCCGGAGAACTCCGAGGCGCCGGGCTCGCCCCAGGCCTGCCCCCGCGCCTGGCCGGTGCCGCGGAGCCGGGCGGCCAGGCCCAGGACCGGCAGGCCGAGGGCCAGCAGGAGCAGCCACCGTCCCAGGTCGCCGGCCAGGCGGGCCGGTCCCCGGGAGTGCCGCGCCACCACGGCGGCGCACAGCAGCAGCACCGCGCAGGTGACCGCGACCGACCCCCACAGACCGGGCTCGGTGGCCGTCCAGTGGCCCAGGCGTTCGTACGACGACAGCGGGGTCACCTCGTCGAAGCCGCCGCTGGCGGTCCCGTCCACCGAGTAGCCGACCCGCGCGAAGGCGCCCAGGGCCAGCACGGCGTACCCCCAGGTGGCCACCGCGGCAAGGCCGAGGCCCACCCCGGTGGCCGGGTCCGGGTCGGCCGGCAGCGAGGTCTCCTGACCGCCGGCGAGCATCAGCGCGCCCAGCACGCCGGCGACCGGCAGGACCAGCAGCAGGGTGAGCGCGCCCCGCAGCGGGGCACGCCAGAGCTCGGCCCACCGGGACATCCGCTCCCCGTGCCAGTCCGCGCGGCGCACCGAGGCGAGGGCCAGGACCGCGAGCGTCACCGCGAAGGTGGCGAGGAACCCGCTCACCGGCGCGACGCCCACCTCGCCGCCCACGTTGCCGGCGTCGCGCGGCTCGAGGTTGTCGGTGGCCACCAGGAAGGGCCCGGAACCCGAGCGGAAGGCCAGGCTCATGGCCAGCACGGCGAGCGCCAGGAGCAGGGCAGTGGCCAGGGCGTCGCCCGCTACGGCTCGGCCCCGGTCGTGGTACCGGGTGGCCCGCCGGAAAACGCTGCCCAGGGTCAGCGCCGCGACCAGGAGCAGGGTGAGCGGAGCGGCGTGCGCGACGCCGGAGACCTCGCCCGAGACCACGAAGGCATCGCCGCTGACGTCGCCGACGAGCTGGGCGCCGAAAGCGCCGCCCACCAGCAGGGTGGTGATCGTCAGCACCTCGGCGAGCGACATCGACTCCGCGCGCACCAGGAGCGCGATCACCAGTGCCGCCCCGGTGGTGGCGGCCAGGCCGGCTCCGGCGACCAGGGGCGCGCGACGCCACAGGGCCGGTGGCCGCCTCCGGGCCACCGTCCCGCTCTGCCTCGCCAGCACCGTCATCCGCGACAGCCTGCCTCAACCGGACCCTGGGTGCCGGCCGCAGCCGAGCGTTGAGACCGATCGGTCTGGCACCGCTTACAGTGGCGCTGCTATGACTGAGACCACCCCTGCCGCCCCGTCCACCTCGACCGCCGGTGCGGTGTCGCCGGACTCGGGCGCCGCCTGGACCGAGGAGGGCGCCTGGCCGGTGGCGCCCGGCGTCCACCGGATCCCGCTCCCGCTGCCGATGGACGGCCTGCGCGCCATCAACGTCTACACCGTGGAGACCGACGACGGCCTCACCCTGATCGACGGCGGCTGGGCCATCGAGGCCGCCCGCGCGGTGCTCGAGCGGTCGCTGGCGCTGCTGGGGCACACCCCGGCCGACATCCGCTCCTTCCTGGTCACCCACGCCCACCGCGACCACTACACCCAGGCGGTCGCGCTGCGCACCGAGCACGGCGCCCACGTCAGCCTCGGGATCGGCGACAAGGGGTCGCTCGACGAGATCCAGGACGGCTTCAGCGGCGGGGACCCGCACATGGCGATGCTGCTGCGCGCCGGTGCCACCGACATCGCCAAGATCTGGGGCAACCACGCCGGGGAGGCCGAGCCGGACCCCTCGGTCTGGGGCTACCCCGACACCTGGCTGGACGGCGACCACCAGATCGCCGTGGGAGGGCGCCGGCTGGACGCGGTCGCCACGCCGGGTCACACCCAGGGCCACTTCGTCTTCGCCGACACCGCGGCCGGGCTGCTCTTCTCCGGCGACCACGTGCTGCCCACCATCACCCCCTCCATCGGCTTCGAGGGCGGGACCCCGGAGCAGCCGCTGGGTGACTTCATGACCTCGCTCGCCAAGGTCCGCGCCCTGCCCGACCTGCGCCTGCTCCCGGCCCACGGACCCCTGGCGCCCTCCTCGCACGCCAGGGCCGAGGAGCTGCTGGCCCACCACGAGCACCGGCTGGCGCAGTGCCTGGAGATCGTGGGCTCGGGCGAGCGGACGGCGTACGAGGTGGCGGGTGGACTGGGCTGGACCCGGCACGAGCGCCGGCTGGAGAGCCTGGACGTGTTCAACACCGCCCTGGCCACGATGGAGACCCGGGCCCACCTGGTGCTGCTGGTGGCCCGCGGCGACGTCACCGTCGCCGACGTGGACGGCGTGGACGTCTACCGGCGCGTCAGCCAGGCCTGAGATGGGCGGCCAGCCCGGCGACCCGCTGGTCCTCTACATCGCCGGCTGGGGACGCAGCGGGTCCACCCTGGCGGAGCGGCTGCTCGCCGAGATCGACGGCGTCACCCTGCTCGGGGAGGTCGTGCACCTGTGGGAGCGGGGCGTGCGCGAGGACCAGCTGTGCGCGTGCCAGTGCCCGTTCCACCAGTGCCCCTTCTGGAGCGAGGTGGGGCGCCTCGCCTTCGATGGGTGGGAGCGGGTCGAGGTGGACCGGATCGCCGAGCTCAAGTCGCAGGTGGACCGCCAGCGCCGGCTGCCGCGCACGGTACGGCGCCGACCGGACGCCGCCACTCGCGCCGCCATCGAGGAGTACGCCGGCTGGTTCCGCGCCGTCTACGCCGCGGCCCAGCAGGTCAGCGGCGCCCGGATCCTGGTCGACTCCAGCAAGGAGATCCCCACGGCCGTGACCCTGAGCCACCTTGAGGACCTGGACCTGCGGGTGCTGCACATCGTGCGCGACGCCCGCGGGGTGGCGCACTCCTGGGCCAAGGTGGTGGCCCGCCCCGAGGCGGACGGCGAGCCGATGCCGCGCTTTTCCCCGGCCCGCAGCACCGCCCTGTGGATGTCGGGCAACCTGACGGTCCAGGGGCTGGCCTGGCGCGGCGTCCCGGTGACCCGGCTGCGCTACGAGGACCTGGTGGCCTCCCCGGCCGAGGCCGTTGCCGGGGCCTGGGACGCGCTCGGGCTGCCGGGCCGGCCGGAGCTGCCGATGGTGGACGACCACAGCATCGAGCTGCACCCGAGCCACTCGGTGGCGGGCAACCCGATGCGGTTCCGCACCGGGATCACCGAGCTGCGCGCCGACGACGCGTGGCGCACCCGGATGTCGCGCTCGGACCGGGCTGTGGTGACCGCGATCGCGTGGCCGCTGCTGAAGCGGTTCGGCTATCTGTAGGCTGGCCGGCACAAGACAGGGGAGCACTTCGTCCGCGAGGACTCGGGTGCTGAGAGTGCGGATCCGCCGCAGACCCTAAGAACCTGCTCCGGTTAGCACCGGCGAAGGGAGTCATCACGTGAACACGCACGCCTGCACGAGCCCGAGGCTCACCACGTTCCACCGGGCGACGGCACTGGCACTGACCGGTGCGCTGCTCGGCGCCTGCAGCCTGCTCGGGGGTGAGGACAAGGCCGCCGAGGCCGGCGGGGCGAGCGAGGTGGTGCTGGTCACCCACGACTCCTTCTCGCTGCCCGAGGAGCTGCTCGCGGAGTTCCGCGAGGAGTACGGCCACGAGGTGGTGGTGCGCTCCTCCGGCGACGCCGGCGCGCTGAGCGCCAAGCTGGCGCTGACCAAGGAGAACCCCACCGGCGACGTGGCGTTCGGGGTCGACAACACCTTCGCCTCCCGGGTCCTGGACGAAGGGGTCTTCGCCCCCTACGACCCGCCGCGAGCCCCCGGCGCCGGTCGCTACGAGCTCCCCGAGGGCTCCGACCGGCTCACCCCGGTCGACGTGGCGGCCGTCTGCGTCAACATCGACGACACCTGGTTCGCCGAGCAGGACGTGGCCCCGCCGCGGACGCTGGCGGACCTGACGAAGCCGGCGTACCGGGACCTGATGGTGACCCCGGCCGCGTCGACCTCATCGCCGGGCATGGCCTTCCTGCTGACCACGGTCGCCGCCTTCGGCGAGGAGTGGCCGGCGTACTGGTCGGAGCTGCTGGACAACGGCCTCAAGGTCGTCGACGGCTGGTCGGACGCCTACTACACCGACTTCACCCAGGGCGGCGAGGGCGGGGAGCGGCCCATCGTGGTCTCCTACGACTCCTCACCCGCGTTCACCGTGCCCGAGGGGGCGGAGAAGTCCACGACCAGCGCGCTGCTGGAGACCTGCTTCCAGCAGGTGGAGTACGCCGGGGTGCTCAAGGGTGCGGCCAACCCCGAGGGTGCGAGGGACCTGGTCGCGTTCCTGCAGGAGCCGAAGACCCAGGCGGCGCTGCCGGAGAGCATGTACGTCTTCCCGGTGGTCACGGGCGTGGACCTGCCCGAGGACTGGGCCCGGTACGCCGCCCGCCCCGAGGACCCCTACACGGTCGACCCCGCCGACATCGCGACCAACCGGGACAAGTGGCTCCAGCAGTGGACCGACCTCACCACCGAGTGACTCCTCACCCGGCGAGCGGGGTGCGGCCGCCCCGGCGGCTGCTGGTCCTGGGCGCCCTGGCAACGGGGCCGCTGCTGGTCCTCGGCGTCTTCTTCGTGCTGCCCGTCGCCGCGATGGTGGGCCGCGGCTTCGTCGTCGACGGACACCTCGACGTCCCAGGGGTGCTCCAGGTCCTGGCCCGGCCCCGGGTGGGGCGGGTGCTGGCCTTCACCCTGGGCTCCGCGCTGGCCGGTACCGCGCTCTCGCTGCTCCTGGGACTGCCGGCCGCGTACGCGCTGAGCCGGCTCGCGCTGCCCGGACGCGCCGTGCTGCGAGCTGCGCTGCTGGTGCCGTTCGTGCTGCCCACGGTCGTGGTGGGGGTCGCCTTCCGACAGCTGCTCGGCGAGTCCGGGCCCCTGGGCTTCCTGGGCCTGGACGGCACCCCGGTCGCGATCGTCGCGGGCCTGGCGTTCTTCAACGCAGCCGTGGTGATCCGCTCCGTGGGGGCGGCCTGGGAGGGGCTGGACCCGCGGCCGGGCGAGGCGGCGGCGGCGCTCGGGGCCTCGCCGTGGCAGGTGCTGCGCACCGTCACCCTCCCGGCCCTGAGACCGGCGATCGTCTCCGCCGCCTCGGTGGTGTTCCTGTTCTGCGCCACCGCCTTCGGGATCGTGCTGGTGCTCGGCGGGGTGCGCTACGCCACGGTGGAGACCGAGATCTACCTGCTCACCACCACCCTGTTCGACCTGCAGGCGGCCGCCGCGCTCTCGGTGCTGCAGCTGGTGCTGATCACCGCACTGCTGGTGCTCACCGGCCGCACCCGCAACGGTGCCACGACCGTGTCGCGTCGCGCCGTGGCGCCGAGACGCCCGACCCGGCACGACCTCCCGGCGATGGCGATGACCGGAGTGCTGGTGGTGTTCGTGGCGACGCCGCTGGTCACCCTCGTGGTGGGCTCGCTGCGGGTCGGGGGCGAGTGGGGCCTGGGCAACTACCGGGCCCTCTCGGGGACCGGCGAGGACCGGGCGCTGCTGGTCCCGGTGACCCAGGCGCTGGCCACCTCGCTGCGCACCGCGGCCGACGCGACCACGATGGCGCTGGTCCTAGGGCTGGTCCTGGCCGTGATGGTCACGCGCCGCTCCCACACCCGGGCCGAGCGCCGGCTGCGGTCCTGGCTCGACGGCCTGTTCATGCTCCCCCTGGGAGTCTCCGCGGTCACCCTCGGCTTCGGCTTCCTGATCGCCCTGGACCGGCCGCCGGTGGACCTGCGGGACTCGGCGCTGCTGGTGCCGATCGCCCAGGCGCTGGTGGCGCTGCCGCTGGTGGTCCGCACCCTGGTCCCGGTGCTGGCCGGCCTGGACGACCGTCAGCGCCAGGCCGCAGCCTCGCTCGGGGCCGGCGCGCTGCGCTCCTTCCTCACCGTGGACGTCCCCGCGGTCTGGAAGCCGCTGCTCGCCGCCACCGGCTTCGCGTTCGCGGCGTCGCTGGGGGAGTTCGGGGCCACCTCCTTCCTGGCCCGGGAGGAGAACCCGACCGTGCCGGTGGTGATCTTCCGCCTGATCGGCAACCCCGGCGAGATGAACTACGGCATGGCGCTGGCCGCGTCGGTGGTGCTGGCCGGCGTCACGGCCGTGGTGATGCTCGCCGTGGAGCGCCTGCGGGTGCCGGCCGTGGGAGCCTTCTAGCGACATGGCTGCCCTCCTCTCGCTCCGCGACGTCTCCGTGCGCTACGGCGACCTGGTCGCCGTCGACTCCGTCTCCCTGGACCTGCCGGGGGGCGAGGTGCTGGCCGTGCTCGGTCCCTCGGGCTGCGGCAAGTCCACCCTGCTGCGCAGCATCGCCGGGCTGGAGCCGGTCAGCGCCGGGACGGTCCGCTTCGACGGCGAGGACCTGGCCGGGCGTCCCACGCACCGGCGGGGGTTCGCGCTGATGTTCCAGGACGGGCAGCTCTTCTCCCACCTGTCGGTGGCCCGCAACGTGGGCTACGCGCTGCGGCTGCGGCGGGTGCCCCCCGCGACGGTCGCAGCGCGGGTGGCCGAGCTGCTGGAGCTGGTCGGGCTGGCCGGGTACGCCGACCGGATGCCGGCCACCCTGTCCGGCGGCGAGCGGCAGCGCGTGGCGCTGGCCCGGGCGCTCGCGGTCCAGCCCCGGCTGCTCCTGCTCGACGAGCCGCTCTCCGCGCTGGACGCCGCGCTGCGGGAGTCGCTGGCCGCCGACCTGGCCAGGATCCTGCGCGAGTCCGGGACCACGGCGCTGATGGTCACCCACGACCACGACGAGGCGTTCATCGTCGCCGACCGCATCGCGGTGATGTTCTCGGGGCGGGTCGTGCAGCAGGGACCCATCTCCGGGGTGTGGGCGGAGCCGGTGGACGCGGTCACCGCGGAGTTCCTCGGCTACGCCGGGGTGCTGCGCGACGAGGCCGCGCGCCGGATGGCGGTCGCGGCGGGCCTGGAGCCGGGCGGGCTGCTGGCGCTGCGGCGCTCGGCCCTGGTGGTGGATCCCGCCGGCCGGCTGACCGGCACGGTGACCGCGGTGCTCAGCACGCCGGAGCTGCTGCGGCTCCAGGTCGACGTACCGGGGGTCGGGCGGCTGCACGCGGTGGCCCGCCTCGATGCCCGGGTGGCGGTGGGAGAGCAGGTGCCTCTGGTGGTGGAGCCGTCCCGTATCGCCCGGATACCGGATTCGGACGCGTGAGCGTCGGGTCCCTAGACTGCCGGGGTGTATCGCCGCGCCTACGTCCTGCTCATCGGGGTGACCGTCGTGATGGGGGTCCTCGCCCTGGCCGCGTCGATCTCGCTGGATCGGCCCCTGGTCGACCCTGAGGGGTTCCTGGGCCCGTCCTGGCTCCGGCTGCCGCTGCTGCTGTTCGCGGCGCTGCTGGCCGACATGCTGCCGCGGTACTTCTGGGAGGCCAAGGGCCACCCCGTCCAGGGCTGGGCCGCCATGAAGAAGCGCTGGCACACGCACTGGAACCGGGACCGGCTGACGCTCAACGTGCTGGGGATCGTCTGCTTCTACGTCACCTACGTCAGCTACCGGAACCTCAAGTCGTTCCTGCCGTTCATCACCGGCGACAAGAAGTACGACCGCGAGCTGCACGTGCTGGACCGTGCCCTGTTCATGGGCCACGAGCCCGCGAACGTGCTGCACGCGATGTTCGGCACCGGGGTCAGCGCGCACGTGCTCTCCTACATCTACCTCTGGTTCCTGCCGCTGGTGCCGATCGGGGTGGCGGTCTTCCTGGTCTGGTCCCGCAACATCACCTTCGGCTACTGGTTCGTCACCTCGCAGGTGCTGATCTGGACCCTCGGCACCGCCTCGTACTACGCGCTGCCCACCCTGGGCCCGGGGTTCCGCTACCCGTGGCTGTACGCCGACCTCCCCGAGAGCGGGACCAGCGCGCTGATGGAGTCGCTGTTCTATGCCCGCAAGGGGGTCATCCACGACGGGGTCGAGGGTGCGGTGCAGTCCGTGGCGGGGTTCGCCAGCCTGCACACCGGGGTGACCCTGCTGGTGGCGCTGATGGTGCAGTACACGGTGCGCAACCAGATCGTGAAGATCGTCTTCTGGGTCAACTTCGGCCTCACCGTGATCGCGACCCTGTACTTCGGATGGCACTACGTCGCCGACGACATCGCCGGTGTGGCGATCGCCCTGGTCTCCTTCTACGTCGGCGGTCTGGCGTCGGGGCAGAAGTTCAGCAAACACCGCCTGCGCTCCTATCCGACCTCGGCGACCGCCGAGATCCCGACGGCGGACGCGTCGCGGGCGGACTCCTCCGACCGGGAGTGAGGCGCGGGCGCACGTCGGCGCCAGCGAATTACATCGGTGTAGTAGTCAAGACGACACGCCGACAGTTGCATAACTTTGTTGGGAAAGATGTTCCCCGTGGGGCGAATGGGAACTAACGTGCCTGTTGTGTCTCGGACGGTGGGGAAGCCGCCCGAGACATCGCCGTGGGAGAGAGCTCTCTCTCCGGCGCAGGCTCACCAGCAAGGGGAACACCCGTGCGCACCCGCAGTGCTCTCGCCGGAACCATCAGCATCCTGCTCCTGATCGCCGCCTCCGGAGGCGCCCAGGGCGCCGACGACCCGATCCCCAGCGCCGACGACGTCGCCGCGGCCGAGCAGGCCGCGGACGACAAGGCCCGGGACCTCGCCGCCGTACGCGCCGACCTGGTCCTCGCCGACCAGCGCAGGCAGGGGGCCACCATCGCCGCCGCGCAGGCGGCCGAGACCTACAACCGCGCCAGCTGGGAGCTCGAGCAGGCGCGCGCAGGTGCCGAGCAGGCCCGGACCGTCGCCGACTCCGCGTCGGCCGACGTCGCGCTCCAGCAGGAGGCCTACAGCCAGACGCTGGTCCGCTCCTACGAGTCGGCGCCCGAGGTGTCCGGCATGGTCGCGATGGTGGACTCGGACGGCATCGGGACCTACCTGGAGCGCTCGGCCACCGTCGACAACGCGGTCGATGCCCTGGAGACCCGCTACCAGGCGTTCCAGGTCGCCTCCACCCTGGCCGACAGTGCCGTCACCTCGGCCACCGAGGCCGAGGACCGCGCCGCTCGGCTGGAGGAGGAGGCAGCGACCGCCATGAGCACCGCGGTGGCGGCCGCCGACGCCGCCCAGGCCGAGGCCGATGCGGTCGCCGTCCAGCGCGCCGGCCTGATCGGCGAGCTCGCCGAGCTGCAGGGCATCAGCGTCTCCCTGGCCCGGCAGCGCCAGACCCGGCTCGAGGAGCGGGCGGCGGCCGCGGCCGCGGCGGCGGAGGAGAGCCGGCGCCAGGCCGCTCAGGAGGCCGCCCAGCAGGCGGCTCAGGAGGCTGCCCAGCAGCTGGCGGCGGAGCAGGCAGCGGCCCAGGAGGCTGCCGCGAAGCAGGCCAAGGCGACCCAGAAGGCGACCCAGAAGGCGACCCAGTCGCCCACCCCTCGGTCCACGCCGACGGTCGCCCCGTCGCCGACCCCGCGGTCCACGCCGACATCCACGCCGACCCCCACGCCGAGCCCGCGGTCCACACCAACCCCCACGCCGGCCCCGACGCGGATCCCGACGGTGGCGCCGACCCGGACGCCCAGTGCGACGCCCACTCCCGCGCCCACCCCGGCACCCACCCCCGCGACCCCTCCGGCCCCGGAGACCGGCGCTGCCGCCGCGGTGGCCTTCGCGGCCCGGCAGATCGGCGATCCCTACCAGTGGGCCGCCGCAGGTCCCGACGCCTGGGACTGCTCAGGCCTCACGGCTGGCGCCTGGCAGGCCGGCGGCGTCTCGCTGCCGCACTACTCGGTCGGGCAGTACACCGCCTCGACGCCGATCCGGGCCGCGGACCTGGTCCCCGGGGACCTGGTGTTCTGGGGCTCCTCGTCCAGCCCGTCCTCGATCTACCACGTCGCCCTCTACGCCGGCAGCGGGATGATCATCCACGCCCCGCGCACCGGGCGGCCGGTGGTCCGGGAGTCGATGTACTACTGGCAGGCGCCGAACTTCTTCGCCCGGCCCTGAGGCCGGAGGACAGGGCCTCAGGACGGGCGGGGGACCACCCGGGCCGAGAGCTTCTCGGCCAACTCGCCCGGGTCCAGGGTGCCGGCGAGGATCCGGCTCGTCGGCCAGTGTGCCGTCTCCAGGCCCGAGAGCCGGTCGAACAGCGACAGGTCGGCGGCGTACAGCGTGGCCAGGTCGGCGATCTCCTCCGGGGTGGGCGGCGTGCCGGTGACCCGGTCCGCCCCGGCGTACCGGTTGCGCAGCGGTGGCCGCTCGGCGAACCGCGGCAGCCCCAGGTGGTCGGTGACCCGGTCCACCACCACGTCGTAGTCGCGCAGCAGCTCGCGGAACTCCAGGAGCAGCCACTGGTCGCGGTCGAAGACGGTGAACCCGTGCTCGAGCTGGGCGCCGTAGTAGCCGCGAGCCACCCCGGACATGTGCTTGTAGCGCATCGCCCGCTCGCCGGGGGGCAGCTCCAGGGGCAGGGTGCTGGGCCGGAACTCGGTGATGAAGTCCGACCAGTCGGGCCAGGCGTCGTTGCGGCTGCGGAGCATCGTCCAGTGGGAGAAGAGCCGCTCGATCGGGTCGCGGAAGACCGCGATCAGCGGCATGTCCGGCTTGTACGCCGCCATCCGCTCCAGCGCCCGGGGCCACATCAGGTAGACCGGCGTCGAGTCACCCACCATGCGGTGGATCCGGGCCCGCTTGGGCGCGGTGTAGTCGCGCTCGTAGTCCGGGTGCGCCCAGTCGTACTCCTCGTCGTTGAAGAAGTGCGCCTCCTTGCGCGGCGGGCGGCACACCAGCGGGTGCTGGGAGATGGTGCCCGACAGGGTGGAGGTGCCGGACTTCTGGGTCCCGACGATGGAGAAGTTGTAGGCGAGCCGTCCGAACGGGGTCTCCTGGTCGGCTCCGGTCGCGCTCACGCAGTGAGGCTACGACAGGACCACGTCGTACCCGGAGTGCACCACCCCCGAATCGAGCCTGCGGGCCTCGCGCAACCTCAAGTCGGTACGCAGCCCGGACGGCAGCGGCGAGGTCTCCTGGTGACTCCGCCTGCAACCGACGCACCTCCTCGTCCGCCGCGTAGCCGTCGAGCGACGTCAGTGCCGCGTAGACCAGCCTGCCCATGTGCCGACCCCCTCATCGCGCCGCAGGTACGGTTCTGCCCATGTCGACCGAGACTGCCGCAGAGGCCACCAACAGCGCAGACAAGGACCTCCAGGACAAGGGGTACCGCCAACCGGTGGTCGAGGTCGAGGGCCTGACACGCATCCTGGACGGGAAGTACGCCGAGGTGCGCAACCTGGTGCGCGACAACCTGGTCGACTACGCCGACATCCTCAGCGATGCCGAGACGCTGAGCAGCGACGCCTTCCGTGAGCGGGTCAAGGAGGTGGTGGTCGAGATGGCCGCCACCGGCCAGACCGGCATGGGCCTGCCGAAGCAGTACGGCGGCGGCGGCGACATCGGTGCCTCCATCGCGGCGTTCGAGACGCTCGGCCTGGGCGACCTGTCGGTGCTGGTCAAGGTGGGCGTGCAGTTCGGTCTCTTCGGCGGCGCGATCCTCCAGCTCGGCACCGAGGCGCACCACGACGCGTGGATGGCAGGCATCGTCTCCGGTGAGCTGATGGGCTCGTTCGCGATGACCGAGACCGGCCACGGGTCCAACGTGCAGGCGCTGAAGACGACCGCACGCTTCGACCCCGAGACCGACGAGTTCGTCATCGACACCCCCACCGAGTCCGCGCGCAAGGACTACATCGGCAACGCGGCCAGGCACGCCGAGCTCGCGGTGGTCTTCGCCCAGCTCGAGGTGGCCGGGACCTCCCACGGGGTGCACGCGTTCGTCGTACCGGTCCGCGTCGACGGCCGGCCGGCGCCCGGCGTGCGCATCGAGGACTGCGGGCCCAAGATGGGCCTCAATGGCGTCGACAACGGCCGCTTCTGGTTCGATCGCGTGCGCATCCCGCGCACCAACCTGCTCAACCGGTTCGCCGACGTCAGCCCCGAAGGGGTGTACTCCAGCCCCATCGAGAGCGCCAACCGGCGGTTCTTCACCATGCTCGGCACCCTGGTCCAGGGCCGGGTCTCGGTCGGCGGCGCCGCCATCAACGCGGCCAAGGTCGCGATGGCCATCGCCATCCGGTACGGCGACCAGCGTCGCCAGTTCGAGGCTGCCGACCCGGGGACCGAGCAGCTGCTCCTGGACTACGGCATGCACCAGCGCCGGCTGCTGCCGCTGCTGGCCCGCACCTACGCGATGCACTTCGCCCAGGAGGTGGTGGCCGGACAGCTGCACGACGTCTTCTCCGGCATCACCGACAACGAGGAGGCCCGGCGCAAGCTGGAGTCCGCGGCCGCCGGCACCAAGGCGCTCGGCACCTGGCACGCGACCCGCACCATCCAGGAGTGCCGCGAGGCCTGCGGCGGCGCCGGCTATCTCTCCACCAACCGCTTCCAGGCGCTCAAGGCCGACACGGACGTCTTCACCACCTTCGAGGGCGACAACCACGTGCTGCTGCAGCTGGTGGCCAAGGGCCTGCTCACCGACTACTCCGGCGAGTTCGAGGAGATGGACCAGTTCGGCATGGTGCGCTTCGTCGCCGGGCTCGCGGTGGAGACCGTGCTGGAGAAGACCGCGGTGCACAAGCTGCTGGAGCGGATCAAGGACGTCCTGCCCGGCGGGGACGAGTGGGACCAGGAGGCCGGCCTGCTCGACCCGAACTACCAGCTGGCGATGCTGCGCTTCCGCGAGGAGCACATGCTGGGCGGGGTGGCCCGCCGGATCCGGGCCGGCGTGGCGGGCGGCGGCAACCCGGGCAACGTCTTCTCCGAGGTCCAGGACCACGTCATCGCCGCGGCGCGCGCGCACGTGGAGCGACTGGTGCTGGAGGCCTTCGTCGACAAGACGGCGGCGCTGCCGGACGGGGACAACAAGGTCGCGCTCAACCTGCTCTGCGACCTCTTCGCGCTGACCACCATCGAGGCCGACCGGGCGTGGTTCATGGAGCACGGTCGGCTCAGCATCTCCCGCTCCAAGGCGATCACCAAGGAGGTCAACGCACTGTGCCGCAAGGTCCGGCCGATCGCGGTCGACCTGGTGGACGCGTTCGCGATCCCGCGGGTGGTGCTGCGCTCGGAGGAGCTGCTGGCGCACGAGGCTGCGGGCGTCGACGGCTGACTCTCGCGGTCAGGAAACCAACGTCTCCTTCATTGCGCTGGACGGATAGACAGTGCTCACCCGGTGGCCCTCGAGCCAGGTGGTGAGCCGTTCCGCCTCCCGATCCAGCGCGGTGCGGGTGTCGGCGCCGACGTCCTCAAGCAGGTTGATCACCACGACGCCGTCCGGGTCCTGCACCCAGCAGCCCACGATCCGGCCGTCCAGCCAGACGGTCGTCCCCGCGTTGCCGTTGGTGTCGAACAACAGCGGTCCGTGCGTGCCGAGGTAGAAGCTCCGTTCCTTCCAGCCCATCACCGTCGGGTCGAGCACCGGCAGCAGCGCACCCCAGGGCTCGACGTCTGGCTCCGGTTCGAGGTCGTCGGGCAGCACCCAGCCGGTGCCACCGCCGTCCAGCCCGACCTCGACCGCGGCCACGTCGGCGAGGGCGGCGCGCAGAGCCGACTTCGTCGAGCCCAGCCACCACACCAGATCGGCCTCAGTGCCGGGACCGAACGTCGCGAGCCAGCGCCGAACCAGCTCGGCGTACCCCTCTCGCTCCGTGGCCGGTGCGGGCACCTCGCCGAGCCAGGCTGCCATCGTGGTCCACTGTGGCCGGTTGGTGCGCCAGTGGCCGCCGTTGTGGCCCCGGACGATCTTCGCCTCCACCCCGAGCTGGGTGAGCAGTCTCGGTGCGATCGGGTTGTTGCCGCCGTACGACTTGCCCGGCGACATCTCGATCCGGCCGGCGAGCGCCGGCACCTCCTCGCGGAGCCGTTGCGCGGAGCGCTCGACACCGTCCGCGAGCTGGGCGAGCGCGGCCCTCTCGGCGGCCTCGACCCAGGCGGCACCGTCCTCGGTGAGCCCGCCGAGCTGGGCGTCCTTGGCGAGACGGACCCGATGGGCGGCGGCCACCCGCGCCGATGCGCTTCCCCAGGCTGCGGGCAGCAGGTCCCGGGGGAAGACGAACAGGGTGCGACGCATCGCGACCTGCTTGACCAGGGTGCGGTCCTGGTACAGCGCACGGTCGACGTCCTCGACCCTGAGCCCGTCGACGCGGGCCCAGAGGGAGAGGTAGACGCTCGGCGACTCCGTGGCATGCAGGACCGTCATGGCTCGCGTCGCTGCCTCAGCGCTCTCGACGCGATGGCCAGGTGCCAGCGCGTGGCGGCGGGCGAGCCGACGCCGACGTTCGCTGTCGGTCACGTGGCGCATGGGCATCATCCTGTCGCAGACCACTGAGCGCGGCGCATCCTAGGGCGCGGCAGCTGCTAGGGAAGGTCCCCTTCTTGCGTCCGAACGTCTGCTCGAATATTGGTCAGAACTGTCGGAGGTCGAGCGTAGATTCTGGTCATGAGCTGGTCCGTGACCCCCGAAGAGTCCCACCCCATCCTGGGGTGCGCGGCGGTCATCGACCGGGCCCTGGACGAGGTGGCCGCGCTCGACCCGATGTTCATGGGCGTGGCCGCCCAGCGCGAGGCGTTGCTGCTCCTGGACCGGTTGACGTCGCGGGTGACGGCGCTGCAGACCCGGGTCATCGCGGCCTCCGGCGAGGTGGCGGCCGCCGAGGGGCACCGTGACGTGGCGTCCTGGATGACCCACCGCACTCGGCGGGACCGAGCCCATCACCGCCGGTTGCAGCGCCTCGCGCGGGACTGCGACGAGCGGTGGCACGACCTGGGCGCCGCGCTGCAGACCGGCGCGGTGAACACCGACCAGGGGCACGTGATCGCACGGGCGCTCGGCGACCTCGACCGCACGATGGGCGACCTGGCTGCCGACGCTCGGGTGGCGCCGCCGGTGACCGCGGACAGACGTGCCGAGGTCCTCGCCTTGGCACAGGCCCACCTGCTCGAGCAGGCCGCCGTATTCGGGCCTCGTGAGCTGGCCCGGCTCGGCGCTCGGATCCTGCACGTCATCGCCCCGCACCTCGACGAGGATGCCGAGGGCCGGAGACTGGCCGACCAGGACCGGCATGCCCGTCGGGTCACGTCCCTGAGCACCCGCGACCTGGGCGACGGCACCACGCTGGTGAAGGCACGCGTCCCCGCCCACGTCGCCACCCGTCTGGTCACCACTCTGGAGGCCTTCACCAACCCTCGCGGGACGGCGGGCGACGCCACCGGGGAGTCGGTGCCCTACGACCTGCGGCTCGGACAGGCGTTCTGCTCCCTCCTGGAAGGACTCGACCCCTCGCGACTGCCGCTGCACGGCGGCACCGCCACCCAGCTGGTCATCACCATCGACCTGTCCGACCTGCTGAAAGGTCTGGGCGTGGGCACCCTGGCCGGCGGGGAGACCATCAGCGCCGCGCAGGCCCGGCGCTTGGCGTGCACCGCCGACCTCGTCCCGGCAGTCCTCGGCACGAAGTCCGAGCCGCTCGACCTGGGCCGCACCGCCCGGCTCTTCTCCCCTGCCCAGCGCAGGGCCTTGGCGCTCAGGGACCAGCAGTGCCGCGCCGACGGGTGCACGATCCCGGCCACCTGGTGCGAGGCGCACCACCTGGTCCCCTGGTCCCGGGAAGGCGCCAGTGACCTCGACAATGCGCTCCTGCTCTGCTCCTTCCACCACCACCGCATCCACGACGACCGCTACCTGCACCAACGCCTGCCCAATGGCAACGTCCGCTATAGCCGGCGCAGATAGCGGACGTTGGCTACTGCCGGCCGGATGGCTAAGTGGGTGTGTCCCATTTGCGGACGAGACTGGACCGGCTGTGTCTACCGGACCTGCCGATGAGCGGACTTACTCGGGCGGTGTCAGTCGCTCCCTCGCCGCTGCTACGAGGTGGTTGTATCGGGGATCGAAGGGCTCTCGCAGTTCCCGCTCCAACAATGCGGACAGGCTCCACAGGGCCACCTGTTCGCTCTTGTGCTGAGGCGCAGTCACCTGTTCGGCATCCTCCCAGCGGTGCAGTAGTTCGAAAAGCACGAGCGCTTCATCGGAGGTCAGGGTGATGGTCACGTCACCGTTCTCAGTCATGCAGTCATCCTGCCGGAGGCAACCTCCGGACATGCCGCGTTGAGTGCGTCCTCACGTACGCGCTGTCGGGTACCCCTATCCGGCGGGTGGTCCCGCTGCCTCGAGTCCGTCTGGAACCCAGCACAGCTTGCTGCCGTCCCACGCACGTGAATCGAAGCCGCAGAACCACCACCGCACTCGTTGCCACCACAGCCGTCGGCGTCGCCACGGCCGTCTTGTGGGTTGCCTGGCCCGACTGGTCGGCCGGCCGCGCGCACGATGAGGCGCTGGCCCTGTGGGAGTCGAAGGAGCCCCGGTCCTACTCGTTCCACGTCTCCTCCTGCAGCGGCATGTGCTGGTCCTGTCCGGTGCGGATCGCGGTGACGGACGGGGTGGTCACCGGTGTGAACCACCTGGGAGACGAACAGTGCGGACAGGGATCGGCCGATCTCGAGAAGGTGCCCACCATGGAAGACATCTTCGCCCGGGCGGAGCGCGGCCGATCGGAGGACTGGGTCGACTCGTACGAGATCGAGTACGACCCCGTCTGGGGGTTCCCGGCCTCGATCGAGCTGAAGTGCCCGTATGGCACGCCCGACTGCGGGTCGGGCATCGAGGTCTATTCGTTGCGGGTGCAATCCCCGTAACGGCCTGCGACCGGGATCCCGTCAAAGGACGGACCCGCCCGTGACACGCGCGCCCTTGGATGGGGTGGTCACGACAGGCGTCGTGGGAAGGTTCGCGCTATGCGACGCTTTCTCTGCCTGGCCCTCTTGGGTGCGCTCACGTTGTTCATCGCGGGCTTTGTGCGAGGCGGCGAGGCGAATAGCGCTGACCCAGAACTCGTGCTCGGCGCCTTCTACGCGCTGGCAGGCATCGGATCGGTATGCATCATTGCCGCTGGCACAGCGCTCGGCATCTCCCTCTCGCGCGACTGACGAACGAACGCCCTGCCGCTGACCGGTCCTGGGTCAATGGAACAAGCAGCCGCTGTGGGAGTCGAAGGAGCCCCTGTCCTACTCGTTCCACGTCTGGTCCTGCAGCGGAATCTGCTGGTCCGGGTGCAATCCCCGGGGCGGCTTGAGACCGGATCCCGTTAACGGACAACTCGCGGGCGAACCGCTAGAAGATCGCCTGGAGATGCGAGATAGCCACCCGCGCGTCGGATCGCGGCCCCCGTTCGAGCAGCTTGATTGGTTGAGTCTTACCCCCGCGAGGGACGCACGGATCTGCCGGTGCCGATGACCCTCAATCGGGCAGAGCGGCCAAGACGATCTCGTGATCCCACTCATTCGCAATGACTGAGCGCAGCTCCTCGTCCTCGCTGTCCACGCAATACGGCGTGGCGTCCGGGTCTGTCACTGCCAACGAGACAGGCACTCCGAAGACCCCCCAGGTCGGGAGTGCGTTCGCCAGATGACCGTGCAGGTGCAAGTCGCGGTACTCCGGTGCCCACCAGACATCCAATGCCCCGTTGAGGTCATCGGGATGAACCTCTACCCAGAGGCCGAAGGTGACGGTGTGGCCTCCCGTGAGTCGAACCGGGAGAAGCGCTCGAACATAAGCGCCTAGTGCCGGCACCTCCATCATCACCGCGCGTTCGGGGTCTGGCTCGGACATCCAGATGCCGGCGGTGCGCTCTTGCTCGGGAAGTCGTAGAACCGGGTCAGGCAAGCGGAAACGCACATGGCGGTCGTGGCTCTCGGCAGAGCGTCCGCACATTTGGCAGGTCGGCATGCGCCGCATCGTCACATGCCGCTGCACGAGCCACCCGGTTATGCCGAATTTGAGCTCACCAAGTAACCGAGATCCGAGATCGTGCTGATGCTGGGGCCTGCAGAGCAGTGACCGCGCTCAGCGTCCAGCCCCACGAGCATCCGCATGCGCCGCACTCCGCGCGGGTCAGGCCGCGGCTGGGAGTGCGCGCCGGGGGAGCCGGAGCACGCGACAGGTGGCGCAGGGTGGTGGTGATACCGGAGGCCACCTGGAGTCAGCCGGTCGCGGAGGTGGTGGTGTTCTCGAACGACTTCGCGCAGCTCGAGGCGATGCTGGCGGCTCAGCGGCGACTGTGCTCGGCTGACTGGCCGACGGGCGAGCGCGAACACGGTGAAGCCACGAACGCCCTGACTCGTACGAGTCAGGGCGTCCGCGTCGCGTGCTGGTGGGCGTGCGTCAGGCGTGCTCGCCCAGGCTGTCGTCGGCGAGGTTGGCCACGTCGTTCCCGTGTCCCTCGGTCTTGAAGCGCTCGAACGAGGCGTGCACCTCGGCGATCGCCTCCTCGCGACCGACCCAGTCGGCACCTTCGACGGACTTGCCGGGCTCGAGGTCCTTGTAGACCTCGAAGAAGTGCTGGATCTCCAGGCGGTCGAACTTGGAGACGTCACCGATGTCCTGCAGGTGCTGCATCCGCGGGTCGTGGGCCGGCACGCAGAGGACCTTGTCGTCGCCGCCGGCCTCGTCGGTCATCCGGAACATGCCGATGGCGCGGCAGGCGATCAGGCAGCCGGGGAACGTCGGGTTGCCGAGGATGACCAGGGCGTCCAGCGGGTCGCCGTCCTGGCCGAGGGTGTTCTCGATGTAGCCGTAGTCGGCCGGGTAGGCCGTCGACGTGAAGAGCATCCGGTCGAGACGGAGGCGCCCCGACTCGTGGTCGACCTCGTACTTGTTGCGCTCGCCCTTGGGGATCTCGACCAGCACGTCGAACTCCAGCACGTCACTTCACCTCGTCATCATCGCGTGTATGGGGGTCAGCGTCCGCCACGAGAAAGCAGGCCGAAGGCACTGATGGGGGTCAGTGTCGCGCACAATGGCCGCGTACACACACTCGGGAGGAACTCACAGGTGCCAAGACGTGACGTAGGACACACTCGAGCCCGCTATCGCGGCCCGGGTCGGGTCGCGCACTGGCTCCCGGTGCTGCTGGTCCTGGCGTTGCTCTCGGCGGGCGTCGCCGCGGACAGGGGCGACTGGGGTCCCCGCCATCTCGGGTGGGACGCCCCGTCCAGCCCGGCAGCCGAGCCGCCAGCGGGTCTGGCCCTGCCCGAGCCGGCCCCGGTCAAGACGGTCGCACCCGCCCTGGTCGCCCCGCTGGACCAGGGTGCGGTCCGGCGCGCCCTGCGCGGGCCGTTGCGCCAGGACGACCTGGGCGGGCACGTCGTCGCGCTGGTGGCCGACCTTGCGGGCAGCGCCCCGGCGTACTCCCGGGGGAGTGGGACCGTGGTGCCGGCCTCCACCACCAAGCTGCTCACCGCGGTGGCGGCCCTGGAGGCGCTCGGTCCCGAGGCCACGTTCTCCACCCGGGTGGTCCAGGGCGAGCGACCCCGCGACATCGTGCTGGTGGGCGGAGGAGATCCCTACCTGGCCAGCGAGCCGGTGGCCGACGGGGGCCAGCCCGACCAGGCGGACGTGGTGACCCTGGCCCGGGAGACCGCCGAGGCGCTGCTGGCCGGCGACCGCCCGCGGCGCAAGGTGCGCCTGAGCTACGACACCTCCCTGTTCTCGGGGCCGGCGGACAACCCGCACTGGCAGCCGGACTACGTGCCGGACGAGATCGTCGCGCCGATCACCTCGCTGTGGGTCGACGGCGGCCGTGACGAGGAGGGCGACGGACGGGTGGGCGACCCGGCCCGCGTCGCCGCCGAGCGGTTCGCCTCCGCGCTGGCCGACGCCGGGGTACGGGTGGCCGGGGCGCCCAGTCAGGTGACGGCCTCCGCTGCCGCGCCCGAGCTGGCCGAGGTCACCTCGGCACCGCTGGACCAGGTGGTGCAGCGGCTGATCGAGGTGAGCGACAACGAGGCGGCCGAGGTGGTGACGCGCCACGTCGGGCTGGCCACCACGGGGGAGGGGTCGTCCGCCGCGGGGACCGCCGGCGTGCTGTCCACGCTGGCCGCGCTCGGGGTCGACGTCTCCGCCGACCAGGTGTACGACGGGTCCGGGCTCTCGCGCGAGAACCGGGTGCGCCCCGAGACGCTCCTCGCCGCGATCCGGCTGGCCGCCTCGCCGGACCACCCCGAGCTGCGGGCGGTGGTCGAGGGACTGCCGGTGGCCGGCTTCTCCGGCTCGCTGACCTGGCGCTTCGTCGACGGCGACCCGGCGGGACCGGGGCGGGTGCGGGCCAAGACCGGCACTCTGACCGGCGTGCACGCCCTGGCCGGGCTGGCCACCGACCTCGACGGCACGCCGATGGCGTTCGTGCTGGCCGCCGACCAGGTGGCGGCCGAGTCCACCCTGGACGCGCGCGAGGCCCTGGACCGGGCGGCCGCCTCGTTGGCCGGGTGCCGGTGCCGGGCCGTTGGCTAGGGTCGCTGCATGAGCCAGGACGCACCGCAGGGCGGCACCCCGATGATCGACTGGGACCTCGCGGTCCGGGTCGGCTCCCGGGTGGCGGGCGACGGCCCCGAGATCGGGGCCGGGCAGGCGGACGCCGTGGTGGCCGAGCTGCGCGCCGGCGCCACCCGCTCCACCGGGCTGGTCCGCGACTTCACCGGGCTCGAGGCCGGCTCCGCCACGGCGCCGGTGCTGGTCGTCGACCGCGCCGGGTGGGTGCAGGCCAACGCCGACGGCTTCGCCACCATCATCGAGCCGCTCGCCGGCAAGCTGATGACCGGCAAGAGCGCACCCGGCGGGTTCGGCCACGCCGTGGGGTCCCGGGTCACCGGCGCCGAGGTCGGGCTGCTGCTCGGCTTCCTCGGCGGCAAGGTGCTGGGGCAGTTCGACCCGTTCTTCGCCCCCTCCGGACGGCTGCTGCTGGTGGCTCCCAACGTGGTCGCCGTGGAGCGCGAGATCGGCGCCGACCCCCACGACTTCCGGCTCTGGGTCTGCCTGCACGAGGAGACGCACCGGGTGCAGTTCACCGCCGTGCCCTGGATGCGCGAGCACCTGTTCTCCCTGATGTCGCAGATCACCGGCACGGTGGAGCCCGACGTGGTCCTCACCGACCTGGTGCGCCGCGCCTCGGAGCTGGTGCGCGGCGCCCGCGAGGGTGGCGCGGGGCTGATGGGTGTGCTCGGCACGCCGGAGCAGCGCGCCGTCCTGGACCAGGTCACCGGCGTGATGTCGCTGCTGGAGGGCCACGCCGACGTGGTGATGGACGGGGTGGGTCCCAGCGTGATCCCGTCGGTGTCGGCGATCAGGAAGAAGTTCAACGTGCGCCGCGGCGGCGTCGGGACCCTGGACCGGCTGCTCCGTCGACTGCTGGGGCTGGACGCCAAGATGGCGCAGTACCGCGACGGCGCCGCGTTCGTCCGCCAGGTGGTCGACAAGGTCGGCATGGCCGACTTCAACGCCGTCTGGGCCGAGCCGGCGAACCTGCCGACCAAGGACGAGATCCACCAGCCGCAGGCCTGGATCTCCCGCGTCCACGGCTGACCGGCGATGGGTCCCCATCCCGCGGTCGCCGCGGTGCGCCTGGCGGTACGCCGTGCCCTGGCCGACGCGCCCGCCGTGGACGTCGGTGCCCCCGTGCTGGTGGCCTGCAGCGGCGGGGCGGACTCGCTGGCCCTGCTCGCCGCCACGGTCTTCGAGGCCCGGGACCGGCCCTGGCAGGTCGTGGGGGTCACCGTGGACCACGGGCTGCAGGAGGGGTCGCAGGCCCAGGCCGCCCGCGTGGTCGAGCAGATGGCCGAGCTCGGGGTGGCCGAGACCGTCGGGATCCGGGTGCGCGTCGATGGCGAGGGCAGCGGCCCGGAGGCGGCGGCCCGCGAGGCCCGGTACGCCGTGCTGGACCAGGTCGCCGAGCGGTTCGCCGCCGCGGCGGTCCTGCTCGGCCACACCCTCGACGACCAGGCCGAGACCGTGCTGATGGGACTGGCCCGGGGCAGCGGTGGACGCTCCATCGCCGGCATGCGCCGGGGGTTCGGCCGCTACCTGCGCCCGCTGCTGGACCTGCGTCGCTCGGACACGGAGGCGGCGTGCGCGGCCCAGGGCCTGGAGTTCTGGCGCGACCCGCACAACACCGACCCGCGGTTCCTGCGGGCGCGGGTGCGCCACGACGTGCTGCCGGTGCTGGAGCGCGAGCTCGGCCCCGGGGTCGCCGAGACGCTGGCCCGCACCGCGGACTCGCTGCGCACCGACATGGAGGCCCTGGACGAGATCGCCGCGAGCGCGCTCGCCGACCCGGACGCCCTCGCGGTGGCCGTGCTGGCCGCCCAGCCGGCCGCCGTACGCCGTCGGGTGCTGCGACTGGCCGCGCTGCGCGCCGGGGCGCTGGACGCGGAGCTCTTCTCCGGCCACGTGCTGGCCCTGGACGCCCTGGTCACCGGCTGGCACGGGCAGAAGTGGATCGACCTTCCCGGCCACGTGCGGGGCTTGCGTCGCCAGGACGCGGTGGTCTTCGAGCGGACGGACTGAGCAGCAGCGCTGCAAGGTATTGTCCGCCGCATGGAATCGACCCACGTCGAGAACGATCTGGTCAACGTCCTCTTCACCGAGGCCGACATCCAGGATCGGCTCCGCGAGATGGCCCAGCAGATCGCCGCCGACTACGAGGGCCGCGACGTCCTGATGGTCGGTGTGCTCCGCGGTGCGGTGATGGTGATGGCCGACCTCGCCCGCGCGCTGCCGATCCACGTCGAGATGGACTGGATGGCGATCAGCTCCTACGGCGCCGGCACCAAGTCCAGTGGCGTGGTGCGGATCCTCAAGGACCTCGACACCGACATCAGCGGCCGGCACGTGCTGATCGTGGACGAGATCATCGACACCGGCCTCACCCTCAGCTGGCTGGTCAACAGCCTCAGCACCCGCAACCCCGCCTCCATCGAGATCGCGACCCTGCTGCGCAAGCCGGAGGCGCTCGCCATGCCGGTGGAGCCGAAGTACGTCGGGTGGGACATCCCCAACGAGTTCGTGGTCGGCTACGGCCTGGACTACAAGGAGCGGTACCGCAACCTGCGCGACATCGGCACCCTGGCCCCGCACGTCTACTCCTAGAGCACGCTGGGGTCGGACAGGTACCGTTTCAGTTCGAAGTACTCCGCTCGCCCCCATCTGGAAAGAAGTCCGTGAAGCGTATTTTCAAGGGTCCTTGGCTGTGGATGGTCATCGCCGCACTCGGCGTTCTGCTGGCCATTCAGTTCCTCGCGCCCAACGACGGGTACGACGAGATCACCACCTCGGAGATGAACGCCTACATCGCCGACGGCAAGGTCGACGAGGTCACCTTCGTCGACGGTGACCAGGAGATCCGCGCGACACTGGACGACGGCGCCCGCAAGGGGTCGGACAAGGTGGTGGCCTACTGGCTCGACGGGACCCAGGACGGCATCGAGGAGGCGGTCCAGAAGCAGGTGGACGAGGGGAACATCAAGGAGTACACCACCGAGGTCCCCCAGCCCAGCGTGCTCGGCTCCATCCTGATCACCCTGCTGCCCTTCGCGCTGATCGTGCTGCTGTTCATCTTCCTGATGAACCAGGCCCAGGGCGGCGGCGGCCGCGGAGTCATGCAGTTCGGCAAGAGCAAGGCCAAGCTCATCTCCAAGGACATGCCCAAGTCGACCTTCGGTGACGTCGCGGGCTGCGAGGAGGCCATCGAGGAGCTCGGCGAGATCAAGGAGTTCCTCCAGGAGCCCGCCAAGTTCCAGGCCGTGGGCGCCAAGATCCCCAAGGGTGTGCTGCTCTACGGCCCGCCCGGCACCGGAAAGACGCTGCTGGCCCGCGCGGTGGCCGGTGAGGCCGGCGTGCCGTTCTACTCCATCTCCGGCTCCGACTTCGTGGAGATGTTCGTCGGTGTCGGCGCCTCCCGCGTGCGCGACCTGTTCGAGCAGGCCAAGGAGAACGCCCCCGCGATCGTCTTCATCGACGAGATCGACGCCGTCGGACGGCACCGCGGTGCCGGCATGGGCGGCGGCCACGACGAGCGGGAGCAGACGCTCAACCAGCTGCTGGTGGAGATGGACGGGTTCGACGTCCGCGGCGGGGTCATCCTGATCGCGGCGACCAACCGTCCCGACGTGCTCGACCCCGCGCTGCTGCGCCCGGGCCGCTTCGACCGGCAGATCCAGGTCGACGCCCCGGACCTCAACGGCCGCCACATGATCCTCAAGGTGCACTCGCGCGGCAAGCCGATGTCACCCGACATCGACCTGATCAGCGTGGCCCGCCGTACCCCGGCTTCACCGGTGCCGACCTGGCCAACGTGCTCAACGAGGCGGCCCTGCTGACCGCCCGCACCAACCAGAAGATGATCACCAACGAGACCCTCGACGAGGCGATCGACCGCGTGATCGCGGGTCCGCAGCGACGCACCAGGCTGATGGGCGAGAAGGAGAAGCTCATCACCGCCTACCACGAGGGCGGCCACGCCCTGGTGGCGGCGGCGCTGCCGGGCACCGACCCCGTGCACAAGGTGACGATCCTGCCGCGCGGGCGGGCTTTGGGCTACACGATGGTGCTGCCCGACGAGGACAAGTACTCCACCACGCGCAGCGAGATGCTCGACAAGCTCGCCTACATGCTGGGCGGCCGCGCCGCGGAGGAGATGGTCTTCCACGACCCCACCACCGGGGCGGGCAACGACATCGAGAAGGCCACCAGCCTGGCCCGGGCCATGGTCACCCAGTACGGCATGACCGAGCGCCTGGGTGCCATCAAGCTCGGCGACACCCAGGGCGAGCCCTTCCTGGGTCGCGACATGGGACACCAGCGCAACTACTCCGAGGACGTCGCGGCGGCGGTCGACGACGAGACCAAGAAGCTGCTGGCCAACGCCCACCAGGAGGCCTTCGACATCCTGGAGGAGAACCGGGACGTCCTCGACGCCCTGGTGCTGGAGCTGATGGACAAGGAGACGCTGGACAAGGCCGAGATCGCGCGGGTCTTCGAGCCGCTGCGTCGCCGGCCCACCCGTCCGGCCTGGACCGGCTCGCCGCAGCGCACCCCCTCGGACATCCCGCCCGTGGAGGTCCCGCAGGAGATCCGCGACCGCGCCCGCGCCGGTGCCAACGGTGTGACCATGCCCGAGGGCGAGGGCGGCGTGATCCTCACCCCGCCCAGCAGCGGTGGCGACATCCACGGTGGCGTGGAGCCCGGCGGCAGCACCCCCCAACCTCCCACCCCGTCCACGTGACCGACCGCATCGGGCTCGCGGCACGCGATGCGGCCGACGTCCCGGAGTTCGACCACGCACGAGCCGAGGCAGCGGTGCGCGAGCTGCTGGCCGCCATCGGCGAGGACGTCGACCGCGAGGGCCTGCGGGAGACCCCGGCTCGGGTGGCCCGTGCCTACGCCGAGCTCACCCAGGGACTGCGCCAGACCCCCGAGGACGTGCTGACCACCACCTTCGACATCGGGCACGACGAGATGGTGCTGGTCCGCGACATCGAGCTGTGGTCCATGTGCGAGCACCACCTGGTGCCCTTCACCGGGGTGGCCCACGTCGGGTACATCCCGGCGGAGTCGGGCAAGATCACCGGCCTGTCCAAGCTGGCCCGCCTCGTCGACGTCTTCGCCAAGCGACCCCAGGTCCAGGAGCGGCTCACCACCCAGGTCGCCGACGCCATGGTGGAGCTCCTGGAGGCCCGCGGGGTGATCGTGGTGATCGAGGCGGAGCACCTGTGCATGACCATGCGCGGGGTGCGCAAGGCCGGAGCCCGCACCATCACCTCCGCGGTCCGCGGCATCATGCACAACGCGGCGACCCGCTCGGAGGCGATGGCCCTCATCCGGTCCGGGACCCGGTGACCCTCTCTTCGGACCGGGGCGGTCGACCGCTGGTCATGGGCGTGGTCAACGTGACCCCGGACTCCTTCTCCGACGGTGGCCGCTGGGACGACCACGCCTCGGCCGTGGCGCACGGTCGTGAGCTGCTCGAGCACGGCGCCGACATCCTGGACATCGGGGGCGAGTCGACCCGGCCGGGGGCCACCAGGCCGCTGGTGGCCGAGGAGCTCGACCGGGTGGTGCCCGTCATCGCCGACCTCGCCGCCGCCGGGGCGGTGGTCTCGGTGGACACCATGCGCGCCGAGGTGGCCGCCGCCGCGCTGGACGCCGGCGCCACCATCGTCAACGACGTGAGCGGCGGCCTGGCCGACCCCGGGATGCTCGAGGTGATCGCCGGCTCGCGGGCCACCTACGTGGCGATGCACTGGCGCGCCCACGCCCACCACATGACGCAGTTCACCAGCTACCGCGACGGCGTCGTGGCCGGCGTCTGCCGCGAGCTCGAGGCTCGCCTGGAGGCCCTGGTCGAGGCCGGGGTGCCGGAGTCGAGGGTGGTCCTGGATCCCGGCCTCGGCTTCGCCAAGACCACGGAGCAGAACTGGGAGCTGCTCGCCGGCCTCGCGCAGCTCCAGGCCCTGGGACGGCCCGTCCTGGTCGGTGCCAGCCGCAAGGCGTTCCTCGGGCAGCTCCTCGCCGGGCCGGACGGCGTACGCGCGGTGGACCAGCGGGAGCACGCCGGGGTGGCGCTCGCGGTGCTGCTGGCCGAGCGGGGCGTCTGGGCGCTCCGCGTGCACGACGTGCGTGCCACCGCAGACGCGCTGGCCGTGTGGCAGAGACTGACTCAGGAGCAGGGATGAGTGACGAGCTGACCATCGCAGGGATCGAGGCCTTCGGCCACCACGGCGTCTTCGACTTCGAACGGCGCGAGGGCCAGGTGTTCATCATCGACCTCACGCTCGGCCTGGACACCGCTCCGGCGGCTGCCTCGGACGACTTGCGGGACACCGTGGACTACGGAAGTCTCGTGGCCAAGGTCAAGACCGCGGTGGAGACCGATCCGGTCGACCTGATCGAGAGGCTCGCTGACCGGCTCGCGAATGTCGCCCTCGGCGACGACCGTGTTGAATGGGCGCGGGTGACCGTCCACAAGCCGGATGCACCCATCGACGCCACGTTTCGGGACGTGGCGCTGACCATCACCAGGAACAAGAGGACCGACTCGTGACCGAGACCCCCAATCCCCACATCGTCGACGCCGACTCCCTGACCGGCGAGATGCACCCCATCCGTCGGGTGGTCGTCGCCCTGGGCTCGAACCTCGGAGAGCGCCTGACCGCGCTGCAGGGCGCGCTCGACGCCATGGCGGACACCCCCGAGGTGTGGCTGACCAGCGTCTCCGGCGTCTACGAGACCGCCCCGGTCGACTCGCCCGCCGAGGCCAAGCCCTACCTGAACGTGATCGTGCTGCTCGACACCACGCTGCCCGCGCACCGCCTGATGGAGCGGGCGCTGGCCATCGAGTCCGCCTTCGGCCGCGAGCGCGGCGACGTGCGCAACGCCCCCCGGACCCTCGACGTCGACCTGATCCAGGTCGGCGACCGCCGCGCCGACGACGACCTGCTGGTGCTGCCGCACCCCCGTGCCCACGAGCGCGGCTTCGTCCTCAAGCCCTGGCACGACCTCGAGCCCGACGCCGTGCTGCTGGACCACGGTCCCGTGGCCCAGCTGCTGGACAAGCTGGACCTGTCCGGCGTCACCAGGCGCGAGGACCTCAGCCTCGAGCTGCAGTAGGGCACGCCGGTGAGGGACTCTTCCGAGCCGCCGCCCGAGGCGCCCGAGCCGGAGTCGACGCCCCCCGGGCGGCTGGCTCCGCTGGGCCCCGGTCCGGTCGTCGCGGCCATCGTGCTCGGTCTGGCCGGCGGCTGGGCCTGGCACCCGATCGCGGAGCAGATGAGCGGTACCGCACCGGTGGTGGGCTGGACCCAGGGAGCGGTCCTCTTCTTCGTGACCGCCATCCTCGGCGGTCTGGCCCTGGTCACCTGGCGGGCGGTGCACGTGCGTCGCGAGCACCTCGAGGCGCGCCGGGCGGTCAACCGGCTGGTGCTGGCCCGGGCCTGCATGCTGGTCGGGGCGCTGGTCGCCGGCTGCTACGTCGGCTACGCGGTCTCCTGGCTCGGCTCCTCGGCCGAGCTGGCGCAGACCCGAATGGTCCGTTCCCTGGTCGCTGCGGCAGGCGCCGCGGGCATACTTATTACCGGCAAGTTGCTCGAGCGCGCGTGTCGCGTCCCGAAGTCCGACCCTCACCCCTAACCTGAGGGTCATGACTTCCCCGTCTGCTCGTACCAGTGCCCGCCGACGCCAGCGCAGCACGCGCCTGGTGGTCGCCTCGGCGCTGCTCCTGATCGCGGCCGCCCTGGTACTCGGGTCGATCGCCACTGGCCAGTCAACCCTGGTCCTGCTCTCCGCGCTGGCTGCTGTCGTGCTCGGTGCTGCCTCCACCCGGATCACCCACTCCGAGCTGCTGGAGTCCCGGCACGAGGCCGCCGAGGACCGGGCCCGCCAGGCGCAGGCCTACCGCGACATCACCGCCCGTCGTACGGCGGAGAACGTGGCGTTCGCCGACTCGATGAAGGCGCGCATCACCGAGCGCGAGGAGACCATCGGCCAGCTGGAGAGCGAGCTGGGCAAGGCGCTCGAGCGCGCGGCCACCGCGACGCTCAAGATGAGCGCCGAGGCCCGTCGCGCCGACGTCGCCGAGGTCGAGGGCAACCGGCTCGGCGAGCTGCTGGAGCAGAGCGACACCCGCGCCGCCGAGGCGATCGTGCGCGTCGCCGAGCTGGAGGCCGAGATCGACACCCTGCGGGCCGAGCTGGAAGCCTGGCAGCGCGCCGCCGCGACCTCGACGTACAAGCGCGCCTGACCTCCCCATCTTCTGGAGCAGTCCCCGGACGGCTCGGACCTCCCACCACGCGTGGCGTCCGAACCGCCGGGGACTGTCTGCGTCGCGGCGGGCGTGAGGGAGAATGGTCGTTGTGATTCCCGAGGACAACAGGTTCGAGAGCGACCCGGCGACAGTCCTTCCCGAGGATCCCGGGCTCCCTGAGGGCTGGGTCGCCGAGCCCCCCGACGCCACTGACGAGCGCGACGTGCTGCGCCTGACCTCCCTGCTGCGCAACCACGAGCGCGCCGGGCGTGGCTGGGCGGGTGCCTCTGAGGACGACGTGCTGGTCGAGGTCTCCGAGCACGGCCTGGCCATGCGGGAGAACCTGGTGGTCCGCGACCACACCGGCGACATCCGCGCCTGGGGCTCGGTGCACGACCGCTCCGTGGGCCGGATGCTCTACGTGCACATCGTGGACCGCACCCTGGACGAGGCGCCGGCGCGGGCCTGCTCGCAGGTGCTGTTCACCTGGGCGGAGGCGCAGGCGCAGGCGGTCGGTGCCGCCCGCGAGCTCACGGTGCAGCAGATCGACACCGGCGCCTTCGCCGACGACGAGCGTCAGCACCAGTGGCTGGAGGGACGGGGCTTCGAGAAGGTCCGCACCTGGTGGCAGATGAGCCGGCCGGTGGCTCCCGAGGAGTCGGAGCTGGTGCCCTCGCCCGAGCTGTGGGAGGAGAACGGCGTCCGGTTCCGCTCGGTGACCCGTCAGGGCGACGGCATGCCGGACGAGGCCGACCTGCGCGCGGTCCACGACGTGCTCGAGGGCGCCTTCACCGACCACTTCAACTCCTCCGAGGAGACCTTCGAGGAGTTCGTGCACCGGCTTCGTGAGGACCCGGGGCACCGCTGGGACCACTGGTGGCTCGCGGAGCTCCTGGACGGCGAGCAGCCGCAGGCGTGCGGCGCCCTGGTCGGCACCGTGAGCGAGTCCGCTCGTGGCACCGACGGCTCCTACGTCTCCTACCTGGGGGTGCTGGAGTCCGCCCGGGGACGCGGGGTGGCCAAGGGCCTGCTGCACACGATCATCGCCGACGCCGCGAACCGCGGCCGGGACCGCGTGGGGCTGGAGGTCGACGCCGACTCCCCGACCGGGGCGGAGGGGCTCTACGTCGCCATGGGCTGGGCCACCAAGTACGTCACCGAGTCCTGGCACAAGGACGTGCCGGTCCGCTGACCCACCCGCCGTCCGGGGCGTCCGGGCATCAGGGCATCAGGGAGGCCCGCAGCTGGCGGTGCACGCCCGCGGGGGTGAGCACGCCCAGGAACCGCGCCCCCCGGCGTACGCCGATCATCGACTTGTCGTCGCGCATCATCAGCGCCAGCGCCTCCTCGAGGGTGGAGTCGAGGTCGATCGCGGCGCCCAGCTGACCCGCGGTGACCCCCTCGAGCGGCTCCAGGTGCGCCTCGTCGATCCGGGTCACCGCCAGCCGGCGCAGCCCGCGGGTGGCGCCGACGAAGTCCTCGACGAACTCGTCGGCGGGCCGGGCCAGCACCTCCTGCGGGGTGCCGTACTGGGCCAGCCGGCCGCCGTCGGCGAAGATCGCCACCCGGTCGCCCATCCGGACGGCCTCGTCGATGTCGTGGGTCACCAGGACCACCGTCTTGCCGAGCTCGCGCTGGAGCCGGCCGAACTCGTCCTGCAGCCGGGTGCGCACCACCGGGTCCACGGCGCCGAACGGCTCGTCCATCAGGAGCACCGGGGGGTCCGCGGCCAGCGCCCGGGCCACGCCCACCCGTTGCTGCTGTCCGCCGGAGAGCTGGTGGGGGTAGCGCTGCGCGTAGAGCTCGGGCTCCAGCCCGACCAGGGCCAGCAGCTCGTGCGCCCGGGCGCGGGCGGTCGCCCGGGACTCGCCGTAGAGCAGGGGGACGGTCATCACGTTGGCCTCGACCCGCTGGTGCGGGAAGAGGCCCACCTGCTGGATGACGTAGCCGATGCCGCGGCGCAGGGCGTTGGGATCGACCTGGGTGACGTCCTGGCCGTCGACCACGATCTGACCCGTGGAGGGCTCGATGAGCCGGTTGATCATCTTCAGCGTCGTGGACTTGCCGCAGCCCGAGGGTCCCACCAGGCAGACCAGCTCGCCGCGGGCGACGTCGAGGTCCAGCTCGTGCACCGCGACCGTGCCGTCGTCGTAGGTCTTGCCGACTCCGGTGAGCCGGATCATCGGCTCCTCACCCGAGCCGGTCGTGGCTGGCGGCTGGTCGGAGGCGGTAGCGTCCATGCGGTGACCATACTGGGCGCCGTGCCGTCGGCGGTGGACGAGCCGTCGTGCTACAGCCTGGCGCGCAACGACTGGTTCTGCCCGGCCTACCTGGCAGACCGCCGCTCGGAGCTCCTGGACGCCACCGTGCAGCACCTGGGCATCACCGTGGCCGCGGTGCTGGTCGGCCTGCTGATCGCCGTACCGCTGGCGCTGCTGGCGCGGCGGCTGCCCCGGCTGGAGGCGGGGGTGCTGGCCGTCTCCACCGGCATCTACACCGTGCCCTCCCTGGCGCTCTTCTCGTTGCTGCTGCCCTTCACCGGCCTCTCCGCCGCCACCGTGGTGATCGGCCTGGCCCTGTACGCGCTGACGATCCTGGTGCGGGCCCTGCTCGACGGGCTCCGCGCTGTGCCCGAGGCGGTCCGGGAGTCCGCGACCGGGCTGGGCTACTCCCGGTCCAGGCGCCTGCTGCGCGTGGAGCTGCCGCTGGCGCTGCCGGTGGTGATGGCGGGGCTGCGGGTGGCGACCGTCTCGACGGTGGCGCTGACCACGGTGGGCGCCCTGGTCTCCTACGGCGGCCTGGGCAACCTGCTGGTCACCGGGGTGGCGCAGTCCTTCCGGGCCCAGATCCTGACCGCCGCGGTGCTCTGCGTGGTCCTGGCGGTGCTGCTCGACGCCCTGCTGGTGCTGGCGCAGCGGGCCCTGACCCCCTGGACGCGCGCATGAGCCTGTTCGGCGAGACCCTCGACTACCTCACCCGCTCCGAGAGCTGGCTGGGCTCCGGCGGCATGCTCGACCTGCTCTGGCAGCAGCTGCTGCTGACAGGCACCGCGATGGTGCTGGCGGTGGTGCTGGGTCTGCCGCTGGCGCTCTGGCTGGGACACCGGGGCCGCGGCGGCTTCGCGATCATCAACATCTCCGGGGTCGGCCGCGCGGTGCCCACGTTCGCGCTGCTCGCGATCCTGGTGGCCGCGGACTGGCCCGGCACCGCCACCCTGGGCCCCTACGGCCGCGCCGGGCTGGCGACCCTCATCGCGCTCACCCTCTTCGCGCTGCCCCCCATCATCACCAACGGCTACGTCGCGGTCACCGAGGTGCCGGCGGAGATCAAGGAGGCGGCCCGGGGGATGGGGATGACCCCCCTGCAGCAGTTCCGGCGCGCCGAGCTCCCGCTGGCGCTGCCCCTGGTCACCGCCGGGGTACGGCTGGCGCTGGTCCAGGTGTGGGCCACCGCCACGATCGCGGCCCTGGTCGCGGGACCGGGGCTGGGGCGGGTGATCACCGACGGCTTCTACCGCAACGACTACGGCCAGGGCATCGCCGGCGCTGTCGTCGTGGCGGTGGTCGCCCTGGTGCTCGAGGTCGGGGCCGCGCAGGCGCAGCGCACCGCCTACCGACGTACCCATCCCGCCCCGGCGACGACCTGACCGCACCGCACCCACAACCACCACCGCACCCACAGCCACAACCACACCCACAGGGGGAAGAACGATGCACCTACGACGACTCGCGGCGACCGCCACCGCACTCGCCTGCATGGCACTGGCGGGCGCCTGCGCCGGCGACGACCTCGCCGACGACGACGACTCCAGCAAGGACGCCAAGGGCTCGGTGACGCTGTCCAGCCAGGACTTCCCCGAGGCGGCCCTGGTGACCGCCATGTACGCCGGGGTGCTCTCCGACGCCGGCTACGACGTGCAGCCCAAGCTGGTGGGCAGCCGGTCGGTCTACATGCGGGAGTTCCCCGGCTCGGTCGACATCGTGCCGGAGTACGTGGCCGGCATCTCCGACTACCTCAACACCGCCGCGAACGGGCCGGACGCCGAGCCGATCACCACCAACGAGCCCTCCGAGTCCATCGAGGCCGCCAGCGCGCTGCTCGACGATGCCGGGATCACCCTGCTGGAGCCGTCCGAGGCCACCTCGCAGAACGCCTACTTCGTGACCGAGGAGTACGCCGAGGCCAACGACGTCCAGGCGCTGTCCGACCTCGCGGGCAAGCAGGTGGTGCTGGCCGCGGCGCCGGACTGCGAGGGACGCGAGGACTGCGAGAAGGGGCTCCGCGAGGTCTACGACATCGACGTCACCAAGCTGCTCCCGCTGGGCTTCGGCAGCGCCGAGACCTACCGGGCCGTCCTGGACGGCGAGGCCCAGCTGGGCCAGACCGGCACCCTGGACGGCACCCTGGAGGAGCAGGGCCTGGTGCTGCTGGAGGACGACAAGGGGATCCAGCCCGCGCAGAACCTGGTGCCGGCCGTCTCCACCGAGTTCCTCGAGGCCAACCCCGAGGTGGGGGACCGGCTGCGGGAGCTGATGGCGAAGCTCGACAACGACACGTTGGCGCCGCTGATCAACGAGGTGTCCGCCAACCGCGCCAAGCCCGAGGACGTGGCACAGCAGTTCCTCAGCGACAGCGGCCTGGTCGGCTGAGGCAGCTCAGCTGATCGCGGCCTCGCGCACGGGCTCCTCAGTGCGTGGTGGGACGGTCCGGGACCGCTCCCACCACGCGCAGGCCCACATCACCACGGCTGCGGCGAGCCAGCCGGCCAGGATGTCGACGACGTAGTGCTCGGCGAAGTACACCAGGGCCAGGGCCATGGTCAGCGGGTAGGCCAGCAGCAGCACCCGCCAGGCGCCCCGGGTCCGCCACCACGCGTAGAGCACCACGAGCAGCGCGATCCCGGCGTGCAGCGAGGGCATCGCGGCCACCGGGTTGCCGACCGCGGAGAAGCTGTCCTGGAAGTTGCCCGGGCCCAGGTCGTACCAGCCGCGTCCGGTGATCCGGGCGATGTCGGAGGTCAGGTAGCCGTTGCGGGAGGCCAGCCACGGCGGGGACATCGGGTAGAGCAGGTAGATGACCAGCGCGAGGATGTTCAGGGCCAGGTAGCGGCGCATGAACCGGATCCAGGCGGGCCGGTGGCGCTTCCACAGCACCGCGGCGGCCACCGGGGCGACGAAGAAGTGCGAGTAGTAGACGGTCGTCAGCACCACCTCGTACCAGGCCCGCGGCATCTGCCGCACGCACGGTACGCCGCACAGGTGGGCCTGCAGGTACTCGGTGGGCAGGGTGCCGCCGAAGAGGGCGCGGTCGGCCTCGATCGGCTGGGTCACGTGCACCTGGGTGAGGCCGATCTCGTCGGCCAGCCCGCGGCTGTAGAGGTAGAAGGTGAGCACCAGCAGCGGGATCGACCAGTCCCGGAGGAAGGTGAGGTGGGAGCGGAGCGGCGCCTGGACGTCCCAGGCGATGAGCGCCAGCCAGATCCAGGCGAAGGCCTGGTAGACCGACTTCGGCACCTCCACGAGCTCGATGTAGAGGGCCAGCGCCACGGCGTAGACCAGCAGCGCCACGACCCGCGCTTGGCGCGAGGTCACCGGCGCCGGCTGGGTGCTCGCCTCGGTCATCGGTCCTCCTGGTGAGAAATCGTAGATGAGGGGCGCCGCTCGCCGGGCCGCAGCGTCAGCGCCTCGGGTGCCACCGTCGCTGTGTCCAGCACGTGTGGGGGCACCGCCAGGGCGGAGCCGTCGGCGGTGCGGGGGACCGGTGCTCCACCCAGGGTGGCGAGGTAGGCCATCAGCGCGGAGGCCTCGGCGACCCGACCCTGCTCCAGCAGCCAGCCGCAGAGCCGGTGCACCGGCGGCAGCGCGGAGTGCACCAGCGAGCGGTCGCCCCACAGCTCCGCCACGCCGCGGCGCAGCCGCGCGGTCCACTCCGCCTCGGCTCCGGGAAGCACCTCGAAGTAGCGCCACAGGTCGCCGGGCAGCACCCGGTCCAGGAAGACCCGGGTGACCTCGGGGTCGCCGTGGGTGCGCACCGAGTTCAGCGCCAGGCGCTTGGTGACCAGGCGGTCCTGCAGATCTTCCATCGAGCTGCGCTGCTGGGTGATCGAGCTGCCGTCGGCGCGGATGCGCCAGTGGTAGACCGGGGTGGAGAGCACGTCGAAGCGACCGGCCAGGTAGGCCCTGGTGGTGGTCGGCTGGTCCTCGTAGCGCAGGCCCTGGGGCCACGACAGGTGCTGCCCGTCCCAGAAGGAGCGCCGGTAGAGCTTGTTCCAGGCGAACACGTCCCCCAGGATCTCCGGGTGGTCCTCGATCCGGATCCCGGTCCGGGCCGGCTGGTGGAGCCGGTGCATCCACCCCGGCTCGTGCAGCCCGCGACCGGCCGGGGGCTCGGCCTCCCAGCGCAGCACCGAGCCGCACGCGAAGTCCGACCCGCTCTCCTCGAGCCGGCCGACGAGGTCGGCCAGCGCGGTGACCGGCAGCACGTCGTCGGAGTCCAGGTAGGCCAGGTAGTCGCCCTCGACGGCGTCGGTGCCGGTGTTGCGGGCCGCCCCGAGGCCGGCGTTCTCGGTGCGCAGCACCCGGATCCGCGGGTCCCGGGCGGCGTACGCCCGGGCCACCTCGCCGGACCGGTCCGGCGAGCCGTCGTCCACGACCACCGCCTGCCAGGCGGTGTGGGTCTGGGCCAGCAGGCTGTCCAGGCAGGCGGGGAGCCACTGCGCCACGGCGTACGCCGGGATCACGACGCCCACGCGGGCAGTGCTGGGCGTCCGGCCCGCTCCGCGACTGCGTCGGGAGAAGGGCCAGGTCACGGCTCAGATGGTACGGGTCCGGTCTTGTAGGCTCCGCCCCGTGACCGGCACCGACAGAGCACCCGACGAGATCGACCCTGAAGGAGTGCCGCGGAAGGTGCTGTTCGTCGCGGGCGCAGGCCGCAGCGGCACCAGCACCCTGTCCGGGATCCTCAGCCTGCTGGGCATGCACGTGCCCAAGCCCGAGGTCGCCGCCGACGCCTCCAACCCCAAGGGGTTCGGCGAGCCGCAGTGGGCGGTGGAGCTGCACGACCGCCTGCTCGCCGAGGCCGGCGTGCAGGTCAGCGACAGCCGTCCCTCCGCGTGGTTCGAGACCGGCCGGATCGCCACCCGCGAACCGGCGCGGATCCGGGTCGCGGACTGGCTGGAGGGCCACTTCACCGAGCACCCCGAGCTGGTGGTCAAGGACCCCAGGCTCAGCTGGTTCCTCGGCCTGTGGCGCGTCGCGGCGATCCGCACCGGCGCCACCCCGGTCTTCGCCACCATGCTGCGCCCGCCGGCCGAGGTGGTCGGGAGCAAGCAGAAGTACTACCAGAACAAGCTCGGCTCGGCGCACCTCGCGGCCAGCTGGCTCAACATGCTGCTGCACACCGAGCGGGCCACCCGCGACAGCATCGCCGGGGTCGACCCGCACGCCGGTGGCGGCCGGGTCTTCGTCCGGTACGCCGACCTGCTCGACGACTGGGTCAAGACCACCATGGCGCTGGGCCACGCGCTGGACGTGCAGTCGGTCATCCACACCCGCAGCGACCAGATCCGCGAGGTGCACCGCTTCATCGACCCGAGCCTGCGCCGGGTCACCGGCAGCCTGGACGACCTGGCGCTGCCGCCGCGGCTGCACGAGCTGACCGCCGAGACCTGGGAGCAGCTCAACCTGCTGGCCGACGAGGGTGGCGACACCCCGGCGGCGCACCAGACCTTCGACCAGCTCCGTGAGGCCTACACCTCGCTCTACGAGGAGTCCGAGGCGATCAGCAAGTCCTCGGTCGTGGCGGCCCGGATCGCCCAGGCCCGGGAGTCGGCCGCAGCGGCGCAGGACCGTGCGCACGAGCGCTCGATATCCGACCTGGTGCCGCACGAGGTGCGCGCCAAGATCCCCCGTCGGTGCGCAAGGGCGTGCGCAAGGCGCTGGGTCGGACCCGGGACCAGCAGTGATCCCGATCGGCTCCGGCGACGGCCTGAAGAACCTCGAGGGTCACTCCGACTTCGACGTGGTCTGGCCGTGGCGCCGCCCCGGAGGGCTGCGCCGGGGCGCCACCGCGGTGCTGCGGGTGCGCAACGAGGCGCCCAGCCTGCGGTTCGTGCTGCCGCCCCTGCTGCGTGCGGTGGACCACGTGCTGCTGGTGGACAACAACTCCGACGACGGCACCGGAGCCGAGGCGCTGCGGGTCGCGGCCGAGAGCGGCCACGCGGACCGGTTCACCCTCAAGCACTACCCCTTCGACGTGGCCCGGGCCGGCGCGGAGCACCTGGCCCAGCACGAGCGGTCGGTGCACTCCCTGGCGTACTTCTACAACTGGTGCTTCTCCCACGTCGAGACCCGCTACAGCTGGAAGTGGGACGGCGACATGGTGCTGACCACCGAGGGCGAGGTCTCGCTGGCAGACCTGTCCTGGCAGGTGGGCAACACCGACGCGGTGGTCCGCGTCCCCCGGCACGGCCTCTACCTGGAGTCCGACTCCCGCGCCCACCTGGACCTCGGGCTGCGCAACATCGAGGAGTGGGGCTTCCCGATGGGGCCGGACTTCGTCTACGCCAAGGCACCGGAGTGGGAGATCCGCACCACGCCGGAGCGGTTCGAGATGTTCGCCCTGCCCCAAGGCCTCTGCGTGGAGCTGAAGTACCTCGACGGGGACGAGTTCGCCCACTGGACCGACCCGCAGTCCTTCGCCACCAGCCTGCGCAACCGGCGCAAGCGCCGGGAGTGGACCGTCTTCAACGCCCTCAACGAGGGCACCGTCCCCGAGGGCGTGGTGACCCTGGAGGCGCCGGCGGGGATGCACGTCGTGGACTACGTCACCAAGGAGTGGCTGCCCCGCGTGCCGCGGCCCTTCGTGGTCGACGACCCCGCCCACGCCCACGGCTGACAAACCGCCGGTGCGTGTGGTCCAGGTCACGGCTCGGGAGGTTTCGCGATCCGGGGTCGCGACGTAACCTCTGCGTAACACATACGAAAACCCCTTCATGGCACATCGTCTGGTACCCACACCGGCCCGCAGCGTTCGTCGCTGAGGGTGGGCGGAGGGACCGAAACGAGAGGCTCCTGATGAACACCACCCTCCGGGTGGGCGTGGTCGGCGCGGGTCGCGTCGGTGCCGTCCTCTCTGCCGCCCTGCGCGCCGCCGGTCACGACATCGTCGCCGCTGCCGGTGAGTCCGACGCCTCCCGCAGCCGGATCGCGGCACTGCTGCCCGGCGTACCGGTGGAGAAGCCGAGCGTGGTCGCCCGCGACTGCGACCTGCTGCTGCTGACCGTGCCGGACGACATGCTCGGCAACGTGGTCTCGATGCTGGCCGCCTCCGGCGCGCTGCACGAGGGTCAGTACGTCGCGCACACCTCGGGCCGGCACGGGCTCGCCGTGCTCGACCAGGCGGTCGCCGTCGGTGCCCGGCCGATCGCCCTGCACCCCGCGATGACCTTCACCGGCACCGCGGTGGACCTGCCCAGGCTCACGGGCTGCGTCTTCGGGGTCACCGCCGGCGAGGCGGAGCGCGAGCTCACCGAGTCCCTGGTCGCCGACCTCGGCGGCCGCCCGATGTGGGTGCCCGAGGACCGCCGCACGCTCTACCACGCCGGTCTGGCGCACGGAGCCAACCACCTGGTGACCCTGGTCGCCGAGGCGATGGAGATGCTGCGGGCCGCCGGCGCGGACGACCCGGCGGGCACGCTGCGCCCGCTGATGACCGCCGCCCTGGACAACGCCCTGGCCGAGGGCGACGCGGCGCTGACCGGCCCCATCGCGCGCGGCGACGTGCAGACGGTGGCCGCCCACCTGGCCGAGATCGAGGCCGCTGCCCCGCAGACGCTGGCCTCCTACGTCGCGATGGCCCGCTCCACCCTGGACCGCGTGGTCACCGACTCCCGGCTGCTGCCCATCCGTGCGGAGCGGATCCGCCGGCTGCTCGACGGGGTGCCGCGCCCGGTGCGCAGCCCCCGCAGCTCCCGCAGCTCCGCGAGCAGGACCGCTCGATGAGCGATCGCCCCAGCCTGGCCCGCAGCCGCGAGGAGCTCGTCGCCCTGCTCGCCCCGGCGCGCGCCCAGGGCAGCCGGGTGGGCTACGTGCCCACCATGGGTGCCCTGCACGAGGGGCACGCCAGCCTGGTCCGCGAGGCGCGGGCGCAGGTGGGCGAGTCCGGCCGGGTCGTGGTCAGCATCTTCGTCAACCCGCTGCAGTTCGCCCCGGGCGAGGACCTGGACCGCTATCCCCGCACCCTGGAGGCCGACCTCGACCTGTGCGCCGCGGAGGGGGTCGACGTCGTCTTCGCCCCGAGCCCGGAGGAGGTCTACCCCGGCGGGGTCGCTGCAGGCGAGACGTCCGAGACCACCACGGTGGACCCCGGTCCGCTGGCCACCCAGCTCGAGGGACGGGTCCGGCCGACGCACTTCCGCGGGGTGCTCACGGTGGTGGCGAAGTTCTTCGGCCTGGTCCGGCCCGACGTGGCGGTGTTCGGCCAGAAGGACTACCAGCAGCTGGTGCTGGTCCGTGCCATGGCGACCGACCTGTGCATGGGCGTGGAGGTGATCGGCGCCGAGACGGTGCGCGAGCCCGACGGCCTGGCCCTGAGCAGCCGCAACCGCTACCTGGACAGCGAGCAGCGCTTCGAGGCCGCCTCCCTGAACCTGGTGCTCCGGGCCGCGCAGGAGTCGGCCCAGTGGGGCCAGGACGTGGCCCTGGAGTCGGCCCGCGCCGAGCTGCGCCGGACCAAGGGCATCGACCTGGACTACCTGGAGATCCGGGCGGCCGACCTCTCGCCCCTGCCCGCCGAGGTGCCCGAGGGCACCGAGGCCCGCATCCTCATCGCCGCGCGTCTGGGCAGCACGCGGCTGATCGACAACCTGCCCATCACCCTGGGGGCCTCTCGCGCCCCTGAAGCACAAGAAGGAGTCCGTTGATGTTGCGCACGATGATGAAGAGCAAGATCCATCGGGCCACCGTGACCCAGGCAGACCTGCACTACGTCGGTTCGGTGACCGTCGACGAGGACCTGCTCGACGCCGCCGACCTGCTGGCCGGTGAGCTGGTGCACATCGTGGACGTCACCAACGGCGCCCGCCTGGAGACCTACACCATCGCCGGCGAGCGTGGCTCGGGCGTGATCGGCATCAACGGTGCCGCCGCCCGCCTGGTGCACCCCGGAGACACGGTGATCCTGATCGCCTACGGCCAGATGGAGACCGCCGAGGCCAAGACCTACGAGCCGAGCGTGGTCTTCGTCGACCTCGACAACAAGATCATGGGCACCGGGTTCGACCCCGCCGAGACGTTCGGGGACCCGACGCTCAAGCGCGGCGACCTCATCGGCCGCTGATCGTGACGACGCCGGGCCGGGTCCCGTCGCGGCTCGCCGCGCCCCGGCCCGGCTGGACCACCCGCGCCGACGTGGTGGTGGTCGGCTCCGGGATCGCCGGACTGACCGCCGCGCTGCGCATCGACGCGGCCGACCCGCTGCTCAAGGTGCTGGTGGTCACCAAGGACGTGCTCAACGCCGGGTCCACCCAGTGGGCCCAGGGCGGCATCGCCGCCGCGCTCGGGCCCGGCGACACCCCCGACCAGCACGAGCGCGACACCCTGGTCGCCGGTGCCGGGGCGTGCGACGTGGACGCCGTACGGGTGCTGGTCAACGAGGGGCCCGAGGCCGTGCGCGAGCTGATCGGGCTGGGCACGGAGTTCGACCACCACCCCGACGGGGAGCTGAGCCTGACCCGTGAGGGCGGGCACCACCGCGACCGGATCGCGCACGCCGGTGGCGACGCCACCGGCGCCGAGATCCAGCGGGCGCTGATCGCCGCGGTCGAGCGGGCCCCGCAGATCGAGGTCATCCAGCACGCTCTCGCGGTCGACCTGCTGCTCGCCGAGGACGGCGGCGTCGCGGGGCTGACCCTGCACGTGCTCGGCGAGGGCCAGCGCGACGGCGTCGGGGCCGTGCACGCCCGCGCGGTGGTGCTGGCCAGTGGCGGCCTCGGCCAGGTCTTCTCCTCCTCCACCAACCCCGCGGTGGCCACCGGGGACGGCATGGCCCTGGCGCTGCGCGCCGGCGCGGTGCTGCGCGACACCGAGTTCGTCCAGTTCCACCCCACCGTGATGTACCTCGGCCCGGACTCCTCGGGCCAGCAGCCGCTCATCTCCGAGGCGGTGCGCGGCGAGGGAGCCTTCCTGGTGGACTTCGAGGGCAACCGGCTGATGACGGGCCTGCACCCGCTCGGCGACCTGGCCCCGCGCGACGTGGTGGCCAAGGCCATCACCCGCCGGATGCTGGCCACCGGACGCCCGCACATGTGGCTCGACGCCCGGCACCTGGGGGAGGAGTTCTGGGAGCGGCGCTTCCCCACCATCCTCGGGGTCTGCCGCTCCCACGGGGTCGACCCGGTGACCGAGCTCATCCCCGTCGCCCCGGCCCAGCACTACGCCTCCGGCGGAGTCGCCACCGACCTGCACGGCCGCTCCAGCGTGCCCGGGCTCTACGCCACCGGCGAGGTGGCCTGCTCGGGGGTGCACGGCGCCAACCGGCTGGCGTCGAACTCGCTGCTGGAGGGCCTGGTCTTCTCGCGGCGCATCGCCGACGTGCTGCCCGGTGAGCTGCGCAGCTGGCACGACTCCGCCGTACGAGTTCAGGAGCCGGACCAGCCGGGCGCCTGGCTGGTCTCCGGGGCCCGGCGCCGCGCCCTCCAGGAGCTGATGACCCGGGACGTCGGGGTGCTGCGCCACCACGACGGCCTCACCGAGGCGCTGACCCAGCTGCACGGGCTGGCACCCGGTCCCGACGAGGGGGCGGACCTCGGGTCGGTGACGCCGGGCGTGGACGCCTGGGAGACCACCAACCTGCTCACCCTCTCGGTGGCGCTGGCCCAGGCGGCGCTGCTGCGCACCGAGACCCGCGGCTCGCACTGGCGCGAGGACTTCGCCCAGCGAGACCCCCGCGTGGCGGGCCACATCGACGCCCGGCTCGCGGACGGCGTGGTGAGCGTGACGCACCAGCCCTCCCGCTCCACGGACCCCTCAGAACCCTCCGACGCCACCGCGCAGACTGGAGCCACCGCATGAGCCTCGACCCGACCGTCCGTCCCGCTCCGGCGTCGTACCACCCGGTCTCCGAAGCGGTCACCGCCGAGCTGCGGGCGGCGGGCCTGGACCCGGACGCCGTGACCCGGGCCATCCTGGCCGCCCTGGCCGAGGACCTGCCCGCCGGTGACCCCACCAGCGAGGCCACCATCGCGGCTGAGCAGCAGGGCGTGGCGCACTTCAACGCCCGGGAGCCCGGCGTCGTCGCGGGCCTCGGCATCGCCGCGGCCGTCTTCGAGGTCGTCATGGGTGACTCGGTGACCGTCTCCGACCGGGTCCCCGACGGTGCGGCCGTGGTCGCCGGCGACCGGGTGCTCTCGGTCTCCGGGCCCACCCGAGGACTGCTCACCGCCGAGCGGACCGCCCTCAACTTCGCCAGTCACCTCTCCGGCGTCGCCACCGCGACCTCGCAGTGGGTCGCGGCGCTCGAGGGCACCCGGGCCCGGGTGCTGGACACCCGCAAGACCCTGCCCGGCTGGCGCGCCCTGCAGAAGTACGCCGTGCGCTGCGGTGGCGGGGTCAACCACCGGTTCAGCCTCAGCGACATGGCGATGGTCAAGGACAACCACGTCGTGGCCGCCGGTGGCGTGCTTCCCGCCCTGGAGGCGGTGCGCGCCAGGTTCCCCGGACTGCCGGTGGAGGTGGAGGTCACCGACCTGGACCAGCTGCGGGAGCTGCTCGACGCCGGGTGCGACCGGATCCTGCTGGACAACATGGACTCGGAGACGATGGCCGAGGCCGTGCGCATCGCCGAGGGCCGCGCCGCGCTGGAGGCCTCCGGCGGGCTGACGATCGAGCGCGCGCGGGAGGTGGCCCTGACCGGGGTCGACTTCATCTCCGTCGGGGCGCTGACGCACTCGGTCCAGGTCTTCGACCTCGGGATGGACCTGCTGTGAGCACCCTCCTCGCTGCCGACATCGGCAACAGCTACACCGTGCTCGGTCTGCTGCGCGGCGAGGACGTGGTGGCGCACTGGCGGGTCTCCACCGACGACCGGCGCACCGCCGACGAGTGGGCGGTGCTGGTGCGTGGGCTGCTCGCCGAGGCCGAGGACGGGCACAGCCTCGGCGGGGTGGCGGTCTGCGCGACGGTGCCGTCGGTGCTCGCGGAATGGCGAGAAATGCTGGCGCGGCATTTCGGCGATCTCGCCTCGGTGGTGGTCGAGCCGGGGGTGCGCACCGGAATGCCGGTGCTGATGGACAATCCGCGCGAGGTGGGGGCCGACCGCATCCTCAATTCGCTGGCCGCATCCCGGATCTTCGGCGGCCCGGCCATTGTGGTCGATTTCGGGACCGCTACCACGTTCGACGTGGTCTCGGCAGCCGGGGCGTACGTCGGGGGCGCGATCGCGCCGGGAATCGAGATATCGCTCCAAGCGCTGGGACGGCGCGGCGCCCAGCTGCGGGAGGTGGAGCTCAAGAGGCCGCGCTCGGTGATCGCCAAGAACACGGTCGAGGCATTGCAGTCGGGAATGCTCTTCGGTGTCGCCGCGCAGGTCGAGGGGCTCGTGGCACGGATGATCGAGGAGCTGGGGGAGGACGCCTCCGACGTGTGCGTGCTGGCCACCGGGCACCTGGCTACGCTCGTGCTCGACGAGTGCTCCTGCTTCACCGACCACGCGCCGTGGCTCACGCTGCAGGGCTTGAGAATGGTCTTCGAGCGCAATTGCTGATTGGCGCATCGCAATTCGTCGATGTTTATCTGCGAGGCGCCGATTTGCGCAATCACCGACTTTCGTCGTCAACGGTGGATGTGGCACTATCGAGACATCTGATCAAGTGTTCTGCATCGAAAAGGAATTCAACATGGCGCAAAAGGTCAACATCGTCCTCGTGGACGACATCGACGGCAGCGAGGCGACCGAGACCGTCTCGTTCGCGCTGGACGGCACCAATTACGAGATTGACCTGAACGACGAGAATGCCGCCGCTCTGCGCGAGGCGCTGAGTGGATATGTCGGCCACGCCCGCAAGAGCGGTGGCGGGGGACGCAAGAACGCACGACGCGGCTCGGCCGCCGCCTCCGGGGGCGTCAGCGCCAAGGACATCCGGGCCTGGGCCCGGGAGCAGGGTCACGAGCTCTCCGAGCGCGGCCGGGTGCCCGCCGAGATCCGCGAGGCCTACGAGGCTGCGCACTGACCTCGGAGCCACTGACCTCGGAGCCACTGACCTGGGAGCCACTGCGCGTCGGCTACCTGGTCCAGAGCCACGCCCACCCGCACCAGCTCTCCCGGCTCGTCGCCACGCTGCTACGTGAGGACCCCGCGGGGGTCGTGGTGCTCAACCACGACCGCGACGGCTGCGAGCTCGCCGACTGGCTGCACGCGCACGAGCGGGTGGGTGTGGTGCCCGGGCCGGGGGCCGGGGCGACGCCGGCCTGGTGCTGCGGTGGCTCGACGCGGCGCGCTGGCTCGGGGGCGCGGGGTGACCCACGTGGTGACCATCTCGGGCCAGGACTACCCGCTGCGGCCGCTGCCCGAGCTGCACCGGGCGCTGGCCGAGTCCGGTGACGGGTTCGCCGAGCACTTCCCGGTGCTGCGGGCCGGCAGCCACTGGCCGCTGCGCGAGGGCCGCTCGCGCTACCTCTACTCCTGGCGCTCCCTGCGGCCGCTGGGCCCTCGGGCCAAGGCCCGGCTGCGCCCGCTGCAGCTGGTCAACCGGCTGCAGCCGTGGTGGCGCGTCAACGTCTCCTACGACCGGCTGCGGGTGGGTCGGCGTACCGGCAGCGGGCTGCCGGCGGGCTGGGAGCCGTGGGGCGGCAGCTTCTTCACCAACCTCTCCTGGCGGGCCGTGGAGCGGGTGCTCGCCGCGGCAGAGGACGAGTCGGTGATGGCCTGGGCCCGGCGCAGCCTGGTGGTGGACGAGGCGTTCCTGCAGACGGTGCTGGTCAACGACGGCTCGTTCGCGCTGGTCGACACCGCCGGGCGGTACTACGACTTCGCCGGCACCCGGCACGGCAGTCCGCGCACCCTGGCCACCCTCGACGACGTACGCCGGGCGCGCGCCAGCGGCGCGTTCTTCGGGCGCAAGTGGGACCCGGACGCGCCGGAGCAGGTGTGGGCGGCGCTGGACGCCGGGCTCGCACCCTCGGCTGAGCGCAGCCCCTGAGCGTGGCGCTGAGCGGCGCACGGGGTCGCTCCGCCCCTGTTCGCTGTGAGCGGACCGCTCTGGTGTGGTCGGTGGGAACACGTAGGCTGTGGACAGAGTTGGAACACACGTCCGCACCTTTGCGTCCGCGGCGCCTCACGGCGGCGGGGCGTCTCGCGTTCGGCAACGACGAAACACCTGTGCACAGCTAAGAATCGAGGCGCACATGTTCGAGCGGTTCACCGACCGAGCCCGACGAGTTGTCGTGCTGGCCCAAGAAGAGGCCCGCATGCTCTCGCACAACTACATCGGTACCGAGCACATCCTGCTCGGCCTCATCCACGAGGGCGAGGGCGTGGCCGCCAAAGCTCTGGAGTCCCTCGACATCTCGCTGGAGGCCGTGCGCGCCCAGGTCGAGGAGATCATCGGCCAGGGCCAGCAGGCACCCTCGGGCCACATCCCGTTCACCCCGCGCGCCAAGAAGGTGCTCGAGCTCTCCCTGCGCGAGGCGCTGCAGCTCGGTCACTCCTACATCGGCACCGAGCACATCCTGCTCGGCCTGATCCGCGAGGGCGAGGGCGTCGCGGCCCAGGTGCTGCAGAAGCTCGGCGCGGACCTCAACCGGGTCCGCCAGCAGGTCATCCAGCTCCTCTCCGGCTTCCAGGGCAAGGAGTCGGCCGGTGCTGCCACCGGCACCGGCACCGCCGGCGGCGAGGCCCCGTCCTCCTCGCTGGTCCTGGACCAGTTCGGCCGCAACCTGACCCAGGCCGCCCGCGAGGGCAAGCTCGACCCGGTCATCGGCCGTGCGCAGGAGATCGAGCGCGTGATGCAGATCCTGTCGCGCCGCACGAAGAACAACCCCGTGCTGATCGGGGAGCCCGGCGTGGGCAAGACCACGATCGTGGAGGGCCTGGCCCAGGACATCGTCCGCGGCAACGTGCCCGAGACGCTCAAGGACAAGCAGATCTACACCCTCGACCTGGGTGCCCTGGTGGCCGGCAGCCGCTACCGCGGTGACTTCGAGGAGCGCCTGAAGAAGGTGCTCAAGGAGATCCGCACGCGCGGCGACATCGTGCTGTTCATCGACGAGATCCACACCCTGGTGGGTGCGGGTGCCGCCGAGGGCGCCATCGACGCCGCCAGCATCCTCAAGCCGATGCTGGCCCGGGGCGAGCTGCAGACCATCGGCGCCACCACTCTCGACGAATACCGCAAGTACCTCGAGAAGGACGCCGCCCTGGAGCGCCGCTTCCAGCCGATCCAGGTCGCCGAGCCGTCGATCGCCCACACGATCGAGATGCTCAAGGGCCTGCGCGACCGCTACGAGGCGCACCACCGGGTGACCATCACCGACGAGGCGCTGGTCTCCGCGGCCACCCTGGCCGACCGCTACATCTCCGACCGGTTCCTCCCGGACAAGGCCATCGACCTGATCGACGAGGCCGGCTCCAGGCTCCGGATCCGCCGGATGACCGCGCCGCCGGACCTGCGTGCCTTCGACGAGCAGATCGCCGAGGTGCGTCAGCGCAAGGAGGGCGCCATCGACGGCCAGGACTTCGAGGCCGCGGCCAGCCTGCGCGACGAGGAGAAGCAGCTCATCGCCAAGAAGGCCGAGCGCGAGAAGCAGTGGCGCGCCGGTGACATGGACGAGATCGCCGAGGTCGACGAGGAGCTGATCGCCGAGGTGCTGGCGGTCGCGACCGGGATCCCGATCGTCAAGCTCTCCGAGGCGGAGTCCACCCGCCTGCTCAACATGGAGGAGGAGCTCCACAAGCGGGTCATCGGACAGGAGGAGGCCGTCAAGGCTCTCTCCCGCGCGATCCGACGTACCCGTGCCGGGCTCAAGGACCCCAAGCGTCCCGGTGGGTCGTTCATCTTCGCCGGCCCCTCCGGCGTCGGCAAGACCTGGCTGTCCAAGACGCTGGCCGACTTCCTGTTCGGCGACGAGGACTCGCTCATCCAGCTCGACATGAGCGAGTTCAGCGAGAAGCACACCGTCTCGCGGCTCTTCGGATCGCCTCCCGGCTACGTCGGCTACGAAGAGGGTGGCCAGCTCACCGAGAAGGTGCGGCGCAAGCCGTTCTCGGTGGTGCTGTTCGACGAGGTCGAGAAGGCCCACCCGGACATCTTCAACAGCCTGCTGCAGATCCTGGAGGAAGGTCGCCTGACCGACTCCCAGGGCCGGGTGGTCGACTTCAAGAACACCGTCATCATCATGACCACCAACCTCGGCACCAGGGACATCGCCAAGTCCGTCAACCTGGGCTTCGCCCAGACCGGTGACGCGGCGGGCTCCTACGACCGGATGAAGAGCAAGGTGTCGGAGGAGCTGAAGCAGCACTTCCGCCCCGAGTTCCTCAACCGCGTGGACGAGATCATCGTCTTCCCGCCGCTCTCGCAGGAGCAGATCGTCTCCATGGTCGACAACATGATCGACGCGGTGGAGAAGCGGCTCAAGGACCGGGACATGCAGCTCGAGCTGACCCCGGCCGCCAAGCAGCTGCTCGCGACCCGGGGCTTCGACCCGGTGCTCGGTGCCCGGCCGCTGCGCCGCACCGTGCAGCGCGAGATCGAGGACACCCTGGCCGAGAAGATGCTCTTCGGGGAGATCGGCCCCGGCCAGATCATCCTGGTCGACGTCGAGGGCGAGGGTCCGACCGCGACCTTCACCTTCGAGGGTCAGAAGGTCAGCAAGCTGCCCGACATGCCGCCGCTCGAGACGGTCGACGTGGCCGGACCTCCTTCGGAGGGACCGGACGACTCCGCGGGCCCGGTGGACATCACCAAGTCCGAGGACTAGAGGCTCACCTCACCTCACCACGACGGCGCTCCGACCTCTCCAGGTCGGGGCGCCGCCGTCATGTGTCCCCGCCGTCATGTGTCCCCGCCGTCATGTGTCCACGTCGTCAGGGCAGGCGGTATCCCAGGTCTCCCGCCGGCACCACCAGGCCGTCGACGACCAGGGCCGCCAGGCAGCGCTCCCGCTGCCCGGCGTCGTGCCAGGCGGCCTCGATGCCGACCGCGCTCACCGGCCCGGGGCTGTCACGCAGCACCGCCATGATCCGGCCCCGGCACTGCCGGTCGGTGCCGGCCCAGGCCTGACCGCGCCGCGGCGGCCCGTCGTACGCCGGGTGGCCGGCCGCCCGCCACGCACAGAGGTCGGCGACCGGGCAGGAGCCGCAGTCCGGCTTGGTCGCCCGGCAGACCAGCGCTCCGAGCTCCATCACCGCCACCGACCAGGTGGCCGCCGTGGCGGGGTCCTGGGGCAGCAGCTCCTGGGCTGCGAGTCGCTCGCCCCGGGTCACCGACGCGCCAGCGAGCTCCTCGCCGACGAGCGCGCGCGCGAAGACCCGACGCACGTTGGTGTCCAGCACCTCGTGGCGCTGGCCGAAGGCGAACGCGGCGATGGCCGCGGACGTGTAGTCCCCGACGCCCGGCAGTGCCAGCAGCTGGGCGCGGTCGAGGGGAACCTCCCCACCGTGGCGCTCGCAGATGGCGACCGCGCTGGCGTGCAGCCGCAGGGCCCGCCGGGGATAGCCCAGCCGTCCCCACATGCGCAGCGCCTCCCCGACCGGCTCCTGGGCCAGCAGCGCCGGGGTCGGCCAGCGCTCCAGCCAGGCCTGGTGCACCGGCAGCACCCGCGCCACCGGGGTCTGCTGCAGCATGAACTCCGAGACCATCACCGACCACGGCGACGCCTCGCCGGTGCGCCACGGCAGGTCGCGGGCATGGTCGTCGTACCAGTCGAGGATCGGTCCGTGCAGGGCACTCATCGAGGCCGATGCTAGCCACCCCCGGTGTGGCACCCGCACTCCCGGCCCAGCGCTGGCTACGGTGGCGGCCATGACCGCGCTGACCGCTCCCAAGGGCCCGTTGCCCGCAAGGGTCTACTGGTTCCGCCGCCTGACGCTGCTGGCGGTGGTCTTCCTGCTGATCTTCGGCGCCGCGCGGCTCCTGGGCGGCAGCAGCGATCAGGAGCCCGAGACCGGGGTGTCCGCCACCACCGTCTCCGGGGAGCCCAAGGACCAGCCAGGGGCAGAGGCCGGAGCCGACGCCGCCGAGTCGACCGCCGAGTCACCCGCGGAGGGTGCCGAGTCGCCGGCGCCCGCGACGACCGGCGGGCAGGACCAGCAGCCCGTGGTGGAGACGCCCGCCCCCAGCCCGACGCCGCCTCCGCTGCCCGAGCCCACCGGTCCCTGCGCCAACGAGGACGTGGTGGTCACCCCGGTGCTGGGCGAGGTGCGCGGCGGTGGCCAGGTGGAGATTGGGCTGAACCTGCGCACCAAGACCACGCCCGCCTGCACCTGGCAGGTCTCCGGCGACACCGTCACGGTCAAGATCACCTCCGGCAGCGACGACATCTGGCAGAGCAGGCACTGCCCCCAGGTGCTGCCTGCGCAGGACGTGGTCATCTACCAGGCCAGCGACACCGTGGTGCCGATGAGGTGGAACGGCCGCCGCTCCAGCGAGGACTGCTCGGCGCAGAACGACTGGGCGCGCGTGGGGTTCTACCACGTGGTCGCAGCCGCGTACGCCGGTGAGCCGACGGACGTGCAGTTCGAGCTGCGGGTGCCGCTCCCGGTGGTGGAGACCCGCACCGTGGCGCCCGAGCCCGAGAAGGTCAAGAAGAGCAAGAAGAAGAACAAGAACAAGACGCAGAGCACGCCGTCGGTCCAGCCCTCGGGCGCCGTGGAGCCGAACGACCCCAGCTGAGGCGCCCCCGGCGACCGGGGTCAGACGTAGCGCTCCAGGATGCTCGACTCCGCGAGCCGGGAGAGCCCCTCACGGACGCTGCGGGCCCGCAGCTCGCCGACGCCGTCGACGGCCTGCAGGTCGTCGATCCCCGCGGAGAGCAGCTGCTGGAGCCCGCCGAAGTGCTCCACCAGCCGGTCGACCACCGGGCTGGGCAGGCGCGGCACCTTGGCGAGCAGCCGGTAGCCACGAGGAGCGACCGCCCCGTCGAGGTGGTCGCCGGCGGTCATCCCGAGCGCCTTGGCGACCGAGGCGGGGTCCACCAGCTCGGTGGGGGAGAGCAGCTCGAGCTCGGTGAGCAGCTCGGCCGGGGTCTTGGCGTTCTTGCCCGGCGGCAGGTAGTCGCGGATGACCAGCTCGCGGTCGGCGTCGACCCCGGTGACCAGCTCCTCCAGCTGCAGCGAGAGCAGCCGGCCGTCGGTGCCGAGCTCCAGGACGTAGTCCTCGATCTCGCGGGCGATGCGGGTGACCATCTCCAGCCGCTGGGCCACCACCGCGACGTCCCGGACGGTGACGAGGTCCTCGATCTCCAGCGCCGACAGCGTGGAGGAGACCTCGTCCAGGCGCAGCTTGTAGCGCTCCAGCGTCGCCAGCGCCTGGTTGGCGCGGGAGAGGATCTGGCCCGAGTCCTCCAGCACGTAGCGGGTCTCGCCGACGTACACGGCGATGATCTGCATCGACTGCGACACCGAGATCACCGGGAAGCGGGTCTGGCGTGCCACCCGGTCGGCGGTGCGGTGCCGGGTGCCGGTCTCGTCGGAGTGGATGGTGGCGTCGGGCATCAGGTGCACCGCGGCGCGGTGGATGCGCGAGATGTGGTTGTCGATGATGATGGCGCCGTCCATCTTCGCCAGCTCACGGAGCCCGGTGGCGGTGAACGGGACGTCCAGGGTGAAGCCGCCGCTGGAGATGGAGTCCACCAGCTTGTCGTGGCCGACCACGATCAGTGCCCCGGTGCGGCCCCGCAGGATGCGCTCCAGGCCGTCGCGCAGGATCGTCCCCGGGGCGATGGAGGCCAGGGTTGCGCGCAGACGCAGGCTCTCGTCACTGCGCTCGATGCCCACCATGACGTTCCTCCATCAGCGATTCCCCATGACAACACCCCCGTCACAGGGGGTGTCGTGCGTCAGTCTAGGGGACGCAGTGAGCCGTGCCTGCTGTTCGTGAGGCGCAGCAGCGCCAGTGCTGAGGCGACGTCGCCCACGTCGAGGACCTGCATGCCGTCGATGGTCCAGGACTCCGGCGACCGGGGGCCCGAGGGCTTGGTCCGCTCGCTCGGCACCACCGCGACCTTGAACCCCAGGCGGGCTGCCTCCGCGAGCCGCTGAGGCAGGTCGCGGACCCGCCGCAGCTCGCCGGCCAGGCCGATCTCGCCCATCGCCACCACCCCGAGCGGGGCCGGGATGCCGAAGGTGGCGCCCGCCACCGCGACGGCGATGGCCAGGTCGCTGGCGGGCTCGGTGAGCCGGGCGCCGCCCACGGTTGAGACGAAGACGTCGTGGTTGTGCAGCCGGATGCCGCAGTGCTGCTGGAGCACGGCCAGCACCATCGAGACCCGGGAGGAGTCCACGCCCGAGACGGTGCGCCTGGGCCGTTCCGCCGCCGTGGGGGTGACCAGCGCCTGGACCTCTGCCAGCAGCGGGCGCCGGCCCTCCATGGTCACCGCGACGCAGGTGCCGGGCACCTGCTTGCTGTGGTGCTCCACGAACAGGCCGGTGGGGTCCGAGACCGCCTTGATGCCCTCGGCGGACAGGTCGAAGCAGCCGACCTCGTCGACCGGGCCGAACCGGTTCTTCATCGCCCGCACCATCCGGAAGCGGGAGTTGCGGTCACCCTCGAAGTGCAGGACGACGTCCACCACGTGCTCGAGCACCCGGGGACCGGCGATCGAGCCGTCCTTGGTGACGTGACCGATCAGCACCATCGTGATGTTCCGCGTCTTGGCCACCCGGATCAGCGCGGCCGCGACCTCCTTGACCTGGGTGACGCCGCCGGGGACGCCCTCGATGCCGGAGGCCCCGATGGTCTGGATGGAGTCGACCACCACCAGGGTCGGGCGCACCTGCTCGATGTGGGTCAGCACCGCGCCGAGGTCGGTCTCCGCGGCCAGGTAGAGCTCGTCGTGCACGGCGCTGGTCCGGTCGGCCCGCAGCCGCACCTGGGAGGCGGACTCCTCACCGGTGATGTAGAGCGTGCGGTGCTTGTAGCGCGCGGTCTGGGCGGCCACCTCGAGCAGCAGGGTGCTCTTGCCGACCCCGGGCTCGCCGGCCAGCAGGATCGCTGCCCCGGGCACCAGGCCACCGCCCAGCACCCGGTCCAGCTCGGGGACCCCGCTGGAGCGGAACGCCGACTCCGCCACCGAGACCTGGCCGATCGGCACCGCCGGCGTGGTCACCGGGGCCGAGGCGGTGCGCATGGTGGGGGCGGCGGCCTCGGCCACCGAGCCCCAGGCCTGGCACTCCCCGCACCGGCCGACCCACTTGGCCGTCTCCCACCCGCACTCGGAGCAGCGGTAGGCGGGACGGGAACGGGCCTGTTTGCTCATGGCCGCAAACGTAGGCCACCCCACCGACAGCCCTCTCGACAGTCCCGTGGCGCCCGGCCGAGCAGAGTGCGCAAAACGTGGCCGGGGGTCGCGAGCGGGTCCGCCCGAGCGGCCAGCGCCTATGCTGACGTGGCTTGGAACGATCCAGAGGAGTGACGTGTCGGACCGTGGTGCCCAGGGGCCGCTGACCTTCCCCAGCCTGCCGGTGAATCCGCCGACGCTGGCCGACGTCGCCGAGCGTGCCGGCGTCTCGCGGCAGACGGTCTCCAACGCGGTCAACAACCCCGCTCTGCTGCGCACCGACACCCTGGTCCGGGTGCAGCAGGCCATCGCGGAGCTGGGCTACTCGCCCAACCGGGCGGCGCGCAGCCTGCGCACCAGGGCCTCGCACCTGGTGGGCCTGCGGTTCACCCCCGCCCAGGAGGGCACGGCCAACGCGCTGATGGACCGGTTCGTGCACTCCCTGGTCGCCGCGACCGCCCAGGTGGGGTACCACGTGCTGCTCTTCGCCGACGACGACACCGAGCCGCTGTCGGCCTACGACCACTTGCTGCGCTCCACCGCGGTGGACGCCTTCATCGTCACCGACACCTACCTCGGAGCCCCGCAGGCCGCGTGGCTCACCCAGCAACGCGCCCCGTTCGTCGCCTTCGGCCGGCCCTGGGAGGACCCGCACGCCAGCCACGCGTGGGTCGACGTCGACGGTGCCGCCGGCGCGGCGCTGGCCTGCGACCACCTGCTCGACCAGGGGCACACCCGGGTCGCGTGGATCGGCTGGCGCAAGGACTCCTTCATCGGCGAGGACCGGCGCTCGGGCTGGTCCCGGGCGATGCACGCCCGCGGGCTGCCCACCTCCGGTCTCGCCTCCCGGGTCGAGGACACGGTGGCCAGTGGGCGGGAGGCCGCCGCGGTGCTGATCGACGAAGCGCACCCCACCGCCTTCGTCTGCGCCTCGGACACCCTCGCCCTGGGCGTGCTCCAGACGTTGTTCGACCGGGGCATGGTGGCCGGGCGTGACCTGGCCGTGGTCGGCTTCGACGACTCCCAGGTCGCCCAGGTGGTGCCGCCGGGACTGACCTCGGTGCGGCAGCCGCTGGAGCAGGTGGCGGTGGAGGTGGTCCGGGCCCTGCAGGGGCTGCTGGCCACGCCGCCGCTGGCGATGCCCGGAGTGCTGCTGACCCCCACCCTGAGCGTCCGCGGTTCGAGCACCGGAGCCTGACACGGCGACCGGCCCGGCGACCGGCCCGGCGACCGGCCCGGCGACCGGCCCGGCGACCGGCCCGGCGACCGGCCCGGCGACCGGCCCGGCGATGGCTAGAAGCGGCGCCACCACAGGTTGAGCGCGTAGTCGACCTCGGTGCCACCGCCGCCGGCCCAGTGCTCGGCGAGCACGGCATCGGCGGTCTGCCGGTCCAGCTCGATGCGCACCACGGCCTCGAGGTCGGCAGGGGAGTCGAAGGCCAGCCGGGTCTCGACCGGCACCCGCTGCCAGCCGCGGGTGGACCAGAAGCGCTCCACCGCGACCGGGTCGACGCGGGGATAGCCCCGGCGGAACCAGTGCCCGAAGGTGGATCGGGTGGGGTCGTTGTCGATCACGAACGCCGTGCCCCCGCGGCGTACCACGCGGGACAGCTCGTCGAGCCCGGGCTCGCACCCGGGACCGAAGAAGTAGGCCAGTCGGGCCTGGGCCACGTCGACGCTGGCCTCGGGCAGCGGCAGCGCCTGCGCGGTGCCCTGGCGCACCTCCACGCCCGCCAGCCGTCGGGTACGCCGACCGGCCAGGGCGGCCAGGGCCGGCATCGGCTCCACCCCGATCACCCGCTCGGCCTCCTCGGCCCAGCGCGGCAGGTGGAAGCCCGTCCCGCAGCCCACGTCGAGGAACGTCCGGCCGCGCCAGGGCGCGACCGCCGCCATCGCCGACTCCAGGAGCTCGTCGGGGTCCAGAGCGCGGTTCTCCAGCTCGTAGGTCTCCGGGTGCTGCCAGATGTTGGGGCTCGGCACCGCCCCGGGCGGCGCCGGGATCAGATCCGGACCAGCCCGTTGGGGGTCTGGAACTGCACCGCTTGCAGGCCGGGCGTGCCGTGCGGCGCCACCCACTCGACGTACAGCTTGTCGGGGGTCTCCAGCGAGGCCCCCAGCCATTCGCTCACCCGCTGCGGGTCGCCGGCGAGCTCGACGGTGGACATCGAGATCTTGCCGTCGCCGCCGCGGCTGGGGTGCAGCTCCGCGGGCGACTCCCACTTGATGAAGAACGGCAGCTGCGGGTCGGTGATCAGCCCGTTGATGCCGATCTGCCGCCAGCGCAGCTCGGTGCCGTCGGGGCGGTGCCGGTTGCCCAGGACCGCCTCGCGACCGAGTCGCTGCTCGATGCTCGCCAGGTCGTCGACCGCCACGCACCACCCGAGCCAGCCGCCGCCCAGTGCCGAGCGGGCACGCACGGCCTGGCCGAACGGTGCCTTGTCCGAGGCCGGGTGGTCGAGCACCTCGACCACCTCGACGTAGGTGTCGTCTGCCAGGGGCAGGATCATGTTGCGGGTGCCGAACCGCGGGTGCACGCCGCCATCGGTGAACTCGCGTCCGAGCAGTCCCCCGATGCGCGCGGCCGTGCTTGCCAGTCCATCGGGACCGGCGGCGTAGGAGATGTGGTCCAAGCGCATGTCAAGCATTCTTGCCACCCCCCTCGTGGCGGCTTGCAGCGGGGGTCGGGTCTCTTGACGTCGAGGTTCTCGCGGGGCTCGTGATAAGGGCGTTCAGTGCGGGTCGGCGGGGTGGATCGCGAGCTGCGAGCGCGAGCGCAGGTGGGCCTCGCAGTGCCGCACCAGCTCGGCGTACCCGGCTTCGCCCATCAGCTCGGTGAGCTCGGGTGCGTTGGTGACGAAGAGCGGCTCCGGGGCCACGTGGGCCTCGGTGTTGCCCGAGCAGTACCAGTCCAGGTCGTGGCCACCCGGCCCCCAGCCGCGACGGTCGTACTCCCCGATGGAGACCTCGGTGTACGAGGTGCCGTCCTGCTGCTCGACGGTGCGGTAGGTGCGCCGGATCGGCAGCTGCCAGCAGACGTCGGGCTTGGTCTCCAGCGGGTTGCGTCCGGTCTGCAGGGCCAGCCCGTGCAGCGCGCAGCCCGCGCCGCCCTGGCCGGCAGCGGCGCCCGGCGGCCGGAAGTCGACCCGGTTGTGGAACACGCACGCGGACTGGCCGTCCACCTCGATGGTCAGGGTCTTGCGCTCCCCGTCGGCGTCGAGCTCGACCCAGTCCTCGGCGCTGACCTCGCGGCCGGGGTGGAACTGCCACTGCTCGGGGGTGAGCTGGGCGACGAAGCCGGCCACCCGCTGCTCGTCGTCGGCGTCGGAGAAGTGGGCGCCCAAGGTGCAGCAGCCGGTGTCGGGGGAGTCGGCGTAGATGCCCGCGCAGCCCTGTCCGAAGATGCACATGTAGGAGGAGGTGAGCCACGTCAGGTCGCAGCGGAAGACCTGGTCCTCATCACCCGGGTCGGCGAACTCGACGAACGCTCGGGGAAAGACCAGGTCGACTTCGGGCACGTGGACAATTCTAGTGAGTGCCCGGCAGGGCGCTCCGTGCCCGGTACGTTGGGGGCCATGCGCCTCGGAGTCCTCGACATCGGCTCCAACACGGGTCACCTGCTCGTGGTCGACGCCCACGCAGGCGCGGCACCGCTTCCGGCGTTCTCCTACAAGGAGCCGCTGCGACTGGCCGAGCACCTCGACGCCGCCGGCGCCGTCGGGCAGGCCGGGGTGGACGCGCTGACCGAGTTCACCGCGCAGGCCATGGTGGTGGCCGAGGAGAAGGGCTGCGAGGAGATGCTCGCCTTCGCCACCTCCGCGGTCCGCGACGCCACGAACTCCGAGGACGTGCTGCACCACGTCGCGGAGCGCACCGGCACCACCATCGAGGTCCTGTCGGGGGAGGACGAGGCACGGCTGACGTTCCTGGCCGTACGCCGCTGGTTCGGCTGGTCCGCCGGCCGGCTGGCCGTGTTCGACATCGGCGGCGGCTCCCTGGAGATCGCGGCCGGCGCCGACGAGGCACCGGACGTGGCCTGGTCGCTCCCGCTGGGGGCGGCCCGGCTGGCCCGGGACTGGTTCCCGGCCCAGGCGCCGGACGACGACGAGCTGCGCGCACTGCGACGTCGGATCCGCACCGAGATCGCCCGCGACGCCGGCACCCTGCGCCGCGGTGGCGTACCGCACCGGGCGGCCGCCACGTCCAAGACGTTCCGGTCCCTGGCCCGGATCTGCGGAGCGGCGCCCTCGGCCGAGGGGCACCTGGTGCCGCGGGTGCTGCGCGCGGAGGACCTGACGGGCTGGCTGCCCAAGCTCACCGCCATGTCGCCCGAGGAGCTCACCGGGCTGCCGGGGGTCTCCCCGAGCCGCAGCCACCAGATCGTGCCGGGAGCCCTGGTCGCCGAGGCGGTGATGGACATCTTCGGTCTCGCCGAGCTCGAGATCTGTCCCTGGGCGCTGCGCGAGGGCGTCATCCTGGAGCGGTTCGACCAGATGTCGGTACTGGGCTAGGCACGGCGAGGGACCATGGAGGACGAGATGACCTCACACACCCAGATCGGCCTGTCCACGGCCTCGGTCTATCCCGAGTCCACCGCACACGGCTTCGCGTACGCCGCGAGCGTGGGGTACGACGCCGTCGAGGTGATGGTGGGGATGGACGCCCTGTCCCAGCAGACCGCCGCGCTGCGTCAGCTCTCCGAGCACCACCAGATGCCGGTCTGCTCGGTGCACGCACCGTGCCTGCTGTGGACCCAGCGGGTCTGGGGCACCGAGCCCTGGGGCAAGCTGGAGCGCTCGGCCGCGATGGCCCAGGCGCTCGGCGCCGACGTGGTGGTGGTGCACCCGCCGTTCCGCTGGCAGCGGGAGTACGCCGCGGGGTTCGAGGACGGCATCGCGGCCCTGGAGGCCTCCACCGGCATCGCCTTCGCGGTGGAGAACATGTATCCCTGGCGGGCCTCGTCCCGGCGCCGCGCCCCGAAGGGGATGGAGATGTACCTGCCCCACTGGGACCCCTCCCTGGGCAGCTACGCCAACACCACCATCGACCTCTCGCACGCCGCGATCGCTCGCTCCGACGTGATCGAGATGGCGGACAGGATGGGGGACCGGCTGCGGCACGTGCACCTGACCGACGGCAGCGGCAGCGCCAAGGACGAGCACCTGGTGCCCGGCCGGGGCGCGATGGGCGCCGGTGCGTTCCTGGAGCACCTGGCCGGCTCCGCGTTCCGCGGCCACGTGGTGCTTGAGATCAACACCCGGCGCTGCGACACTCGAGAGGACCGGCTCGCGGACCTCGTGGAGTCGCTGTCGTTCGCCCGCGAGCACCTGAGCATCAAGGCCCGTTAGCCGAGAGGTGAACCCGTGCACCCCACCGTGGAGGTCTCCGGGCTCACCGTGGTGCGGGGCGGTCGGACGGTCCTGGACGGGCTCGACCTGTCGATCGGCACCGGCATCACCGGCCTCCTGGGCCCCTCCGGCTCGGGCAAGACGACCCTGATGCGCTCCCTGGTCGGGGTGCAGCGCATGGCCGCCGGCAGCGTCCGGGTGCTGGGGGAGGAGGTGGGGACGCCGGGGCTGCGCAGCCGGACCGGCTACGTCACCCAGGCCGCCAGCGTCTACGACGACCTCGACGTGCGCGAGAACCTGCGCTTCTTCGCCGCGGTCCTGGGGCGAGGCGAGGAGGACGTGGCACGGGTGGTCGCCCAGGTGGACCTCTCCGAACAGCTCGAGCAGGTGGTCGGCCGGCTCAGCGGGGGCCAGCGCTCGCGGGTGAGCCTGGCGACGGCGCTGCTGGGCCGCCCGGACCTGCTGGTGCTCGACGAGCCGACCGTCGGCCTGGACCCGGTGCTCCGCGAGCGGCTCTGGGACCTGTTCCACTCCATCGCCTCGGACGGTGCGACGCTCATGGTCTCCAGCCACGTGATGGACGAGGCGACGCGCTGCGACCGGCTGCTGCTGATGCGCGAGGGGCGCATCATCGCTGACGCCTCGCCGGCCGAGATTCTGCGCCGCACCGGCGCCCCGGACATGGAGCGGGCCTTCCTGCACCTGGTGGAGCAGCCGCGATGAGCCCCCGGATCACCCTCGCGGTCGCCTCCCGGGTGCTCGTCCAGGTGCGTCGCGACCGCCGGACCGCAGCGATGCTGCTGCTCCTGCCGGGCTTGTTGATGACCGTGCTGTGGTGGGTCTACGACGACGTGCGGGGCGACGTATTCGACCAGATCGGGCCGGCTCTGCTCGCGATCTTCCCCTTCTTCGTGATGTTCCTGGTGACCAGCGTGACGACGCTGCGGGAGCGCTCGAGCGGCACCCTGGAGCGACTGCTGGCGATGCCGATGGGGCGGCTGGACTTCCTGCTCGGCTACGCGTTGGCGTTCGGGCTGCTGGCCGCGCTGCAGTCGGTGCTTGCGGTGGGCCTGAGCGTGGGCGTGCTGGGTCTCGAGGTGCAGGGACCGATCTGGCTGCTGGCGCTGGTGGCGGTCGTCGACGCGATCCTCGGCACCGCGCTGGGCCTGTGCGTGAGCGCGTTCGCCCAGACGGAGTTCCAGGCGGTCCAGTTCATGCCCGCGGTGGTGGTGCCCCAGATCCTGCTCTGCGGCCTGCTGGTGCCGCGCGAGCAGATGCCCGCGGTGCTGGAGGCCATCAGCAACGTGCTTCCCCTGTCCTACGCCGTGGACGCGATGCAGCAGCTCGTGGCCACCGAGGAGACCGGCGAGGTCTGGCGCAACGTGGCGGTGGTCGTCGCGTTCGCCCTGGGCGTGTTGGGCCTCGGAGCCGCCACGCTGCGTCGACGTACCCCGTAACGTGGCGCCCATGTCCTTGCTGCGTCAGCCCATCTTGGTGCTCTCCCGCTCCGAGCAGATCAAGAAGGCCGTCACCGCGTGGCCGGCGACCGCGTCGGTGGTGGCGGGCTACGTGCCCGGCGAGACCACCCAGGACGCGGTCCAGGCCGCGGCCGCCCTGGTCGGGAGCGGGCTCTCGGTGACCCTGGACTTCCTCGGCGAGGACACCCGCGACGTGGCCCAGGCCGACGCGTGCGTGGCGGCGTACGTCGACCTGCTGGGCCAGCTCTCCGGCCTCGGCCTGGCGCGCCAGGCCGAGGTGAGCGTCAAGCTGAGCGCCGTGGGACAGGCGTTGCCGCGCGATGGCCAGCAGGTGGCGCTCGAGCACGCGCGCACCATCTGCCGTGCGGCCCGCAACGCCGGCACCACGGTGACCCTCGACATGGAGGACCACACCACCACCGACGCGACCCTGGAGATCCTGCACGAGCTGCGCAAGGACTTCCCCGAGACCGGCGCGGTGCTCCAGGCGGCGCTGCACCGCACCGAGTCGGACTGCCGGGCGCTGGCGCACGAGGGCTCCCGGGTGCGGCTGTGCAAGGGCGCCTACCTGGAGCCCGAGCAGGTCGCCCACCAGAGCCGGCACGAGATCGACAAGGCCTACGTGCGCTGCCTGAAGATCCTGCTCGCGGGACAGGGCTACCCGATGATCGCCACCCACGACCCGCGGATGGTGCAGATCGGCGGCTCGCTGGCCAGCCGGTACGGCCGCACCCAGGGGACCTACGAGTTCCAGATGCTCTACGGCGTCCGCACCGGCGAGCAGCGACGGCTGGCGGAGGCCGGCGAGACGGTGCGCGTCTACGTGCCCTACGGCGCCCAGTGGTACGGCTACCTGATGCGCCGCCTCGCGGAGCGGCCCGGCAACGTCTCGCTGTTCCTCAGGTCGCTGATCTCCGGGAAGTAGCCGAGCGGTTGGGGGCACAATGGCGGTCATGAGCCTCCCCAGCACGCACCAGACCGCGATCATCGGCGCCGGAGTGATGGGGGAGACCCTGCTCTCGGGACTGGTCCGCGCCGGTCGCCGGGTGGACACCCTGCTGGTCGGTGAGAAGCGGGCCGAGCGGGCCGCGGAGCTCGAGGAGCGGTACGGCGTGACCGTGCTGGGCAACGTGGCGGCCGCCAAGGCGGCGGACACCCTGGCGCTGGTGGTCAAGCCTCAGGACATGGGCGAGCTGCTGGCCGAGATCGCGCCGGTGCTGCGCCCGGGCCAGCTGCTGGTCTCGCTGGCCGCCGGGATCACCACCGCCTACATCGAGGCCCGGGTGCCCGCCGACGTCGCGGTGGTCCGGGTGATGCCCAACACCCCCGCGCTGGTGGACGAGGGGATGGCGGCGATCTCGCCGGGATCCCACTGCGGCGACGCGGACCTGGCCGAGGCCGAGGCGCTGATGGGCTCCTGCGGCAAGGTGCTGCGCGTCCCGGAGAAGCAGATGGACGCGGTCACCGCGATCTCCGGCTCCGGTCCGGCGTACGTCTTCTACGTCGTGGAGTCGATGATCGAGGCGGGAGTGCACCTGGGACTGCCCCGGGCGACCGCGAGCGAGCTCGTGGTGCAGACCGTGCTCGGCTCCGCGGTGATGCTGCGCGAGACCGGCACCCACCCGGCGGTGCTCCGCGAGCAGGTCACCTCCCCGGCGGGCACCACCGCCGCCGCCCTGCGCGAGCTGGAGATCCACAAGGTGCGGGCCGCGTTCCTGGCGGCGATGGAGGCCGCCCGCGACCGCTCGCGCGAGCTGGCCGCGCAGGACTGAGGCGGTCCGGCTCCGCCGCGCTCAGCCGGCGAACGGGTCGGGCAGCAGGCCCGGGGTGCGGGCCAGGATCTCCTGGGCCGCGGCCCGGTGCTTGTGCTCCACGAGCACCTCGTGGCGGGTGGCGACCACCGTCCGGACCGAGGAGAAGTCGCGTCGGCCCCGGGTCGCGGCGTAGCCGGCCAGGCCCCACACGATGCCGAACGCCGCGCCGAAGAGCGCGGCCGAGGCCATCATCGCCCACCAGCCGCCCTCCTCGACGAACAGGCCGAGCAGCAGGCCGACCAGCAGGCCCAGCCACAAGCCCGAGGCGGCCCCGCCAGCGCCACCCGGCCCCAGGTCAGACGCCCGGTGATCCGCTCCACCTGCTTGAGGTCGGTGCCGACGATCATGCAGTTCTCGACCGGGAACTGGGCGTCGGCGAGGTGGTCCACGGCCCGCTGGGCCTCCTCGTAGGTGCCGTAGACGGCCAGCGACTGGGGGAACGCCAGGGCCAGGCCGGAGATCTGGATGGAACGGGGGCTCGTGGGATCGGACATGTTCCCAGTCTGCCCGCTGGCGCGGCTGCGGCACAGGGCAGCGCCGGGCGGGAGTAGCGTGCGCCCCATGAGGGAGTGCCAGGGACCTGCCACGGTCGTGTTCGACAAGACCCTGACGGAGTACGACTTCGGTGCCGACCACCCGATGTCCCCGTTGCGGGTGGACCTGACGATGAGGCTGGCCGAGCAGCTCGGTGTCCTGGACCGCGGCCTCCGGGTGGTGCCCGCGCCGGTCGCCAGCCTCGACCTGATCGCCACGGTCCACTCGGAGTCGCTGATCGAGGCGGTCACCCGGGCCGGGCGCATGTCGGGAGGCGTGGATCTCGTCCACGGCCTCGGGACCGACGACAACCCGGTGTTCCGCGACATGCACCACGCCTCCGCCCACGTGGTCGGCGCCAGCGTCGAGGCGTTCCGCCAGGTCTGGACCGGGGAGTCGCTGCACAGCGCCAGCGTGGTCGGCGGCCTGCACCACGCGATGCCGGACCGGGCCAGCGGCTTCTGCATCTACAACGACGTGGCGGTCGGCATCCAGTGGATGCTCGACCAGGGTGCGCAGCGCATCGCCTACGTCGACGTCGACGCGCACCACGGCGACGGCGTGGAGAAGATCTTCTACAACGACCCGCGGGTGCTCACCATCTCGCTGCACGAGACGGGGCAGATGCTCTTCCCGGGCACGGGGTTCCCCGGAGACTCCGGCGGCAAGGCGGCCGAGGGATCGGCGGTCAACGTGGCACTGCCCCCGGGTACTGCGGACGCGGGCTGGCTACGCGCCTTCCACGCCGTGGTGCCGCCGCTGCTGCGGGAGTTCGATCCGGAGTTCCTGGTCACCCAGCACGGGTGCGACTCCCACATGGAGGACCCGCTGACCCACCTGATGCTCACCGTCGACGGCCAGCGGGCGGCGTACCTGGCGCTGCACGACCTGGCGCACGAGCTGACGCAGGGCCGCTGGGTGGTCACCGGCGGGGGCGGCTACGCGGTGCCGGGGGTGGTGCCGCGTGCCTGGACCCACCTGCTGGCCATCGTCGGCGGCTCCCCGATCGACCCGCACGTCGAGACGCCCCTGGAGTGGCGCGACCACGTCATCGAGCTGCTCGGGGACGGGGCGCCGTTCCGGATGACCGACGGCCGTACGCCGGCCTACCGTGACTGGCGCGAGGGCTACGACCCGCAGACCTGGCTGGACCGTGCGATCCACGCGACCAGGATGGAGGTCTTCCCTCTGCACGGCCTCGATCCGTACGCTTGAGGACTACGCATCCGGTGACAAAAAGTTGGAAATCAACGCGACACGCCGCAAGGAACAAGTTTCACTAGTCATTCCCTTCCCCACCGGTCACTCGAACCCCTATTCTCACCACATGCGCCGCACGTCCTGTGCGCACCGGTGGGGAAGCCGGTGCCCGTGAGGCCAGCAAGGATGGTGCAGCCATGGCCAACTCCGCGGACAGGTCGGACGTCAAGTTCCTGACCATCGCAGAAGTCGCCGCGATGATGCGGGTCTCCAAGATGACGGTCTATCGCCTGGTCCACAGTGGGGAGCTGCCCGCCGTTCGCGTGGGACGTTCCTTCCGGGTCACCGAGGACGACGTCGACGAGTACCTGCGCAAGAGCTTCTTCAACGCCGGCTGATCGCAAGCCGGAGTGCCGGTGCTGCCCACGTGGCGGCACCCGATTCTCCTCCTCCTGGCTCGGGCCAGTAGGCTTGCCCGGTCGGTCAGGCAGCCTGTCCGACCGACCTGTTGCACGTTGAAAGGTTTCCCTGTGGGTTCTGTCATCAAGAAGCGGCGCAAGCGCATGGCCAAGAAGAAGCACCGCAAGCTTCTCAAGAAGACGCGCGTCCAGCGCCGCAAGCTCGGCAAGTAGGGCCTTAGATCGTGGGGCGGGTCGTGCTGGTCACCGGGATCTCCCGGGACATCGGCCGCCGCTTCGCGCGGTTTGCCGCCGCCGACCCCTCCATCGATCGCGTCATCGGCGTTGACGTGGTGCCGCCCCGCGGCGACCTCGGCAACGTCTCCTTCGTGCGTGCCGACATCCGCAACCCGGTCATCGCCAAGGTCATCGCTCGCGAGGACGTCGACACCGTCGTCCACATGAGCGTGATCGCGACCCCCGGCGGCTCCGGTGGACGCAACGCGATGAAGGAGATCAACGTCATCGGCTCGATGCAGCTGCTGGCGGCCTGCCAGCGCGCGGCGAGCGTGAAGCACCTGGTGGTCAAGTCCTCCACCACGGTCTACGGCGCGAGCAGCCGGGACCCGGCGATGTTCACCGAGGACATGGGCCCCAAGAAGCTCCCCCGGGCCGGCTACTCCCGCGACGTGCACGAGATCGAGGGCTACGTGCGCGGCTTCGCGCGTCGTCGGCCCGACGTCCGGGTGACCACCCTGCGGTGCGCCAACGTCATGGGCCCCCACGTGGTGTCGCCGATGTCGGCGTTCTTCCGGCTGCCCACCATCCCGATGGTGCTCGGCTACGACCCGCGGCTGCAGTTCCTGCACGAGCAGGACCTGAACGCCGTCCTGCGCCACTCGGTCGTCAACGACGTCGAGGGCACTTTCAACATCGCCGGAGACGGTGTGCTGATGCTCTCCCAGGCCATCCGACGGCTCGGCAAGCTGCCGCTGCCGGTGCCGGGGTTCGCCGTGGCCCCGGTCGGCTCGGTGCTCCGGTCGCGGCTGCGAGCCGAGTTCTCCCCCGAGCAGCTCTCCCTGCTCACCTACGGACGTGGTGTTGACACCACCCGGATGCGCGACATGCTGGGGTTCTACCCGACGTACACGACCGGCGAGGCCTTCGCCGACTTCGGACGCAGCCTCGGGTTGGGGACCAGCCCAGGTCCGGCACCCGTAGGAGGGATGGCGTGAGCGACGCGGAGATCATCCCCATCGGCACGGGCGGACGGCCCGGCCGGGGGACGGGGCGCGACAAGCCCTCCGCGGCCGCGCGCAGCCTGGCCAAGGGCGCCAAGCCGAGGGCACCGAGGGCACCGCGGGCCGCCGCCGAACCGGCCGAGGCATCCACCGCCGGGCCGGCTGACGGGCCCACTGCTGGGCCCACTGACGGGCCCACTGACGGGCCGACTGCTGGGCCCACTCCCGGCACCCCCCGAGCCGGCGCCACCACCAAGGACCGCGAACCGCTGGACGGCATCCCGGCGGCGGACTGGCTGGCGGCCATCGAGTCCGGCGCCCGAGAGGTGTTCGGGCCGGACTGGGAGCGTCGCCTGGCCGAGCTCCTGGCCTTCCTGCGCCGACGCCTCGAGGGCGAGTACCTGGTCGACGACTTCGGCTTCGACCGCGAGCTCACCGAGCGGCTCTTCCTGGCGATGGTCCGGCCGCTGGCCGAGAAGTGGTTCCGGATCGAGGTCCGTGGGATCGAGAACATTCCCGCCGAGGGCGGGGCGCTGGTGGTGTCCAACCACTCCGGCACCATCCCGGTGGACGGCCTGATGACCATGGTCGCCGTGCACGACCACGCCGGCCGCAACCTCCGTCCGCTGGGCGCCGACCTGGTCTTTCGACTGCCCGTCGTCGCCGGTCTGGCTCGTCGGATGGGGGCCACCCTGGCCTGTCAGGCCGACGCGGAGCGGATGCTCAACGGCGGCGAGCTGGTCGGAGTGTGGCCCGAGGGGTTCAAGGGGATCGGCAAGCCCTTCTCCGAGCGCTACAAGCTGCAGCGCTTCGGCCGCGGGGGGTTCGTCTCCGCGGCACTGCGCACGGGCGTGCCCATCGTGCCGCTGTCGGTGGTGGGTGCCGAGGAGATCTATCCGATCGTCGGCAACCTGACGACCCTGGCCCGGCTGCTCAACCTGCCCTATCTCCCGATCACGCCGTTCTTCCCGCTGCTCGGCCCCCTCGGGCTGGTTCCGCTGCCGTCGAAGTGGCTGATGGAGTTCGGCGAGCCGATCCGCACCGACACCTTCGGCGAGCTCGAGGCCGAGGACCCGATGCTGGTGTTCGAGGTGACCGACCAGGTCCGCGAGACCATCCAGCAGACCCTGTTCAAACTGCTGCGCGAGCGCAGCTCCGTCTTCGGCTGACCCGCGGGCGCTGGTCGGCTCAGGGCCTGTCAGGCCCTGACCAGGCCCTGGTCACGGCCGCTGGCTGCCGGACGGGCTGGACCCCAGGCTGCCGAGGATCGTCCCGACCGCCTCTCCCAGCTGGTCCACCGCGGCGCCCAGGCTGCCGCCCACCTTCTCGCCGAGCAGCCCGGTGGCGGCGGTCTCCAGGACCTCGCCGATGGTGCCGACCAGGCCGCCGCTCGACTCCGGGGCTCCGGAGCTCGTCGGTGGGTCGCCGACCAGGATCGTGGTGACGTCGTCGACGAGGGTCGTGGGTGTCGGGGTGGCCGGCACGGTCGGGCCTGGGGCCTGGGTCTTGCTGGGGGCGCTGGAGCTGCTCTCGGTGGGCGCGGCCGGCCGTGACGGGGAGCCGGTCGCGGTGGGCTGGGAGGTCGGGTTGGGGCCGGTGGTCGGCTGGCCGGAGCTCGTGGGCGCACCGCTGCTGCTGGGCTGGGCGGTCGCGCTCGGGACGCTGGTGGCGGGCCCGCTCCTGGCGGCGTCGAGGCGGACGTTCCCCTCGGACCGGCCGGCTGCACCGTTGCCGCGGACCAGCGGGGCGGGTGCGGGAGCCGCGAAGGTGACCCCGTCGGGCTCGTACAGGCTGCTGGTCATGGGTCCGCTGGCGGCGAGGAAGACCGGGAACTCGGTGATCCCCTCGCCGGCACACCCGGGGCAGGCCTGCCGGGCGAGCGCATCGATGCGCAGCAGCTGGTCGGCGGCGGTCGCGAGCTCGTCGGCAGCCTCGCCGGGCACCAGCTCCGAGAGCGCCTCGAGGCGAGCCATGCTCCGACCGGTGAACTCGAGCAGGGCCTCCACCGCGTCCTCGCGCTGGGTGGAGGCGTAGTTCTCCAGCAGCAGGGTGGCGGCTTCGTCGGACTGGTCGGAGAACGACTGCAGCGCGCTCGCGGTGGCCTGACGGCTCTCCCAGCTGTCGCGGGCCAGCAGGTCCTCCACCTCGTCGAGTCGCAGCTCCGCCTTGGCCAGCAGCAGCTCGCCCTTGTCCTGCTCGCCCAGGACCAGCCCGGCCTGCGCGGACTCCATGACCCGCTTGACCGGGTAGAGCGAGTCGCCCGGCAGGGCGGCCTGCGCGGAGAGAGCGAGGCTGCCGGTGGCGCTGAGTGCCGCGGCGACCGTGAGGATCGCCGCCACCCGGCGGTCCCGGGTGGTACGGGGCCGTGTCACCACGGTCAGGGTCGGGCGCTGCTCGGCGGTCGGCGCCGGGGCCGGCAGCAGGACGGTGTCGGCCTCGGCCATCAGTCGCTCGCGGAGGCTGGTGACGAACTCGGCGCGAGGATCGGGGAGCTGGACGGCGCGCAGCTGTCCGACGACCGCCAGCAGCCGGTCCTGGTCGGCGTGGGAGCCGGAGGACTCGGTCTGGGCAGGGGGCTGGGCAGGGCTCTGGGCAGGGGCCTGGGCGTGGCCGGACTCCACGAGCGACTGGAACCGCTCGGCGGCCCTGCCCGCCCTGAATACCGCTCTCATCGCTCTAGTCCTAGGTGGTCCGAAGGGTCGTCCAGACCCGAGTCGGGAAGGGTCGTCACCGGGAACAACGGCTGGGCCGAGGCCGGGGTTATGCACGTCCGTCGCCTCAACATTGCCGCGCCTCCGGGGGGAGTGCCTTGGCGAGGTTGCGGATCGCCCGCAGCTGCAGCTGCTTCACGGCGCCGGCGGACCGCTCGAGCACGTCCGCGGTCTCGGCGATGCTCATCCCCTGGAGGAAGCGCATCACCAGGCAGTCCCGCTGCTCGTCGGGGAGGTCGCGAAGGGCGCCCAGGAGCGCCACGTTGGTGAGCCGGTCGAGCACCTCGCGCTCCGGCCCCTCGGTCGCGTCGTCGTGGACCCCCATGTCCTCGGTCGCCACCTCGAGGCGGGTCCGGCCGGCGCGGTAGTGGTCGGTGGTCAGGTTGCGCGCGATGGTCATCAGCCAGGCACCGAAGTCGCGTCCCTGCCACCGGAAGTCGTTCATCGACCGCAGGGCCCGGAAGAAGGTCTCCGAGGTGAGGTCCTCGGCCAGCGAGGTGGAGGAGGTGCGGCTGTGCAGGAAGCGGTACACGCGTAGGTGGTAGTGGTCGAAGAGCAGGCCGAACGCCTCCTTGTCGCCGCCACGGGCCAGCTCGACCAGGGCGATCAGCCTGGTCCGCTCCGCCTCGGACTCTGCGGAGGAGGTGGCGAGCGAGGAGTCGCCGTACCCGGGGCCACCAGCGCCACCAGGGCCTGCGGGGCCGACGGGACTGCTGTCACCGGTGGGGACGAGGGCCTCGGAGAGCAGCGGCCAGGGACCGCCCACGCCAGCGGCTGCCACGTGGGGCACCGGAGGCCGGCACGCGAGCACGGCCAGGCGCAGCGCATGGAGGCCACTCGCCACGTCGTACCTGTTGTCTCGGGACACCCGGCCATCCCCTCCCCAGAGATGCAACGCGCCTCAGGCTACGACGAGCGGGACGCCTTGGGAAGGGTGTCGGTGCGGGAGCGGCTCAGTGGTGACGCCGGCGGGCCGAGACCCCGGCCGCGACCCCGCCGGCGAGGGCGCCGGCGACGGCCCCCGAGAGCACGCCGATGCGGGCGGCCTTGCGCCCGGTGCGGTAGTCGCGGACCCGCCAGCCGTGCTGCCGGGCGTGGCTGCGCAGCTGGGGGTCCGGGTTGATGGCGACCGGGTCGCCGACCAGGCCGAGCATGGGCAGGTCGTTGTAGGAGTCGGAGTACGCCGAGCAGTGCGAGAGGTCGAGTCCCTCCCGGGCCGCGAGGGACTTGATCGCCTCGGCCTTGGCGGGTCCGTGCAGCAGGTCGCCCACCAGCTGGCCGGTGTAGACGCCGTCGACGTGCTCGGCGACGGTGCCCATCGCGCCGGTCAGGCCCAGGCGCCGGGCGATGATCGAGGCGATCTCGATGGGGGCGGCGGTCACCAGCCAGACCCGCTGGCCCTGGTCCAGGTGCATCTGGGCCAGGGCGCGGGTGCCGGGCCAGATCCGGTGCGCCATCGCCTCGTCGAAGATCTCCTCGCCCAGCTCCTCGAGCTCGGCCACGGTGTGCCCGGCGATGAAGCTCAGGGCCGAGCTGCGGGTCTGAGCGATGTGCTCGGGATCCTCCACGCCCCGGATCCGGAAGTAGGCCTGCTTGTACACCGCGTCGGCGATGTCCCGGGTGGTGAAGAACTGGCGTCGGTACAGCCCGCGCGCCAGGTGGAAGATGCTGGCGCCCTGCATCACGGTGTTGTCGACGTCGAAGAAGGCGGCGCTGGTGGGGTCGGCCGGCGTGCTCAGCGCCGTCTCCACCTCGGCGGAGGCGGCGGCGGCCTCCCCGGCCAGGGCGGACCGGCGGCGCAGGTCGGCGGGGCGGGCCGGCTGACGGCGGTGCTTCTCCGGAGACGTCACGCGTCTCACAGTAGTAGGGCGCGCCGACCGGCGGTTGTGGAAGTATCGGTCCCATGCCGCGCCAGACAGACGTCGCTGCCCTCGTGGCCGACGCCGCCGCCGAGTCCCCCGACCGACTCGCGCTGGTCGAGGTCGGTGGCCGCAGCCTGACCTGGTCCCAGCTCGACGACGAGGTGGGGCGCGCGGCCGCCGGTCTCGGGGAGCTGGGCCTGGTGGCCGGGCACCGGGTGATGATCGTGCTGGGCAACCGGCTGGAGTTCGTGACCACCTACCTGGGGGTGCTCCGCGCGCAGGTGGTGGCGGTGCCGGTGAACCCGGGGTCCACCGCCTACGAGCTGCTCCGGATGATCGCCGACTCCGGGTCCCGGCTGATCGTCTGCGACGCCGCCACCAGCGGCGCCGTGCGGGAGGCGGTGCAGCAGCTGCGGGCCGCCCTCGCTGGCACCCCCGTGGCCGGCAGCGAGCTGGAGGACCAGCTGCTCGAGCGGGCCCGTGACCCGCAGGTGGTGGTGATCGGCGAGCACGCCGGCGAGCGCGAGACGACGTACGCCGACCTCGTCTCCTGGCCCGCGCGGACGGTGCCGCCGCTGCAGGACCCGGAGAAGCTGGCGACCTTGCTCTACACCAGCGGCGCCAGCGGCCGGCCCCGCGCCGCGATGCTGTCGCACCGAGCGCTGCTGGCCAACATCGAGCAGGTCGCGGCGGTCGAGCCGTCGATGATGCACGGCGACGACGTGGTCCTCGGTGTGCTCCCGCTCTTCCACGTCTACGGCCTCAACGCGGTGCTCGGCGGGGTCCTGAGGCACCGCGCCAAGCTGGTGCTGGTGGACCGCTTCGAGCCCGAGCCGGTGCTGGACCTGATCGACGACGAGGCGATCTCGGTGGTGCCGGTGGCGCCGCCGGTCTTCGGCTACTGGCTGCCCATGGAGCACCTGCGCGACCGGTTGGGACCGGTCCGCCTGGTGCTGTCGGGATCCGCGCCGCTGTCGGCCGAGGTGATGGACAAGTTCTCCGAGGTCTCCGGGGTGCCGGTGCACCAGGGGTACGGCCTGACCGAGGCGTCGCCGGTGGTGACCAGCACCCTGTGCAGCACCCACCCGCAGAGCGGGTCGGTGGGGGCGGCGCTGCCCGGCATCGAGCTGCGGCTGGTCGACGAGCACACCGGTCACCTGGAGGGCGACGACCCGGGCGAGATCCAGATCCGCGGCGCCAACCTCTTCAGCGGCTACTGGCCTGACGGCTCGGGCGGTCCGGACGCGGAGGGCTGGTGGTCCACCGGGGACGTGGGCTACCTCGACCCCCGCGGCGACCTGTTCCTGGTCGACCGGGTCCGGGAGCTGGTGATCGTCTCGGGGTTCAACGTCTATCCCTCCGAGGTGGAGGACGTGATCCGCGACGTGGCCGAGGTCGCCGAGGTGGCCGTCATCGGAGCCTCCGACGAGGAGACCGGCGAGGCGGTCGTCGCCTACGTCGTGGCGGCCGGCGACGCAGCCCCGGGCGAGGTGCAGGACGCGGTCCGCGCCCAGGTGGCGCGCAAGCTGGCCCGGTTCAAGCAGCCGGCCCGCATCGAGGTGGTGCAGACCCTGCCGCAGACGGCCACCGGCAAGATCCAGAAGGGCCGGCTGCGCGGCATCGAGCGGCGCCGCGCCCTCGGGCTGCTGGAGTAGTGGTGGCCAGCGAGTCAGCCGCCCGGGTCACGCTGTACGGCCGCGCCGGCTGCCACCTGTGCGAGGAGGCCCGGCAGGTCATCGCGCGGGTCTGTGCCGAGACCGGCGACACCTGGGTGGAGGTCGACGTCGACGAGGACCCCGCCCTGGCGGCCCGGTTCGACGAGGAGGTCCCGGTGACCTTCGTGGACGGTCGCCAGCACGACTTCTGGCGGGTGGACGAGGCGAGGCTCCGGGCGGCGCTGGCGCGCTGAGCCCAGAGGTGCACCCCGGCGGGGTGTCGAATCTCACCTGTGGTAGCAAGACGCTGCGAGGGATTTTGTTCTCGCGTTCACAAACTCCTAAGGTGGCATTTGCCGACCGATTGGGAGGCCTCGATCAACCGGGGCCGATCTGTGGGCTGGAAAGAAGAGCCAGTGAGCGCACGGACGTCTGCCGAGAGCGCCCGGGACATTCCCGAGGCCACGGTGGCCCGACTTCCGATCTACCTCCGAGCCCTCACGAGTCTCTCGGAGTCCGGAACGGCCACCTGCTCCAGCGAGCAGCTAGCAGCCGCGGCGGGCGTGAACAGCGCCAAGCTGCGCAAGGACCTCTCCCACCTGGGCAGCTACGGCACCCGCGGCGTGGGCTACGACGTGGACTACTTGCGCTACCAGATCGCCCGCGAGATCGGCGTGACCCAGGACTGGCCGGTCGTCATCGTCGGCATCGGCAACCTGGGCCATGCCCTCGCCAACTACTCCGGCTTCCGCAGTCGCGGCTTCCGAGTCGTGGCGCTGCTGGACGCCGACCCACAGCGGCACTCCGAGACCGTCGCCGGTGTCGTGGTCCGTCCCTTCGACGACCTGGAGCGGATCGTGCGCGACAACGGCGTCGCGATCGGGGTCATCGCGACGCCGGCCCACGCCGCCCAGGACGTCGCCGACCGGATGGTCGCAGCCGGCGTCACCAGCATCCTGAACTTCGCGCCGAGCGTGCTCTCGGTGCCCGAGGGGGTGGACGTGCGCAAGGTCGACCTCTCGATCGAGCTGCAGATCCTCGCCTACCATGAACAGCGCAAGTCGCAGCCGCCAGTCGGCGCAGAGCTGCCTGCCGGGGTGGCTGACGGGCTACCCGGCGAGCTGCCCGGCGAGCTGGTAGCGGAAGGGAGTTCCTCATGAGCGTCCTCGTCGTGGGGATCTCCCACAAGTCGGCCCCGGTGGCCCTGCTCGAGCGCCTCGCGCTCGACTCCGACGGCGTGGCCAAGCTCATCGCCGACGTGGCGGGCTGCGACCACGTCGTCGAGGCGACGGTCATCTCCACCTGCAACCGCCTGGAGGTCTACGCCGACGTGGACCGGTTCCACGGCAGCATCGAGGACGTCTCGCGGCTGCTGGTGGACCGTGCCGGAGCGTCCACCGACGCCCTGGTGCCGCACCTGTACGTGCACTACGACGACGGCGCGGTCTCGCACCTGTTCCACGTCGCCGCGGGGCTGGACTCGATGGTCGTGGGCGAGGGCCAGATCCTCGGTCAGGCCCGGGAGGCCCTGAGGCTGGGGCAGGAGATGGGCACCGTCGGCCCCGCTCTCAACGTGCTCTTCCAGCAGGCCCTGCGGGTCGGCAAACGCTCGCACGCCGAGACCGGCATCGACTCGGCCGCGCCCTCGCTGGTCACCGCGGCGCTGCACCGCACCACCGAGCCCCACGGGGGCGTCGCGGGCGCCTCGGTGGTCGTCGTCGGAGCCGGTTCCATGGCTGGCCTGGCCACCGCCACGGTCACCCGGATGGGGGCGGGACGGGTGGTCGTGGCCAACCGATCCCTGGAGAACGCCGAGCGGCTGGCCGCCGAGCACGGCGCCGAGGCCGTGCCGCTGGCCTCGCTGGACCTCGCCCTGGCGGACGCCGACGTGCTCATCACCTGCACCGGAGCCACCGGCATCCTGGTCACCGCCCCGATGCTGGCGGCGGCCCGCGGGGCCCGCACCGACCGGCTCACCATCATCGACCTGGCGCTGCCGCACGACGTCGACCCCGACGTCGTCGCGCTCCCGGGCGTCGAGCTCACCGGGCTGGCCCAGCTGGCCGAGATGCTCGACGACTCCGACGCGATCCGCGACGTCGCGGACGTCCGGCGGATCGTCACCCAGGAGATCAGCGCGTTCGTCTCGGCTCGTCACGCGGCCAGTGTCACCCCCACCGTGGTCGCCCTGCGCACCATGGCGACCGGCGTCGTGGAGTCGGAGATGGAGCGCCTCGGCTCCCGGCTGCCCGACCTCGACCCGGGGATCCGTGCCGAGGTGCGGCGCACCGTGCACCGGGTCGCGGAGAAGCTGCTGCACCAGCCGACCGTGCGGGTCAAGGAGCTGGCCAACGAGACCGGCGCGGTCTCCTACGCCACCGCCCTGGCCGAGCTCTTCGCCCTCGACCCCGAGTCCGTCGACGCCGTCACCCGGGTCGGCGTGCCCGCCTCCGACCTCTCCACCGAGCCGGCTGGGGGTGAGGTGTCGTGAGCCGCACCGTGCGTCTGGGGACCCGCGCCTCCGCCCTGGCCACCACCCAGTCCGGGATGGTCGCCGAGATGGTCCGGTCCCGGCTGGGCCGTGAGGTCGAGCTGGTCGAGGTCACCACCGAGGGCGACGTCAACCGGTCGCCGCTGGCCCAGATGGGCGGCACCGGCGTCTTCGTCAGCGCGCTGCGCGACGCCCTGCTGGACGGCCGGGTGGACATGGCCGTGCACTCGCTCAAGGACCTCCCCACCACGCCGGCCGAGGGCATCGCCCTGGTCGCCGTACCGGTGCGTGAGGACCCGCGTGACGTGGTGGTCGCCCGCGACGGACTGACCCTGGGGGAGCTCCCCACGGGCAGCGTCATCGGCACCGGATCGCCCCGGCGCGCCGCACAGCTGGCCGCCCTGGGCCTGGGCGTGGAGATCGTGGGGATCCGTGGCAACGTGGGCACCCGGATCGCCAAGGTGACCTCCGGGGAGGTCGACGCCGTGGTGCTGGCCCGAGCCGGCCTGGCGCGACTGGGCAGGCTGGACGAGGCCACCGAGGTGCTCGACCCGCTGCAGATGCTGCCCGCTCCCGGGCAGGGCGCCCTGGCCATCGAGTGCCGCGCGGACGACACCGACCTGCTCGCCGCACTCGGCCAGCTCGACGACCCCCGCACCAGGGCCGCGGTGACCGCCGAGCGCGCCGTGCTGGCGACCCTCGAGGCCGGCTGCAGCGCGCCGCTCGGCGCGCTCGCCGAGGTCGTCGAGGGCGACGACGCGGACGAGCTCTGGATCCGCGCCGTCGCACTGTCCCATGACGGGGCGGTGGCCGTGCGGATGAGCAGCACCGGACCCCCTGAAGACGCAGGAGGCGTGGGCGCCCGCCTGGGGAGCGAGATGCTCGCCGAAGGCGCCGCAGACCTGATGGAAGCACCGATCCTGATCGAAGCACCAGTGAGGAAGCAGCACTCATGACTCGAGGCAACACCCCCACCAAGACGATCCCCACCGGCTGGGTCTCCTTCGTCGGCAGTGGGCCCGGCGACCCCGGCCTGCTCACGCTTCGTGCCGTGGAGCTGCTCAAGGAGGCGGAGGTGGTCATCACCGAGGCCCCCGAGCACGAGGCGCTGGTCCGCACGGTGCTCGGCCTGCCGGTCCCCGTCGAGCCCAAGGAGGGCGAGGCGGCTCCCGCGATCCCCGTCGGCCCGGAGTTCGTGGACGGCGGGTTCGGCGAGGACGGCCAGCCGCTGACCCACGCCTCCCGCGGCCGCGTCGTGGTGCGCCACGGCAAGAAGGCGCGGGTGGTCCGACTGATGACCGGCGACCCGTTCCTCTACGCCTCCGGCCCCGAGGAGGCCCAGGCGTGCGTCAAGGCAGGCATCGGCTTCGACATCGTGCCCGGTGTCTCCGCGGTGCAGGCGGTGCCGGCGTACGCCGGGATCCCGCTGACCGACAAGACGCACCGCGAGGTCGCCGTGGTGACCTGCGGCGGCGCCGTCGACTGGAGCCAGTACGCCGACGACCGCACCCTGGTGCTGCTCTCCGGCGTGGGCTCCATCGGTGAGACCGCCAAGGCGCTGATGGCTGCCGGGCGCTCGGCCCAGACCCCGGTCGCGGTCACCCGCGTCGGGACCACCACCGAGCAGGCCACCACCATCTCCACCCTCGAGCACGTCGCCGTCGACGTGCGCACCATGCGGGTCGCGCCGCCGGCGATCATCGTCGTGGGCGACGTGGTCAACCTGCGCGAGACGCTGTCGTGGTTCGAGACCAAGCCGCTCTTCGGCTGGCGGGTGCTGGTGCCGCGCACCAAGGAGCAGGCCGGCTCGGTCTCGCGCCGGCTGCGTGCCTTCGGCGGGGTGCCCGAGGAGGTGCCGACCATCTCGGTCGAGCCGCCGCGCAACCCGTTGCAGATGGACAAGGCCGTCCGGGGCCTGGTGGAGGGCCGCTACGAGTGGATCGCCTTCACCTCGGTCAACGCGGTCAAGGCGGTGCGCGAGAAGTTCGAGGAGTACGGCCTGGACGCCCGCGCCTTCTCGGGCCTGAAGATCGCCGCGGTCGGCGACAAGACCGCCGACGCCATCGCGGCGTGGGGACTGCGTGCCGACCTGGTGCCAACCGGCGAGCAGTCGGCTGCCGGGCTGCTGGCCGAGTGGCCGCCGTACGACGAGCTGCTGGACCCGATCAACCGGGTCTTCCTGCCGCGCGCCGACATCGCCACCGAGACCCTGGTCGCCGGCCTGGTCGACCTCGGCTGGGAGTGCGACGACGTGACGGCGTACCGCACGGTGCGCGCCACCCCGCCGCCGGCGCCGACCCGCGACGCCATCAAGACCGGCAAGTTCGACGCCGTGGTGTTCACCTCATCCTCGACCGTGCGCAACCTGGTCGGCATCGCCGGCAAACCGCACCCCTCGACCGTGATCGCGGTCATCGGGCCGGCGACGGCGAAGACGGCCGAGGAGCACGGCCTGCGGGTCGACGTGATCTCCCCGAACCCGGACGTCGACGAGCTGGTCGACGCCCTGGCCGACTTCGGGACCGCCCGCCGCCTGGCGATGGTGGAGGCCGGCCAGCCGATCACCAAGCCGTCGGACCGCAAGGCGTCGGGTCGCCGCAAGGTGGGCTCGAAGTAGTGGTCGACACACCGCCCGAGGGCTCGCCCCACACGTTCGAGCCGGTGACCGGACCGGTGGTGCGCCCCCGGCGGCTGCGCACCACCCCGGCGCTGCGCCGGATGGTCGCCGAGGTCGCGGTGGAGCCGCGCCAGCTGGTGCTGCCGCTCTTCGTGCGGGAGGGCATCAGCGAGCCGCGTCCCATCTCCTCGATGCCGGGCGTGTTCCAGCACACCCGCTCCTCGCTCGTGGCAGCCGCCGCCGAGGCCGCGGAGCTCGGGCTCGGCGGGGTCATGCTCTTCGGCATCCCCGAGGTCAAGGACGCCGTCGGCTCCGGGGCGATCGACCCCTCGGGGATCCTCAACCTGGCGATCAACGACGTCGTCGCCGAGGTGGGCGACGGGCTGACGGTGATGAGCGACCTGTGCCTGGACGAGTTCACCGACCACGGCCACTGCGGGCTGCTGACCCCGGACGGCCGGATCGACAACGACAAGACGCTCGGCGCCTACGCCGAGATGGCGCTGGCGCAGGCCGACGCCGGCGTCGACATGGTCGGACCCAGCGGGATGATGGACGGACAGGTCGGGGTGATCCGCGCGGCGCTGGACGCCGTGCAGCACACCGACGTCTCGATCCTGGCCTACAGCGCGAAGTACGCCTCGGCGTTCTACGGTCCGTTCCGCGAGGCCGTGGACTCCAGCCTCGTCGGCGACCGGCGTACCTACCAGCAGGACCCCGCCAACGCGCTGGAGGGCGTCCGCGAGGCGCTGCTCGACGTGGCCCAGGGGGCCGACCTGGTGATGGTGAAGCCCGCGCTGGCCTACCTCGACGTGCTGCGTCGGGTGCGCGACGCGGTCGACGTCCCGGTGGCGGCGTACAACATCTCCGGCGAGTACGCGATGGTGGAGGCTGCGGCCGCCAACGGCTGGATCGACCGCGAGGCGGCCATCCTGGAGACGCTCACCTCGATCCGCCGAGCGGGCGCCGACGTGATCCTCACCTACTGGGCCTCCGAGGCCGCCCGGCTGCTGCGCCGCTGAGGCGGTCAACCGGCGTCGGGTGCCCCTGACGCCGGAAGGCCCAGCCGGTCCGTCACGCAGGCGACGAGCCGCTGGGTCTCCGCGGCCCCGATGCCCTCGGCCAGGCACAGGTCGAGAGCCTGTGCGCAGGCGAGCAGCAGCTCAGCCTCCTCGGCGCCGGCGTCCTCGGCACCGCACAGGGTGCGGACCTCGGCGTCGGTGAGGAGCGTCCCGGCCAGCGTGTCGGCCAGCGTGGCGGGGAGCGGCGGCAGCGTGGGTGTCTCCGCAGTCGGCGGCGCGCTGGTGGTCGGGCTGTCGCTGGGCGTCGGCGCGGTGCTGGTGCCAGTGCCGGTGCCGGTGGGGCTGGGGGTGCCGGTGGGGGAGGGTGTCCCCGTGGGAGCGCCGGTCGCCTGGCCGGGCTCGCCTGCGGCCTGGCCCGCGGGCTCTCCCGAGGCGGCCACAGGCGGCGTCACTGTCGGTGTCGGCGTCTGCGTCGGCGTCCGGGTCGGCTTCGGGGTGGGCGTCAGGCTGGGCGTCAGGCTGGGCTCGCCGCTCGGGGTCCACGTCGGTCTGGGGGTGGGCCCGGTGGACTGGGGAGACAGCTCGAGGACCAGCTGCGCGGTGGCCTGGCGCCCGGGGCGCCGGTCGGCGTCCGCCGCGAGCCCCAGCTGGGCGTCCGGCCTGCGGCCGGGGCGCGGGGCGGTCCCGGTGCTCAGCGGACCGTCGGCCAGCAGCGTGCCCCGCGGGTCGTCCCCGGAGGCCGGGGGCAGGAACTGCTGCTCGACGTAGGCCGCCATCACCGCGAGCACCACGTCGACGTACTCGTCGCTGGGGTTGTAGCGGTACAGCACCGCCCGTCGGCCGGAGTCGTCGGTCAGCGACTCATCACCGGCGCAGAGGTGGACCCCCGCAGCCAGGGCTGCGTCGTCAAGGTCCTGGGGTCGCGGCGGCCGTCGCCGTCGCCGTCCACTCCCACCATCGACCAGGTCGTGGGGATGAACTGCATGGGGCCGACGGCGCGGTCGAAGGTGGTGTCGGTGTCGATCGTGCCGCCGTCGGTGTCGGCGATGCGTGCCGTGCTCCGGCTGCCGTCCAACGGGACGCCGTAGATCGCGGGCACGGCCCGACCGCCGGCGTCCAGGGCGCCCCCGCCGTAGCGCCCGTGGTCGGACTCCACGCGGCCGATCGCGGCGAGCAGGGTCCAGGGCAGGTGGCACGCGGGGTCGGCGACGTCGAGCACCGCCGCGGCCCGTTGATAGGCGGCCAGCGCCTCGGAGGGGATCCCGGTGCTGGTGACGCCGATCGCGGGACGGACCACCCCGCGAGGGCCGGGCGCTGCCGGCTTCCGGGCCTTGGAGACGCTCGCCGGGCCCTTGACCGGCTCCCGCGGGACCAGGAGCGCCTCCGGCGTCCCCGCAGTGCGAGGGCCCTGGGCGCCGCCGACCAGGAACGCCGTCCAGCCGGCGCCCAGCACGCTGAAGAGGACGAGCAGCACCAGGGGCAGCAGCGTCGGGCTCTGCAGGGTGGTTACCGGACGGACTGGTGGCATGGTGCCTCCCGAGTTGGTCTCCTCCTGTGATTCTGCGCTCCTGCACCGCTGCCCGTGAAGGGCCTGGATTCGGGGGACTTTGGTCCCTTGCGCGACAATGAGGCAGTGACTCACCGATCCCCGACCGCTTCGGCGGACCTGTTCGCTCGGGCGCGCAAGGTGATCCCCGGTGGGGTCAACTCGCCGGTCCGCGCCTTCAACGCCGTGGGCGGCACGCCGCGCTTCATGCGCTCCGCCGCGGGTGCCTGGCTGACCGACGTCGACGGCGACGAGTACGTCGACCTGGTCGGCTCCTGGGGCCCCATGCTGCTGGGCCACGCGCACCCCGAGGTGCAGGCCGCGGTCCAGGCCGCGGTCGCCCGCGGCACGTCGTACGGCACCCCGACCGAGCCCGAGGTGGAGCTCGCCGAGGAGATCGTGGCGCGCACCCCGGTGGACGCGGTGCGCCTGGTCTCCAGCGGCACCGAGGCCACCATGTCGGCGATCCGGCTGGCCCGCGGCTTCACCGGCCGTGAGGTGATCGTGAAGTTCGCCGGCTGCTACCACGGCCACGTCGACTCGCTGCTGGCCGAGGCCGGCTCCGGGGTCGCCACCTTCGCCCTGCCCGGCACCCCCGGGGTGCCGCGCTCCTCCACCGACCTGACCCTGGTGCTGCCCTACAACGACCGCGCCGCGGTCACCGCCGCCTTCGCCGAGCACGGGCCGGCGATCGCCGCGGTGATCACCGAGGCCACGCCGGGCAACATGGGCATCGTGCCCCCGGAGCCGGGCTTCAACGAGTTCCTGGCGACCACCTGCCGCGAGGCCGGGGCGCTGTTCATCTCCGACGAGGTGATGACCGGGTTCCGGGCCACCCGTCAGGGCGGCTGGGGGCTGGACGGCGCCGTGGAGGGCTGGACGCCCGACCTGATGACCTTCGGCAAGGTGATGGGAGGCGGCTTCCCCGCTGCGGCCTTCGGTGGCCGTGCCGACGTGATGTCTCGCCTCGCTCCCGAGGGCCCGGTCTACCAGGCCGGCACGCTCTCGGGGAACCCGATCGCCACCACCGCCGGGCTGGCCACGCTGCGCCTGGCCGACGACGAGGTCTACGCCCACCTGAGCAAGGTCGGCGAGACGATCAAGACCGCGACGAGCGACGCGCTCGCCGCGGCCGGGGTGCCGCACCAGGTGCAGTCGGCCGGCACGATGTTCTCGGTCTTCTTCGCCGCTGGAGAGGTCCGCGACTTCGTCGGCGCCTCCGCGCAGGACACCGCGGCCTACGCGGCGTTCTTCCACTCCATGCTGGAGGCGGGCGTCTATCTGCCGCCGTCGGCCTACGAGTGCTGGTTCGTCTCCGCGGCCCACGACGACCGCGCCGTGACCACGGTGCTGGACGCCCTGCCTGCCGCGGCCCGCGCCGCGGCGGCCGTCTCGGAAGGAAGCTGATGGCTCCGGACACGCAGCGCACCCTGGTCCACCTGCTCCGCCACGGCGAGGTGTACAACCCCGAGGGCATCCTCTACGGCCGCCGCGACGGGTTCCACCTCTCCGAGCTGGGACAGCAGATGGCGCAGCGCGTCGCGGACGTGGTGGGCGACCGCGACATCGTCCACATCCGCACCTCCCCGCTGGAGCGGGCCCGGGAGACCGGCGCCCCCCTGGCCCAGGCCCGCGGCCTGGAGATGGTCGTCGACGAGCGGGTCATCGAGTCCACGAACCTGTTCGAGGGCATCAGCTTCGGCGAGGGCGCCAAGACGCTGCTCAAGCGGCCCGGGCTGTGGCGGCACCTGTACAACCCGTTCAAGCCCTCGTGGGGCGAGCCCTACGAGCACATGGCGGCCCGGATGATGGCCGCGGTGTACGACGCCCGCGACGCCGCCCGCGGTCACGAGGCGGTGATCGTCTCCCACCAGCTGCCGATCTGGACCACCCGGCTGCACGTGGAGCACAAGTCGTTCGTGCACGACCCGCGCAAGCGCCAGTGCACGCTCTGCTCGCTCACCACGCTGCACTTCGACGGCGACGAGCTGACCCGGGTCAGCTTCTCCGAGCCCGCCGGTGACCTGATCCCGGTCAAGGACAAGAACGCGCCGTTCTCGGCCGGTGGCGCACCTGCGGAGAAGCGCCCCTGACCGTGTTGCGAACCTCGCGAGTCGCCCTCGTCCCCCTGCTGGCCTGCCTGCTGCTCCTGGCGGGCTGCTCGAGCCTGTCCGGGACCGGCGACAAGGGCTACATCACCGCCGACGGGCAGGTCACCACGATCCCGCCCGAGGAGCGCGGTGAGCCCGTCGAGCTCACCGGCGAGGACCTCGACGGCCGACCCCTGGACCTGGCCGACTTCCGGGGCCGGGTGACCGTGCTCAACGTCTGGGGCTCCTGGTGCAACCAGTGCCGCACCGAGATGCCGGACCTGGTCGCGGCCGCCGCCGAGACCGAGGAGACCGCCCACTTCGTCGGGATCAACATCCGCGACTCCTCCACCGCCCAGGCCAAGGGCTTCGTCCGCACCTGGGGCATCACCTACCCGTCGTTCTACTCGCCCGACGGCAGGGCGCTGCTGCCGTTCAGCAAGACCATCCCGCCCAGGGCGACCCCCTCGACGGTGGTGCTGGACGCCGAGGGCCGGGTGGCCGCCTCGATCATCGGGGTGCTGCCTTCCAAGCTGACGCTCACGGACGTGGTCGAGGACGTGGCTGCGGAGGGCGGCGGCAGCAATGGGTGACTGGTTCGGCGAGACCGCCGCGTCGGGCTCCCTGGCCCTGGCGGTCCCGGTCGCGCTGGTCGCGGGCCTGGTCTCGTTCTTCTCCCCGTGCGTGATCCCGCTACTCCCGGGCTACCTCTCCTACGCCACCGGGCTCTCCGGCGCCGACCTGGCCGACGGTGAGGGCGACCGGCAGCGCGGCCGGATGCTGCTCGGCTCGGTCCTCTTCGTGCTCGGCTTCTCGGTGGTCTTCGTGGCCCTCGGCACCCTGTCGGGCGCGCTGGGGGACTGGCTGGTCACCTGGGAGCGCGAGATCACGGTCGTCCTGGGCGCCCTGACGATCGTGCTCGGGCTGGCGTTCGCCGGCCTCGTCCCCTGGCTGCAGCGTGACCTGCGGGTGCACCGGGTGCCTGCCGTCGGCCTCGCCGCGGCCCCGTTCCTCGGCCTGTTGTTCGGCCTGGGATGGACCCCCTGCATCGGCCCCACCCTGGGCGTGATCCTCAACCTCGCCTACGCCGAGGGCACCGCCGGGCGCGGCGCGCTGCTCTCGGCCGTCTACTCCCTCGGCCTGGGCCTGCCCTTCATCGTGGCCGGGCTGGCCTACGGGCGGATGCTCCGGGCGTTCGGCGTGGTCCGCCGGCACCAGACCTGGGTGATGCGGATCGGCGGCCTGATGCTGGTGGTGGTGGGCGTGCTGCTGGTCACCGGCTGGTGGAACGACATGGTGACCTGGCTCCAGATCCACCTGATCAGCGACTTCGAGGTGAGTGTGTGATGGCCCGCGACCGCGAGCGCCGTACCAGCAACGAGCTGAGCCTGCGCGAGCTGCTGCGCTGGGGCTGGCGGCAGCTGACCTCGATGCGCACCGCGCTGGTCCTGCTGCTCCTGCTCGCCCTGGTCGCGGTGCCGGGGTCGGTGATCCCGCAGGAGGACGTCGACTCGCTCAAGACCTCCCGCTGGCAGGACGCCCACCCGACGCTGACCCCGATCTACGAGAAGCTCGGGCTGTTCTCGGTCTACGACTCTCCCTGGTTCGCCGCGATCTACCTGCTGCTGATGGTCTCCCTGGTCGGCTGCATCATCCCGCGCACCTTCGTCTACTGGCGCGCGCTGCGGGCGCGGCCGCCGGGCGCCCCGCGCAACCTGCTCCGGCTCCCGGACCACACGACGTACACCACCGACGAGGACGAGCGCACGGTGCTGGAGCGCGCCACGAGCGTGCTCAAGGGCCGCCGCTACCGCGTGGAGCCGGGCGAGGACTCGGTCGCCTCCGAGCGGGGCTACCTGCGCGAGGCCGGCAACCTGGTCTTCCACGTCTCGATCCTGGTGGTCCTGGTGGGCTTCGCCATGGGCAGCCTGCTGGGCTACAAGGGCGGCGCCATCGTGGTCGTGGGCAACGGCTTCTCCAACAACCTCACCCAGTACGACGACTTCGTGCCGGGCAGCCTCTTCCAGCCCGAGTGGATGGAGCCCTTCGCCTTCGACATCGAGGACTTCGACGTCACCTGGCTGACCAAGGGCCCGGCGGCCGGGCAGGCCCGCAAGTTCGTCTCGCACCTGTCCTACACCGAGTCGCCGGGGGAGGAGCCGAAGGAGTACGACCTGCGGGTCAACCATCCGCTCACCATCGGCGGCACCGACGTCTTCCTGATCGGCCACGGCTACGCCCCGGTCATCACCGTCCGCGACGGCAACGGCGACGTCGCCTACTCCGGGCCCACCATCTTCCTGCCGACCGACGGCTCGTTCCGCTCCTTCGGGGTGGTCAAGGCTGCCGACGCCAAGCCCGAGTCCCTGGCCCTGGAGGGGGAGCTCTACCCGACCTTCGCGTTCGACGACGGGCCCTACTCGGCCTTCGGTGACGCCGCGGACCCGCTGATCTCGATGGTCGTCTACGCCGGCGACCTGGGGGTCGACGACGGGCGCTCGCAGTCGGTCTACGTGCTGGACAAGAGCAAGGCCGAGCAGGTCACCAAGGCCGACGGCTCGATGTTCCGCCTCGACCTGCGGCCGGGCCAGACGATGGACCTGCCCGAGGGTCGCGGCTCGGTCACCTTCGACCGCCTGGAGCGCTGGAACAAGATCCAGATCAGCCGCACCCCCGGCAAGCTCATCGCCCTGGGCGGGGTCAGCCTGGCCCTGCTGGGCCTGATCGGGTCGCTCTACATCCGCCCCCGGCGGGTGTGGGTGCGCACCAGGCGCGGCGAGGACGGGCGTACGGTCGTGGAGATCGGTGGCCTCGACCGCTCCAGCGGCGGCGACGTGGCCGCGGAGCTGGCCGTGATCCGAGCAGAGATGACCGGCGATGGGCACGACCCGGACTCGACGACGAGTGCCGCAACGAAGGAGCACGCGTGAACGACGCACAGTGGGAAACCCTCAGCAACCAGGCCGTGGCCGCGGCGGGAGTGGTCTACTTCCTGGCGCTGCTGGCCCACCTGGTGGAGTGGACGGCGCTGCGCAAGGTGCCGGTGCGGCAGCAGCCGCGCACCGGGGTGATCCCGATGTTCGGCCGGCTCGGGCTGCTGCTGACGATCCTGGCCACCGCGGTGCACTTCGTGGCCCTGCTGGCGCGCGGCATGGCCGCGGACCCCAACCGGGTGCCCTGGGGCAACATGTACGAGTTCACGATGGCCGGGTCCTTCTTCGTCGCCCTCCTCTACCTCCTGGCCTACCGGCGCTTCGCGCTGCACTGGATGGCGCCGCTGGTGGTCGGCTTCGTGCTGACCGTGCTGATGATGGCCGTGGTGTGGCTCTACAGCCCCGTGGCCCCGCTGACCGAGGCCCTGGAGTCGCCGTGGCTGGTGATCCACGTGGTCTCCGCGGTGATCGCCACCGGAGCGTTCACGCTGGGGGGGATCGGGTCGATCCTCTACCTGGTCAAGGCGCGCCGCGAGGCCGCCACGTCCGGCGACGACGACCTGGCCACCGGGTACGTCGCCCGCCTTCCCTCCAGCACCACCCTGGAGCGCGTCTCCTACCGGATGCACGCCTTCGCCTTCCCGGTGTGGACCTTCGCGGTGCTGATCACCGGGCCGATCTGGGCCCACCAGGCGTGGTCGTCGTACTGGAACTGGGACCCCAAGGAGGTGTGGGCCTTCATCACCTGGGTGGTCTACGCCGCCTACCTGCACGCCCGTACGACGGCCGGCTGGCGCGGGCGCAACGCGTCGATCGTGGCGCTGGTCGGGCTGGCCACCCTGTGGTTCAACTTCGTGGGGATCAACTTCTTCTCCACCACCTCGCAGCACTCCTACGCCGAGGGGGCCTCGGCGGTGGTGAGCCCGCTGGAGCGCGCGGTCGATCCTCAGCTGGGGTCGGGCTCGTCCTTCTGAGGCTTGCGGCGCTTGCGCTCCAGGTCCCGGAGGAAGTTCGGGTCGTCGTCGGGGCCCACCGGCCGCGGCGGCTCCGGGCGGCGGCGCGGTGCGGACCCGCCGCGCCCCTGGACGAGGCGTGCCACCACGTAGATCGCGACAGCGATCAGGAGCACGATGATCAGGATCTTCAGCACCCCTCCAGAGTAGGCCGGGGGTGGGAGCGGTGCTGGACCCCCGGTGAGCCTAGAGTTGAGGCGTGAAGGAGTTCCTCGTCTACAACGTCCTGCGCCTGCTGCTCCTGGTTGCCTCCGTGGCGCTGGTGGGTGCCGTCTGGGCCATGTTCGCCGACACCATCCCGGTGCTCGGCGTGCTCGTGGTGGCCCTGCTGCTCTCCGGCGTGGTGTCGTGGTTCGCCCTCCGTGGACCGCGGGCGGCGCTGGCCCTGAAGATCCAGCAGCGGGCCGATCGCGCCTCCGCGGCGTTCGAGGCGCACAAGGCGCGCCAGGACGAGGACTGACCCCGCCGGAGTCCCCCGCGACGTCGCGGGGCGCAGGCGCCGCATAGCGTGGCGGGTGTGAACCTCGACTTCGCGATCCTCGACCCGCACGACGACTCCGCCGACAACCAGGCCCGGCTGGCCGGCTGGTTCAGCGCGGTGAACCGCGGCTTCCACCAGGCGCGGCCCAAGGACGAGACCCGGGAACGCTGGCTGCGCAACGTCCGGTCGGACGGGGCGGTCCTGCGGGGGGCCTGGCTCCCGGCCACGGCGTACGGCGCGGGCCCGATGCCGGTGGCGACCTTCGCGCACTGGGCGGGCGAGCTCAACACGGGAGCCGGGACGCTGCCGCTGCACCAGATCAGCGAGGTCACGGTGAGCCCCGCCCACCGGCGCAAGGGCCTGCTGCGCCGGATGATGACCGCCGACCTGGACGACGCGGTGGCGGCGGGGCGGCCGCTGGCGGCGCTGACGGTCTCGGAGGGCTCGATCTACGGCCGGTTCGGCTTCGGGCCCGCGACCTGGCGCGCCAAGGTGGAGATGGACGTCTCGGCGCGCTTCGCGGTGCCCGGCTATCGGCCCTACGGCCGGTTCGAGCTGGTGGAGCCGGCCGACCTGTGGCCCACCCAGCGCCACCTCTTCGACGCCTGGCACGCCCAGCAGCGCGGCTCGGTGAGCCGGCACTCCGGCTACGACGCCCTGTCGCGGGGGGAGTGGGACCCCGAGGAGCAGGCGCCCGACGAGAAGCTGCGCGCCGCGGTCCACCTCGACGCCGACGAGCAGCCGGACGGCTACGTGCTCTACCGGCACTCCGGCTGGGACCGCCCCTACACGGCCACGGTCCAGGACCTGGTGGGGCTGACCCCCCAGGCCGAGCTGGCGCTGTGGACGTTCCTGGGGGACCTCGACCTCTGCGAGCTGGTCAAGGCGAAGACCCAGGTGGACGCCCCGATCACCTGGGCCCTGGCCGACCCGCAGTGCCGCTCGGTGGCGGGGGTCGAGGACCACATCTGGCTGCGGGTGCTCGACGTGCCGGTCGCCCTGGAGGGGCGGCCCTGGTTCGGCGACGGGTCGGTCCTCCTCGGGATCACCGACTCCCTGGGACACGCCCACGGCGCCTGGCGGGTGAGCGTGCGCGACGGGAAGGCCCAGGTCGCGCAGGCGTCGGCGGACCCCGCCGCCGGCGAGGTACGGCTCGACGTGGGCACCCTGGGCGCGCTCTACCTCGGCGGCACCCGGGTCAGCACGCTGGCGGACGCGGGACGGGTCTCGGGCAGTCCCGAGGCGGTGCGGGCCTGGGCGGCGCTGGCCGACGGCGGGCCGGCGCCGTACTCGCGGACCTCGTTCTGAGCCGACGACCAGCCAGAGCATCGTGCCTCTAGCCTGGGGCCATGATCACCGAGCAGGCGCTGCTGCCCGTCGTACCGGGCCGCGAGCAGGAGTTCGAGGAGGCCTTCGCCTCCGCCACGGCCATCATCTCGGCGGCCCCCGGTTTCCGGCGGCTGAGCCTGTCGCGGTGCGTGGAGCGGCCCAGCGGCTACCTGCTGCTGGTGGAGTGGGAGACCCTGGAGGACCACACCGAGGGGTTCCGGGGCTCGCCGGGCTACCAGGAGTGGCGGCGGCTGCTGCACCACTTCTACGAGCCGTTCCCGGTGGTGGAGCACTTCGCCCCGGTGCTCGAGGTGGGTTGACCCGCCCGGGCCCTCAGGGGACCAGCAGGAAGACCACCACGAGCCCGGCCCACCACAGCTGCCCGGTGCCGGTCTGGGCCAGCACCGGGATCAGCGCCGGGCCGCGGGCGCCGCTGAGCACGGTGCGCACCGCGGGCGTCATCGGCACCACGAACGCCAGCGCCGGCAGCACCCACCAGTGGGTGGCGGCGGCCACCGCGACCACCGCGGCGGCGGCCAACGCGACCAGCAGCACGTAGAAGTAGCGGGTGCGCTCCTCTCCGAGCCGCACCGCCAGGGTGTTCTTGCCCGCGACGGTGTCGCTGGGGATGTCGCGCAGATTATTGGTCACCAGGATGGCGCAGGCGAGCGCGCCGACCCCGACGCCGGCGTAGAGCGCCGCCCACTCGAAGGTCTCGGTCTGCACGTAGGTGGTGCCGACCACCGCCACCAGCCCGAAGAACACGAAGACCATGACCTCGCCGAGCCCCAGGTAGCCGTAGGGGGACTTGCCCCCGGTGTAGAACCAGGCCGCCAGGATGCAGACCGCGCCGACGGCCACCAGCCACGGCGCGGTGGTCGCTGCCAGCACCAGCCCGGCCAGGCCCGCGACGCCGAAGGCGGCGAAGGCCGCCCGCTTCACCGCGGCTGGCGTGGCCCGGCCCGATCCCACCAGGCGCATCGGACCGACCCGGTCCTCGTCGGTGCCGCGGATGCCGTCGGAGTAGTCGTTGGCGTAGTTCACGCCCACCTGGAGGGCCAGGCTGACCAGCAGGGCCAGCAGGGCCTTCCACCACACCAGCGAGTCGACGTACGCCGCGACGCCGGTGCCGGCGAGGACCGGCGCGATCGCGGCGGGGAAGGTGCGTGGCCGGGCGCCGGCGACCCAGTCCGACCGGGTGGCGGCGGGGGCGCTCATGCGCGGGGCTCTCGCTGGTAGGTCATGCCGTCGGAGAGGTCCACGGTGCGGCGGCTGTTGGCCAGCGCGGTGACGGTGGCGACGCCGAACGCGCCCTCGCGGTCGTAGACGGTGGCCGAGCCCACGGCGATGCCGTCACAGGCGTGGTGGTCGGTGGCCACCAGCCCGACCTTGACGCCCGCAGGGGGACGGGACATGGAGAGGGTGATGTCGCTGTTGATGTACTGCACGCCCTCGGTGCCCCAGTTGGTCACCAGGCTGGTGGCGTCGGCGATGCTCGCGGCGGCCACGAAGCCGCTCGGCTTCTCGCCGAGCACGATGGGGATGGCGGTCTGCCAGGTCTGCTTGCGGGAGGCGTTCTGGTGCTTGCTGAAGTCCTGGGACCAGCCGGCCTCGCTGTGGAAGAACGGGATGTGCGGGTCGTCGGTGTCCGGCGCGATCTCGGTCGAGGGCGGCTCGGGGACGTCGTCGGGGGACCACACCGTGCCGCTGGGGTCCTCCGAGCGCCGCAGCAGCACCGCGCTGGCCCGAGCCACGGGCTGGCCGTCCTGCAGCAGCGTCGCGTCGATCAGGCACAGCCGCGGTCCTTGGCGCACCACGGTGGTGGTGAGCTCGCACGGGTCCATGGAGGCCGACCGGAACAGGTCCACGGTGTAGCGCGAGGGCACCAGGTCCTCGCGACCCAGGGCGGTGGCCTGCTGCTCGATGGCGCGGGCGAGCGCGCCGCTCACCGCCAGGCCGTGCATCTGGTCGTCGCGCCACATGCTGCGCGCTAGGTCCAGGGGGACGAGTCGGTCGCCGTCGAGGCGGAAGAAGGCCAGATCCACCAGAGGATTGAAGCAGGCTGGACCGTTCCGCCCACACCCGGCGTGGCCGCGCCGGTGCCGGGGGTCGCTGGTCCTCGCCGCCGGTACGGTGTCGGCCGTGGACCTCGCCCAGCCTCCGGTACGTCGTGTGGAGCTGGCCGACTCCGGGGCCCCGACCCCCAGCGGCTGGCCGTTCGATCTCCCGGCCGTCGCCCAGCTGGCGCGCGAGGGTCTGGACCTGGCGCCCGGCGTGACCTTCCTGGTCGGGGAGAACGGGTCCGGCAAGTCCACCCTCGTCGAGGGGATCGCCCAGGCCTACGGTCTCTCTCCGGAGGGCGGCTCCACCGCCAGCCGGCACTCCACCCGGGCGAGCGAGTCGCCGCTGGGTGACGCCCTCGTGGTGCGCCGGGGTCTCTCCGCGAGCCGGTGGGGCTTCTTCCTGCGCGCCGAGACGATGCACGGCTGGTACTCGTACCTGGAGAGCCTCGGTGGCGACGACGTGCGGTTCCACGAGATGAGCCACGGCGAGTCGTTCCTCGCGGTGCTGGAGACCCGGTTCAACGCCAAGGGCTTCTTCTGCCTCGACGAGCCCGAGGCTGCCCTCTCCTTCACCTCCACCCTGGGGCTGGTCGCGGTGCTGCAGCGGGTCGTCGCCGCGGGCGGCCAGGTGCTCTGCGCCACCCACTCACCCGTCCTCGCCGCGATGCCCGGTGCGCGGATCCTGGAGGTCGGGCACTGGGGTCTGCGCGAGGCCGAGTGGGCCGACCTCGACCTGGTCCGCCACTGGCGCGCGTTCCTGGCCGCTCCCGAGCGCTACCTGCGCCACCTGTAGCGCTCGCGCTGCCCCGACGGCTGCCTCCGGAGGCGGCCCATGCTGCACGAGGAACCGCTCGGCCATCCGGACGCTGGGGTGGATGCCCACCGACGCCGCGACGATGATCAGCGCGATCAGCAGCCATCCGGCGACGCCCCACTGCATCGCCAGGAACATGTAGAGCGCCGGCGCCCAGACCCGTCCCAGGGTGCCGGTGAGCTCCGAGACGCCCTGGTACTCGCCGCGCCGCCGCGGGTCCATCAGGTCCGCCTCGAAGGACCAGCTCGCGGCGGACAGGAAGAGCTCGGCCCCGGTCAGCGCCATGTGTCCCAGCAGCAGCAGCACCACGGTAAGCCAGCCCACGGTCTCGTGGGTGGCCACCGTGATGGCGCAGGAGAGGATGAAGAAGGCGGTGGAGACCCGGATGCCGCGCAGTCCGGTGGTGGCGTCCCGGATGCCCCGCGCCGCCGCCATCGGCAAGAAGATGCACATCACCGTGTTGGTGCCCAGCAGCAGGGCCACCAGGACCCGGGGCGCGTCGGTCTGGGCGAGCAGCCAGGCCGGGATGACCAGGTGGAGCAGGACCTGGTTGGTCCACAGCACGCCCCCGAAGAACGTCACGCCCAGCCAGCCCGGGTTCCGCAGCGGACCAGGCCCGGGGACCTTGGTCTTCCGCTCCTCGGGCGTGCGGTCGTCGTGGGAGGCGTTGGGCAGTCGCAGCACGAACGCGCAGTTGACGGAGAAGACGACGGCGGTGAACCAGGGGATGATCCGGATCAGCTGGTTGGACTCCGCGGCCAGCGCGACGCCGCCCACCAGCGCGCCCAGGGTGAAGCCGAGGTTGAGCGCGGAGTACATGTAGGCGCGGGACAGCACCCGCTCCTGCGACGGCAGGACGTCGATCGTGTAGGCGCCGTGCGCGGCGCCGCCGAGCGCCCCGATCACCTCCATGGTGATCGCCATCGCCAGGTAGCCCGCGAAGTTCTCGATGAACGGCCAGACCGCGAAGGTCGCTGCCTGACCTGCGGCGCTCAGTGCCCACATCCGCTTCGGGCCGAACCGGTCAACCAGCTTGCCCATCGGCAGGGCGGCCAGGAAGCTGGCGATCCCGGCCAGGGTGAGCCCCAGGCCCACCTGGGTGAAGCTGAGGCCGACGACCTCGGTGAAGAAGACCAGGGACCCGGTCATGAAGATGCCGTCGCCGAGGGCGTAGAGCAGGTTCTGCACCGCTAGCCGGCCGGCGAGGCGGGAGGGTGGCCGGACGGAGTGGACGAGCTGCCGGGCGCGGGAGGGGGGTGACGACACCGGCAACATCTTGTCCTGGGTGGTTGTCGGTGTCGCGCCATTTTCGGACGTGACCCTGGCCACGCACCCGCGGTCGTGGTGCTGCACTGCAGCCGGTTCCTCGGGTCGCCGCATGCCTACCTGCGGCACCTCATCGACTGAACTGGGGCTGAGCGACCGGGTCCGGCTGAGCCGGGTCGCTGCGTCACGTCGAGGGTCCCGGCGTGGTCGCGGAGGAACTGCTGCCCGTAGGGGTCGGACCAGAGCCAGGTGCCGGTGTCGAGGGTGGTGTAGCGCCACCCGGCGTGGGTCTTGAGCCGGTGGTGCCGTCGGCACAACGGGGCGAGGTTGCAGTCGCAGGTCGGACCACCGGCACCGTGCGGCACCACGTGGTCGTGGTCGCAGTGACGGGACGGGCGGGTGCACCAGGGGAAGACGCACGTCCCGGTGAGCAGGTCCACCCGGTCCTTGGTGCGCAGCGGGATCTCGTAGCGGTCGGTCTCGGTGTGGTCGGCCAGGTCGATCACCGGCAGCACCTGCAGGTGGCTGTCGCTCCGGCCGCACCACTCGCGGATCGTCTGCTCCAGCTCGGCCCGCCCGAGGGTGCCGTTGCGGCCCACCGGGTCGCGCCCGGCCAGGTGGTCGGGCGTGAGGTGCAGGACCAGCCGGACCTGCTTGCGCGGCTTGGGAGCACGGGCGCCGTGGAGCAGCGCCAGGGCCTGGGCGGGGTCGGCCACCACCCCCACCGCTCGTGCTCGGCGGACGTCCAGCGAGTCGGCGGGACGACCTGCCGCGGCGTCGAGGGTCGCCAGCGCCGCGGCGACGTCGGAGAGCGTCCGGTCGAAGTCGTGCAGGTCCTTCCAGTCGGCGCGCAGGGACATCTCGGCGATCGCGGAGTCGTTGATCGACCCCTCGTGCAGGCGGGCGTAGCGGGCGTCCAGCGCCTCGAGCTGCTCCTGCTCCCGCTCCTCGGGGTGCAGGCGCAGCATCGCCTCGTCGATGAGCCGGTCGAGCACGGTGACCCCGATGCGGTGGGCGACCGGCGCGAGGTTGGCGTCCAGCCAGTCGGAGACGTCGCGGGGGCGACCGACCAAGGCCTTGGCGATCCGACGAGCCCGCCAGGCCTCGACCTGGCAGCTCAGCACGCGCTGCCACAGCATGGGCATCCGGTGGCGGACGATGAGTGCGTCGCGGATCAGCAGGTCGGCCGCGAGCGTCGTACGCCCCAGGGCCGCGCCCAGGGGTGCGGCCGCCGACCACGACCAGCCGGGGATGAGTCCGTTGCCGAGGCCGTGCGGGTCCTCGGGGCAGGGACCAGCACACCCGCCGCCGTAGTCGCCGCGAGACGGATCGTCGCTCTCGCACCCCGCGGCGCACGGTCGCGGAGCGCCCGTGCCTTGGTCGGGGTGGGCGTCGGCCCACTCGGCGGCCAGCACGAAGGTCTCCATCTCGGCGCGGCACGAGACGTCGCGCAGCCGGCGGACGCGATCGATCATCTCGGTGCTCGTCCCGGTCTCCTGCAGTGCTGTCATGCTTCCATTGTGTTCGAACACCTGTTCGATCCGCAAGGGGTTGCCTGGCCCTGTGGACTACGGCGGCCACGCCCCTCGTTTGGGGTAAACGGACGCTGGGGTGCGAACTGCGGACGCTCCGCTCTTGTCACCTCCGCGACCGCAGCGCCAGGATGCGATACGGCCGGAAGGCCCGCGGCCGCCCTCTCGGAAAGGGTCATCGAAGTGAACCGTCCTACCCCTGCCGCGCGCTCGATGCGCACACCAGCCATCGCTGTGGGTGCCCTGCTCCTGGCGAGCACCGCACTCACCGCACCCGCCCTAGCCGAGGACCCGGCGCGTGGACCGGGTGCGAAGGAACACCCGCACGGACACCACAAGAGCCACCACAAGAGCCACCCCAAGAGCCACCCCAAGGGTCATCAGCACGGACCCAAGGTCACCTCCGAGAGCCTGCGGCGCGCCGTCACCGTGCGCGGCGTGATGAACCACCTGAGGGCCTTCCAGGCGATCGCCGAGGACAACGACGGCACCCGGTCCTCCGGCACGCCGGGCTACCGGGCCTCGGTGCGCTACGTGGTCGGCAAGCTGCGCAGCGCCGGCTACCGCCCCGAGGTCCAGCAGTTCGCCTTCCCCTACTTCGAGCAGCTCGGCCCCTCGGTGCTGCAGCAGGTCTCGCCCACCCCGACGACGTACGTCGAGGACACCGACTACTCGCTGATGACCTACTCCGGGAACGGCGACGTCACGGCGCCGGTCCAGGCCGTCGACCTCAACCTCGGCGACCTCGCGGGCTCCACCAGCGGCTGCGAGGCCAGCGACTTCGCGGGCTTCACCGCCGGCAACATCGCGCTCGTGCGCCGGGGGAGCTGCACCTTCGGGGTCAAGGTCGCCAATGCCGAGGCCGCCGGCGCGGTGGGCGCGATCGTGATGAACAGCGGGGTGCCCGGTGCCACCGACCCCTTCGCCGGCACCTTGGGCGAGCCGGCAGGCATCCCCGCCGTCGGCGCCTCGTTCGCCCTGGGCCAGGCGCTGGCCCAGGCCGGGGCGGTCACGGTGCGCCTCGCGGCGGACACCGCCTCGGAGACCCGGCAGACCTGGAACGTGACCGCGGAGACCAGGCACGGTCGCGACGACAACGCGGTGATGGCCGGCGCGCACCTCGACAGCGTCGTGGACGGGCCCGGCATCAACGACAACGGCAGCGGCAGCGCGGCCCTGCTGGAGGTCGCGCTCAAGATGGCGAAGGCCAAGACGCGCAACACCGTCCGCTTCGCCTGGTGGGGGGCCGAGGAGTTCAGCCTGCTCGGCTCCGAGCACTACGTCGACGACCTGGTCGCCAACGACCCGGACCGGTTGGCCGAGATCGCGCTCTACCTCAACTTCGACATGATCGCCTCGCCCAACTACGTGCTGGGCGTCTACGACGGTGACGCCTCCGACTTCGAGGCGGAGCCGCCGGAGGGGTCGGCGCAGATCGAGGAGGTCTTCACCGACTACTTCGCCAGCGTCGGGCTCCCGTCCGTGCCCTCGGAGTTCAGCGGACGCAGCGACTACGGCCCCTTCATCGCCCAGGACATCCCTGCCGGTGGGCTGTTCACCGGGGCGGAGGGGGTCAAGACCGCGGCGGAGGCCGCGTTGTTCGGCGGGACCGCCGGGGTGGCGTACGACGAGTGCTACCACCAGGCGTGCGACGACCTGGACAACGTGAGCCGGGCGGCGCTGGACGCCAACTCCGACGCCATCGCCCACGCCGTCATCACCTACGCCCGGAGCACCTATGAGGTGAACGGGCGGCGCTGAGGGCGGGCGGTAACGTGCGGGGGTGAGCTTCCTCCGCCCGTCGTCCGACCCCACGACCGCCATCGGGCAGCTGCACGACTGGCTCGGTGCCGTCGAGCCGGAGCGTCTGGTCATCGAGACCTCCGGCTCGACGGGACGGCCCAAGCGGGTGCTGCTGAGCAGGGAGGCGGTGCTGGCCTCCGTGCACGCCACCGCCCACCGCCTCGGCGACGCGGGCGGTCCCGGCCAGGGTCGCTGGGCGCTGCGGCTGCCGTCGTCCTACGTCGCGGGGGTGCAGGTGATCGTGCGCTCCCTGGTGGCCGGCCACGAGCCGGTGCTCGACGGCTGGCAGGCCGCGGGCGAGGAGACGTCGTACACCTCGCTGGTGCCGACCCAGCTGCACCGGATGCTCCAGTCGCCCGAGGACGTCGCGGCCCTGCGGGGACTCCGCGCGGTGCTGCTGGGCGGCGGGCCGATCGACCCGGCGCTGCGCCGCCGGGCCGAGGACGAGGGCATCCGCCTGGTCGCCACCTACGGTGCCTCGGAGACCGCCGGCGGCTGCGTGTACGACGGCCTGCCCCTGGACGGCGTGGCCGTCGCGCTCGGCGCCCAGGGACGCATCCGGATCGCCGGTCCGACCCTCTTCAACGGCTACCTGGACGATCCCGAGCTGACGGCCCAGACCCTGGTCGACGGCTGGTACCTCACCGCCGACGCCGGCCGGATCGACGAGGACGGCCGGCTGCAGGTGCTGGGGCGGCTCGACGACGTGGTGGTCAGCGGTGGCGTCAACGTGCCGCTGCCGGCGGTGGCCCGGCGGCTGACCGAGCACGAGGACGTCGAGGCTGCCGAGGTGCTCGGGTTCCCCGACCCGGAGTGGGGGACCCGGGTGGTGGCCTTCGTCAGCGGCGCCGTCGACCCCGACGAGCTGCGCGAGTGGGTGGCAGCGGTGCACCCGCGGTCCTGGGCGCCGCGGCAGGTGGTGCGGCTCGCGGAGCTGCCGCTGCTCGACAACGGCAAGGTGGACCGGCAGGCCCTGCGCCGCTGCGTCGAGGACGCCTCGTGAGTCCGGAGCTGCGGGTCTTCTCGATCCCGATGCGCACCCGGTTCCGGGGGATCACCGTGCGCGAGGGCGCGCTGGTGCGCGGTCCCCGCGGCTGGGGCGAGTGGAGCCCGTTCCTGGAGTACCCCGCCGCGGTCGCCGAGCCGTGGCTGCGCGCTGCCCTGGAGGCCGCCGCGGGCGACTGGCCGGACCCGGTGCGCACCCGGGTCCCGGTCAACGTGACGGTCCCCGCGGTGGACCCGGAGCGGGCGCACGCGATCGTGCTCGCCGGTGGCTGCACCACCGCCAAGGTCAAGGTCGCCGAGCCCGGGCAGGAGCTGGCCCAGGACCAGGCCCGGCTCGAGGCGGTGCGAGCCGCCCTGGGGCCGGGAGGCAAGGTCCGGATCGACGCCAACGGCGCCTGGGACGTGGACCAGGCGGTGACCGCGATCCCGCTGCTGGACCGCGCCGCCGGCGGCCTGGAGTACGCCGAGCAGCCGTGCGCGGACGTCGAGGAGCTCGCCGCCGTACGTCGCCGGGTCTCGGTGCCGATCGCAGCAGACGAGTCCATCCGGCGCGCCGAGGACCCCTACCGGGTGCGCGACCTGGAGGCGGCCGACATCGCCGTGCTCAAGGTGCAGCCGCTCGGCGGGGTCCGGGCCTGCCTTCGCATCGCGGAGGACATCGGGCTGCCGGTGGTGGTCTCCTCGGCGCTGGAGAGCAGTGTGGGCATCGCCGCCGGGGTGGCCCTGGCGGCCGCGCTGCCCGAGCTGTCCCACGCCTGTGGCCTGGCCACCGTCCAGCTGCTGACCGACGACGTCGTGGACGATTCGTTGCTGCCCGTCGCCGGCCACCTGCCGGTGCACACGCCCGAGGTCAGCGAGGCCGCGCTGACTCGGCTCGCGGCGGCGCCGGACCGGGTCGCCCACTGGCAGGAGCGGCTGGCCCAGGTGCTCGCCCTCGGTGGGGGACCGGGATCGACCGTGGGGCAGGATCGGCGCTCGTGACCGACTCCTCCCACCTCGCCCGGCAGGTGGTGACCGCGCTGGTCGCCGCCGGGGTGCGCGAGGTCGTCCTCTCCCCGGGCTCGCGCAACGCACCCCTCTCCTTCGCCCTGTACGACGCCGACCGGGCCGGGCTGCTGCGGCTGCACACCCGCCTGGACGAGCGCACCGCCGGGTTCCTCGCCCTGGGGATGGCGAAGTCCTCCGGGCGGCCCGCGGCGGTGGTCTGCACCTCCGGCACGGCGGTGGCCAACCTCGGCCCGGCGGTCCTGGAGGCCCGGCATGCCGGCGTGCGGCTGGTGGTGGTGGCCGCGGACCGTCCCGCCAGGCTGCGCGGCACCAGCGCCAACCAGACCACCGAGCAGGTCGGTCTGCTCCCCGGCGCCCACGTCGTCGACCTGGCCGCCGGTGCCGGGGCCGAGGTGGCGCTGGCCGAGGCGCTGGACCGGGGCGCGCCGTGGGCGCCGGGACCGGTGCACCTCAACGTGCAGCTCGACGATCCCCTCACGCCGACCGACCGGTGGACCCCGGAGATCGCTGGCCTCCCGGACGGGGGAGCCGGCCCGGCCCGGCGTCGCTCCGGAGCCCCGGTGACCATCCCGCGCGGACCCCGGACCGTGGTGGTGGCCGGGGACGACGCGGGCCCGCCGGCCCGGGTGCTGGCCGAGGCCGGCGGCTGGCCGCTGCTGGCCGAGCCCACCTCGGGCTCCCGCACCGGCGCCAACGCGCTGCGCTGCTACCGCCTGCTGCTGGGCACCGACCTCGGCGAGCGCATCGAGCGGGTCGTGGTCAGCGGCCACTCGACGCTGTCCCGTCCGGTCAGCCAGCTGCTGGCGCGCCGCGACGTCGAGGTCTGGGACCTGGACGGGGGCGCCAGCGGCTTCGCACGTCCCTTCCCGGTCGACCGCACCGTCCCCTCGGCGCAGGTGGGCGCGGGGCCGCTGGACGAGTCCTGGCTGGCGCAGTGGCACGCCGCGGACGCCGACGTGGCTCGGCAGCTCGACCGGCTGCTCGCCGCGGAGGACGGCCTGACGCCGTACGAGGCGGCGGGTGCGGTGGCCCGGGCGCTGCCGGCCGCCGGGCTGCTCTTCGTCGGCGCCTCCAACCCGATCCGCGACCTGGACCTGATGGTGCCCCGCTACCGGGTCGGCGACCGCCGCAAGGTGATCGCCAACCGCGGCCTGGCCGGCATCGACGGCGTCCTGAGCAGCGCCATCGGGGCCGCGCTGGGGCGACCCCACGGCTCCCGCAACCTGGCCCTGATGGGCGACGTGACCTTCCTGCACGAGGCCGGAGGCCTGGTCCTGGGACCGGCCGAGGCCCGCCCCGACCTGACGGTGGTGGTGGTCAACGACGACGGGGGATCGATCTTCGCGGTGCTGGAGCAGGGTGCCCCGGAGTACGCCGACCGCTTCGACCGGCTCTTCGCGACCCCGCACGGGGTGGACCTGGCCGCCCTGTGCGCCGCCACCCGCACCCCGCACTGGGCGGTCTCCTCGCTGCCCGAGCTGGAGCACGCCCTGGCCCAGCCGGCCGGGGGGATCGAGGTGGTCGAGGTGGTGGTCCGGCGCGACGACCGGCGTGACCTGGACGCCCGGATCCGGGCACTGCGACCGGCCTGAGAGCAACGACGCGCCGCACCCCAGTGGGGTGCGACGCGTCGGATGCGGCTGCTGACCAGACAGGGTCAGCGGGGGTGGGTCACTTCTTCTCCCACACCCGGACCCAGTCGACGTACATGTGCTGGGGCAGCTTCTTCTCGCCGCCCAGCTGGCTGAGCTCGTAGTCCGAGCTCAGCAGCGACAGGATCGGGTACTGCGGCTGCCCGGAGACACCCTTGTTGCTGCGCCAGGTCTCCACGCCGTCGATGCGGAAGATGTAGGACTTGGGTGTCCACTCGACCGAGAACACGTGGTAGTTCTTGAACCAGTCGTCGTTCTTCTTGGCCAGGTACTTCTTGGTGCCCTTGAGCCAGTTGCCGGTCTTCACGCGCTGGCCGCCCTTGGCCCAGTGGTAGGTGAAGCTGGTCAGGCCCATGGAGTCCTTGGGGCCGGAGCCCTTGCCGAAGTACTCGATGACGTCGATCTCCGCGCCGCTCTCCTTCGGGTTGGTGGACCCGGGGACGTGGACCTGCGGCTGGAGCCAGAACGACCCGTGCTGACCGCGGGCCTTGGGGAACTTGATGCGCGCGGCGGTGATGCCGTACTTGAAGCTGTACTTGCCCTCGGTGGAGATGTGGCCGTTGAGGCGGTAGTCGAACTTGCCCGACACCTTGCCGCCGCGCTTGGCGACGCACTTGTCGGTGCGCGCGGGGTCCTTGATGACGCTCAGGCGGACGGTGCCGCGCGAGACGTTCACGGCCTCCGGGCCGCCACGCGAGCAGAGTCGGTTGCCCTCGGCGTTGTAGTCCGGGATGCGGTTGCTCCACGACTCGCCGAGAGTGGTGCCGTCGAAGCCGTCGGAGAACGACGGGGTCAGCCACGCCGCCGTGCTGGCCGACTTGGAGGTCCCGTTGCCCGCCTTGACGCGGTACTCGGCGGGCTTGCCGCCCCGGGTGGCGCCGGCCAGGAAGGTCAGCTTGCCCTTCTTGTCGGTCTTGCCCTTGCCGGCCTTCTTCCACGAGGAGCCGGACTTGACCTGCAGCGTCACCTTGGTGACCTTGCGGGGCTTGACCTGCACCGAGACCGGGGTCTTGGCGGAGTCGGGGCTGGCGACGCGCTTGCCGAACTGCGCGACCTGCGGCAGCACCTCGATGCTGATGCGCGTCTTGGCCTTGCGGGCCAGGGCGGGGCTGGCGGCGGCGACGTTGTCGGTTGCGGCGAGCTCCGTGGCGGAGCTGACCTGGGTGGTCATGATGAGGGCCGAGGCCGGCAGCAGCAGGGCTGCGGCGCTCATGGCGATCAAACGGCGTCCAGACATGCAGAATCCTGTTCGGGCGTTGGTGTAGTGGTCAGGGCCGCCCCCCAAGTACGGCGACGACCGGGGCCACGGTAACCGCTGAGGCGCGGAAAGGCGGACTCGACCTCGCCGGCCCCCACGGTTCTAGGCTGGTCCCATGAGGGTCACGAAGTTCGGTCATGCCTGTGTCCGGGTCCAGCACCAGGGGAGCACCCTGGTCGTGGACCCGGGCTCCTTCACCGGCGTCGAGGCGGTCTCCGGCGCCGACGTCGTGCTGATCACCCACGAGCACGTCGACCACTACCACCCCGACCACCTGCGAGCCTGCGCCGCGCAGATCGTCACCATTCCCGCGGTCGCCGAGCGGATCCGGGCCGACGCGCCGGAGCTGGCCGACCGGCTGCGGGTGGTCGTCCCCGGCGAGGAGCTCGACCTCGGGCTGCGGGTCACGGTGGTGGGGGAGCGGCACGCGGTGATCCACCAGGAGCTGCCGACCTTCGACAACAGCGGCTACCTGCTCGACGACGGAACGACCACGCTGTACCACCCCGGGGACGCTCTCACCCCGCCCGGCGTCGAGGTCGACCTGATGTGCGCGCCCGCCTCGGCGCCGTGGCTGAAGGTGGGGGAGGCCATCGACTTCGTCCGGGCGGTGGGGGCCCCGCGCAACCTGGCGATCCACGACGCCGTCTACTCCGAGACCGGTCTGGGCATCGTCGACGGCCACATGCAGCGGCTCAACGGGCCCCGCGGGCTGGGCTGGACCCGGCTGGGTGCCGGGGAGGACCTGGACTGAGGCCCGCCGGGCCGCTGGTCAGGACCGGGCGAGCGCGTCCCGCACCGGGACGAACTTGGCCTGCGACTCCGCGAGCTCGGCCTCGGGGACCGAGTCGGCCACGATCCCGCAGCCGGCGAACAGCCGCACGGTGCTGCCGTCCGGGCCGCTCTCCTCGACCGAGGCCGAGCGCAGCGCGATGCCCCACTCGCCGTCCCCGCGAGCGTCGATCCAGCCCACCGGTCCGGCGTACCGGCCGCGGTCCATGCCCTCGATCTGGTCGATCAGCGCGGTCGCCACCGGTGTGGGGGTGCCGCCCACCGCGGCGGAGGGGTGCAGCGCAGCGGCCAGCTGCAGCGAGGAGACCGTCTCCGCGTCGTGCACCACGCCGTTCACGTCGGTGGCCAGGTGCATGACGTTGGGCAGGTGCAGCACGAACGGCGCGTCGGGCACGTTCATCGAGGAGCAGTGCGGCTCGAGGGCGTCGGCGACCGAGCGGACGGCGTACTCGTGCTCCTCCAGGTCCTTGGAGCTGCGCGCCAGCGTCGCGGCCAGCGCCAGGTCGCGCTCGTCGTCGCCGGTACGGCGGATGGTGCCGGCCAGCACCCGGGAGGTGACCAGGCCCCGCTCGCGGCGCACCAGCATCTCCGGCGTGGCCCCGAACATCCCGTCGACGTGGAAGCTCCAGCACATGGGGTACTGCGCGACGAGCCGGGACAGCGGCCAGCGCACGTCGAGCTCGCTGGTGGTGGTGGCCAGCAGGTCCCGCGCCAGCACCACCTTGTCCAGGTCCCCCCGGCTGATCCGCGCCACCGCGTCGGCCACCACCGACATCCACTGGTCGCCGTTGAGGGCGCCGTCGGCGAAGTGCACCTCGTCGGGTGCGGCGGGCGGTTTCACCGGGGACCCGGTGAAACCCGCACTTCCACCCCGTTGCAACACCGCAGAACCGTCAGTTTCGCTCGCGAGGTCCGAGGCCAGACTGATCGTCGTGCGCCACGTCGTCGGGCCGCGCCGGCCGATGATCACCCGGGGCACCACCAGCACCGAGTCCCCGGGCTCGTCGGAGAAGGCGAACGAGCCGAAGGCGACCAGACCGGTGCCGGGCTCGCCGACCTCGTCGTGCACGGTGGCCCGCACGGTCTGCTCGGTCCACCACTTGTCGGCGTCGCTGAACCGGGTGGCGCCGCTGGTGCGGACCTCGGCGGCGACGCCCCAGCCGACGAGCCCGTCTCCCTTGCGGAGCCAGGTGACGGGACGGTCGTCGGGCACGCCGCCCAGCAGGTCTTCGGCGACCTCGCCGGGGTCGACCGCGACGGTCCGTACGACCAGCGGGTCACCGGAGACAGGGACGGCCGCGCGGTTGCTCACCCGGCCAAGACTACCGGCGGGTCATGCCGCGCCGCCCGGGACCGGGGCACTGGCGCGACGCCGGTCGGGTGCGCACCGGCGAACCCGTGCAGGTGCGTGCGCCACGTCACCGTAGGCTCAGCCCGTGGCCCGTGCAGAACTCGACAAGCAGCCGACCGACGTACGACGGATGTTCGACGCGGTGGCGCGTCGCTACGACGTCACCAACGACGTCCTCTCCCTGGGACAGGACCGACGCTGGCGCCAGGAGGTCTTCGACGCCGTCGCACCCTCGCCCGGCGACCTGGTCCTCGACCTCGCCGCGGGGACCGGCACCTCCAGCGTCCCGTTCCACGAGGCGGGCGCGACGGTGGTGCCGTGCGACTTCTCCTTGGGCATGCTCCAGGTCGGCAAGAAGGCGCGGCCGCACCTGCCGTTCACCGCTGGTGACGGCACCCGGCTGCCCTTCGCGGACGACACCTTCGACGCGGTCACCATCTCCTTCGGCCTGCGCAACATCGTCGACCCCCTCGCGGGCCTCGCCGAGATGCGCCGGGTGACCCGTCCCGGCGGCACCCTGGTGGTCTGCGAGTTCAGCCACCCGACCTGGAAGCCGTTCCGCACCGTCTACCTGGAGTACCTGATGAAGGCGCTGCCCGCGATCAGCCGGGCCGTCTCCTCCAGCCCCGACGCCTACGTCTACCTGGCCGAGTCGATCCGCGCCTGGCCGGACCAGGCGGGACTCGCGGACCTGGTCGCCCGGGCGGGCTGGCAGGAGTCGCAGTGGCGCAACCTCAGCGGCGGGATCGTGGCGCTGCACCGCGCTTCCGCGTAGCCCTCGCAGCCAGCGAATATCGCAACGCCGAGAGCCGCTAAATCAGCAGGTCAGGGGCGTCGCGCCGGGGTGGAGCCCCGGTTGGTGACTGTGTCGGACTTCATGCCTAGACTGTGGGCCGCACCACTCGTGAAGAGTTTCACAAGGTCACATGTCGACCGGTCGTCGCGAGTGGGTGACGGCTAGGAAGGGGAACTTGATGGAGCTCTACACACCGGTGCTGGTGCTGGCGATCCTCGCGGCCGGATTCGCCGTCGTCTCGGTGGCCACCAGCGCGGTCCTGGGCCCGAAGCGCTACAACCGGGCCAAGGTCGACTCCTACGAGTGCGGCATCGAGCCCACTCCGCAGCCGGTCGGTGGAGGACGCTTCCCGGTGAAGTACTACATCACCGCCATGCTCTTCATCGTCTTCGACATCGAGATCATCTTCCTGTACCCCTGGGCCGTCCACTTCGACGCCATGGAGGTCTTCGGGCTGGTCGAGATGGTGCTGTTCATCGCGACCGTGTTCGTTGCCTACGCCTACGTCTGGCGGCGTGGCGGATTGGACTGGGACTAGACAAATGGGTGTTGAGGACAAGCTCCCCAGCGGAGTGCTGCTGACCACGGTCGAGGGCGTTGCGGGCTACATGCGCAAGGCGTCCTTCTGGCCGGCCACCTTCGGCCTCGCGTGCTGTGCCATCGAGATGATGACCAGCGGCGGACCGAAGTACGACCTCGGTCGGTTCGGCATGGAGGTCTTCCGGGCCAGCCCCCGACAGGCCGACCTGATGATCGTCGCGGGCCGGGTGAGCCAGAAGATGGCTCCGGTGCTGCGCCAGATCTACGACCAGATGCCCGAGCCCAAGTGGGTGCTGGCGATGGGCGTCTGCGCCAGCTCCGGCGGGATGTTCAACAACTACGCGATCGTCCAGGGCGTCGACCACGTGGTGCCGGTCGACATGTACCTGCCCGGCTGCCCGCCGCGGCCGGAGATGCTGATGGACGCCATCCTCAAGCTCCACGACAAGGTGCAGGCGACCAAGATGGGCGCCAACCGGACCGCGGAGATCGAGGAGCAGGAGAACCTCGCGCTGCGTGCCCTGCCCACCTCGCACATGAAGGGCCTGCTGCGATGAGTCCGACCGATCGCCGTGACGAGGGAGCCGACCCCAAGAAGGAGTTCGGCACCCCCGAGAACGAGCGCGTCACCCGGGACACCCCGGAGACCGAGGCGCGCGAGGACCGGGTCCGCGCCCCCGGCGAGGGCGGCGAGCTGATCGCCCCCGACGCCGTCGTGGACCGTGCGGTCGGCGCCCGGCACGGCATGTTCGGCGCCGCCGGCTCCGGCGACACCAGCGGCTTCGGCGGGCTGGTGACCCCGGTGGTCTTCCCCGGCGCCACCCAGCGCCCGTACGGCGGGTGGTTCGACGAGGTGGCCGACGCGCTGCAGGCGCGGCTGCGGGCCACCGACCTCGAGGACGCCATCCAGGCCGTGGTGGTGCACCGCAACGAGATCACCTTCCACGTCCGGGCCGCCGACCTGCTGTTCGTGGCGCAGATGCTGCGCGACGACGAGCAGCTCCGGTTCGAGTTCTGCGCCTCCGTCTCGGGGGTGCACTACCCCGGGGACACCGGACGCGAGCTGCACGTGGTCCACCACCTGCTCTCCATGACCCACAACCGCCGGATCCGGCTGGAGGTCGCGGTCCCCGACAGCGACCCACGGCTGCCCTCGGTGGTCTCGGTCTACCCGACGGCCGACTGGCACGAGCGCGAGACCTACGACATGTTCGGGATCCTCTTCGAGGGCCACCCCGCGCTCACCCGGATCCTGATGCCCGACGACTGGCCGGGCCACCCGCAGCGCAAGGACTACCCCTTGGGCGGCATCCCCGTGGAATACAAGGGCGGCAGCATCCCGCCGCCGGACCAGCGGAGGTCGTACAACTAATGGCATCGACTACCTCAAACACCCCGGGCTCGGACGAGGACTTCTACGCCTCCGGCTCCGAGACCAGCCAGGGACGCGTGTTCACCGTCACCGGGCAGGACTGGGACTCCATCACCGAGGGCCTCAGCGAGGGCGTCGAGGAGCGCGTGGTCGTCAACATGGGACCGCAGCACCCCTCGACCCACGGCGTGCTCCGGCTGATCCTGGAGCTCGAGGGCGAGACGGTCACCGAGGCCCGCTGCGGGATCGGCTACCTGCACACCGGCATCGAGAAGAACATGGAGTACCGCAGCTGGGTGCAGGGCGTGACCTTCTGCACCCGGATGGACTACCTCTCCCCGTTCTACAACGAGGCCACCTACGTGCTGGGGGTGGAGCGGCTCCTCGACATCGAGGACCAGATCCCCGAGAAGGCCTCGGTGATGCGCGTCCTGCTGATGGAGCTCAACCGCATCTCCTCCCACCTGGTGGCGATCGCGACGGGCGGCATGGAGCTGGGTGCCCTCACGGTGATGACCATCGGCTTCCGCGAGCGCGAGCTCGTGCTGGACCTGTTCGAGACCATCACCGGCCTGCGGATGAACCACGCGTTCATCCGCCCCGGCGGCGTCGCCCAGGACCTCCCGGTGGGGGCGCTGGACGACATCCGCGCCTTCGTCGCGCTGATGAGGAAGCGGCTCACCGAGTACGCCGACCTGTGCAACGCCAACCCGATCTTCCGGGGCCGGCTCGAGGGCATCGGGCACCTCGACCTGACCGGCTGCCTGGCCCTGGGCCTGACCGGCCCGCCGCTGCGCGCCACCGGCTACGCGTGGGACCTGCGCAAGACCCAGCCGTACTGCGGCTACGAGACCTACGACTTCGACGTCCAGACCTGGGACACCGCCGACGCCTACGGCCGCTTCCGGGTCCGGCTCAACGAGATGCACGAGTCGCTCCGGCTCGTGGAGCAGTGCGCGGACCGGCTGAGCCGGCTCGACGGCGCTCCGGTGATGGTGGCCGACAAGAAGATCGCCTGGCCCAGCCAGCTCGCCGTGGGCAGTGACGGGATGGGCAACAGCCTGGACCACATCCGGCACATCATGGACGAGTCGATGGAGGCTCTGATCCACCACTTCAAGCTGGTCACCGAGGGCTTCCGGGTCCCGGCCGGCCAGGCCTACGTGCCCATCGAGTCGCCCCGCGGCGAGCTCGGGGCGCACGTGGTCTCCGACGGTGGCACGAAGCCGTTCCGGGCGCACTTCCGGGACCCGTCGTTCACCAACCTGCAAGCCACCAGTGTGATGAGCGAGGGCGGCATGGTCGCCGACGTGATCGTGGCCATCGCCTCGATCGACCCCGTGATGGGAGGCGTGGACCGATGAGCGAGCTGGACACCCTGGACGCCGCGACGATGGCGGAGCTGCGAGAGATCGCCGCCCGCTACCCGCAGCCGCGCTCGGGTCTGCTCCCGATGCTGCACCTGGTGCAGTCGGCCCAGGGGCGGGTGACTCCCGAGGGCATCGAGGCCTGCGCCGAGGTGCTGGGCATCACTGCCGCTGAGGTCAGCGGGGTCGCCACCTTCTACACGATGTACAAGCGCCGCCCGGTGGGCGACTACCACGTCGGGGTGTGCACCAACACGCTCTGCGCGGTGATGGGGGGCGACCTCATCCTCGAGCGGCTCAAGGACCACCTCGACGTGGGCAACGACGAGACCGCGCCGCGTCGCGAGGGCGACGAGGCGACGGTGACGCTGGAGCACATCGAGTGCAACGCCGCCTGCGACTACGCACCGGTGATGACCGTGAACTGGGAGTTCATGGACAACCAGACCCCCGAGTCGGCGACGCAGCTGGTCGACGACCTGCGGGCCGGGCGCGAGGTGCACTCCACCCGAGGCCCCAAGCTCTGCACCTGGCGCGAGGCCGAGCGGGTCCTGGCCGGGTTCAACGACGGCCTGGCCGACCAGGGCCCGTCCGCCGGTCCCGCGTCGCTGGTGGGCCGTGAGATCGCCCGCGAGCGCGGCTGGACCGCCCCCGCAACACCGTCAGGACCGGCGCTCGGCGCCGGAGATCAGGGGACCGCGAAGTGACCGACATGCTGACCCCCGTCCTCACCGACAACTGGGGTGACGAGCGGTCCTGGACCCTGGAGGCCTACGAGTCCCAGGGCGGGTACGCCGCACTGCACAAGGCCCTGGGCATGTCCCAGGACGACGTGATCACCGCGGTCAAGGACTCCGGGCTGCGCGGACGCGGCGGCGCCGGCTTCCCCACCGGCATGAAGTGGGGCTTCATCCCGCAGGACAACCCGAACCCGAAGTACCTCGTGGTCAACGCCGACGAGTCGGAGCCGGGCACCTGCAAGGACATCCCGCTGATGATGGCCAGCCCGCACACCCTGGTCGAGGGCGTGATCATCTCCTCGTACGCGATCCGCGCCAACACCGCGTTCATCTACGTGCGCGGCGAGGTGCTGCACGTGATCCGCCGCCTGCAGCGCGCGGTCCAGGAGGCCTACCTGGCCGGACACCTGGGCAAGAACATCCACGGCACCGGCTACGACCTCGACCTGGTCGTGCACGCCGGCGCCGGCGCCTACATCTGCGGCGAGGAGACGGCCCTGCTGGACTCCCTCGAGGGGCGGCGCGGACAGCCTCGGCTGCGTCCGCCGTTCCCGGCCGTGGCCGGGCTCTACGCCAGCCCCACGGTGATCAACAACGTGGAGTCCATCGCCTCGGTCCCCAGCATCATCGACCGGGGACCGGAGTGGTTCTCCTCCATGGGCACCGAGCGCTCCAAGGGCTTCGGCATCTTCAGCCTCTCGGGCCACGTCAACTCCCCCGGACAGTACGAAGCGCCGCTGGGCATCACGCTGCGCGAGCTGGTGGACCTGGCCGGCGGCATGCGGCACGGCAACCGCCTCAAGTTCTGGACCCCGGGCGGCTCCTCCACGGGGCTGCTCACCGACGAGCACCTCGACGTCCCGCTGGACTTCGAGGGCGTCGGCGCGGCGGGCTCCATGCTCGGCACCCGGGCGCTGCAGCTCTTCGACGAGACCACCTGCGTGGTCCGCGCGACCCTGCGCTGGACCGAGTTCTACAAGCACGAGTCCTGCGGCAAGTGCACCCCGTGCCGCGAGGGCACCTGGTGGCTGGTGCAGGTGCTGGCCCGGCTGGAGAAGGGCCAGGGCACCGAGGCCGACCTCGACCAGCTGCTCGACCAGTGCGACAACATCCTGGGCCGCTCGTTCTGCGCCCTGGCTGACGGCGCGGTGGGCCCCATCGAGTCCTCCATCAAGTACTTCCGGGACGAGTACGTCGCCCACCTCACCACCGGCGGCTGCCCGTTCGACCCCGCGGCCTCGACCCTCTTCGCAACCGCAGGAGCGCGCGCATGACCCAGGTCTCGAACGCCAGGACCGACCAGGGCAGGACCGACCAGGTCGCCAAGCCCGACCTGGTCAACCTGACCATCGACGGAATCTCCACCAGCGTGCCCAAGGGCACCCTGGTGATCCGTGCCGCGGAGCAGATCGGGATCCAGATCCCGCGCTTCTGCGACCACCCGCTGCTCGCGCCCGCCGGCGCCTGCCGCCAGTGCCTGGTCGAGGTCGCCATGCCCGGGCCGGACGGCTCCCTGCGCCAGATGCAGGGTCCGCCGGGACGGATGAAGCCGCAGGCCTCCTGCACCCTGGTCGCCACCGAGGGCATGGAGGTCAAGACGCAGCTGACCTCGCCGGCCGTCGACAAGGCGCAGCAGGGCGTGATGGAGATGCTGCTGATCAACCACCCGCTGGACTGCCCGGTCTGCGACAAGGGCGGCGAGTGCCCCCTGCAGAACCAGGCCATGTCGAACGGCCGTGGCGAGTCCCGCTTCTCGGCGCAGGGCGGGATCAAGCGCACCTTCCCCAAGCCGATCAACATCTCCGCCCAGGTGCTCCTGGACCGGGAGCGGTGCGTGCTGTGCGCCCGCTGCACCCGGTTCTCCCAGGAGATCGCCGGCGACCCGTTCATCGCCCTGATCGAGCGCGGCGCGCTCCAGCAGGTCGGCATCTACGAGCGCGAGCCGTTCGAGAGCTACTTCTCCGGCAACACCATCCAGATCTGCCCCGTCGGTGCCCTGACCAGCGCTGACTACCGCTTCCGCTCGCGGCCCTTCGACCTGGTCTCCACGCCCTCGATCGCCGAGCACGACGCCTGTGGTGCCGCGATCCGGGTGGACCACCGTCGCGGCAAGGTGATGCGCCGCCTCTCGGGCAACGACGCCGAGGTCAACGAGGAGTGGATCACCGACAAGGACCGCTTCGCGTTCCACTACTCCCGGCAGGACGACCGGATCACCTACCCGCAGGTGCGTGACCGGGTCGAGGACGGGGGGACCGGCGAGCTCCGGCCCGCCTCCTGGACCGAGGCCTTCGCCGTCGCCGCCCGAGGACTGGCCGCCGCCGGCTCCTCCGCGGTGCTGACCGGCGGTCGGGTGACGGCCGAGGACGCCTACGCCTACGCCAAGTTCGCCCGGGTCGCCCTGGGCACCAACGACATCGACTTCCGGGCCCGTCCGCACTCCGCGGAGGAGGCCTCCTTCCTGGCCTCCCACGTGGTGCTGGGCCACCACGAGTCCCCGGCCGGCGTCACGTACGCCGACCTGGAGCGCGCCTCGGTCGTCGTACTGGTGGGCTTCGAGCCCGAGGACGAGGCAGGCACGCTCTTCCTGCGGCTGCGCAAGGCCGTCACCCAGCACGGGACCCGGGTGGTCTCGATCGCCCCGTTCGCCTCCCGTGGCCTGGAGAAGCTGCAGGGCCGCCTGGTCGCCACCGCACCAGGCGACGAGGCCGTCGCGATGGCCGAGCTCGCCGGGGACGGCGAGGTCGCCCTCGACGGCGGCGGCATCATCCTGGTCGGGGAGCGGCTGGCCACCAGCCCCGGTGCCCTCACCGCGGCGGCCGCGCTGTCCGGCACCACCGGCGCCCGGCTCGCCTGGGTGCCGCGTCGCGCCGGTGACCGCGGCGCGGTCGAGGCCGGGTGCCTGCCCAACCTGCTGCCCGGCGGCCGTCCCGTCGCCGAGGCGCAGGCCCGGGTCGACACCGCCACCGCGTGGGGGGTTCCGGCGCTGCCGGAGACGCCCGGCCGCGACGGCGACGCCATCGTCTCCGCCGTCGCCTCCGGCGCGGTGGGCGGACTGCTGGTCGGCGGGGTCGACCCCGACGACACCAGCGACCCGGCGCTCTTCCGCCAGGCGCTCGCTGCCGCGTCCTTCGTGGTCTCCCTGGAGCTGCGCGAGACCGACGTGACCCGGGCCGCCGACGTGGTCCTGCCGGTGGCCCCGGTCACCGACAAGGCCGGCACCTTCGTCACCTGGGACGGGCGCACCCGCTCCTTCGAGACGGTCCTGGCCAACCCCGCCTCCCTGCCCGACCTGCGGGTCCTGGCCGGGATCGCCGAGGAGCTGGGCGCCCCGCTGGGGTTCCGCACGGTCACCGAGGTCCGCCAGGAGATGGCGGCGCTGGGTCCGTGGGACGGTGCCCGGCCCCCGCTGGAGACCCCCGCCGCGACCCCGGCGCCGATCGGCGAGGCCGGCGCGATGCGCCTGGCCACCTGGAAGCAGCTGGTCGACCTGGGCTCCATGCAGGACGGCGAGCTGCACTACCGCGCCACCGGGCGACGCCCCGTCGCCCGCCTGTCCCGCCCGGACTTCGAGCGGATCTGCGGAGTCCTCGACCCCGAGGTCGAGGGCCAGGCCGAGGTCCAGGTCACGGTGACCGGCGACCGGGGGAGCGTCACGCTGCCCGTCGTCCCCGCTGACCTGCCCGAGCAGGTCGTCTGGCTGCCCGCGCGGTCCTTCGGCCGCGGCGTGCTCGCCGACCTCGCATCTCCCGGCAGCACTGTCCTGGTGAAGGGAGCCACCCAGTGAACCCGCTCGTCATCCTGCGGCAGGTCGAGGACCTGTCGGCCTTCGGCCAGGACTCCATCTGGCTGATCATCGGCAAGACCGTGGTGCTCTTCCTGGTCCTGGTGCTGCTCACGCTGTTCCTGATCTGGTTCGAGCGTCGCGTGGTCGCCCGGATGCAGCACCGCATCGGACCCAACGTCAACGGTCCCTTCGGGCTGCTGCAGTCGTTGGCGGACGGTGCGAAGCTGATGTTCAAGGAGGACATCATCCCGAAGGCGGCCGACAAGGTCGTGTTCGTGATCGCCCCCGTCATCGCCGCCACGGCGGCGTTCGTGACGTTCGCGGTGATCCCCTTCGGGCCGGTGGTCAAGGTGCCGTTCACCGACACCCACACCCCGCTCCAGCTCACCGACATGCCGGTGGCGGTGCTGTTCGTGATGGCCATCGCCTCGATCGGCATCTACGGCATCGTGCTGGGCGGCTGGTCCTCGGGATCGACGTACTCGCTGCTGGGCGGTCTGCGCTCGAGCGCGCAGATGATCTCCTACGAGGTCGCCATGGGCCTGGCCCTGGTCTCGGTCTTCCTCTACTCGGGCACCATGTCCACCTCCGGCATCGTCGCGGCGCAGAACCCGGTGGAGCAGGAGTACTGGCTCGACGTCATCCCGGTCCCGTCCTGGTACGCCGTCATCCTGGCGCCGTCGTTCGTGATCTACGTGATCGCGATGATCGGGGAGACCAACCGGGCGCCGTTCGACCTGCCCGAGGCCGAGGGCGAGCTGGTCGGCGGGTTCCACACGGAGTACTCCGCGATGAAGTTCGCGATGTTCTTCCTCGCCGAGTACATCAACATGGCCACCGTCTCCGCCCTGGCGACGACGCTCTTCCTCGGCGGCTGGGCCGCACCCTGGGGCCTGGAGCACGTCTGGGAGGGCGCCGACCACGGCTACTGGCCGGTGCTCTGGTTCTTCGGCAAGATGCTGCTGTTCATCTTCTTGTTCATCTGGCTGCGCGGCACGCTGCCCCGCCTGCGCTACGACCAGTTCATGGCGTTCGGGTGGAAGTACCTGATCCCGTTCTCGCTGCTGTGGATCGTCGCCGTGGCGTCGATGCGGGTGCTCGCCGACGACATCGAGACCTGGCACATCCTGGTCGCCCTCGGGGCGCTGGTGGTGCTGCTCGGTGCGATGTTCCTGTTCGAGGACTCCGGGGACGCCACTGACGAGGACGAGGTCGAGCCCGCACCGGTCGACGCGTTCGCCGGCGGCTTCCCGGTGCCCCCGATGCCCGTCGGCGGGGCCGTGCGCGGCGCCGCCGCCCCGCTGAGCTTCGCGGGCTCTCGTGCCGGCACCGTCAGCGGTTCCACCGAGAGCTCGACCGACACGACCCACGTTGCTGGTGAGGAGAACTGATGGCCACCGGAAAGCCAACCTCGTCCGAGGGCGGCAAGAGCCTGCGGGAGAGCGTCTGGGACCCGGTCGCGGGTTTCGGGGTGACGTTCCGGACGATGTTCCGCAAGGTCGTCACCGAGCAGTACCCCTTCGAGAAGCTGCCGACGGCTCCGCGCTTCCACGGCCGGCACCAGCTCAACCGCTACCCCGACGGCCTGGAGAAGTGCATCGGCTGCGAGCTGTGCGCCTGGGCGTGCCCGGCGGACGCCATCTACGTCGAGGGCGCCTCCAACAGCGAGGACGAGCGGTTCAGCCCCGGTGAGCGCTACGGCCGCGTCTACCAGATCAACTACCTGCGCTGCATCCTGTGCGGGCTGTGCATCGAGGCGTGCCCGACGCGGGCGCTGACCATGACGAACGAGTACGAGCTCGCCGACACCACGCGGGAGTCGCTGATCTACGAGAAGAGCGACCTGCTGGCCCCGCTGCTGCCCGGCATGGAGCAGCCGCCGCACGAGATGCTGCCCGGCCGCGACGAGGGTGACTACTACCGTGGCCACTTCTCCGCCCCGGCTCCCGAGGGGGTCGACCGATGACGGCGTTCTGGATCCTGGCGCCGGTCATGGTGCTGGCCGCCCTGGGCATCCTCTTCGTCCGCAAGGCCGTGCACGCCGCGCTGCTGCTGGCCGTGGTGATGATCAGCCTGGCGATCCTCTACGCGGTCCTCGAGGCCCCGTTCCTGTTCGCGGTGCAGATCATCGTCTACACCGGCGCGATCCTGATGCTGTTCCTCTTCGTGGTCATGCTGGTGGGAGTGGACTCCTCGGACTCGGTCGTGGAGACCATCCGGGGACAGCGCGTCGCCGCCGCCGTCGCCGGTCTGCTGCTCGCCGCCGTCCTGGTGATCGGGCTGGGGCAGATCTCGCTCGGCACCGCGGTCGGCCTCGAGGAGGCCAATGCCGGGGGCAACATCCAGGGCCTGGCCAACATCCTGTTCAGCAACTACGTCTTCGCGTTCGAGGCGACCAGCGCACTGCTGATCACCGCCGCCGTGGGAGCGATGGTGCTGGCCCACCGCGAGCGCTCGGCCCCCAAGGCGCGCCAGGCCGACCTGGCCGCGCAGCGGCTGCAGGACTACGCCGAGACGGGCAAGCACCCCGGCCCGCTGCCGGCCCCGGGCGTCTTCGCGCGGCACAACGCCGTCGACACCCCGGCCCTGCTGCCTGACGGGACTCCCTCGGAGGCCTCGATCTCGCGGGTGCTCGCCGCCCGCGGCACCGTGCGCTCGGCCCCGGCCCTGGCCGAGGACATCGAGGACATCACCCGTCAGCTGGGCACCGACCCCGGGCAGTCCCCGGAGGTCTCCGGCAAGTCCGGCGCCCCTGCCCACCCCGAGGAGGACCAGCAGTGAGCCTCACCCCCTACATCGTCCTCTCGGCGATCATCTTCACCATCGGTGCCGTGGGTGTCCTCATCCGCCGCAACGCACTGGTGGTGTTCATGTGCGTGGAGCTGATGCTCAACGCCTGCAACCTGGCGCTGGTGACCTTCGCCAAGCAGCACGGCAACCTCGACGGCCAGATCGCCGCCTTCTTCGTGATGGTGGTGGCCGCGGCCGAGGTCGTGGTCGGGCTGGCCATCATCATGACCATCTTCCGGACCCGTCGCTCGGCCTCGGTCGACGACGCAAGCCTGCTGAAGTACTGACGGGGTCTGACACATGCCACTAGCTCTTATTCCCCTGTCCGGGGCCACCTCCATCCCGGTGGTCGACCCCGGTGCCGCCGACGGCGTCTTCTCGCTGCTCTGGCTGGTCATCGCCCTTCCCCTGGCCGGCGCCCTGGTGCTGCTGCTGGGTGGAGCCCTCACCAAGGGCGCCATCGACCGGTGGGGCCACTACCTCGGCACCGCGACCGTGGCGGGCTCCTTCGTGCTCAGCCTGGTGCTCTTCCTCAGCCTGCTCGGTCGTGAGGAGAGCGAGCGCCAGGTCGGCCAGGAGCTCTACACCTGGTTCTCCGCCGGCGGCCTCGACGTGGGCATGGACCTGCTCTACGACCCGCTCTCGGCGCTCTTCCTGCTGCTGATCACGGGCGTGGGCACGCTGATCCACGTCTACTCGATCGGCTACATGGAGCACGACGTCCGGCGCCGCCGGTTCTTCGGGTACCTCAACCTCTTCGTCGCCGCGATGCTGATGCTGATCCTCAGCGCCAACTTCCTGGGCCTCTTCCTCGGCTGGGAGGGCGTCGGCCTGGCGTCGTACCTGCTGATCGGCTTCTGGCAGCACAAGCCGTCGGCGGCCGCCGCGGCCAAGAAGGCCTTCGTGATCAACCGGGTCGGTGACATCGGGCTCTCGCTCGCCATCGCCCTGATGTTCGCGACCTTCGGCAGCACCGACTACTCCGTGGTCAGCGCCGCCTCCTCCGAGGCCGGCCAGGGCACCTTGAACGCGATCGGCCTGCTGCTGCTGCTGGGTGCCTGCGGCAAGTCCGCCCAGGTCCCGCTCCAGGCCTGGCTGCTGGACGCGATGGAGGGTCCGACCCCGGTCTCCGCGCTGATCCACGCCGCAACGATGGTCACCGCGGGCGTCTACCTGGTGGTCCGCTCCAACTTCATCTTCGAGCTGGCCCCGGCCGCCCAGACGGTGACGGTGATCGTGGCCACGGTGACGCTGCTGTGGGGTGCGGTGCTCGGCTGCGCCAAGGACGACATCAAGAAGGCGCTCGCCGGCTCCACGATGAGCCAGATCGGCTACATGATGCTGGCCGCCGGGCTCGGCACCGCCGGCTACGCGTTCGCGATCTTCCACCTGCTCACGCACGGCTTCTTCAAGGCCAACATGTTCCTCGGCGCCGGGTCGGTGATGCACGGGATGGACGACGACGTGAACATGCGTCACTACGGCGGGCTGCGCACGATGATGCCGGTCACCTTCCTGACGTTCGCGATGGGCTACCTGGCGATCATCGGCTTCCCGGGCTTCTCCGGGTTCTGGTCCAAGGACAAGATCATCGAGACCGCGCTGGCCGACAACCTGCTGGTCGGGCTGTGCGCCCTGCTGGGCGCCGGCATCACCGGGTTCTACATGACGCGGCTGATGCTGATGACCTTCATGGGCGAGAAGCGCTGGGCCGACGGGGTGCACCCGCACGAGTCGCCCAAGGTGATGACCGTGCCGCTGGTCGTGCTGGCCGCGCTCTCGGTGCTCGGCGGCGTGATGCTGCTCGGGGACTGGATCGTGGACTGGCTGGCTCCGGTGATCGGGACCGCCGCCCACCACGAGCCGCCCCTGCCGGCCCTGGTGATCACGCTGATCGTGGTCGCGGTGGTCGCCCTCGGCGTCGCTGCGGCCTGGTTCCTGGTGGGCCAGCGCACGATCCCCCGCGTGGCGCCCCAGGACGTCTCCCTCGCCACCCGTGCGGCTCGCGCCGACCTCTACGGGGACACCATCAACGACACCCTCGTGGTGGCTCCCGGCTCGCGGCTCGTCAGCGGTCTCACGACCGCGGACCGCCTCGGCGTCGACGGGCTCGTCGAGGGTGGCGCGGCCGCCACCGGCGGCATCTCCCTGGCGTTGCGCAGGATCCAGAACGGGTTCGTCCGCTCCTACGCTCTTTCCGTTGTCGGCGGCGTGCTGCTCGTCGTCCTGGCCCTGCTGGCGGTGAACCTCGCATGAGCGAACTTCCCTGGTTGACGATCCTGATCCTGATTTCACTGGTCGGGGCGTGCGTCACCGCGTTCCTGCCCAGCGGGCCCGGTCAGCCCCTGGCAAAGCAGGTCGGCATCGGGTTCTCGGTGCTGACCCTGGCGGTCGCCGTCGGCGTCGCCATCGGCTTCACCGCCGACGGTGGCTTCCAGTTCACCGAGGAGCACGAGTGGATCGCCGCCTTCGGCGCCCACTACGCCCTGGGCGTCGACGGTCTCGGCGTGCTGATGGTGCTGCTCACCGCGGTGCTGGTCCCGATCGTGATGGTCGCCTCCTGGACCGACTCCGACGAAGGCTCGACCCGCGCCTTCTTCGCCTGGACGCTGGCGCTGGAGGGCCTCTCGCTCGCGGTCTTCACCGCGACCGACGTCTTCCTGTTCTACGTGGTCTTCGAGGCGACGCTGATCCCGGCGTACTTCCTGATCGGCGGCTTCGGTCGTGAGGGCCGGAGCCGGGCCGCGACCAAGTTCCTGATCTACCAGCTCGCGGGCGGGCTGATCATGCTCGCCTCGGTGATCGGCCTGTACGTCGTCTCCGCCGACGCGGGCTCGCCGTCGTACCTGATCGGCGACCTGGCCGCCCTGGACATCGACCCGACGACGCAGCGCTGGCTCTTCGCCGGCTTCTTCATCGCCTTCGCGATCAAGGCGCCGATGTTCCCGGTGCACACCTGGCTGGCCGACACCACGGAGAAGGCCACCACCGGCACCTCGGTGCTGCTGGTCTGCGTGCTGGACAAGATCGGCACCTTCGGGATGCTGCGCTTCTGCCTGGGGCTGCTGCCCGAGGCGTCGCAGTGGGCGACCCCGGTGGTCGTGGTGCTGGCGCTGGTCTCCATCGTCTACGGCGCCCTGGTGGCGATCGGACAGGACGACATCCTGCGGATGATCGGTCTGACGTCGCTGTCCCACTTCGGCTTCATCGTGCTGGGCATCTTCGTCTTCTCCAGCACCGGCGGCGCGGGCGCGATCCTCTACATGGTCAACCACGGCATCGCCACGGCTGCGCTGTTCCTGGTCGCCGGGTTCCTGATCCGCCGCCGAGGCTCCTCGCTGATCAGCCAGATGGGCGGTGTGGAGAAGGTGGCCCCGGTCCTGGCCGGCACCTTCCTGATCGCCGGCCTGGCCGCCCTCGGCCTGCCGGGGCTGGCGCCGTTCGTCTCCGAGATGCTCGTCATCATCGCGGCCTTCGGCTACGCCTGGTGGGCCGGTGCGATCGCGGTAACCGCGATCGTGCTCGCCGCCATCTACATCCTGTGGACCTACCAGCGCACCATGACCGGGCCGGTCCGCCCCGAGGTCGCGCACTTCACCGACCTCAACGTCCGCGAGGTCGGCGTGCTCGCACCTCTGCTGCTGGCCCTGGTGGTGCTGGGGTTCGCCCCGATGCCGGTGCTCGACGTGATCAACCCCAACGTCGAGGAGACCCTGACGCACGTCGGGGTGACCGATGACCCTCCGGCCGTCGCGGACACCCACGACGCTGGTAACCACGAGGGAGCCGACCAGTGACCGAGAACGTGTTCGTCAAGCCCGACCTGGAGTACTTCCAGCTCGCTCCGCTGCTGATCGTCTTCCTGATGGCGTGCCTCGGCGTGGTGGTGGAGGCCTTCCTGCCCAGGGGGCGCCGCTTCCTGGTGCAGACCGCCCTGACCCTCACCGGGCTGGTCGTCGCCCTGGTGCTGGTGGTGCTCAACGCCATCCAGTACGGCGCCGACGACGCCGCCGAGGAGGGGCTCGCCCACGGTGACGGCGCGGCGTACGGCGTGCTGGCGGCGATGGACACCATCGCCATCGACGGGCCCACCCTGTTCCTGTGGGGCCTGATCCTGGTGCTGGCCGTGCTGGGCGCCATGCTCTTCGCCGAGCGCCGGCTGGACGGCGGGGTCTCCGCGTTCGCCGGTCAGGCCGCGGCGATGCCCGGCACCGACGCCGAGCGCCAGGCCTCCACCAAGGGCCTGGAGCACACCGAGATCTACCCGCTGCTCGGCTTCGCGGTGTTCGGCATGATGCTGTTCCCGGCCGCCAACGACCTGCTCACCATGTTCGTGGCGCTGGAGATCCTCTCGCTCCCGCTCTACCTGCTCACCGGGCTGGCGCGCCGCCGCCGGCTGCTGAGCCAGGAGGCGGCCCTGAAGTACTTCCTCCTCGGTGCCTTCTCCTCGGCGTTCTTCCTCTACGGCGCCGCGCTGCTCTACGGGTACGCCGGCTCGATGCAGTTCGGCCGGATCAACGAGGCCGTCACCAACGACACGGGCAACCAGGCGCTGCTGCTCATCGGGATCGGCCTGCTCGCGGTCGGGCTGCTCTTCAAGGTCGGTGCCGCCCCGTTCCAGGCATGGACGCCCGACGTCTACCAGGGCTCGCCCACCCCGCTGACCGCCTTCATGGCCGCCGCCACCAAGGTCTCGGCCTTCGGTGCGATCCTGCGCCTGTTCTACGTGGCGCTGGGTGCCGACCGGTGGTCCTGGCAGCCGATGCTGTGGGTCATCGCCATCCTCACCATGGTGGTGGGCACCCTGATGGCGCTCACCCAGAGCGACGTCAAGCGGCTGCTGGCCTACTCCTCGGTGGCGCACACCGGATTCATCCTCACCGGGGTGCTCGGGGTGCAGAGCACCGGCGACCTCGCCACCGGCGAGATCACCTCGCTGCAGGCCGTCCTGTTCTACCTGGCGACCTACGGCCTGATGACCCTCGGTGCGTTCGCCGTGGTCAGCCTGGTCCGCGACTCCGGTGGCGAGACGACGCAGCTGGTCCGGTGGACCGGCCTGGCCAAGGAGGCGCCGTTCGTGGCGGCCGTCTTCGCCTTCTTCCTGCTGGCGATGGCGGGCATCCCGCTGACCTCGGGCTTCATCGGCAAGTGGGCGGTCTTCTCCGTGGCCCTGGCCGCCGGCGCCTGGCCGGTGGTGATCGCGGCGGTGCTGACCAGCGCGGTGGCGGCGTACCTCTACGTGCGGGTGATCGTGCTGATGTACTTCCGCACCCCGCTCGCCGAGGGTCCGTCGGTCACCACGCCGTCGGTGCTGACCGCGGCTGCGATCGCCGTCGGCGCGGCCGCGACGCTCGTGCTGGGCGTCGTGCCGGGGCCCCTGCTCGACCTCGTGGGGAGTGCGGGAGAATTCATCAGGTGACCACTGATGCAACCTCCGGACTGGCTCTCCCAGTCGTCGACCAGGCCCTGGCCGAGCGACTGAGGCAACGGCTCGACGACGTCGAGAACGCCCTCGCGCACCACGTGCGGGGCAGCGCGGACTTCATCACCGAGGCAGCCGGGCACCTGATGACGGCCGGCGGCAAGCGGTTCCGTCCGCTGCTGGTGCTGCTGGCGGCCGAGACCGGCCCTGACGCCGCCGACGACAAGGTGGTCACGGCGGCCTGCGTGGTGGAGCTGACCCACCTGGCCTCGCTCTACCACGACGACGTGATGGACGAGGCCGCCCTGCGCCGCGGTGCGGACTCGGCCAACGCCCGGTGGGACAACCACGTGGCGATCCTGACCGGGGACTTCCTGTTCTCCAAGTCGTCGCTGCTGACCGCCGACCTCGGCGCCGACGCGGTCCGCATCCAGGCCCAGACCTTCACCCAGCTGGTCGAGGGACAGATGCTGGAGACGGTCAAGCCGGCTCCGGGGGAGGACCCGCTCGAGCACTACCTGCAGGTCGTGGCGGGCAAGACCGGTTCCCTGATCGCCACCTCCGCCCGGTACGGCGCCATGTTCGGCGGCGCCTCGGACGAGGTCGTCTCCGCCCTCACCGCGTACGGCGAGCTCGTGGGGTCGGCGTTCCAGCTCTCCGACGACATCCTGGACGTGGCCTCCGACTCCGCGGAGTCGGGCAAGACGCCCGGCACGGACCTGCGCGAGGGCGTGCCGACCCTGCCGGTGCTGATGGCGCAGGCCTCCACCGACCCCGCCGACGCCCGTCTCATCGAGCTGCTGTCCAGCGACCTGAGCGACGACGCCCTGCACGCGGAGACCCTCGGGCTGCTGCGCAAGCACCCGGCGATGGAGCAGGCCCGCGACTACGTCAAGGGGCAGGCGGCCGACGCCAAGGCCATGCTGGGCGTGCTGCCCCAGGGCCCCGTGCGCGCCGCCCTCGAGGCGTTCGCCGACGTGGTGGCGGTCCGCTCGGCCTGAGCCGGGCCCGGGGCCGACTCAGGCGAGCCCGGCCTCGGCGACCAGCGCGAGCTGCCGCCGGCGGTGGGCGACCAGGTCGACGGTGAAGACCACCAGCGCCACCCAGACCAGGCTGAAGCCGAGCCACCTGCCCGGGGGCATCTCCTCGTGGAACCACAGCACGCCGAGGGCGAACTGCAGGATCGGGGCCAGGTACTGCAGGAGACCCAGCCCCACCATCGGGACCCGGGTGGCTGCGGCCCCGAAGAGCACCAGGGGGATCGCGGTCACCACCCCGGTGCTGGTGAAGAGCAGCGCGTGCCAGGGCCCCTGGCCCCCGAACTGCGAGGCGCCGGTCAGCACCAGCCAGCCGACGTAGCCGACCGCCAGGGGGGCCAGGATCGCCGTCTCCACGGCCAGGGACTCCAGCGCCCCGGCGTTCGCGGTCTTCTTGGCCAGGCCGTAGGTGCCGAAGCTGAAGGCCAGGAGCAGCGCGATCCACGGCAGCCGGCCGTAGTCGAGGGTCAGCACCACCACGGCCGCGCTGGCCACCGCCATCGCCAGCCACTGGGTGCGCCGCAGCCGCTCGCCCAGGATGAGCACCCCCATCAGCACCGTCACCAGGGGGTTGATGAAGTAGCCCAGGGAGGCCTCCACCACCCGGCCGTGGTTGACCGCCCAGATGTAGCCGCCCCAGTTGAACGTGATCACGAACGCCGCCAGCGTCAGCAGGGCCAGGCGGCGCCGGTCGGCCACCAGCGCCCGGACCTGGCTTCGTCGGCCCAGCGCCAGCACCACCACGGCCATCACGACCGCGGACCACAGGATGCGATGGGCGAGGATCTCCAGGGCGCCCGCGGGCTCCAGGAGAGGCCAGTACAGGGGGAAGGCGCCCCAGATCAGGTAGGCGGCGATCCCGTACATCAGGCCGCGGCGGGTGTCAGTCACGCGGGTCAGCCTAGGTTCGCCCGAGCGGGGCCGGTACGTCGCCTACACTGTCGATCGCTCGGGCGCGACCGTCGCTGTGGTCCGCCGCCACCACGCACTCATCTCCTGGGGGAACCATGCGGGCCTTCCGCGCCTTGACCGCCCTGATCGTCGCCGCCCTGCTCGGCACCTCGCTGCTGGGCCCGGCCACGGCCCACGCCCGGGACACCGACAACCCCAAGCGGATCGTCGAGGTCAACGCCGAGAAGAAGCTGGACTACCGCTCGTTCCGCTACAAGGGCACCGTCGAGGCCCTGCCCAAGGGCAAGGTGCTGCTGCAGAAGAAGAGCTGTGGCAAGTGCAAGTGGAAGACCGTCAAGAAGCTGAAGACCAACGATGCGGGCAAGTTCCGCACCAAGATCTTCACCCCCAACAAGGGCAAGTGGCTCTGGCGCACCCGGGTCAACGCCCAGGGTGGCTACGCCCGCTCCTACAGCCGCAAGATCGCCACGTTCTTCAAGTAGCCCCGGGTCAGACCACGGTCCAGGTGTCGCCGCCGCCGATCAGCGCGGCGAGCCGGTCCGCCGGCGCGGGCTGGTCGGAGTCGGTGCCCCGCGCGGTGGTGAGCTGGGCGCGTGCCTGGTCGTCGTAGGTCGGGCGCTCGACGGAGCGGAAGATGCCGATGGGCGACTGGTTGAGGTAGCCGGAGTCGGTGAGCCGGGAGATGGCGAACGCCATCGTGGGGTCGGGGCTGTGGGCGTCGTGGACCAGCACCGCCTCGTCCGGTACGTCGCTGGCCAGCGCTGCCCGGACGCCTCCGGTGAGCTCGTCGCGGATCAGCACCTTGGTGCCGAGGCCGTTCTCGTCGTGGGTGCCGAAGCGGATCTGCTCGCCGTGGACGAGCGGGATGATGGCGTCCTGCTTGGTGTCGGGGTTCTTGATGGCGTCGAAGGCGCCGTCGTTGAAGATGGGGCAGTTCTGGTAGATCTCGACCAGGGAGGTGCCGCGGTGCGCGGCGGCGGCGGCGAGCACGGAGGTGAGGTGCTTGCGGTCCGAATCGATGGTGCGGGCTACGAAGGTGGCTTCGGCGCCCAGGGCCAGGGAGACGGGGTTGAAGGGGTGGTCGACTGAGCCCATGGGGGTGGACTTGGTGACCTTGCCGGCTTCGGAGGTGGGGGAGTACTGGCCCTTGGTGAGGCCGTAGATGCGGTTGTTGAACAGCAGGATGGTCATGTTGACGTTGCGGCGCAGGGCGTGGATGAGGTGGTTGCCGCCGATGGAGAGGGCGTCGCCGTCGCCGGTGACGACCCAGACGGAGAGGTCTTCGCGGGCGGTGGCGATGCCGGTGGCGATGGAGGGGGCACGTCCGTGGATGGAGTGCATGCCGTAGGTGTCGAGGTAGTAGGGGAACCTCGAGGAGCAGCCGATGCCGGAGACGAAGACGATGTTCTCGCGGCGCAGGCCGAGGTCGGGCAGGAAGGACTGGACGGCCTTGAGGACGGCGTAGTCGCCGCAGCCGGGGCACCAGCGGACCTCCTGGTCGGAGGTGAAGTCCTTGCCGGTCTGCTTGACGTCGGCGTCGAGGGCGGGCACTCCGGCCAGTCCGGGGAAGGGCAGGTCCGTGGTGGTGAGGGGTGAGCTGTCGCCCTGGGTGGCGGTCATCGGGTGGCTCCTTCCGCGGGGGCGGTGAGGTCGGGGGAGAGGTTCACGGGCACGCCCTCGGCGGCTGAGACCAGCTGTCCGATGGCGTCGGCCAGCTCGGCGGCCTTGATGGGCATGCCGTTGACCTGGTTGTACCCGACCGTGTCGACCAGGTACTTCGAGCGCAGCAGCATGGAGAGCTGGCCCAGGTTCATCTCCGGGACCAGGACCCGGTCGTAGCGGGCCAGGATCTCGCCCAGGTCGTTGGGCATCGGGTTGAGGTGGCGCAGGTGGGTCTGGGCGACGTGGTAGCCGGCCTTGCGCACCCGGCGTACGGCGGCGCCGATGGGGCCGTAGGTCGAGCCCCAGCCCAGCACCAGGACCTTGGCCTGGCCGGAGGGGTCATCGACCTCCAGCGGCGGCAGGGAGTCCGCGATCCGCGCGACCTTGGCGGCACGGGTGCGGACCATGTAGTCGTGGTTGGCGGGGTCGTAGGAGATGTTGCCGTGCCCGTCGCCCTTCTCCAGGCCACCGATGCGGTGCTCCAGGCCCGGGGTGCCCGGGATCGCCCAGGGCCGCGCCAGCGTGGCCTCGTCACGGACGTAGGGCCAGAACTCGGTCGTGTCCTGACCGTTCTTGTCCTGCGTGGTGTGGTTGGGCTCGGTGGCGAAGTCGGGGTCGATGACCGGCAGCTCGGAGACCTCCGGGACGCGCCACGGCTCGGAGCCGTTGGCGAGCATGCCGTCGGAGAGCAGCATCACCGGGGTCCGGTAGGTGACCGCGATCCGGATCGCCTCGACCGCGGCGTCGAAGCAGTCGCCGGGCGACTGGGGTGCGACCACCGGCACCGGCGACTCGCCGTTGCGCCCGAACATGGCCTGGAGCAGGTCGGCCTGCTCGGTCTTGGTGGGCAGCCCGGTGGAGGGGCCGCCGCGCTGGACGTCGACGACGACCAGGGGCAGCTCGGTCATCACGGCGAGGCCGATGGCCTCGGACTTCAAGGCGATGCCGGGGCCGGAGGTGGTGGTCACACCGAGGTGACCGACGAAGGAGGCGCCGATGGCGGCACCGACGCCGGCGATCTCGTCCTCGGCCTGCAGCGTGGTCACGCCGAACGCCTTGTGCTTGCTGAGCTCGTGCAGGATGTCGGAGGCCGGGGTGATGGGGTAGGAGCCCAGGAACACCGGGAGCCCGGACTGCACGCCGCCGGCCACCAGCCCGTAGGCCAGCGCCAGGTTGCCGGTGATGTTGCGGTAGGTGCCGGGCGCCATCGGCGCGGGCTTGATCTCGTAGGAGACCACGAACGACTCGGTGGTCTCGCCGAAGTAGTAGCCGGACTTGAACGCGGTGATGTTGGCGTCGCGGATGTCGGGCACCTTGGCGAACCGCCGGGACAGGAACTCGACCGTGGACTCGGTGGGCCGTCCGTACATCCACGACAGCAGGCCCAGGGCGAACATGTTCTTGGCCCGGGCCGCGTCCTTGCGGGAGAGCCCGAACTCCTTGACCGCCGCGACCGTCATGCCGGTGAGGTCGAGGGAGTGCACGGCGTACTCGGCCAGCGACTCGTCCTCCAGCGGAGACGTCGCGTAGCCGGCCTTGGTCAGGTTGCGGGCGGTGAAGTCGTGGGTGTCGACGATGATGGTCGCGCCCTTGGGGAGGTCGCCCAGGTTGGCACGCAGGGCCGCGGGGTTCATCGCGACGAGCACGTCGGGGGCGTCGCCCGGGGTCAGGATGTCGTGGTCGGCGAAGTGCACCTGGAACGACGACACGCCGGGGAGGGTCCCCTGGGGTGCGCGGATCTCGGCGGGGAAGTTGGGCAGGGTCGCGAGGTCGTTGCCGAATGCCGCGGACTCCTGGGTGAACCGGTCTCCGGTGAGCTGCATGCCGTCCCCGGAGTCGCCAGCGAAACGGATGATGACGCGATCGAGCTGCTTGACCTGCTTGGGCACAGCGTGTCTTTCCTTCACTACTCGCATGGACGCGGGTGGGTGACTGCTTCGGTGACGGGGCGTCGTCCACATTAACCCTGCAGTGTGCGAACACCGACCTCGTCTTGAATCGTCCAAAACAGGGGAAACCGAGCCGGGTGACCTGCGACACGCCGGAGTACCCGTCTCAGATTCAACCTATGTCTCTAAAGTCATGTAATCTTGTGAACATTGGCCGGTTAGTCGTCGAGGGGCGGCTTCAAGCAGGGAGCAACGATGAAGAGCACGAGCAGGACACGAGTGGGCGCCATCGCGGCTCTCGCGATCGCCAGCGTGGCGGCGCTGGCCGGATGCGGCGGCGACGCCGACAGCGCGGCGGACGACAGCACCATCAACATCGTCGGGTTCGCGGTTCCCGAGGCGGCCAACAAGGCCATCGCTGCCGAGTTCGTCAAGACCGACGCCGGCAAGGACGCGAAGTTCCAGACGTCCTACGGCGCCTCCGGCGACCAGAGCCGTGCGGTGGAGTCCGGCCTCGAGGCCGACTACGTCCACTTCTCCGTCCCCAGCGACGTGACCCGTCTCGTCGACGCCGACCTGGTCGCCGACGACTGGGACGCCGGCGAGAACAAGGGGATCGTGTCCCACTCGGTCGTCGTCTTCGGCGTCCGAGACGGCAACCCCAAGAACATCCAGACCTGGGACGACCTGGTCAAGCCGGGCGTCGAGATCGTCACGCCCAACCCCGCATCCTCGGGCGCGGCCCGCTGGAACGCGCTCGCCGCGTGGGGTCAGTCCATCGCTGCCGGTGGCACCGAGAAGGACGCCCAGACGTACGTCGACGAGTTCTTCGGCAACGTCGTCTCGCTGCCCGGCAGCGGGCGTGACGCCACCACCGCCTTCCTCGGCGGCACCGGCGACGTGCTGATGGCCTACGAGAACGAGGCCATCCTGGCCGCCCAGAACGACGAGGGCTTCGAGTACATCATCCCCGAGACCACGCTGCTCATCGAGAACCCGGGCGCCGTGCTGAAGGACGCCGACCCGATCGCCACCGACTGGCTGGACTTCGTCCTCAGCGACGAGGGGCAGCGTCAGTTCGCCCTGACCGGCTTCCGCCCGATCCGCGACGACGTCGACTTCGGCGGCACCGTCGAGGGTGCCAAGGACCCGTCCGACCCGTTCCCGGCCGTGCCGGACCTGCTCACCGTGGACGAGGACTTCGGCGGCTGGGGCGAGGTGTCGGGCAAGTTCTTCGACGAGGAGACCGGTCTGATCACCAAGGCCATCGCCGCCTCCGGCAAGGCCACGGAGTGACGATCAGCTCGTGACGACTATCCAAGTCACCCAGGGCCGGCCGGCGCGCAAGCGCCGGTCGGCCCCGCGGTCGAATCTGACGCGATCCTCGGGCCTCGGCCTGGGCATCGCGATGCTGTGGTTCAGCCTGCTCGTGCTCATCCCGCTCTGCGCCGTCGTTGGTACGGCGGCCGCCGGCGGGTGGGACGGCTTCTGGGCCGCGGTGACCAACGAGCAGACGGCCTCGGCCATCCGGCTCACCGTGACCCAGGCGCTCCTGGTCACGGTCGTCAACGTCTTCGTCGGCACCCTGATCGCCTGGGTCCTGGTCCGGGACCGCTTCTTCGGCAAGGGCGTGCTGGAGGTGCTGATCGACATCCCGTTCGCCCTGCCCACCATCGTGGCGGGTCTGGTGCTGCTCTCGCTCTACGGCCAGGACAGCCCCTTGGGCGTCGACGTGGCCAACAAGCAGTCCAGCGTCTTCCTGGCCTTCCTCTTCGTCACGCTGCCCTTCGTGGTGCGCATGGTGCAGCCGGTGCTCGCCGAGCTGGACCGCGACGTCGAGGAGGCCGCAGCCTCGCTGGGCGCCAGCAAGTTCACGACGTTCCGCCGGGTGATCCTGCCCAGCCTGACCCCGGCGATCGCGGCGGGTGCTGCGCTCTCGTTCGCCCGCGGCGTCAGCGAGTACGGCTCGCTCGTGCTGCTCTCGGGCAACCTGCCCTTCCAGACCGAGGTGACCTCGGTGCGGATCCTGGGCAGCATCGAGAACAACAACCTGGCCGGCGCGGCCGCCACCGCGACGGTGCTGCTGGTCATCTCCCTGGCCGTCATCGTGGCGCTCGACGTCATCCAGCGAAGGATGGGACGCCGTGGTTAAGTACCTGCTCCGCTTCATCGTCATCGCCTACCTGTTCCTGCTGGTGGCGTGGCCGGTCGCCCTGGTGGCGACCAACACCTTCGACGGCGGCTTCGGCGCCATCACCGCCCTGACGGAGGACGTCGACGTGGTCGCCGCCCTCAAGCTCACCGTGCTGTGCGCGGTGATCGCGGTGGTCATCAACACCGTCTTCGGGGTCGGCATGTCACTGCTCCTGGTGCGCTACCAGTTCCCCGGCAAGCGGGCGCTCAGCGCCCTGGTCGACCTCCCGCTCTCGGTCTCCCCGGTCGTGGTCGGCCTTTCCCTGGTGCTGGTGTACGGCGGCCGCAACGGCTGGCTCGGCCCCACGCTGGAGAGCTGGGGCTTCCAGATCATCTTCGCCACCCCGGGCATCATCCTGGCCACCGCCTTCGTGGCGCTGCCGCTGGTGATCCGCGAGGTGGTGCCGGTGCTGGAGGAGATCGGCATCGAGCAGGAGCAGGCTGCCACCAGCCTGGGCGCCAGCGCGGGCCAGACCTTCTGGCGGATCACCCTCCCGGCCATCAAGTGGGCCGTCGTCTACGGCGTCGTCCTCAGCCTCGCCCGCTCGCTGGGGGAGTTCGGTGCCGTGAAGGTCGTCTCGGGCAACGTGCTCGGCCAGACCCGCACCGCGACCCTGGTGGTCGAGGAGAAGTACCTGAACTTCGACCAGCAGGGCGCCTACGCGATGGCGTTCCTGCTGGCCATGGTGTCCGTAGCCTGCATCGTGATCGTGGCGATCATCCGGCCCAAGGAGCACGCGCGATGACGCCGTCTCCGTCCCACCGCATCTCGACGAGGAAGGCCCGCACGTGAGCATCGAAGTAACAGGAGTCAACAAGCGCTTCGGGGACTTCGTGGCCCTCGAGGACGTGAGTGTCTCGATCCCCACCGGTCAGCTCACCGCGCTGCTCGGGCCCAGCGGTGGCGGCAAGTCGACGCTGCTGCGGATCATCGCCGGGCTGGAGACCGCCGACTCGGGCACCATCAGCATCGAGGGCGTGGAAGCCACCAGGCTGCCGCCGCAGAAGCGCAACGTGGGCTTCGTGTTCCAGCACTACGCGGCGTTCAAGCACATGAGCGTGGCCAAGAACGTCGCCTTCGGGCTGGAGATCCGCAAGAAGCCCAAGGAGGAGGTGGCCCGCCGCGTCGACGAGATGCTCAAGCTGGTCCACCTCGACCAGTTCGCCAACCGGCTCCCGGCCCAGCTCTCCGGTGGCCAGCGCCAGCGGATGGCACTGGCCCGCGCGCTGGCCATCGAGCCCAACGTGCTGCTGCTGGACGAGCCCTTCGGCGCCCTGGACGCCAAGGTGCGCAAGGAGCTGCGCGACTGGCTGCGTCGGCTGCACGACGAGGTGCACGTGACGACCGTGTTCGTGACCCACGACCAGGAGGAGGCCCTCGAGGTCGCCGACGAGATCGTGGTGATCAACCAGGGTCGGGTGGAGCAGATCGGCAGCCCCGACCAGCTCTACGACGAGCCGGCGAACGACTTCGTGATGTCCTTCCTGGGCGACGTGACCCGCCTCAACGGCGAGCTGGTCCGGCCGCACGACATCGAGGTCACCACCACGCCGCTGCTGGCCGGTGCCGCCCAGGGCGAGATCTCCCGGATGATCCGCATCGGCTTCGAGGTGCGTCTCACGGTGCTCACCGAGGACGGCGAGGAGGTGACGATCACGCTCACCCGCACGAACGCCCGCTCGCTGGGGCTCGAGGAGGGCAAGACCGTCTGGCTCGCCGTGGCCTCGGGTGCGACCACCATGAGGACGATGCACGCCGTCTGAGCGGGTCCGCGGCCCACGGGACCGCCTCAGGTGCGCACCTGCGCGCCTGGGGCGGTCCCGCCGCCATTTCCGCCGCCCCGCCGGGTCAGCGGTAGTTGGTGAACTGCACCGCGAACTCCAGGTCCTGGGACTTCACCAGCGCCTGGACGGCCTGCAGGTCGTCACGCTTCTTGCTGGAGACCCGCAGCTCGTCGCCCTGGATCTGGGCCTTGACGCCCTTGGGGCCCTCGTCGCGGATCAGCTTGGAGATCTTCTTGGCGTCCTCGGAGGTGATGCCCTCCTTGAGGGTGATCGAGATCTTCGACTGCTGGCCCGAGGGGCGGGGCTCGGAGGCGTCGAGGATCTTCAGCGACTGCTGGCGCTTGATCAGCTTGTCCTTGAACACGTCGAGCACCGCGGTGGCGCGGTCGTCGGCCGAGGCGGTGATCTCGATGGCCTGGTCGCCCTGCCACTCGATGGTCGCTCCGGTGCCCTTGAAGTCGAAGCGGGTGGAGATCTCGCGCGCCGTCTGTCCGAGCGCGTTGTCGACCTCCTGGCGGTCGAGCTTGCTCACGATGTCGAACGACGAGTCGGCCATGGGGATCTCCTGCTGACGTGGCTGGTGGGGTGATTTGTCCTGCGGCATGTTGCTTGGGCTATTCTTTCGCCTTGTCGTCCCAGGGCCAAACGGCCCGGGGGCGAATGAGAACGAGGCAGGTTGCCCGAGCGGCCAATGGGAGCGGACTGTAAATCCGTCGGCTTACGCCTTCGAAGGTTCGAATCCTTCACCTGCCACTGGTCTACGTACCAGGCACCAGACCCCCACACGGATCGTGTGGGGGTCTGCTGCATTTCCCCCGGCGACCCGTCAGCGCCGCGCCTCGATCCGGTCCACCAGCTCGCGCGCCAGCGCGAACGAGGACGTGGCCGCCGGGGAGGGGGCGTTGCGCACGTGCGAGACCGCTCCCACCGAGGAGATGGTGAAGTCGTCGACCAGGGTGCCGTCGCGCCCCACGGCCTGGGCCCGCACCCCGGCGGAGAAGCTGCCGTCCAGGTCGGCGGTGGTCAGGGACGGGACGTACGCCGCGGCGGCGCGCACGTAGGCCGCCTTGCTGGTGGCCATCCGGATCTCGGTCAGGCCCGTGCGCCAGTACTTGCGGGCCACCTTCCACGAGCCCGGCCAGGCGAGAGTCTCGGCGATGTCGCGGGGCCGCATGGTGCGGAACAGGTAGCCGTCGCGCGAGGGCACCATCATCGCGGTCGGCCCCAGCATCACGTGGCCGTCGACGTGCTTGGTGACGTGGACGCCGAGGAAGGGCAGCGTCGGGTCCGGCACCGGGTAGACCATGCCGCGGACCACCGGCTCACCGGCGTCGCGCAGCCGTAGGTAGGCGCCCCGGAAGGGCACGATCCGGGGATCCGGGTCGGCGCCGGAGCGCCGGGCCAGCCGGTCCGACCACAGGCCGGCGCAGGTGATCACCTCGGTGGCGCGCAGGCTCGTGGGCTCGCCGCCGTGCCGCAGCTCCAGCGTGCAGTCCACGCCCTCGGTGACCCCGAGGACCTCGGTGTCGAAGTGGAAGGCGACGCCCGCCTGCTCGAGCTCGGCCTGGATGGTCCGGCACACCACCGTGTAGTCGATGATCCCGGTGTTGGGGGCGTGCAGCGCGGAGAGCCCGGTGGCGTTCGGCTCGATCTCGGCGATCTCCTCAGGCCCCACCCGGCGCAGGCCCGGTACGGCGTTGGCCAGGCCGCGCTGCTCCAGGGCGTCCAGCCGCGGCAGCTCGGCGTCCTCGACGGCCACGATCAGCTTGCCGCACCGCTCGTGCGGGATGCCGTGCTCCTCGGCGTAGGCATACATCAGGGCCGCGCCCTCGACGCAGAGCCGCGCCTTGAGCGAGCCGGGCTCGTAGTAGATGCCCCCGTGCACCACGCCGGAGTTGTGCCCGGTCTGGTGTGCCGCGACGCCGCTCTCGCGCTCGATCACCGCCACCGAGGCGCCGGGCCGGCGTCGGAGCACCTCCCGGGCCACCGCCAGGCCCACGATCCCGGCGCCGACCACGGCCACGTCGAGCTTGTTTGTCGCGGGCGGGGTCAGGGGCGATGTCATGGGCGTCATTATCCGCAGGGACGCCCTGCCCGACCCGAGGCGCCCGTGGGGCAGACTGCCGGGGTGCAACGCGAGCAGGTCCACGACATCGGCCGTCGCCGCGCGTGGTCCATCTGGCTGGTCGCGATGGCCGTCTACGTGCTGGCGGTCTTCCACCGCAGCTCGCTCGGGGTGGCCGGGCTGCTGGCCTCGGAGCGGTTCGGCATCTCCGCCACCCAGCTCGCCTTCTTCACCGTCCTCCAGCTCGTCGTGTACGCCGCCATGCAGGTGCCGGTGGGGGTGCTCCTGGACCGTTTCGGGTCCCGCGCCCTGCTGCTGTGGGGGCTGGCGCTGATGACCCTGGGCCAGCTGGTCTTCGCCTTCGCCACCTCCTTCGGGGTGGCGGTGCTGGCACGCGGCATCCTGGGCGCCGGGGACGCGATGGTGTTCGTCAGCGTGATCCGGCTGGTGGCGGTCTGGTTCCTGGTGCGCCAGGCGCCGATGGTCACCCAGGTCACCGGTTGGGGCGGGCAGCTGGGAGCAGTCGCCGCGGCGGCTCCGCTGACCCTGCTGCTGGACCACGCCGGCTGGACCCGCACCTTCGCCGGTGCCTCCACCTTGGGGGTGGTGCTGCTGGTCGCCGTGGCGTGCCTGGTCAAGGACTCGCCGTACGCCAGCACCGGAGTGGTGCGGGTCAAGCTCGGCGCCCTGGCGCAGTCGGTGCGCCTGGTCTGGGGCAACCCCGGCACCCGGCTCGGGATGTGGTCCCACTTCACCGCGCAGTTCTCCGGCACCGTCTTCGCGCTGCTGTGGGGCTTCCCGTTCCTGGTCGCCGGCCAGGGCTGGTCCGAGGTGGCCGCCGGGACCCTGCTGATGGCGATGACCGGCTGGGTGGTGGTCAGCGGGCTCGTGCTCGGCGCGGCCATCGCCCGCTGGCCGTACTACCGCTCGTGGGTCGTCATCGGCGTGGTCGCGGTGATGGCGCTGGCCTGGACCGCGGTGCTGGCCGCCGACGGGCCCTCGCCGACCTGGCTGGTGGTGGTGATGGCGTTCGCCACGGCCAGCGGGGGACCGGCCTCCATGGTGGCCTTCGACCTGGCCCGCACCTTCCACCCGGTGGGGGCGCTGGGCCGGGCCAACGGCATCGTCAACGTCGGCGGGTTCGTGGCCTCGCTGCTGACCATGGCGCTGATCGGGGTGGTGCTCGACGTCGTGGAGCCCGGCGGGGTCTCGGCCTACGACCTGGACGACTTCCGGATCGCGATGTCGGTGCAGTACCTGTTCTGGGCCTTCGGGGTGCTGCAGATCGTGCGCTTCCGCCGCCGGGCGCTGCGGCACCTGGGACGGGCGCACCCCCGTGCCCTCGAGGAGCTGCGGGCCGGCCGCCCCTGGACGCACCCGGGCCTGGAGGACCAGGGCGTGTAGCCCGCACCTGGCGTGCCGGGCCAGGTGATGACAGATCGCACTACTGGGCACAGTCGGCGCGGACAAGACTGGGCGTCATGAAGCAGACGACCATCCAAGACCGACCCCGGTCCGCGCCCGAGCCGGGGGACCTGGCGATCGAGGTGCGCGGGCTACGACGTACCTACGGCAGCGGCGAGGACGCGTTCGAGGCGGTGCGCGGCATCGACCTGTCCGTGCGACCCGGCACGATCCACGCCCTGCTGGGCGTCAACGGCGCGGGGAAGACCTCGGCCCTGGACGTGCTCGAGGGAATGGCCGAGGCGGACGGCGGCGAGGTCCGCGTCCTGGGCCTGGACCCGGTCGCGGACCGCCACGCGGTACGCCGTCGCACCGGGGTGCTGCTGCAGCGCAGCGGGTTCGTGGGCGACCTGACCGTGGCCGAGACCGTGCGCATGTGGTCGGCCTGCGTCACCGACGCCCGCCCGGTGGCTGAGTCGCTGGAGATGCTCGACCTGACGCGGCACGCGGACACCCGGATGCGGGCGCTCTCCGGCGGCGAGCACCGCCGGGTCGACCTGGCCTGCACGCTGGCCGGCCGTCCCGACCTGGTGATGCTCGACGAGCCGACCACGGGGCTGGACCCCGAGAGCCGCCGGGCCGTCTGGTCGCTGGTGCGCGGGCTGCGGGACTCAGGCGCCACCGTGCTCCTGACCACGCACTACCTGGAGGAGGCCGAGAGCCTGGCCGACCAGGTCTCGATCATGCGGGCCGGCGAGATCGTGCGGGACGGCAGCGTGGCCGAGATCGTGTCCGGTCACCCGTCCCAGATCTCCTTCGTCACGCCGCCGGGCGGGTGGACGCCACCTGCCGGCGCCGAGGTCGGCCGCGACGGCGAGCTGACCGTGCTGCGGGTCGTCGACCTGCAGCGCGCCCTCACCGACCTGCTGGTGGGCGCCCGGGAGCACGACGTACGGCTGGAGCGGCTGCAGGCGCGGACGGCCACCCTGGAGTCGGTCTTCCTGGAGCTGGCCGCCGACTCCGACGACCCGATCGCCCCCGACCTTGCTGGAGGAACCCGATGAGCGACGTCACCCTGGGCACCAGCCTCAACCGGACGCTGGGCCTGGCTCGCTTCAACTGGCTGCTGATGGTGCGCAACCGCACCACCATGCTCTACGCCTTCGTGATGCCGCTGGTGCCGCTGGGCCTGCTGTTCGCCTCCGGCGGCGACGACCCGGACCCCACCAGCGGTGCGGCGACCATCGGCACCGCGCTCTTCATGGCGCTGCTCTTCCCGGGCTACTACAACGTGCTCTCGATGTTCGTCAGCCGCCGCGACGAGATGGTGCTCAAGCGGCTGCGGACCGGGGAGATCCGGGACCTGGAGCTGGTGGCGTCCATGGCGCTGCCGGGCGCCGCGATCACCCTGGCGGTGGCGGTGCTCACCGTCCCCATCGCCTGGGCCTCGGGGCTGGACCTCCCGCTGAACCCGATCCTGCTCCTAGTGGCGGTGCTGCTCTCCATCGTCACCTTCGCCGCGTTCGCGGTGTGGACCGCGGCCTGGACCAAGACGGCCGAGTCGGCGCAGCTGACCAGCGGGCCGGTGCTGCTGCTGGCCCTGGCCGGCCTGATGGGGGCCGCGCTCCCGGAGTCCTGGCAGCGCTGGTTCGACCTGCTGCCCGGCGCCGCGGTGCTGGACCTGACCCGGATCGCCTGGTTCGCCCAGGACGCCCAGGACGGCCTGGACGGCACCGCCGGCGAGCTGTCGTTCCTGGAGACCTGGAGCCACGCGGCGCCGTCGCTGGGGGTGCTGGTGGCCTGGACCGCGGTGGCGGTGCTGCTGGCGGTCCGGTCGCTGCGCTGGGAGCCCCGGAGCTGAGGGTGAACGCACCTGAGAGGATCGACAGCGTGGACACCAGCGCCCCGGTCCGATCGCGGCACTCCTGGGTCCGGGCCTGGACCGCGCGTAACGACGTGCAGCGGGTGGAGCTCTACACCCGCGGGTCGCTGTTCGTGCTCTTCTGGTTCCTGCTCGTGCTCGGCGTGCTCAGCTCCCTTCCCGCGTTCGACCGTCCGGGGTCGATCCTGCTGATGATCGTGGGCGGGATGCTGCTGGGCGGTCTCGGCACCTCGCTGCTGCGCGCGGCCTGCGACCTCTACCCCGAGCGCGGGCCGCTGCCGGTACGTCGGCTGGCGGCGCTGGCCGGTCTCGCTGCGCTGGTCGCGGCGTGGGTCGCCACGCTCCCTGCGGACGAGCGGTTCGGACCGGCGTTCGTCCTGGTCGGGGCCATCGCCTGGGGTGCGGGCGGGCTGCGGGACCCCAGGGTGCTGGCGGTGGTGGTGGCCGCGGGTGCGGCGATCCTGGGGCTGAGCGACGGCCACCTCGGGATGGCGCTCTACGGGGCGGCGATCGCGGCCTTCTTCGCCTTCACCGTGCACAGCTCGCTCTGGCTCCTCGGCGTGGTCACCGAGCTCGACCGGGCGCGGGCCACCCAGGCGGCGCTCGCCGTGGCCGAGGAGCGGCTGCGGTTCTCCCGCGACGTCCACGACGTGCTCGGGCGGCACCTGTCGACCATCGCGGTGCAGGCCGAGCTGGCCGCCACGCTGGCCGAGCGCGGCGACGAGCGGGCGCCCGACCTGGTGCGCGAGGTGCGCTCCACCGCCCACGAGGCGCTGCGTGAGGCCCGCGGGCTGGCGCGCGGCTACCGCCCGCTGGACCTGCACCAGGAGCTGGACGGCGCGGTCTCGCTGCTCGCCTCGGCGGGGATCGCGGCCACCGCGGACCTGGACGGCCTGCCGGCCGCCTGGCACGCCCCCGTGGCGCGGGTGGTGCGCGAGACGGTGACCAACGTGCTGCGGCACTCCGAGGCAACCCGGGTCGCCATCGGGTACGACGGCCGCCGGGTCACGGTGCGCAACGACGGGGTGGGCCGTGCCCCGGACCCGGACGGCGACGGCAGCGGCCTGGCCACCCTGGCCGGGGACCTGGCCCCGCTGGGCGCCCGCCTGGACCACGAGCACGTGTCGGCCCGGAGCGGCAGCGGCGCGTCGGGCGGAGAGTTCGTGGTGACCCTCGACCTCGGCGTGGACGGTGGCCCCGGGCAGGAGGAGCGGTGATCCGGGTGCTGCTCGCCGACGACGAGAACCTGATCCGCAGCGCGCTGGCCCAGATGCTCGACCTGGAGGACGACCTCGAGGTCGTCGCCCAGGCCGCCACCGGGGCGGAGGCGCTCGCGGCGGCGCTGGCGACCCGTCCCGACGTGGCGGTGCTGGACCTGCAGATGCCGGACCTGGACGGCATCGAGGTGGCCGCCGCGATCGGCCGGGACCTGCCCGGCTGTGGCTGCATGATCGTCACCAGCCACGGTCGTCCCGGCTACCTGAAGCGAGCCCTGGCCGAGGGGGTGCGCGGGTTCCTGCCCAAGACCGCCTCGGCCGCGACGCTGGCCCAGGCGGTGCGGCTGGTGCACGCCGGCGGCCGGCACGTGGACCCCGAGCTCGCCGCGGAGGCGATCGCGGCGGGCGACTCCCCGCTGACCCCGCGTGAGGCCGACGTGCTGGAGGCCGCGGGGGACGGGGCGCCGGTGGAGGAGATCGCCCGGCGCGTCCATCTCTCCGCCGGGACGGTGCGCAACTACCTCTCCAGCGCGAGCGCCAAGCTCGGGACGGGCAACCGGCACGAGGCGGTGGCGACCGCCCGTCGCATGGGCTGGATCTGATGGGCTGGATCTGATGGGCTGGAGCTAGCCGTCGTACCGCGCCAGCACCCGGAACGCGTTGCCCGGCTCCTCGCCGGCCCGCGCCGAGGCCACCTGGCCCGCGGCAGCGGCGGCCACGGCCGCCGGCACGGCGGCGGCCAGCGCCGCCACCCGAGCGGCCCGCCGTGCGGGGGTGGGGCGGGGCAGCCACGGCATCCAGGGCCGGGGCACCACCTGCCCTGCTGCCAGCCAGGCCGCGGCCAGGGTGTCGGGGGCCCGCATCGAGGGAGCCCGGTAGCGCTCCAGCACGGTGAAGCCGCGCTCGACCAGCGCCTCCTCCAGCCGCGCCATGGAGAGGAAGTGCTGGTGCTGGGGCTGGAGCCACGGCATCCAGTAGCGACCCAGGGTGCGGCTCGACGGGCACTCCGGGTCCGGTACCTCCACCATCAGCAGGCCGCCGGGGACCAGCGCGGTGGCCGCGGCGTCGAGCTCCTCGCGGGGCTCGCGGGTGTGCTCCAGGTAGTGCAGCATGCTGACCACGTCGAACTGGTCGGCCAGCTCGGGCGCCACGTCCGGGAACATCCCCCGGTAGGCGCGGTCCACCCAGCCGCGCCGGGCGGCGTCCTCGATGCCCGCGCTCAGGTCGATGCCCTCGAAGGAGGTCTCGGGGAAGTAGTCGCGGGCCACCAGGCAGAAGTGGGCGTGGCCGCTGCCCACGTCCAGCCAGCGTGCCGGGGCGGGGTCGTGGGCCGCCACCATGGTGGCGCGGCCGTCGTACTCGCCGGCCTCGGAGGCGAAGACCTTCTCCATCTCCTCCCCGGCGAAGCCGTCGTAGAAGTCCCGGTAGTAGAAGTCCAGTCCCTCGATGCTCAGCCGCGGGTTCTGGAAGACGTGCCCGCAGGAGGCGCACTCGTCGAGACCGAAGGTGCCCGGCTTGTGCTGGATCAGGTCGGGGGTGGCGACCCGGCAGGAGAGGTCGGGCGACCCGCACCAGCGACAGGCCTCCACCCGCGGCTCGAAGAAGCGCTCGGTGCCCTCGGCCAGCTCCTTGGCGTAGCCCTCGCGCAGCGCGTCGGCTGCCCGGATCGACTCCGGCTGGGGTGCCTCGGCACGCAGCAGCCGCAGCAGCCGCAGCGCCTCCCCGGGCAGGCGGAGCGCGGTCCGGACCGCGAGGTCGCGCGGCGCCAGGCCGGCGGGGTTCCCGGCCAGCACGGCTGCCGGAGCGGCGTGGTGCAGGGCGAGCGCCGGCAGTCCCAGGGCCGGCGTGCGCAGCACGCCGAGTCCCAGGATCGCCAGCTCGCCACCGATGGCGGTGAGGTTGACGGTGCCGTAGCGGTCGAACACGGTGCGCTGCACGGCGAGCTGCTCGCCGGGGCGCTGGCTCACGGCGCGCTCGTACGGCGCGACCGCGAAGTCGCAGCCCCGGGGGGCGAAGCGCTTGGCCTGCCGGGCCACCTCGATCAGCTCCGCGGGGGAGACCGGGCCCGTCGGCAGCTCGGCCCGCGCGGCCAGGTCGGCCCGGACCACCAGGGCATGGCCCGCGGTCCGGCCCTCGGTCAGCGGGTCGGCCCGGAACGCCACGGTGTCGACCTGGCGCAGCAGGTCCAGCGCCCGCTCCACCGGCAGGTCCGCGGGCACCAGGTCGACGGCCTCCAGCCCCTCCCGGACCGCCCACGCGGCGGCCTGGTCCAGGGTGCGCGCGTCCAGCGTCACCCCGGTGGCGGTGACCGCGACCCAGCCGGGCGCGCTGGCCGGGGCGCTGGGAGCCGGCTCCGCGTCCAGGCGGGCCAGGTGCTGGGCGCGACCCCGCAGCCGACGGGTGTTGGCGGCCACCCCGAGCGCGGTGACGGCGGTGAGCAGCCGGACGGTCCGGCGGGGCAGCGTTGCACTCATGTGGGTCCTGACCTGGGCAATCGGGCGCGAGAGGCCGACCCTAGCGGCGCCCGGCCCCTGCTGGGGGGCCGTCCGTCCACGCTCTGGCGGGGGCCACCCGACCGGCCACCTCGCCCAGGCTGATGCGCCCGCCGCCGGTGCCGGGGGCGGAGTAGCGCAGCACCACCTCGTCGCCGTCCAGCAGCGCGGTGCGCTGCTCGGCGCCGAGCGCGACCGGCTCCCGCCAGCCCCAGGTCAGCTCCAGCAGCGAGCCGCGCTGCCCGGCCTCGGGTCCAGACACGGTGCCCGAGGCGAAGAGGTCGCCCGGGGAGACCGAGGCGCCGTTGACGGTCAGGTGGGCCAGCATCTGGGCCGGCGACCAGTACATGTCGGCGTACGACGGGCGGCTGACGACGTGCCCGTTGACCACCACCTCCACCTCGATCGCCAGCCCCCGGGTGGCGCCCGGTGTCAGGTAGGGCAGTGGTGTCGGGTCCTGGCCGGGCAGGTCGGTCCAGGCCGCGTCCAGGGCGGCCAGCGGCGTCACCCAGGCGGAGACGGAGGTGGCGAAGCTCTTGCCCAGGAACGGGCCCAGCGGGACGTACTCCCATGCCTGGATGTCGCGGGCGCTCCAGTCGTTGAGGCCCACCACGCCGAAGACGTGCTCGGCCAGGTCCGCGGTCGCGATCCGCTCGCCCGGGGCCGTGCCGAGGCCCACGACGAAGCCGAGCTCGGCCTCGAGGTCGAGCCGCTCGGTCGGCCCGAAGACCGGCTGGGCCGGGCCGCTGGACGGCTCCGGGGCACGCTGCCCGAGCGGTCGGACGATCTCGGTGCCGCTGACCACGACGGTGCCCGCGCGGCCGTGGTAGGCGACCGGCAGGTGCTTGTAGTTGGGCAGCAGCGGCGCGGTGTCGGGGCGCAGGATGCGGCCCACGTTGGCGGCGTGGTGCTCGGAGGCGTAGAAGTCGACGTAGTCGGTGACCGCGAACGGCAGGTGCAGCACCACCTCCTCCAGCGGCCGGGAGTGGCGCTCCACGAGGTCGCCGGCCCGCTCGTCGGCCAGCAGTCCGGTGAGCCACGACCGGGCGTCGTCCCAGGCATGCCGACCCAGGGCCAGGAACGGGTTGAGGGTGGCCGAGCGCCACAGGTCGGCGACCCGGGTGTCCCCGATGGACTGGGTCAGGCCCGCCAGGTCGAGGACCTCCTCGTGCAGCCGGACGCCGATCCGTCGCGGACCGTCGGGGGTGGCGGAGAAGACGCCGTAGGGCAGGTGGTCCGGGCCGAACCCGGAGTCCGCGAGACCCTGCTCGCTCACAGCAGCCCCAGCTGCTGCAGGTCCGCCAGCGGGTCGCGGAACGAGCAGGACCCGAAGGAGGTGAACCAGCGCCGGGCGCCGGTCAGGTCCGCCGCCGCGGCGGCCGCGACGACCGAGGCGGGGTCGCGGTCGGCGAGGGTGGCCACGACGTCCTCGTGACCGGCACCGTCGAAGGCGTGGCGGGTGGCCAGCAGGACGTTGAGGAAGCCGTGGTGCTCGGCCCCGTCGGCGCCGGTGTGCCGCACCGCGTGGTGCAGGCCGGCGGTGGCCTTGAACGGGGTCTCCCGGTCCAGCGCGGCGTCGATCCGGGACGCGAGCTGGTCCTCGCTGGGGAACTGGTGGGTCTCGGTGCCGCCGGTGCGGAACTTCAGGTGCAGCTCGACTGCCGCCAGCTCGTCGGCGGCGCGCAGCCAGCCTGCGGTCAGGTCGCCGGGCACCTCGACGTGGACCGGGGTGTCCTCGTCCAGCAGCCCTTCGGCGCGGGCCGCGTCGACCGCGGCGACCACCCGGCGGGCGTTCTGGGGGAGGTCGTCGAGGTCGCGCAGGGCGAGCTCGACGCCCCGAGGCTCACCCCCAGGCGCGCCGCCAGCCCCAGCGGTCCGGCGATCTGACCGGCGCCGCCGGTGACCACGACCGAGACCGGGTGCTCGAACCCGCGGACCCCGGGCAGGTCGGTGTCGCGCAGCACGAAGGTCCCGAGCAGGTCGCCGTACGGGCTGGCGCGGTGCTCCCGGTGGGCGGCCAGCGCCTCGGCCAGCGGCAGGTCGCCGGGCGGGAAGACGGCCGCGTCGTCGACCAGGGCCGTCCAGACGCTGGGCCAGACCCTGGGCAAGTCGGTGCTTGATGGATTCCGTGGCACCCGCTTATGGTAGCCAGACGGTGATATTCGGACGAAGAAGTTCGACTATCGAACCGTATGAGGAGGCCGTCATGGTCCACTACGCACTCGTCGGGCACGTCCCGCCCAAGCGGCACACCCAGCACCGCGACGCCGGCGGCGGCCTGCTGCGCGAGGAGCTGATGGGGGAGGAGGGGTTCTCCTCCGACTCCTCCCTGCTCTACCACCGCGGGGTCCCCTCCGCGATCGTGGACAGCGCGGTCTGGGAGCTCCCCGCCCAGCGGCTGACCCCCAACCACCCCCTCAAGCCCCGGCACCTGCGGCTGCACAGCCTGTTCCCCGATGGCGCAGGCGCCGACCCCGTCACCGGACGCCGGCTGGTGCTGGGCAACACCGACGTGCGGATCTCCTACGTCGTGACCGGCACCGCCCCCTCGCCGCTCTACCGCAACGCGGTGGGGGACGAGTGCGTCTTCGTCGAGGCCGGCAGCGGCACCGTGGAGACGGTGTTCGGCGCGGTGCCCTACCGCAGCGGGGACTACGTGCTGGTCCCGCGGGCCTGCGACCACCGCTGGGTGCCGTCCGAGCCGTCCCGGCTCTACGCCATCGAGGGCGCGTCCCACCTCGGCCCGCCCAAGCGCTACCTCTCGCGCTACGGCCAGCTGCTGGAGCACGCGCCCTACTGCGAGCGGGACCTGCACGGCCCGCGCGAGCCGCTGCTGGCCGAGGGCCAGGACGTCGAGGTGCTCGTCAAGCACCGCACCTCGGCCGGGATCGTCGGCACCCGGCTGACCTACGCCGGGCACCCCTTCGACGTGGTCGGCTGGGACGGCTGCCTGTACCCCCACACCTTCAACGTCGCGGAGTTCGAGCCGATCACCGGCCGGGTGCACCAGCCGCCGCCGGTGCACCAGGTCTTCGAGGGGCGCAACTTCGTGGTCTGCAACTTCGTGCCCCGCAAGGTCGACTACCACCCGCTGGCGATCCCGGTGCCCTACTACCACTCCAACGTCGACTCCGACGAGGTGATGTTCTACGTCGCCGGCGACTACGAGGCACGCAAGGGCTCGGGCATCGACGTGGGCTCGATCAGCCTCCATCCCGGAGGCCACGCCCACGGGCCCCAGCCGAGCGCCATCGAGGCCTCGCTCGGGGTGGAGCGGTTCGAGGAGCTGGCGGTGATGGTCGACACCTTCGCCCCCCTGGAGCTGGGCGAGGCGGGCCTCGCCGCCGAGGACCCGGCGTACGCGTGGAGCTGGGCGGGACGGGGTCCGGGGCTCAGCAGGTCCTGAGGTGGGCCAGCACGCCGCGCTCGCGGCGGCGTACCTCGACCAGCTCCACCCGGGTGGGCGCGCGCTCGGCCATCAGCTCCTCGACCTGCTCTGCGGTGCCCAGCTGCAGCACCGCGTGCCCGCCGTCGAGCAGGTGCTGCTCGATCAGGTCCAGGCACTGCACCGCCAGGTCCAGGCCGGTGGGGCCGCCGTCGATCGCGATGGTGGGGTCGTCGGGGAAGCGGGTGATCTCCGCGCGCGGCACCCAGGGCGGGTCGGCCAGCACCAGGGCGAACCTCTCCTGGGACTCCAGGGCTCGAGTCATCACCGAGTTCCGGATCTCCACCTGCTCGGTCCCGGCCGCCCGCGCGTTCTCCGCGGCCAGCTCGCAGGCCCGGGGGTTGGCGTCCACCATCACCAGCCGCCGAGCGGTGAGCCGGTGCAGCACCAGGCCCAGGTGGCCCACCCCGCTGCACAGCTCCAGCGCCGCGCCGGCCGGGGCCGTGGCGCTCAGCTCGGCCAGCCACTCGGCCTGCTCGACCGTCCAGGGACGCGGCTCCAGCACCTGACGGTCCCACCGTATGTCGAGGCCGCCGACCACCGACTCCATCACAGACTCCATGCGGTCGATCATGCCGAACCTCCGGTGCTCCATGATCGTCGGGTGACGTCCCCGTTCCCGCGAGCACTCGGCGAGCCCCGGCTGCTGCTCGCCGTCGACGCGCCGTCGCTGCTCCACCGCAACCACCACGCCCGGGCCGAGAGCGACCTGCGCGACCGCAGCGGGCGGCCGGCGTGGGCCCTGCACGGCATGCTGCGCCAGATCCTGGAGGCGATCGAGCGGTTCGACCCCGACGCGGTGATCTTCGGGCTGGACGACCGGACCGCCTCGGTGCGCGCCGAGGCGTATCCCGCCTACAAGGCCGGGCGCGCGGTGAAGGACGCCGCCCTGGTCGACCAGCTGGACCGGGCCGGCGCCCTGCTGGACGCGCTCGGCCTCGCCACCCTCACCCCGGCGGGCCTGGAGGCCGACGACGTCAGTGCCTCGGCGGCCACCTGGGCGGGCCGGAACGGCTGGAACTGCGTCATCGTCACCTCCGACCGGGACTCCTTCGCCCACATCAGCGACCACACCAAGGTGCTCCGGCTGATCGACGGCGGGATGGGCAACGCCCCGCTGCTCAACCCCGACCGCCTGCACACGCTCTACGGCGTGGCGGCGCGGCAGTACCTGGAGTTCGCGGCGCTGCGCGGGGACGCCAGCGACAACCTGCCCGGCGTGGCCGGCATCGGTGCCAAGACCGCCCCGGTGCTGCTGGCCCAGATGGGGTCGATGGCGGCGGTCTGGGCCGACATCGACCACTGCGAGGGCCGCCACGTGGCGGCGGCGCTCGACTCCTGGAGCACCGAGACCGGGGTACGACGGGTGGGCGCCGCGGTGGTGCGGCGGCTCGCCGCCCCCGGCGCCCGGGAGCGGTACGAGTTCAACCTGGCCATGATGGCCGGCCGCGACGACCTGGATCTCGGCCTCACCCCGGACGTCCCCGGCACCCCCGGGCTGCTCCCGCTCGACGCCGACCGGGTCTCGCGGGTGGTGGGTCACCTCAACGTCGGGGCCACCACCTCCTTGGCGGTGCGCGTGCTGTCGGAGCGCATACTCGCTCGGTGAATCCGACCCTGGACCTCCGCAGCAGCCGGGCGCTGGTCGCCATCCCGATCGTGCTGGCCATGCTCTCGATGATCGGGCCGTTCAGCATCGACACCCCGTTCCCGGCGTTCGCGCAGATGGCGGACGAGTTCGGGGTCGGCTCCTCGCAGATGCAGCTCGTGGTGACGGCGTACCTGGCGCCGTTCGCGGTGATGAGCATCTTCCACGGGCCGCTCTCGGACGCGGTCGGCCGCAAGCCGGTGATCCTCGGCTCCATCGCCGTCTACGTGGTGGCCTCGATCGGCGCGGCCTTCTCGCCCGACCTGACGGTGCTGCTGGCCTTCCGGGTGCTCCAGGGCCTGAGCGCGGGCGGCGCGACCGTGGTGAGCCGGACCGTCATCCGCGACCTCTTCCACGGCGACCAGGCGCAGGTGCTGATGAGCCGCGTCGCGATGATCTTCGGGCTGGCACCGGCGGTGGCGCCCATCGTGGGCGGGTGGGTGCTCCAGCTCGGCCCCTGGCCGGGCGTCTTCGTCTTCATGGCGGTGCTCGGGGTGCTCCTGATCGTGGCCACCGCCGTGGCGCTGCCCGAGAGCCACCCGCCGGAGCGACGGGTGCCGCTGCGCCTGGGCTCGGTGGTCGCCGGCCTGGCCGACGTGGCCCGGCTCCCCGGCTTCCACCGGGTCGCCTGGGCCGCGACGTTCGCCTTCGCCGGTCAGTTCCTCTACATCGGCGGGGCGTCGATCTTCGTGGTCGACCTGCTGGGGCGCGGCGAGCTCGACTTCTGGATGTTCTTCGTCCCGATGATCGGGGCGATGGTGTGCGGCTCCTGGATCTCGGGACGCGCGGCCGGCCGGATCAGCGGACGCCGACTGGTCAGCCTGGGTTTCGCGGTCTCCCTGGTCGGCGCAGCGGTGGGGGTGGCCATCTCGAGCTCACCGGTGCAGGCCGACCTGCCGTGGGCCGTCGTCGGCCCCAGCGTGCTGGCGCTGGGCAACGGGATGTCCTACCCGACGCTGCAGCTGATGATGATGGACCTGTTCCCCGAGCGCCGCGGCGCCGTGGTCTCCGCCGGGACCTTCATCACCTTGATGGTCAACGCCACCACCGCCGCGCTGATCACCCCCGTGGTGGGGGTGACGACGCTGGGCATGGCGCTGACGGCGCTGGTGATGATCGTGCTGGGCCTGGCCCTGTGGAGCTGGCACTGCGCGGTCGCCCGCGCCGCTCAGAGCACCGGGTAGTCGATGTAGCCCTCCGCGCCGCCGCCGTAGAAGGTGGCCGGCACCGGCTCGTTGAGCGGTGCCCGGGTGGCGAGGCGGACCGGCAGGTCCGGGTTGGCGATGAAGGAGCGGCCGAACGCGGCCGCGTCGATCAGGCCCGCCTCGATCAGGCGGACCGCCTTCTGGGCGTCGTAGGATCCCGCCGCCACCAGCGTGCCCGGGTACGCCACCCGGAGCCGGCGCCGGTACTCCTCGGGGAGCGCCGGGCCGCCGGCCCAGTCCGGCTCGGAGATGTGCAGGTAGGCCAGGTCGCGCTCGGCGAGCCGGCTGATCACGTGCAGGGTCTCCTCGGGACCGTCGTCGTCCGCGAGACCGTTGAAGCTGCCCTGGGGGGAGAGCCGGATCGCGACCCGGTCGCTGCCCCACTCGGAGATGCAGGCGTCCACGACCTCCAGCACCAGCCGGGCCCGGTTCTCCAGCGAGCCGCCGTAGGCGTCGGTGCGGACGTTGCAGGTGGCGGCGAGGAACTGGTGCAGCAGGTAGCCGTGGGCGGCGTGGACCTCCACCAGGTCGAAGCCGGCCTCGCGGGCAGCCGCGGTCGCCCGTCGGTAGTCCTCGACGAGCCGGGGGATCTCCTCGGTCTCCAGGGCGCGGGGAGTGGGAGCGTTCGCTCGGATCACGGCGCCGTCGGCGTCCTTGAGGCTGGTGCGCACCCGGACCGGCAGCGCGGAGGCCGAGACCGGCAGCTCTCCGTCGTGCAGCGACTCGTGGTTGACCCGGCCGGTGTGCCACAGCTGGGCCGCGATCAGGCCGCCCTCGGCGTGCACCGCGTCGGTCACCCGCCGCCAGGCGCGGACCTGCTCCGGCGTGCTGATGCCCGGGGTGTCGGCGTACCCCTGGCCCTCGGCCGAGATCTGGGTGCCCTCGCTGATCAGCAGCCCGGCGGAGGCGCGTTGGCGGTAGTACTCCACGCTCAGGTCGGACGCGAGCGCCCCGGGCTGGGCCGCGCGCATCCGGGTGAGGGGGGCCATGAAGACCCGGTTGGAGGCCTTCACCGCGCCCAGGTCGAGCGGGACGAGCAGACGGGTGGGGTCGAGGTCGGTCATGGGTGCCCAACCTCGGGTCCCGGTGCCGCTATTCCGTGTCGCTGCACACGTCCGCACCGTGGTGACCCCTTCCGCCCCCTTGACCGGCGCGCGAGGATGGGATGCCACCTGGGAGGAGGGGGACCCGTTGACCAACCCGGACCCGCGTCCGCGCGAGCAGTCGATCCAGCACGGCGACACCGAGGTCGAGGTGGAGGTGCTGCCGCCCCGCGAGGTGCCACTGGGCGGACCCCGGGCGATGACCGTGCGCCGTACCCTCCCGCAGCGGCACCGCTCGCTGATCGGCGCCTGGTGCTTCCTGGACCACTACGGTCCGGACGAGGTCTCGGTGACCGGCGGGATGCGGGTGCCGCCGCACCCGCACACCGGCCTGGCGACGGTGAGCTGGCTGTTCTCCGGCGAGATCGAGCACCGCGACTCCACCGGCGCCCACGCCGTGGTGCGGCCGGGGGAGTTCAACCTGATGACCGCGGGCCGGGGTGTGAGCCACTCCGAGGTCTCGGTCCCCGGCGCCGAGGTGCTGCACGGCGTGCAGCTGTGGCTCGCCCTGCCCGAGGGGGCGCGCGAGGTGGAGCCCACGTTCGAGCACTACGTGCCCCGGCCGGTGCGCGGACCCGGCTGGGAGAGCCGCGCCTTCCTCGGCACCCTGGCCGGCGACCGCTCCCCGGTGCGGACCCACACCGCGCTGCTGGGCGCGGAGGTGATGGTGGCCGACGGGGCACACGTCGAGCTGGACCTCGACCCGACCTTCGAGCACGGCGTGCTGCTGGACGTGGGCCACGTCAGCGTCGGTGACCAGGAGGTGAAGCCCGGCGAGCTGGTCTACCTGGGCCCCGGGCAGCGCACGCTGCGGCTGCACTGCCACGACGAGGCTCGGCTCATCCTGATCGGCGGTCCGCCGTTCGGGGAGGAGATCATGATGTGGTGGAACTTCGTGGGCCGTACCCACGAGGAGATCGTCGGGTTCCGCGAGGACTGGCAGGGCCAGGTGCTGCGCGAGGGCCGGCTGGTCCCGGACAGCACCCAGGTGGCCCCCGGGCGCTTCGGCGTGGTCGCCGACCAGCACCTGCCGCCGCTGCCTGCCCCCACGCTGCCCAACGGCCGGCTCAAGACCCGCCGCTGAGCGGCGCGGGCGCGTCACGACCCGGGGACGGGCGCTGGGATGATGGCCCGATGGAGCTGGTGAGGGGTGCCGACGGACTGGCGCGCTGCGGATGGGCCGCCGGCAGCCCGGTCCTCCTCGCCTACCACGACACCGAGTGGGGCCGGCCGGTGCACGGCGAGGCCGCCCACCTGGAGCGGATCACCCTGGAGGCGTTCCAGTCCGGGCTCTCCTGGCTGACCATCCTCAACAAGCGGCCCGCGTTCCGGGCGGCGTTCGCCGGCTTCGACGCCGACGTCGTCGCGGCGTACGACGACGCCGACGTGGCGCGCCTGATGGGCGACGCGGGCATCGTGCGCAACCGGCGCAAGATCGAGGCCGCGATCACCAACGCCGCCGCATGCGTGGCGCTGCGCGCCGACGGCGGGCTGGAGCGGCTGCTCCGCCAGCACGCCCCGGTCGGTCCGGTGGAGCCCCAGGCCGCCACCACCTCGCCCGAGTCGGTGGCGCTGTCGAAGGCGCTGAAGCGGCACGGGTTCGTCTTCGTCGGTCCCACCACGATGTACGCACTGATGGAGGCGATCGGCCTCTTCGACCCGCACCTGCCCGGGTGCCACCGGCGCGGCGCCTGATGGTCCGGGGACTGACCGTCCTGCTCGCCTGCCAGCTGGCCGGCGAGGCGCTGGTCGCGGGTGCCCACCTGCCGGTCCCGGGCCCGGTGGTGGGGATGATGCTGCTCTTCGCGCTGCTGGTCGGGCAGTCGCGGCGCTCGGGAACGGCGCAGGCCGGTGCCGGGCGGGAGTGGACCGAGGGAGTGCACCGCGCGGCCGACGGGCTGCTGCGCCACCTCCAGCTCTTCTTCGTGCCCGCCGGGGTCGGTGTCGTGGTCTACGCGGCGGCGCTGCGCACCGACGCCGTGCCGATCGCGGTCTCCCTGGTGGGCTCCTGGCTGGCGGGGCTGCTCACCGTGGGCTGGTGCGTCTCGCTGCTGGCCCGGCGCACCGACGGCGGACCGCGATGAGGCAGGTCGTGGAGTCCCCGCTGTTCATGGTGCTGCTGACCCTGGTCGGCTACCGCGTGGGCCAGGCGCTGCGGGACCGCACCGGCGGCCACCCGGCCGTCCAGCCGGTGCTGGTGGCGATCGTGGTGACGGCCGCGGCGATCTCGCTGCTGGACATCGACTACGCGGCGTACGCCGGGGGGAGCGGGCTGATCAACTTCTGGCTGGGCCCCGCCACCGTGGCGCTCGCGGTGCCGCTGCACCGCCAGGTACGTCGGCTGCGTGGCGTCGCCGTCCCGATGCTGGTGGCCGTCCCACTGGGCGCGGCGGTCTCCATCGCCTCGGCGTACCTGCTGGTGACCGCGCTCGGCGGCGGGGAGGAGCTGGCCCTGACGATGGCACCCAAGGCGGCCACCACCCCGGTCTCGATCGCCCTCTCGACGCACTTCGGCGGCCTCCCGGCGCTGACCGCGGTGGTCACCATCATCGCCGGCATCCTCGGCGCCGTGGCCGGGCCGCTGGTGCTCACCCTCGCCCGGGTCCGCGACCCGCGTGCCCGCGGCCTCGCCATCGGGGCCTCGTCCCACGGCATCGGCACCTCCCGGGCGCTGGCCGACGACGAGGTCGAGGGCGCGTTCTCCGGACTGTCCATGGGCCTGTCCGCCCTGGCCACCAGCCTGGTCCTGCCGCTGGTGCTGCTGGTGCTCGGCTAGACATCGGGGTTTCCGCACGGCTACTGAGGGGTAACGTGAGCGGGCATGAGCCGACTGCATGCCTTTGCCGACGACGCCCTGCTGGACCACGACGCGGTAGCGCTGGTCGCGATGCTGCGCTCGGGAGAGGTCTCGGTGACCGAGCTCGTCGAGGCCGCGATCGCGCGGACCAGCGTGGTGGACCAGACCCTGGGCACCCTGGCCGTCGAGCTCTTCGACCAGGCCCGGGCGCGGGCCCGCGACCCCCGCGGCGGGTTCTTCTCGGGCATCCCCACGGTGGTCAAGGACAACGCCGACCTCGCCGGCGTGCCGACCCAGCAGGGCACGGACGCCTTCGTCTCGCCCCCGGCGCAGGCCGACGGCGACTTCGCGCGGATGTTCCTGGCCACCGGCGTCATCCCGATCGGCAAGTCGCGGCTCTCCGAGTTCGGCTTCTCCGGCGCCGTCGACCACCCCCGGATGGGTCCGGTGCGCAGCCCCTGGCACCACGACCACTACGCCGGCGCCTCCTCCGCGGGCTCGGCGGCCCTGGTCGCCGCCGGCGCGGTGCCGCTGGCGCACGCCAACGACGGCGGTGGCTCGATCCGGATCCCGGCGGCCGTCAACGGCCTGGTCGGGCTCAAGCCCACCCGGGACCGGGTCCCGCAGGACAAGCTCAGCCGCAGCATGCCGGTGCGGATCGTCGCCGACGGCGTGCTGAGCCGCACCGTGCGCGACACCGCGGCCTTCCTGCGCGAGTCCGAGCGGATCTACCGCAACCCCCGGCTGGCGCCGGTGGGCGACGTGACCGAGCCGCTGCGCCGCCCGCTGCGCATCGCGGTGGTCACCGAGGGGGTGGGCCGCAGCTCGACCCCGGAGGTGCGCGAGCTGACGCTGAAGACCGCCGCCCGGCTCGAGGCGATGGGGCACCGGGTCGAGCACATCGACCCGCCCGTGCCGGACTCCTTCGCCGACCACTTCCTGCTCTACTGGTCGATGCTCTCGCTCTTCCTGGTCCGCACCGGCAAGCGGACCCACGGCGAGAGCTGGGACCCCAGCAAGCTCGACAACCTCACCCTGGGGCTGGCCAGGCACTGTGAGCGCAACCTGCACAAGCTGCCGCTGGCCACCGCGGTGATGGCCGGCTCCGAGCTGGTCTCGCGCCGCCACTACGCCAAGTACGACGTCACCCTGACGCCGACGCTGGCCACCGCGACGCCCCTGGTGGGGCACCTGGACCCGACCCGGGACTACGAGGAGATCATCGACCGGATGATGGACTGGGTGGCCTTCACGCCGCTGCAGAACGCCACCGGCGAGCCGGCCGTCAGCCTCCCCCTGGCAACCACCTCGCAAGGCCTGCCCCAGGGCATGCAGCTGGGTGCCGGACGGGGTCAGGAGGCGCTCCTGCTGGGCCTGTCCTACGCCCTGGAGGAGGCCCATCCGTGGCCTCGGATCCAGGACTGAGAAGGCAAGTTCGCAGGCCTTTGGGGAGCCGATTTCACGCCTGCCCGGGGGCGTGTGTATTGTCTTCCGCTGTTGCCCCTTTAGCTCAGTCGGCAGAGCGTCTCCATGGTAAGGAGAAGGTCTACGGTTCGATTCCGTAAAGGGGCTCTGGGACGAGTCCGTACTCTTGTGGGTGCGTGCTCACCCGGTGGCGGGGTAGCTCAGGTGGTTAGAGCACACGACTCATAATCGTGGTGTCGCGGGTTCGAGTCCCGCCCTCGCTACGAGATGTGAATCAGCAACAGGCACGATGATCAGGCAGCACCCCAGCCGGAGTTACCCGGTACCGCACTGCACGTAAGCATTCGACGAAGGACTTCCCGTGGCCAGCAAGAGCTCTGACGTTCGCCCCAAGATCACGCTTGCGTGCGTGGACTGCAAGGAGCGCAACTACATCACCAAGAAGAACCGTCGCAACGACCCCGACCGCATGGAGATGAAGAAGTTCTGCCCGCGCTGCCGCACGCACACCGCGCACCGCGAGACCCGCTGAGCTCCTTCGATCCTCACCGCGGGCTACCGCCCGCCGAGCGTCGTCACCGACCCGTCCGAGAACTCGGGCGGGTCGGTCGCTATTTTGGCTGACATGCCTCTCGACGAGTCCCTGGTGGGACGCAGCTTCCCGCCCACCGAGCCGTACGCCGTGACCGCCGAGGCCGTGGCCGCCTTCGCCGCCACCACGGGTGCCCGCTACGACGGCGGCCCCGCCCCCGCCACCTTCCCGATCGTGCTCGCCTTCGACGCGATGCAGGGCTTCCTGGCCGCGGAGGGCCTCGAGCTGCACCGGATCGTGCACGGCGAGCAGCGGTTCGCCTACCAGCGCCCCGTCGTCCCGGGCGACGTGCTGAGCGCCGCCCTGACGGTGCGGAGCCTGCGCCGGATCGGTGGCAACGACATCATCGGCACCGCCAGCGACGTCACCGACTCGGCCGGCGACCTGGTGTGCACCACCTCGGCCACCCTGGTGCACCGCGGGGTCCATGGCGGGCCGGAGGCCGGCCGATGAGCGCGCTGGAGCAGGGCTCGGCCCTGGCCCCGCGCACCTTCACCGTCACCCGCGCGGACCTGCTGCGCTACGCGGAGGCCAGCGGCGACCACAACCCCATCCACTCCGACGAGCAGGTCGCGCTGAGCGTGGGTCTGCCCGGGGTGATCGCGCATGGGATGTTCACCATGGCGCTGGTCGCCCGGGCGGTCGCCGAGTGGGTGCCCGGTGCCGAGGTGCTGGAGCTGGGGTGCAAGTTCACCCAGCCGGTGGTGGTGCCGGCCGAGGGCGGTGCCGAGGTCGAGGTGGCGGGCACCGTCAAGCAGGTCGAGGTCGACGGGGACGCCGCCCGGCTCACGCTCGCCCTGGTGGTCAGCTCTGCGGGCCAGAAGGTGCTGGGCATGCCCCGAGCGGTGCTGCGAGCACCGCAGCCGTGACCACCCCGAGGAGTGCGCCGGTGCTGCTGCGCGACCACACCACGCTGCGCCTGGGCGGCCCGGCGGCCGAGTTCGTCGAGGCGACCGACGAGGCCGCCCTGGTGGCGGCGGTGGCCGAGGCCGACCAGCGCGGGGTCCCGGTGCTCCTGGTGGCCGGCGGCTCCAACCTGGTGGTGGCCGACGAGGGCTTCGACGGGCGGGTGGTGCACGTGGCGACCACCGGTGTGGTCTCCGACGTCGAGGACGACGCGACGGCCTGCGGGGGAGGGATGGTGCGGGTGGCGGCCGGGGAGGACTGGGACGCGCTGGTGGCGCGCGCGGTGGCCTCGGGCTGGAGCGGCCTGGAGGCGCTCTCGGGCATCCCGGGGTCCGTGGGTGCCACCCCGGTGCAGAACGTCGGTGCCTACGGTGCCGAGGTGGCCCAGACCATCGCCTCGGTCCGCACCTGGGACCGGGTCGAGGGGCGCCAGCGGACCTTCGCCGCCGCCGACTGCGGGTTCTCCTACCGGCACAGCCGGTTCAAGGCCGAGCCCGAGCGCTACCTCGTCCTCGAGGTGACCTTCCAGCTGCCACTGGCGACCCTGTCGGCTCCGGTCGGGTACGCCGAGCTCGCCCGGGGGCTCGAGGTCCAGGTGGGGGACCGCGCCCCGCTGGCCGACGTACGCCGGACGGTGCTGGCCCTGCGCCGGGGCAAGGGCATGGTGCTCGACGCGGGCGACCACGACACCTGGAGCGCGGGCTCGTTCTTCACCAACCCGCTGCTCGACCCGGCCGAGGCCGCGGGGCTGCCCGAGGACGCCCCCCGCTGGCCCCAGCCCGACGGACGGGTCAAGACCAGTGCCGCCTGGCTGATCGAGCACGCCGGCTTCAGCAAGGGGCACAGCCCCGCCGCCACCGGCGGCCGGGTGAGCCTGTCCACCAAGCACACGCTGGCCCTGACCAACCGCGGGCAGGCCAGCACCGCCGACCTGCTGGTGCTGGCCAGGGAGGTGCGCGACGGTGTCGAGCGGGCCTACGGGGTCCGGCTGGTCAACGAGCCGGTGCTGGTCGGCGCCTCGCTCTAGTCGGCACCCGAGGCCAGCCAGGCGTCGATCTCCCCGGCCACCGAGGCCTTCAGGTCCGCGGGTGCCTGGGAGGCCTCGATCGACATCCGGGCCAGCCGGGCGAGCTGGGTGTCGCTGAGGTCGTGGGCGGCCCGCATGGTGGCGTACTGGCCGGCGAGCTGGGAGCCGAACAGCAGCGGGTCGTCCGCACCGAGCGCGACCGTCGCCCCCGCCTCGAGCAGCTGGGGGAGCGGCACCGAGGTGAGGTCGGAGTAGACCCCCAGGGCCACGTTGGAGACCGGGCAGACCTCCAGGGCCACGCCGCTGGCCACGACGCGCTCCAGCACGCGGGGGTCCTCCACCGCCCGGATGCCGTGGCCCAGGCGGTCGGCGTGCAGCTCGTCGAGGCAGGTCGTGACGTGACCGGGGCCGCGCAGCTCGCCGCCGTGCGGCACCAGCGTCAGCCCGGCCCGGCGGGCGATCCGGAACGCCGGCGCGAACTCGTCGGTGCGTCCCCGGCGCTCGTCGTTGGAGAGCCCGAAGCCCACCACGCCGCGACCGGCGTACGCCGCGGCGAGGCGGGCCAGGGTGCGGGCGTCCATCGGGTGCCGGGTGCGGTTGGCCGCGATCACCAGCGCCATCCCCAGCCCGGTCTCGCGCGAGGCCTCGGCGACCGCGTCGAGCACCAGCTCGGTGAAGGCGGTGATCCCGCCGAAGCGTGCGGCGTACCCGCTGGGGTCCACCTGGATCTCCAGCCAGCGGCCGCCGTCACGTACGTCGTCCTCGGCGGCCTCGCGCACCAGCCGCCGGACGTCGCCCTCGGTGCGCAGCACCGACCGCGCCACGTCGTAGAGCCGCTGGAAGCGGAACCAGCCCTTCTCGTCGGCCGCCGAGAGCTCCGGGGGCCAGCCGGAGACCAGCGAGTCCGGCAGCGCGATGCCGTCCCGCTCCGCCAGCTCCAGCAGGGTGCCGTGCCGCATCGACCCGGTGAAGTGCAGGTGCAGGTGGGCCTTGGGCAGCGTCAGCAGGTCCCGCGGTGCCGCTGCTGCGGCCCCGCGGGCTGGTGGGGTCTGGGGTCCGAGGTTCAGGAGAAGAGCCTCTGCATCCGAGAGACGCCCTCGACCAGGTCGTCGTCGCCCAGCGCGTAGGACAGGCGCAGGTAGCCGGGCGAGCCGAACGCCTCGCCCGGCACCACCGCCACCTCCGCCTTGTCCAGGATGTACTCGGCGAGCTCGGCGGAGGAGTCGATCACCGTGCCGTCGTACTCGCGGCCGAGCAGTCCCTTGACCGAGGGGTAGGCGTAGAAGGCGCCCTGGGGCGTGGGGCACAGCACGCCGTCGATCTTGTTGAGCATCTCCACGATCTTCTTGCGCCGCCGGTCGAAGGCCGTCTTCATCTCCTCCACCGCGGCCAGGTCGCCCTCCACCGCGGCGATGGCCGCACGCTGGGAGACGTTGGCGACGTTGGAGGTGGCGTGCGACTGCAGGTTGCCGGCGGCCTTGATGATGTCCTTCGGGCCGATCACCCAGCCCACGCGCCAGCCGGTCATCGCGTACGTCTTGGCGACGCCGTTGACCACGACGCAGTTGTCGGCCAGCTCGGGGCACAGCACCGGCATCGAGCCGGTGTCGACGCCGTCGTAGACCAGGTGCTCGTAGATCTCGTCGGTCAGCACCCACAGGTCGTGGGACTCCACCCAGGCGCCGATGGCGCGGATCTCCTCGGAGGTGTAGACCGCGCCGGTCGGGTTGGAGGGCGAGACGAACAGCAGCACCTTGGTGCGCTCGGTGCGCGCCGCCTCGAGCTGGTCGACGGTGACCTTGTAGTCCTGGGTCTCGTCGGCCAGCACCGGCACCGGGACGCCGCCGGCCAGCGCGATCGCCTCCGGGTACGTCGTCCAGTACGGCGCCGGGACGATCACCTCGTCGCCCGGGTCGAGCATCGCCGCGAACGCCTGGTAGATGGCCTGCTTCCCGCCGTTGGTCACCAGCACCTGGGCGGGCTCGACCTGGTAGCCGCTGTCGCGCAGGGTCTTGTCCACGATGGCCTGCTTGAGCTCCGGCAGCCCGCCGGCGGGGGTGTAACGGTGGTTCTTGGGATCGCGGCAGGCCTGCACGGCGGCCTCGACGATGTAGTCCGGGGTCGGGAAGTCCGGCTCGCCGGCACCGAACCCGATGACCGGGCGGCCCTCGGCCTTCAGCGCCTTGGCCTTGGAGTCCACCTTCAGCGTGGCGGACTCGGCGATGGCGCCGACGCGTCGGGACACCCGGCGCTCGCGCGGGGTGCCGGTGGACTGGGGCTGGGAGGCAGACTTGCTCATGCGGCACATCGTAGGCGTTTGGACTCAGGCTCCCGCGGCGGCGTACACTCCTCGACTGGTGGTTCACCCACATGCTCTGCCCTGCCCGCCCAAAAGGCTCGGCCTTGGTGGCATGGCAAGGTGGGGGGCGTACCGGAGGGCACTAGCTCAACTGGCAGAGCATCGGTCTCCAAAACCGAAGGTTGGGGGTTCAAGTCCCTCGTGCCCTGCAAGACCGACGAACAAGTCACACCTATGCACGACACCCGTGCACAATGGTCAGCAACGCGATGGAGGGGTCAACGTGTCGGACACCAAGGCGGCCCAGGAGCCGCGCGGTGGCAAGGACACCACCCGGCGTACCAGCCCGGTGGAGTTCCTCCGCCAGGTCATCGCCGAGCTCCGCAAGGTCGTGTGGCCGACGCAGCAGCAGCTGATCACCTACTTCATCGTGGTGATGGTGTTCGTCGTGGTGATGATGACGCTGGTCTCGGTCCTGGACCTCGCTTTCGGAAAGCTCGTCTTCGCGGTCTTCACCGGCGGCGACCAGCTCTGACCGGTCCTTCACCGACATCCTCAAGCAACACCAACTAATCGGAGCAGCGCGTGTCTGAGCACAACGACTCGATCGAGGCCGACGAGGCCGAGCTCGAGACGATCGACCCCACCGAGGGTGACGCCACCGACGAGACGGCGAGCGACGAGACCGTCGAGACGGCTTCCGAGGCCGGCGACGACGCTCAGGCCTCGGACGAGGACGGCGAGGCCTCGGACGAGGACGGGGAGGCCGAGGCCGACGAGGTCGACGAGAACGACCCCCTGGAGCAGTTCCGGCGCGAGCTGTGGGCCAAGCCCGGCGACTGGTTCGTGGTGCACACCTACTCCGGCATGGAGAAGCGCGTCAAGGCCAACCTGGAGAACCGCATCCAGGCCCTCGACATGGGTGAGTACATCCACGAGATCGTGGTCCCCACCGAAGAGGTGGCCGAGATCAAGAACGGCCAGCGCAAGATGGTCACCCGCACGGTGCTGCCGGGCTACGTCCTGGTCCGCATGGACCTCACCGACGAGTCCTGGTCCGCGGTGCGCCACACGCCGTCGGTGACCGGCTTCGTCGGCCACAGCCACAACCCGGTGCCGCTGTCCATGAGCGAGGTCGAGGCCATGCTGGCCCCCAGCGCCGTGGCCGTCGCCGAGGCCGAGGCCGAGGCCGCCGCGGGCGGTCGCCCGGCCGGTGGCACGTCCGCCAGCAAGAAGCCGGTGGAGGTCGCCGACTTCGACGTCGACGACTCGGTCATGGTGGTGGACGGTCCGTTCGCCACCCTGCACGCCACGATCACCGAGATCAACGCCGAGTCCCAGAGGGTCAAGGCCCTCGTCGAGATCTTCGGCCGGGAGACCCCGGTCGAGCTCAGCTTCAGCCAGATCCAGAAGGTCTGAGGCTCGAGCACCAGCAGCACCGCAACACCCAGGTGGCAGAGCGCGGCGGGAGCACTTCCGTCCAGCTCGACAAGACCACGACGTACGAACCACAAAGGATCGAATAAGACATGCCTCCCAAGAAGAAGATCGCCGCACTGGTCAAGGTGCAGCTGCAGGCCGGCGCGGCCACCCCGGCTCCGCCGGTCGGTACCGCCCTGGGTCCCCACGGTGTGAACATCATGGAGTTCTGCAAGGCCTACAACGCGCAGACCGAGTCGATGCGTGGCAACGTCGTCCCCGTCGAGATCACCATCTACGAGGACCGCTCGTTCACGTTCATCACCAAGACCCCGCCTGCCGCGGAGCTCATCAAGAAGGCTGCCGGCCTGAAGAAGGGTTCGGGTGTCCCGCACAAGGAGAAGGTCGGCAAGCTGACCAAGGACCAGGTGCGCGAGATCGCGACGACCAAGCTGCCCGACCTCAACGCCAACGACCTCGAGGCGGCCATGAAGATCGTCGAGGGCACCGCCCGCTCCATGGGCATCACCACTCCCTGATCACCTCGCCCGAGGCCCCCTGATCGACACCCCGTGGCAGAGCCGCGCTGGCTCATCGACCACACTGGATTAGAATCGAGTACCAGACATGCAGCGCAGCAAGACCTACCGTGCAGCGGCAGAGAAGTTCGACAAGGACGAGCTCTACGCTCCCCTGAAGGCGATCACCATCGCCAAGGACAACAGCAAGAAGAAGTTCGACGAGACCCTCGACGTCGTCATGCGACTCGGTGTCGACCCCCGCAAGGCCGACCAGATGGTCCGCGGCACGGTCAACCTGCCCCACGGCACCGGCAAGACCGCCCGGGTCCTGGTGTTCGCCGTGGCCGACAAGGCGGAGGCCGCCCGTGAGGCCGGCGCCGACTTCGTCGGTGGCGACGAGCTCATCGAGAAGGTCAACGGCGGCTGGCTCGACTTCGACGCCGTCGTCGCGACGCCCGACATGATGGGCAAGGTCGGTCGCCTCGGCCGCGTCCTCGGCCCGCGCAGCCTGATGCCGAACCCGAAGACCGGCACCGTGACCCCCGACGTGGCCAAGGCCGTCACCGAGATCAAGGGCGGCAAGATCGAGTTCCGCGTGGACCGTCACGCCAACCTGCACTTCATCATCGGCAAGGCCTCGTTCTCCCAGACCCAGCTGGCGGAGAACTACGCGGCGGCGCTGGAGGAGGTGCTGCGGCTCAAGCCGGCCAGCTCCAAGGGCCGCTACATCCGCAAGGTCACCGTCTCCACCACGATGGGCCCCGGCATCCAGGTCGACCCCAACCGCACCAAGAACGTTGCGGTCGAGGACGACGCCCAGGGCTGAGCACCACCTGCAGCACGCGGAAGGCCGGCCACCCCACGAGGGTGGCCGGCCTTCGTCGTCCGGGGGCTACTCGGTGAAGACGCGCTCGTCGACCAGCTTCTCGCTGACCACGTGGCCGTCGGAGAGGAAGCGGCCCGAGGCGAAGTCCTTGCGGAACTCGACCTCGGCCCCGGTGCGCCCGGACCGGTTCTTCTCCACCGTCAGCACCGACCACGTCTTGAAGTGCTCGCCGTTGTTGGCCGAGTACATCAGGTGGTGGCGCGCCACGATGTCGGCCTTGTTGGCCAGGATCAGCACCACGTCCGCCTCGTACGCCAGGGCGGTGGACCCCTTCATGTTGCGGGCCCGCATCCGCATGCCCGGCTCCAGGCCCGCTCGGTCGCTGGCGGAGATGGCGAGCACCGGGCACTCGAACTCGATCGCGATGTCCTTGAGGCGCTCGGTGACCTGGGTGACGGCGGCCTCCTCGTCGAGCTGCTGCCCGGGCCGCACCTTCTGCAGGTAGTCGACGACGACCAGCGGGGGCTCGCCGACCTCGCTGAGCACGTCCTTGACCGACGCGGCGATCACGTCGAGGTTGGTGTGGGTCGTGGTGGAGCGGTGGATCAGCATGCTCGGCGCGTAGCCGGCGACCCTCTCCAGCGCGTCGGCGCCGCCGGGGTAGCGGCCCAGCCGCTCCAGCAGCCCGCCGGTCATCTCGTCGGTCCCCTCGAAGGCGGCCCGGACCTGGTAGACCGAGATCGGGCTCTCGACGCCGAGATCGGCCGCCTCCGCGGCGATCACCTTCTGCAGCAGGGCCTCAGCCTCGAGCTCGAAGGAGAAGAAGAGCACCGGCCGCCCGCTGCCCGCGACGCTGCGGGCGATCTGGAGCGCGAACGTCGTCTTGCCCTCGCCCTGGGAGCCGGCCAGCAGGTTGAGCGCGCCGGCCCGCAGGCCGCCGCCCAGGGCGTCGTCCAGGAGGGGGAACCCGGTGGACCAGATGCGTACGTCGCTCTCGGGCGCCAGCAGTCGGCTGTCCACCCGGTCGAGCACCTGGTGGAGTGGGGTCAGCAGCGGGTCCATCCCCGAATTGGAGCACAATGCTCCCGGGCGCGGGGCGGAATCCGCCGGGGTCGCCAGCGGTCCGGGAGCGGATTTGGTGATCGCGCCCCGGGTGCCTACAGTTGCTTCTCGTAACCAGAGACCGCCGGTGATCGACTCTCCATCCGTGGAGGCCGATCGAAGGTTCCGCGAGACGGACGACCAGCGCAGGTGCTTCAGAGCAGCCGGAGAGATCCGGACCACGCCCTGGGCCTGTGCCCGGGGCGTTCGTCATTTCCCGGGCCGAGCCGACAGTCTTCGAGCGTAGTCCGGAAGGAGACCCATGGCGCGGCCAGAGAAGGTTGCAGCCGTCGCGGAGATCGTTGAGTCGTTCAACGGTTCCGCCGGCGCTGTGCTGACCGAGTACCGCGGTCTCACCGTGAAGCAGCTGCAGGACCTGCGGCGCTCCCTCGGCGAGAACGCCAACTACGCCGTGGTCAAGAACACGCTGGCCAAGATTGCCGCCACCGAGGTGGGAATCGAAGGCTTCGACGACCTCCTCACCGGCCCGACCGCCATCGCCTTCATCAACGGCGACGTGGTCGAGGCGGCGAAGGGTCTGCGTGACTTTGCCAAGGCAAACCCCGCCCTTGTCATCAAGGGTGGAGTTCTGGACGGCAAGCCCCTGGACGCGGTGGAGATCGGCAAGCTCGCCGACCTCGAGTCGCGTGAGGTGCTCCTGGGCAAGATGGCGGGCGCGATGCTCGCCTCCCTCAGCCAGGCCGTCTACCTGCTCAACGCCCCGCTCGCGCAGGCTGCCCGGCTCGCCGGCGCCCTGCAGGCGAAGGCCGAGCAGGACCCCTCGATCCTCGCAGGTGGTGCCGGTACGCCGGCTGAGTCCGCTGCTGAGGAGACCCCGGAGTCGTCCGAGGAGGCCCCCGCCACCGCGGAGGTCGCCGAGGAGACCACCGAGTCCACCGACGCCTGACCCCAGTCGTCGGTCACCACCTGAAACCCCAGGTCGGCTCCGCAACCCCGGACCGACCACCGAATGGAAGGAACCGCCACCATGGCGAAGCTCAGCACCGACGAGCTCCTTGACGCGTTCAAGGAGATGACCCTCATCGAGCTCTCCGAGTTCGTGAAGCAGTTCGAGGACACCTTCGGCGTCACCGCCGCCGCCCCCGTCGCCGTGGCCGCCGCCCCGGCTGCCGGTGGTGCCGCTGGTGGCGAGGCCGCCGCCGAGCAGGACGAGTTCGACGTCGTCCTCGAGGCCGCTGGCGAGAAGAAGATCAACGTCATCAAGGAGGTGCGCGCCCTGACCTCCCTCGGTCTCAAGGAGGCCAAGGAGCTCGTGGAGAGCGCCCCCAAGGCGATCCTCGAGAAGGTCGACAAGGCTGCGGCCGAGAAGGCCAAGGAAGCCCTCGAGGGCGCCGGCGCGACCGTCACCCTCAAGTGACCTCTCGCTAGTCGAGCCTGCACAGGCACACGCCGAAGGCGGTCACCCCACCGGGGTGGCCGCCTTCGGTCTTTGCACGGCGAAACGCCGATGCGCTTGACCTTCGCTCGCCGGCGGGTCATCATCGTCGGCAGCACGGCCCCTCCATCGGAGCAGGCCGCTCGTGACGGTTTGTCGCGCGCCTAGATTTGCGCTAGGCTCCTTCTTTGCGTCTGCTCTCAAATGCTCACACCCTGCCCGGAAGGGTGTTGTAGTGGTGGGCGGCGCCTCTTCACCTTCAGCGATGATTCGAAGGACGCACCTTGGCCGCGCGCAGCTCCGCTGTTAACTCCCGTCGCACCTCTTTTGCAAAGATCAAGGAGCCTCTCGAGGTTCCCCCTCTCCTGGCCCTCCAGACCGACAGCTTCCACTGGCTGATCGGCGACGAGAAGTGGGACGAGGTCGTCGCCGCCCGCAAGGCAGCCGGCGAGGACGTCTCCGAGAAGTCGGGCCTGCAGGAGATCTTCGAGGAGATCTCCCCGATCGAGGACTTCAACGACACGATGTCGCTGTCCTTCGAGAACCCGGTCTTCGTCGACCCCAAGTACACCGAGGAGGAGTGCAAGGAGAAGGACTTCACCTTCTCGCGCCCCCTCTACGTCTCGGCCGAGTTCATGAACAACACGACCGGCGAGATCAAGGCCCAGACGGTCTTCATGGGCGAGTTCCCGATGATGACCCGCAAGGGCACCTTCATCATCAACGGCACCGAGCGTGTCGTGGTCTCCCAGCTGGTCCGCTCGCCGGGCGCCTACTTCGAGCGCGCCGCCGACAAGACGTCCGACAAGGACATCTACACCGCGAAGGTCATCCCCTCGCGCGGCGCCTGGCTGGAGTTCGAGATCGACAAGCGCGACCTGGTCGGCGTACGCCTTGACCGCAAGCGCAAGCAGAACGTGACCGTCCTCCTCAAGGCCCTGCAGGCGCTGGCCAACGAAGAGGGCTACGAGGGCGAGCCGTACGACTACGAGGCCGTGATGGCCGACCTGCGTCAGTACGAGTCGATCCAGCTGACCGAGGAGAAGGACAACACCCAGGGTCCGGACGACGCCCTCCTCGACATCTACCGCAAGCTCCGCCCGGGCGAGCCGCCCACGCGCGAGGCCGCGCTGACGCTGTTGAAGAACTACTACTTCAACCCCAAGCGCTACGACCTGGCCAAGGTCGGTCGCTACAAGATCAACAAGAAGCTCGGCCTGACCGAGGCCTTCGACCACCAGAACCTGACCATCCAGGACATCGTGGCCGCGATCCGCTACATCGTGCAGCTGCACGCCAGCGGTGCCCCCGCCGACCCGGTCGACCTGACCGACGCCGAGGGCAACGTGGTGATCGGCTCGGACGACAAGCCGATCAAGGTCCAGGCCGACGACATCGACCACTTCGGCAACCGCCGCATGCGCACCGTGGGCGAGCTGATCCAGAACCAGCTCCGCACCGGCCTGGCGCGCATGGAGCGAGTGGTCCGCGAGCGGATGACGACCCAGGACGTCGAGGCCATCACGCCGCAGTCCCTGATCAACATCCGTCCCGTGGTCGCGGCGCTGAAGGAGTTCTTCGGCACCTCGCAGCTCTCGCAGTTCATGGACCAGACCAACCCGATCGCGGGACTGACGCACAAGCGTCGCCTCTCCGCGCTGGGCCCCGGTGGTCTCTCCCGTGACCGCGCCGGCATGGAGGTCCGCGACGTGCACCCGTCGCACTACGGCCGCATGTGCCCCATCGAGACCCCTGAAGGCCCGAACATCGGCCTGATCGGCTCGCTGGCCTCCTACGGTCGGATCAACCCCTTCGGCTTCGTCGAGACGCCGTACCGCAAGGTGGTGGACGGCTCGGTGACCACCGAGATCCACTACCTGACCGCCGACGACGAGGACCGCTACGTCATCGCCCAGGCGAACGCGCCGCTGGACGAGAACGACAAGTTCGTCGAGGAGCGCGTCCTGGTCCGCCAGAAGCGCGGTGAGGTCTCCGAGATCCTCGCCGGCGACGTGGACTACATGGACGTCTCCCCGCGCCAGATGGTGTCGGTCGCCACCGCGCTGATCCCGTTCCTGGAGCACGACGACGCTAACCGGGCCCTGATGGGTGCCAACATGCAGCGCCAGGCGGTGCCGCTGATCACCAGCGACAGCCCCCTGGTCGGCACCGGCATGGAGTACCGCGCCGCGGTCGACGCCGGCGACGTGGTCGTGGCCGAGAACGCCGGTGTGGTCAAGTCGGTCTCCGCCGACTCGATCGAGACCATGAACGACGACGGCACCTACCAGACCTACCGGCTGGCGAAGTTCAAGCGCTCCAACCAGGGCACCTGCATCAACCAGCGTCCGCTGGTCAGCGAGGGTGACCGGCTCGAGGTCGGCTCGCCGATCGCCGACGGTCCGTGCACCGACAACGCCGAGATGGCGCTGGGCACGAACCTGCTGGTGGCCTTCATGCCGTGGCAGGGTCACAACTACGAGGACGCCATCATCCTCAGCCAGCGCCTGGTGCAGGAGGACGTCCTCACCTCGATCCACATCGAGGAGCACGAGGTCGACGCCCGCGACACCAAGCTCGGCCCGGAGGAGATCACCCGGGACATCCCGAACATCTCCGAGGAGGGTCTGGCCGACCTCGACGAGCGCGGGATCATCCGCATCGGCGCCGAGGTCACGACCGGGGACATCCTGGTCGGCAAGGTCACCCCAAGGGCGAGACCGAGCTGACCCCGGAGGAGCGCCTGCTCCGTGCGATCTTCGGTGAGAAGGCGCGCGAGGTGCGCGACACCTCGATGAAGGTGCCGCACGGTGAGTCCGGCACGGTCATCGGCGTCCGCGTGTTCGACCGCGAGGACGGCGACGAGCTGCCCCCGGGCGTCAACCAGCTGGTGCGCGTCTACGTCGCCCAGAAGCGCAAGATCTCGGTGGGTGACAAGCTCGCCGGTCGCCACGGCAACAAGGGCGTCATCGCCAAGATCCTCCCGGTCGAGGACATGCCCTTCATGGAGGACGGCACGCCGGTCGACGTCGTGCTGAACCCCCTGGGTGTGCCGCGACGGATGAACATCGGCCAGATCCTGGAGCTCCACCTGGGCTGGCTCGCCAAGCAGGGCTGGGACCTGGACCTGCACGACGACCGTGGCTCGGCGGAGTGGAAGGACCGGCTCATGTCGATCCACGCCGAGAAGAGCGCGCCCGGCCGCAAGGTCGCCACGCCGGTCTTCGACGGCGCGCGCGAGGACGAGATCACCGGCCTGCTCGGTGCCACGTACCCCACGCGCGACGGTGTGCGGATGATCGACGCGACCGGAAAGGCCAACCTGTTCGACGGCCGTTCCGGCGAGCCGTTCCCGGAGCCGGTCTCGGTCGGCTACATGTACATCCTCAAGCTGCACCACCTCGTGGACGACAAGATCCACGCGCGCAGCACCGGCCCCTACTCGATGATCACCCAGCAGCCGCTCGGCGGTAAGGCCCAGTTCGGTGGCCAGCGCTTCGGTGAGATGGAGGTCTGGGCCATGGAGGCGTACGGCGCCGCCTACGCCCTGCAGGAGCTGTTGACGATCAAGTCCGACGACGTGCCCGGCCGCGTCAAGGTCTACGAAGCCATCGTGAAGGGCGAGAACATCCCCGACTCCGGGATCCCCGAGTCGTTCAAGGTGCTCATCAAGGAGATGCAGTCGCTCTGCCTCAACGTGGAGGTGCTGTCCCAGGACGGCTCCACCATCGAGATGAAGGACGCCGAGGAAGACGTCTTCCGCGCGGCCGAAGAGCTTGGCATCGACCTTTCCCGGCGCGAGCCCAGCTCCGTCGAAGAAGTCTGAGCAGTGAGGCGGTGCGCGGCCCTGCCGCGCACCGCCACCCTCAGTCCCCCTTGAACAACAGCGAACCTAACGAAGGATTGAAGCCAACGTGCTCGACGTGAACTTCTTCGACCAGCTTCGGATCGGCCTGGCCACCGCGGATGACATCCGCACGTGGAGCCACGGTGAGGTCAAGAAGCCGGAGACCATCAACTACCGCACGCTCAAGCCCGAGCGTGACGGCCTCTTCTGCGAGAAGATCTTCGGTCCCACCCGGGACTGGGAGTGCTACTGCGGCAAGTACAAGCGTGTCCGCTTCAAGGGCATCATCTGCGAGCGCTGCGGCGTCGAGGTGACCCGCTCCAAGGTGCGTCGTGAGCGCATGGGCCACATCGAGCTCGCCGCTCCGGTCACCCACATCTGGTACTTCAAGGGTGTCCCGTCGCGACTGGGCTACCTGCTCGACCTGGCGCCGAAGGACCTGGAGAAGGTCATCTACTTCGCTGCCTACATGATCACCTCGGTGGACGAGGACGCCCGTCACAAGGACATGTCCACCCTGGAGAACAAGATCGGTCTGGAGCGCGAGCGGCTGGAGAAGCGCCGCGACTCGATGATCGAGGAGCGTGCCAAGAAGTTCGAGGAGGACCTGGAGGCCCTGGAGGCCGAGGGTGCCAAGGCCGACCAGCGCCGCAAGGTCAAGGACGGCGCCGAGCGCGAGATGGCCGCCATCCGCAAGCGCTCGGAGAACGAGCTCGCTCGTCTCGAGGAGATCTGGAGCACGTTTAAGTCGCTCAAGGTGCAGGACCTGCTCGGCGACGAGATCCTCTACCGCGAGATGAAGAACTGGTTCGGCAAGTACTTCGAGGGCTACATGGGCGCCACGGCGATCCAGAAGCGCCTCCAGGACTTCGACATCGAGGGTGAGGTGGAGTCGCTCCGCGACACCATCGCCAACGGCAAGGGCCAGCGCAAGGTCCGTGCGCTCAAGCGCCTCAAGGTCGTCGACGCCTTCCGCAAGACCGGCAACCAGCCCATCGGCATGGTGCTGGACGCCGTTCCCGTCATCCCCCCGGACCTGCGTCCGATGGTGCAGCTGGACGGTGGCCGCTTCGCGACCTCCGACCTCAACGACCTGTACCGCCGGGTGATCAACCGGAACAACCGCCTCAAGCGGCTGCTCGACCTCGGCGCCCCCGAGATCATCGTCAACAACGAGAAGCGGATGCTCCAGGAGGCCGTCGACTCGCTGTTCGACAACGGCCGTCGTGGTCGCCCCGTCACCGGCCCGGGCAACCGGCCGCTGAAGTCGCTCTCGGACATGCTCAAGGGCAAGCAGGGTCGCTTCCGCCAGAACCTGCTCGGCAAGCGCGTGGACTACTCGGGCCGTTCGGTCATCGTGTCGGGTCCGCAGCTGAAGCTGCACCAGTGCGGTCTGCCCAAGCAGATGGCGCTGGAGCTCTTCAAGCCGTTCGTGATGAAGCGCCTGGTCGACCTGTCCCACGCCCAGAACATCAAGTCCGCCAAGCGGATGGTGGAGCGGGCGCGGCCGGTCGTGTGGGACGTCCTCGAAGAGGTCATCACCGAGCACCCCGTGCTGCTCAACCGTGCGCCCACCCTGCACCGACTCGGCATCCAGGCCTTCGAGCCCCAGCTGATCGAGGGCAAGGCCATCCAGATCCACCCGCTCGTCTGCACGGCGTTCAACGCCGACTTCGACGGTGACCAGATGGCGGTGCACCTGCCGCTGTCGGCCGAGGCCCAGGCCGAGGCGCGGATCCTGATGCTCTCGACCAACAACATCCTCAAGCCGTCCGACGGCCGACCGGTCACCATGCCTACCCAGGACATGATCATCGGGCTGTTCTTCCTCACCACCGACCGTGATGGCGAGCTCGGCGAGGGCCGGGCGTTCTCCTCGCCGGCCGAGGCCATCATGGCCCTGGACCGGGGCGAGATCACCCTGCAGAGCAAGGTCAAGATCCGTCTCTCCGACGTCGTCCCGCCGCTGGACCACGAGGCGGCCGGCGACTGGGAGACCGGGCGCTCGCTGACCCTGGACACCACGCTGGGTCGCACGCTGTTCAACGACACCCTGCCGGCCGACTACCCCTTCGTGAACTACGAAGTGGGCAAGAAGGCCCTGGGCGCGATCGTCAACGACCTGGCCGAGCGCTACACCAAGGTCGAGGTCGCTGCGTCCCTGGACGCCCTGAAGGACGCCGGCTTCCACTGGGCGACCCGCTCGGGTGTCACGGTCTCCATCGACGACGTCACCACGCCGGACGACAAGAAGGCCATCCTGTCGGGCTACGAGGCCCAGGCGGAGAAGGTGCAGAAGCAGTTCGAGCGTGGACTGGTCACCGACGAGGAGCGCCGCCAGGAGCTCATCGAGATCTGGACGCAGGCCTCCAACGAGGTCGCCAAGGCGATGGAGGCGAACTTCGACCGTCGCAACCCCATCTACATGATGGTCGACTCGGGCGCATCGGGAAACATGATGCAGATCCGTCAGGTCGCCGCCATGCGTGGTCTGGTGGCCAACCCGAAGGGCGAGATCATCCCGCGCCCGATCAAGGCCAACTTCCGCGAGGGCCTGTCGGTGCTGGAGTACTTCATCTCCACCCACGGTGCCCGCAAGGGTCTGGCCGACACCGCACTGCGCACGGCCGACTCGGGCTACCTGACCCGTCGTCTGGTCGACGTGTCGCAGGACGTCATCATCCGCGAGGAGGACTGCGGCACCGAGCGTGGTCTGCCCAAGCAGATCGGTGAGCGTCGCGAGGACGGCACGGTCGTCAAGCACGAGAACGCCGAGACCGCGGCGTACGCCCGCTCGGCGGCGACCGAGATCGCCCACCCCGAGACCGGGGAGATCCTCGCCGTCGCCGGTGAGGACCTGGGTGACGTCAAGATCGGCGAGCTCGTGGCTGCCGGGATCGAGACCGTCAAGGTCCGCTCCGTGCTGACCTGCGACGCCAAGACCGGGACCTGCGCCAAGTGCTACGGCCGCTCGCTGGCCACCGGCCTGCTGGTCGACATCGGTGAGGCGGTCGGCATCATCGCCGCCCAGTCCATCGGTGAGCCCGGCACGCAGCTGACCATGCGTACCTTCCACACCGGTGGTGTGGCCTCCGCGGACGACATCACCCAGGGTCTGCCCCGCGTGGTGGAGCTCTTCGAGGCGCGTCAGCCCAAGGGTCTCTCGCCGATCTCCGAGGCCGCCGGCCGAGTGGAGATCGAGGAGACCGACAAGGCCCGCAAGGTCATCGTCACCCCCGACGACGGCTCCGAGCCGGTCGAGTACCCGGTCTCCAAGAGGTCCCGCCTCTCGGTGGCCGACGGCCAACACATCGAGGTCGGCCAGCAGCTGACCGTCGGTACGCCGGACCCGAAGGAGGTGCTGCGCATCCTCGGTATCCGCAAGGCGCAGCAGCACCTCGTCGACGAGGTCCAGCAGGTGTACCGCAGCCAGGGCGTGTCGATCCACGACAAGCACATCGAGATCATCGTGCGCCAGATGCTCCGTCGCGTGACGGTCATCGAGTCCGGTGAGACCAACCTGCTGCCGTCGGACCTGGTCGACCGGTCCCGCTTCGAGGAGGAGAACCGTCGCGTGGTCTCCGAGGGCGGCGTGCCGGCCTCGGGTCGTGCCGAGCTCATGGGCATCACCAAGGCCTCGCTGGCGACCGAGTCGTGGCTCTCGGCGGCCTCCTTCCAGGAGACCACCCGGGTGCTCACCGACGCGGCCATCCACGGTCGCTCGGACTCGCTGCTGGGTCTGAAGGAGAACGTGATCATCGGAAAGCTGATCCCGGCCGGCACCGGTCTGGAGCGCTACCGCAACATCCGGGTGGAGCCGACCGAGGAGGCCCGCGCCGCGGCGTACTCCGTCACCGGCTACGACTCCTACGACTACGACTTCGGCCAGGGCACCGGCCAGGCCGTCGCGCTGGACGACTTCGACTTCGGTTCCTACCAGAACTGACCTCGGGTCACCCCAGAGTCACCGGCGAGGGCCGGATCCCGCATCACGCGGGGTCCGGCCCTCGTGCCATTTGCCGGCTGGCGCGGCGTGACACCATGACCGGCATGGAGCCCGCCATCACCCCTCCGCTCGCCCGCGAGCTCGCCGACCTCGTCTCGCGGCTGGCGTCGTTGGGGGAGCAGCACGGACTGGACGTGGGCGACGCGCTGCGCGCGGTGCAGGCGCTCGAGCAGCAGGGCGCGGTGACCCGGGTGGCGTCGTGGTTCGTCGACGCCCCACCGGTGCTCGGGGTGGATGCCGGCAAGGGCGGCTGGGTGGGGGCCCTGGTGGCGCAGGGCAGGTGCCGGGTGCTGGTCTCCCCGACCCTGGCCGGGCTGGTCGAGATGGCCCGTGAGGCCGCCGAGGTGGCCGTGGTCGCGGTCGACATCCCGATCGGGCTGCCCGACTCCGGGCGACGCCAGGCCGACGTGCTGGCCCGGGGCGCCCTGCCCGGCAAGGCCAGCTCGGTGTTCACCACCCTGACCCGGGCGGCGTACCAGGCGGGGAGCTACGCCGAGGCCCGGGAGGCGAACCTGGCCGCCACCTCCGGAGAGCTGGGCGCCGGCGCCCAGTCCTACGCGCTGCGGGAGCGGGTGCTCGACGTCGACGGCTACCTCCGCGCCGCCCGGCGCGCCCCCGCGGCGCGCCGGGTGCCGGTGATCGAGGTGCACCCCGAGCTCTGCTTCGCCCGGATGACGGGGGCGCCGCTGCTGGCCGGGAAGCGGACGCCCGAGGGCGAGCAGGCCCGGTGCGCGGCGCTGAGCAGCGTGGGCTTCCCCCTGCCCCGGGTGGCGGCGGGGCCGGGATATGCCGTCGACGACCTGCTGGACGCCTGCGCCGCGGCCTGGAGCGCAGCCAGGCACGCGCTGGGCCTCTCGGAGTCGCTGCCGCCGGAGCCCGAGGTCTTCAGCGACGGGATCCCGGCAGCGATCCGAGTCTGAGCCGCCTGCGGCTCAGCGCCGCGGCGTCACCACCCCGGCCGCCCCGCCGCCGCGACGGGTCGGCTCGGAGACCGCGGTCAGCCGCCTGGTGCCGGAGAGCTCGATGGCGGTGGCAGCGCCGATCTCGCTCTGCGGGTACGACGGCGGGGCCGCCGCGACCAGCTTGTGGCCGTAGCCGCTGAGCGCGGCTCCGTAGGCGGTGACGAACGCCGGCTCGGCGACCGTCTCGGCGCCGTTGCGCGGCGAGACCCGGGGCGCGGCGATCGCCTGCTCGATGCTCATGCCCAGGTCGATCCGGTTGACCAGCGTCTGCAGCACCGTGGTGATGATCGTGGAGCCACCGGGGGAGCCGAGTGCCAGGAACGGACGGCCGTCCTTGAGCACGATCGTGGGCGACATCGACGAGCGCGGCCGCTTGCCCGGCTGGATCCGGTTGGGGTCGCTCGCGTCGTAGACGACTGAGAAGTCGGTCAGCTCGTTGTTGAGCAGGAAGCCGCGTCCCGGCACCGTGATCCCGGAGCCGCCGGTCTGCTCGATCGTGAGGGTGTACTCCACGACGTTGCCCCAGCGGTCGACCACCGTCAGGTTGGTGGTGGAGAGGTTCTCGGTGTTCGCGTCGGCCTCGCCGCGCGCCGCCGGCGTGCTGCAGCTGCCGTCGTAGCTGGCCGTGTTGCCGGCAGCCGTGGGCTTGGGCAGCGCCACGCCGGGCTTGATCGCGCAGGCCCGCTCGGCGGCGAACGTGTCGCTGAGCAGGTCGGAGAGCGGGACGTCGACGTACGCCGGGTCGCCGACGTACTTGCCGCGGTCGGCGAAGGCCAGGGCGCTGGCCTCGAGGTAGTGGTGCAGCGCGTCGGTCACCGACATCGACCTCAGGTCGTAGCGCTCGAGGATGTTGAGCGCCTCACCGACGGTGGAGCCACCGGAGGAGGACGGGGCCATGCCGTAGACGTCGTACCCGCGGTAGTCGACTCGGGTGGGCCGCTGCAGCGCCACCTGGTAGCCCTTGAGGTCCTTGCGGGTCATCCGGCCTGCCGGCACCGGCAGCTCGGTGCTCCGGGTCTTGTCGGGGTCGCGGACGGCGCGGACGATCTCGCCGGCCATCTTCCCCTGGTAGAACGCCGAGACGCCGTCCCGGGCGATCTGGCGGTACGTCGCGGCCAGGTCGGGGTTGCGGAAGACCGAGCCGACCCGGGGCGCCGAGCCGCCGGGCAGCCACAGCCGCTTGCTGGCCTTGGTCGCGCCGAAGCGGACCGCGTTCTCGGTCGTCTGGTTGTGGAAGGTCTCGTCCACGATGAAGCCGCGCTGCGCGACCTTGGTGGCCGGTGCCAGCGCCTCGCCCAGGGACCACCTGCCCCACTTGCGCAGCGCCTTGTCCCAGGTGGCCAGCGTGCCCGGCACGCCGACGCGCACCCCGCTGGTGACCAGCTCCGGGGCGAAGTTCCACGGCTTGCCGGTGGCGGGGTCGATGAAGGCGTCGCGGCGCATCTTGGCCGGCGCCGTCTCGCGGCCGTCGATGGTGCGCACCTTGCCGGACTTCGCGTCGTAGAGCACGAAGTAGCCGCCCCCGCCGATGCCGGCGCTGTAGGGCTCGGTCACGCCCAGGGTCGCGGCTGCGGCCACCGCCGCGTCCACCGCGTTGCCGCCGTCCTTGAGCACCTGCAGCCCGGCGCGGGTCGCCTCCGGGTCGACGGTGCTGACCGCGCCGCCGCGCCCCACCGCGGTGGGCACCTTGGTGTCGGTGCGGGAACCCTGGGCCGCCGGGGCCGGGGCCGGGGCTGCCGGGGCCGGCGCGGCCAGCACGGTGCACACGGCGGTGCACAGTCCGAGGGAGAGCGTGGCGGCGGCGGTGCGCCGGGTGCTGGGCCGGTGCTTCATCGTGACCTCCGAGTTCGACGATTCGCGAGCCCCCAACCTGCCGCCTCACTCCGGCTGCTGTCGAGCCCCCGTGCGCTGAAGGTGCTGGGTTTGGGCCGCAACCACGCTCCTGAGAGGATTCCGACCGTGCCCGACCCGATCCCCGACCAGACCGACGTGCTCGTCGTCGGTGCCGGTCCCGCCGGTTCCGCGGCCGCCTCCTGGGCGGCTCGCTCCGGCTTCGAGACCCTGCTCGTGGACGCCGCGGTCTTCCCGCGCGACAAGACCTGTGGCGACGGGCTCACCCCCCGCGCCATCGGCGAGCTGCAGCGCCTGGGTCTGGAGGACTGGCTGCGCACCCACACCGTGAGCCAGGGGCTGCGCGCGCACGGGTTCGGCCAGACCCTCCACCTGCCGTGGGAGGTGCCGGGAGGCTCCCTGCCCTCCTGGGGTTCCGCGGTGGCGCGCACCGAGCTGGACGACCACCTGCGCAGCGTCGCCATCAAGTCCGGCGCGACCGCCGTCGACGGCGCCCGTGCGGTCGACGTGGTGCGCCACGGGGACAAGGTGACGTCGGTGGTCCTGGAGCGCGGCGGCGAGCGCGTCGAGGTGCGCTGCCGCTGGCTCGTGGTCGCCGACGGCGTGCGCTCGCCCCTGGGCAAGATGCTGGGCCGTGAGTGGCACCGCGACACCGTGTACGGCGTCGCGGGGCGCTCCTACGTCGCCTCGGGCCGCTCCGAGGATCCCTGGATCTCCTCGCACCTGGAGCTGCGCGACGAGCAGGGCCAGGTGCTCTCCGGCTACGGCTGGATCTTCCCCCTGGGCAACGGCACCGTGAACCTGGGAGTGGGCACCCTGGCGACCGCCAAGCGCCCCGCCGACATCGCGGTCAAGCCCCTGATGCGCTTCTACGGTGAGCAGCGCCGCGAGGAGTTCGAGCTCTCCGGCGAGCTGCGGGACCAGGCCTCGGCGCTGCTCCCGATGGGTGGGGCGGTGAGCAACGTGGCCGGCCGCAACTGGGCGCTGATCGGTGACGCCGCGGCCTGCGTCAACCCGCTCAACGGCGAGGGCATCGACTACGGGCTGGAGACCGGCCGCCTGGTGGTCGACACCATCGCGGGCGGCCACGACCTGCACGAGGCCTGGCCCGCCCTGCTGCGCGAGCACTACGGCGAGTCCTTCTCGATCGCCCGGCGGCTGGCCGGGATCGCCACGGTGCCCAAGGTGGTCGCCGCACTCGGCCCGGCCGGCATGCGCTCGGACTGGCTGATGACCCTGGCGCTGCGCTGGATGGGCAACCTGGTCACCGAGGAGGACCGGGACCGCTCCGCCCGGCTGTGGCGCTGGGCGGGACGGCGCTCGCTAGCCCGGGACGCCCGCCCCCCGTTCTCCTGACCGCCGGACCCGACGGCGCTTCGGCACTACCCTGACGCCTGTGGACGAGGGGTGGTACCGCACTGCGCTCGGGCTCGGGCGGCTCGCGCTCCGGGCCCTCGACGTGACCCTCGAGACGCGCGGCCTCGAGCACGTCCCGGCCACGGGACCGGTGATCCTGGCCGCGACCCACGTCTCCTACCTCGACTCGCTGCCCATCTGCCTGGCGGCGCGGGAGCGAGGCCGCTTCCCCCGCTTCCTGTCCCGGCACGACGTCTGGCAGACCCCGGGCCTGGCCTACCCGATGGACCGGATGGGCCACATCCCGGTCGACCGCGACGCCCCGGCGGCGGCGTACCTGAGGGCACGCCGGCTGCTGCGCGAGGGCGAGGCGGTGGGGATCTTCCCCGAGGCCGGCATCTCCTACTCCTTCACGGTGCGCTCGCTGATGCGGGGGACCGTGGCGCTGGCCCGCGAGACGGGCGCGGTGATCGTGCCGACCGCGCTGTGGGGCTCCCAGCGGATCTACTCTGTGGGGCGCCCGGTCGAGGGAGTCGAGCCCGGCCCCGACCTGACCCGGGGACGGCGGATCGACGTCTGCTTCGGCGAGCCGATCACATTGGGCGCCGCCGCCGACCTGGTCGCCGGTACCACCGAGCTGGGCCTGCGCCTGACCGAGCTCCTGGAGGGTCTCCAGGAGCTGCCCCACCACCAGCCCCGAGCCGGTGAGCACGCGCCGTGGCACCCCGCCCACCTGGGCGGGCACGCCCCCGACCGCGGGGAGGCGCTGGTCCTGGACCAGCTGCCGCGCTCCGCGCTCAGCCCGAGCTGGGGGCCGAGCGGTCCTCCGGGGCTGCCGGTCCCCGGCGAGCTCGCCCGCGCAGCGACAGCAGCTGGTTGACCGGGTCGACCAGCCACAGCAGCCGCCGCGCCACCGGCGGCCAGCCGAGGAACAGGGCCAGGGCGACCGCGGCGGCGACCGTGATCGCCACCGAGGTCCAGCCGTTGCCGGGCAGCCAGTGGCTGACGTCCTGAGCCCCGGCGTACCGGATCGCGAAGCCGTGGAGCAGGTAGACGCCCATCGTGTAGGTGCCCACCGCGGTCAGCAGGGAGCGGCGCCGGGGCACCAGCGTCAGTACCGCCGCGGTGCCGGCGAGACCGACGAGGATGAGCTGGGCGCGGATCTCGGCGCCCTCGCCCCACGACGCCCCGAGCGTGTCGTAGGAGGAGCGGTAGTAGAGCCACTGGGTGCTCCAGTGGTCGTCGGTGCGCGCCGCCAGCCACCAGATGCCGGCCAGCACGGCGAGGCCCGCGAGCCCGGTCCAGCGGGCCTGCAGCAGCTCCAGGGCGCGGCGGGGGAGGTGGAGGCCGATGACGAAGAACGGCAGCAGGCCCAGGACCCGGTTGAGGTCGAGGAGCTCCAGGTCCACCTCCCCGGCGGCCAGGCTGACGGCCACCGCCGCCGGCACCATCAGCCAGTGCCGGACCAGCAGCGGCGTCGCCAGGCGCCACAGCGCCAGCGCCACCAGGTACCACATCGGCCAGTGCGGGTTGAGCCACAACGGCTGCAGCACCTCCATGCTGCTGGGCTGGCCGACGACGTAGACCCGGAAGGCGGCCATCAGCCACTCGAAGACCACGTAGGGCACCACCAGGGTGGTGACCAGGGCGGTGAGGTGGCGCGGAGTCCACGCGAACGTGCGCGAGAGGTAGCCCGAGACGAGCACGAAGGCGGGGATGTGGAAGTAGTAGAGGAAGTCGTAGACCCGGGACTTGGGATCGCCGTAGGGCAGCAGCACGATGGCGTGCCCGACCACGACGAGGATGACCAGGATCGCCTTCGCGTTGTCCAACCACGGGTCCCGACGTCCAGGCATCCAGCCACCATATCGATCATCCGCGCGGCTCGGCCCTATCGCCTAGGTTGGGGGCATGACGCCGCGAGGACCCCTGCCCCTGCACCAGCGGGTGGCGGCGTACGCCGTGATCAGGCGCCGGCTCGACGGCGCGGTGGAGGAGATCCTGCTGAGCCGGCTGGCCGAGCGGGTCTCCCCGCACGAGCTCTGGACGCTGCCCGGCGGCGGGCTGGACCACGGCGAGGAGCCACGGCTGGCCGTGGTGCGCGAGGTGATGGAGGAGACCGGGCTGGCGGCCACCGTGAGCGAGACCGCGCACGTCTACTCCGCCCACATGCCCGGCGTGCGCCGGGAGGGGCGCGTGGTGGACGCGCACGCCATCCGGATCGTCTACGAGGGCTGGGTGCCTCCTGACTCGCCGGCCCCGGAGGTGCAGGAGGTCGACGGGTCGACCGTCGAGGCGGCCTGGCACCCCGTCGCCGACGTGGAGTCCGGTGCGCTGCCCGTGGTCCCGATGGTCACCGAGGCGCTGCGGGACCTCCGGCCGGTACGGCTGCAGCGGCTCGCGGCGTACGCGCTGATCACCCGCGGCTCCGCGGCCGACGCGCTGCGTGCCGAGGACGAGGTGCTCCTGACCAGGATCTCTCCGCGCGGCTTCCACGCCGGGACCTGGACCCTGCCCGGGGCGGGGTGGACCACGGTGAGGCACCGGTCTCGGCGCTGGTGCGCGAGGTCGCCGAGGAGTGCGGGGTCCAGTGCACCGTCGGGCCGCTGCTCACGGTGCACGACGTGCACTTCTCCGGGACCGCCCCGCGCGGGCGCTTCGAGGACTTCCACGGGGTGCACCTGCTCTTCCGGGCCGAGGTGGCCCCCGGCGCCGAGCCCCGGGTCGCGGAGACGGACGGCACCACCGACGCCGTGGCCTTTGTGCCGCTCGCACAGATCAAGGCCGGGACGGTGGAGGTTCTGGACGTGGTGCGGCACGCTGTGCTCGCGGCCCGGGCCGCGAGCCAGCCCGACTGAGTCCACCACCGAAGGGAAGCGTCTTGACCGAGCAGGTCTTCACCTACGCGGCGCCCGCGTTGAAGTTCGGCAGGGGAGCCTCCACCGAGCTCGCCCACGACCTGGGTCAGCTCGGCGCGCGGCGGGTGCTGCTGGTCACCGACGCCGGCGTGGCCGCCACCGGCCACCCGGCCCGGATCGCGGAGCGGCTGGGCGCCGCGGGGTTCGACGTCACCACCTACGACCAGGTGCACGTGGAGCCCACCGACGCCTCGCTGGAGCACGCCATCGCCGCCGCCCGGGACGCCGGACCCTTCGACGCGATCATCGCGGTGGGCGGCGGCTCCAGCATCGACACCGCCAAGGCGGTCAACCTGCTCACCACCAACCCCGGCGAGCTGATGGACTACCTCAACGCTCCCATCGGCAAGGCGCGCGCCCCCGAGCAGCCGCTGCTGCCGCTGGTGGCCGTGCCCACCACCACCGGCACCGGGTCGGAGTCCACGACCATCTGCGTCCTCGACGTGCTGGCGCTGCAGGTCAAGACCGGGATCAGCCACCCCGCGCTGCGCCCCCGGCTGGCCGTGGTGGACCCGGACCTGACGATGACCCAGCCCGCCGCGGTCACCGCGGCCGCCGGGATGGACATCCTGTGCCACGCCCTGGAGAGCTGGACCGCCCGCTGGTACGCCGACTTCGAGGCCAAGGCGCCCGAGCAGCGGGTGCCCTACTGCGGGGCCAACCCGGTGGCGGACATGTGGGCCAGCAAGGCGCTCACGCTGCTCGCCGGCTCGTTCCGCGACGCCGTGCGCGACGGCGGGGACCCGCACGCCCGGGAGCAGATGGCGCTCGCGGCGACGTTCGCCGGCCTGGGCTTCGGCAACGCCGGGGTGCACATCCCGCACGCCTGTGCCTACCCGATCGCCGGGCGGGTGCGCGACTTCCACCCCGAGGGCTACCCGGGCCAGGAGCCGATCGTGCCGCACGGGATGGCGGTGGCGCTGACCGCGCCGGCCGCCTTCGCCTTCACCTTCGACGCCGACCCGGACCGCCACCTGGCCGCCGCGCGGATGCTGGACCCGACCGGCAGGACCGAGGGGCCCGACGCGCTGCCGTCGGTGCTGCGGACCCTGATGCACGACATCGGCCTCCCCAACGGGCTGGCCGCGGTGGGCTACGGCGCCGCCGACGTCGAGGAGCTGGTGGCCGGTGCGCTGGCCCAGCAGCGGCTGCTGGCGACCGCGCCCAAGGCGGTCGGCGAGGCGGACCTGGCCCAGGTGTTCCGGGAGTCCCTCGAGCTGTGGTGAGGCCGGCGTCCGCGACGGCCGTCGGGTCCGGGGCGGTCGCGGACGGCTGGCACAATGTCGCTGTGCTGACCGTGCGGAGTGCCGATGCCTGAGTCGACCGGCGGGCTGCTCGCCGCCCTGGCCCGCGCGGGGCTCACCGACGTCTCCGACGCCGACGTCACCCGCGCCGTCTACTCCTCCGACGCCTCCCTCTACCGGGTGGTGCCCCAGGTCGTGGTCCGGCCCCGGCACCCCGACGAGATCGTGGCCGCCCTGGGCGTGGCCCGGGAGACCGGCGTCGGCCTCACCATGCGTGGCGCCGGCACCTCGATCGCCGGCAACGCCGTGGGCCCCGGGATCGTGGTCGACACCTCCCGTCACCTCAACCGGGTCCACGAGATCGACGCCGAGGCCCGCACCGCCCGCGTCGACCCGGGCGTGGTGCACGCCGCGCTGCAGCAGGTCGCCGCGCCGCACGCGCTGCGCTTCGGCCCCGACCCCTCCACGCACACCCGCTGCACCATCGGCGGGATGATCGGCAACAACGCCTGCGGCTCCCGGGCCCTGGGCTACGGGCGCACCAGCGACAACGTGGTGGGTCTCGACGTCGCCTACGGGGACGGCAGCACCGCCTCGCTGCGCAGCGGCACCCCCGCCCAGGACCGGGTGGCCGCCGAGCTCGCCACCCTGGTCGACGGCTCCCTGGGTCACGTGCGCACCAGCTTCGGCCAGTTCACCCGCCAGGTCAGCGGCTACTCGATGGAGCACCTGCTGCCCGAGCGCCGCGACGTCGGCCGCTTCCTGGTCGGCTCCGAGGGCACGCTGGCGCTGGTCCTCGGCGCGACGGTGCGACTGGTCGCCGAGGAGCCGCGTCGGCTCTTCGTGCTCGGCTACCCCTCGATGGCCGAGGCCGCCGACGCCGTCCCCGGCATCCTGGACTCCGCGCCCGCCCAGGGCCTGGGCCTGGTCGCCTGCGAGGGCCTCGACGCCCGGATCGTCGACCTGGTCCGCGCCGCCGGCTCCTCGGTGCCCGACCTGCCCCGCGGGGCCGGGTGGCTCTTCGTGGAGGTCACCGGCGAGGGCCGGCTGTCCGACGCCGGCGAGCTGGAGCGGCTCGAGGTGGCCGACCCCTCCGCCGCGACCGCTCTGTGGCGGATCCGCGAGGACGGTGCCGGGCTGGCGGCCCGCAGCCTGAGCCGGCCGGCGTACTCGGGGTGGGAGGACGCCGCAGTGCCCCCGGCCAGGCTGGGCGCCTGGCTGCGCGACTTCGACGAGCTGCTCACCGAGTTCGACCTCCAGGGCGTGCCCTACGGCCACTTCGGCGACGGCTGCGTGCACGTGCGCATCGACTTCCCCTTCCACGAGGGGGAGACCGGCCGCAAGGTCTTCCGCGAGTTCCTCGAGGCCGCCACCGACCGGGTCGTCGCCCACGGCGGCTCGCTCTCCGGCGAGCACGGGGACGGGCGGGCCCGCTCCGAGCTGCTGTCGCGGATGTACGACGAGGAGTCGATGCGACTCTTCGGCGCGGCCAAGGCGATCTGCGACCCCGACGAGGTGCTCAACCCCGGGGTGCTGGTCGACCCCGCGCCGCTGGACGCCGACCTGCGTCCCGGCCGGCCCGTGGCGCCCGTGCCGACCCTGCTGCGGTTCGTCGAGGACACCTCGATGGGCACCGCGGTGCACCGCTGCACCGGCGTCGGCAAGTGCGTGACCGTGCCCGGTGCCGGCTCCGCCGCCGGCGTGATGTGCCCGTCCTGGCAGGCCACCCGGGACGAGAAGGACTCCACCCGCGGCCGCGCCCGGACCCTGCAGGAGGCGCTGGACGGCACCCTGGTGCACGGGCTGGCCGACCCCGCGGTGCACGACGCGCTGGATCTCTGCCTGTCCTGCAAGGGCTGCGCCCGGGACTGCCCCACCGGCGTGGACATGGCCACCTACAAGTCCGAGGCGCTGCACCAGACCTACCAGGGGCGCCGGCGGCCCCGCACCCACTACACGCTGGGCTGGCTGCCTGCGCTGGTCCGGCTGGCGCCCGGCTCCTTCGGCCGTGGCTGGCTCGACAAGGCGATGGGCACCGGCCCCGTGACCCGGCTGGCCAACAAGGTGGCCGGGATGGACGCCCGGCGCTCCCTGCCCTCGGTGGCCCCCCGCAGCGCCCAGTCGCTGCTGGGGCGCTCACGCAAGCAGGAGGCAGCCAGCGCCCCGGACGTGTGGATCTGGGCCGACACCTTCACCGACCACTTCCGGCCCTCCTCGGCCAAGGCGGCCATCGACCTGCTGGCCGGCGCCGGGCTGCGGGCGGAGCTGATCCCCTCCGACGCGTGCTGCGGACTCACCTGGATCTCCACCGGCCAGCTGGAGCACGCGCGCTCCACCATCGAGAAGACGGTCGCCGTGCTGGAGCCGTACGTCGCCTCCGGGACGCCGGTGATCGGCCTGGAGCCGTCCTGCCTGGCGACGCTGCGCTCGGACGCGGTGCAGCTGACCGACGACCCGCGCGCCGAGACCGTGGCCGCGGGGATCAAGACCCTCGCCGAGCTGCTGGACCAGCTGGACTGGACCCCGCCCGACCTGAGCGGGGTGGAGATCGTGGCCCAGCCGCACTGCCACCACGCGTCGGTGCTGGGCTGGGAGGCCGACGCCCGGCTCCTGGCGAAGGCCGGTGCCCACGTCACCCGGGTCGGCGGCTGCTGCGGACTGGCCGGCAACTTCGGGATGGAGCAGGGCCACTACGAGGTCTCGGTCGCCGTCGCCGAGCTCCAGCTGCTGCCCGCGGTCCGGGCCAACCCGGGCGCGGTGGTGCTGGCCGACGGCCTCTCGTGCCGGCACCAGCTCGACGACCTCGCAGACGTCAAGGCCGTGCACCTTGCCGAGCTCCTCGCGGGCGCCTCGGCGGATGTGGGGCGGCGGGTCACCGCGGACTAGCATCGGTGTCATGAACCCCCGTCACCGCCGCCTCGTGATCCCGCTGGCGCTCGGGGGCCTGATCCTGATCGTGCTCGTCGCAGCCCTGGTCAAGTGAGGGTCCGCTGATGGCTGCCGAACCGCTGCTCCGCGCGCTGATGCGGATGCGCACCCTGATCCTGGACCCCGACGTGCTGGTCCGGGCCGTCGCCTCAGGCCGCCAGAAGGGGCAGCACCCCCGCTGGAAGCGCGTCGAGCTGCGCTACGTCGACCTCAAGGCGGGTCGCCACCTCCAGGTCACGGCGTACGACGAGACGCAGGCGCACACCTCCAACTACGCCCTCGGCGAGCCGGGCCAGCCCAGTCCCGCCCGCGAGGCCGTGGACGACCTGCTCGACGAGCCGTTCGCCCACTGGCACGTGGAGACCACCACCGAGCAGCACCAGGTCCGGGTGACGAAGAAGCTCGAGGCGATGGTGCACACCACCGCGCGGGCCGAGGAGGTCGAGGTGGAGCGCGGGCACGACCGGGACAAGTCCCGGATGCTCGCCGAGGACGACCCGGTGCTGATCAGTCTGGGCATCTCCACCGCCGAGGGGCGGGTCAAGCCGTCCCGGCAGGCGAAGTACCGCCAGGTGGAGGAGTTCCTCCGGCTGCTGGACGCCTCCATCACCGAGGCGCGGAGCAAGGGGCACCTGCGCAAGGCAAGCCAGGACGACCCGCTGCGGGTGGTGGACCTGGGGTGCGGCAACGCCTACCTGACGTTCGCGGCCCAGCGCTACCTGACCCACGTGCGTGGTCTGCCCGTGCACGTGACGGGGGTGGACGTGAAGCAGCAGTCGGCCGAGCACAACTCCCGGGTGGCGAGCGAGCTGGGCATCGACGCCTCGTTCGTGGTGGGCAGCATCGCCGAGGCCAGCCTGCCCGAGCCGCCCGACGTGGTGCTGGCCCTGCACGCCTGCGACACCGCGACCGACGAGGCGCTGGCCCGCGCCGTGCAGTGGCAGGCGTCGCTGGTGCTCGCCGCTCCCTGCTGCCACCACGACGTGGCCGCCCAGCTGCGCCGGACCCCGACCCCGGCGCCGTACGCGATGCTGACCCGCCACGGGATCCTGCGGGAGCGGTTCGCCGACACCCTCACCGACGCGCTGCGCGCCTCGATCCTGCGGCTGCACGGCTACCGGGTCGACGTGGTGGAGTTCGTGGAGAGCGAGCACACCCCCGCAACACCCTGCTCCGCGCGGTGCGCACCGGAGCGGTGGTCAAGGGCGGCGGCGTGCGCAAGGAGTACGACGACCTCGTCTCCACCTGGGGGATCCGGCCCCGCCTGGCCGAGCTGCTGGACTGAGGCGGGACGTCGTGGTCGCGCTCTCCGAGGCCGGCGGGTGGCTGGCCGCGGTGGCCCTGGCCGTCCCGTTCTCCCTCGGCAGCGCCCTCGGCGACGACCCGGAGCACGGGGAGGCGGTCTTCGCCTACACCGACCCCGAGATCGTGGAGTCCTCCGGGCTGGCGACGCTGCCCGGGGACCGGGTGGCCACCGTCAACGACAGCGGCGACACCGGACGGGTCTTCACCGTCGACGTCGCGACCGGGGACACCGTCGGAGTCACCACCTGGACCGGTGACCCGACCGACGTGGAGGCGGTCGCCCCCGCGGGCCCGGGCGAGGTGTGGGTGGGCGACATCGGGGACAACCGGGGCCGTCGCTCCTCCGTCGAGGTGCTGCGGGTGCCGGTGGGGGAGGGGGAGCGGGCGGCGACCCCGGCGCGGTTCGAGCTGGCCTATCCCGACGGTCCGCGGGACGCCGAGGCCCTGCTGGCGCACCCGGTCACGGGCCGGCTGCTGGTGGTCAGCAAGGTCGTCTTCGGCGGCCAGGTGTACGCCGCCCCGCGAGAGCTGGATCCCGACGCGCCCAACGAGCTGACGGCGCTGGGCCAGGTGGCCGGCATGGTCACCGACGGCGCCTTCTTCCCCGACGGCGAGCACCTGATCCTGCGCAACTACACCTCCGCCTTCGTCTACACGTTCCCCGACCTGGAGCTGGTGGACGAGCTCCCGCTTCCCCGGCAGCAGCAGGGCGAGGCGGTCACCGTCACCGCGGACGGCGAGGTGCTGGTGGGGACCGAGGGCCAGTTCACCGACGTGCTGCGGGTGGCGCTGCCGGACTCGGTGACCGCGGCGATGACGCGCGCCGCCCCGTCCGCCGCCCCGTCCGCCGCCCCGTCGACCTCCGTCTCGCCCGGCCCGGAGGACGGCACGCCGGAGCAGGACCCGGACCAGGACCCGGAGCAGGACCTGCGGCCGGGCTGGGCCTGGCTGCTCAACGCCGGCATCGCGGTGCTGATCGCGGGGCTGCTGGTCCGGGCGCTCCGCCCACGCTGATCCCACGCTGATCCCGCGCCGGTTCGGCCCGGGACTGTTGCGCGGCGATGTGAAGATGTGTCCATGCCTCGACTGCGCCGCACCGCTCCCGACCAGCCTGGCTGGACCCGCCGGCGCGCCGGGAAGGGCTTCGTCTACCTCGACCAGCACGGCGAGCGGCTGTCCGAGGACGACGCGCAGCGGGTGCGGGACCTGGTCATCCCGCCGGCCTGGCGCGACGTCTGGGTGACGCCGTACCCCCACGGCCACCTGCAGGCGGTGGGCACCGACGACGCCGGACGCCGCCAGTACCTCTACCACCCGCAGTGGCGGGCCCGCCGCGACGCGGCGAAGTTCGACCGGGTGCTCGACTTCGGACAGGCGATGTCGAGAGCCCGGGAGAAGGTGCTCACCGACCTCGGCACGGAGGGCATGGAGCTGAGCCGGGCCTGCGCCGTGGCCACCAGGCTGCTCGACCTCGGCTACTTCCGGATCGGCAACGACGTGTACGCCGACCAGAACGGGAGCTTCGGCCTCACCACCCTGGAGCGGCGCCACGTGAGCCGCAAGCGGGACCGGCTGGTCTTCTGCTTCGTGGGCAAGTCCGGCGTCGAGCACTGCATCGAGATCGACGATCCGGCGGTGGTGGAGGCGCTGGAGGTGATGCGGCGCCGTCGCGCCCCGGGCGAGCCCCGGCTGCTGGCGTGGAAGGACGGCCGGACCTGGCGCACCCTGGACTCCGCGACGGTCAACTCCTACATCCGCGAGACCACCGGGGTCGAGGCCACCGCGAAGGACTTCCGGACCTGGCACGCCACGGTGATCGCTGCGGCAGCGCTGGCCCAGACGCCGGAGCCGGGTCACACCAAGGCGTCCCGCAAGCGGGCCGTCGCGGCGACGATGCGCGAGGTCTCGGAGTTCCTGGGCAACACCCCGACCCTGGCGAAGGCCTCCTACGTGGACCCCCGGGTCGTGGACGCCTACGAGGAGGGCCGCACCATCGAGGCGGCCGCCAGCCGCACTTTTCCGACCCCTGACGAACGTCAGGACGCGCTGGAGCGGGCGGTGCTCGAGCTGCTCGCCGAGGAGTAGGGGAGTCATGGAGCTGACCGTGGTGCAGGGCGACATCACCACCCAGCAGGTGGACGCGGTGGTCAACGCCGCCAACCGGGCGATGCGGGGCGGGGGAGGGGTGGACGGCGCGATCCACGCCGCCGGCGGGCCCGAGGTGCTGGCCGACTGCGTACGCCGCTTCCCGCGCGGCCTGGCCACCGGCGACGCGGGCTGGACCACCGCGGGCAGGCTGCCGGCACGCTGGGTGATCCACGTCGTGGGACCCAACTACACCCGGGGAGAGACCGACCGCGCCCTGCTCACCTCCTGCTACCGCCGGGCACTGGGGGTCGCCGACGAGCTCGGGGCGCGCAGCGTCGCGTTCCCGCTGGTCAGCGCGGGCGTCTACGGCTGGCCGCTGGGCGACGCGATCGACGCGGCGCTCGAGACGCTCCGGGCCACCCCGACGCGGGTCGAGGAGGCCCGCCTGGTCGCCTTCGGCCGACGCACGTACGACGCGGTCCGGGCCCGGCTCGGCGCGAGCTAGGCCCGGACCTGGAGCCTCAGAGGCGCTCGACCACGTAGTCGATGCAGCCGGTCAGCCGCTCGACGTCGGCGGGGTCGATCGCCGGGTACATCGCGATCCGCAGCTGGTTGCGGCCCAGCTTGCGGTAGGGCTCGGTGTCCACGACGCCGTTGGCCCGCAGCACCGCGGCGATCCGCGCGGCGTCGATGGAGTCCTCGAAGTCGATGGTGCCGATCACCAGGGACCGGTGGTCGGGGTTCGCGACGTACGGCGTGGTGTAGGAGGTCTTCTCGGCCCAGCCGTAGAGCACGTCTGAGGAGGCGGTGGTCCGCGCCACCATGCCGGCCAGGCCGCCCTGGGCGTTCATCCAGTCCAGCTGCTCGGCCATCAGGAACAGGGTGGCGACCGACGGGGTGTTGTAGGTCTGGTTCTTGGTCGAGTTGTCGATCGCGGTGGGCAGGTCGAAGAACGGCGGGATGTAGCGGGCGCTGCCGGCGATCTCCGCGGCGCGGTCCAGCGCCCGGGGCGACATGATCGCGAGCCACAGGCCGCCGTCGGAGGCGAAGCACTTCTGCGGGGCGAAGTAGTAGGTGTCGACCTCGGCCAGGTCGACCGGGAGGCCGCCGGCGCCGGAGGTGGCGTCGATCAGCACCAGGGCGTCCTCGTCGATGCCGGCGGGGCGGGCCACGGGCGCCATCACGGCGGTGGAGGTCTCGTTGTGCGCCCAGGCGTAGGCGTCCACGCCGTCCTCGGCGACGGCCTCGGGCCGCGATCCCGGCTCGGCGGTGATCACCGAGGGGTCGGCGAGCCAGGGGGCGGCCTTGGTGGAGGAGGCGAACTTGGCGGAGAACTCCCCGAAGGACAGGTGCTGGCTCTTGTTGCGCACCAGGCCGAAGGCGGCGATGTCCCAGAACGCGGTCGCCCCGCCGTTGCCGAGCACCACCTCGTAGCCCGCAGGCAGGTCGAAGAGCGCGGCCAGTCCCTCGCGCACCCGCGCGACGGTGTCGCGGACCGGGGCCTGGCGGTGCGAGGTGCCCAGCAGCGAGGTGCCGGTGGCGGCCAGGGCGGCGACGTGGCTGGGCTGGATCTTGGAGGGCCCGGCGCCGAAGCGACCGTCTGCGGGGAGGAGGTCGGCGGGGATCTGGAGGGCGTCGGTGGTGACGGTCACCAGGGCTTCCTTTCGGTTGTCGAGCGGGAGGCCTGACGACGCTGTCAGCGGCCCTCGGGCCGCCGCCTATTCTGGCACCGTCCAGGCGGGTACGACGAAATGAGGTCACGTGACGAGCACCCCTGAACGCGCCGCCGGAACTGCCGGTTGCACGCCGCACATCGAGCGTCGCGCGTTCGACCATCCGGACGCGGTGCGCCTGGTCGCCCAGGTCCAGGCCGAGTACGTGGTGCGCTACGGAGGTCCCGACGAGGCGCCCATCGACGCGGGCGAGTTCGCGGAGGGGCGCGGCGCGTTCTTCGTGGGCTACCTCGGTCCCGAGCCGGTGGCCACCGGGGCCTGGCGCTGGCACGCCGTGCCGGTGGGGATGGAGCCGGGACCCTGCGCGGAGATCAAGCGGATGTACGTCGCGGCGGAGCACCGCCAGCGCGGCCTGGCCCGGCTGATGCTGTCCCGGCTGGAGGAGAGCGCCCGGGAGGCCGGCGTGGCGACGATGATCCTGGAGACCGGGACCCGGCAGCCCGAAGCGATCGCCTTGTACGAGTCGGCCGGCTACGCGCCGATCGCGGGCTACGGCTACTACGCAGGTGGTGAGCTGTCTCGCTGCTTCGGCAAGACCCTGTGAGGACTGTTGGGTCCGACACGCGGGACACCAGGAGAGTAAGTCCAGTAAATTAGTCTAATATCTCGGGCATGAGTCAAACCTCGATGTCCCTGGAGCGCGCAGGTGCGCGCACCACCCCGGCCGCGGGGGTGGGGCTGGGATCGGACCCGAAGTCCACCGTGCTCGCCAGGGCTGCCGCGCCCGGCCGCGCCGGCGGTGCCCGATCGGCGCGGCTGCGGGCCGCGGCCCTGCGCTGGGTGAGCCCCCTCGCGCTGGTGGTGCTGTGGCAGGTCGCCTCCTCGACCGGGCTGCTGGACCCCAAGACGCTGGCCTCGCCTGCTGACCTGGCCGTCACCGCCTGGGAGCTGACCGAGAGCGGCAAGCTCACCGAGGCCGTGCTGGTCTCCCTGCAGCGTGCCTCCCTGGGCTTCCTGATCGGCGCCGTGGCGGCCGTGGTGCTGGGAGTCATCACCGGCCTGAGCCGCATCGGCGACGCGCTGGTCGACCCGCTGATGCAGATGGTGCGGACCATCCCGCTCTTCGGCCTGGTGCCGCTGTTCATCGTCTGGTTCGGGATCAAGGAGGAGCCCAAGATCTACCTGGTGGCGCTCGGTGTCGTCATCCCGCTCTACCTCAACCTGGTCGCAGCGCTGCGCAGCGTGGACCCGGAGCTGCTGGAGCTGGCCACGTCGCTGCGGCTCTCCACGCTCGAGCGGGTGCGTCACGTCATGCTCCCGGCTGTGCTGCCAGGTGCCCTGGTGGGCCTGCGCCAGTCGCTCGGGGTCGCCTGGCTCGCCCTCATCGTGGCCGAGCAGATCAACGCCGGGGCCGGACTGGGCTACCTGATCAACAATGCGCGCGACTTCCTGCAGACCGACGTCATCGTCGTCGGCCTGCTCGCCTACGCCGTCCTCGGCCTGATCACCGACGCCCTGGTGCGGGTGCTGGAGCGTCGAGCTCTGCGCTGGCGCGACGAGGGGGTGACGGCATGAGCGGGCAGGAGCCGGTCGTCCGGCTGCGCGACGTACGCCGCAGCTTCGGCGGCAACGAGGTGCTCGCGGGCATCGACCTGGAGATCCGGCCCGGCGAGTTCGTGGCGCTGCTGGGGCACTCGGGCTCGGGCAAGTCCACCCTGCTGCGGGTGCTGGCCGGCCTGGACGACGGGGCCACGGGCGAGGTGCGTACCGGTCGCGAGCCCGCGGTCGTCTTCCAGGACCCGCGGCTGCTGCCCTGGCGCCACGCCCTGGAGAACGTGATCCTCGGCCACCGCGGCGAGGACCCCGAGGGGCACGGTCGGGCCATGCTGGCCGAGGTCGGTCTCGCCGGCCGCGAGGACGCCTGGCCCCGCGAGCTCTCCGGCGGCCAGCGGCAGCGGGTCGCCCTGGCCCGGGCCCTGGTCCGGGAGCCCGACCTGCTGCTCCTCGACGAGCCGTTCAGCGCGCTGGACGCCCTCACCCGGATCTCGGCCCAGCAGCTGGTGCAGGACCTGTGGCAGAGCCACGGCCCGGCGGTACTGCTGGTCACCCACGACGTCGAGGAGGCCTTGCTGCTCGCGGACCGGGTCCTGGTCATCGCCGAGGGGCACCTGGTGCACGACGAGCGCCTGGACCTGCCGCGGCCCCGCCGCCGCGAGGACGCCGAGGTGGTCTCGCGCCGCGTCGCGCTCCTGTCGCTGCTCGGTGTCACTGGCGACAGCGCCACCGAGCTCGCCGCCGCGCACTGACGCGGTACGCCGCCCTGTTCGACCCGGCCCGCCCGCACCGCGCAGGCGTGCGCCGACCTGCCTGAACCCCTGTCCACACACCATCCAGGAGCAACGCGATGACCAGCACCAGCACCCGACCCGGACGGGTCCGACGCAGCCTCGCGCTGCTCGGCGCCCTCGCCCTCGCGACCACGCTCGCGGCCTGCGGCGGTGACGGGGACGCGGCCACCTCCGACAGCGGCAAGCCCGTCCTGCGCGTCGGCGTCCAGAAGGACGGCATCCGCGCGATCCTCAAGCAGGCCGAGCTCCTGGAGGATCTCCCCTACGAGATCGAGTGGTCCGAGTTCACCGCCGGCCCGCCGATCGTGGAGGCAGCCTCCGCGGACCAGATCGACGTGGCGTGGGTCGGCAGCACCCCGCCGATCTTCGGCGCCGCGGCCGACGCGGACTTCAAGATCGTGGCCGCGGTCGTGGAGCGCGACTCGCACTCCGACTCCGTCCTGGTGCCCGAGGGCTCCGACATCAAGAGTGTGGAGGACCTGAAGGGCAAGAAGGTCGCCGTCGGCCGCGGCACCTCCTCGCACGGCATGTTGATCAAGGCGCTCAACCGGGCCGGCCTCGGGCTCGACGACATCGAGGTCAACTACCTCGCCCCGGCCGACGGGCTGGCCGCCTTCACCTCCGGTGCCGTGGACGCCTGGGTGGTGTGGGACCCGTTCGTGACCCAGGCCATCCAGGAGGCCGACGCCGTGGAGATCGCCGGTGGCGCTCCGGACGACAACGGCCTGCAGTTCGAGATCGCCTCGAGCAAGTCGCTCGAGGAGACCGACACCCGGGAGATGATCGTCGACTTCGTCGACCGGGTCCGCCAGGGCTTCGCCTGGGCGGTGGACAACCACGAGGCGTGGGGCAAGGCCTGGGCCGAGGAGTCCGGCCTGCCGGAGAGCACCACCACCGTGGTGACCGAGAACAAGAAGTCCGACGTCGGTCCGGTGACCGACGAGATCATCGAGGCCTCGCAGCACCTCGCCGACCTCTTCACCGAGGCCGGAGAGCTGCCCACGACGATCGACTTCTCCTCGATCGTGGAGCCCGGCATCGTCAAGTAGCCCACACCCACGCTCTCCAGACGTCCGTCGCGCCGAGTTCCTCGGTACGGCGGACGTCTGCGGTCGGCACGACGTAGCGTCGCGGGGGTGCTCCGCAGCCTGCTCGCCGCTCCCGTCCTGCTCATCGCGCTGCTGGCGCCCGGAGGCGCGGTCCCCGCTGACGCCAGCGAGGCGCCGGTCTTCACCAGCGCCATCGAGGGGTACGCCGACTACCAGCCGCAGACCCGGTGCCGGCGCCACGCCGGGCCGGGCGTGCGCCAGCTGGCACAGGCGCTGGCGGCTCGTGGCGGCCGGCGGGGACCGATCGCCCGGAGCTGCGCCGGGCCGGGCACGTCCGAGCACAAGGAGGCCCGCGCCTTCGACTGGATGCTGGATGCGCGCTCAGGCCAGGACGAGCGGGACGGCCGGCTGTTCCTCGACGAGGTGTTCGCCCCCGACGCGGCCGGCAACCCGCACGCCCTGGCCCGGCGGATGGGCATCATGTACGTCATCTGGAACGACCGCATCTGGTTCTCCTACCACGGCTTTGCCGAACGCCCGTACCGCAGCTCGTCCTGCCCGCGGCGCAAGGGCTGCTCCGTCACGCTGCGGCACCGGGACCACATGCACATCTCCCTGACCCGGCGGGCCGCACGCGGGCTGACCAGCTGGTACGTCGAGCAGCCCGCGTTCAGGCGCCCGGAGGGAGCTGCCGCCGGGCCCTCCGCTGCTGGGCCTTGAGCGCCTTGCGCTCCAATCGCCGGGTCTCCTCCTCGATGCTGCGTCGGCGTTCGAGCACCACCCGGACGTGGTGCGCGGCCAACGCAGCCAGCACGATGAGCGGCCAGGGGAAGCCCGGACCGTCGCCGAGCGAGCCCACTCCCCACACGGTGAAGCAGATGAGGCTGACGCTGATCAGGGTCCACAACGAGTCACGGCGCCGGCGCTCGTAGCGCTGGAGGGCCCTGGCCCGGATCGCCTCGACCTGCTCGAGCGGAAGACCGGACTGGTAGAGGGTCGGCTGGTGCAGCGGCGGAGGGGGAACCAGGTCCGCCACCAGGGGTGGCAGCTCGCCCAGGGTGCGCGAACCGGCGAGCGTCTCCGCGCGCGCGTCGAACTCATCGCGGTCCAGGCGCCCGTCTGCGAAGCTCTCCGCGAGCACCTGCGCAACGGCGTCACGGTCGCGCTGGGCCGACCGGAGGTGGGCGCGCTCCGGCAGCCGGGGATCGTGCGACAGCCCGGCCCACGGGTCACCGGTCGTCACGAGTCCCCCTCATGCGCACAAGTCTAGGCAGGGGCGAGCCGCCCCCCTACTCCTCCACGACGTGGACGGCAGCCTCCTCGGCACTGGCGCCGGCACCGTCGATGCCCACGTCCTCGCCGACCAGCTCCTTCTCGGTGTCCTCGCCGACGCCCTCATCGGGGTCGACCAGGCGCCCGGCGCGCTCGGCGCCGACCTCGCCGTCGTCGAGCTGCTCCTCGGCCTCGGCCTCGGCCGCCGCCTCGTAGGGGTCGGGCTCGGGGATCTCCTGGCCCAGCCGCTGGTCGAGCGTCTCGCCCGTGGCCTCCTCCAGGGGGGTGTTGCCGAACCCCTGCGCGGCCGACCACTTCTCGGGCGGCGAGTAGCCCTCGTCGAGCGGCTCGGTGAGGCCGCGGTCGTCGACCAGGCTGTCGCCCTCGCCCTGGGGCTGGTCCTCGTCGTCCACGCTGTAGTCGTGGTAGCTCTCGCTGTCGGGGGTCTCGCTCATCGGTGGAACGCTCCTTGGGATGGGGATCTATCCCTCATCCAGTACCCGATTCGAGGCACGCCGATGCGGCACTCAGGAACGGGAGACCACCAGGAACCGCTCGTCCTCGACGGTCCGGCCCCACAACACCGGCTCGGGGAGGTAGCGCACCGCACCGGTCCGGCCCACCTGGCTGAGCAGGGACACCACCGTGGCCGAGGTGAGCCCGGCCCCGGTGCCCCAGTCGCCCTCGACGAGCAGCAGCCGACCGCCCGGGGCGAGCAGGCGGGTCCAGCGGGCCAGGGCGGCCGCGGGGTCGGGCAGCGTCCACAGCACGTGGCGGCAGAGCACCACGTCGTACCCGGCGTCGGCCAGCGGCGGGTCGGCTGCGTCACCGATGGTGAACCGCACCCGGCCGCCGGCCTTGGCGATGCCCCGGCGCAGCATCTCGGGAGAGAAGTCGACGCCGTCGACGACGTACCCCTCCTCGGCCAGCAGCACCGACAGGGTGCCGGTGCCGCAGCCGAGGTCCGCCACCCGGGCCGGGGCCGCCGGCATCACTGCCAGCAGCAGCTCGGCCCAGGCGTTGCGGCACGAGGGGTCTCGCAGCCCGTGGTCGGGACCGTCGTCGAACGTTCTGGCCTCGGTGTCCCAGAGGTCGACCGCCGCGGCGTCGGTCAGTCCGCCCACTCCGACTTCCAGCCCTCGATCTCCGAGGCCGAGCGCGCGGCCGGACCGGTGTAGATGGCCGAGGGGCGGATCAGGCGACCGGTGCGCTTCTGCTCCAGGATGTGCGCCGACCAGCCACCGGTGCGGGCACAGGTGAACATGGAGGTGAACATGTTGGCGGGCACCTCGGCGAAGTCGAGCACGATCGCGGCCCAGAACTCCACGTTGGTCTCCAGCACCCGGTCGGGGCGGCGCTCGCGCAGCTCCTTGAGCGCGGCCTGCTCCAGCGCCTCGGCGACCTCGTAGCGAGGCGCCGACAGCTCACGGGCGGTGCGACGCAGCACCCGGGCACGGGGGTCCTCGGCCCGGTACACCCGGTGACCGAAGCCCATCAGGCGCTCGCCGTCGTCCAGCAGCTTCTTGACGTAGGCCTCGGCGTCGCCGGTCTTCTCGACGTCCTCGATCATGCCCAGCACCCGGGAGGGCGCGCCGCCGTGCAGCGGGCCGCTCATCGCGCCGATGGCGCCGGAGAACGCCGCGGCCACGTCGGCGCCGGTGGAGGTGATCACCCGGGCCGTGAACGTGGAGGCGTTCATGCCGTGCTCGGCGGCCGAGGACCAGTAGGCGTCGATGGCCTTGACGTGGGCCGGGTCGGCCTCGCCCTTCCAGCGGATCAGGAACTTCTCGGCCAGGGTCTTGCCCTGGTCCACGAGCTTCTGCGGCACCACGGGCTGGTGCAGGCCGCGGGCCGACTGGGCGGCGTAGGAGAGCACCATGACGGCGACGCGGGCCAGGTCCTCGCGGGCCTGCTCGTCGGTGATGTCGTAGGTCTGGCCGAAGCCGAACGCCGGGGCGAGCATCGCGACCGCGGCCTGCACGTCGACGCGCACGTCACCGGTGTGCACCGGCAGGTTGTAGGGCTCCGCCGCGGGGAGACCGGGGGTGTAGACGCCGTCGATCAGCAGGCCCCAGACGTTCTCGAACGGGATGCGCCCGACGATCTCCTCGATGTCCACACCGCGGTACCGAAGTGCGGAACCTTCCTTGTCCGGCTCCGCGATCTCGCTCTCGAACGCGATGACTCCCTCGAGCCCGTGGTGAACCTCGGTCATGTGATGCGACTCCTTTGTCGGGGACGAAGGCACATCACAGATGCACCTCTGGCATTGTGCACCCCTGGGGGTGACAGTGCATCCAGCGCCCCGCGAACTCCGGGCCCGGAGGGTCTAGGGTCCCTGCATGGATCCCGATTCCGCCCAGCAGGTGGCCGCGTTGCGACGCGAGTACGCCGACCGGGGCCTCACCGAGGACCAGGCGGCGCCCGACGACCCCTTCGAGGTATTTCGTGGCTGGTTCGACGAGACCGTCGCCGCCGGCCTGCACGAGCCCAACGCGATGGTGCTCTCGACAGTCTCCGCCCAGGGCCGGCCGTCCTCCCGGATGGTGCTGCTCAAGGGCTTCGACGAGCGCGGGTTCGTCTTCTTCACCAACCGGGGCTCGCGCAAGGGCATCGAGCTGGCCGGCGCCCCGCACTGCGCGCTGCTCTTCCCCTGGCACCCGCTGGAGCGGCAGGTCCGGGTCACGGGGGAGGCGTGGTCGCTGCCCCCGGACGAGGTGACCGCCTACTTCGCCACCCGTCCCCGGGGCGCCCAGCTCGGTGCCTGGGCCTCGCACCAGTCTGACCCCGTCGCCTCGCGCGAGGAGCTGGAGGCGGCCTACGCCGAGGTCGAGGCCAGGTTCACCGGCGTCCAGGTCCCGGTTCCCCCGATGTGGGGCGGGTACCGGGTACGGCCCCTGACGGTGGAGTTCTGGCAGGGGCGGCGCGACCGGCTGCACGACCGCCTGGAGTACCGGCGCTCCGAGACCGACCCGGGCTCGTGGGAGCGCCGCCGCCTGGCGCCCTGAACCACCCGGCTGCCAGTTGTGCGAAAAAGCCCTTGGCTGCGGGCCGGTCGCGACCTACGGTTGTGGCACACGGAAAGGAGGTGGTCCGAAAGATGAAGTCTTTACGGATGTGTGAGGTGGCTGCCCGCTAGCAGCGACCAGCCCGCGCTGAGACGCGCTGGCGAATCCACAGCAGTCACCCGACCCGCAGGTCCCCGGAGCTCATCCGTCCGGGACGCCCCGACACTCTCGGCGCAGGCCTGCGGGTCGCTGCATGTGCGGACGATCCCCGGGGACACCTCAAGCGCCGGCCGGGGTCTCCTGGTCGGGGTGCGCCTCCTGGCGCGCGGGCTTGGGGCTGGGCTCGACGAGGACCATCGCCGCCACCACGTTGAGCGCCACCCAGCAGATCACCACCGACAGCAGGTAGCGGGTCAGGGCGTCGCTCAGCGGCAGGGTGCCGTCCACCAGGGACAGCCACAGCGCCGGGGAGGCGACGACGGCGGCGCCGCCCAGGACGCCGCCGTGCAGGGGGCTCATGCTCATCGGATCACTCCTGTCGGGGCGAGGCTCAGCTCACCGGAGACGGTGCCCACCGACCGGACCTGGCCGCTGCCGGTGAGCTCTGGGTAGGACAGCACCGGCAGCCGGTCCAGGGTGGGGCGCACCAGGCGGCGCAGAGCGGCGCGGATCTGCGGCGCGCACACCAGCACCGGGCGCTGGTCGCGGTTCTCCGCCTCGTGGCACAGCGCGTTGAGCTGCACCAGCACGTGCTGCCCCAGATCGGGGTCCATCGCCAGGACCGGCCCGGACTCGGTGGCGCGCATCGACTCCAGCATCCGGTGCTCGAGCTGGGGGTCGAGGCTGATCACGTGCGCGTTCCCGCTCTGCAGGTAGGGCGCGACGATGGCCGGGCCCAGGGACTGGCGGGCCGCCTCCACGAGACCGTCGAGGTCCTTGGACACCGAGGCCCGCAGGGAGAGTGCCTCGAAGATGCGCACCAGGTCCCGCACGGAGATCTTCTCGTCGAGCAGCGACTGCAGCACCCGCTGCACCTCGCCCAGGCTGAGCTGGGTGGGGGTCAGCTCCTCGATGACCACGGGGTGGGTGCGCTTGATGACGTCGGTGAGCAGCCGCACGTCCTCGCGCCCCAGCAGCCGGGCGGCGTGCTGGGTGACGACCTCGGCGAGGTGGGTGGTGATGACCGAGGCCCGGTCCACCACGGTGGCGCCGGTGAGCTCGGCCTGGTTGCGCAGCTCGGTGGGGATCCACTTCGCCTCCAGCCCGAAGACCGGTTCGACGGTCGCCTGGCCCGGCAGGTTGCCGAGGTAGTCGCCGATCGCCATGACGTGCCCCGACGGGGCCTCGCCGCGCGCCACCTCGATGCCGAACAGGGTGATCGCGTAGGTGCGGCCGGGCAGCTCGAGGTTGTCGCGGGTGCGGACCGGGGGCACCACGATCCCGATGTCGGAGGCGACCTTGCGGCGCAGCGCCTTGACCCGCTCCAGCAGGTCGCCTCCCACGCTGGGGTCGACCAGGTCGATGATGTCGGCCGACAGCTCCAGGCCGAGCGGGTCGACCTGGATCTCCGCGGCCAGCCGCTCGGGGTCGTCGCGGGAGGGGCCCTCGTCCACCAGGGCGGTCTCGGTCGACGCCTCGGTCGCCTGCGGCACCCGGGTGGAGGCCAGCAGCATCAGCCCGCCGGCGAAGATGAACGGGATCTTGGGCAGACCGGGGATCAGGCAGAGCGCGAACCCGGCGAAGCCGGCGATGCGCAGCGGCATCTGGTTGGCGCCGATCTGGCGCAGGATGTCCGAGCCCATGTCGTCCTCGCCGGTGTTGCGCGTGACGATGAGGCCGGTGGCGACCGAAAGCAGGAGGGCGGGGATCTGGGAGACCAGGCCGTCGCCGATGGTGAGCAGGCTGTAGGTCTGCACGGCCTCGCCGAACGGCAGCCCCAGCTGCGCGACGCCGACCGCGAAGCCGCCGATGAGGTTGACCAGCGTGATGATGATGGCCGCGACCGCGTCGCCCTTGACGAACTTGGAGGCACCGTCCATCGCGCCGTAGAAGTCGGCCTCGGCGTGCACCTCGGCCCGCCGCCGCCGGGCCTCGTCCTCGCTGATCAGGCCCGAGTTGAGGTCGGCGTCGATCGCCATCTGCTTGCCGGGCATCGCGTCCAGGGTGAACCGGGCGCCGACCTCCGCGACCCGGCCGGCACCGTTGGTGATGACCACGAACTGGATGACCAGCAGGATCGCGAAGATGATCAGGCCGACGATCAGGGAGCCACCGACGACGAAGTGGCCGAACGTCTCGATCACCTTGCCGGCGTAGCCGTCCAGGAGCACCAGCCTGGTGGCGCTCACGTTGAGCGCCAGCCGGAACAGGGTCATCACCAGGATCACCGCCGGGAACGCGGCGAAGTCCAGGGGCCGGGAGACGAACATCGCCGTCATCAGCACCAGCAGCGCGCCCACGATGTTCAGGGCGATCAGCACGTCGAGGACCATCGCCGGCAACGGCACGACGAGCATCACCACGATCAGCACGATGCCGACCGGGACACCCAGCTGTGTCAGTCGCTTCAGGGGCAAGGCAGTGCCTTTCGAGGGTCACCAATCTGTGCGCGCCCTCCGTGGCACCGGCGACACCGTCCTGGCGTCCGAGGTCCCTATCGGCCGGGGGGAGGCGGGTCTGAGGGATTCCGGCGGCGACGTCCCACCGGCAGCACGTCGGGCAGCACCTGCTCGGCCCGGGGGCTGCGGTGCTCGCCGCCGTGGTGGCCCCTGGTGCGTCGGCTGATCACGAACGCGAGGACCTGCGCCACCGCGCCGAAGAGCTCCGGGGGGATCTCCTGGCCCACCTTGGTGGCCCCGTGCAGCGCCCGGGCCAGCGGTACGTCGCGCACCAGCGGCACCCGGTGGGCCGCCGCCTCCTCCCGGATCCGGGTGGCCACCGCGCCGGCGCCCCGCGCGACCACCAGCGGTGCCCCGCCGCGCTCGGACTCGTAGCGCAGTGCCACCGCCACGTGGGTGGGGTTGACCAGCACCACGTCGGCGGTCGCCACGTCGGCCATCATCCGGTTGCGGGAGGTGGCCAGCTGGCGGGAGCGGATCGCGCTCTTGAGCAGCGGGTCGCCCTCGGTGTTCTTGTACTCCTGCTTGACCTCCTCCTTGGTCATCCGGGTCTGCTTGCCCATCTTGCGTCGCTGGAACATGTAGTCCGCGGCGGCCATCACCAGGCCGGCGATCGCCACGTTGCGGATCAGTCCGAGCGCCTCGTCGGCGACGACCTCGAGCACCACCGGGATCGGGACCAGGCCCCCGAGCATCGGCATCATCGACTTCACCACGGCGTAGGCCAGGATCCCGACCAACGAGCTCTTCAGGAGCATCTTGGCCCCCTCCCACAGCGCCTGGGGCCCGAAGACCCGCTTGGCGCCGGAGATCGGGTTGAGCTTGGAGAACTTGGGCTTCACGGCCTTGGTCGCCAGGTAGAACCCGCCCTGGGCCAGCGCGGCGGCCACGCCCACCACGAGCACCCCCGAGCTGAGCAGCAGCAGTGCCTTGGCCACGTGGGTGAGCCCCTGCCCCATGAGCTGCAGGGCGACCTCGGGGTCGGGCTCGCCCGAGGCGTTCAGGCAGGTCACCATCAGCTCCTGCAACGCGGTCAGCTCGCGACCCAGCAGCATCGGAAGCGCCATGCCGACCAGCAGCATCGAGGCCCAGCCGCCCAGCTCCTGGGTGCGGGGGACCTGGCCCTCCTTGCGGTTCTCCTTGTTCTTGCGCGCTGTGGGCTTCTCGGTCTTCTCCCCGCTCATGCCGGGCTCACCCCCCGCCCGCGATCGTGGCCATCGCCTCGGCGGCCAGCTCGACCAGTCGGTCCATGGCCTCGGGCAGCACCGGGAACGACAGGCCCAGCAGCAGCAGGGTCAGGCCGATCTTGGCCGGGAACATCACGTTGATGGCGTTGAGCTGCGGGGCCACCTTGGTGAGCAGGGCCAGGCCGAGGTCGGCGATGAAGAGCACCGCGATCATCGGCAGCGCGATCTGCACCGCGGTCACGAAGAACATCGTGAACGCGGTGGTCAGCACCCCGGGCGCCCCGGCCACGTCGGGACGCTCACCCAGGGGCAGCAGCTCGAAGGTGCTGAGCAGGCCGCCCAGGATCAGCAGGTGCGCGCCGCTGGCGAAGAGCAGCATGGTGGCGAGCTGCTGGTGGAACTTGCCGAAGACCGTGTTCATGTTCATGCCGAGCGGGTCGAAGCCCTGGGCCAGCGCGAAGCCGCCGAACACGTCGACCAGCGAGCCGGCGGCGGTGATCGCCTGGAAGAGCAGGAAGGTCACGAACCCCATGCCGGCCCCGACCACCACCTGGGTCAGCGCCACCACGAGCAGCTCGTAGGTACCCACCGGGATGTCGCCGGCCAGCTCGGGCGCCACCGCGAACGCCAGCCCCAGGGAGAGCACGACCTTGGCCATCGTGGGCACCGAGCGGGTGGAGAAGGGCGGCACGATCGCCAGCCAGGCCACGATGCGCACCGAGGCGAGCAGGTAGGCGATCAGCTCCTGACCGGCGATCGTGAGGGTCACCCGAGTCCGCCCGGGCTCAGGCCAGCATCGAGGGCAGCGCCTCGAAGAGGTCCAGGGTGAAGGTCACCAGGGTGTGCAGCATCCAGTTGCCGCTGATCAGCAGCGCCACCCCGACGCCGACCAGCTTGGGCACGAAGGCGAGGGTGAACTCCTGGATCTGGGTCATCGACTGGAACAGCGAGATGGTGAAGCCGATGACCAGCGAGGTCAGCAGGATGGGCGCGGAGAGCTTGAGCGCCACCAGCATGGTGCGCAGCGCGATCTCGATGACGACGGTGTCGGTCATGTGACCCCTCCGTAGCTGGAGACCAGCGAGGTGACGACCAGCCCCCAGCCGTCGACGAGGACGAAGAGCAGCAGCTTGAAGGGCAGGGAGACCATCACCGGCGGCATCATCATCATGCCCAGGGCCATCAGGGCCCCGCTGACCACGATGTCGATGACCAGGAAGGGGATGAAGATGATGAAGCCGATGATGAACGCCTGCTTGAGCTCGCTGAGCACGAAGGCCGGCACCAGGGTGGTCAGCCCCACGTCCGCCCGGTCGTCGGGCAGGTCGCGACCCGCGACGTTGGTGAGCAGCATCAGCTCCTCGTCGCCGGACTGGTCGAGCATGAACTCGCGCAGCGGCTCGATGCCGTCCTCCATGGCGACCATGGTGGTCTTGTCGCCGTCGAGGTAGGGCTGCAGCCCCACGTCGTTCATCTGGCTCAGCACCGGGCCCATGATGAACAGGCTCAGGAACAGGGCGAGGCCGGCGAGCACCTGGTTGTTCGGGGTCTGCTGCAGACCCAGCGCGTTGCGGGTCAGGCCGAGCACCACCAGGATCTTGGTGAAGCTGGTGCAGGTCAGCAGGATCGCGGGCAGCAGCGAGAGCAGCGTCATCGCGATCAGCACCAGCACCGGAGTGCTGGGCTTGTCGGTGAGGCCGTCGAGCTCGATGGTCACCGAGGAGCTGTTCGGCCCCTCGGGCCCGCTGGGGCCCTCCGGGGCGGTCGGCAGCCGGCCCGCCGCGGAGACGTCGTACGACGCGGTCTGGAGGGGGGCGGCCTCGGCGGCGGTGCCCAGGCACAGGGTGGCCAGGAGCGCCAGGAGCACGACGACCAGGGCCGTGCACCAGGTGCGCAGCCGAGGTGGCGCCAGGGTCATGACGGGCGCCTCGCGGTGACCGAGGAGATCGCGGCCAGGGCCTGGCGCCAGGTGGCGGGGGAGAGCACCGAGCCCGCGACCGGGCCGAGCGGCTCCGGCACGGCCGTAGGCGTCACGACCGGTGCAGCCGCAGGAGTCGGGACGGACGTGGAGTCGGAGACGCCGGGCGGCTCCTCGGTCAGCGTCAGCGCCTCGTGGTCGAGGAGCTCTTCGGGATCCAGCTCGGCGAGCACCCGGATCTGCTGCTCTGTGGTGCCCAGCACCAGCACCCGGCTGCCGACGGTGACCACGGCGACGGACGAGGTGCGGCTCAGCGCCTGGCGGTGCACGACCTGCACCAGTGCGTTGGTGTTGCCCCGGAACCGGCGCTGGCCGATCTTGGCCAGCACCAGCAGCAGCCCCACCACCACGGCGAGGGAGCAGACCAGGCGCAGCGTCAGCTCGAGCACGGGCTCAGGCGCCCGTGTCGTCGAGGATCTCGGTGATCCGCAGGCCGAAGTCCTCGTCGACCACCACCACCTCCCCGCGGGCGATGAGGCGCCCGTTGACCAGCAGGTCGGCGGGGCCGTCGGCGGCGCGGTCCAGCTCCAGCACCACCCCTGGTGCCAGGGCGAGCAGGTCGCGGACCGGCATCCGGGTGCGGCCGAGCTCCACGGTCACCTCCATGTCGACGCCGGCGAGCATCTCGATGCCGCGGTTGGGCACGGCGCTGGTCTGGACGGGGAAGCCCGCCGGCCGGACGTCCGGTGCCTGCGCCGGGGCCGCGGGAGCGGCCGGAGCGGGCGCGGCCACGGGGGCGGCGGCGAAGTGCGCGGCGGCGCTCACCGGGTCCTCGACGGCGGCGACGAGCAGCGAGTCGCTCATCAGCACCGCGGCGTCGATCCCCTGGCCCACCAGCGGTACGGCGGTGAAGCTCCCGCCCAGGTCGGCGACCACCAGGTCGAGCTCGACCTGGTGGGCGGCGCCGGCGATCATGCCCAGCACCTGGGCGGCCGCGTCGATGGCCGGCTGGGTGGCCGCGGCCAGGTCCAGCCCGCCCAGCGGGCTCTCGGCCAGCGCGCGGACCAGGTCCTCGCCCACCAGGACCGCGACCCGGTGGTGCACGGCGCCGTCGGGACCCTCCAGGGGGGCGATGGCGGCGCCGGCGAAGGCGGCCGTCACGTGCTCGTTGCCGGGCTGCGCGCCCACGGCGCTCAGCGGGCTGGCGGCGGGGAGCACCGCGGCGGCGGCGGTCGCGGCCGCCACGGCGAGCACGGTGTCGGGCTGCGGGTTCATCGGGTCTCCTTGGGTGCGCCCACGATCAGGGCGGCGAGACGGGGGCCCTTGGCCCCCGCGGTGGCATGGGCGAACGTCGTGTCGTCGACGCAGACGTCGAGCGGGGCTGAGGCGGGGTGCGCCAGGCGCACCACGTCCCCGATGCGCAGGGCCCCCAGTGCGTCGGGGTGCAGGCGGGTGGCTCGTAGCCGCACGTTGACCTCGACGGGCACCTGCGCGAACTGCCGGCGCAGCACCTCCGCCGCCTGCTCGCGCTTGGCCAGCTCGCGGTCGGAGACCGGTGCCGGTGCAGCCGCCTTGGCCAGGTGGGGGAGCAGCCCGTTGAACGGCAGGCAGACGCTGAGGTGGTGCGCTCCGTCGCCGATGCGGAGGTCGAAGTTGACCACCACCATTACGTCGGCGGCACCGGCGATCTGGGCGAACTGGGGGCTGTACTCGATGCCCTGGGGGGCCAGCTCGAAGTCGGCGATCGCGGCCAACCCGTAGCGCATCTCGCTGAGCAGCCGCTCGATCAGGCCCGAGAGCACGTTGCCCTCGATCTCGGTGAGGGGGCGGATCGGCTGCTTGTCCGACCCCGGCCCGCCGAGCATGTGGTCGATGCAGCTCATGGTGGCCGCCAGCGGCACCTCCAGCATGGCGAGGCCGGTCATCGGCTCTGCCGAGAGCTTCATCAGGTAGGTCGGCGCGTGCAGGGAGTCGATGTAGTCGTCGTAGCTGACCTGGTTGATCGAGAGCAGCTGCACCGAGCAGACGGTGCGCAGCCAGGAGGTGAAGACCCCGGTGGCCTGACGGGCGAAGCTGTCGAAGCCCAGCTGCAGGATCCTGGAGTGCTCGCGGGAGAGCTGGATGGGTCGGCGGAAGTCGTAGACGACCGGCTCGACCTCGCGGTTGCGACGGCGCGCCCGGGTGCCCGACGTCCCGTGGCGGGACGCGGAGGAGGGCGCGGGAGGGGTCACGAGCATGTCATCGGCGCGCTAGACCACTTCCTGAGTGGTTTTGCGCACGCGACGTCGCACGCCCGCGGCTACTGGGTGACGAACTCGGTGAAGTACACCTCCATCACGTCCCCGTGATAGCTGTGCTCGAGCTCGGCCATCAGCTCGGCGCGCAGCTCCTCGCGCTGCTCGGGCTTGACCACCTCGGAGACCGGGTGACCGCTGAAGATGGTGATCGCGGCGTCCAGGGCCTTGCTGCCGTCCAGCTCGTGGGCCCCCTCGACGAGCTGGAGCGCCATCCCCAGCCGCAGGTAGTGGCCCGCGGCCAGGTTGAGCTGCATCGGCTCCAGCGTCATCACCTCGCCCGCGACCGGCTCGGTGGGACCGGACGGCTTGAGGAAGAAGAACCAGCCCGCTCCGCCCAGCACCAGCAGCACCACCGCGATGATCAGCAGCTTCTTCTTCTTTCCGCCGCCCTTGCCGGCGCTCTCCTCGTCCTCGGGCGGCCGGGTCGCGGCGCCGGGGGGCGTCATTGCCGTCACGGTCATGTCCTGCCTCCTTGTTGGTCCTGGGCGGCCTCCTCGAGCAGCTCCCGCGTCTCGGCAGGGAGGGAGGAGAGCACCACGATGTCGACGCGCTTGTTGATCCGCTGCGAGCCCGGCTCGTCCACGGGGACCAGGGGCTTCTCGTGCCCGAAGGCCGTCGCGGTCAGCCGGGTGCTGGCGATGCCCTGGTCCTCGTTGAGGTGGCGCAGCACGGTGATGGAGCGGGCGGCGGAGAGGTCCCAGTCGGTGTCGAAGTACTTCGGCTTCACCGGCACCTGGTTGGTGTGGCCGTCCACCTGCAGGGGGTCCGGGATCGGCTTCAAGACCTTGGCCAGGGTGTCGACGACCAGTCGCCCGCGGGCGGTGAGGTCGGCCAGGTTGGCCTCGAACACGACGTGGCGCGAGACCAGGCTGACCACCAGCCCGCGGTCGTCGATGGTGGCCACCACGTCGTCCTGGAGTCCCTTGGCCGACAGCGCCCGGTGCAGCTCGCGCCGCAGCTCCTCGAGCCGGTTCGCCTCGGCCTCCGCGTCGGCGTACGCCCGCTGGGAGCGCAGGCGCTCCTGCTCGGCCACGGCCTCGGTGACCGCGGTCTGCTCCTTGGGAGAGAGCTCGCGGTACTGGTCGGGGGTGAGCGTCTGGACCGCGGCGCTGCCGGGGTTGTCCAGCAGGGACTCCGAGCCGTCCATCACCGCGGCGGAGACGCCGAAGCCGGCGGCCAGGCCCTCCTTGAGGGCGCTGAACTTCTTCTCGTCCACCGCGCTCATGGAGAACATCACGATGAACAGCACCATCAGCAGGGTGACCATGTCGGCGTAGGTCACCAGCCAGCGCTCGTGGTTCTCGTGCTCCTCCTCGGGCTCACGACGCTTGCGCGCGGCCATCTCAAGCCGCCTCGGCGTGCTGGCCGGCGGGGAGCAGCGAGATCAGCTTCTGGGCGACCACCCGCGGGTTGGACCCGGCCTGGATGGCCGCGACCCCCTCGATCGCCACCTCCATGCGGTTGGCCTCGAGCTCGCTGAGCCGCTTGAGGCGGCTGCTGATCGGCAGCCAGATGGCGTTGGCCGACATCACGCCCCACAGGGTGGCGAGGAAGGCCGCGGCGATGAGGTGCCCGAGCTTCTCCGGCTCGGCGAGGTTCTCCAGCACGTGCACCAGGCCCATCACGGTGCCCACGATGCCGATGGTCGGGGCGTACGCGCCGGCGTCGCCGAAGAACTTGGCCGCGTGCTTGTCCTGGGACCGCTTGGCGTAGACCTCCGCCTCCAGGATCTCGCGGACCTCGTCGGGGTCGGTGCCGTCGATGGCCAGGGTCATCCCCTTGACCAGGAACGGGTCGTCGATCTCGCGCAGCGAGTCCTCCAGCGCCAGCAGCCCGTCGCGCCGGGCGCGCTCGGCCAGCGAGACCACGGTCGGCACCAGGTCGGCGGAGTTGGGGGCCTTGGCGGTGAGGGCCCGCTTGAAGGCCTTCACCGCGTGCTTGCCGTCGGCCACCGTGCCACCGGCGAAGGTGATGGCCAAGGTGGCGCCGAAGACCAGCAGCATCGGCGGGAGCAGCAGCATCGAGGCGGGGTTCCCGCCCTCCATCACGTTGGAGACGATGATGATGACGAAGGCCAGGACCAGGCCGATCAGGGTTGCCGGATCCATCAGGACTCCTGGTGGTCGCGGCGGCCGGCAGCCTCGCGGTGCAGCGGCGCGACTGGTGCCAGGTGGGGCGAGTCCTGGTTCAGGTGGGCGAAGAAGAGGTGCTCGGGGTCCGGCGGGACGTACGCCGAGAGGGCGACGATCTCGCTGCGGAAGGTGCGCACGGCGGCGATGACCTGGGTGAGGCTCTCGGAGACGACGTACTTGGTGCCGTCGGTCAGCGAGATGACGGTGTCGGGGGTGGCGTCGACGCGCTCGATGAGGTCGGAGTTGAGGACGAACCTCGATCCCGAGAGTCGGGTGAGCATGATCATGCGTCGCACCATCCTTGTGCTTCGACAAAAGCCGGGCCATCCGTGGCCCGACACCGTGCTGATCGGCCGCGCGGTGCGCGACCTGAGGGATCTTGCGGCAATCCGTCCGCACCGGCTGGTGGAGCCGGTGCGGACGGACCCCGCCACGCCTCAGCGCTTGATGTTCACCAGCTCCTCCAGCACCTGGTCGGAGGTGGTGATCACCCGCGAGCTGGCCTGGAAGCCGCGCTGGGCCAGGATCAGGTTGGTGAACTCGGCGGCCAGGTCCACGTTCGACATCTCCAGGGCGCCGCCCTTGACGGCGCCGCGACGTCCCTCGCCGGCGGTGCCGAGCTGGGCGTCGCCGGAGTTGGCCGAGGCGCGGAAGGCGGTGCCGCCGACCTTCTCCAGGCCCATCGGGTTGGTGAAGTCGGCGATCGCGACCTGGGCCAGGTCGCGCTGGATGCCGTCGGAGAACAGCCCGCGGACCTTGCCGTCGGTGCCGATGTCGTACGACGTCAGCTCGACGCCGCCGGGCACGGGCGGGACCGCACCGGCGGTGCTCAGGGAGACGTCGACCAGGCCCCCGGTGCGGTTGCCGGTGGCGTCCAGGGCGTAGCCCTGCACCCGGCTGCCGTCGGGGGAGACCAGGCTGCCGGAGACGTCGAAGGTGAAGGCGCCGGCGCGGGTGTAGAGCTGCTCGTTGCCCTTGCGGATCACGAACATCCCGTCGCCGGACAGCATCAGGTCGGTGGCCCGGCCGGTCGCCTGCTCCGAGCCCTGGGTCAGGTTGGTCGCGGTCGTCGCGACCTGCACGCCCAGGCCCACCTGGAACGGGTTGGTCCCGCCGCGGTTGGCGTTGGCGGCGCCGGCGCCGGTCATCACCTGGCTCAAGGTGTCGGAGAAGACGGTGGTGGAGCCCTTGAACCCGGTCGTGTTGGCGTTGGCGATGTTGTTGCCGGTCACGTCGAGCATGGTCTGGTTGGCGCGGAGTCCGGAGATGCCGGAGAAGAGTGAACGAAGCATGGTGGTTACCTCACTGGAAGTCGGGGACGGCGGGGGGGACGGTGGCGCTGGTCGGGCTGCTGGTCGGGCTGCTGGTCGATGAGCCAGTGGTGCCGACGGTGGCCACCAGGGCCAGCGGCACCTGCTGTCCGCCGACGTCGAGGAGCGGGCCCTCGGTGCTGAAGGTGACGCCCTGGACCAGGCCGCTGCTGGTGGCGCCGGTGGTGGCATCGGTCCAGGTGACGTCGCGGCCGACCAGCCCGGTGGCCCCGAAGGCCATCTGGCTGGCGACCAGCATCGCGGTCTGGTCAGCCACGGCCTGCATCTTCTCCAGGGCCGTGAACTGCGCCGACTGGGCCAGGAACTGTCCGGAGTCGGTGGGGTTGAGCGGGTCCTGGTAGCGCATCTGCGCGACCAGCAGGTTCAGGAACATGTCCTTGTCAGCCGTCGCGGACTGCGACGGCGCTGCCGTCGGTGCCCCGAACAGGCTCGGCGACACAGACTCGGTGGCCTGGATCGACACGGTTACCTCCTCACACGGTCACGTCGAGACCCGCGCTGCGGGTCCGGGTGGCCGGCTCGTGCGGGAGGGCGTGAGCCCTGGTCCCGCGAGTGGTGCCGTCCGTGGCGTTCTGTCCCTCACGCGTCCGTGCGTGGTGGGTCTGTGGCTCCCGACGTCCGTCGGAAGTGCCGGGACCGGCGCCGAAGCGCGGGTCGGTCCCGGGAGCGGTCTGCGGTCCGTGGTCCCGGACGGCCACCTTGGTCTCGGTGGCGCCGACCAGCTCGAGCAGCCGCACCAGCTCGGGCGTGCTCTCGATCAGCGCCTGCCGGGCCTGGTCGCCGGCGGCGAAGGTCACGTGGACCTCGCCGTTGCGCACCGTCAGGATCACCCGGACGTCGCCGAGCGCCTCCGGGCTCAGGGTCAGGGTGATCCGGTGGGTGCCGTCGCCGCGGCTCACCAGCTGGGTGACCTCGGTGAAGACCTGGCCGGCCACCGCAGCGGCCGCCGCGGTGGGCTGCGTCCCGGTCGCGGTCGGCCCGGGGGTCGGGACCACGGTGGCGACCGGCGTCATGCCCGTCAGGTCCACCCCGGGGGTCGCCTGGTCGCCGGACCGGTCGCGGCCGGCCGCCCCGCCGGGATCTGCCGGAGCCGCCGCTTGCGGGAGCGAGGTGGGGACTGAGGTGGGGAGCGGGTAGGCGGAGTCGGTCGGGGCGGGCAGGGCCGAGCCCGCCTCCCTCGCGGCCGCCAGCGGGCCAGCACCGGCGGCGTCGGTGACAGCCTCGGCGGCAGCCTCGGTGACAGGGCCGGGGCCGGCAACGGACCCGCCCGCGGCCGGCAGCAGCAGCGCGAACCGGCCCGAGAGCTGAGCCGCGAGCTGGGCCACCAGCTGCGCCGGGACCTGCCCGACCTGGTCCCCCTCCGGCGGGACCTCCTCGACGACCTGGTCGACGACCTCCTCGGGGACTTCCCCGGGGACCTCGCCGGGGATCTCGCCGGCGGTGGGCTCGACCACCGGCTGACCGGCGGGCTCGGCGACCGGCTCGGCGACCGGCAGGGCCGCCACCAGCAGCGCCAGGAAGGCGCCCCCGTTCTCCGCCGGCACCGGGGCACCGGTCGGGGTGGTCTGGCCCAGCATCGCGGTGGCCGCCGGCAGGGCCTGCGTCAGGGCGGTCACCGGGCACCCCCGAGCATCGACATCACGGAGCTGACGTAGTTCTGGGTCTCGGCGTACGGCGGGACGCCGTCGTAGCGCATCACCGCTCCGGGACCGGCGTTGTAGGCGGCCAGCGCCAGGTCGGTGCGGCCGAAGCGGCCCAGCAGGTCGCTGAGCAGCCGGGCGGCGCCGTCGACGGCCTGGCCGGGGTCGAAGGAGTCGGTGACCCCCAGGCCCTGGGCGGTGCCGGGCATCAGCTGCATCAGGCCCTGGGCCCCGGCCGGGCTCACCGCGGCCGGGTCGTAGCCCGACTCCTGCTTGGCGACGGCGGAGAGCAGCTGCGCGGGCACGCCGTACCGTGCGGCTGCCGCGTCGAACAGCGCGGCGTACGGGGCGCTGTCGCCGGCCGGGGCGGGTCCGCTGAAGGTGACCGGGACCCCGGTGGACCCGGGCGCCGCGGTGCTGAACGACGCGCTGCTCGCGGCGCTGTCCGGCAGGATCCGGCGGATCACGTCGGGGGTGGAGGGCACGTCGACGATCCGGACGTCGAGGCCGGTGCGCGGCGCCTCGATCATCTTGCCGCCGCCGATGTAGATCGCGATGTGGTCGACGCCGTTGTTGCGGCTGGAGTTGTCCCAGGCGATCAGGTCGCCGGGCTGGGCCTCGGCCATGCTGGCCACCGGCCGGCCGGAGGCGGCCTGCTGGAAGGAGACCCGGGGCAGGTCGTAGCCCAGGTTCTTGTAGACGACCTGCACCAGGCCCGAGCAGTCCAGGCCCTTGGTGGGGTCGGTGCCACCCCAGACGTAGGGCAGGCCGAGGTACTTCTTGGCCTCCTCGACCACCGCCGACCCGTCCGCGGCGCCGCCCGTGGTGGGGCTGGCGTAGCCGACCGTCGGCGCGGTGGTGACGGAGTCCGCGCTGGTGGTGGCGGTGCCCAGCATGTCGGCGAACGCCGTGGAGGTGGAGGTCGAGGTCCGGCTGGGCGACAGCAGGCCCAGCTGTCCCTGGATCTGAGCGATCCGGGCGGTCACGTCGGCGACGCTCATCCGGCCACCGCCTCTTCGCTGGTGGCCCCGGCGGCGGCAGCACCGCGGCCGCGGCTCCACAGCTGCGCGGCGATGTCGTCGAGCTCGCGTGCCTCGGCGCGTCGGCGTGCTGCCTGCCGTGCCAGGACACGGCGCTCCAGCAGCGACTCCACGGCCGAGAGGCGGGTCTTGTCCTGGGTCCAGTGGGAGCGCGCGGCCGCAGTGATCCGGCTCGAGGCCTCCAGGGTCGCCCCGGCGTCGGCGATCGTCTCGCCGAGTGCCAGCAGCGAGCCGCGCAGGGCCAGGTAGGTCCAGGTGTCGCCCTCGCTCCACTGGCTGCTCTCGGCCAGGCGACGCTCGAGGTCGTCCAGCCGTGCCTGGTGCCGGGCCTGCTCGGCCGCGGCCTGCTGCAGGCCGAGGCGGCTGTCGCGCTCCCGGACGCTGCGCACCCGCTCGACGGCCCGCATCCCGCGGTCGTGCTCGCCGCGGCTCATCCGCCCACCAGCTCGTGCAGCTGCTGCCAGGTGTGGTCGGTGTCGGTGACGTCGTCCATGTCCTGGCGCAGGAAGGCGTTGATCCGGGGCATCAGGCTCAGGGCCGCGTCGGCGTCGGCGTCCGCGCCACGCACGTAGGCGCCGATCTCGACCAGCTCCCGGACGTCGCGGTGCGCGGCCAGCATCCGGCGCAGCCGGGTGGCGGCACCGCGCTGGGCGGGGGTCGTGACCGCCGTGGTGAGTCGCGAGATCGACTCCAGCACGTCGATGCTGGGGAAGTGCCCGGAGGTGGCCAGGCGCCGCGAGAGCACCACGTGCCCGTCGAGGATGGACCGTGCGGTGTCCCCGATCGGGTCCTGCATGTCGTCGCCCTCCACGAGCACGGTGTAGAGGCCGGTGATGCTGCCGGCCGGGGAGGTGCCGGCCCGCTCCAGCAGCCGGGGCAGCAGCGCGAACACGCTCGGCGGGTAGCCGCGCGTGGCCGGCGGCTCGCCGGCGGAGAGGCCGATCTCGCGCTGGGCCATGGCGACCCGGGTCAGGCTGTCCATCATCAGCACCACGTCGCGGCCGGCGTCGCGGAAGGACTCAGCGATCCGGGTGGCCACGAACGCGGCGCGCAGCCGCTCCACCGGCGGGGCGTCGGAGGTGGCCACCACGACCACCGACCGGGCCAGGCCCTCGGGACCCAGGTCGGCCTCGATGAACTCGCGGACCTCACGGCCCCGCTCGCCGACCAGGGCCAGGACGCACACCTCGGCGTCGGTGCCGCGGGCGATCATCGAGAGCAGGCTCGACTTGCCCACCCCGGAGCCGGCCATGATGCCGATGCGCTGGCCGCGGCCGCAGGGGGTCAGCGAGTCCAGGGCGCGCACGCCCAGCCCGACCTGGGTGTCGATGCGGGGACGGCTGAGCGGACCGGGAGTGGCGTGGTCGACGCTGACCAGGGGCAGGTGGTCCAGGGAGGGGCCGCCGTCGATGGGTCGCCCCAGTCCGTCGAGCACCCGGCCGCGCAGCTCCTCGCCCACGTGGATCCGTAGCGGCCCACCGGTGTGCCGGACCAGCGCCCCGGCGGTGAGCCCGGTGGTCGGTCCCAGGGGCAGGCAGACCAGGCCGTCGGCACTGCTGGCTCCCACCTCGGCCAGGACGGGGGAGGCGGCGTCGATCTCGACCAGGTCGCCCACCGCCGCCTTCAGCCCGGTGACGAGCAGGTGCAGGCCCAGGATCTCGGTGACCCGGCCCATCCGCAGCGGGGTCGTGGCGCCGAGGGCGCTCTCGTGCACGGCGGCGGTCAGCGCACTCATGCCAGCACCTGCCGGACCCGGGCCAGGGCGCTCTCGACCCGCAGGTCCAGCGCGTGGTCCTCGACCTCGACGACGGCGTCGGCACGACCCAGGGCGGGGTCGCCCACCACCCGGACGCCGCGGGTCACCAGGTCGGCGACCGCGGGGTCGCCCACGTGGTCGGGGTGCAGGTGGACCAGGGCGATCGGGCCCTCGGGGGTCAGGGCGAGCACCCGGCGTACCACGTCGGCGCCGGAGACGGTCCGGACCTCGCGGCCCACCAGCTCCTGCGTGAGCGCCCAGGCGAGCTCGGTCGCCTGGACCTCCACCCGGGCGGTGACCGCCGCGAGGGCGGAGTGCAGCTCGTCGGCGGCGTTGGTCAGGGCCTGCACCGCGGCGGCGTGCTCGGCCTCGTGGCGCGCCCGGTCCAGCTCGCCGGCCTCGGCCTGCGCCGCGGCCGCGGCCGCGGTGGCCTCGGCGGCACGGCGCAGTCCCTGGGCCCAGCCCACGGAGTATCCCTGGGCGCTCGCGGCGGCGTGCGCCTGGTCGGCGACGTCGGCCAGGGTCTGCTCCGCCGCCTCGTCGCCGAGCAGGCTGCCGGGGCCGAGCCGGGTCCACTCGCCGCGGCGCAGCTCGGGCTGGCGGACCACGGTGATCGTGGGCGTCTCGTGCGGGGTGAACGCGGTGGTCACCTCGAGCGCGTCAGTCGACGAACTCATCATCGCTCCCTCGGCGCACCAGGATCTGGCCCTGCTCCTCCAGCTTGCGGATGGTGCGGATGATGCCCTGGCGGGCCTCCTCGACCTGGGTGAGGCGGACCGGCCCGAGCAGCTCGACCTCCTCGAGCAGGTTCTCCGCGGCACGCTCGGAGAGGTTGCCGGTGATCTTGCTGCGCACCGGCCCGTCCTCGATGCCCTTGAGCGCGAGCGCCAGGTCGGAGCCGTCGACCTCGCGCAGCACCTGCTGCACCGAGCGGTCGTCGAGCCCGACGATGTCCTCGAACATGAACATCCGGCTGCGGACCTCCTCGGCCAGCGAGTTGTCGAGGGCCTCCAGGCCCTCCACGATCTGGCGCTCGGTGGACCGGTCGGAGCGGTTGATGATGTTGACCAGCGGGTCCAGGCCGCCCACGCGCGACATCTCGGCGGGCTGCAGCATCGAGGAGAGCTTGCGCTCCAGGGTCGACTCGACCGCCTTGACGATCTCGGGGGACGTGCGGTCCATCACCGCGATCCGGTGGGCCACCTGGGCCTGCTGCTCCGGCGGCAGGCCGGAGAGCACCAGGGACGCCTTGTCGGCGGTCATGTGCGCCAGCACCAGGGCGATCACCTGCGGGTGCTCGTCGGCGATGAAGGAGCGCAGCTGCGCCGGGTCGGCGCGGTGCAGGAACTGGAAGGGCATCTGCACGGCCATGGCGTTGAGGCGCTCCATGACCTCGCTGGCACGCTCCACCCCGAGGCTGCCCTCGAGCAGCTCGCGGGCCAGGTCGATGCCACCGCGGGAGATGTGGGTGCGGGCGACCAGCAGGTCGCGGAACTCGCCCAGGACGAGCTCGCTCTCCTCGGCGCTGACCCAGGTGAGGCGGGCGATCTCGGCGGAGACCGCCTCCACCTCCTCGGGACTGAAGTGGGCCAGCACCTGGCCGGCGCGCTCCCGGCCGAGCTGGATCAGCATGACTGCGGTCTTGCGCAGGCCCTTCTGGGCGACGGCGGCGGTCACGAGGGACGCTCCACGAGCCAGCCGCGGAGCAGTGCGGCGACGTCCTCGGGCTGCTTCTCGACCAGGGCCGCGAGCTCCTCGCGCAGGTCGTCGGACTCACTGTTCTCAGCTGCCTCCAGCGCCATCATGGCGGGGCTGGGGTCGGTCGGCAGCTGCTGCTGGACCCGGGTGGCGGCGTCCAGGCGCAGCTGCTCCACGACGTACGTCGTGGCCTGGGCGCGGGCCTTGGCGCGCTTGCGTCCCTTGAGCCAGGCCAGCAGCAGCATCAGCGCGATGAGGCAGCCGAGGCCGGCGTTGCGCAGCATCTCGTTGCGGGCCGCCTTGGCGTCGGCCTTGGCGGCTGCCTCGAGCTCGTCCACGGCGACCTGCTCGGCCGTGCGGTCGAACGGCATGTCGGTGACCTCGATGGTGTCGCCGCGCTCGGGGTTCTCGCCGATGGCGGCGGCGATCAGGTCGCGCATGTCGGCGGGGCTGACCTTGACCGGGGCGTTGGAGTCCATCACGGCCCCCACGTGCACCGACCGGACGCTGCCGGGGGCCGACTCCCGGGTCTCCACCACGGTGTCGATCGCGTTGTCCTCGGTGGTGGACTCCTTGACGTAGGAGGAGCTCTCGTCGCCGCCGGCGTCCGCCCCGCCCTCGGGGCCGACGGTGCCGCCCGCGGTCTCGGCGGCGCCGGCGCCGTCGTAGGTCTCGCTCTGCCGGCTGCTGGACAGCGGGGCGCGCTCCGGGTCCGACTCGTACGTCGTGGTCTTGCGCACGGCCTGGTCGAAGTCGAGGTTGGCGGTGACGGCGACCGTGGAGTTGCCCGGCCCCAGCACGCGGTCCAGGGTGCGCTGGATCTCCGCGCTCAGGTCGTCCTCGTACTCCTTGACCTGCTGGGTGCGGCTGCTGGCGCCGGCACCGCCCGTCGCGCTGTCGGCGGAGAGCACCCGGCCGGCGGAGTCGGCCACGGTGACCTTCTCCGGCGCCAGGCCGTCGATGCTGGAGGCGACCAGGTGGACCACTGCCTGCACCTGGTCGGGGGCGAAGGTGACGCCCTGCTGGGTGGAGACCAGGACGGAGGCGGTCGGCGGGTCCTGCTCGCGGGCGAAGACCTGCTTGGCGGGCAGGGCCAGGTGCACCACCGCGGTGCGGACACCGTCGATGGCCTCGATGGTGGTGGCGAGCTCGCCCTCCATCGCGCGCTTGAACGAGGTCTGCTCCTGGAACTGCGAGGTCGAGAGGCTCTGGTCGTCGAGCAGCGAGTAGCCGCCGTCGCTGCTGGCGGGCAGGCCCTCGCCGCTCAGTGCGATCCGGGTCTCGTGGACCTGCTCCTTGGGCACCATCACGGTGGTGCCGTTGTTGCTGATCTCGTAGGGGATGCCGGAGGCCTGCAGCTCGTCGATGACGGCCGAGGCGTCCTCGGCCGCCAGGTTGGAGAACAGCGGGCTGTAGCTGGGCGTGGCCGCCCACCGGAAGACCATGAAGCCGCCCAGCACCAGGGCGAGGGTGCCGACGACGGCGACCAGCTTCTGTCCGGTGGTGAATGCCGAGAAGCTGCTCTGCGCACGCGCGAGGCCTCGGCTGAGGTTCTCCTTCATCACACCTGCATCCGCATGATCTCGTTGAACGCCTCGAGCGCCTTGTTGCGCACCGCGACGGTCAGCTGGGTGGTGACCGAGGCCTCGGTGGCGGCGATCGTGTACTCGTGCATGCTGGCCAGGTCACCGGTGGCGGCCTGGACGGCGAGCTTGTCGGAGCGGTCCTGGACCGCCTCCATCCGCTCGAGGCCGTCGATCACCATCTCCCCGAAGCCGGCTCCGGGTCCCTGCGGGCCCTGGGCGCCGGAGGGGCTGGTGGTCGCGGGGGAGACGGTGGGCGCGACGTAGGGGGTGAAGCCGAGCGCCTCGATGCCGCCGATGCTCATCAGCCACGTCCGATCTGGAGGGCCGCGTTGTAGGTGTCCTGGGCCGTCTTGGTGACCTGGACCGAGGCCTGGAAGCCGCGCTGGGCCATCACCATCTGGCTCATCTGGCTGCTCATGTCGATCTCGGGCATCCGCACGTAGCCGTTCTCGTCGGCCAGCGGGTGGTCCGGGCTGTAGGTCATCCGGCCCTCGGCGTCACCGAGCTCGATGCCGGCGGCGTCCACGCCGCCGCCCGGGCGAGCCCGGGCGACCACCAGCTCGGCCTGGAAGGCGTCCTCGTCGGTCCCGGTGACGGTGTTGGCGTTGGCGATGTTGTGCGACAGCGAGTCCAGCCAGGTCTGGTGCATGCCCAGGCTGCTGCCGGCGATGCGGAGCATGTCGAAGGCGCCCATCACTGGCCCGTCGCCACGGTGCGGAGCAGGGCGTAGCGGTCGGAGACCGCACGGGTGAGCAGCTGGTACTGGAACTGCGACTGCATCGCGTCCAGCGACTCCTTGGCCAGGTCCACGTTGTTGTCGTTGAGCCCGGCCGGGGCGTTGGAGGTCGTCGCGCTGGCGGTGACGGTGGCGCGTCCCTCGGCGAAGTCGCCGTCGGCGATCGCGGTGCTCAGCGAGGACTCGAAGTCCACGGTGGTGGCGCGGAAGCCGGGAGTGTCGACGTTGGCGATGTTGTCGGAGATGACCCGCTGGCGCAGCGCGACGCCGTCGAGCGCGGCAGTGAGCGCGCCCGAGACGGCGTCGGATACGGCGAAGGACACGGCGAGGCCTCTTTCGAGAGGGGGGTTGCCGGTCCTTCGGCGGGGGTGAGCATTCCGTGCTCAGGGAAATCTTCGGCCCCACGCGTCATCAATTGAGGGGATCTGCCATATCGGTGGTGAAGACAGGACCATCAGACGTTTCCCACACCCACAGTGACTAGGCCGGGGTGGTCGCGAGTGACTAGTCACCGCGGGTCACAGGGGGGTCACAGGGGGGTGAGGACCACCGAGAGCACTCCGGAGCCGTAGCCGGCCACGTCGATGCACACGTCGGTGCGTCGTCCCAGGGTGAGCGCCCGGGCCAGCACGTCCTGGGGCACGGCGGCACCCGCGGCGTGCACGTCGTACAGCCGGAGGTGGTCGGCGCCGGGCACGTTGAACAGCGTCACCGCGATGTTCAGCACCTCGCGCAGGTTCTCCTCCAGCAACGGGGTGAGCGTGTTCCAGTGGATGGAGTTCACCGCGACGCTGCGCGGCACCAGGCCGATGGCCGCGCCGGCGTACGCCGAGAGGTCAAGGTCGAGGCCGACCAGCGCGGCGACCTGGAGCGAGTCGTCGACGTAGACCCCGAACGTGGCGGGCCGCAGCTCGGTGGGGGCGAGCGGGGACGCCGGACCGATCTCGATCCGGCGGTCCAGCAGATCGGCGAACAGGTCCCGGATCTCCTTGGACAGGGGGAGGTGGATGCTCATGCCGTGTGCGGCAGCACCGCCGAGATCATCTGGGCGAAGACCTCGGGGGTGAACGGCTTGGCGATGAGGAACTGGGCCCCTGCGGACGCAGCCCGGGCGCGCATGTCGTCGGACCCCTCGGAGGTGACGAAGCCGAAGGGCACCGTCGAGCCCGACGCGCGGATCACGGCCAGCGCGTCGATCCCGCTCATCTCCGGCATGTTCCAGTCCGAGAGGACCAGGTCGGGGCGCTCCTTGGAGACCAGGTCGACCGCCTGGCGCCCGTTCTCCGCCTCCACGACCTCGTGACCGGCGTAGCCGGCCTGGCGCAGGGTGCGGATGATGATCTGCCGCATCACCCGGCTGTCGTCGGCGACCAGGATCTTCACCGGTGCTCCCTCGTTGCCTTCGCGCGCCCGGCGTGCACCGTGACGTCGAGCGGCTCGCCGGCCCAGGAGGAGCACAGACGCACCACGCGAGCCTGCTGCGAGCCGTGCGCGAAGCGCCCGGCGGCCACCAGGGGCAGGGAGAGCCGGCTGGGGCCGGGGACCAGGCCCTTGACGTTGCCGCCCAGCATGTTGACCAGCTCGCCGACCGCGTCGACGAGGTCGGAGTCGGCCAGGTCGTCGGCGTCGGCGTCCAGGCCCAGGAGTGCCCGGGTGAGGCCCTGCGCGCCGGCACGTGTGGTCTCCAGGGAGACCATGCCGTCCCAGGCGCCACGGATGGTGACGCTGGCGGACCAGTCGGGGACGAACGTGTTGTCCTCGACGAACAGCAGCGGGACCCGCTCGCCCAGGTAGGTGGTCCACACCTGGTGGGTCAGCGTGCGTACGTCGTCGGCCCGCGGGTTCGCGGCCGCGGCCACCTGCTCCGCGCTCATGGCCATGATCACGAGAGCACTCCCGCTTCGACCAGGCCGAGAAGCTCGAGCTTGTCCTGGATCGCGTCCGCGGTGAACGGCTTGATCACGTACTCGTGGGCACCCGCCGCGAGCGCCCGCACGATCTGCGAGTGCTCGCTCTCGGTGGTCACCATCATCAGCGTGATGTCGCGCCACTCGCGCACCTTGCGGACCTCGGAGACGAAGGTGCAACCGTCCATCACCGGCATGTTCCAGTCGACCAGGCACAGGTCGGGGTGGAGGCCGGCGCTGAGCAGGCCCAGGGCCTCGGCACCGTGGGCCGCCTCCGTGGCGCCGATGCCGAGCTCGTCGAGGATGCGACGCAGGATCATCCGCATCGCGCGTGAGTCGTCGATGATCAGGGCGTGCACGTCAGGCTCCCATCGCCGTCAGGTCGTGGTCTGTGAGTCCGGCGAGCCCCGGCCGGGGCACGTGCACCCGGGGACGCGGCGCCGGACGGTGCAGCATGATGCGGCCGCAGGTCTCGCGGGCCCATCGCTCGCCCAGGTCGAGGCTGGTCTCGGAGGAGCCGAGCACCAGGTAGCCGTTGGGCGAGATGACGTCGCGGACGCCGTCCAGGACCCGCTGCTTGGTCTCGTCGTCGAAGTAGATCAGCACGTTGCGCAGGAAGACGATGTCGAAGCGCGGCATGGCCGGCAGCTGTCCGGCGAGGTTGAGCCGGCTCGGGCGCACCATCTCCTTGAGCCGTTGGGCCACGGCCCACTCCGACCCCTCCCGGGTGAAGTAGTCGACCAGGGAGGTCGCGGGCAGGCCGCGGTTGACCTCGACCTGGCTGTAGCGCCCGGCCTGGACCCGCTCGACCATCGTGGGGGAGACGTCGGTGGCCCAGACGTCGGCGCTCCAGTCCCGTGGCAGGTGCTGGTCGAGCACCATCGCGATGCTGTAGGGCTCCTGGCCGCTGGAGCACGCGGCGGACCACACGTTGAGCCGGCGAGGGCCCTCGGGCCTGGCGAAGATCTCGGGGAGGATGCCGGTGGCCAGGGCGCGGAAGGGCTTGTTGTCGCGGAACCAGGAGGTCTCGTTGATCATCAGCGCGTCCACCACCTTGCCCTGCTCGGTGACGTCCTCGCGCACCGCCGAGACGTAGGAGTCGAGGTCGGGCTGCCCGGCGGCGACCGCCAGTGGCAGGAGCCGGGCCTCGACCAGGTACTCCTTGCCGAGCGCGTAGACCATGGCGGTCTCGCGGTGGACGAGCTCGCCCACGTAGGCGAAGCTTTGCTGGGAGAGGCTCACGTGTGCCTCATCGGTCGCTGTCTCGGTCTCCTGAGCGAAACCCGCCCGCGATCCTCCTCACCTCGCGCCCGGTCCGGCCGATGACTTGGGACGTGATCCGTGTGCTCGTCGTCGACGACTCCGCCCCCGTGCGCCGTCTCGTCACGCTGGCGCTGGAGATCGACCCGGACATCCAGGTGGTGGGCCGCGCCGTCGACGGCCGCGACGCCCTGGCGCAGGTCAAGGCGCTGAAGCCGGACGTGGTGACGCTGGACATCGAGATGCCGGTCGTCGACGGGCTGCAGGCCCTGGCCCGGCTCCGCGAGCGCTACCCACGGCTGCCCGTCATCATGTTCAGCACGCTGACCGCGCGGGGCGCCGCCAAGACCCTGGAGGCCCTCACGCTGGGCGCCTCCGACTTCGTCCTGAAGCCGACGACCACCGGCAGCGTGGCCGAGAGCGTGCGCGAGGTGCACGACCAGCTCGTGCCCCGGATCAAGGGCCTGGTCGGGGTCTACCGGATGTTCGCGCCCGGGTCGACGCACGCCGGCCCGCAGCCGGCTGGGCTGACGTCCCCGGCGCCGGCCGGGACGCCTGCGGCAACGCCGGAGGTGCTGCTGGTGGGCGCGTCCACCGGCGGCCCGGACGCGCTGACGCAGCTGCTCCCCGCCCTGCCCGGAGACCTCGCCGTGCCGGTGGTGGTGGTCCAGCACATGCCTCCCGTCTTCACCACGATGTTCGCCGCCCGGCTGGACCGGGTCTGCGCGCTGCAGGTGCACGAGGCCGGGGAGGGCGATCTGCTGCGCCCCGGGCACGTCTACGTCGCGCCCGGTGGTCGCCACCTCTCGCTGGTGGCCTGCGCAGAGGGGGCACGCACCGCGCTGCTCGACACCCCGCCCGAGAACTTCTGCCGTCCTGCGGTGGACGTGCTGTTCCGCTCCGCGGCCGGGGTCTACGGTCCGGGCGTGCTCGCCCTGGTGATGACCGGGATGGGCCACGACGGCGCGGCCGGCAGCCACGCGGTCGCGCTCCGCTCGGGCCGGGTGCTGGCCCAGGACCAGGCGTCGTCGGTGGTCTGGGGGATGCCCGGTGCCGTCGTGCACGCGGGGCTCGCGGCCGAGGTCCTGGCGCTGGACGAGCTGGCGCCGCGCCTGGTCGAGCTGCTGGCCCGCTGAGCGGGCTGAGCTGAGCCGGCGTACGGCTCAGGCGCGCAGGTCGAGGTAGGAGGCGGCCGCGGGCGCCGCGGTGGCGCGGTTGACGCGGCTGGCGAACTGCTGCTGTGCGGCGTTGCTCGCCAGGGCGGCGGTCACGGCGCTGCGCAGCGCCGTCTGGCGCTCCAGGAGCGCCTGCGCGCGGGCCACCAGGGAGCGCGGCAGCGGGCCGAGGTCGGGCTCGGACCAGGCCGGCACCGGGGCCGGCTCGGCGCCGTCGGCGAGCAGCTGCTCGACGAGGTCCAGGTCTGCGTCCAGCCGGTCCAGCTCGCTCGTCCAGGCGCTCTCCGCGCTCGGCATCAGCTGGCGGCCGCGTGCGAGAGGGCCGCCTCGGTCCAGGTCTGGCACAGCTGCTGCGCCAGGACCAGGCAGTGCTGGGTGAGGGTGACGTCGCGGCGCATGTTGGCCAGCACCAGCTGGTTGTAGAGCCAGTCGTAGAGCGAGCCGAGGGCGGCAGCGCCGCTCCAGGCGTCCAGGTCGAGGCTGGAGCGCAGCTCGGCCACGATGTCCTGGGCGTGCAGCAGCTGGGTGTGGGCGACCTGGTGGTCACCGGACTCCTGAGCCGCCTGGGCGCGCTGCACGTCGAGCACCAGTCGCTCGCACAGCATCACCAGGAGCCGCTGCGGGCTCGCGGTGTTGATGGAGGCGCCGAGGTAGGCGTCACGCGCGTTGTTGACCATCGTCGTCATCCTTAGGAGTACGTCGGGAGCGAGTCGATCTGGCTGGACAGCCAGCTGGACTGGCTGTTCATCGAGTTCAGGGCGGTCTCGAGGGCGCTGAACTGGCGGGTGAGGGTGCTGCGTCGCATCTCCAGGCGAAGGTCCCACTGGGCGACGGAGTCGTTGAGGCGCTTGATCCCGTCGTTGCGGCCCTGGATGGCGCTGGTGACCGCGCCGCCGTACGGCTCGCTGGCGCTCTTGGCGACCTGGGCCACCCGGGCCGCGAAGCCGTCGCCGCCGGAGCCGAAGGCCGCGGCCACCTTGGCAGGGTCGGCCTCGTAGGCCTTGGCCAGTGCCGTCTCGTCCAGGACGAGCTTGCCGTAGCGGTCGACCTGGAGGCCGACGTCGGCCATCGAGGACCCGTCGCCGGGGTAGATGGCCTGGGCGAGCGCGGTGCGCAGCGAGCGGACCATCGAGTCGCCGGCCAGCACGCCCTTGGCGCCGCTGGCCCCCGACGCGGTCGCGGAGTCCAGGTCCTTGAGGAGCGCGTTGACGTCGTCGACCAGCGACTTGACCGAGGCCGTCAGGGTGCTCGAGCTGCGGGCGACGGTGATCTCGGCGGTGCTGCCGGGAGTGGCCGAGGTGGCCAGGGTGACGCTGACGCCGGGCAGCAGCTCGGAGAAGGTGTTGGTGGCTGAGGTCGCCTGGATGCCGCCGATGGTCACCTGGGCGTCCTGGCCGGCGCGCGGCGCGGCCCCGCCCAGCAGGGGCGAGCCGTCGAGGTTGGTCAGGGCGAAGTCGGAGGCCTGCCCGGTCGAGTTGGACTCGACAAGCAGGCGGTAGGAGCCGTCGGCGACCCGGACCGCGGAGGCGCGGACCCCGGTGGCGTTCGCCGGGTCGTTCAGCGCGGTGACCAGGCCCGCCAGGGTGCCGTCGGTCGTCAGGTCCTGCACGGTGCCGTCGAGCTTGTCGAGCCGGACCGTGGTGGCGCCGTCCGTGACCTGGTCGGTGAGCGCGGCCGGGGTGGTGAAGGCGAGCTGGTGGGTCAGCGCGAGCTTGTCCACGGTCACCGAGAACGACGTGGCGGCGGTGCTCGCGGTGGCGGAGGCGCTGACGCCGGGCAGCGACGATGTCGCGGCCAGGGTGCTCCAGGTGTCGCCCTTGCCGGTGTCCCCGGCCTTCGTGGCGAGCCCCGCGAGCCTGGTGTTGAGGGCCTGGAGGGCGGTGACGGCCGACTGCTCGGTCTTGACCCTGCTCTGCAGGCGGGTCTGGCCCACGGTCTCCAGCTGCATGAGCTGGTCGACGATGCTGGCGCCGTCGAATCCCGACAGGCCGCTGACGCTTGCCACAGGCTCCTCCTCTCAGTCGCTCGCGGTGGTGCTGTGCGGTGATGTGGAAACGGCGGCCGACCGGTCCCGAGCAGGGACCGGCCGACCGCCGTCGACCATCAGCGGAGCAGGGACAGGACGCCCTGGCCCGTCTGGTTGGCCTGGGCGAGCATCGCGGTGCCGGCCTGGGACAGGATCTGGGAACGGGTGAAGTTCATCATCTCCTCGGCCATGTCGGTGTCGCGGATCCGGCTCTCGGCGGCCGAGAGGTTCTCCACGGTCACGTTGACGTTGTTGATGGTGTGCTCGAACCGGTTCTGGATGGCACCCAGCTCGGCACGCTGCTTGGACACCTCGGAGACAGCGGCCTGGAGCGTGTCGCTGTCGGCGATGTCGATGGCGCCCATGGCCGTCGCGGTGGAGAAGTTGGCCAGTGCGGCGGTCGAGACCTCGATGGTGTCGTCGCTGGCGAAGCCGACCTGGAAGGTCTTGGCCACGCCCCCGAAGACCGCTTCGTTGTTGAACTTGGTGTTGGTCGCGATACGACCGATCTCGGTCTCGAGCTGGTTGAACTCCGCCACCAGGTTGGCCTTGGCGTCGGCGGTCGCGGTGCCGCTGCCGTGCTGCACCGCCAGGTCGTTCATGCGCTGCAGCATGGAGTGGACCTCGGTGAGGGCACCTTCTGCGGTCTGGACGAGCGAGATGCCGTCCTGGGCGTTGCGGGCGCCCATCTTCAGGCCACCGACCTGCGAGCGCAGGCCCTCGGAGATGGCCAGACCGGCCGCGTCGTCACCGGCGCGGTTGATCCGGAAACCCGACGACAGCTTCTCGAGCGACTTGGCCATCTGGCCGGACGTCGTGGAGAGGTTGCGGTAGGCCGACATTGCGTCGATGTTCTGGTTGATGCGAAGACTCATGATGGTTTCCTTCCTGGAATGGAGTCACGTGCTGGAGTCCGTCCGTGGACTCCGTTGGCTTCTCGATCGGCCCCGGTCGGACTGGCCTGAGGGATTCCACCGAAGTTTTCTCCGGCTTTACCTTCCGACGTTGCCGGGGCGTGGGGCTCAGGCGATGGCGTCCAGCGCCGGGCGACCGGCCGGCCGGCGCAGCGACGCCGCGTGCCGGGTGGCCACAGCGGCGAAGTAGGACTCCCGGCGCCGGGCCGCACAGCCGTCGGGGCGACCGGCCGGCTTGACCAGGTCAGGATCGAGCTCGCGGTTCAGGGCGTCGCGCAGCAGGCTCAGCGCCTCGGCGCGCATCTGGGAGACCCGCGACTCGCTGACACCGAGCTGCTCGGCGATCTCGGCCATCGGCCGCTCCGCGAGGAAGTACTCGCTCACCACCACGCGCAGCCGCTCGGGGAGCTCGGCGACCGCCTCGACGACGTACGTCAGGCGCTCCTGGTGCTCCACCAGCTGCTCGGGGGTGGCGCCGTCGGAGGGCAGCAGCTCGTCCAGGGCGTCGTCGGGGGAGGCCTGCAGGGAGAGGACCTGGGCGCGGGCGATGTCGTCGTCGTTGCCGACGACCTCCTCCAGGCTCATGCCCAGCGCGCTGGCGACCTCGGCGTTGCTGGGCACCCGGCCCAGGGTGGCGGCCATCCGGTGGCGGGTCTCCTCCAGGTCGCGAGCCCGGCGGCGGACCGAGCGGGAGGCCCAGTCGACGCTGCGCAGCTCGTCCAGCAGTGAGCCGCGGATCCGGGTGGCGGCGTAGCGGGCGAACGGCACGCCGAGGGTGGCGTCGAAGGCGTGCGCCGCCTGCACCAGGGCGGCCAGGCCGGCGGAGGTCAGGTCGTCGCGGGAGACGTGGGCCGGCACGCGGCCGGACAGCTCGCGGACGATGTGGCCGACCAGCGGCATAGTTGCCGTGATCAGCTCTTCTGTGGCCTGGCGGGCCTCGGCGCTCTGCTCGTTCACGAGATCGAGAGTCGTACAGGAGAGCGCACCCCGTACCCACTATTAGTGAGCAACCCTCCGGCAGGCCGCAACTGGTGACCTTGGTCCCGAGCCGGGGTGGCTCCAGATGACTAGCCCGGGGTGGCCCGGTTGTCATCGACGGTTCGCAGATCGGTCAACCGAAAAGACTTCAGCCCCGGGATCGGGGCCGATAGGTGGTTCGAGGTCCTGCACACTGACGAGGAAAGAGATGCGGTCATGGAGAAGCTCTCGCTCATCCTGTGGCGCGAGCGCGAGCTGCTGGAGACCCTGCTGTTCAAGCTGGAGGTCGAGCAGCTGGTGATGGCCACCGGGCGCACCCGCTGGCTGCTGCCCGCCGCCAAGGAGGTCGAGACGGTCCTGGAGACCATCCGGCAGACCGAGATGCTGCGCGCGGTCGCCGCGGACGAGGCCGCCGGACAGCTCGGCCTGCCGCCCAACCCGAGCCTGCGCGCCCTGGCCGAGACCGCAGCCGAGCCCTGGGCCTCGATCCTCGCCGACCACCGGGAGGCCTTCGCCTCCATCACCACCGAGGTCACCGCGATGGCCGACGCGAACCGCGAGCTGGTCACCGCGGGCATCCGCTCGGCCCGGGAGACCCTGATGACCCTGGGCGAGAGCACCGCGGGCTACAGCGCCGACGGCAGTGCGGTGACCGGCCCCGCCCGGCACCGCCTGGTGGACCGGAGCCTGTGAGAGAGGTGATGAGCCGATGAGCGGATCCTTCGCCTCCTTCAGCACCGCGCTCAGCGCGCTGAGCTACAACCGCGTGGTCATGGACACCGCCAGCTCCAACATCGCCAACGCCGGCACCGCCGGCTACAGCCGCCGCCGGGTGGAGAGCGAGACCGTCGCCGCCCCCGGCCAGATCGCCATGTGGTCGCGCTACGAGGGCTCCGGCGAGGGCGTCGCCGTCGCCGGTCTCCAGCGGATGACCGACGAGTTCCTCAACACCCGCGCCCGCCAGGAGCACGCGAACCTGTCCTACCTCAGCGTCCGCAGCACCACCCTGGACCGGCTGGAGACCGGCATCGCGGAACCCGGGTCCCAGGGCGTCTCGGCCCGGCTCGCGGAGTTCCGGGCCAGCTGGCACGCCCTGGCGAACAACCCGGCCCAGGACCTGTCGCGCACCAACGTCCTCACCAAGGCCACCAGCCTGGTGGAGTCGGTCCGCACCCAGGCCACCAACGTCGCCCGCGAGGCCGGCGACGCGCGCTCCCGGCTGGAGGGGCTGGTCACCGAGGTCAACACCGGTGCCGCCGAGCTCGCGGAGGTCAACCGGATGATCGCGGTGGCCTCGGCCAGCAAGGTCGACACCAACGGCCTGGCCGACCAGCGCGACGCCCTCGTGATGCGGCTCTCCGAGCTCACCGGCGCCACCGCCACCCGGCGTACCGACGGCGGCATGGACCTCACCGTCGGCGGCGTGCCCCTGGTCACCGGCAGGGACGCCGGCACCCTGGTGGTGGCGACCGGCTCGACCGGCGGCCCCGTCAGCTTCGCGATCCGCAGCAATGGCACCGACGTCGCCGTGGCGGGCGGCCTGCAGGGTGCCACCGGTGCCACCGCCGACCTGCTCACCGTCACCCTCCCGGCGTACGCCGCCGGACTGGACGCCGTGGTGCGCGACCTGGCCGACCAGGTCAACACGCTGCACGCCGGCGGCTACGACAGCACCGGGGCGGCCGGGGGGCCGGTCTTCACCTACGACCCGACCAACCCGTCCGGCTCGCTCACCGTGGCCATCACCGATCCCGCGCTGCTCGCCGCCTCCGGCGTGGCCGGCGGGGCGGTCGACGGCTCCAACGCCGACCTCCTGACCCGCACCAGCGGCGTCGAGAGCGCCTACCAGCGCCTGGTCAACGGCCTGGGCACCGAGGTCGCCTCGACCGGGCGCCTGGTCACCAACCAGTCGGCCCTCGTCGGGCAGGTCGACGGGGCCCGGGAACAGCTCTCGGGTGTCAACCTGGACGAGGAGATGGTCTCCCTGCTCACTGCCCAGCGCGCCTACGAGGCCGCCTCACGCGTGATGAACACGATGGACTCGATGCTCGACACACTGATCAACCGGACCGGGCTGGTGGGTCGATGACCATGATGCGCGTGACCCAGAACATGATGGCCCAGCGCTCGCTGGAGGGCATGTACTCCGGCCTGGGACGGCTCTCGAAGCTGCAGGAGCAGGTCAGCTCCGGCAAGGTGCTGACCCGGCCCTCGGACTCGCCTTCCGACACCACCGCCGCGATGCGGCTGCGCGCCTCGCTGGTCGAGGTCGGTCAGCAGACCAGCAACATCGAGGACGGCCAGGCCTGGCTCGCCCGGATCGACGACACCGTGCAGTCCGCGGTGCTGCAGACCCGACGTGCCCGCGAGCTGGGCCTCCAGGCCCAGAACGGCGCGATGAACCCCAGCTCCCGCGACGCCCTGGCCAGTGAGATCGAGGCGCTGCGCGAGTCGCTGCTCTCCCTGGCCAACACCACCCACCTGGACCGCCCGGTGTTCGGGGGCTCACCCCCGGCAAGACGGCGTACGACGACTCGGGCAGCTTCGTCGGCATCCCCGGCGCGGTGACCCGCTCCGTCGCCGACGGCGTCAAGGTTCGCGTCGACGCGGATGCCCGTGCGGTCTTCGGCCCGGACGGCGCCAACCTCTTCGACAACCTGCAGACGATGGCGGACGCGGTGCGCTCCGGAGACGCCACCGCGATCGGCGCCGGGCTGGGTGCCCTGGAGGGCGACCTGAACCGCCTCGGCGTCAGCCTGATCGACATCGGCTCGCGCGCCTCGGCCCTGGACCGCGCCGCGGTCTCCGCCGCGGACCGGGAGCTCTCCCTGAAGAGCTCGCTGACCGGCATCGAGGACGTCGACCTGCCCCAGGCCCTGATGGACCTCAAGCTGGCCGAGACCTCCTACCAGGCGGCACTGGCCAGCACGTCGCGCGTGATGACGCCCAGCCTGCTGGACTTCCTCCGATGACAGGATCTGCCATGATCGCCCCGACCGTCGACCCACCTGCCCCCGGGAGTGCCATGCAGGACAGTGCAGCGTCCGAAGGTGCCGTCCGAGACGACATCCCGATGATCGAGCTCGTCCATCCCATGCCCGGCTTCCCCGACCACACCCGGTTCGCCCTGGTCCGGCTCGACGAGGACGGCGTGCTGTGCGCCCTGCGCTCGCTGGACGACCCGGACCTGCGCTTCCTGGTCACCTCACCGGTGGCCTTCTTCCCCGACTACGCCCCCGAGGTCGGCGACGACGTGGTGGCCGACCTGGGCATCACCGACGTCGCGGACGTGCTGGTGCTGGTGGTCCTCACCGCAGGCGCCTCGCTGGCCGAGACGACCGCCAACCTGCTGGGCCCGGTCCTGGTGAACACCGTCACCCTGCGCGGCTCCCAGGTCGTCCTCGACGACCCTGCCCTGTCGGTCGCCGCGCCGCTGGTGGCCTGAGACTCCTGCGCTGCGGCCCCCGGTGTCGTAGGTTGGTGCCATGTTGGTGCTGAGTCGTCGTACGGGCGAGAGCGTGGTCGTGGGCGACAACGTCACCGTGACCATCCTCGAGGTCCGTGGGGACGTGGTGCGGGTCGGGATCGACGCCCCGCGCTCGGTCAGCGTGCATCGCGCCGAGCTGCTCGCCGAGCTCGCCTCCACCAACCAGGCCGCCGCCTCGCCCGCCGAGGACACCGTGGCCTCCCTGGCCGAGGCCCTGCGCAAACGGGCTGACTGAGCCCACCCCCCGCCGATTGACCCGGCGGAAGTCATCAACCCGGCGCCCTGCCTGCCGATGAGCCTCTCGAAGAGACGTGTCCTTGTGGCGCGCGACGAGGAGCCGACGAGGAGCAGGGGAGGGGGCCGGGATGATGGACGACGACGCGGAGATCGTGGCCGAGTTCCTCGTGGAGAGCTACGAGAACCTCGACCAGCTCGACCTGGACCTCGTGGCCCTGGAGCAGCAGCCGGACTCGCGCGAGCTGCTCTCCAGCATCTTCCGCACCATCCACACGATCAAGGGAACCAGCGGCTTCCTGGCCCTGCACCGGATGGAGGCGCTCACCCACGTCGGGGAGAACCTGCTCTCCCGGCTGCGCGAGGGCGAGCTCACCATGACCGCCGAGGTGACCGGCGTGCTGCTGGAGATGGTGGACGCCGTGCGGACCCTGCTGGCCGCGATCGAGGCCTCGGGCACCGACGTGGGCGGAGCCGTCGACGTGGACGCCGTGATCGCCGCGATCCGTGCGGTCCTCGGCGAGCCCGACCCGGTCGAGGAGGCCCCCGCGCCCGCCGCGGCGCCGGTGCTGCTGTCCCCGGTCCCCGTCTCGGCCCCGACGAAGCCGCTGGAGACCCTGCTCGGTGACGCCGGGGACGACGAGGCCGTACGCCGGGGGGTCGCCGACTCCACCGTGCGGGTCGACGTGAACCTGCTCGACAGCCTGGTGCAGCTGGTCGGGGAGCTGGTGCTGACCCGCAACCAGATCCTGCGCCGCACAGAGGGCAGCAAGGACCTCGAGCTGGCCCGGTCCGCCCAGCGTCTCGACCAGGTCGCCAGCGAGCTGCAGGAAGGCGTCATGAGGACGCGCATGCAGCCCATCGGCCAGATGTGGTCCAAGATGCCGCGCGTCGTGCGCGACCTGGCTCACCTGCTCGAGCGCAAGGTGCAGCTCGACCTGGAGGGTCACGAGACCGAGCTGGACCGGTCCCTGCTCGAGGCGCTCAAGGGACCGCTGACCCACCTGGTGCGCAACGCCATCGACCACGGCATCGAGTCCCCTGCGGAGCGGCTGGCAGCCGGCAAGCCCGCGACGGGCCGGCTGCTGCTGCGAGCGCGTCACGAGAACGGTCAGGTGGTGCTGGAGATCTCCGACGACGGCAAGGGGATCGATCCCGCCGTCATCGCCGAGGCTGCCCTGCGCCGTGGCGTGGTCACCCGGGACGAGCTCGCGCGGATGGAGCAGCGCGACGTGCTGGGCCTGATCTTCGAGGCGGGGTTCTCCACCGCGGCAGTGGTGACCAACGTGTCCGGTCGCGGGGTCGGCATGGACGTGGTGCGCACCAACATCGAGCGCATCGGCGGCACCGTCGACGTGCACAGCGTGGTCGGCGAGGGCACGACCTGCCGCGTCCGGATCCCGTTGACCCTGGCGATCATCCCGGCGCTGCTGGTGGGCGAGGGGGACGAGCGCTTCGCCGTCCCGCAGGTCAACCTGGTCGAGCTGGTCCGGCTCGAGGGCCAGGACCTGGAGCGCGACGTCGACGTGGTGGCGGGTGCCCCGGTGCTGCGACTGCGGGGGGACCTGCTGCCGCTGGTGCCGCTCTCGGGCGCCCTGGGGCTCACCGACCACCCGCTGCCGCGCGACGAGCGCGACGGGGTCACCGTGGTGGTGGTCCAGGCCGACGAGGTCCGTCTGGGCCTGTGCGTCAACGAGGTCTTCGACACCCAGGAGATCGTGGTCAAGCCGCTGGGTCGCCAGCTCCGGGCCCTGCCGATGTTCGCCGGGGCCACGATCATGGGCGACGGTCGGGTGGCGCTGATCCTCGACGTCCCCGGCCTGGCCAGGTCTCAGGGCATCGAGCCGGTGCCGGTCTCCAAGGTGGAGGTGGTCACCCGGCGCCAGGAGACCACGCCGATGCTGGTGCTCGAGGTGGTGCCCGGACGGCGCGCCGCCCTCGCGCTGCACGAGGTCTCCCGGCTCGAGGAGATCGCGGTGTCGCGGATCGAGGGCGCCGGTGCGCTCGAGGCCGTGCAGTACCGCGACGGCATCCTGCCCCTGGTGCGGCTGTGGAGCCTGATGGGCCTGCCGTCCCCGGCGCCGGTGGAGCCGGGGGCGCCGGAGCAGGAGACCCTGTCGGTGGTCGTCCACGAGGACGGCGAGCGCCGGGTCGGCCTGGTCATCGAGCGGGTCGTGGACATCGTGGACACCGTGCTCACCCGCAGCGACGTAGGTCGTCGCGCGGGGGTCCTCGGGTCGGCCGTGATCGACGAGCGGGTCACCGACCTGCTCGACCTCGACGCGGTCGTCGCGGCAGCGGGGGTGGCGTGATGAGCGAGGTGGTGCGGATGCCCCTGGTCGCGCAGTACTGCACGTTCACGGTGGACGGGCTGTTCTTCGGCGTCCACGTGCACGAGGTGCAGGAGGTGCTGCGTCACCAGCCGATGACGCCGGTGCCCCTTGCCCCCGACGCCGTCCGCGGCCTGATCAACCTGCGCGGCCAGATCGTCACCGCGATCGACCTGCGGCTGCGTCTGGGCCGCTCTCCCGGCGCGGCCGCGGCGCTGCCGCTCAACGTGGTGGTGAGCAGCCAGGGCGAGGCGGTGAGCCTGCTGGTCGACGAGATCGGCGACGTCATCGACGCGGGAGGTCTCGACCTGCTGCCGCCACCGGCCAACCTGCCGCCGGAGATCCGTGAGCTGCTCAAGGGCGTGGTGGCGCTGCCCGACACGATCCTGCTCGTCCTCGACGCCGACCGTGCCGTCGACGTCTCAGAACCCATTCTCGGAGGAACCTCATGACCGACCTCGCCACCCCCGTCGCCTCGGAAGCAGTCCGGGAGCCCGAGATGCTCCTGGTCCCGGCCGCGGAGACGCCCGACGAGGCGACCCCGGCCGCGGTGCGGCACGTCCTGGACGGGTTCCCCGCGCCGGTCCTGCTCATCACCGCCGGCCGGAAGGTCGCCTACGTCAACGACAAGGCGCTGGAGGACCTGCGACCGGTCGACGCCTTCCTGCCGCTCCCGCTGAACGAGTGGGTGGGCGCCGACGTGCTGCCGCTCTTCGCGCTGCTTGGCGACGTCGGCAGGTTCGACCGGGTGTGGGGGGACCCCTCGCTGCTGCCCTTCGAGATGCCCATCGAGCTGGGGGGCGAGACGGCGAAGCTGAGCCTCACCGCCGTGATGGCGGACGGGGAGTACAACGGCCTGATGATCTCGTGGTCCAAGACCACGGAGATGACGACGGCGCAGCGCCGGTTCCAGCGGGTCCACGCGATGCTGGAGAACTCTCCGACCAAGATGATGTTCGCCAACACCGACGGCATCATCAACTACCTCAACCCGGCGTCGCTGGACACCCTGCACGGCTTGGTCCAGCACATGGTGGTGCCCCCCGAGGACCTGATCGGGGTCCCCTTCCACATGCTCTACGAGACCCCGGACGTGCAGCGGGCGACGCTGGCGGACCCGGCGGCCACCAAGGCGGCATTCGACGAGGCCAGGGAGCGGACCAGGGCGATCAGCTCGACGTACGTCCACCTCGGGCCCGAGGTGCTGGACACCTCGATCGACGAGATGCGCAACGAGGCCGGCGAGCACATCGGCTACCTCCTCACCTGGGAGCTCGTCACCGAGAAGCTGAAGGTCGAGCAAGACCGCGAGCAGGCGATGGCCGACACCTCGGCGATGAACCACGTGCTGCGGCTCCTCGGCACGGCCACGTCGGTCGAGGACGCGATCGGCCGGACCCTGCAGGCCGTGCGCTCGGAGTTCGGCTGGGAGTACGCCTCGTGCTGGCGGGTCGACCCCGAGATCGAACGGCTCCGCTTCGTGGCGACGTGCGGCGACGTCGGCCCCGCGGCCCGCGACCTGCTGTCGGCCGCCACGTTCCGGCGCGGCTCAGGGCTGCCGGGCAGCACGTGGGCCTCGGGGGACGTGGTCTTCGCCGACGGCTCCGAGCTGCCCCCGGTCTTCGTCAGCGCCATGGCCGAGCACGGGGTCGAGCTGGCCTCGGGCGTGAGCTTCCCGGTCGAGGTGGGTGGCGAGGTGATCGCCACCATGGACTTCTTCTCCCGAGGGGCGATGGACTTCAGCACCCAGCGGCTGGAGACCCTGCGCAACATCAGCGACATGGTCTCCCAGGCGGTGGACCGGATCGAGAGGGACGAGAGCGACCGGGCCGCCGCCGCTGACCTGGCCGCCAAGGTGGAGCTGGTGCTCGACGTCGTACGGGCGATCGGCGAGGGCGACCTGACCCGCGACATCACGGTCTCCGGTGAGGACGCCATCGGTCAGCTCGCCTCCGGCCTGGCCGACGTGGTCACGACGCTGCGGGGCTCGATGACAGACATCGGCGGCACCGCCGACGTGCTCGCGGAGGCTGCGGAACAGCTCACGGACCTGTCCCAGGGGATGGGCGAGGGCGCGACGCTGACTTCCGAGCGTGCGGCGAGCGCGTCGGGGTCCTCCACCCAGGTCTCCTCGAGCATCCAGACGGTGGCCACGGCGGTGGAGGAGATGACCGCGAGCATCCGGGAGATCGCCAAGAACGCGACGGAGGCTGCCACCGTGGCGACCAGTGCCGTGGCGGTGGCGAGCTCGGCGCAGGGCACGGTGACCAGCCTGGGGGAGTCGAGCGCGGAGATCGGCAAGGTGATCAAGGTGATCACCTCGATCGCGCAGCAGACCAACCTGCTGGCGCTCAACGCCACCATCGAGGCGGCTCGGGCCGGGGATGCGGGCAAGGGGTTCGCGGTGGTGGCCAACGAGGTCAAGGAGCTGGCCAAGGAGACGGCGCGGGCCACCGAGGACATCGGTCAGAAGATCGACGCGATCCAGTCCGACACCCAGGGTGCGGTGACCGCGATCCGGGAGATCACCGACGTGATCGGCCGGATCAACGACATCCAGACCACGATCGCCTCGGCGGTGGAGCGACAGACCGCCACCACCAACGAGATCGCCCGCAGCGTGACCGACGCCGCGGCCGGTGCCGCCGGTATCGCCGAGGACGTGAGCGAGGTGGCCAGTGCCGCCGAGGACACTCGGCACGGGTCCGCCAACACCATGCAGTCCGCCACCGACCTGGCCCGCATCGCCGGTCAGCTGCGGGCTCTCGTCAACCGCTTCCGGGTCTGACGGCTCATGCCTGAGGTCCCGCTGTCCCTCGAGCCGTCGCTCGACGCCGACCACGCCGTCGGCCGGTCCCACCCACCCCTGCGGAGGAAATCATGACCGATCTCAGCACCCCCCCGGCACTCAACGGCCGGGACGCGAGGGAGGGCGCGGGCGGCCCCGACAGCCTGGTCTCCCAGCAGGTCTCCCTCGTGGCGCCCGCACCTGCGCAGGCGGAGTTCGAGGGCACCACCGCCGAGCAGCGCGAGGTGCTGGACGCGATGCCGGCACGGGTGTTCCTCACCGACGTCAACCGCCGGATCCGCTATGCCAACGCGGTGTGCGTCGAGGAGCTGCGCCTGGTGGAGGACTTCCTGCCCTACAAGGTCGACGACCTGATCGGCTCCGACGTGAAGCCGCTGTTCGCCTTCCTCGGTGACGTCGAGCGGGTGGACTACTACTGGGAGAACCACGCCGAGGAGCTGCCCTTCGTGGGCCAGCTCATGGTCGGCGACCAGTGGGCGGACATGACCATCAGCGCCGTCTACCGCGAAGGCGAGTTCGTCGGGGTGATGGTGGCCTGGGTCTACGTCAGCGACCGGGTGCGCGCCGAGCGCCGGCTGCACCGGGTGAACTCGATGATGGAGAGCTCGCCCAACGCGATGATGTTCGCGGACCGCAAGCGGGTCATCAACTACATGAACCCAGCGGCGTTCGAGACGCTGCGCCGCATCGAGCCCTACATGCCCATCACCGCCGAGCAGTTCGAAGGGCTCAGCGTCGACGTCATGGCCGAGGGCCTCGAGGAGACCGACACCGAGCACGGACGGGTCCAGGTCGACCAGCTGGTGCCGGAGAACCTGCCCGTCCGGGCACAGCGCCAGATCGGTCCCGAGACCCTGGACATCCTGTTCTCCGCCATCCACGGCACCGACGGCGACTACATCGGGATGATGGTCACCTTCGAGCTCATCACCGAGAAGCTGCGGGTGGAGGAGGAGCGCGCCCGGGCGATGGCGGACTCGGCGGCCATGAACCACGTGCTGGCGGCACTGGGCGCGGCCACGTCGGTCGGCCAGGCGATCGAGTCGACCCTGCACGCGGTGCGGGAGGAGTTCGGCTGGGCCGCCGCGACGGCCTGGCGGGTGGACCCCGAGGTCTCGCGGCTGCGCTTCGCGGCCAGCGCAGGGCCGCTGCGTGAAGGGGTGGTCCAGGTGGTCTCCGGGCTCTCCTTCGCCCGGGGGAACGGGGTGCCCGGGCAGATCTGGGCCCAAGGGGACGTGCACCAGGCCTTGGCCGCCGACATCCCCGCGCCGGTTCGCCAGTCTCTCGGGGACGTGTCGGTGCCGTCGGTGGTGGGCTTCCCGGTCAAGGTGGGCGGCGAGGTGATCGCCACGCTGGACTTCTTCGCCGAGCAGCCCATGGAGCTGAGCACCCAGCGGCTGGAGACCCTGCGCAACATCGCCGACATGGTCTCCCAGGCGGTGGCCCGGATCGAGAGGGACGAGAGCGACCGGGCCGCCGCCGCTGACCTGGCCGCCAAGGTGGAGCTGGTGCTCGACGTCGTACGGGCGATCGGCGAGGGCGACCTGACCCGCGACATCACGGTCTCCGGTGAGGACGCCATCGGTCAGCTCGCCTCCGGCCTGGCCGACGTGCTCGGCACGTTGCGGGGCTCGATGACCGACATCGGCGGCACCGCGGACTCCCTGGCGGTGGCGGCGGACCAGCTGAGCATCCTGTCCCAGGGGATGGGCGAGGGCGCGACGCTGACTTCCGAGCGTGCGGCGAGCGCGTCGGGGTCCTCCACCCAGGTCTCCTCGAGCATCCAGACGGTGGCCACGGCGGTGGAGGAGATGACCGCGAGCATCCGGGAGATCGCCAAGAACGCGACGGAGGCTGCCACCGTGGCGACCAGTGCCGTGGCGGTGGCGAGCTCGGCGCAGGGCACGGTGGCCAGCCTGGGGGAGTCGAGCGCGGAGATCGGCAAGGTGATCAAGGTGATCACCTCGATCGCGCAGCAGACCAACCTGCTGGCGCTCAACGCCACCATCGAGGCGGCTCGGGCCGGGGATGCGGGCAAGGGGTTCGCGGTGGTGGCCAACGAGGTCAAGGAGCTGGCCAAGGAGACGGCGCGGGCCACCGAGGACATCGGTCAGAAGATCGACGCGATCCAGTCCGACACCCAGGGTGCGGTGACCGCGATCCGGGAGATCACCGACGTGATCGGCCGGATCAACGACATCCAGACCACGATCGCCTCGGCGGTGGAGCAGCAGACCGCCACCACCAACGAGATCGCCCGCAGCGTGACCGACGCCGCGGCCGGTGCCACCGGGATCGCCGCCGACGTGACGCAGGTCGCGACCGCGGCCGAGGAGACCAGGCACGGTGCCAGCAACACGCTGCAGTCCGCCACCGACCTCGCCGAGATGGCGAGCCAGCTCAAGGCGCGGGTGACCCGCTTCAAGTTCTAGGGGCGCAGGCGGGAGGCGAGCACTGCGGCCTGGGTGCGCCGCTGCACGCCGAGCTTGGCGAGGATCGAGGTCACGATGTTCTTGACCGTCTTCTCCGACAGGTACACCTGCTCGCCGATCTGACGGTTCGTCAGACCCTCGCCGATCAGGGCGAGGACCCGCTGCTCCTGGACGCTGAGGCTGTCCATCCCGTCCAGCGGGGTCTGCGAGGCCCGGCGCAGCCGGTCCATCATCTTGTTGGCGATGTCGGGGTCCACCAGGGAGTTGCCGGCCGCGACCGACCGGATTCCCTCGACCAGGGTCCGACCCCGGATCTTCTTGAGCACGAAGCCCCCGACGCCGGCGGAGAACGCCTCCTCGACCATGGCGTCGTCGTGCCGGTCGCCGAGCATCAGGGCGCGCACGTCGGGAGCCTGGGTGGACAGGGCTCGGGCCACGTCGACCCCCGACCCGTCCGGCAGGCCGGTGTCGAGCACGGCGACGTCGGGCCTGAGTCGGAGGATCTCCGGGAGCCCCTCGGCCACGGTGCCGGCCTCGCCGACGACGGACAGGTCGTCCTCGCGCTCGAGGAGCGCACGGAGGCCGCTCCTGATGATGTCGTGGTCGTCGAGGAGGTAGACGGTGATGGGGAGCATGGAGGGCCATTCCTACCGGAGATCGCGCCGCAGGTCCGGCACTCGGAGTTGTTGGTCAGAGATTCGACGCAATGTGAACAACGTGTTCCGGGCAAGTTCGTCACGGCCGGGGAATATAGTTGCTCTCGGCAACCTTCTACCCACTGTTCCTGTCCATCCACGTACCGAAGCGAGTGCACGTGACCGAGTCCCCAACAGCCTCCGCGGCCGTTGTTCAACCCCCCGCGATGACGCACCGCCAGGTGCTCGAGGCCCTCAGCGGTCTCCTGCTGGCGATGTTCGTCGCCATGCTGTCCAGCACCGTGGTCTCCAATGCTCTGCCGAGCATCGTCGCCGACCTCGAGGGCAGTCAGACCGGGTACACCTGGGTCGTCGTCGCCACCTTGCTGACGATGACCGCCACCACCCCCATCTGGGGCAAGCTCGCCGACCTGTTCAGCCAGAAGGTGCTCGTCCAGACGGCCCTGGTGATCTTCTCCGCGGGCTCCCTGGTCGCCGGCTTCGCTCCTTCGATGGAGGTGCTGATCGGCGCCCGCGCCTTCCAGGGCCTCGGCGTCGGCGGCCTGACCGCGCTGGTGCAGGTCGTCATCGCCGGAATGGTGAGCCCGCGTGAGCGAGGTCGGTACGCCGGCTACATCGGCTCCGTCTTCGCCGTCTCCACCGTCAGCGGCCCCCTCATCGGCGGCGTGCTGGTGGACACCCTGGGCTGGCGCTGGTGCTTCTTCGTCGGTCTGCCGATCGCGGTCCTGGCCTTCGTCGTGCTGCAGAAGACGCTGCGCCTGCCCGTCATCAGGCGCGAGACCCACATCGACTACCTCGGTGCCACCCTGATCATGGCCGGCGTCTCGCTGCTGCTGGTGTGGGTGTCGCTGGCGGGGAACCAGTTCGCCTGGACGTCCGCGACCAGCTACGGCCTGATCGTGGGTGGCCTCGCGGTCATCGCGGTCGCCATCTGGGTCGAGATCGCCGTCGCCCGCGAGCCCATCATCCCGATGCGCCTCTTCCGCGACCGCACCACCTCGCTGGCCACGGCCGCCTCGGTGCTGATCGGTGTGGCCATGTTCGGCTCCACGGTCTACCTCAGCCAGTACTTCCAGCTCGCCCGGGGCATGTCCCCGACCCACGCCGGTCTGATGTCCATCGCCATGGTCGGCGGTCTCCTGGTCTCCAGCATCGTCTCGGGGCGGATCATCAGCGACACCGGCCGGTGGAAGAAGTTCCTGGTCAGCGGCATGGTGTTCGTCGTCGCCGGACTGGCGCTGCTCTCCACGATCGACGAGACCACCAACCTCGCCGTGGTCGGCCTGTTCATGTGCGTGCTGGGCGTCGGCCTGGGTGCCACCATGCAGAACCTCGTGCTGGCGGTGCAGAACAACACCGCGCACGCCGACATGGGTGCCGCCTCCTCCCTGGTGGCCTTCTTCCGCTCCATCGGTGGCTCCGCCGGTGTCTCCGCGCTGGGCGCGGTGCTGGCCCACCAGGTGGCCGCCAACGTCTCCACCGGCCTGCGGGACCTCGGGGTCGCGGGCGGCGAGGCGACCAGCCACTCCGTTCCGGACCTGGACACCCTGCCCGGCCCGGTCCGCGCGGTGTTCGAGAGCGCCTACGGTGATGCCTCCGCTCACCTGTTCCTGGTCGCGGTGCCGTTCGCGGTGGTGGCCCTGGCCTGCGTGCTCTTCATCAAGGAGGTGCCGCTGCGTGAGACGGTCATGCGTGACGACGAGCTCGCCCCGGAGGTCAAGGCCGAGCTCACCATCACCAAGGAGTTCCAGGACCGATGAGCTCTGAGGTGGGCCGGGTCCCCGGCCGGGTCACTGTCCCGGTCGGGGACTCTGCCATCCGGGACGACACCCTGGGTGCCCTGGAGCGCGAGGTCGCGGTGCTCATCCGGCGGGCCCGGCGAGTGATCGGCCACCGGGCCCGGCTGGTGCACCCCGACCTGCACCCGGCGGCGTACCTGATGCTGGCGCTGCTGCTGGAGCGGGGCCCGCTGCGGCCCTCCGAGGTCGCTGAGGTCTTCGACCTCGACAAGGGGGCGGTGAGTCGGCAGGTGCAGCAGCTGGTCGACCTGGGACTGGTGAGCCGCTCCCCGGACCCTGCCGACGGCCGAGCCAGCATCATCGACGCCACCGCGCTCGCGCGCAAGGCGATGGCGGAGGTCGTCGACGAGCGCCGAGCGCGGCTCAAGTCGCGGCTGGACGAGTGGGACGACCGGGCCCTCAGCGAGTTCGTGGAGTCCCTGGGCCGCTACAACTCCGCGCTGGAGGGCTGAACCGCCGCGGAGCGCAGCCACGCTGCGGCGTCGGCGGGCAGGTACGTCGCACCGCCCTCGGAGCGGAGCCCGGCCGAGGAGAGCAGCACCTCCCCCTGGGGGAGGGCCGTCGGGGTGTCCCCGCAGTTGAGCACCACGGTCAGCGGGCCCCGGCGCAGCTCCAGCACGTCACCGGCGTCGAGCCGCACCTCCACCTCGGCCCCCAACCCGCGGGCGTGCTCGCGGCGGGCCGCCAGGGCCGCGCGGTAGAACTCCAGGGTCGATCCGGGGTCGCCGGCCTGGGCCTCGACGGTCAGGCCGGCCCACCCCTCGGGCTGCGGGATCCAGGGGCTGCTGCCCGCCGGTCCGAAGTCGAACGGCGGCGTCTGGCCGCCCCACGGCATCGGCACCCGGCAGCCGTCGCGCCCGGGCTCGCCGGTCCGGAACCAGGACGGGTCCTGCCGGTGCTCCGAGCTCACCTCCACCTGCTCCAGCCCGAGCTCCTCGCCCTGGTAGAGGTAGGAGGAGCCGGGCAGGGCGAGCATGGTCAACGTCGCGGCGCGAGCCCGGGCCAGACCTCGCGGGCCACCGCCGTACCGGGTGGGGTGGCGCACCACGTCGTGGTTGCTCAGCACCCACGTGGGCGCCGCGCCCACCGAGTCGACCGCGGCCAAGGTGCCGGTGACCACGTCGGCGAAGGCGGCGGCGGACCAGTCGGCCAGCAGCCAGGAGAAGTTGAACGCCTGGTCGAGCTCGTCAGGCCGGACGAAGCGCGCCATCGACTCCGGCGTCTGGGTCCAGGCCTCCGCGACCGCCATCCGGTCCGGTCCGGCCTCGTCGAGGATGTCGTGCCAGCGGCGGTACACCTCGTGCACCTCCGGCTGGTCCCACATGGGCTCGTCCGCCACGGTGCGCTCCACCATCTCGCGGGCGCCCTCGTTCGCCCCCTCCTGGCCGCCCGCCACCTCGGCCCGCTCCTGGTCGCGCAGGGACTCCTCCTTGAAGAGGCCGTGCGCGACGTCGACCCGGAAGCCGTCGACCCCGCGCGCGAGCCAGAACCGGAGCACCCCGGCGAACATGTCCCCGACCTCGGGGTTGCGCCAGTCCAGGTCCGGCTGGGTGGAGTCGAACAGGTGCAGGTACCACTGGTCGGTCTCGCCGACCCGGCTCCAGGCCGGCCCGCCGAAGACCGAGAGCCAGTTGTTGGGGGGCTGGCTGCCGCCGGGTCCCCGCCCGGTGCGGAAGAGGTAGCGGGCGCGCGCCGGAGACCCGGGCTCGGCGGCGAGCGCCTCGACGAACCACGGGTGCTGCGAGGAGGTGTGGTTGGGCACCAGGTCCACGATCACCCGCAGGCCGAGCTCGTGGGCCCGGGCCAGCAGGGTGTCGGCGTCCGCGAGGGTGCCGAAGAGCGGGTCCACGTCGCAGTAGTCCGACACGTCGTAGCCGTGGTCGTGCTGGGGAGAGGTGTAGAACGGGGTGATCCACACCGCGTCCACCCCCAGGTCGCGCAGGTGCGGCAGCCGGGCGGTGATGCCGGGCAGGTCGCCGACGCCGTCACCGTCGCTGTCGGCGAAGCTGCGGACGTAGACCTGGTAGACGACCGCGTCCCGCCACCAGTCGGCCGGGCCGCTCACGCGAACGCCGCCGGGTCCGCGGCGATCCACAGGTGCTCGGCGGTGGCGACGATGCGCCCGTCCCCGTCGTACATCGTGGACGCGGTGCGGGTCTTGCGACCCTGCGAGCCGCGGTGCTGTCCCACGAGCACGTGCTGCTCACCGATCACCGGCAGGGTGTCGACCCGGGCGGCGATGTGGGCCAGCACCATCAGCCTCTCGGTCAGGTCCCCGGCCCAGCCGCCGACGCAGTCCAGCGCGGCCCAGGTCACGGCCAGGCTGGTCCGGGCCTCACCCTCGACGAGGGCGCGGGAGTCCTCGGCCAGGTCCCTGCCCGGGGTCCACGTCGCCGCCACGCGGGCGGGAAGGTCCTCGCCGACCCGGCCCGGGAAGATGCGGAGCCCGTCGCCGGCCTCGCGGGCGGTCCCGCAGGAGAAGCAGGTGGGGAAGGGGTGCGAGACCAGGCCGGCGTACGACGCCTCGGCGGCCCGCGCGGTGTCGGGGTCCACCGGCTCCACCGGGAGCAGCGTGTCGGCGGCCAGCCTGGCCTCTGCCACGACCGTGCCCCCGTCGGCCAGGACGGTGGTCCCGTCGTGCTCGGTCACGCTCATCCCCGTCTCCAGCGGCGGCGGCGTGCGGAGCGAGACCGCGATGCCCGGCCAGGCGTCCGCAGGGCCGTCGAGCCGGTCGTGCACCACGTGGCCGGCGAGCTCGCCGGCGGACCAGCCGCCGTTGCCGGAGGAGGGCGGGCCGCAGTACCGGGCGGGGATCGTCAGCTTGCTCACCCCCTCCACCCTGCCACTTCTTCAGGGCATGGGACAGAATGGGGGGTGTGAGCGATCTGATCGACACCACCGAGATGTACCTCCGCACGATCTTCGAGCTCGTGGAGGAGGGGATCGTGCCCCTGCGCGCCCGGATCGCGGAGCGTCTGCACCAGAGCGGGCCGACGGTGTCCCAGACCGTGGCCCGGATGGAGCGGGACGGCCTGGTGACCGTCCAGGGCGACCGGCACCTGGAGCTCACCTCCGAGGGCCTGCGGCTGGCGACCCGGGTGATGCGCAAGCACCGCCTGGCCGAGCGGCTCCTCACCGACGTGATCGGGCTGGACTGGGAGCTCGTCCACGCCGAGGCCTGCCGTTGGGAGCACGTGATGTCGGAGACGGTCGAGCGCCGGCTCGTCGAGCTGCTCGACCACCCCACGCAGTCGCCGTACGGCAACCCGATCCCGGGTCTGGACGAGCTGGGGGAGTCCCCCCCGGCCGAGGACTTCATGGACGGCGTCGTCTCGCTGTCTGCGGCGGCCGGCACCGAGGAGGTCCGGGTGCACGTGCGTCGCATCTCCGAGGAGATGCAGAAGGACGAGGGCCTGATGAGCGCCCTGCGGCGCGCGGGTGCGCTGCCGGACCGCACGGTGGTGATCCTCGGGACCACCGAGGGTGTCCTGGTCGGCTCCGGCGGCGAGTCCGCGGAGATCGACTTCGAGGCCGCCGACCACATCTTCGTCCGCCCCGCCGAGGCCGCCGTAGCAGCCGTCTGACCCACACCCAGGAGCCGCCATGTCGCACGCCGCCGAGGAGCAGGACGAGCCGCGGGTGGTCTCCCTGGAGCCGATCCGGGTGGCGATGGTCCGTGAGCAGCTGCCGATCACCGGGATCGCCAGCCTCTTCGACCGCGCCTTCGGTGCGGTGCTGCAGGCGCTGGGGGACCAGGGCATCGTGCCCGCCGGTCCGCCGGTCGGCGTCTACTACGCCCCACCGGGCGAGAGCGTCGACGTCGGGGCGGGGTTCCCGGTCGCCGGGCAGGTGGCGGGCTCGGGCGAGGTGACCTGCGACGAGCTGCCGACCGGCCGGGCCGTGCAGACGGTGCACGTCGGGTCCTACGACACCTTGGGGCAGAGCTATGAGCGGCTGGCGGCCTGGGCGGCGGGCCAGGGGCTGGAGCTGGGGTGGCCGATGTGGGAGACCTACCTGACCGAGCCCACTCCGGACGGCGACCCGACCGCGATGCGGACCCGGATCACCTGGCCGGTGCGCGACTGAGGCCGGACCCCTCGGCTGCCTGGGCGAGTGCGGTGAGGAACTCGCTGCAGCCCTGGTCCACGGTGCAGGTGGCCAGGTCATCCCCGCGGGTGGCTCCCCGGTTGAGGATCACCACCGGGGTGCCGGCCTTGGCGGCGCGGCGGACGAAGCGGAGCCCGCTCATCACCGTCAGCGACGAGCCGGCGACCAGCAGCGCCCCGTCCCGGCCCAGGGCGTCCACCGCGTCGTAGCAGCGCTGCACCCGCGGTGCCGGCACGTTCTCGCCGAAGAAGACCACGTCGGGCTTCAGCACGCCCCCGCAGGCGTCGCAGTCGGGCACCAGGAAGCCGTCGGTGTCCTCCAGGTCGACGTCCCCGTCGGGGCGCAGCGCCAGCGCCGCGTGGGCCTCGGCCCAGCCGGGGTTTGCCGCGGTCAGGCGGTCGTGCAGCTGCGCCCGGCCCGTCGTACGGCGGCAGGAGAGGCAGACGACGTCGGCGATCCGGCCGTGCAGCGCGACCATGGACGAGGTCCCGGCAGCCTCGTGCAGCCCGTCCACGTTCTGGGTGATGAGGAGCTCCGGGTCTAGGGCGGCGATGGCGTGGTGCCCGGCGTTGGGCTCAGCACTCCTCATCCGGCCCCAGCCCAGGTGGGTGCGCGCCCAGTAGCGCTGCCGAGCCGCCGGCCCGCTGACGAACTCCTGGTAGGTCATCGGCGCCCGGGGGACCGAGCCCGGTCCGCGGTAGTCGGGGATCCCGGAGTCGGTGGAGAGGCCGGCGCCGGTGAGCACCACGAGCCGCCGGCCGCGGAGCAGGTCCAGGGCCGGCCCGGAGCTGGCTGAGGTCATCTGGCGTACCGCAGCTCCGCCCGGGCGCGTGCCTTGGCGGCCTCGACGTCCCGGTTCTTGGGGGGCGCGGTGGTGACCAGGTCGTCGAGGAGGTGTCTGGTCAGGTGCGCGATCTCGGCCACGGCGCGGTCGAAGGTCTCCTGGTTGGCCAGTGACGGCTTGGTCGTGCCGCTGACCTTGCGCACGTACTGCAGTGCGGCGGCAGCCACCTCGTCATCGGTAGCCGGCGGGGCGAAGTTGTTCAGCGGTCGGATGTTGCGGCACATACCGTAAGAGACTAACCACGGACGGGGTCGTTTTCGACTGGTGTGCCCAGTGCTGACAAGATGTCGCCCAACGCCCCAGTAGCTCAGTGGATAGAGCAGCCGCCTCCTAAGCGAAAGGTCGCAAGTTCGACTCTTGCCTGGGGCACCAGCACGAAGTCATCCGCCCGAACGGGTGGCGCGCAACGGTGACTGGGAGATGCTGGCCGGCTGGCCTCTCAGTCGGCCACGACCTCGAACCGCATCCCGGCCGCCTGCAGCCGCCGGGTCAGGTGCTCGCCCATCGCCTGGGCGGTGGTCACCTGGCCGGCGGTGGCCGGGTTGTCGTCGAACAGCAGCGAGAGGGCCGACTCCGAGAGCATCTTGGCCGTCTCGTCGTAGCCGGGGTCGCCACCGCTGACCCGGGTGTGGACCTTGGAGCCGCCGCCCTCGCCGATGAAGTCGACGGTGAACCAGGAGCGGGCGCGGCGCGACTCCTCGGGCCCATCGCCCTGGGTGATCCGGCCGAGCAGCCGGCGCCGCAGCGGACCGACCTGGGCCGAGAGCGCCATCGCGCCGACCGCCGCCGCGCCCCCGACGGCGTACCGCAGGGTCTTGGTGCCGGCGTAGTGGGAGTAGCGGAAGTCCGGCCCGTACGCCGGCAGCGCCGCCCCGCTGCGCGCCACCACGAACGGGTCCAGGGTCGGCAGCGGCAGCAGCCAGTAGCCGAGGTCGGGGTCCCGGTGCGGCTTCGCGGTGACCGCGCGAGACGAGCGCCCCGCGGGGCGGGGCTCGAGCCGGCGCCGCTCCTTGAGCACGGCCGAGGACTCCCGCATCCGGGACATCGCGTTGAGCGCGGAGTGGAACGTGCCGCCGGAGAACTGCGCCGAGGAGCGGACCACGCCGCGCACCGTCAGCGGTACGTCGGACGGCAGCTGAGCGACCGTGAACAGCGCGCCCAGGTCGTGCGGCACCGAGTCGAAGCCGCAGGCGTGCACCAGGCGCGCTCCCGAGGCGACCGCCCGCGCGTGGTGCTCCAGGTACATCCGGTCCACGAACTCGGGCTCGCCGGTGAGGTCGACGTAGTCGGTGCCGGCCGCGGCGCAGGCGGCGACCACCGGCTCGCCGTGCTGCAGGTAGGGGCCGACGGTGGTGATCACCAGCCGGGTCGCGGCGGCCATCTCGGCCAGCGCCGGGGCGTCGGTGGTGTCGACCACGATCAGCTCGAGCTCTCCGAGCGCCGGGTCGGACGCGGTCAGCCGCGCCCTGACCTCCTCCAGCCGCTCGGCGTTGCGCCCGGCCAGGGCCCATCGCAACCCCGAGGGCGCGTGGGCGGCCAGGTAGTCCGCGGTGAGGCCGCCGGTGAAGCCGGTCGCGCCGAGGAGGACGAGGTCGAGACGGCGGTCCGTGCCGCGCTGAGGAGAGGACATGGCGCCCATCGTGGCAGGTCGGCCCGCCGCGGGTCGGTTTGCGATGGGACGCGGTGCACTGGACACTTGCGCCGTCACGTAGGTTCGACGTGTAGCCCCGTCCAGCAAGACGGGGCCTGTCCTGAGCAGCGACGAGGTGTGCGTGTCTGACGAGACGCCGGGCGTGCCCGACGACGACGGTGCCCCCAAGCGCCGTGGCGCGGCGAAGAAGAAGAACACCATCGGCGCCGTCGTGGTGGCCTCGATGCTGGTGCTGGCCCTGGTCACCGGGCTCTCCATCGTGTTCCTCTACCGCCACCTCAACTCGAACCTGACGGTCTCCGGCGCGTTCAACGACGTCGACGACCGCCCCGAGCTGCCCAAGGGCAAGGCCATCAACGTGCTGCTGATGGGCGACGACACCCGTTCCTGCGACGGCTGCAAGATCGACAACGAGGCCGGCGGCGGTGGCTCGGACACCACGATCCTGCTGCACCTCTCCGGCGACCGGAAGCGCGCCTACGGCATCTCCATCCCGCGGGACTCGATCGTCACCCGGCCCGACTGCGGCGCCGACGACGAGATCCCGGGCGGCGAGGACCAGAAGTGGAACAAGGCCTATGCCCTCGGCGGCGAGGCCTGCGTGATCGAGCAGTTCGAGCAGAACACCGGCATCTGGGTCCACGACTTCGTGGTGGTCAACTTCGCCGGCTTCCAGGACATGGTCGACGCCGTGGACGGGGTCAACGTCTGCGTGCCCCAGGACATCATCGACCCGGCGCACGGCATCAACATCAAGGCGGGCAAGGACCGCGAGCTGCGCGGCGACGAGGCGCTGGACTACGTCCGGGTGCGCTACGCCGTGGGCAACAAGTCCGACCTGGGCCGGATCAAGCGTCAGCAGACCTTCATCGCCTCGATGATCAACAAGGTGGTCTCGGCCGGCACCCTGACCCGGCCCGACCGCCTCGTCCGGTTCACCAACGCCGCGACCAAGTCCCTGACCGTCTCGCCCGGGCTGGACAACCTGAGCGAGCTCGGCAAGCTGGCGCTGACCGTGCAGGACATCGGCCTGGACAACATCCAGTTCATCACCGTGCCCTGGGAGTACGAGCGTCCCTCCTACGACGTGCTCTGGACCAAGGACGCCAAGCGCCTGTGGCGCAAGATCCTTCGCGACAAGCCGCTGACCGCAGGTCTGAGCGAGGGCGCCATCAGCGCCGAGAAGCCCCCCACCACGGTGCCCACCCAGACGCCCAGCCAGACCCCTTCTCCGACGCCGACCCCCAGCGACACCCCCACGGAGTCAGCCTCGCCCACCCCCACCCCCACCCCCACCCCGACTGTGGGGCCGAGCGAGGAAGAGGTCGAGGCGGCCCGGGAGAACGGTCTCTGCGCGTGAGCGAAGGATCCAAGCGCGAGGCCGACTGGGAACGCCGGCGGCGTCTGGCCGAGATCTTCGGCGACGTGGTCCCGGAGACGACCAGCGACGAGCGGGACCCGGCCGACGGCGCGGAGCGGGACCGGAGCAGCGACGACTGGCTGCGCTCGCAGGTCCCGCCCCACCACGGGAGCTGAGCGAGGTGCTGCCGGCGGTCAGACGCCGCGGGTCTTGAGCAGGTCCCGGATCTCCTCGAGCAGTGCGATGTCCTGCGGCGTGCCCTCCTCCGACTTGGGGAAGTACCTGTCCTGGACCTTGGTGTAGGGCAGCACGATCGCGAAGTAGACGACCGCGGCCAGGATCAGGAACGAGATCACCGCGGTGATCCAGGCACCCACCGAGACGCCCCCGGGGCGTAGTTGGAGAAGTCCGGCTGGTCCCCGATCTTGCCCACCAGGTCCATGAGCAGGGCCACCGTGGCCGTGACGACCGCCGCGAAGGCCGTGGCCATGATGAAGGCGACGGCCAGCTCGACCAGATTGCCCTTCATGATGAAGTTCTTGAAGCCGGTCATGCGATCTCCTCGGGGTTCCTCCGAGCCGGAGGGCGACGGATGCGACGTCTTCAAACTAGCCCGAGAAGGTGAGCGTGATGAAGTCCCTGACGGCCGCGACCGAGACCGGCGCCACCTCGTCCGCCGCCAGGCCCAGCACCACCAGGCGGCCGGTGGCGCCCTGCGCGGGTGACTCGACCTCGCTCGGCAGCGCCAGCACCTCGGCCGAGCGGGCCACCACCTCGGCAGTCGCCGTCTCGGGGTCGGCGGCCAGCAGGTCGACTCGGTCCCCGACGCGCAGCAGGGCCACCACGGCCGGGTCGGGGACGCGAACCGGCACCGCCACCAAGCCCGGATAGCCCTGGAGCAGCCCCGGCGTGGTGAGCCGCAAGTCGGTCATGGGCTCGCCCCGGCGCACCGGGGCGGCCAGGGTGCGGCCCACCGCGAGCCGCACGGCGCCGTCCGGGGCGGCGCCCGCGGGCCAGGCGGCTCGGGTCAGGTCGCCCGGCGCGAGGACGGTGCCCGAGGGCAGGTCGCGCGTCGCCACGAGGACCCGCTCGGACGGGGCAGGCGGGGGCGCGGTCGCGGTGACCGCGGCGGCAGCCGCCGCTGCGGCGCACCCGAAGGCCAGCAGGCGGCGGTGCGCCAGCACTCGGCGGCGCAGGCCGCGGACGCGGGCGGCAGGGGACCCGAGGAAGACCATGGCCCGACGCTAGGGCCGGCAACCGCCTCGGCCGGTGCCGTCATCCACAGGTGGTGGGGGCGCCTGCGGCGTCCACAGGTCAGCTGGCGGCAGGCGCGGTCGAGCTGGGCGACGAGGACGAGCCGGAGTCCTTCGCGGGTGCGGAGGCGGGCTTCGAGGAGGACGAGTCCGAGGCAGCCGGCACGCTGGCCGAGGAGCCGGAGCGGCTGTCGGTCCGGTAGAAACCGGATCCCTTGAAGACCACGCCGACGGCGTTGAACACCTTGCGCAGGCGCCCGTCGCACTGGGGGCAGACGGTCAACGCGTCGTCGTTGAAGCTCTGGAACTGCTCGAACGCGTGCCCGCACTCGGTGCAGGCGTACTGGTAGGTCGGCACGGCGCCCATGTTACGTCAGCCGAGAAGGGCACAATGACGGGCGATGACCGACCAGACCGTCTCCGCCCACGGCAGCCCCGACGAGGCTGCCGCGCGCCGCTCCTGGTGGCGCACCTTCCGGGCCTGGCCGCGCTGGGCCCGCATCCCGGCGTACGTCGCGACCGGGCTCGTCCTGGTGCTGCTGGCGGCCGCCGTCGGGGGCCTGGTGCTCTACCGCAAGCCGCTGCCCCAGACCTCGGGGACGGTGGAGCTGCCCGGGCTGGGGGCCGAGGTCGAGGTGCTCCGCGACGAGCACGGCATCCCCCAGGTGTACGCCGACTCCGACGCCGACCTGATGCGGGCCCAGGGCTACGTGCACGCCCAGGAGCGGTTCTACGAGATGGACGTGCGGCGCCACGTGACCGCGGGCCGGCTCGCCGAGCTCTTCGGCACCGACGGCCTGGTGACCGACAAGATGATCCGGACCATGGGCTGGCGCCGGGTGGCCGAGCAGGAGCTGGGGCTGATCAGCGCGGAGACCCGCTCCGCCCTGGACTCCTACGCCGCCGGGGTCAACGCCTACCTGGCCCAGCACTCGGCCTCCGACATCGCCGTGGAGTACACGCTGCTGCGGGCCAGCGGCCTGGACTACACCCCCGAGCCGTGGACCGCGGTGGACTCGCTGGCCTGGCTCAAGGCGATGGCCTGGGACCTGCGCGGCAACATGGGCGAGGAGATCGACCGGGTGGTGACCTCGCTGGACCAGAGCCCCGAGGGCGTCGCCACGCTCTTCCCGCCCTACGACTTCGACCGCGCCACGCCGATCGTCACCCGGGGCGCGGTGGTCGACGGCGTGTTCGAGCAGGACGCGACCCGCAACGCCACCCGCAACCCGCGTCGCGTGGCCCTGGCGCCCGAGGCGGTCGCTGCTCTGGACGGCCTGCGGGACTCCCTGGAGGAGATGCCGGCGCTGATCGGGCGGGGTGACGCGCTGGGCTCCAACTCCTGGGTGGTCGCGGGCGAGCACACCGCCACGGGGCAGCCGCTGCTGGCCAACGACCCGCACCTGGGGGTGAGCCTGCCGGGCATCTGGATGCAGATGGGCCTGCACTGTCGTGTCGTCGCCGCCGACTGCACCCTGGACGTCGCCGGCTTCACCTTCTCCGGCGTCCCCGGGGTGGTCATCGGCCACAACGCCGACATCGCCTGGGGCTTCACCAACCTGGGCCCCGACGTCTCCGACCTGTTCCTGGAGAAGGTGCAGGGCAGCACCTGGACCTACGACGGCCACCAGGAGCCGCTGCGGGTGCGCGAGGAGACCATCGTGGTCCGGGACGCCGACGACTTCACGCTGCGGGTGCGCGAGACCGCCCACGGACCGCTGATCTCCGACGTCTCCGGCGAGATCAGCTCGGTGGGTGCCAACTCCGGCGGGTACGCCGTGTCCCTGGCGTGGACCGCGCTGCAGCCGAGCACCACCGCCGACGCGATCCTGCTGCTCAACCGGGCCGCGGACTGGGACGAGTTCCGCGCCGCGGCCTCCCGCTTCGCGGTGCCCTCCCAGAACCTGGTCTACGCCGACCGGGAGGGCCACATCGGCTACCAGGCCCCCGGCCTGGTGCCGATCCGCCAGTCCGGCAACGACGGGTCCATGCCCGCGGAGGGATGGCTGCCGGAGAACGACTGGACCGGCGAGTTCGTCCCCTTCGACGGCCTGCCCTCGGTGCTGGACCCTGAGGAGGGGTTCATCGTCACCGCCAACCAGGCGGTCATCGGGCCGGAGTACCCCTACGCGCTGACCTCGGACTGGGACCACGGCTACCGCTCCGAGCGGATCCGGGACCTGCTCGAGGCCGAGCTGGCCGACGGGGGAGACATCACCGTCGACGAGATGGCCGCGATGCAGACCGACGAGCTCAACCCGATCGCCGCCACCCTGGTGCCCTACCTGCTCGAGGTGGACGGACTGCCGCGGGGCTACTACCGCGAGGGGCTCGCGGAGCTGGCCGACTGGGACCTGCGAGAGGGCGCCGAGAGCGGCGCTGCGGCGTACTTCAACGTGGTGTGGTCCAACCTGCTGCGCCTGGCCTTCGCCGACGACCTGCGCGCCCGGATCGCGCCGACCGGGGGCGACCGGTGGTTCAAGGTGGTGGCGGACCTGCTCGACGACCCGGCAGCCGACCTGTGGGACGACCGCCGTACCGAGGACGTGCGGGAGGTCCGCGACGACGTCCTGCGGGAGGCGCTGATGGCCGCGCGCGACGAGATCACCAAGCGTCAGTCCGTGCGGCCCCAAGAGTGGAGCTGGGGACACCTGCACCGGCTGGACCTGCGCAACCAGACGCTCGGGGGCTCCGGGATCGGCGCGGTGGAGTGGCTGCTGAACCGTGACGGCTTCGAGGTCGGCGGCGGCTCCGGCGTGGTCAACGCCACCGGCTGGGACGCGTCCCAGGGCTACGGCGTCACCTCGGCGCCCTCGATGCGGATGGTGGTCTCGCTCGCCGACTTCGACGACTCCCGGTGGATCAACCTCACCGGCGTCTCGGGGCATCCGGCCAGCGGGCACTACGTGGACCAGACCGAGCTGTACGTCGCGGGGCGCACCCTGCCGTGGGTCTTCGGTCGCAAGGGCGTCGAGGACGCCGCCGAGGACACCCTGGTGCTCAGCCCCCAGCGTTGAGGGTCAGCACCCCGTCGCCGGTGGCGACCGCGGTGACCGTCCGGTCGTGGTCCTGGCCGGGGACGTCCAGACCGACCTCGTCGGGGTGCAGCAGCACCGCGGTGAAGGTGCCGGCGGGCACCCGGGCCAGGGCCCGGTCGTAGGAGCCGCCGCCCCGGCCCAGCCGCAGCCCGGTCGGCGAGACCGCCAGCCCGGGCACCAGCACGGCGTCGGCGGCGGCGATCGCCTCGACCCCCAGCAGCGGGCCCCGGGGCGCCATGGTGCCCCGGGTCGCCGGGAGCAGGTCCTCGGCCGAGGTGTAGACCGCCCAGTCCAGGTCGTTGTCGGCCAGCAGCACCGGCAGCAGCACCCGTTTGCCGGCCGCACGGAGCGCGTCGAGCAGCAGTCCGGTGCCCGGCTCCCGGCTCACCGAGACGTACGCCGCGACGCATCCGGCCCGGCGTACGGCGGGGTGCGCGAGCAGGTGCTCGCAGCTGCGGGCCGCGAGCTCGGCGGACTCCGCAAGCGACCGGCGACGCCGGGCGGCCAGCACCTGGTCGCGCAGCGCGAGCTTGGCTGTGGGCACCTGGTGGGGATTCACGCAGATCAGCCTACGATCGGTGTCATGGCTAGCAACGGCAACAACAGCGGGCTCGACCGGGCCCGCACCAAGATGCGCGAGGCGGGCGTCGACGAGCTCGCCGTCGAGACGTTCGCGCACTACTTCCGCCTCCTCGAGCACGGTGAGACCGGGATGGTCCCCGAGGAGTCGATCGAGCCGCTGGACATGGAGTCCCTGGCCGACGCCCAGGTCGCCGAGGCCGACGCGGCCGAGGCCATCGGCGCCTGCGTGGTGATCAAGCTCAACGGCGGTCTGGGCACCTCGATGGGGATGAACCGGGCCAAGTCGCTGCTGTGCGTGCGCCGCGGACTCTCGTTCCTCGACATCATCGCCCGCCAGGTGCTGCACCTGCGGGAGAAGTACGACGCCCGGCTCCCGCTGATCTTCATGAACAGCTTCCGCACCTCCGAGGACACGATGGCGGCCCTCGCGCGCTACGACGAGCTGCCGGTCGAGGGGCTGCCCCTGGAGTTCCTGCAGAACAAGGAGCCCAAGCTGCTCGCCAAGACGCTGCAGCCGGTCGCCTGGCCCCGGGACCCCGACCTGGAGTGGTGCCCGCCCGGTCACGGCGACATCTACACCGCGCTGCGCTCCAGCGGGCTGCTGGCCCAGCTCATCGCGGCCGGCTACCGCTACGCGTTCGTCTCCAACTCCGACAACCTCGGCGCGGTGCCGGACCCCCAGGTGGCCGGCTGGTTCGCCACCTCCGGCGCGCCGTTCGCGATCGAGGCCGTCCGGCGTACCCCGTCGGACCGCAAGGGCGGCCACTTCGCCCGCCGCCGCAGCGACGGCCGCATCGTGCTGCGCGAGTCCGCACAGACGCTGGAGGCCGACAAGGAGGCCCTGGCCGACCTGGACCGGCACAAGTACACCTCCACCAACAACCTGTGGTTCGACCTGCAGGCGATGCAGGACCTGCTGGACGCCCGCCAGGGGATCCTGGGCCTGCCGCTGATCCGCAACGTCAAGAACGTCGATCCCGCCGACCCCGCGTCCCCGGAGGTGATCCAGGTGGAGACCGCGATGGGCGCGGCGATCGAGGTCTTCGACGGGGCGCGCACCATCGAGGTCGGGCGCGACCGGTTCGTGCCGGTCAAGACCACCAACGACCTGCTGGTGCTGCGCTCGGACATCTACGACCTGGGTGCGGACTTCGTCCTGGACCAGGCCAGCGACCGGGTGCCGTTCGTCGACCTGGACAGCGACTTCTACAAGCTGGTCGGGGAGTTCGACAAGCGCTTCCCCGAGGGTGCGCCGTCCATGCGGGCGGCCCGCTCGTTGCGGGTGAGCGGGGACTGGACCTTCGGGCGCGGGGTGGTGCTCGAGGGCGACGTCGCCCTGGAGAGCCCCTCGGCCCAGCGCATCGCCCCGGGTGCGGTGCTGGCCGGCGAGGACCCGGATGCCTGACCTGCTGCCCGTCGACGACCTGGTCCAGCGCGTCCTGGCCGGGGTGTCCCCGCTCTCGGACTTCCCCCAGCCGCTGATGGAGGCGCTGGGCATGGCGGTGGCCGAGGACGTCTTCGCCGAGGTCGCCCTGCCCAGCTTCGACAACTCCGCGATGGACGGGTACGCCGTCCGCCTCGACGACGTCGCCGGTGCGACCCAGGACTCCCCGGTGCGGCTGCCGGTGGTGGGCGAGATCGGCGCCGGCCAGGCCAAGCTGCTGGCGCTCTCGCCCGGCACGGCGGTGAAGATCATGACCGGCGCACCGGTGCCCACCGGCGCGGACTGCGTGGTGCCGTACGAGTGGACCGACCGGGGAGTGGTCCAGGTCGAGATCACCCGCGCCCCGTCACCGGGACAGCACATCCGGCGTACCGGCGAGGACGTCTCGGTCGGGGACAAGCTGCTCGAGCACGGCACCGTGCTGGGGCCGCGGCACCTCGGGCTGCTGGCCTCGGTCGGGCGGGCGACGGTGCGCTCCCGCCCCCGGCCCCGGGTGGTGATCATCTCCACCGGCTCCGAGCTGCGCGACCCGGGCACGGCGCTGGGTCACGACTCCATCTACGACGGCAACTCCTTCCTGCTCGCGGCCGCCGCCCGGGCGGCCGGTGCGACGGCGTACCGGGTGGGGATCGTGCCGGACGAGCCGCGGGCCTTCCGGGAGGCGCTCAGCGACCAGCTGGTGCGCGCCGACCTGGTGGTCACCAGCGGCGGCGTCAGCGAGGGCGACTACGACGTGGTCAAGGAGGCTCTCTCCGAGCTCGGCACGGTGTGGTTCGGCCGGGTCGCGATGCAGCCCGGCAAGCCCCAAGGCTTCGGCACCGTGGGGGAGGACCGGGTGCCGATCTTCACGCTGCCCGGCAACCCGGTCTCGGCCTACATCTCCTTCCAGGTCTTCGTGCTCCCGGCGCTGCGCCGGATGATGGGAAAGCTGCCCTACCAGCGCCCCACCCGCCGGGCCCGGCTCACCCACCCGATCTCCTCTGTCCCGGGCAAGCGGCAGTTCGTGCGCGGCGCCTTCGACGTCGACGGCGGGGGCCCGTTCGTCTCACCGGTGGGCGGCCACGGCTCGCACCTGATCGGCGACCTGGCAGCCGCCAACGCCCTGGTCGTGGTGCCCGAGGACGTCACGAGCGTCTCCGCCGGCGAGATGGTCCAGGTGCTGTCCCTGGACGAGGAGTTCTGAGAGTGTCAGGCATGGACCGACTGACCCACGTCGACGAGGCCGGCGCCGCCCGGATGGTGGACGTCTCCGCCAAGGCCGTGACCGCCCGCACCGCGACCGCGTCGGGCCGGGTCCTGGTCTCGGCGAGGGTGGTCGAGCTGCTGCGTGGCGCCGGGGTGCCCAAGGGCGACACCCTGGCGGTGGCCCGGCTGGCCGGCATCATGGGCGCCAAGCAGACCCCGTCGCTGATCCCGCTGTGCCACCCGCTGGCGCTCTCCGCGGTCAGCGTCGACCTGGAGGTGCAGGACGACGCCGTGGCGATCTCCGCGAGCGTCTCCACCACCGACCGCACCGGCGTGGAGATGGAGGCGCTGACGGCCGTCGCCACGGCGGCGCTGACGGTCGTCGACATGGTCAAGGCCGTGGACAAGGCGGCCGTCATCACCGACATCCGGGTGGAGACCAAGACCGGCGGCAAGTCGGGGGACTGGTCGGCGTGACCGGCCTGCCGGGCGCGGTCGTCGTCGCCTCGAACCGGGCAGCCGACGGTGTCTACCCCGACGAGACGGGCCCGCTCATCGTGGAGTTCCTCAACCGGCTCGGCTTCGTCGCCGGAGACGCCGCGGTGGTCCACGACGGCGACCCGGTCGCCGGCGCGATCCGGGCCGCGGTCGACGCCGGTGCCCGCGTGGTGCTCACCACGGGCGGCACGGGCCTGACCCCGACCGACCGGACGCCGGAGGCCACCGCGGCCGTCCTGGACTTCGAGGTGCCGGGCATCGCCGAGGCGATCCGGGCCCACGGGGTGGCAAAGGGGGTGCCGACCGCGATGCTCTCCCGGGGGCTCGCCGGGGTGCGTGGGACCTGCCTGGTGGTCAACCTGCCGGGTTCCCGGGGCGGGGTCAAGGACGGCCTGGCGGTGCTGGAGCCGGTCCTGGTGCACGCGGTCGAGCAGCTGGTGGGCGGAGACCACGACCGGGGCGCCCCGTGAGGCCCCTGCTGCCCGGCCGGGCCCCGGGGTGGCCGGCCCGGCTGAGCGAGGGCGACCTCGTGCTGCGCCCCATCGAGTACGCCGACGAGCAGGCCTGGAGCCGGTGCCGGATGCGCAACGCGGCCTGGCTGCAGCGCTGGGAGGCGACCGTGCCGCCGGGCGCGGAGAGCCGCCCGGCGACGTACCGCCAGCTGGTCAGGACCTTGCAGCGCAAGGCCCGCGAGGGCACCACCATGCCCTTCGTGGTCGAGCTCGAGGGGAGCCTGGTCGGGCAGGTGACGGTGAACAACATCGTGCGCGGCTCGGCCCAGTTCGCCTCCGTCGGCTACTGGCTGGACCAGGCGGTCGCCGGCCGCGGCGTCATCCCGCGCGCGGTCGCGATGGTCATCGACCACTGCTTCTCCGCCGCCGGCCTGCACCGGGTCGAGATCTGCGTCCGTCCGGAGAACACCAACTCCCTGCGCGTGGTGGAGAAGCTGGGGCTGGCCGAGATCGGCTACGCCCCGCGGTTCCTGCACATCGACGGGGCCTGGCGGGACCACCGGATCTACGCGGTCACCGTGGAGGAGGTCTCCGGGAGCATGCTGGCCCGGCTGCGTGCGGCTTCGGAGCAGGACTTTCGGCCGGAATCCCAGTAGTCACAAGAGTTGTCTTGCGACACACCCTTGACGTCCGCCCCATGGTCGCTCAGCGAACCTAACCTCTGAGGTGTGGACCTGAGCGCACTTATCTTCGTCGCCGTTGCCGTGGCGTGGGCCGTCTACCTGATTCCCAAGGCGCTCAAGCACCACGACGAGGTGCAGCGGAGCCGGTCGGTGGACCGGTTCTCGGCCACGATGCGGGTCCTGGCCCGGCGCGAGCCGGTGAGCCGCCGCGACGCACGTCTGGTGGTCACCCCGGGACGTGCCGCCTCGGTGCCGGTGATCGAGACCAAGGGGCCGGAGCCGGTCGTCGCGACCGTCGCCGCCCGTCGGGCGGCCGCCAACCGGGCGGCACGCCGGCGCCGCAACGTGCTGAGCGCGCTGCTGCTGCTGCTGGTCGTCGTGGGTGCGGTCGCAGCGAGCGGCGTGATCAGCTGGTGGTACGTCGCCGCGCCGGGCGCGTTGCTGGTGGCCTGGCTGGTCGCCTGCCGGCTGATGGTGACCAAGGAGCGTGCGGTGCCGGTCGTGCGCCGCGCCGTCACGGAGTCGTCCACCGAGAAGACCGCAGGCATCCCGGTGGTCGACGCGGCGATCAACCCGGTGACCGACTCCGGTGTCTCGATGGACGCCGTGGTCGCCACGGTGCCCGAGGTGGTGGCCACCGACCCCTCGATGTGGGACATGATCCCGGTGACGCTGCCGACCTACGTCTCCAAGCCCGCGGCCGTGCGCCGCAGCGTCCAGACCATCGACCTCGACTCCACCGGGGTGTGGACCTCGGGCCGCTCCCAGGCGGACTCCGCACTGGCGCGGTCGGCGGAGGAGAGCCAGCAGGCCGAGGCCGCCGCGGCCGAGGCCGAGAGGCACCGCGCGGTCGGGTCCTGATTCGGCCCCGCCCGGGGCCGGGTGCTATCTTTTCGACGCACTCACAAGGTGCACTGGGGCTGTGGCGCAGTTGGTAGCGCGTCTCGTTCGCAATGAGAAGGTCAGGGGTTCGAATCCCCTCAGCTCCACCACGTGAAAGGCCTGGTCCGCGTCCGCGGCTCAGGCCTTCTTCATGTCCGCTGCCGGTACCCCCCAGGCGGATCCATGGCCAGAGGTCTGGCCAGGGGACGCCCGGACCGGCATGATCCGCGCATGACCCGCACGAGCTGCCGCTCTCCCCGCACCGCCCCGGTCCACGCCCTGGCGCGGGCTGCCGCAGTGCTGCTTGCCCTGGCGCTGCTGTTCCCGGCCCTGTCCCCGGCGCTGTCTCCGCTGGCCCGCGCCGAGGCGGCGCGCCGGGCTCCCATGCCGCCCCCGGAGACGCTGGTGATCAACACCGACGGTGCCGTCCCGGTGACCAGCAAGGAGGACTACGTGGCAGCCAGCATGCAGCTGGCGGGCGTGACCCGGAGGCTGGAGATCCGCGGCCGGGGGAACTCCACGTGGGGCTGGCCCAAGAAGCCCTACAAGATCAAGCTGAAGGCCGAGGCAGGGCTCCTCGGGATGCCCGTGGCGCAGGACTGGGTGCTGCTGGCCGGCTTCGCCGACCGCAGCTCGCTGCGCAGCCACCTGGCGCTGGAGATGGCCCGGCAGACGCGATTGCCCTGGACGCCGCGGGCCCGCTACGTCGACGTCGTCCTCAACGGCTTGTCCCAGGGGCTCTACCTGCTCACCGAGCAGGTCGAGGCGGGGAGGAGCCGCGTCAAGGTGCCGAAGAACGGGCACCTGCTGGAGATCGACGCCCGCTTCCGGCGCTCCGGCGATCCCGGATTCAAGTCCGAGCGGGGCACTCCGGTGGTGTTCAAGGACCCCGACGAGGTCAGCGTCCGTCAGCGGCGCACGGTCAAGCGCGCGGTGCGCGCCTTCGAGGACGTGCTCTACGGGCCCCGCTTCGCCGACCCCGAGCGGGGGTACGCCGCGCACATCGACGTCGGCTCCGTCGTGGACTGGTACCTGGTGGAGGAGCTCTTCCGCAACCAGGACTCCAACTTCCACTCCAGCGTCTACGTCACCTGGGCGCCGGGTGCGAAGTTCGCGATGGGCCCGGTCTGGGACTTCGACCTGAGCGCGGGCAGCAAGTGGAACGCCACCACGCTCCCCGAGGGCTGGCACACCCGCGTCGGGCGGCACTGGGTGGCCCGGATGTTCCGCGATCCCGCGTTCGCGGCCCGGGTCAGCGCCCGCTGGGCGCAGCTGCGGCCCACCTTCGAGGCGCAGGTGGCGGGGCTCCCGGCCTCGGCGGACGTGCTGCGTGAGGCCGCGAACCGCGACTGGCAGCTGTGGCACGGCCCCCAGGGACAGGTCACCGGGAGCGTGCACGCCGACTCCTTCGACGGCGAGGTGGCCTTCCTCCGGGACTGGCTGACCGCCCGCGCCCGGTGGATGAGCACCCCCGAGGTGTCCTTCGCCCGCGCCAGCTGGACCGTGAGGGAGCGGCGGCGCACGGCCTGGGTGCCGGTGCAGCTGCTCGGCGACAGCGACGGTCCCCGCTCCGTCCGCTACCGCCTGCGCGGCGGTACGGCGACGCCGGGAGCGGACTTCCGCCTCACCGAGGGCACCCTGGAGTTCGCCCCCGGCGAGACGATGAGGTCCTTCCCGGTGCACGTGCGACCGGACTCGCTGCGCGAGGGGGCGGAGTGGCTGTCCCTCGAGCTCGTCGACCCCGGCCCCGGGGTGCTCCTCGGCTCGGCCTCCCGGGTGCGGCTGCGGATCGCGGCCAGCGACCAGCGGCTCGGCCGCTGAGCCGACTCGCAGTCGCTCAGAGGCGCGCGGACCCGGTCTGCACCGCCCACAGGTCGGCGTACACCCCGCCGCGGGCGACGAGCTCGTCGTGGGTGCCCGACTCGACGACCTCGCCGGCCTCCAGCACCCAGATCCGGTCGGCGTGCCGCACCGTGGAGAGCCGGTGCGCCACGACCAGGGCAGTGCAGTCGGCGGTGGCCACGCGCAGGGAGCGCTGGATCGCTGCCTCGGTCTCGTTGTCCACCGCGCTGGTGGCCTCGTCGAGCACCAGCACGGCGGGACGGCGCAGCAGCGCGCGGGCCAGCGCCATCCGCTGCCGCTGCCCGCCGGACAGGGTGACGCCGCGCTCGCCGACGGGGGCGTCCAGCCCTCCGGGGAGCTTCTCGATGAACTCCCAGGCGGCGGCCGCCTCCGCGGCGGCGCGGATCTCCTCGCGGCTCGCGTCGGGGCGGCCGTAGGCGATGTTGTCGCCGATGGTGCCGGCGAAGAGGTAGACGTCCTGGGAGACGTAGCCCATGGAGCCGCGGATCGAGTCCCAGTCGAGCTGCCGCACGTCCTCGCCGTCCAGGAGCACCTGACCGGAACGGGGGTCGTCGAAGCGCAGCACCAGGCGCAGCAGGGTGGACTTGCCCGCCCCCGTGGAGCCCACCACGGCGTGGGTCTCCCCGGCCGGGACCACCAGGTCGATCCCGCGCAGCACGTCGGGCCCGTCGCCGTAACCGGCCCGCACCCCGCGCAGCTCGAGCAGACCCGCCACCGGCGGCGCCAGCGTGCGCTCGCCCACCGGCACCGAGCTGGTCTCGGCCAGCAGGGTGAGGATCCGGGTGGTGGAGGCGCGGCCCCGCTGGTAGAGGTCCAGGACGGTGGCGACCTCGGTCAACGGCCACAGCAGCCGCTGGGTCATGAAGACCAGCACCGAGTACATGCCGACCTCGATGTCGCCGTCCAGGGTCGCCCAGCCACCGAACAGCAGGGTGCAGGTGAAGCCGACCAGGATGGTCATCCGGACCAGCGGCACGAAGGCGGCCGAGGAGCGGATCGCCGCGGTGTTGGCCTCCCGGTACGCGCTCGAGACCGCCGCCACCCGGTCCCGTTCGCGGTCCTCGGCGGTGAACGCCTTGATGGTGGTGATGCCGGCCAGGTTCGCGCTCAGCGTGCCGGACAGGTCCCCGACGGCTTCCCGGACCCGGGCGTAGAGCGGCTCGAGCCGGCGCTGGAAGAGCAGCGAACCGGCGACGATCAGCGGGATCGGCAGGAAGGCGAGCAGCATCAGCTGCCACGAGGTCAGCGCGAAGACGGCGCCGACGAGCAGGATGTTGAGCGCGGTCTGCAGGATCGCGGGCGCCCCGACGTCGAGGAACCTCTCCAGCTGGTTCACGTCGTCGTTCAGGGTCGCCAGGGTCGAGCCCTGGGGTCGTCCCTCGTGCCAGCCCACGTCGAGGTGCTGGACGTGGTCGTAGGCCTCCACCCGCAGGTCGTGCTCCACGCCCTGGGCCAGGCCCCGCCACAGCACGTCGGCGACGTACTGGCTGGCGGACTCCACCAGCCAGACCACCACGTTGAAGACCGCCAGCCAGACCAGCTGCTCGTGCCGCGACTCGACCCCGAGCAGGTCGGCGACGAAGGAGCCCTCACCGCGGACCACCACGTCCACCGCGGCGCCGATCAACAGCTCCGGCATCACGTCGGCGACCTTGTTGAGGGTCGAGGTGGCGACGGCGGCCAGGAAGCGGCCCCGGTAGGCGCGGTGTCGCTCCCACAGGGCCCGCAGCGGGCTGTCGACGGGGGAGACGGCGGGTTTCGACATGGGGCTGATCCTAGGAAGGCTCGGCGGCGACGCCCTCGACTGGGTGTGGGCGGTCACGGTTTCCGGGCCTGGCCGATCGGGTACCGCCGGATGAATCGGTCGTCGCCCGGCCTTGGAGGGGGCCTGGCGTTCTAGAGGGAGCTTGAGTGGGTGTGAGCGTGCGTGTGCTGTCGATCCCGTCCGGACACGTGTATGTGCGGCACCTGGCGGACCCCGGTGGCGACGACGTGGTGCGCCTGCCCGACCCCCCGGTCCCCGGAGACGTGCCCGCAGCGCAGTGGTGGCCGCCCCCGTCCCTGGAGGCGTCCTGGGTGGCCGAGAACCACGAGGAGTTCGACGTCGCGCACGTGCACTTCGGCTTCGACGCCCGCTCGCCCGAGCAGCTCCGGGACTGGGTGGCGGCGCTGCGGGCGGCCGGCAAGCCGCTGGTCTACACCGTGCACGACCTGCGCAACCCCCACCACGGTGACAGCACGGCCCACGACGCCCAGCTCGACGTCCTGGTGCCGGCAGCCGACGCGGTGCTCACCCTGACCCACGGCGCAGCGCGTGAGGTCGCCAGACGCTGGGGTCGCACCGCCACGGTGCTGCCGCACCCGCACGTGGTTCCCGAGCCGCTGCTGGCGCGTCCTCGGCCTGGGACCGACGGGTTCGTGGTCGGGCTGCACCTCAAGAGCCTGCGCGCCAGCATGGACCCGATCCCGGTGCTCGACACCCTGGCCAAGGTGGTGCCGGCCCTGCCTGAGGGCCGGCTGCGCGTCGACGTCCACACCGACGTGATGACACCGGGAATGTCCAACCACGACGCCCGGGTGGCGGAGATGGTGCGGACCCTGGACGCCGACGGCGTGATCGACCTGCACGTCCACGACTTCTTCACCGACGACGAACTGTGGGACTACTTCCTGGGCCTGGACGTCTCGGTGCTGCCCTACCGCTTCGGTACCCACTCCGGCTGGCTCGAGGCCTGCTACGACCTGGGCACGGCCGTGGTGGTGCCGGACTGCGGCTTCTACCGCGAGCAGCAGCCGTGCCTGTCCTACCACCTGGACGAGGACGGGCTCGATCCCGCGTCGCTGGAGCTCGCGCTGGAACGCGCCCACCAGGTCCGGCCGCAGTGGCGGGCCGACCCCCAGACGCGGCTCGCGGAGCGCGCGGAGCTCGCGGCGGTCCACGCCTCCCTCTATGCCGCGCTGGCCGACGGGCAAGGCCCACGGTGACGCACGTCGTGGTGGTGGCGGACTCCCGCTACCCGATCGGCGAGCCCTTCGCCGGGGGCATGCAGTCCATGACCTGGCACCTGGTCCGAGGGCTGCGCGCCCGCGGGACCCGGGTGACGGTCTTCGCCGGTCCCGGGTCGGACCCCGAGCTGGACGCGCACCTGCTCGACGTGCGCCCCGTCGAGCTGAGCGAGACCGCGCGCCGCGACGTCTCCATGGGTCCTCAGGAGTGGGTGGAGCAGCACCACGCCTATCTTCAGCTGATGCTGGCGCTGGCGCGCCGCGACGACGTCGACGTCGTGCACAACAACACCCTGCACCACCTGCCGGTGGCGATGGCGGACCTGCTGCCCTGCCCGATGGTGACCACCCTGCACACCCCGCCCACGCCCTGGCTGGAGCCCGTGGTCCGCCTCGCCGACGCCCGGCACACGCACTTCGCCGCGGTGAGCCGCTACACCGCGACCCAGTGGAGCCACGTGACCCAGCCCGCGGTGGTGCTCAACGGGGTGGACACCGACCGGTGGCCGCTGGGTCCCGGTGGCGACGACCTGCTGTGGTCGGGCCGGATCGTCCCCGAGAAGGGCACCCACCTGGCGCTGGACATCGCGGCCGCCGCCGGGCGTCGGCTGCTGCTGGCCGGGCCGATCGCGGACCCCGGCTACTGGCGCGACCTCGTGCAGCCCCGGCTGGGACCGGACGCGGTCTACCTGGGCCACCTGCACCAGCAGGCGCTGGCGGAGGTCGCCGGCCGGAGCGCCGCCGTGCTGGTGACCCCGCTGTGGGACGAGCCCTACGGGCTGGTGGGCGCCGAGGCGATCTCCTGTGGCACCCCGGTGGTCGGCTTCGACCGGGGTGGCATGGCCGAGGTGCTGGACCGCGGCTGCGCCCGCCTGGTCGCGCCCGGTGACGTCGCCGCGGCCGCCGCGGCCGTGGCCGAGGTCGTGGAGCTCTCCCGCGAGGAGGTACGCCGCGGCGCCGAGACGTCGTGCTCGGTGGGGGCCATGGTGGAGCGGTACCTGTCGCTCTACGACCAGCTCGGCCTGCGGCACGCGGCGTGATCGGCTACTACGTCCACCACCACGGCGACGGCCACCGGCACCGGATGGAGTCGGTGGCGGCCCGCCTGGCGGAGCCGGTCACCGTGCTCAGCTCGCTGGCACCGCCGGCCGGCTCGAGGCGGCCCTGGGTGGTGCTCGACCGCGACGACGAGGGCCCGGCCGCAGACGCGGACGTGGACGCGGACGTGGATGCGGGGGGTCGGCTGCACTGGGTGCCGCGTCACGACCGGGGACTGGCCGCCCGGGCGGCCCAGCTGACCCGCTGGATCACCGAGGCGCGTCCCAGCGCCCTGGTGGTCGACGTCTCCGTCGAGGTCGGGCTGCTGGCCCGGCTGTGCGGCGTCCCGGTGGTCACGGTGGTGATGCCGGGACGACGTACCGATCCTGCGCACTCGCTGCTCCACGACATCGCCGAGGTGCTGCTGGCGCCGTGGCCCGAGGACCTGCCCGAGGACCTGGCCGAGGAGCTGACCAGCGGGTGGCCGGAGCGCTGGCGGTCCAAGACGGTCTTCACCGGAGCCATCAGTCGCTTCGACGGCCGGGTCGCGACCGGCCCGCCGGCCGAGCGCTCGGCGGGGACCGCCTTCCTGCTCTGGGGTGCGGGCGGCTCCGCGGACCGGCAGTCCGCCTTCGCGTCCGCGGAGCGGGCCACCCCGGGCTGGCAGTGGTCCAGCGCCCGTCCCGGACGGCGGCTGGACGCCGAGCAGGTGTGGGGCGGGCTGCGCGAGGCCGCCGTGGTGGTCACCCACGCCGGTCAGAACGCGGTCGCCGAGGTGGCCGCAGCCCGGGCGCCGGCCGTGGTGGTGGCCGACCCCAGGCCCTTCGACGAGCAGCACCACACGCTGCGGCGACTGAGCCGGCTCGGCCTCGCGGTGACGGCCCCGGCCTGGCCCGAGCCGCACGAGTGGCCGGACCTCCTCGCGCGGGCGGCGGCCGCGGACGGCTCGGCCTGGTCGGCGTGGAACGACGGGCGCGGCGCGGACCGGGCGGCTGCGGCCATCGCCCGGGTGGCCGGGGGACCGCGGACGTGAGTACGGACCTGAACCTCGCCGTGGTCACTGTGGTCGCCGGACGGCACCGGCACCTGCGCCACCAGCACCGGTCGCTGGCTGCCGGGACCCGGGTCCCGGACCAGGTGGTGGTGGTCGCCATGGGTGACCCGGAGGTTGCCGAGGTGGTGGCCGACGGTCCGTTGCGCACGGTGAGCACGGTGCACCACGTGCCCGCACCCGGCGAGCTGCCGCTGGCGCGGGCCCGCAACCGCGGCGTCGCCGCGGCGCTGGAGGCCGGCGCCGACCTGGTGGTGCTGCTGGACGTGGACTGCCTGGCCTCGCCGGGCCTGCTCGAGGGCTACCAGCGCGCGGCCCGGCAGCGTCAGGGCCTGCTGTGCGGCCCCGTCGCCTACCTGCCGGCGCTGCCCGCCGGCCGGACGTCGTACGACGCGGCCCAGATCGCCGCGGCGCGGCCCCACCCCGGCCGTCCCGCCCCCGCGCCCGGCGAGCTGCTGCCGATGACGGACCTGCGACTGTTCTGGTCCCTCTCCTTCGCCGTGGACCGGGAGACCTGGGACGCCGTCGGCGGCTTCGACGAGGAGTACGTCGGGTACGGCGGCGAGGACACCGACTTCGGCCAGCGCGCAGCCCGGGCGGGCGTGCCGGGCTGGTGGGTCGGCGGTGCGGTGGCGCACCACCAGTGGCACCCCGTCTCCGACCCGCCGATCGAGCACGTGGCCGCCATCGTGCGCAACGCCAACCTGTTCCGTCGGCGCTGGGGCTGGTTCCCCATGGAGGGGTGGCTGGCGGCCTTCGCGGACGCAGGCCTGGCCCGCCGCGCGGGCGACCGCTGGGAAGTCACCCCCTGAACGACGAACAGCGAGCACCCGTTGCGTGAACGGCGTGCTCGCTGTGTCGGTGAGGCGGTCGGGCTACTTGAAGACGTCCTTGACCTTCTCGCCGGCCTGCTTCAGGTCGGCCTTGGCCTGGTCGCCCTTGCCCTCGGCCTTCAGGTCCTCGTCACCGGTGGCACCACCGGCGGCTTCCTTGCCCTTGCCGGTCAGCTTGTCGGTCGTGTTCTCAATCTTGTCGTCGAGACCCATCGAGGTTCCTTCCGCTGGAGAATGTGTGTGGAACGGCTCTCTCGTACCCACTGCGGGGGATATTCATGCCGTCATCAGGCCGCGGACTCCATGGCCAGCCGGAGCTTGGCCAAGGTGGCCGTGAGCAGGCGGGAGACCTGCATCTGGGTGACGCCGATCTCGGCGCCGATCTCGGCCTGGGTGCGCCCCTGACCGAACCTGAGCTCCAGGATCAGCCGCTCCCGGTCGGTCAGCGTGGCGAGCACCGGTCCGAGGGCGGCGCGGGCCTCGGCGGCCTCGAACCCGAACTCGTGGGTGCCCAGGGTCTGGCCGAGCTCCGCGGCCTCGCCGGGCGACAGCGGTGCGTCCAGCGAGGAGGGCACGAAGCACCCGCTGGCACCGAGCGCCTCCACCACGAGGTCCAGGTCGACCCCCAGGTGCGCTGCGATCTCGCGGGGCCTCGGGGACCGGCCCAGGTCCTGGACCAACTGCTCCTCGGCACCGTTGATGGAGGCCTGCATCTCCTGGATGGAGCGGGGCGGCCGGACCATCCAGCCGCGGTCGCGGAAGTGCCGACGCAGCTCGCCACGGATGGTGGGCACGGCGAAGCTCAGGAAGTCGCGGCCCTTGTCGGCCTCGAAGCGGCGCACGGCCTTGACCAGGCCCAGGCAGGCGACCTGCTCGAGGTCGTCCTGGTCGATGCCCCGGCCCCGGTAGCGGCGGGCCACGTCGCGGGCGACCTCGACGTTGAGCTCGACCACGAGCTCTTCGATCTCACGGCGTGCGGGCCCGTCGACGAGCGAGGCACGTTCGAGCAGCTGAGCGGTGGCAGCGCGACGGTCGGCCGGGTCCGGCCAGATGTTGTCGGTGCCGGCGCGGGTGGCAAGTGTTTGGAGCACGAAACCCATCTCCCTGGTGAAGGGCGACGTGGCAACTACTCTCGACCACTTCGGTCTAGACAATCAGAGCCGGCGCCAAAGAGCAAGCCCGGAGCCGGACTCCGATGCCCCTCACCCCCGGGGAGCTCCCCGGGGGTGCTCGGCCTGGTAGACCAGTGCTCGCGCCACCTCCGCGAGGCGGACGTTGGTGTCGTTGGAGAGCTTCACGAGCACCCGGAACGCCTCGTCGGGAGAGCAGTGCCGGCTGGCCATGACGATGCCCTTGGCCTGGTCGATGGTGGCCCGGGACAGCAGCGCCTCCTGGAGCTGGTCGACCTCGCGTCCCAGGGTGCTCAGACCCTGGACGACGGTCAGCAGCTCCTCGAAGCGTGGATCGCGCGACAGGTCGTCGAGGAAGCAGCCACCGCCCAGGGCTTCCTTCAGCTGGTCCACCGTGCGGACGGCGTGCGGGGTCGGGTCCTGGACGCGCACGACGTGGTTGAGGACCGCGGCCGGGACGCCGTCGATGAGCAGCGGCTCGTTCATCGGCGCCCACCAGCGGGGCAGGAAGGTCCCCGGATGCGCGGGGTCCGGGATGTCGTAGCGCTGCAGCAGCAGGTGGTGCGTCCGCCCCTCGCTCAGCGCCGCCAGCGAGGACCGCCGGATGGCCGCGGGGCCGTCGTTCTCGGGGTCGTCGGGGTTCTCGGGATAGACCTCGAAGAGGACGCGCGAGAGCAGTGAGCCCTCGGTCTGGGCGGTGAGCTCGAGGTAGGCGGCGTTGGCGGCGCGGATGACGAACTCCTCGTCCCACACCGCCATGGGGCGCGGGGAGTGCTGGAAGGCCTCGTCGCGCCGCAGCTCCTGCAGCTCCTTGGCGATCACGCTCAGACCCTCTCAACAGGTCCTGCACCACAGGCGCAGGTTTCTCGACCCCAGAAGTCTCCTGTCTACCAGTTGCCTCAGTGTTTGGACCACTCCCGGAGCGGGTACGCCCGCGCCGTGATGGATCCGATCTGGCTCGATGACCGAAGCCGGACGCCGGCCCAGCAGCTGTCGGGCGCCATCGACTGCGACGTCCTGGTGATCGGCGCCGGGATCGTCGGGATGAGCGCCGCCTGGGAGCTCGCCGCGGCCGGGCGGGACGTGGTGCTCCTCGAGGCCCTCACGGTCGGTGCCGGCAGCACCACCGGTGGCTCCACGGCCAAGGTCAGCGCACTGCAGGGCACGACGTACTCGACGATCGCCGCGCGTGCGGACCTGGAGTCGGCCCGCACCTACGCCCAGTCCCAGGTGATGGCGGTGGAGCACCTGGCCTCGCTGGTCAAGCGGGTCGGTATCGACTGCTCGATGCAGCGCCGCCCGAGCTGGCTCTTCGCCGAGGACGAGCGGGAGCTGGGCGCGCTGCGGGCCGAGGCCGAGGTGCTGGCCCAGTGCGAGCTCGACGTGACCACCGACGCGGACCCGGGGCTGCCGTTCGACGTGACCGGCACGGTGCGGCTCGGCAACCAGCTGCTCATCGACCCGGTGGCCTACCTCGACGGTCTGGCGCGCGACTTCGTGAACCTCGGCGGCCGGCTCTTCGAGCGGTCCCGGGTCGTCGAGCTCGACACCGGGGACCCGCACCGCGCCAGCACGCAGGAGGGCGGCTCGGTGCGCGCCGCGCACGTGGTGGTCGCCACCCACTTCCCGGCGTTCGCGGAGGGCGTGATGTTCGCCCGGCTCAAGACCCACCGCGAGCACGTGCTGACCGGCCCCATGCCCCCCGGCCCCCAGCTTCGGGACATGTACGTCGGCGTGGGGAGCGACACCCCGGCGTTGCGGCCCGTGCCGGGCGCCCAGGGCCCGGTGCTGATGGTCTCCGGCGCCCCGTTCAGCCCCGGGAGCACCAGCGCCGCGGTGCGCCTGAGCGACCTGGTGCACTGGGCCCAGGACCGGATGCCGGGCTACGACGTGCAGCGGCAGTGGTCCGCCCAGGATCACGACTCCCCTGACCGCCTTCCCTTCATCGGCGAGATGCGGCCCATCACCCGGCCGGGGTCGGGGGTCTGGGGCGCCACCGGCTTCGGTGGCTGGGGCATCGCCAACGGGGTGCTGTCCGGGGTGCTGCTGCGCGACATGATCCTGGACTCCGACGACGGCGGGGCCTTCCTGTCGGGGCAGGGACGCGGGTGGCGGGACCTCTTCACGCTGCGCCGGGGCCGCTGGCTGGCGGAGGGCACCCAGCTCGCCAAGCAGGGCCGCACCTTCGTCTCCAACGCGGTGGCGGGTCGCGTGGGCGCGGCGAGCACCGCTGCCCTGCCCGACTCACCCGAGCGGCTGGCGCCCGGCGAGTCGGGTCGGTTCCAGCAGGGCGCGGACGTGGTGGCGGCCTACCGCGACCGAGCGGGCGCGCTGCACCAGGTCTCGGCGACCTGCACGCACATGGGCTGCCTGGTGGACCTGGACGAGACCTCCGAGACCTGGCAGTGCCCCTGCCACGGGTCCCGCTTCGACCTCTCCGGCGCGGTGGTGGAGGGTCCGGCGACCAGCCCGCTGCGCCCGGTCAGGACTGACTGAGGGGCGGGCTCTCAGGGCTGCAGCTTCGGCGGCAGCACCTTGTGGGTGCCGTCGCACCACGGCTGCGTCTCGGACTTGCCGCAGCGGCAGACCGCGCTGACCGGACGCTCGGTGCGCACGATGTTGCCCTCGCCGTCGTCGACGAGGTGGTCCCCGCGCAGCAGCAGCGGGCCGCGGGGACAGATGATCACGTCTGGATGGGCCACCCCTTCGGGGCCCGCGGGCGCGCTCATGCCGCCTCCCAGCGGGCCAGGTAGTGCTCGGTGACCCGGTCCTCGGTGTCGAGGCAGGTGTAGGCCCCGAACAGGACGTCGTCCAGCAGCTCGGGGGACTCGCGCAGCAGGGCGGCGCAGATCACCCGTACCGCCAGCTGCTCATGGACCGCGTCGGCCTCCACGTGCTCGCGGTAGTAGTGCTGCATCTGGACCGGCAGCTCGAGTCGCTCCATGCCCTGCGCGATCTTGCGGCACGGCAGCGAGCTGGTGGCCTCGAAGGCGGCCAGGTGCCCCAGGCTCGCCCCGCGCAGCCGGCGGTGCAGCCCGAAGAGGCTCATCGCGTTGTTCTGCTCCAGCACCTCGGCGGGCGTCTCGGCCACGTAGGCGCCGTACGACGGGTCCAGGCCGCAGGCCTCCAGGCCGACGGCGTAGAGGTGGGAGTGCAGCTTGTTGGGGTCGCCGCCCCCGAACTCGTCGTACTGGAGCTCGACCAGGGCGGCCTTGGCCACGTGGCCCAGCCGCGGCACCAGCCAGGCCTGCGGCTCGGACTCCTTGAGGTGGTAGATCGAGCGCGACCGCAGCAGCTCGAGCACCTGCTCGCGGGTGGCGTGCCGCTGCACGTGGGCAGCCAGTGAGCGGCCCTCGTGCTCGTCGGTGATCCGGAAGATGTCCTCCGCGCTGTCCCCGGTGATCCCGGCCTTGGCGTAACGGGTGCGCAGCTCCTGCTCGAGGTCGTCCTCGAGGCGGCGCCGCAGCCCGAGCAGGGCGGGGTCCCACTCCAGTCGCTCGTCCACGCCCTGGAACCCGCGGTAGTGCAGCTCGTAGAGCATCCACAGGGCGAGCTGGGCGTCGTCGGCGTCGTCAGGGACGAGGAGGTCGCCCAGATCGCTGGTGTCTCCGGTGGGCAGCACGGTGACGAGGCGTTCGGTGAGCGAGCCGCGTGGGGGAGGGAGCAGCATGGCGCCACGGTACCCACGGCGGGTCGTCACCATGCAAGACGGTCAGATCCAGCGCTTGAACCACATGCGGTCGAGCCACTCCGAGTGCGTGATGAGCTGGTCGGTCCACACCGGCCAGAACCAGGCGAAGGCCAGCACCACCGAGACCACGAACGACCCGCCCAGCACCGCGCCCACGGTTCGGCGCCGGGACGGCAGCGGCGAGGGCCCCAGCATCTTGGCCAGCCCGAGCACCACGGCCAGCACCATGAAGGGCGCGATCGCGATCGCGTAGAACAGGAAGATGGTGCGGTCGTCGTACTGCAGCCACGGCAGCCATGTCGACGCCGTGCCCACCACGGCCACCCCGAAGCGCCAGTCCCGGCTGCCGACCCACAGCACCACGGCGGCGAGCAGGGCGACGCACCCGCCCCACCACAGGATGGGGTTGCCCAGCAGCACCACCTGTCGCAGGCAGGTGGACCCGGCCTCGGCCTCGCAGCCCTGGGTGCCCGGCTGGATGTCGAGCTGGGCGTCGACCCCGACGGCCCGGTTCATCAGCAGCCAGCCGGCCGGCTTGGAGGAGTAGACGTGGGTGGCGTCGTTGAGGAAGTGGGAGTGGAAGACGTAGACGTCGCGGTGGTAGCTGGCCAAGGAGCGCAGCGACTGGACCACCTCGCCGAGTCCCTCGGCGTCGGGCTCGGTGGCCGAGGGCCACTGGGTGCCCCCGCCGTACGTCGTGTACTGGGTGTTGGAGAGCGCCTGCTCGTAGTCGTCGGCGTGGATCAGCCACCCGGTCCAGGTGGTCACGTAGACGACGAAGGCCACCAGCACCAGGTGCACGAACGCCGGCACCCCGTCCAGCACGGCCGATCGCAGTACCGGCCAGCGCACCCCGCGCCCGCGGCGGGCCCCCGCGCTCCAGGCCCACACCAGCAGGCCGAAGGCGGCCAGCGGGAAGAGGGCGGTCCACTTGGTGCCGACGGCCAGGCCGAACCAGACCCCGGAGGCCAGCAGCCAGGGCCGGAACCAGACGCGCGGCCCCCAGCCGCCGGTGACGCGTGGCTCGCGGGCCAGCCGGGCGGTGAACCACTGGCGGTCCGCGACCACGCAGTGCACGCCGCCGAGCATGAAGAAGGCGAGGAAGATGTCGAGCAGCGCCAAGCGGGACAGCACCAGGTGCAGCCCGTCCAGGGAGAGCAGGAACCCGGCGAGCAGGCCCAGGAAGACCGAGCCCGTGACCCGGGTGGCGAACCGGCACATCAGCACGATCATCAGCGACCCGACCACCGCCGAGGCGATGCGCCAGCCCGTGGGGTCCATGCCCAGCGCCTTCTCGCCCAGGGCGATCAGCCACTTTCCGACCTCGGGGTGCACCACCATGTTGGGGGAGTCGGTCCACAGCCCGTCGGTCTTGCCGTCCAGGATGCTGGCGTCGGCGCCGTCGACGTAGCCGCGGCTGTAGCCGTGGTGCAGCAGGGACCAGGCGTCCTTGGCGTAGTAGGTCTCGTCGAAGGAGAAGGCGTGCGGGGTGCCGAGCCGCCACACCCGCAGGAAGAACGCCAGGCAGCCGAGCAGCACCGCGCCCACCCAGCCGATCACCTGGTCACCGGGCAGGCGGCGGCGGAGGGCGGGGGTCACGGTCGGCAACAATAGCCAGCACGGGGCAGGATGTGACCATGACAGAACAGCCCGTGGACGCCCCACCCGTGGACGCCCGGCCCGGGGCTGGAGCCGGGACCCTGGTGCTGGCCGCGACCCCGATCGGCCAGGTCGGCGACGCTCCGCCGCGACTCGCCGCGGAGCTGGCCGGGGCCGACGTGGTGGCGGCGGAGGACACCCGGCGGCTGAAGCGGCTGACCAGCGACCTGGGCATCACCCTCGGCGGCCGGGTGGTGTCCTACTTCGAGGGCAACGAGCAGGCCCGGACGCCGGCGCTGCTGGAGGCGCTGCTGTCCGGCAGCCGGGTGGTGCTGGTCACCGACGCGGGGATGCCCAGCGTCTCCGACCCGGGCTACCGCCTGGTCAGCGCCGCGGTCGCCGAGGGGGTGCGGGTGACCTCGGTGCCCGGGCCCAGCGCCGTCCTCACCGCGCTGGCCGTCTCGGGGCTCCCGGTGGACCGGTTCTGCTTCGAGGGCTTCCTGCCGCGCAAGGCCGGCGAGCGGGCCCGGAGGCTGGCAGACCTGGCCACCGAGCCGCGCACCATGGTGTTCTTCGAGGCCCCGCACCGCACCGGCGCGACGCTGGCCGCCATGGCGGACGCGCTGGGTGAGGAGCGGCCCGCCGCGGTCTGCCGCGAGCTGACCAAGACCCACGAGGAGGTGCGCCGCGACGGGCTGCGCGCCCTGGTTGCCTGGGCCGAGAACGGGGTACGTGGCGAAGTGACCATCGTGGTGGCCGGTCGGCCCCCGGGCCCGGACGTGGCCGGGGACCCCGACAGCCTGCGCGCGGCGGTCGCCGAGGAGGAGGCGGTGGGGATGAGCCGCAAGGAAGCGATCGCGGCCGTGGCCAGACGGGCCGGGCTGCCCAAGAGGGAGGTCTACGACGTGGTGCACGTGCGATGAACAGGCTGAGCTCCTACCGCCATGACGGGCTGGACTTCGACGTGGTCGAGGGTGGGCCGGCCGACGGCGAGCCGGTGATCCTGCTGCACGGGTTCCCCGAGCGGGCCTCGTCCTGGGACGCGGTCTCGGCCCTGCTCCACGAGCAGGGGCTGCACACCCTGGCCCCGGACCAGCGCGGCTACTCGCCCGGCGCCCGGCCGCGGGGACGCTGGTCCTACCGGTTGAGCCTGCTGGTGGGCGACGTGGTGGCGCTCGCGGAGCGCACCGGGGGGCCGGTGCACCTGGTGGGCCACGACTGGGGCGCGGTGGTGGCCTGGGCGCTCGCAGCCGAGCGCCCGGACCTGGTGCGGTCGCTCACCGCGGTCTCGGTGCCCCACCCCGGGGCCTTCCGGGCCGCCCTGCTGCACGGCCAGCTGGCCGCCTCCTGGTACGTCGGCCTCTTCGCGACGCCGCTGCTGGTGGAGGGGATGATCGCGGCCAAGCCCGACGCGTTCGACCTCCCGCTGCGCAAGGGCGGCATGCGGGCCGAGGACGTGGCTCGCTTCCACGCCGAGATCGTGGAGTCCGGCGCGCTGCCGGGCGCCCTGGGCTGGTACCGCGCGCTGCCGTTCGCCCCCCTCTCGCTGACCCGGACCCCGGTGACCGTGCCCACGACGTACGTGTGGAGCGACCGCGACGTGGCCCTGACCCGGGAGGCGGCGGAGCGCTGCGGTGACCACGTGAGCGGCGACTACGAGCTCGTGGTCCTCGCGGGCGTCACCCACTGGATCCCCCGGCAGGCGCCCGAGGCGCTGGCCGCGGCGGTCCTGGCGCGGGTCGCGTCCACCCGATGAGCGAGCGTCCACCCGCCCCGGAGCCACTGCCCCACCCGGTGGTGGACAACCACTGCCACCTCGACATCGCCGACGACGACCAGGCGGGCGTCGTCGAGGCGATCGCTGCGGCGAGCGCGGTGGGCGTGCCCAGGATCGTGCAGATCGGCTGCGACCTGCCCGGCGCGCGGTGGGCGGTGGCCGCGGCCGCCGAGCACCAGGCGCTGGTGGCCGGGGTGGCGCTGCACCCCAACGAGGCGCCCCGGCTGGAGGCCGCCGGCGAGCTGGAGGCGGCCCTGGCGGAGATCGAGCGGCTGGCCGGTGCCCACCCGAGGGTGCGGGCGGTGGGGGAGACGGGCCTGGACCACTTCCGCACCGGCGAGGAGGGCTGGGCCACCCAGGTGGAGAGCTTCCGCCGGCACATCGACCTGGCCAAGCGGCTGGACAAGACCCTGGTGATCCACGACCGCGACGCCCACCAGGACGTGCTGGACGTGCTGGACTCCGAGGGGACGCCCGAGCGCTGGGTGATGCACTGCTTCTCCGGCGACGCCGACTTCGCGCGCGCGTGCCTGGACCGCGGCGCCCACCTGAGCTTCGCCGGCACCGTGACGTTCAAGAACGCCGACGCGCTCCGGGAGGCGCTGGTGCTGGCTCCTCGGGACCGGGTGCTGGTGGAGACCGACGCGCCCTACCTGACCCCCACGCCGTACCGCGGGCGGCCGAACGCCTCCTACCTGATTCCGGTCACGATGCGCGCGATGGCGCAGGTGCGGGGCGAGGACCTGGAAGTGCTGTGCGCGGCCGTGGACGCCAACACCGAGGCGGCCTTCGGGGGGTCCTGGTAGCCGCTGCGGCGGGTGGAGAGGCTCATCACTTCCACGCTGGATCTGGGCCAAAGAGTTTGGTACGTCCCCAATTCTCGTTATGGTCTTGTGATTGTTGGCCGGAATCGGGTTGATTTCGCCAGTGCCCAAGGGTCGCTCCGGCACCGGCGTCCGAAGACCGGGAAGTACAACGTTCGGAGAATCGTGCGCATCGCACAGCTCACCAAGTCAGCGCTCCACAGCAAGCCCCTCCTCCTCTCCCTCGTGGCCCTCGTGGCCCTCGCCGTGGTCGGCACCACCCTCGGCTACGCCTCCCTCACCAAGTCGGTGACCCTGACCCTGGACGGCGAGACCCGTGAGGTCGACGTCCTGGGCGAGACCGTCGCCGACGTCCTGGAGGCCGAAGGCGTCGAGGTCGACGCCCGCGACGAGGTGGCCCCGGCCCTGGACTCCGCGGTCGACGACGGCAGCGCAATCACCGTCGCCTTCTCCCGTCCCCTCAAGCTCAGCGTGGACGGCGAGAGCTCGACCCACTGGGTGACCGCCAGCCACGTGGGCGGGGCCCTGGCCCAGATCGGCCGCCGGTTCCGCGGCGCCGACCTCTCGGTGACCCGCAGCGCCCCGATCCGCCGTTCCGGCCTGGAGCTCGAGGTGGTCACCCCCAAGAAGCTCACCCTCGCCGTCGGCGAGGGCAAGGCCCGCACCGTCGAGGTGCCGGCGATGACCGTCCAGGACGCGCTCGCCGAGCTCGACGTCAAGGTCGACGCCGACGACCGGGTCACCCCGCGCCGCGGTAAGCAGGTAGAGGCCGGCGACCGCATCGTGGTCACCCGGGTCAAGGTCGTCAACAAGCGCGTCCGCGCCCAGGCGATCGGCTTCGGCACCGTCGAGCGCAAGGACGGCTCGATGCTCCAGGGCAAGCAGACCGTGGTGCGGGCCGGCCGTTCCGGGCTGCGCGACGTCACCTACCGGCTCACCTACGAGAACGGCTCGCTGGTGGGCCGCAAGGTCCTCAAGCAGCGCGTCGTTCGCAAGCCCGAGGCCAAGGTGGTCAAGGTCGGCACCAAGACCGTCGCCGCTGCCGACTACTCCTCCGGCAACACCGTGTGGGACCAGCTCGCCCAGTGCGAGTCCGGTGGCAACTGGGCCATCAACACCGGCAACGGCTACTACGGCGGGCTCCAGTTCAACGTGGGCACGTGGCGTGCCTACGGCGGCACCGGCCTGCCGAGCCAGCACAGCCGGGAGACCCAGATCGCGGTGGCGACCAGGCTGCGGGACGCTGCCGGCGGCTACGGCGCGTGGCCGGCTTGCTCCTCGAGCCTCGGGCTGCCCCGCTGAGGACGAGCCCGTCTGGGGACATAGGCTGCCGGTCATGACGACCACTCCCGCCGCGCCGAGATTGCTCGGCGCGGCGGAGGTGCGAGCGCTGGCGGCCAGGCTCGACCTGCGACCGACCAAGCAGCGCGGCCAGAACTTCGTCATCGACCCCAACACGGTGCGCCGGATCGTGCGCGACGCGCGCATCACCCCCGACGACGTGGTGGTCGAGGTGGGGCCCGGCCTGGGCTCGCTGACCCTGGCGCTGCTTGAGGTGGCCAGCCGGGTGGTGGCGGTCGAGGTCGATCCGCTGCTGGCCGGGCTGCTGCCTCAGACGATCTCCGAGTACGCCGGGGACCACGCCGACCGGTTCGAGGTGGTGCTGGCCGACGCGCTCCGGATCACCGAGCTCCCCGGGCCGCCCCCCACCGCGCTGGTGGCCAACCTGCCCTACAACGTGTCGGTGCCGGTGCTGCTGCACATGCTGGCGCTGCTGCCGTCCCTGGAGCGCGGGATGGTGATGGTCCAGGCCGAGGTGGCCGACCGGCTCGCCGCCGGCCCCGGCTCCAAGGTGTACGGCGTGCCGTCGGTGAAGGCGGCCTGGTTCGCCGACCTGCGCCGGGCCGGCTCCGTGGGCCGCAACGTGTTCTGGCCGGCCCCGAACGTGGACTCCGGGCTGGTCGCGTGGACTCGCCGCGAGCTGCCGGTGACCCGCGCCACCCGCGAGCAGGTCTTCGCCGTCGTGGACGCCGCGTTCGCTCAGCGACGCAAGACCCTGCGCTCCACCCTCAAGTCGATGGCCGGCTCGGCGGAGGCCGCCGAGGCCGCGCTGGTGGCCGCCGGGGTGGATCCGCAGGCGCGCGGGGAGGCGATCGGGATCGGGGAGTTCGTCCGGATCGCCGAGGAGCTGCACGTGGGGACGGTCGCCCCGTGAGCGCGCCCCTGACGGTGCGAGCCGCCGCGAAGATCAACCTGCACCTCGGTGTGGGTGCGGTCCGCGATGACGGCTTCCACCCCCTCGACACCGTCTACCAGGCGGTGAGCCTCTACGACGACGTCCAGGTGGAGCCGGCGGAGGAGTGGAGCGTCAGCACCGAGCTCGCCTCCTACCTCGACGACACGGCGCTGCCGGCGGTGGGAGCCAACATCGTGGACGCGGTCGGCCGGCTGCTGCGCCGCTCCGGGGGCCCCGGCGCCAAGGTGCAGATCAGCAAGGCCATCCCGGTCGCCGGCGGCATGGCCGGCGGCTCCGCCGACGCCGCGGCGGCGATGGTCGCCCTGGACCGGCTCTGGGACCTGGAGACACCCGACGAGCAGCTGCTGGCGCTGGCCGCCGAGCTGGGCAGCGACGTGCCCTTCGCGCTGCTGGGCGGCAGCGCCCGCGGGCTGGGCCGCGGTGAGCTGGTGACCCCGCTGCCCGACCACGGCAGCTACGCCTGGGTGGTCGTGCCCGACGAGCTGGGCCTGTCCACGCCGGCGGTCTACCGCCACTACGACAAGCTGTTCCCCGACGCCCCCGCCGAGCCCCGCCCGGCGAACAGGGTGCTGGAGGCGCTCTTCGTCGGCGACAGCGGGCGACTGGCGGTCGCCATGCACAACGACCTGGAGGAGGTCGCGATCGACCTGCGCCCCGACCTGGGCGGCCTGCTGGCCCGCGGCGAGGCCGAGGGTGCCCTGCGCGGCCTGGTCTCCGGGTCCGGCCCCACCGTGGTCTTCCTGTGCGAGTCGCCGGAGTCCGCGCAGGCGGTCGCCGCGGCTCTCCAGCCCCAGCACCCTGTGACCCTTCTTGCCCATGGCCCGGTTGCCGGCGCCCACCTCGTGGAAGTCATGTGATGGCCAACCTTCTCAACCTCGAACACGTCTCGAAGTCCTACGGCATCAGGCCGCTGCTCGACGACGTCTCGCTCGGCATCAGCGCCGGCGAGCGGATCGGCATCGTGGGGCGCAACGGTGACGGCAAGACCACCCTGCTGGAGGTGATGACCGGTCTGGAGGAGCCCGACACCGGCCGGGTCTCGCGCACCAGCGGGCTCGACGTCGGCTACCTGCACCAGGGCGACGAGCTGGTGGACTCCCACTCCGTGCGCGAGGCCGTGCTGCGCGGCAAGGCCGACCACGAGTGGGCCGGAGACCCGACCGCCCGCGGCGTCGTCCGGGAGCTCCTGGTCGGGATCGACCTGGACCGCCCGGTGCTCGGACTCTCCGGTGGCGAGCGGCGCCGCTGCGCGCTGGCCGCGCTGCTGCTCGAGCAGCACGACCTGGTGGTGCTGGACGAGCCGACCAACCACCTCGACGTGGAGGCGGTGGCCTGGCTGGCGCGCCACCTGGTCACCCTGTCCTCGGCCCTGGTGGTGGTCACCCACGACCGCTGGTTCCTCGACGAGGTCTGCCAGACCACGTGGGAGGTGCACGACGGGGTGGTCGACTCCTACGAGGGCGGGTACGCCGCCTTCGTGCTGGCCAAGGCCGAGCGGCAGCGGCAGGCCTCGGCGACCGAGAGCCGCCGCCAGAACCTGGTGCGCAAGGAGCTGGCCTGGCTGCGTCGCGGAGCACCGGCCCGCACGTCCAAGCCGAAGTTCCGCATCGACGCGGCCAACACCCTCATCGAGGACGAGCCGGAGCCCCGGGACCGGCTCGAGCTGCAGCGCTTCGCGGCGCAGCGCCTCGGCAAGGACGTGCTCGACGTGGAGGACGTCGACCTGTACCGCGGCGAGCGTCAGCTGCTCTCCCACGCCACCTGGCGGCTCGGTCCCGGTGACCGGGTGGGGCTGGTCGGCGTCAACGGCGCGGGCAAGACCTCGGTCCTGGCGATGCTCGCCGGCGACCTGAGCCCGCGCACCGGGAAGGTCAAGCACGGGCGCACCATCGCGCTGCAGCACCTCAGCCAGCAGCTCGACGACCTCGATCCCGACGCCCGGGTGCTGCCGATGGTGGAGTCGGTGCGGCGGGTGACGAAGACCGCGGACGGCCAGGAGGTGACCGCGAGCGCGATGCTCGAGCGCTTCGGCTTCACCGGCGACCGGCTCACGACCCGCATCGGCGAGCTCTCCGGTGGCGAGCGCCGCCGGCTCCAGCTCCTGCTGCTGCTGCTCACCGAGCCCAACGTGCTGCTGCTGGACGAGCCGACCAACGACCTGGACATCGACACCCTCAACGTGCTCGAGGACTTCCTCGACGGCTGGCCCGGGACGCTGGTCGTGGTCTCGCACGACCGGTACTTCCTGGAGCGGGTCACCGACTCGGTGTGGGCGCTGCTGGGGACGGCCAGATCTCGATGCTGCCGCGCGGGGTGGACGAGTACCTCGAGCGTCGCGAGGCGATGCTGGCGGCCGAGTCGGCCTCGGCGGCCGCGGCCGCCAAGCCGGCCTCCGCGCCTGCGGTCGAGGGCGGCCGGGCCAAGTCGGGCAGCGCCGAGGAGCGTGCGGCGCGCAAGACGCTGGCCCGGGTGGACAAGCAGCTGGCCCGGGTCGCGGAGCAGGAGGCCGCCGCCAACGCCGAGATGGCGCAGGCGCACGGGGACTACGAGCGGATGGGTCGGCTGGGGGCGCGGCTCTCCGAGCTCGCCGCCGAGCGGGAGGACCTCGAGCTGGAGTGGCTGGAGGCGGCCGAGCTGCTCGGCCAGTAGCTGCTCAGCTGAAGGGCTTGAGCAGGCTGCGCAGCAGGCCGGCGAGCTGGTCGCGGCCGTCGTCGGTGAGGTCGCCCACCAGCTCGGCCTCCGCTGCCAGCAGCGCCTCGAACGCCCCGTCGACGGTGACCTTGCCGGCGGGGGAGAGGCGCACCAGCACCCCGCGTCGGTCCCTCGGGTCGGGCAGCCGCTCCACGAACCCCCGGGCGGCCAGTCGGTCCACCCGGTTGGTCATGGTGCCGCTGGTCACCAGGGTCTCGCGCAGCAGCCGTCCCGGGGACAGCTCGTAGGGGTCGCCGGCCCGGCGCAGGGCGGCCAGCACGTCGAACTCCCAGACCTCGATCTCGTGCGCGGTGAAGGCGTGCTTGCGGGCCAGGTCGAGGTGCCGGGCGAGCCGGCTGATCCGGCTGAAGACCTCGACCGGGGTCAGGTCGAGGTCGGGACGCTCGCGCGCCCATGCCTCCACCAGCTCGTCGACCTCGTCTCGCATGGACACACCCTAGCGGCACATCGAGAATCTTGACATCAAGACATTTGCGGCCCAAGGTGGGCAGATGACCTTCTCCTGGGACCCCGACCTCTACCTCGAGTACGCCGACGAGCGCGGCCGGCCCTTCGTGGACCTGCTCGCCCGGGTGGCGGCCCGGTCACCGGCCAGCGTGGTCGACCTGGGCTGCGGGCCCGGCAACCTGACCCGGCTGCTGACCCACCGGTGGCCGGACGCGGCGATCCGCGGCGTCGACTCCAGCGAGGAGATGATCCGGCGGGCACGCGAGGCGGTCCCGGAGTCGATCGACTGGGAGGTCGCGGACCTGCGCAGCTGGCTCGCCGCGGCCGGGGAACCCGTCGACGTGCTCGTCTCGAACGCGACGCTGCAGTGGGTCCCGGACCACCTGGCCCTGGTCCCCGCCCTGGTCGGGGCCGTGGCGCCCGGCGGCTGGCTGGCGTGGCAGGTCCCGGGCAACTTCTCCGAGCCCAGCCACACGCTGCGCAGCGACCTCGCCGCCCAGCCGCCGTACGTCGAGCACACCGCGGGGGTGGCGGTGCCCCACGCGCACGACGCCGCCACCTACCTGCGTGAGCTCTCCGCCCTGGGGTGCACCGTGGACGCCTGGGAGACGACGTACCTGCACGTGCTGACCGGTCCGGACCCGGTCTTCGAGTGGGTCTCGGCGACCGGTACCCGACCCACCCTGGAGGCGCTGCCGGACGACCTGCGCCCGGCGTTCGTCGCCGAGCTGAAGGCCCGGCTGCGCGAGGCCTACCCGGAGACCGGGCACGGCGTGGTCATGCCGTTCCGGCGCGTCTTCGTGGTCGCGCAGGTGCCGGCATGAGGCTGCACCACGTCCAGGTCGCCTGTCCGGCAGGCGGCGAGGCGGACGCCCGCAGGTTCTGGGGAGAGGGGCTGGGGTTGACCGAGGTCGAGAAGCCGGAGCCGCTGCGCTCCCGGGGCGGCGCCTGGTTCCGAGCCCTCGACGGCTCCGGAGGAGCCGCGGCGGAGGTGCACGTCGGCGTGGAGACGCCCTTCCAGCCCGCTCGCAAGGCCCACCCCGCCCTGCTGCTGGACTCCGTCGAGGCGCTGGAGGCGGCCGGGGATCGGCTGGCCCGGCTCGGGTTCGAGGTGGACCGCGCCGAGCGGGACACCTTCCCCGGTCACGTCCGGCTGCACACCTTCGACGGCCACGGGAACCGCGTCGAGCTGCTCGCGACCCGCTAGGCCGGGACCTCGTCCTCGGCCGCCCGGCCCAGGGTCGGCTTCGCGTCCATGCCGGACAGGCCGTTCCAGGCGAGGTTGACCAGGTGGGCTGCGACGACCGCCTTGGCGGGCTTGCGCTCGCCCAGCCACCACTGACCGACGGCACCGATCATGCCGACCAGCATCTGGGCATACATCGGGGCGTTGCGGGGGTCCAGCTTCTGCTCACGGAAACGCTCGCCGAGGAGGCCCTCGACGCGGGTGGCGATGTCCCCGATCAACGTCTGGTACGTCGCGTTGGAGGCGCCGATGGGGGAGTCCCGCACCAGGATCCGGAACCCGTCGGGGCTGGTCTCGATGTAGTCGAGCAGCGCGCAGACGGCGTCCTCGAGGAGCTGGTGCGAGCTGCCGCCGGCCGACAGCGCGGCCCGCATCATGGAGAGCAGCTGGGTGACCTCGCGGTCGACCACCACGGCGTACAGCCCCTCCTTGCCGCCGAAGTGCTCGTAGACCACCGGCTTGGAGACCCCCGCGTGGGCAGCGACCTCCTCGATCGCGGTCCCGTCGAACCCGCGCTCGGCGAAGAGCCCCCTGGCCACGACGATCAGCTGCTCCCGGCGCTCGGCACCGGTCATCCGGCCACGCGGTTTCTTCGAGGTCATGGCGGGAGCCTACGGGGCCCGGGTCCTAGGCTCGGGGCATGACTCTTGCGCAGCGAAGCCTCGGCAACCGGACCGTCAGCGCGATCGGCCTGGGAGCGATGCCCATGTCGACCGGCGGGGAGGAGGCGACGAGCCGAGCCAGGGCCACCATCCACGCGGCGCTGGACGCGGGGGTGACGCTGATCGACACCGCCGACTGCTATGCCCCCGACGGCACGGGGCTGGGCCACAACGAGCGGCTGGTCGCGGACGCGTTGGCCTCCTGGGACGGGGACGCCAGCGGCGTGCTGGTGGCCACGAAGGGCGGGCTCCGGCGCGAGGGCAGCGACTGGCCCGTCGACGGACGCCCGGAGTGGATCCGCGAGGCGGTCGAGGGCTCGCTGGAGCGCCTCGGCGTGGAACAGATCGCGCTCTACCAGCACCACCGCCCGGACCCGGCCGTGGACTACGCCGAGACGATCGGTGCCTTCCGGGACCTGGTGGACGCGGGCAAGGTGGCCCGGGTGGGCCTGTCCAACGCCGATCCCGGCCAGATCCGGCTCGCCAACGGCATCCTGGGCGACGCCCTGGTCTCGGTGCAGAACCAGTTCTCCCCGAGCTTCCGGTCCTCGCTGCCCGAGCTGGAGCTGTGCGCCGAGCTCGGCCTGGCGTTCCTGCCCTGGAGCCCGCTGGGCGGCATCAGCCATGCCGGGGAGCTCGGCCGGCAGCACGCCGCCTTCGCCGAGGTGGCGCGCAAGCACGACGCCACCCCGCAGCAGGTGGCACTGGCCTGGGAGCTCGCCCAGGCCGAGTGCGTGGTCCCGATCCCCGGAGCCAGCCGGCCCGAGTCGATCCGGGCCTCGGTGGAGGCCCTGCAGCTCACCCTCGACGTCTTCGACCTCGAGGCGCTGGCCGGCTGAGGATCAGATCGTCTTGGACTCGTCAGGCCCGGTCCCGACCATCGAGACCTGCAGCATCTCCTTCTCGCCCACCAGCCGCTTCTGGACCTTGATCGCGATCAGGGTGAGGAGCAGGTTGACCGCGATGTAGATCGCGGTGATCACGATGGCGACGGGCACCTGGTTCTTGAACTCCAGGTAGATCGGCTTGCCGACGGCCGTCAGGCCGGGCGCGGTGATGTAGTAGCCGAGGCTGGTGTCCTTGAGCGCCACCACCATCTGGCTGATGATCGTGGGCAGCATGATCTTGACCGCCTGGGGGAGCAGCACGGTCACCATCACCTGGGTCTTGCGCATCCCGATGGCGTACGCCGCCTCCGACTGGCCGGTCGGAACGGCGTTGACGCCCGCGCGGAAGACCTCGGCGAGGACGGAGCCGTTGTAGAGGGTCAGTGCGATGACCACGCACCAGAACGGGCTCAGGGGCTTGTCGCCGATGGAGAGCAGGAAGAACAGGAAGACCATCAGCAGCAGCACCGGCACGGCGCGGAAGAACTCCACCACCAGCCAGGACACCCAGCGGATGAACCGACGGTCCGAGAGCTTGCCGACGCCGAAGACCAAGCCGAAGACGACGGCGAAGATGATCGAGAAGAAGGCCATCTGCAGGGTCTTGACGAGGCCGTCGACCAGGATGTAGCGGATGTAGTCGGGGGTGAGGAAGGGCTCCCACAGGGAGTACTCGAGCTGGCCGCGGTCGTAGAGCCGCCACACGGCGAAGGCGAGCACGGCGACCACCGCGAGCGCGCTGAGCACCGAGTAGATCCGCTGCCGGGCACGTGCCCTGGGACCCGGGGCGTCGAAGAGGACTGAGGCGCTCATCGGGCCACCTTGAGCCTTCGCTCGATCGCGTAGGAGGAGAACGAGATGGCCTCGACGATGATGATGTAGCCGATCGCGAAGGCGATGAAGATCCCGTAGAGCTGGTCGCCGTTCTGGTTGACCAGCCCTCGCATGGTGGCGGTCGCCTCGGCGATGCCGAACGCGGCCGCGACCGAGGTGTTCTTGGCCAGGGCCACCTGGACGCTGGTCAGCGGCGGGACGACGGCGCGCAGGGCCTGGGGCAGCACCACCAGACGCATGGACTGGTTGAACGTCAGGCCGATCGCGCGGCTCGCCTCCGCCTGGCCCAGGTCCACGGCGTTGACGCCGGAGCGGATCGCCTCGCAGACGAAGGCCGAGGTGTAGAGGGTCAGGGCCAGGCAGGAGCGGAAGAAGAAGCCCGAGACCTGCCACCCGCCGATCGATACGTCCTCGATGAAGTTGAAGGTGTAGCCCAGCCTGGGCATCGCGATCGCCATGAAGATGAAGATCATCAGGAGCGGGGTGTTGCGGAACAGGGTGACGTAGCAGGCCGCCACCTTGTTGAGCACCGACACCGGGCCGACCCGGAAGACGGCCAGCACGGTGCCCCAGATGAGGGAGCCGATGCCGGAGACGACGAACAGCCCGAGCGTCAGGCCGAAGGCCTTGAGCACCTCGTCGAAGTTCGAGAAGACCGCATCCATGCGCGGTGGCTCCTTCCTGGGTGGTGCCGACGGGCGTCCGGGTGGTGGACGCCCGCCGGCACCGGTGTCAGTCGTGCGGGGTCAGACGTGGCTACGTCAGGGTCACGCGCACTCGTCCAGGGCCGGTGCGTCGGGGGTCTCGACCCCGGACTGGCCCAGCGTGGCCTCGAACGCCTCGTCCCAGGCGCCGTCATCCTCCGCCTTCTCGAGCGTGTCGGTGATCCACTGGCACATCTCGGGACGGTCCGGGCTGTAGCCCACGCCGTAGCGCTCCTCGGAGAACGGGTCGACGACGACCTTCAGCTCATCGGGGTTCTCGGCGGCGTAGCCGAGCAGGATGGCGCCGTCGGTGGTCATGGCGTCGACGGTGCCGTCGAGGACCTGGTCCACGCACTCGGAGTAGGTGTCGAAGCCGCGCGGCTTGGCGCCCTCGGCCTTGACGTTGTCCAGCGACGTGGAGCCGGTGACCGAGCAGACGTCGAGGCCCTTGATGTCCTCGATGGACTCGATGTCGCTGTCGGAGCGCACCAGGAGCTGCTGACCGGTGACGTAGTACGGGCCGGCCTGGCCGACGATCGCGCGCCGCTCGTCGGTGATGGAGTAGGAGGCGATGACCAGGTCGACCTCACCCTCCTGGAGGAACGGCTCGCGGTTGGCCGAGATCGTCTCCTTCCACTTGATCTTGTCGGCGGGGATGCCCAGGTCGGCGGCGAGGATCTTGCCGATCTCCGGGTCGAAGCCCTTGGGCGCGTCGTCGGTGGCGCCCTTGAAGCCGATGCCGGGCTGGTCGAACTTCACGCCGATGGTGATGGAGCCGTCCTCGGCCAGCTCCTTCATCGCGGTGCCGTCCTCGAACTTGTCGGCCGCGTTCTCCGCGACGTCGACGTCGGTCGTCTCGGTGTCGTCGCTACCGGCGTCGCCGCACGCCGCCAGACTGAGGGCCAGGCCCACCGTCACGACGAGTGCCTTGCTCCTGGTGAATCGCATCTGTACTCCCTTTGTTCGTTGAGCCGGTTCAGTGCTTGAGGATCTTGCCGAGGAAGTCCTTGGCGCGGTCCGAGGCAGGGTTGGTGAAGAACTCCTCGGGGGTGTTCTCCTCCACGATGGCGCCGTCGGCCATGAAGACCACCCGGTCGCCCGCCGTGCGCGCGAAGCCCATCTCGTGGGTGACCACGACCATCGTCATGCCCTGCTTGGCGAGGTCGACCATGACGTCGAGGACCTCCTTGATCATCTCCGGGTCGAGCGCGGAGGTGGGCTCGTCGAAGAGCATCACCTTCGGGTCCATGGCCAGGGCACGGGCGATCGCCACGCGCTGCTGCTGGCCGCCGGAGAGCTGGGCGGGGTACTTCTGCGCCTGATGCGCGACGCCGACGCGCTCGAGCAGCTCCATCGCCCGCTTCTCGGCCTCGGCCTTCGACTTCTTGCGCACCTTGATCGGGCCCAGCGTGACGTTCTCCAGGATCGTCTTGTGCGCGAAGAGGTTGAAGGACTGGAAGACCATGCCGACCTCGGCGCGCAGGTTGGCCAGGGCCTTCCCCTCGGCCGGCAGCGGCTCGCCGTCGAGCCAGATGTGGCCGGAGTCGATGGTCTCGAGCCGATTGATCGTGCGGCACAGCGTCGACTTCCCCGAGCCGGAAGGCCCGATGATGACGACCACCTCGCCACGCTTGATTGCCAGGTTCACGTCCTTGAGGGCGTGCAGCTGCCCGAAGTGCTTGTCGACGCCCTGCAGCACGACCAGCCCGTCGGGACGCGTCTCGGCCGCCTTCTCGTCCACCACTGCCATGGGGGGAACCTAGCCCCCCGTGACACAAATGGGCCATCTGCGAGGGGCCCTGAGGCCAATCTTTGCCGACTCGTGACCAGCAGCCCGCGCGCCGTAGGCTGGTGCGGCCATGACTCGCACGTATGAAGTACGCACCCACGGGTGCCAGATGAACGTCCACGACTCCGAGCGCCTCAGCGGGCTGCTGGAGGACGCGGGGTACGCCGCCGCACCCGAGGGCCAGCAGGCCGACGTCGTGGTGTTCAACACCTGCGCGGTCCGCGAGAACGCCGACAACAAGCTCTACGGCAACCTCAGCCAGCTGGTGCCGGTCAAGGCCCAGCACCCGGGGATGCAGATCGCGGTGGGCGGCTGCCTGGCCCAGAAGGACCGCGCCACCATCGTGGAGAAGGCGCCCTACGTGGACGTCGTCTTCGGCACCCACAACATCGGCTCGCTGCCGGTGCTGCTGGAGCGCGCCCGGGTCGCCGAGGAGGCCCAGGTGGAGATCCTGGAGTCGCTCTCGGTCTTCCCCTCGACGCTGCCCACCAAGCGCGAGTCGGCGTACGCCGCCTGGGTGTCGGTCTCGGTCGGCTGCAACAACACCTGCACCTTCTGCATCGTGCCCTCGCTGCGCGGCAAGGAGACCGACCGCCGGCCCGGCGACGTCCTCGCCGAGATCCGCGCCCTGGTCGCCGAGGGGGTCAGCGAGGTCACGCTGCTGGGCCAGAACGTCAACGCCTACGGCGTGGAGTTCGGGGACCGGCAGGCGTTCTCCAAGCTGCTGCGGGCCTGCGGTGAGATCGAGGGCCTGGAACGGGTCCGGTTCACCTCGCCCCACCCGGCGGAGTTCACCGACGACGTCATCGAGGCGATGGCCACGACCCCCAACGTGGTGCACCAGCTGCACATGCCGCTGCAGTCCGGCTCCGACCGGATCCTCAAGGCGATGCGCCGGTCCTACCGCCAGTCCAAGTTCCTCGGGATCATCTCCCGGGTGCGCGCGGCGATGCCGGACGCGGCGATCACCACCGACATCATCGTCGGCTTCCCCGGCGAGACCGAGGAGGACTTCCAGGCCACCCTCGACGTGGTCCGGGCCGCCCGCTTCTCCGGTGCCTACACCTTCATCTACTCCCCGCGTCCGGGCACTCCTGCGGCGACCATGGCCGAGCAGGTCGACCCGGCGGTCATCTCCGACCGCTACGACCGGCTGGTCGCGGTGGTCAACGAGATCGCCTGGGAGGAGTCGAAGCTGCTCCTGGGCAACGAGGTGGAGCTGATGGTCTCCGAGGGGGAGGGCCGCAAGGACACCGCGACCCGACGGCTCTCGGGTCGCGGCGCCGACAACCGCCTGGTGCACTTCGAGCCGGACTTCTCCCGGCTCCCCGGGGTGGACGGCGTACGGCCCGGCGACATGGCCACGGTGCGGATCAGTCACGCCGCGCCGCACCACCTGATCGCCGACGGTCCGGTGCTGGCCGTGCGGCGTACCCGTTCCGGCGACGCCTGGCAGGCCCGCACCGCGGCCCCGCCCGCGCCGAGCGGCGTCGGGCTGGGGATGCCGACGGTGGGGGTGCCGGCGGCGCTGCCGCCGGCACCGGTGTGCGGCTGAGCGCTCAGGCGTCGTCGGCGCGGGGCCGCCCCTGGCGCAGGCCCGGGTCGCCGGTCTCCGGCTCCTCGCCGGACGAGCGCGGGTCCGCGCTCGGGTAGTCGGACTTGCGGCCCATCTCGGCCGGGTTCTCCTCGTGCCCGCCCGCGGACTGCTCGGGGCCCGGGTCGGGCTCGGGCGGGTTGGGCGAGGCGTCGCGGACGCCGTCGGTGGAGACCTGTCCCGGGCCGGCGGTGCCCACCCGCTCACTGCTGATGCCCATCTCGCCGGCGAGCCCTTCCTCGCCCGAGGCGTTGGGGTTCGAGGCCCGCAGCGACTCGCTGACGTCGGGGTCGGGCACTCCGGTCTTGCGCTGCTCGGTCATCTCGTCCTCAGGCCGGGGGCTCGTCGGGGGTTTCGGTCTCGCCGGAGACGGCGCCGTCGCTGGGCGCCTGCTCCTTCTCCGCGTCGGGCTCGGAGATCTCGTCGGGCGCCTTGTCGCGCAGCCCCGCGTTGTGCTGGGGGTCCAGGTCGTGCGGCAGCGGGTCCGGGCCGGTGGGCTCGACCGCGTCGACGCCCCCCGGATAGAGGTCCGGGTCCTCGGTGGTGGGGGTCGGGATTGGGCCCAGGTCGGGGTCGGTCATCTCTGCTCCTGCTCGAATCCGATGGCGAGGTACTTCTCCCCAGTGCCCAAATTGGCCAGCGCCACACGTTCGTGGGGCACCACCGGCTCGGGGAGGTCGTCCAGGGCGCACCACCGCAGCTCCGCGCACTTGTCCTGCTCCATGATCCGGGGCTCGCCTGCCCAGTCACGGGCGGTGAAGAAGAAGTCCACCCGCTCGTCGATGGGCAGGTCGCGGGCGGTGCGGTGCATGGTGAACTCGAAGTGCAGGTCCGCGACCTCGATGCCGAGCTCCTCGGCGGCCTCCCGGCGCGCCGCTCCGTACGCCGTCTCGCCACGCTCCACGTGCCCGGCCGCCGCGGCGGCCCAGTGGTCGTCCATGTAGCCGGTGTTGCGGCGCAGCTGCAGGAGCACCTCGTCGCCGCGCTCGCCGCTCCGGCACAGGAAGACGTAGGAGGCGGGGACGACCACGAAGCGCTCGGGGATGGTCGCGCTCACCCCGTGGGAGCGCTGGGGTCGCTGGGCGGACCGGACTGGGTGAGACCCTGCTGGCCCTGGCTGCGGGACGCGGGGAGGTCGTCGTCGGTGCCGGGCACGGCCTCGTCGGGCTGCTCGGCCGCGTCGGCGACCTGGTCCTCGGCGTCGTCGGGGATTCCCATTGGTCTCTCCACTCCTCGGTGTGCGGTCGTCGTGCGGGATCGGTGCTTTGGAACACTAGCCCCATGCCGTCCGACGCCCCGCCCATCGTCGCCGTGGTGGGGGCCACCGCGGCGGGCAAGACGGGGCTCTCCCTGGACCTGGCCGAGCGCCTCGACGGCGAGGTGGTCAACACCGACGCGATGCAGGTCTATCGGGGCATGGACGTGGGCACCGCCAAGCTTCGGGAATCCGAGCGCCGCGGCATCCCGCACCACCTGCTGGACCTGATGGAGGTCACCGAGCCGGCCAACGTGGCCCGCTTCCAGACGTTGGCGCGCACCGCGATCGCCCAGATCCGGGGACGGGGCCGGACCCCGGTGCTGGTCGGCGGCTCGGCGCTCTACACCCGCGCGGTCCTGGACCGGTTCGAGTTCCCCGGCACCGACCCGGTCGTGCGCGAGGCCCTGAACGCCGAGCTGGAGGAGCTGGGCTCCGCGGCGCTGCACCGCCGGCTGAGCGAGCTGGACCCGACCGCCGGCGCCAAGATGGAGGTGGAGAACGGTCGTCGCGTGGTCCGCGCCCTGGAGGTCATCGCGCTCACCGGCCGTCCCTACAGCGCCTCCCTGCCCACCCTGGAGTACGTCGACCCCCGGACCGTGCAGATCGGCGTGGACATCGACCGCCCCACCCTGGACCAGCGGATCGCCCAGCGGGTGGCCCAGATGTTCGCCGAGGGGTTCGTGGCCGAGGTGGAGCGGCTCCAGGCCCAGGGTCTCGCCCAGGGGCAGACCGCCTCGGTGGCGATCGGCTACCGCGAGGTAGCGGCGTACCTGCGCGGCGAGATCGACCTCGAGACCGCCCAGGAGCGGACCGTGTTCGCCACCCGGCGGTTCGCCCGGCGGCAGGACGGCTGGTTCCGCAAGGACCCCCGCGTCTCCTGGGTCAGGTTCGACGACCCGGCGCGGGTGGACCGTGCCCTGGAGCTGGTCGCCGCGCTCTGACCGGCGGCACGAAAAGAGGGGCGGCCCCATGGGCCGCCCCTCAATTTCCCTCCCCAGGACCAGGGCGCAAGACCGGGACCGACTGGTCGACACGGGCTTACTGGCTGGAAACTTACTAAGAGGTAACCGGTGCTGGGAAGGGCGCGGGCGGCGAACTTCGTGAACTGCACAGGGGCCCGCGCTGTGCCACAGTGGCTCGCGTGGCCACCATCTTCTACACCGCCTCCTCCGTCGACGGCTTCATCGCCGATCCGGGGAACTCGTTGTCCTGGCTGCTGACCCGGGACGTGGACCCGACCGGCCCGATGGGCTTCGAGGCCCTCCAGCCCCGGATCGGGGCCAGCGTCATGGGGGCCACCACCTGGCAGTGGCTGCTGGACCACGACGAGGTGGGTGCGCTGGGGGAGGCCCGGACCTTCGTGCTGAGCCACCGGGCGTTCGACCTCCTCGACGGGATCACCTTCACCAGCGCCGACGACGAGGCGGCCCTGCGTGAGGTGCACGCCGAGGCCGTGGCCGCGGCCGAGGGCCGGGACGTGTGGCTGGTCGGCGGGGGTGAGCTGGTCGGCCAGTTCGCCGACCTCGGGCTGGTCGACGAGCTGTGGGTGCAGTACGCGCCGGTCGCCCTCGGCGGTGGCGCACCGCTGCTGCCGCGCCGCCTGGAGCTGAGGCTGGAGCAGGTCGAGCGCAACCGCGACTTCGCCGTCGCTCGCTGGAGCGTGCTGAACAGTGCGACACTCACCCCGTGACGTATCCGTTCCTGAAGGGCCACGGCACCGAGAACGACTTCGTGCTGCTGCCCGACCACGAGGGCACCGTGCACGGTGACCTCAGCCCGGAACGGGTGCGCGCGCTGTGCGACCGCCGCGCCGGCCTCGGCGCCGACGGGGTGCTGCGGGTGCTGCGCACCCACGCCATCAACCCCAGCGACGGCGAGTGGTTCATGGACTACCGCAACTCCGACGGGTCGCTGAGCGAGATGTGCGGCAACGGGGTCCGGGTCTTCGCCCGGCACCTGGTCGAGGAGGGTCTGGCGGACCCCACCGACCCCATCCGCATCGCCACCCGGGCCGGGATCAAGGTGGTCACCGTCGACGGCGACCTGATCACCGTCGACATGGGCTCGCCGGAGGTGCTGGGGGAGTCCCAGGTCTCGGTCGGCGACCGGTCCTGGACCGCGGTGCACGTCGACATGGGCAACCCGCACGCCGTGGCCCTCGTCGACGACCTGACCGACGCCGGCCCGCTGCTGGTCCCGCCCACGCACGACGAGGCGGTCTACCCCCAGGGCGTCAACGTGGAGTTCGTGGTCGGCTTCGCCGGGTCCCACATCGCGATGCGGGTGCACGAGCGCGGCTCGGGGGAGACCCGCAGCTGCGGCACCGGCGCCTGCGCGGCGATGGTCGCCTCCGCCCTCCGGGACGGCGCCCCGCGCGGCACGACGTACGCCGTGGACGTGCCGGGCGGCACGCTGCACGTCACCTGGACCGAGGACGACCGGGTGCTGCTGACCGGTCCGGCGGTCCTGGTGGCCAGGGGCGAGACCGACCTCTAGCAATCCTCCTATGCTGCCCTCCATGGACATCTCTGGAGCCTCAGCACTGGTCACGGGTGGGTCGTCGGGCATTGGGGCCGCGGTCTGCCGTCAGCTCGCCGCCAAGGGCGCCCGGGTGGTGATGGCCGACCTCAAGGACGACGGCGGGCAGGCGCTGGCCGACGAGATCGGCGGCGTCTTCGTGCACGTCGACGTGACCGACACCGCGCAGCTCCAGGCCGCCGTGCTGCGGGCCGCCGAGCTTGGTCCGCTGCGGGTGCTGGTCAACTCCGCCGGCATCGGCTGGGCCCAGCGCACCGTGGGTCGCGACGGCGAGTTCGGGTCCGCGCACGACCTGGACGCCTACCGTCGCGTCATCGAGATCAACCTGATCGGCACCTTCGACGCGATCCGGCTGGCCGCCACCGCGATGGGCCGCACCGAGCCGCTGGCCGACGGCGAGCGGGGTGCCATCGTCAACCTGGCCTCCGCGGCGGCCTTCGACGGCCAGATCGGCCAGGCGGCGTACTCCTCCTCCAAGGGCGGCGTCGTCGGGATGACCCTCCCGGTGGCCCGCGACCTCTCCGCGATCGGCGTCCGGGTCAACACCATCGCCCCCGGGCTGATCGACACCCCCATCTACGGCGAGGGCGAGCCGGCGGAGGCGTTCAAGGCCAAGCTGGGCGAGTCGGTGCTCTTCCCCAAGCGACTCGGCGTCCCCGACGAGCTGGCCAGCATGGTCGTCGAGTGCGTGACCAACTCCTACCTGAACGGCGAGACGGTCCGCGTCGACGGCGGCATCCGGATGCCGCCCAAGTAGCACGGGACTAACGGGTGAGCCACCGGTGTTCTGGGTACGTCGATTAACGAGTCGCATCAGCCGCGACGCCGACCTACCCTGAAGGGCATATGACGAACGCACGCGACTTCTCCCTCGCCGACGAGCTGGACGCCACCAAGACGTGGGACGGCGACTCCGCAGCTCCGGCCGAGGACGACGACTTCGAGTCGGGCTACACCGTGGTGAGCCCCGACGACCCGGACCCCGAGGAGCTGACCGGCGGTCAGCAGGACCTGGTCGAGCGGCACGCGCTCAAGCGCGTCGCCGGGCTGTCCACAGAGCTCGAGGACATCTCCGAGGTCGAGTACCGCCAGCTCCGCCTGGAGCGGGTGGTGCTGGTCGGAGTGTGGACCGAGGGCACGATCGCGGACGCCGAGAACTCGATGGCCGAGCTCGCGCTGCTCGCGGAGACCGCCGGCTCGGAGGTCCTCGACGCCATCTACCAGCGCCGCCAGCGCCCCGACCCGGCGACGTACATCGGGCGCGGCAAGGTCGACGGGCTGCGCGAGATCGTGGCCGCGTCCGGCGCCGACACCGTCATCTGCGACGGCGAGCTGGCGCCCAGCCAGCTCAGGAACCTCGAGGATCGGCTCAAGGTCAAGGTCGTCGACCGGACCGCGCTGATCCTCGACATCTTCGCCCAGCACGCCAAGTCCCGCGAGGGCCAGGCCCAGGTCGAGCTCGCCCAGCTGAGCTACATGAAGCAGCGCCTGCGCGGCTGGGGCGGCAACCTGTCCCGCCAGGCCGGTGGCCGGGTCTCCGGCGGTGAGGGCATCGGTGGCCGTGGCCCCGGTGAGACCAAGATCGAGACCGATCGTCGTCGGATCAACGACCGCATCGCCAAGCTCCGCCGCGAGCTCAAGGCGATGAAGGGCACCCGCGACAACAAGCGGGCCCAGCGTCAGCGCAACCAGATCCCGAGCGTCACGATCGCCGGCTACACCAACGCCGGCAAGTCCTCCCTGCTCAACCGGCTCACCGACGCCGGGGTGCTGGTCGACGACTCGCTGTTCGCCACCCTCGACCCCACCACCCGTCGTACGACGACCGCGGACGGCCGCGTCTACACGATGAGCGACACCGTCGGCTTCGTCCGGCACCTGCCCCACCAGCTGGTCGAGGCGTTCCGCTCGACGCTGGAGGAGGTGGCCGACTCCGACCTGATCCTGCACGTGGTCGACGGCTCCCACCCCGACCCCGAGGGGCAGCTGGCGGCGGTCCGCTCGGTGTTCGCCGAGATCGACGCCGGCGACGTGCCCGAGCTGGTGCTGATCAACAAGGCCGACGCCGCGGACCCGATGGTGATCGCGCGCCTTCGTCAGCGCGAGCCGCACAGCGTCGTGGTCTCCGCCCGCACGGGGGAGGGCATCGAGGACGCGCTGAAGGTCATCGAGCACGAGCTGCCCCGACCCGAGGTGGACTTCACGGTGCTGCTGCCCTACGGACGTGGCGACCTGCTCAACCAGCTGCACCAGCACGGCGAGATCGACTCCCTGGAGCACACCGAGCACGGCACCCTGATCCACGGCCGTGCGCACCCGGACCTCGCCGGCGAGCTGGATGCCTACGCGCAGTGAGCCGGTGAGGCTCGGCGGGACGAGGCGGAACCATGAGGCGGCCCGAGTCGTTGGTCCCTGAGGTCGCCCCCCGATTGGGGGCGGCGTTGCCGCCTGAGGAAAGATGCGTCGCATGTCACGTGGTGCCTGGATCCGCTTCCTTCTCGTCCTCGGTCTGCTGGCCGGCTGTGCGGCGCTCGCCCTCAACAAGGAGCCCCGCCTCGGCCTGGACCTGAGCGGAGGGACCTCGCTGACGCTGCAGACCTCGGACTCGCCGTCGGGGGTCAAGGCCAACGCCGAGAACACCGACCAGGCGGTGGAGATCCTGCGCGGCCGGGTCGACGCCCTGGGCGTCTCGGAGCCGACCCTGGTCCGCTCCGGCGACAACCGGATCCTCATCGAGCTGCCCGACGTGCAGGACCCCGACCAGGCGGTGGAGACCATCGGTCGCACGGCCCAGCTCACGGTGCACGCCGTCGTCGCCGGCGGCCTCGCCAGCGCGGACGTCAAGCCCAGCAAGAAGGGCGACATCGTGGCGCCCAGCGACCAGGGCGACATCCTCGAGCTCGGTCCGGCCGTGCTGGAGGGCAACGACATCACCGGCGCCGACGCCACCCAGCCGCAGAACTCGACCCAGTGGGTCGTCGACGTCGACTTCTCCAGCAAGGGCTCGAAGGCCTTCGAGAAGCTCTCGGCCGCAGCCGCCTGCGCCACGGGCGACCAGAAGCGCATCGCGATCGTCCTCGACGGTGAGGTCATCACCTCACCGCAGGTCACCGTGCCCTGTGGCTCATCCATCTCCAACGCCACCCAGATCGAGGGCGGCTTCTCCCTGGAGGAGGCCAAGAACCTCGCCATCCTGATCGAGGGCGGCGCGCTGCCGCTGCCGGTCGAGATCATCGAGCGCCGCACCGTCGGCCCGACCCTGGGCGACGCTGCCATCGAGGCCTCCTGGAAGGCCGGGATCGTCGGGCTCATCCTGACCGGGCTCTTCATCATCGCCGTCTACCGCTTCGTGGGCTTCCTGGCCACCATCGCGCTCACCTCGTACGCGCTGCTCGCCTACGCCATGCTGGTGGGGCTGGGCTCGACGCTGACACTTCCTGGTCTGGCCGGTTTCGTGCTGGCCATCGGGATGGCGATCGACGCGAACGTGCTGGTCTTCGAGAGAGCCCGGGAGGAGTACGAGGACCAACCCTCGGCGGGGCTGCGCCGCGCCCTCATGGTCGGCTTCAACAAGGCGTGGAGCGCGATCATCGACTCCAACGTCACCACGCTGCTCGCGGCGGGCCTGCTGTTCTTCCTCGGCTCCGGGCCGATCAAGGGCTTCGGTGTCACCCTGACCATCGGTGTCGTGGCGTCGATGATCTCCGCGCTGATCATCGCCCGCGTGCTCACCGAGCTGGGGGTGAGCAACAAGTGGGTGGCCCGCCACCCCAAGTTCACCGGCATCGGCGACATCGGTCGAGTGCGCAAGTGGCTGGAGGAGAAGAACCCCAACCTCATGATCCGCCGGGCCCTGTGGCTGGGGATCTCGGGTGTCGTGATGGTGGTCGCCCTGGCCGGCATCTTCATCCAGGGGCTCAACCTCGGGGTGGAGTTCACCGGTGGCCGGGTCCTGGAGTACTCCACCACCAAGACGCTCACCGCCGACCAGGCGCGGGACGCCGTGGAGGACGCCGGCTTCCGCACCGCCACGGTCCAGCTGGCCGACGAGGACAAGATCAGCGTCCGCACCGGCGAGCTGACCGACGCCGAGGCCAAGGACGTCGCCGCGGCGATCGACGAGGCCGGCGGCGGGGCGACCCTGGAGCGCGACGAGGTGATCGGGGCCTCGCTGGGTGACGAGCTGCGCAACAAGGCGCTGATCGCCTTCGGCGTGGCGTTCCTGGCCCAGCTGGCCTACCTGGCGTTCCGGTTCAAGTGGACCTTCGGCCTGGCCGCGGTGGCCGCGATGTTCCACGACGTCGTCATCGTGGTGGGCCTCTTCGCCTGGCTGGGCAAGCCCATCGACGGCATCTTCCTGGCGGCCGCGATGACCATCATCGGTCTCTCCGTCAACGACACCGTGGTCGTGTTCGACCGGGTGCGCGAGCGCTGGCAGTCGTCCAAGCCCGGAGAGCTGTTCACCGACCTGGCCAACAAGGCTGCCCTCGAGACGCTGCCGCGCACGGTGAACACCGGTCTGGGCACGATGTTCATCCTCGGTGCCCTGGCGCTGATCGGCGGCGACTCCCTGCAGGACTTCGCCATCGCCCTGCTGGTCGGTCTGATCGTCGGTACCTACAGCTCGGTCTTCACCGCCACCCCGATGGTCACCTACCTGCAGGAGAAGTGGCCGATGACCAAGGAGAAGAAGGTGCGCGTCGAGCGCGCGCCCGACGACTCCGGCGCCGTCATCTGAGCTGTCGGCAGGCAGGGATAGTGTGCTCGGGTGCCTGATGTCCCCGTTGAGAAGGAGCCCCACGACACCTCCCGGGTGACCGAGGTGCTCGGCGCTGCGGTCACGGCGCTCGGCGGTCAGGAGCGCGCGGGGCAGGTGCAGATGGCTCAGGCCGTCTCCACGGCCATGCACGACGGCCGGCACCTGCTGGTCCAGGCCGGCACCGGCACCGGGAAGTCGCTGGCCTACCTGGTCCCGAGCCTGCTGCACGGGCAGCGCGTCGTGGTGGCCACCGCCACCCTGGCGCTGCAGCACCAGCTGGTGGAGCGGGACATCCCGCGGCTGGTGGAGGCGGTCGGCGACCGGCTCGACGCGTCGTACGCCGTGCTCAAGGGTCGTTCGAACTACGCCTGCCTGCACCGCATCCGCGAGGGCGTCCCGGACGACCAGGGCGTCCTGGTGGACGTGCCCGAGGGCACGATGGGTGCCGAGGTGCTCAAGCTGCGGGCCTGGGCCGAGGAGGAGGTCGAGAACGGCGGCACCGGCGAGCGGGACAACGCGCCGCGGCACAACGACCGCCTGTGGCGCCAGGTCAGCGTGAACCACCGCGAGTGCCTCGGCGCCGCGCGCTGCGCCTTCGCCGCCGAGTGCTTCGCCGAGCGCGCCAAGGAGAAGGCCCACAAGTCGCACCTGATCGTCACCAACCACTCGTTGCTGGCCATCGACGCCATCGAGGGGGTCCCGATGATCCCCGACTACGACGTGGTGGTGATCGACGAGGCCCACGAGCTCACCGCCCGGGTCACCCAGGCCGCGACGGACGAGCTGGCGGTCAACGACGTGGAGCGGGCCGCGCGTCGGGCCAACAAGTACGTCGCGGATCGGGGCGGCGCCAACAGTCCCGCCGACGACCTGGCGGACGCGGCGGACGCGCTGGCGGACGCGCTGGCGATGACGCCCCCGGGTCGGATCGACCAGCGCACCGACCAGCTCTCCGACGCCCTGGTGCTGGTGCGCGACGCGGCGCGGGCGCTGGCCTCGGCCTTCGGCAAGGAGGAGGGCGGCGACGTGGACGCTGCCCGCACCCAGGCCAAGGGCATGGCCCAGGAGGTCTTCGCCACCGCCGAGCGGATGGCGGCGGGCAAGGACTCCGACGTGATGTGGCTCAACGAGGCCCGGGACCGGATCCCCGCCCGGCTGGCGATCGCGCCGCTGCAGGTGTGGGGCCAGATGCGGGACCGGCTGCTGACCGACAAGACCGTGGTCTTCACCTCGGCCACGCTGATGCTGGGGGGCGACTTCAACACCGTCGCGGGCAGCGTCGGGCTCAAGCCGTCCGAGCGGATCGACACCGGTGCGCCCGAGGTCGAGGCCGAGGGTGCGCTGCCGTGGCAGGGCCTCGACGTGGGGTCGCCGTTCGACTACGGGCGCCAGGGCATCCTGTACGTCGCCCGCCACCTGCCGCCGCCGGGACGCGACGGGCTGGGCAAGGCCCAGCTCGACGAGATCGTGGAGCTGATCGACGCGGCCGAGGGACGCACGCTGGGGCTGTTCTCCTCACGGCGGGCCGCCGAGACCGCCGCCGAGGCGGTGCGCGAGCGGCTGCCGCACCTGACCACCCTGGCCCAGGGCGAGGCGCAGCTGCCGGAGCTGGCGCGGCAGTTCGTGGAGGACCCGCACACGATTCTCTTCGGCACGCTCAGCCTCTGGCAGGGCCTCGACGTGCCCGGCGAGACCTGCCAGCTGGTGCTGATCGACCGGATCCCGTTCCCGCGGCCCGACGATCCCCTGATGAGTGCTCGGCAGCGCGCGGCCGACAAGGCCGGGGGCAACGGCTTCATGCAGGTTGCGGCCACCCACGCCGCCTTGCTGCTGGCCCAGGGTGCGGGGCGGCTGATCCGCACCACCACCGACCGCGGCGTGGTCGCGGTGCTGGACCCCCGGTTGGCCACCGCGCGGTACGGCGGCTTCCTCAAGGCGAGCCTGCCGCCGATGTGGACCACGACCGACCCGCAGGTGGTGCGCAAGGCGCTGACCCGACTGGCCGGCGGCTCGGGTCAGTAGCCGAGGATCTGGTAGTCCCGCCGGTACATCGCCTCGACCATGCTGCGCAGCGAGTCGGAGACCTCACGGGTGCTGCCAGGGGAGCCGGTCTGGTTCTGGGCCACCGTCGGCACCGCCGGTGCGCCGACGCGGCGGCAGACCTCGGCGAAGTCCTCGTCGAAGGTCTCCAGACGTCCCACGAAGTCGACCTGGCTGAGGTCGATGAGCCGGGTCTGCAGCGCGAGGTGCTGGTCGGTGCCCGGCACCTGGCCGAGGTCCTGGTCGGCCACCCAGCGGGCGAACTCCTCGACGTCCTGCATCTTGCGGTGCGTGGGCTCGTCGAAGTGGAAGTAGTTCATGTCCACGACCTTGTTGTGCCAGGCCGAGACGAACCGGTCCAGCGGATCGCGGACGAAGGCGAACTTGAAGTAGTCCTCGAACACGTCGATGGGATAGCGGATCCGCATCGCGTGGTCCACGTCCAGGGGCACCCCATGGGTGGTGAAGTGGTGGCGGATCGTGCGGGTGGCCACCTTGGCCACTCGGAACCAGATGAACCGGTGCTCGTGGCCCACGGTGAGGTTGTAGCTCAACGGGGAGAGGCGGCGGGACGCGCCGCTGTGGCGGTCCAGTTCCTTGAGGAGCGTCTGGCTCTCGTCGGTCAGCTTGAACCGGTCGTCAGGCTTGGTGCGGAACTGCTCGGAGGAGAGGTCGGCGGGTTCGGCATCTCGTCGGCTTCGTCGCACCGCCGTGAGATTACACGACCCGCCGCCTCGTCTCCGGAGTGGCGAGGGCCCCTGGCTCAGACCCGTCGCAGGACCGCGGTGACCTTGCCCAGGATGGTGGCGTGGGTCCCGTCGATCGGCTCGTAGGCGTCGTTGTGGGGGAGCAGCCAGACCTGGCCGTCCTTGCGCTGGAACGTCTTGACCGTGGCCTCACCGTCGATCATGGCGGCGACGATCTCGCCGTTGGAGGCTTCGGGCTGCTGCCGGATCACGACGTAGTCGCCGTTGCAGATCGCGGCGTCGATCATCGAGTCACCGGAGACCTCGAGCAGGAAGAGCGTGCCGTCGCCCACCAGCTGCTGCGGGAGCGGGAAGACGTCCTCGACGCGCTCCTCGGCCAGGATCGGGCCACCGGCGGCGATCCGACCGACGACCGGCACGTAGCGGGCGGCCGGCGCGGCGTCGCCGACACCGGTGGGGTCGAAGATCGTCTCCTCGTCGCTGCTCATGGCGCGACGGGCCGCCATCACCTCGGGCAGGAACACCTCGAGAGCCCGGGGCCGGTTGGGGTCGCGCTTGAGGAAGCCCTTCTCCTCCAGCACCTTGAGCTGGTGGGCCACGCTGCTGGAGCTGGTGAGGCCGACCGCCTGGCCGATCTCGCGCATGCTCGGCGGGTATCCACGCTGCTCGATCGCGTCCTTGATGGTGGAGAGCACCCGCTGCTGCCGCGGGGTGAGGCCGGTGGCGTCGGGAGGGCCGTCGGGCAGGGCCACGACCTTGCCCTTGGTCTCGCGCGGGTTGGCCATCCGGTGTCCTCCTGGTGTGGTGCGATCTCGGTGGTCTCACCGTAGTCGGCACCGGACCGGAGTTCAAACACCTGTTCGAACGGCGTGTTGCCTCGGCTCTGGTTGCCTCAGGTCTGCGGGTGCCACTCCCAGGTCACCACGTTGAACTTGGTGCGGAAGCCCAGGTCGACGTACACCTGGTAGCCCTCGTCGTTGGAGAGCACGGTGGCGGTCAGCGCCTCGGTGTGCGCGGCTCGGTTGAGCATGGTGGCGCACAGGGCCTTCGCGATGCCCCGGCCCCGGGCGTGCTCGCTGGTGCTGACGTTGGCCAGCATCACGCTGGTGCCGCGGCGGTGCATGGTGCTGGCGCCCAGCGGTTCGCCGGTGACCAGGCTCCGGGCGATGAAGAACTGGGTGTCGGCAGGGTCGAGGGTGTCGAGGAACTGCAGGTGCTCGGCCTCAGTGCCTCGGGGTAGGCCGAAGCCGGAGAACAGGATGGAGCTGACGGGTTCGAGGTGGTCGGGCCAGGCGACGTCGATGTAGACGTCGTCCGGGGTCCCGGGATCGACGGTCTCCTGCAGCGCCAGGTACATCGCCGGGCTCTCGCGAGGCACCATGCCGGCCTGCGCCAGGGCTGCCTCCAGCGCCGGGGTGGTGGTCTTGGGGGTGGTGACCCACCGGAACGGGAGTCCGCGCTCGAGGTAGGGCCCCAGGAGCGCTGGGACGCGGGTCGGCACGTCACGCGCCGAGATGCGCGCGTGCGTGATCACGTTGCCCGCGGGAAGAGGCAGGTGCGACCAGTACAGGAGTGCGTCCGGCTCGTGAGTGGTCTGGAAGACGGGGGAGAGGGACATGGCCTGCTGGAGAGCTTCGAGGTCTGCCTCGATGATCGCCATCGGCGTGGTCAGCGTGTCTCGCATGCGGGAGACGCTAGGGGGGCTGCCTAGACAGTTGCATGCCTCAAACTGATGACATCGAGGTGATCCGCTGGGCAACGCCGGCTTTGTGGTGCATTTTCCCCGCTTTCGCGGAGCATCTGCGCTCAGCGCGTGAGAACCGGGCGCGCTTCGAGCACGTCGAGGGGTCGTGGGGGGCCGCGACACGCTCGAACACTTGTTCGCACAGATGCTTGATTCATTCGAACATGTGCTCTAACTTCGTACATGTGTTCGATCGAACGTCTGATCGACTCCTCGTAGTCCAGCAGATCAGGACTGTCGGCGGAGATCACTAGACATGAGATCAACACAAGCCAACCGGCTGAACACTTCCCCCGGAGGTCCCCATGAGCACCATGACGCTGAACCCCACTCGCGAGCTTCGCCTCGGTCGTGACCTGCCTGTGGCAGCCCGTCAGGCGCCGGGGTCCACGGGTGTGCGCCTGACGCGTCGTGGGCGAGTGGTCGTGGTGGCCGCGATCCTGCTGACCGTGCTGGTCGCCGGGGTCTTCTTCGGTTCCCGCTCGGTCGCGACGGACGAGGCTGGCACGCCGGCACCCACCGAGGTCGTGATGGTGGGCCAGGGGGACACCCTGTGGGGGATCGCGTCGGAGATCGCCGTCGACGGCGACGTTCCCAGCGTGATGTCGGAGATCAAGCGGTTGAACGCGCTCGACTCCGGGATGCTCACCCTGGGGCAGAAGCTGCGCATCCCGCTCGCTGACTGACCCGTGCTGCGCGCCCGCGCGGCCCCATGGATCCACAACTGAATAGCTTCCACCGCTCGCTTCGACCCCGAGCGGTGGATAGGGGAAGACGAGGGGCGGGCTCACGCGCTGAGCCCGCCCCTTGAATTCGCTACTTGCGAGAGATCCGCCTTCCGCCCGGCGGGCGAGGTGCGGCCGGTTTCGGCGGCTCCGCAGTCATCTCGATGGTGTCGGCCGGGGTCGTCGCAGGGTCGCTCGGCGCCGGCTTGTTCGGCGAGGAGCTGAAGCCCAGTGCCGACGACAGGCGAGTGGCGAGCATCAGGCCCACGAAGAGACAGGCCGCGGCGCCGATGGAGGCGAGCACCAACAGTGCCCAGCCGCCGCCACTGCCCGACCTGGCGGCGCTGCCGAAGTCGATGGCGGCGTACACCAGGTACCCCCACGCGACGACGCAGGCGGTGATCCCCCGGCGTACCCCACGACCTTCGGGTCGATGGACGAGGCAGAACGCGTCGAGGAAGGTGTTGCCCGTCTCGATCCTGCCCGCTTGCCCGTCGCCACGCCGGCCATTGTGTCAGGCCCGGCCAGCGAGGTCGGTACCTGTTGCCCGGCGCGGTCCAGACCGATTTTCCTACCCGATATTGGGTCTGACCTGCACGTTTGTCAGAAGGCGCTCGGGCGTCGGAAACCCGTGGCCCCAGAAAGGCGGTTCCGCTTGCCAAGCGTTGTGCCAGGGACGTACGGTTACCACTACATCTAGTAGTTACACCGTTGTGGTTCTCCACATCTAGTCCACAGGGACCGGGTGGTTCGCCCACAGCACAGACAGTTTCATCCACAGGAAACAGGCCGTCATCCACAGGCGTTAACCCTGAGAGCAGGGTTTTACTGCTGTGCCCGGATGACGCCACACCGGGCCGAGAGGAGACACCCGACATGCACTGCCCCTACTGCCGTCACACCGACACCCGGGTGCTCGACTCCCGCGTCTCCGACGACGGTGGTCAGATCCGCCGCCGTCGTACCTGCCAGGAGTGCGGCAAGCGCTTCAGCACCGTCGAGCTCATGCAGCTGATGGTGCTCAAGCGTTCTGGTGCCACCGAACCCTTCACCCGGGAGAAGGCGATCCAGGGTGTGCGCAAGGCCTGCAAGGGCCGGCCCGTCACCGAGGACCAGCTCGCCTGCCTGGGGCAGGCGGTCGAGGACGCACTGCGCAGCGAGGGGTACGCCGAGGTGCCCGCCCACGAGGTCGGGCTCGCGATCCTGAGCCCGCTCCGCGAGCTGGACGAGGTGGCGTACCTGCGGTTCGCCTCCGTCTACCGCGCCTTCGAGAGCGCAGAGGACTTCGCCAACGAGATCGAGTGGCTGCGCGCAGAGCGCTCAGCCACCGCACCTCAGCCCACGGGCTGACCAGATACTGCCCGGCACGTCGTGGGGAAGCGGCGTGCCGGGCGCACCACAGCAGAGACCGATGCAACGACGCAGCAGTGACTGAGGAGAATTCATGACCGAGACGGTGAACAAGGGTGGTCTGAAGATGCAACGCGTCTTCAGCACCGAAGGCACCCACCCCTACGACGCCATCACCTGGGAGCGGCGCGACGTCGTCCAGACCAACTGGAAGACGGGCGACACCGTCTTCGAGCAGCGCGGCGTGGAGTTCCCCGACTTCTGGAGCGTGAACGCCTCCACGATCGTCACCACCAAGTACTTCCGCGGCGCCGTCGGCACCGACGTGCGCGAGTGGAGCCTCAAGCAGCTCGTCGACCGCGTGGTGAAGACCTACACCAAGGCCGGGATCGACAACGGCTACTTCGCGACGACCGCCGATGCGCAGGTCTTCGAGGAGGAGCTCACCTGGCTCCTGGTCAACCAGTACTTCTCGTTCAACTCCCCGGTCTGGTTCAACGTCGGCACCCCCTCCCCGCAGCAGGTCTCGGCGTGCTTCATCCTCAGCGTCGATGACTCCATGGACTCGATCCTCAACTGGTACAAGGAGGAGGGGTTCATCTTCAAGGGCGGCTCCGGCGCCGGCCTCAACCTCTCCCGCATCCGCTCCTCCAAGGAGCTGCTCTCCTCCGGTGGTACCGCGTCGGGCCCCGTCTCCTTCATGCGCGGCGCTGACGCCTCCGCCGGCACCATCAAGTCCGGTGGCGCTACCCGGCGCGCGGCCAAGATGGTCGTGCTCGACGTGGACCACCCCGACATCGAGGAGTTCGTCGAGACCAAGGCGCGCGAGGAGAACAAGATCCGCGCCCTGCGCGACGCCGGCTACGACATGGACCTGGGCGGCAAGGACATCACCTCCGTGCAGTACCAGAACGCCAACAACTCCGTCCGGGTCACCGACGAGTTCATGAACGCGGTCGAGAACGGCACCGAGTTCGGCCTGCGCTCGCGCAGCACCGGCGAGGTCATCGAGACCGTCGACGCTCGTGAGCTGTTCACCAAGATCTCCACGGCCGCCTGGGAGTGCGCCGACCCGGGTCTGCAGTACGACGACACCATCAACGACTGGCACACCAACCCCGAGACCGGGCGGATCACCGCGTCCAACCCGTGCTCGGAGTACATGTCGCTGGACAACTCCTCGTGCAACCTGGCGTCGCTGAACCTGCTGAAGTTCCTCAAGGACGACGACACCTTCGACGCCGAGCTGTTCGCGAAGGCGGTGGAGTTCATCATCACCGCGATGGACATCTCCATCTGCTTCGCCGACTTCCCGACCGAGCCGATCGGCAAGACCACCCGCGACTACCGCCAGCTCGGCATCGGCTACGCCAACCTCGGCGCGCTGCTGATGGCGATGGGCCTGGGCTACGACTCCGACGGTGGCCGCTCGATGGCCGCCGCCATCACCAGCCTGATGACCGGTACGTCGTACAAGCGCTCGGCGCAGCTCGCCTCGATCGTCGGTCCGTACGCCGGCTACGAGCGCAACGCCGACGCCCACAAGCGGGTCATGCGCAAGCACCAGGCCGCCAACGACCAGGTCCGCGTGCTGCACACCGAGGACGGCCGCGTCCACAAGGTCGCCACCAAGGCGTGGGCCGAGGTCATCAAGCTCGGTGAGAAGAACGGCTTCCGCAACGCGCAGGCCTCGGTGCTCGCGCCGACCGGCACCATCGGCTTCATGATGGACTGCGACACCACCGGCATCGAGCCCGACTTCTCCCTGGTGAAGTTCAAGAAGCTCGTCGGCGGCGGCTCGATGCAGATCGTCAACCAGACGGTTCCGCGATCGCTGAAGAAGCTGGGCTACCAGCCCGAGCAGATCGAGGCGATCGTCGCCTACATCGCCGAGCACGGTCACGTGATCGATGCTCCCGGGCTGAAGAACGCGCACTACGAGATCTACGACACCGCGATGGGTGCGCGGGCGCTGGCCCCGATGGGTCACGTGCGGATGATGGCTGCCTGCCAGCCGTTCCTCTCCGGTGCCATCTCCAAGACGGTGAACCTGCCGGAGAGCGCCACGGTCGAGGAGATCGAGGACATCTACCTGCAGTCGTGGAAGCTCGGCCTCAAGGCGACCGCGGTCTACCGCGACAACTGCAAGGTCGGCCAGCCGCTCTCCGGCGGCAAGGGCGAGAACAAGGGCACGGACTCCAACAAGGCCTCCTCGGCGGCCGAGCCCGTCGAGGCCAAGGTCATCGAGAAGGTCGTCTACGCCCCGACGCGCAAGCGCCTGCCCAAGTCGCGCGTCTCCCGGACCACGTCGTTCACCGTCGGTGGCGCCGAGGGCTACATGACCTCCGGTGCGCACGACGACGGCGAGCTCGGTGAGGTCTTCCTCAAGCTGGGCAAGCAGGGCTCGACCCTGGCCGGCGTGATGGACGCCTTCTCGATCGCGGTGTCCATCGGCCTGCAGTACGGCGTCCCGCTGGAGACCTACGTCTCGAAGTTCACCAACCTGCGCTTCGAGCCCGCCGGCCTCACCGACGACCCCGACGTGCGGATGTCCCAGTCGATCATGGACTACATCTTCCGTCGTCTCGCCCTGGACTACATGTCCTTCGAGGAGCGGTCGATGCTGGGGATCTACTCCGCCGAGGAGCGCCAGCGCCACCTGGAGACCGGCTCCTACGAGCCGATCGTCGAGATCAGCGAGGCAGAGGCGCTCAAGTCCGACACCGACACCTTCAACCTCGAGGAGGTCGAGACCAAGGACACCCACGGTGCCGAGGCCCGCGAGGTGCCGGCCAAGATCACCACGGGTGAGGCGCGCACCTCCGCTGAGCTCTTCGAGAAGCTCACCGGTACGGCGGTCGACAGCCCGCTGTGCATGACCTGTGGGACCAAGATGCGTCCGGCTGGGTCGTGCTACGTGTGCGAAGGGTGCGGAAGCACCAGCGGCTGCAGCTGATCCTGAGTAGAACGTCGAAGTGCCCCAAGGAATTCATTCCTTGGGGCACTTCGTCGTCTTCCGGTTCGGGCGCTGACTCATGTTGGCACCCCCGTGCGTCTTGATGCCAAGAGTTCGAAGTAATCCACCAGCCACCCCATACGGCGGGTGTCGCTCATGCTTCGAGTCGGTGACGATCAATTAGAAGAATCATCTGACAAGGACTCGGGACCGTCCGAAGCTTGCGCCGTGGACACTGGGACCAAACGCACGATCTACGCACTCGACAAGTGGGCCGACACCGAGGAGTCCGCGCAGTCGAGGAACTGAGTGACCAGCTTCTCGCCCACCTCAATACCCGCCCTGCCCGGGAGTTGCTGGCGAGGGCGAACATGCCCGGCATCTCCAGCGCCGAGGTGCAGGCAACGTTCCTGCCCTACGCCCTGGAACTGGGCTTCACGAGCGAGGCTAAGGGCCTGTTCTTGGAGTACGAGAACAAGCTCCGCCCCGACTACTACCGCGCTGTGGGCAAGAGCGGCGTCCTCCTCGAGGTCGAACGGGGGAAGACCACCACGAACAACATGGACCTGTTGGACATGTGGAAGTGTCATCTGTGCCGCCACGCGGACTTCCTGTTCCTGATGGTTCCGCAGGCGCTCAAGCACAACCACCGTATGACACCCAAGCGGGAGTACAGCGCTGTCGTGAAGCGCTTGGGAACCTTCTCATGGACGCCAATGCCACCAATGTGCGTGCCGTCCACATCTTCGGCTATTAACGCTCACGTTGTTCTCAGTACGACCACGACGGTCCTTCCTACAGGCACAGGTGCATGACGCTGACTTGCCGATGCCGTTCCGTTCCTCTAAGGCTGCAGCGCCGCGCGGTCGTCCTCTGCCTCAACGAGGACGGCACGCGCGATCGGGCGAAGAAGCGGCTGTACGTCGGGATGTCCCGGGCCACCGACGTCCTCGTCGTGGTCGGCGATCCCGAGACCGTCCGCCGCGTGGGCGGGCACGACGTGGCGAAGCGGCTCGGTATCGGCGACTGACAGCGCGGGCCTCGCTCCGCCGAAGTCCCTAGGGTGAGTGTCGCCCGAGCTCCGGCGGCTGGCGCGTGTACCGCCGTTACCGTCCCGTACCTCGCGGGACGCGGCTGGTCGAGACAGGAGTGGACCGTCGTGCAGATCGAGACCCGGGTGGACGCGTTTGAGAGCCGCCTCAGGTCCTAGGTCACCCGTCTGGCAACCGAAGGTCGAAGGTCGACGGGAACGACCCCGACACCTACTCCGTACGAGTGCCACTTCGCACCACCCCGTAGCCCACCGGACTCTTGGCCGTTCACAGTCTGTCCCGGTCTAGCCCGGTGGGAGGAGGACTATGAGCGAGCTGAACAGGTTGCTGCAACAGGTCAACGACGGCGAGGTGGAGGTCGAGGAGGTGGCCCCGCTGATCGCGTGGCTCGTCTCCACGGTCCCCGGCGTCGCCGCCGAGTGACTGTCCCGCTTCGAGATCATCCAGGTCAAGATGGAGGGCGTCTTCGACGATCCCGCCGAGAGCTTCGCGCAGGTGGAGGTCGCGCACGTGGTTGGCGAGCTGACCGACGAGCAGTACGCCGTGATCAGGACCGCGGTCGTGCAAGGGCCTTGCGATGAGCTTCGCTCATGCCTCAGCCATGACGCCCCCGTCGGAGCCCGCTACCAGCCAGGCGCGGCCCTTGCTCTCGTGACCCTCCCCACATCGACTCCGTTCGTCTGCGTGGTCTAGACAGGTCGACGTACCGTGCGAGCTCATCCGTAGGACGAGGAGAACTCTGTGCGATTAAGCAGAATCAGCGCGATCGTGGCGCTGGCAGTGGTGGTCATGAGCGTGCAGGGCGTGGCTCATGCGGCCCCGGGCGAAGGACGGTTCACCGTCGATCGGGTCGTGGACGGGGACACCGTGGCCGGCACGTGGGAGGACGGTGCGGAGGGACGTATCCGCTTCCTGAACGTCGACACCCCGGAGGTGGGCACCTGCTTGAGCGCTGAGGCGACCGCGTTCACCAAGCGGGAGCTTCGTCCCGGCACCAGTCCGGCCCTCACCTACGACAAGGGCCTCTTCGATCCGTACGGACGGGTCCTCGCGGTCGTGCGTGGGAAGTCGGGAAAGTCCTTGTCGGTGGCGCTGGCGAGAAACGGCCTGGGCGTCCCGGTGAACATCGCTCCCAACCGGGCGCACTACCCGGCGGTGGTGCGGGCAAGCAAGGCCGCGGTTCGGGATCGAGTCGGCTTCTTCGACCCGCGACTCGGCTGCACGCCGGCGGGCCACCTCGACGAGGTGCGGTCCAAGGTGGCGCAGGCCCGCGCGATGCCTGCTCAGACCAAGACCCAGTACGCCGCGGTGATCGCGAGTCTCGCCGCCACCAAGGCGGCGCTGAACAAGATCAGGGCCGCGAGGTACGGCCTGCCCGGTCCGACGTTGCGCACGTGGATCCGCGCCGCCCGCAAGCCGCTGGCGAGAGCGATCGCAACCGTGCGGACCGCCAAGACCCGTGCGTGGCGCACGGCCCGGGCGGAGCAACGCAAGCCGAAGCCCAAGCCGACGCAGAAGTCTCCGGTCACGAAGTCGCCCAGCTATCCGGTCTACAACGGCCCCCGTTGCTATGCGCCGGGCGGCAAGACCTGGCGCCCCTGCTGACCGGACCCGCGCCCGTTCGTCAGGCTCGCATCGCGCCGACACGTGCGGGGGAAGAGCCTGGGAACACCCGAGCGGCGGACACGCCGAACCTGGTCGCGACGACCTCGGCCAGGACATCGCGATAGTCGGTGGTGACGAGCAGGTCGGCGTCGCTGCCCAGAGTCAGCCCCGGCCAGGTGCCGTGCACCCGCCCGCCGACGACGCAGGCTCCGGCCAGCAGCATGGCGTTGCCGTAGCCGTGGTCGAGCCCCATGCTGCTGTTCTCCTCCGTCCGACGGCCGAACTCGCTCAGCACCACGACGGTCGTGCGGTCCAGGTGTGGGCCGAGATCCGCGAGGCGGTTGAGCCAGTCCACACGCAGCGACGACGTCGGGTCGGCGTCCTCGACCTCCTCCATCGCGGCGAAGTGGGACCGGTTGCGGGCCGGCAGGCCGGCCGCGTGCACGGCGGCGACTCTGCCCGTCCGCCACCAGTCCGCCAGCGGGCCCAGCGACGGGTGCAGGGTCCGGTCCGAAGTCGCCCAGCTGTCCCCGATACGGAGGTACGCCGGCGAGCGGCGTACCTCCGCGGATCAGTGCCTCAGCTGCGCGGCACCGGCATCCGGTTGGGGATGGCCTCGTACGCGTTCGGGTTGAGCGAGTCGACGGACCCGTCGACGATCGAGTCGATCAGCCCCTGCAGCCCGATCTCGATCTGCTTGGTCAGCATCCCGTTGCCCTTCAGCCCGGTGGACTGCGTCTGGGAGCTGCTCTCGAAGAGAACGGTGGCGCTGCCTCGCAGGGCGAAGGAGCCCAGCGCGGTGCCGGGCAGGTCGGTGTCCTGCGGGTAGAGGGTGACGTCGCCGAATCCCGAGCCGTTGCCGGCGCGGTTCTTCAGGGCGTCGTAGATGGCGACGTTGGCGCGCCGCGAGGCGTCGTAGTCGAACTCGGGCCAGGTGCCGTGCTCGGCCGGGTCGGCGATGAACCGCCCCGAGATCGACAGAGTGGAGAGACGGTTGGTGCCCTCGACGAGGTAGCACGGGCCCTGGTTGTGCAGGTCGACGAAGTAGTCGACCGTGCCGAACTCCTGCTCCAGGTCGCGGTAGACCTCACGGACGGTCTGTGCCTCCGGCGTCAGGTACCAGCCGACCGACCCGCTGTTGCCGGGGAGATCGGCGGGCTGGGGCACGTAGTCCAGGTCGGGGTTGAAGTCGCGGTTGGTGTCGAAGCCGGGCACCCCGGCGTTGTAGTTCCACGCGGGCGCCGAGCCGGCAAGCTGCGGGAACCGAGCCACCGTCTGAGCCCAGCTCTGGTCGTTCTGCCGGTGCTGGTGCTCGCCCCCGTCGACGTTGAGTCGGGGGATCGCGACGATCGTGATCCCTTCGCGGGTGGCCTGTGCGGCCGGGCTGTTGCCGCCCAGCTGCTGCAGCATGTTGAGCAGGGCCTCGGTGCCGTGGTTCTCGTTGCCGTGGATCTGGGACTGCACGAGCATCACGGTGTCGCCGGTGCCGACCCGGGCGGAGTAGATCTCCCGCCCCTGGTTGCTGCGGCCGATCACGTCGACCTGCACGTTGCCCTTGCTGGTGCGCTCGATCTTGTCGAGCGCGGAGGTGAGCTGGGAGTGGTTCACGAAACCGGCCGAGTTGCCGCCGGCCTCGGTCCCGCAGTGGGAAGTGATCGGCTTGGCCTGCGCCGGGCCTCCGACGGTCAGGCCGGCGGCGGTGAGAGTGAGTGCCCCGCAAAGGGCAAGGGCTGAGAGTCGACGTGTAGTCACCGAGAGTTCCTTCTGTCCGAGAATTGAAAGGTGCGCACACCCTCGGGCATGACTCGCCAGTAGGCAAGACCATCGAGCGAAGAAGCGCGCGCCGGTTGGAGCGCCATGGATCAGTGCGGCGCTGCGCCTGAAGGAGCCTCCGGGACCCCTGCGACGGCGGCCGCAGCTGCCGCGTCCGGGAGTGCCGAGCGCACTCCCCACTCGAACATCATCAGCGAGAACACAGCGACGGCGATGATGTCGACACCGTTGGGCAGCAGCTCCCGGCCACCGCCGAACCGGCCGACGTACGTCAGCAGCAGCAGACCGGCGTAGTACGGACCCAGCCACACCAGGGAGCGCGGCGCCAGGGAGCGTGCCAGGTCCACGTCGCGAACCATCCGCCAGGACAGGACCGCGACACCGACGACGATCGGGATGGTCAGCTTGATCATCGTGTCCCAACCGGTCCAGTAGATGATGAGGCCGACCACGACGAAGGCGAACCGTGCCACCACAGGCAGCGCGGGCAGCCGGAACGGGCGGATCCGATCCGGGACCTGACGGCGCAACGCGACGACGGTGATCGGGCCGAGGCACATCGACAGCACGATGGCTCCGGAGTTGAAGGCGAGCAGCTCCGACCAGCCGTCGCGGAAGGCGAGCAGCAGCGCCAACCCGACCACCAGATTCAGCGCCATCGCGCGCAGCGGGACACCGTGGGGCGAGAAGACGGACACAGCCCGCGGGAACAGGCCGTTCTCGGCGACCGCCACCGTGAGTCGCCCGCTGGACGCGGTGGAGACCAGGCCTGCGCCGAACGGCCCCAGCACAGCGTCGGCGACCACGAGCTTGGCCAGCGTGGCCATGCCTAGGCCTGACAGGATCGCCGCGAGGGGACCGTTGGCCCCGCCCTGGTCCAGGTGGGCCCAGCCGCGGTCGAGCTCGGTCGGGTCGACCGCGCCGATGAAGCCCAGCTGCAGGACCGTGAAGAGCGCGGCACAAATCAGGATCCCGCCCACGAGGGCGACGGGGATGGCGCGCTGGGGCCGTCGTGCCTCACCGGCGAGGTCAAGCGCGTGCCGAAAGCCGAGGAACGCGAAGACCACTCCGCCGGTGGTGATCGCGCTCAGCACCCCGTCGACGCCTTCGGGAGCGAATCCCTCCTCCCTGATGGGAGCGGTGGAGAAGTGCGTCAGCAGGGCGATGGTGATGACCAGCGGGATGATCAGCTTGATCCAGGTCAGCGCGGTGTTGATCCGCGCGAACAGTGCCACCCCGAACGCGTTGAGCGCGGTGAAGGCGACGAGGACGATCGCCGCGGCGACGATCCCGCCCAGGCTCAGCGCGCTCTCTCCGTTGGAGGAGGTCGCGGCGACGAAGAGCCAGTCGAACGCCGGTTCGTTGCTGGCGTACTCGAGCGTGGCCTGCGTCTCGATCGGTGCGGCCGTCACGTACCCGACCCAGGCCACCCAGCTGATCGCGATCCCGACCCCCTGCCCGTGGCTGAAGGTGGGCAGCAGCCCGAGACCCCCGACGACCGGCAGCATGGCGGAAACCTCGGCATAAACCAGCGCGACCGAGATCAGCATCACCGCGGCGATCGGCCAGGCCAGGATGGCCGCCGGACCGGCCTGCTGTGCGGCGAACAGCGGTGCGAACAGCACTCCGGAGCCGACGACGCCGCCGATTGCGACGAAGGTCAACCCGAGAGTGCCAATCGATCGATTGGGAGCTTGTTGCTCGTCCATCACTTTAAAAGGTAGCGGCGGTCTGCCCTTGGGTGTGGTCCTCGACCGGGTCAAGTACGACTACCCCCGAGTAGGCCCTCGAGCCTCTCGTCGCCCCTGGCTGATGTGCAAGGACGTCTCGGAGGAGTGCCGATGGTCAGCGCAGCGAGAACATCAGCGTGGTCCCGATCTGGCCGAGGTCTACAAGGAATCTCCACCGGTCAGACTCGCTCAGCGTGTTCCGCACCTGGCCGGGCGAGGGGAAAGTCTTTGATCCGAGAGCAGGGGCGGGCAGCGAGGACGTCGGAGTCATTGCCACCAACGCCGACCTGAACGATGCGTTGATGCTGGCGAACTGATGCCCTCGTGTGTGCTTAGCGGAGCGAGCTGACGATCCGATCGCGCACGGCCTCCAGCCATGCCCGGTCACCTTCATCTGGGTCGTACGCCAGGCCCATGCTCATGAGCGTGCGCTCAAGCTCCGCGTCGTCTCCAATGCGCGCAAGCAACGTGTCGATCTCTTCGGGAACGCGGGCAATCAGTGCGGAATCCTCCTTGAGGAACTCGTCAAGGATCTCTTCCCAGGTCTGGAACGTGTGCGACCAGTCCTCGTGGAAGTAGGCCTGAAGCAGATACGTCAGGGGATCCATGTGGGGTGTCCTCCTAGTTCGGGTAAGCAGTCAAGACCTGCCAGCCGTGTGGCATTGACTCGTTGGGTATGAGGACGACCCGCACGCCGGACCGGTAGGTCACGGATCCGTCCTTCGTGACAGTAACGCCCGTTGGTTCCCCCATGTCCTTGGTCAGCGGGAAGGATCTGGGGTTCCCACTTCGACGCCACGCGTCAATGTCATTCCAGTTGTCCTTGATGGCCCGCGAAACAAAACGCTCCGCGTCCAGCTGGGATGGGAAGGACGAAGCCTGCTTCTTTTTGTGTCTCAGGCATTGTTCAAGGAGTTCCTCGATAGATCTCCTCGCGTGATCACGCAAGGTGTGACCGGGTGGTGCCTCGTGGCTGATCAACCAGCCGCTCCTGAAGGTCCCGGAGGGAGGACCCGGCAGTCGGATCGATCCCCGTTCGTCCCGCACTCGCGGGTACTTGCCTGCGCGCTGACGCACCTGGGCCATCCGGCTGCGGGCCTCGCGCAGCCTGGTCGCGGCTTTGGTGGAGGCAGCGCGCAGAGTGACTAGCAGTGCGTGGAACCGGGGCGTCTGCGCCGCGATGCGGGCCATCATGGCGCTGCCGGCGGCTCCCGCTCCGAGACCGGAGGAGAGCAGCCCTACGACCGCGGAGATGGCGACGCCCTCGAGGGCCATCTGGCAGATCTCGCCGATGATCGCGAGGGTGCGTTGGTGAGCGTTCCGGACCGCTTCGGCGTACTCCTGGCACGACGTTGCGATGGCGAGCATGGCGCCGGCGGTGTCCTGGATCAACGCGCGCAGCTCGGTCAGAGCAGCGGTGGCGAGCATGGCGCCGGCGGTGTCCTGGATCAACGCGCGCAGCTCGGTCAGAGCAGCGGTGGCGAGGGGGACCTCGGGGGACTGCTGGCCACCGAGGAGGGCGGCGGCTTCCCGGCACTGATGCTCCAGGTCGCCTACGGAATCTGCAGCCGAGCGCCATGCGGCCGCGGCATCCAGGAGCCGGTCGATGTCGGCGCCCGGCCAGACGAATCCTTCGACGTGCTCGATGATCCAGGCCTCGACCGTGTTGAGAGTCGAAGGATTGCCGCCCAGGCTGCTCGGTGGTGCTGAGGCACGAAAGTGCGTGAAGCCGCTGGTCGAGTGGGAGGTGTCGCCGTTCCACACTCGCCCGGCCGCGGCAGCTTCTGCCCGACCGTGGTTGTCGCCCGACACCGCCAGGAGCCGTGAGAGGCTGCTGAACGCGTAGGTCAGCTCGACGAGAGCCTGGAGCGACTCGTCCGCTGCGGCGTCGTACTCGATGGCGAAGTCGGTGCTGGTGGCATCGTCGCCGGCCATGCCGGCGTATCCCTGGAGCTTGCCTGCCAGCGACTCGGTGACCATCGCGGTGATCTGGTTGCCCGAGCGGCAAGCTGCCGCGGCATCGCTGAATCCGACGACGTCGACCGCGAGCCTCACTGGAGCTGCTCCGCTCGATGCACGTCCGGTCGTGTCTTCCCCATGTTGCCGCCCCCTGTGGCCCGGTATCGCTCCCGATCCTTGCGGGTTCCGGCCGGGCAGGGCGGCCCCGAGACCGTCACCTGTGGATAACCGGCTCGTCCGTCCTCGCGGAGTCTGCGCCGCATCGCAGCAGGAGTGAGCAAGACTGCCGCCATGTCCACGCAGCCCGCCGTCGTGCCGTTCGCCCAGACCCACCGCATTCTGGCGAGTGCCCTGATCAGCGCTCCGGTGCTGATCGCCGTGGTTCTCGCCTTCATCGGTTCTGCCGACACCGAGACGGACGAGAGCTGGACGACCGCCAGCCCGGACGTCGTGTGGGTCGGGTTGCTGCTGGTGGTCGGCGCCGCCCTCCTGGCGTTGGTTCCGACGGTCGGCTATCGAATGGACCCGCTGGGGAAGGGCATGGAGGCCGAGGCGAACGCCGTGGCCCGGGGCCGCTACCAGTCGGCGACGTTCGTGCGCTTCGCCATGGCCGAGGTGCCGGTGCTTCTCGGGATCGTCCTGGCCTTCATGGACGGCTCCTACCTGCTCTACCTGCTCGGAGCAGCGATCGGCCTGGGGTTGATGGGCCTCCACGTCTGGCCTTCGCGCCGGGTGGTGGAGAAGTCGTCCGAAGTTCTCGAGGCGAACGGTGTGCAGTCGGGCCTCCGAGCCGACTTCGGCTACGCCTCGCACTGAACGTGCGTTGCGCTCCTCGTTGACAACCGCCGTTGCCGCTCTGGCAAGGTCATGACATGGCAGACGACGACATCCTGCGGGGCGTGGGGCCACGGCTGCGCCAGCTCCGGCTTGAGCGCGAGGCGACGCTGAACGACCTCGCCGCGGAGACCGGGATCTCGGTGAGCACGCTGTCCCGTCTGGAGTCCGGCCAGCGCAAGCCGACGTTGGAGCTCCTGCTGCCGTTGGCCCGCGCGCACCGGGTCGCTCTGGACGAGCTCGTGGACGCCCCGGAGACGGGGGACCCGCGCATCCGCCCCCGACCGGTCACCCGGCACGGGCGGACGTTCCTCTCCCTGACCCGTCGGCCGGGTGGCCTGCAGTCGTTCAAGATGATCATGCCGGTCGAGAGTGCCTCGCAGCCGACCCTGCAGACCCACGAGGGGTACGAGTGGCTCTACGTGCTCAGTGGTCGGGTCAGGCTCGTCCTCGGCACCCGGGACCTCCTCCTGGAACCCGGGGAGGTTGCGGAGTTCGACACCCGGACCCCGCACTGGATCGGAAATCCGGGTCCGACGCCCGCCGAGGTGTTGGCCATCTTCGGCCCGCAGGGGGAGCGCATGCACGTGCGGTCGTGACCTCACCGCTGTGTCACCGACCGCCGGATCATCGAACTCCTGGCGGGCCGTTCCAAACAACGTGCATGACGTTGCCACCGAGGGGTGGAACGAAGTCCCGAGAACGGGCCATAAAGGTCAAGTACGCTCTCTGCCCTCGCGTGTGGAGGAGGCGCTGATCGCATCCACGGTGAGTCCACGCAGTTCGTTTAGCCACTCTCGAGCGTCCGTGCCGTCGCGTGAGGGGCGGTAGAAGGATCCCAGCTCAACGATCAAGTCATCGAGTTCTTCAGTGCTGGCCGAGGTCGTCAGATCGTCGATCTCATCGATGAGCGCCGGAGCCTCCTCCGGGTCGCCATCCAGCAGGTCGAGCAGCGCTTCTTGCGGGCTGCTGTACTGATCCCTCCAGTCCTGGTGCAAGTAGGCCCCGAGGAAATGCCATAGCGCTGGGTACCGGTCCTCAAGCATTGCCCACTCCTGTGGGTTGGGGGAAGGTCGTAACAACTCGATATCCGGATTCGGTCTCGTTGCTTCGAACCAAGATCACTCGCACACCCGTGACGTGACGGACGTTGCCGGCCGCGTCGACCGAGACGCCCACCACCTCGGGCAGGACGGCATTGATCCGCAGGGACTTCTTACCGTTCGCCAGCCAGTCTTGCACTTGCTCAGCGTGCTTCTCAAAAACCCTGTCAAGGGCTCTGTCTGCGTCCTTATACGTCTTGAAGGATGAGGCAAACTCAAGCTCTTCCTCGCGTGCGCGGGTGGCGAGTTGATCCACGTTTCTGCCGATGTGCCTCTCCTCGATGTGGCCACCAATCCTGTCTTGAGCCTTGATTGATGACCGTCCTCCTCCAGGCAACCGGAAGGACCCGCGTTCGTCCCGTACCCGTGGGTACTTCCCGGCTCGTCGGCGTACCTCGTCGAGTCGGTTGCTTGCTTGGCGGAGTCGGGTGGCGGCTTTGGTGGTGGTGACTCGCAGGGTGATCAGGAGGGCGTGGAATCGGGGTGCTTGGGCGGCGATCCGGGCCATGGCGGCGGTCCCGGCGGCGCCTGCTCCGATGCCGGAGGAGAGGAGGCCGACGACTGCGGAGAAGGCGACGCCCTCCACGATCATCTGGCAGATCTCGTTGATCAGGGCGAGGGTGCGTTCGTGGGTGGTGCGGACTGCTTCGGCGTACTCCTCGCAGGAGGAGGCGATCGCGTGCATCTCCTGGGCGGTCTGGCCGATCAGGGAGCGCAGGTCGGTCAGGGCGGTGGTGGCGAGGGGTACCTCGGGGGAGTGCTGGCGTTCGAGCAGGGTGATGGCCTGGTCGCACTGGTGCTCCAGGTCGGCGATCGAGGAGGCGGTGGATTGCCAGGTGGCCGCGGCAGCGAGGAGTTGGTGGACGTCGGCGCCGGGCCAGATGAATCCTTCGACGTGGTCCAGGATCCAGGTTTGCACCATCTGGAGGTCGGGGTTGTTGGCCCCGAGGCTGGAGGGGGGTGGGGGTGGTCGGTAGTGGACGAAGTGGCTCGCGGGCCGGGAGGTGTCGGCGTTGTACACGCGTGCGGCGGCTGCGGCTTCGGCTCGTCCGTGGTTGTCCCCTGAGGTGGCGAGCAGTCGGGACAGGCTGCTGAACGCGTAGGTCAGTTCGACCAGCGCGCCGAGGGACTCGCGGGCTGCGGCGTCGTACTCGGCTGCGAAGTCGGCGCTCATGGCGTCGTCGCCAGCCATGCCGGCGTACCCCGAGAGGTTGCCTGAGAGCGACTGCGTGAGCATGGCCGTGATCTGGTTGCCCGAGCAGCAGGCCTCGGCGGCGTCGGTGAACCCGACGACGTCGACCGCGAGCCTCACCGGACCTGCCCCCACATCGACAGGTTCGCCCCCACTGCGGCGGTGTAGTTGGCCTGTGCGGTGTCGCCCAGGTCGCGGATCCCGGCGAGCGCCTGGGTCATGTCGGCGAACTCCCCGCGCCACCGGGCGTACGACGTGACGTGGGCGTCGCGGGCCAGTCCGGACCACTCGGCGTGCAGGTCCCTCGTCACGGCGTCGGCGTCACCCACCAGGTCGTCGAGCGCCGCCTGACAGGCGGTCATCTCGGCCACGACCAGGCGGAGCTCCTCGACGTCGACCCGGAAGGCGGTCATCCGAGTCGGCCCCGCATCCGCGTGTGGGCGTCCCCGGAGCCCGTGTCTGCGACCGAGAGCTGCGAGTCGGCGTACCGGACCCCTTCGACCCCGGTCGACAGGCCGTCGATCACGGCGTCGGCACTCTCCCGCCACTCCTCCCAGAAGGCGGCGAAGCGGGCGGCCGCCTCACCGCGCCAGCCGGTCATCAGGGACTCGACCGAAGCCTCGATCTGGGCGCGACGCGCCGCCATCTCGGCGGCACGCGAGACGAGCTTGTCGGTCGCCCGCGACACGTGGGCATGGTCGAGCTGGATGCTCATGGGACCTCCCGAGTAGGACCGGCGAGCGCCGGCAAGGACTGGTCAGATCCTTGCGTTTTCTCGGCGACGGCGTCGGTGCGAGACGCCCGGCCTGTGCAAAACCCTGTTCCGAACGGGCCAGGAACGTCCGCCCGCACCACTACTGTCGGGTCATCGGCGACCAGGGGGGTCGCCTCACCCCGGAGGTGTCCCATGCGCAGCGAGCTCTTCGACCAGGTCAACGAGGAGAGGGCCACCGCCGAGCGGTTCTCCCTGCACCACCGCAAGACCCTCCGGGCGGTGCTCGGCGAGCCCGTGCTCGCCGCGAAGGGCGCGATGGTGGCCTACCAGGGGCAGGTGAGCTTCGAGCACAAGTCGGCCGGTTCGCTCGGCAAGATGATGAGGCGACTCGTCACCTCCGAGGACACCCCGCTGATGACGGTCGCCGGCCAGGGGGAGGTCTTCTTCGCCGACGCGGCCAAGGACATCTTCCTGGTGCACCTCGAGGGCGACGGGCTCTCGGTCAACGGCTCCAGCCTGCTGGCGATGGACGCCTCCCTGGAGTACGACGTGCACCGGGTCAAGGGCGCCGGGATGATGACCGGAGGCATGTTCAACACCCTCATCCAGGGCACCGGCACTGTCGCGCTGACCAGCGACGGCCCACCGCTGATCCTGGACTGCTCGCAGACGCCGACGGCGGTGGACATCAACGCTGCCGTCTGCTGGTCGGCCGGCCTCACCCCGCAGGTGGTGAGCTCGATGAACATGCGCTCCATGCTCCGCGGCGGCACGGGGGAGGCCTTCCAGTACTCCTTCCACGGTCCCGGCATCGTGGTCGTCCAGCCCTCCGAGGGCCCGGTCGTCCCGCCGCACAGCCACGGCAGCGGCTCCTGAGGGGCCTCGGAGGACAACCGCTGGTGGTGCTGGGCGGCTAAGGGCAGGCTCACCTTTCTGGAATCATTCCAAAAAAGAGTGTTGACTGCGGTCATGACCCAGACGATGAGCAAGCACGCCGCCCGCCCCGCATTCCAGGCCAGCCAGCAGCTCGGGGATCACCTGCAGCAGCTCCTGGTCGACCTCACCGACCTGCAGCTCCAGGGCAAGCAGCTGCACTGGAACGTGGTGGGCAAGAACTTCCGCGACACCCACCTCGTGCTCGACGAGGTGGTCGACGCGGCCCGCGGCTTCGCCGACGACATCGCCGAGCGGATGCGCGCCATCTACGTCACCCCTGACGCGCGAGTGAAGACCGTGGCCGCGAAGAGCACCCTGCCCGAGCTGCCCAGCGACGAGATCGACACCGCCGACACCGTCGACGCGATCGTGGCTGCCCTGTACGCCGTCGCCGCCACCGCGCGTGGGATCCACGACGACGTCGACGCCGAGGATCCCACCTCGGCCGACATCCTGCACACCGTGCTGGAGCGGATCGAGCAGCTGGCCTGGATGATCGACTCCGAGAACAGGATCGCCAACAGCAGCATCCCTCGCTCCATGCACGAGTGAGTTGCCTTACAGTCGGCGCGTGAGCCAGAACCCCGCGCCGGCCGACGTGCTCGTCGTCGAGTCGTTGGTCCGCCGCTTCGGCGAGCTGACCGCGGTCGACGGCGTCTCGTTCCGCATCGCCCCAGGTGAGACCTACGGCTTGCTCGGCCCCAACGGCGCGGGCAAGACCACCACCATCTCCATGGTGGCGGGGCTTATCGCGGCGGACTCGGGGACGGTCACCGTCGCGGGACGACAGATGACGCCCCGTGCCATCGAGCCCAAGAAGCACCTCGGGCTGGTGCCGCAGGACCTGGCGATCTATCCCGAGCTGTCCGCGCGCGAGAACCTCCTGCTGTTCGGACGGCTCCAGGGTCTGGGCGGCGCGCGCCTGACCTCCCGGGTGGCCGAGGTGCTGGAGCTGATCGGCCTCACCGACCGCGCCAAGGACCTGAGCAAGGAGTACTCCGGCGGCATGAAGCGCCGGCTCAACATCGGCATCGGGCTGCTGCACCAGCCGACCCTGCTGATCCTCGACGAGCCCACCGTGGGCGTGGACCCGCAGTCGCGCAACGCGATCCTGGAGTCCGTCGAGGCGCTGGCCGTCGAAGGCATGGCGGTGCTCTACACCACGCACTACATGGAGGAGGCCGAGCGCCTCTGTGACCGGATCGGCATCATCGACTCGGGTGTGCTTCAGGCCGAGGGCACCAGGGACGAGCTGATCCGCCTCACCGGAGGGGTCGACACGATCAGGATCGGCGGCAGCGGCGATGTCGGCGCAGCCGCGGAGAAGCTTCGTGCCATCCCGGGAGTGGAGCGGGTCGACGCCGACCGGCACTCGGCAACCCTCGCCGTGCGCGACGCCGCCGCGCTGGTTGCCGACGTGGTCAGCACCGCAGCCGACCTGGGCGTCAAGCTCTCCGACGTGGAGGTCTCGCGTCCGGACCTGGAGTCGGTCTTCCTGCACCTCACGGGCAAGGCCCTGAGGGACTAGGGCTCGGAACGACCGTGCGCCAGCTGCTGACCCTCACCCTCTCCGACCTGCGCCAGCGTGTGCGCGACAGGTCGGTCCTCATCTTCGCGTTCGTGGTGCCGCTGGCGCTGATGTTCGTGTTCAACCTGGTCTTCGGCAACACCGACGACATCGAGCTCAAGCCGATCACCGTGGCGGTCTCCGCCCCGGCCGACGACGATCTCGCCCAAGTCATCGCGCGCGTGGTCCGAGACCTGGACGGCCAGGGCGGACTCGACGTCACCGTCCACGAGGTCGACGCCGCGACGGGGCGTCAGCAGGTGGAGGACGGTGACGCCGCGATGTCGCTGATCGTCCCCGACGGCTTCGGCCAGGCCGCGCAGTCCGGAGAGCCCGTCACCGTCGACGCGGTCCGGGGCGACGAGGCCGGGATCGAGTCGGACATCGTGCTCTCGGTCGTCGACGGGGTGCTCGACCGGTTCGCTCACGGCGCTGTCGCCGCCCGGGCCGGACTTGTCGAGGGGATCTCCGAGGATCAGCTGGGCAAGCTGGCCGAGCAGGCTTCCTCGAGCGGGCCGGCGTACACCCTGGCCGAGGGCGAGGCGTCGGACGAGCAGCTCGACTCCGGAGCCGCGCTCGTGGCTGGGCAGACCGGCCTGTTCCTGATGTTCACCGTCAGCTTCGGAGTGACCAGCCTGCTGCTGGAGCGGGAGACCGGGACGCTGCGCCGCCTGCGCTCCATGCCGATGCCGGCGTGGCGGATAGTGGCCTCGAAGGCGCTCGTCAGCCTCACCCTCGGGGTGGTCGCCAGCGCCGTGCTGCTGGCCGTCGGCGGGTTCCTCTTCGACGCCAGCTTCGGCTCGCCACTGGCAGTGGGCGCCCTGGTGGTCTGCGTCTCGGCGGCCGCCACCTCGGTGATGTTCCTGATCGTGCGCGTGGCGCGCACCAGTGAGCAGGCGAGCATCGCCACCTCCATCGTCGCGGTGGTCCTCGGCGTGGGCGGGGGCGCGTTCTTCCCGGTCAGCGCCACCGGCGCGTTCGCACCGGTGCTCGACCTCAACCCCGTCGCCGCCCTGCTCCGGGGCCTGGGGATCACCGCTGGCGGCGGCGGGCTGGGCGACATCGGCACGCCCGTGCTGATCATGCTGGGATTCGCGGCCGTGATGATGCTGCTGTCCCGGCTGGTGCCCGACCGGGGGCGCTGTCATGAGGAACGCGCTCACCGTCGCCGGGGTGGAGCTGCGGCTCTTCGTCCGGGACCGCTCCAACATCTTCTTCGTCTTCATCTTCCCGCTGCTGCTGGTGCTGATGATCGGTGCCCAGTTCGGCGAGGGGGCCACCACCGGCCGGGTCGCGGTCAGCGGCAGCGACAGCGCCCTGACCGCAGGTCTGGTCACCGGGCTGGAGTCCGAGGACATCGAGGTCAGCGACCCCGAGTGGGACGCGGCCCTCGAGCAGCTGGCCCGTGGTCGGCTGGACGTCGCGCTGCGCGTGGACGACGAGGCCGACGCGGCGTACGCGTCCGGGGACGAGGTGCGACTCACCATGGTGCGGGCGTCGTCTCCGAACGCGCAGGTCGTGGAGCAGCAGGTCCGCACGGCGGTCGCCGCCCTGCAGGCCGCGAACGGTCAGGTCGCCGCGCTGGAGGCGTACGGCGTACCGGCGGGCCGAGCCGAGGCGGCCCTGGCGCAGGCGCGGCAGGAAACCAGTGCGCCCGTCCTGGAGGTCACCGACATTGACGAGCTCAGCGAGGAGTTCGACGGGCTGGGGCAGTTCGACCTCGGTGCCTCGGGACAGCTGCTGCTCTTCGTCTTCCTCGCCACCCTCTCGGGCTCTGCCACGCTGATCAAGGCCCGGCGACTCGGTGTGGTCGCGCGGATGCTGGCAGGGCCTGTCTCCACCACCCAGGTGATCGCCGGTCAGACCCTGGGCCGCTGGGCGCTGGGGTTCTTCCAGGGCGGCTACTTGATGCTGGCCACGTCGGTGCTGTTCGGAGTGAGCTGGGGGAGTCTGTGGCTCTCCCTGGTGGTCGTCGCGCTGTTCGCCCTCGTCGCCTCCGGGGCGGCGATCCTCCTCGGCACGCTGCTGGAGAACGAGGGCGCCGCTGCGGCCCTGGGCATCGGGCTGGGCCTGGTGCTGGCCGCCCTGGGCGGCTCGATGCTGCCGCTCGAGCTCTTCCCCGACACCATCCGGACCGTCTCGCACGTGACCCCGCACGCCTGGGCCTACGAGGCCTTCGCCGAGATCCAGCGCCGTGGGGGCGGTCTGCTCGACGTGCTGCCCCAGCTCGGCGTGCTCGCCGGGATGGCCCTGCTTCTGCTCGGCCTCGGTGCGTTGTCGCTGCGCCGTAGCCTGGCTCGGGCGATGTGAGCCCGCGCGCCGTGCCCCTCAACCGCAGCCGCAAGGCGACCGTGGCCCGCCGCCGCAAGCGTCGCATGGCCAAGGTCGAGCACGACCTGACCGCGGAGCAGTGGAGCGCGCTCCAGGCCGCCTGGGGTGGTTGCGCCTACTGCGGCGCGGCGGACCGGCCGTTGCAGCGCGACTGCGTCCTGCCGATCTCGCGCGGGGGTCGCTACACGTTGGCCAACATCGCGCCGGCGTGCGGGTCGTGCAACGCGAGCAAGTGCAACGACGAGGTGACCGCCTGGCTGCGGCGCAAGCGGCTGGACGAGCGGGCCTTCCTGGAGCGTCACGTGGTGATCAGCGCCGAGATGGGCCGACGGTTTCCCTCGGCGGAGGATCCTTCAGGTTAGGTATTCATTCGAACAGGTGTTCGATCTAGGATCGGAACCATGGTCCTGACGGAGATCGACGAGCTGTCTTCGACGGCGCTCCTCGAGACCGCCTCGCGCACCCTTCGAGCGAGACGGCTCGCGGAGGTCGCGGAGATGCAGCTGGCCGCGCAGTGGGCCGTGCTGCACGGTCATCCCTGCGACGACGATGACCCGATGATCCGTCCCGGGGGTGACGGGACTCCCCCCGTGCGGGAGTTCGCGTTGCCCGACCTGGCCATCTCTCGGGACTCGCACGTGGCCACCACGAGGGCTCTCATGGCCGACACCCTCGACCTCCAGCACCGGCTCCCACGCACCTGGGCGGTCGTGGTCTCGGGCTCCTGCGAGCCCTGGGTGGCGCGGAAGGTGGCGGTGCTCTCCCGCTCGGTCCCGGTCGAGACCGTCGGCATCGTGGACGCCTCAGTCGCGCGCGCGATCGCGGGGCACTCCCCGTCGACCGTGCTGGAGATCGCGCGGGCGAAGACCGTCGAGGCGGATCCAGAGGCGTTCGCCATGCGTAGGGAGATCGAGCGCCGACGACGGTACGTCGCCCTCGGCAAGGTGGACGAGTTCGGGTTCCGCCACGTCATCGCCCGGGTGAACGCCGGCGACGCGGCCTGGGTCGACGCCCTGCTCGACCGGGTGGCCGACGTGCTGGCGGACGCACAGCGGGAGGAAGGCAACCGGGACGAGCTGCGTGCCGAGGCCTTCGGCTGGCTGGCACGTCCCGCCGAGCTGCTGAAGCTGCTCCTCGACCACCACGTCCCGGATCCCGGGCAGCCCGAGGAGACCCGTCCGGCTTGGGCGCCCGACCACCTGCTGCGCACGGTCGAGCGGTTGGCCACGATGTCCACCCGTCAGCTGGCCGCGCTGCGCGGTCGAGGACAGGTCTTCGTCCACGTCACTGACACCTCGCTGCTCCGCCAGGCGGGCCTGGCTCGGATCGAGGGGCTGGGGCCGGCGCTGGTGCAGGCGCTGCGGGAGCTCCTCGGGCACGCCGACGTGCGACTGACCCCGGTGCTCGACACCGCGCTCCGCCCCCGGGTCGACCAGTACGAGCACCCGGAGAGCTCCAAGGACATCGCCTGGTTGCTGTCAGGCGGTGACGTATTCCCCTTCTCTCCCAGGACCGCCACCCGCGACCGTGTGGACTTCGACCACGTGGAGCCCTACGACCCGGCGGGTCCACCCGGCCAGACCGGTCCTCACAACGCCAGCCCGCTGCGCCGCACCCACCACCGCTGGAAGACCCACGGAGGCTTCCGCTATCGCTCGTGCGGACGCGGCCGCGCGTTGTGGCAGACCCCCTTCGGGACCTGCGTGCTGGTCGACGAGCGCGGGAGTCGCCGGTTGTCGATGGAGGAGGCCGAGCTGATGCTGGGCGCCCCGCCCGGCGTGGAGGTCTACCTCAGCAACGCTGAGATCGACCTCGGGGTCTACCGGTAGGGTCCGGCGCATGCCTGGGCCCGTCGTCGACCGCCGCCTCTGGAGCTGGGTCGTGATCCTCGGGCTGACCGGACAGCTGGCCTGGACGGTCGAGAACATGTACCTCAACGTGTTCGTCTACGAGACCATCACCGACTCCCCGACGGTGCTCGCCACCCTGGTCGCCAGCAGCGCGCTCGCCGCGACGACTGCCACCCTGCTCGCGGGCGCCGCCTCGGACCGGGCGGGGCGGCGCCGGGAGCTCATCGCCGTCGGCTACGTGCTGTGGGGAGCCTGCACCGCCGCTTTCGGCCTCGTCGGCGCCGAGGCGGTCACCGTGGCTGTGACCGTGATCATCCTGCTCGACTGCCTGATGAGCGCCCTCGGGGCGACCGCCAACGACGCGGCCTTCAACGCCTGGGTCACCGACTCCACCGACGTCGGCAACCGGGGACGGGTGGACGGCGTGCTCGCCACCCTGCCGCTGCTCGCGATGCTCATCGTCTTCGGTGCCCTGGACCCGCTGACCCGCGGCGGACACTGGCAGCTCTTCTTCGCGATCGTGGGCGGGGTGACCGCGTTGGTCGGCGTGGTCGCGTGGTTCGGACTGACCGAGACGCGGCAGCCCCGACCCGCGGGCACCTACCTCTCGTCGGTGCTGCACGGACTTCGGCCGTCCACGGCGCGGTCGAATCCCCGGCTCTACCTGGCGCTCGCCGCGTGGGCGGTCCTGGGCACCAGCACCCAGGTCTTCCTGCCGTTCCTCATCATCTACGTCCAGCGTTACCTCGACATCGACGGCTACGCGATCGTGCTCGCCTCGGTGCTGCTGGGAGCGGCTGCGGTCAGCGTCGCGGGGGGTCGGGTGCTGGACCGGGTGGGTGCCGCGCGGGCGATCCTTCCGGTCGTCGGGGTGTACGCCGTCGGGCTGGTCGCCTTCTTCTTCGCTCGCGGCATGCTGCCGGTGATCGGTGCCGGCATCGTGCTGATGTCTGGCTTCATGCTGGGCGTCGCCGCCATCTCGGCCACCGTCCGCAACCTCACCCCGCCCGACCGGGCCGGCCAGGTGCAGGGTCTGCGCATGGTCTTCGCGATCCTCGTCCCGATGGTCGTCGGACCCTTCCTGGGAGCCGCCGTGATCGTCGGTGCCGACGAGAGCTTCGTGGAGCTCGGTGTGGTCAAGCAGGTGCCGACGCCGTGGATCTTCGTGGCGGCCCTGGCAGTGGTGATGCTGGTGGTGATCCCGCTGCGACTGCTCGACCGCGTCGAGGACCCCCTGCTGGAGCAGGCGGCAGCATGAGCGTGCTGACCGAGTACCCGCGACCCCAGCTGGTCCGCGGCTCCTACCTCAACCTCAACGGCACCTGGGAGCACGCGTTCACCGACGCCGGCGACTGGGCGCACCCCCAGGTCTGGGACGGCCCGATCCTGGTCCCGTTCTCACCCGAGGCGCCCCTGTCCGGGGTGGGGCGGACCCTGCAGCCGGACGAGGCGCTCTGGTACCGGCGTACGGTCACGTTGCCCGACGGCTTCGTCCGCGACCGGGTGCTGCTGCACTTCGGCGCGGTCGACCAGGACTGCGAGGTCTGGGTCGACGGGGCGCCCGTGGGCGGCCACCGCGGCGGCTACCTGCCGTTCGCCCTCGACGTCACCGACGCTCTCACCGGACCCGGCTTCGAGCTCGTGGTGCGGGTGCGTGACGTCACCGACACCTCGTTCCGCAGCCGCGGCAAGCAGAAGCTCGATCCGGGCGGCATCTGGTACTCCGGGCAGTCCGGGATCTGGCAGACGGTGTGGCTGGAGTCCGTCCCGCGGCAGTGGGTCGAGCAGCTCGTGCTGACCCCCCACCTGGACGCGGGCGAGGTGGAGGTGACGGTCGTCCCCGGTGCCGACGCGCCGGAGGTCGCGCGGGTGACCATCGGCGTGGTGAGCGAGGAGGTGCCGGTCGGCGTCCCGACCCGCGTGTGGCTCGGCGCCGAGGTCCGCACCTGGTCGCCGGAGGACCCCTTCCTGTACGACGTCTCGGTGACCCTGGACGAGGACGAGGTCACCAGCTATGTGGGCATGCGCTCGTTCGGGATCGGCCCGGACCGGCACGGGCACACGCGGCTGCTGCTCAACGGCGAGCCCTACCTGCACGCCGGGCTCCTCGACCAGGGCTACTGGCCCGACGGTCTCTACACCGCCCCGACCGACGAGGCCATGGTCCACGACATCCGCACCGCCAAGGAGCTCGGCTTCACGATGCTGCGCAAGCACATCAAGATCGAGCCGCTGCGTTGGTACCACCACTGCGACCGCCTCGGCATGCTGGTGTGGCAGGACATGGTCAACGGCGGGCGCAGCTATCGGCATGCCGTGGTCACCACCCCGGTGCTGGCCCCGGTGAAGCTCTCGGACCACCGGCACGCCCTGTTCGGCCGTCAGGACGACGAAGGTCGCGCGGAGTTCGTCGACGAGCTCGAGGCGACCGTGCACCTGCTCCAGTCGGTGCCGAGCATCGCCGCCTGGGTGCCGTTCAACGAGGGCTGGGGCCAGTTCGACGCCGCCGAGGCCGCCGCTTGGCTCAAGGAGCTGGACCCCACCCGGCTCGTCGACCACGCCAGCGGCTGGCACGACCAGGGTGCGGGCGACATGGTCAGCCGCCACGTCTACTTCCGCCGCTACCGGCTCTCGCGGGCCGATCGGGCCGACCCGCGCGCCGCCGTGCTCTCGGAGTACGGCGGCTACTCCCACCGCGTGCCGGGCCACACCTGGAGCGACGCCGAGTTCGGCTACCGCAAGTACGCCGACCGGGCTGCCTTCCAGGCCGCGTTCCTGCGGTTGCAGGACCTCCAGGTCGGGCCGGCGGTGCGGGACGGCCTGGCCGCCTTCGTCTACACCCAGCTCACCGACGTGGAAGAGGAGACGAACGGACTCATGACCTACGACCGACGCGAGCTCAAGGTGGACGCCGACGCGGTGCGCGCCTCCAACGACTCGCTGCGCCAGCGGTTCACCGGCGGTGCGGTGAGAGAGCGGGAGATCACCGAGGCGGTGTCCTTGACGCTGCCGGACGGCCGGCTGAACCCCGCCGCCGTGGGCTGGACCCGCACACCGGTGATCTCCACCGACGGCATCGGCCGCGGACGGCTCGGACGGGGACGCAACAAGCGCTGGGAGTACTGGGCCGTCACCACTCCCACGCACGTGGTCGCGCTGGTGGTCTCCGACATCGACTACGCCGCCGTGCACGGCATCTGGCTGCTGGACCGCGCCACCGGTGAGGCGATCGCGCACGACGCCATCGGGGTGCTCGGCCGGAGCGCCACCCTGCCGGGGACCCTGGGGGACGGGCCCGCGAGGTCGCGCACCAAGGCCGTGCGCATCGACATCGAGGAGGTCGCAGGCGGCACCCGACTGCGCGCGCAGGGGGAGCGGGTGCGGATCGACGTGGTGGCGCACCGGCCCGAGGGGCACGAGTGCCTGGGGGTGGTGGTGCCGTGGACCGACCGGCTCTTCCAGTACACCGTCAAGGACGTCGCCCGGCCCGCCACCGGCTCGGTCTGGGTGGACGGGGTGGAGGCGGTCGTGCCCGAGGGGGAGTCCTGGGCGACGCTGGACCACGGCCGGGGACGCTGGCCCTACGACATCCGGTGGAACTGGGGTGCCGGGTCCGGTCGCGTCGACGGGCGGGTGATCGGCATCCAGGTCGGTGGGCAGTGGACCGACGGCACCGGGTCGGTGGAGAACTCCTTGCTCGTGGACGGTCGTCTCTCCAAGATCAGCGAGGAGCTGGTCTGGACCTATGACCGCGACGACTGGCTGGCGCCGTGGACCGTCATGGGCGACCGGGTGGACCTGACGTTCACGCCGTTCCACCTCAAGGAGTCGGTCACCGACGTGAAGGTCTTCGCCTCCAAGACGCACCAGTGCTTCGGCCACTGGTCCGGCCGGGTCCGCGACGATGCCGGCGAGTGGGTCCGCGTCGCGGACGTGGTGGGTTGGGCCGAGGACGTGCACAACCGCTGGTGACCCTGGGATCTTGAGACGTGCGCCACATTTGTCCGGAAAGTGCTGCTTTTAACCACTTTCGAGCGCATGATTCTCCTGACCCCGCTGGCGACCCGAGACGCCAGCGGGGTCATTCCATTTCCCGGCATCACTCCAGCGTCGCGCTGTGGTCGGGCACGTACGTCGTCTGCTCGCGCGGCGGCCGCTGGTAGCCCCGCGACTCCGGTCGCTCGGGCAGCGACAGGGTCGGCAGCGGCACCTCGGTGTAGGGCAGCGTGGAGAGCAGGTGGGCGATCATGTTCAGCCGCGCCCGCTTCTTGGAGTCCGACTCCACGACGTACCACGGTGCCTCACCGATGTCGGTGTGCACCATCATCTCGTCCTTGACGCGGGAGTAGTCCTCCCAGCGGGTGATGGACTCCAGGTCCATCGGCGAGAGCTTCCACTGCCGCATCGGATCTTGCAGGCGCGCCTTGAAGCGCCGCTGCTGCTCGGTGTCGCTCACCGAGAACCAGTACTTGCGGAGCAGGATGCCGTCCTCCACCAGCAGCCGCTCGAAGATGGGGCACTGGTGCAGAAACCGACGGTGCTCGACCGGGGTGCAGAACCCCATCACCCGCTCCACGCCGGCGCGGTTGTACCAGGAGCGGTCGAACAGGACGATCTCCCCGGCAGCGGGCAGCTGCTCGACGTACCGCTGGAAGTACCACTGGGTGCGCTCCCGCTCGGTGGGCATCGGCAGTGCCACGATCCGGGCCACCCGCGGGCTGAGGTACTCGGTGATCCGCTTGATGGTCCCGCCCTTGCCAGCGGCGTCCCGGCCCTCGAAGACCACCACGACCCGCTGGCCCTCGGCCTTGACCCATTCCTGGACCTTGACCAGCTCGGCCTGGAGCCGGAAGAGCTCCGCCTCGTACGTCGCCTTGCTGAGCCGCGGAGCAGTCATCGGCACGGCACCCGGCCCAGACGGGCGAGACCGGACAGGTCACCGGGACCGAAGGTGCGCTGCCCGGTGGTCTCGGCGTTCATCAGCTCGTGACGGTCCTCCACGTGGGCCAGGCCCACCAGGTGTCCGAACTCGTGGGTCACGATCGCCTCCAGGTCGTACTCGGGGTTCCAGAAGCTGGCGAAGCTGTCGGCGTCCAGGACCACCGAGCCGGCGGAGTACTGCCGGTGACGGGGCGAGGTGGTGATCCAGGAGCTGCCGGCCACACCGGCGACGTTCCCGGCCAGCGCCTCCACCTCGTCCTCCGTCGCCCAGGCCACCACCACGGGAGCGTCGCGGTCGGTGGCCGGGCCGAAGAACTCCCGGGAGTCGGTGGTGCCCTGGTACTCGAAGACCAGACCAGTGGCCGCGCTCACCTGCCGCACGGCCTGGTCGACGTAGTCCTGGTAGTCCTCGGGCGCGTGCAGCGGGTTGACCCGGTAGCGGATCGGCCGGCAAGGGCTGTAGCCGACCGGCTCCGAGCTTCCGGGCTGGGTGACGGTGAAGGCGTAGGAGCCCGATTCGTCGACGTCTGGCGGCACCCCCAACGGCTCGGCCACCCCGGCCATCTCGCGCAGCCGCTGGAGCTCGCTGCCGGGGGAGAGCAGTGACAGACCGCAGAGCAGGGCCACTGCGATGCCGATCCCCAACGTCGCGGGGCCGATCCGGGCCATGGCTGCGATCCTAGGGAACCCGGTCAGGAGGTGACCAGGTCCTCGATCCGCTGCAGGGTCCGTTCCATGTTGCGCCGCGTGTGTCCCGCCATCCGACGCACCGCGGGACGCCCGATGGCGGCCTCGGTGCTGATGTCCCAGGTCTCGCGGACCCGGGTGCCACCGTCCACCGGCTCCAGGTCATAGCTCCACGTGCGGCCGGTGAACAACCACGTCAGCGGGAAGGGAGCCAGCGTGCGCCACGCGATGCGGCGGTTGTCCTCCAGCGCCACCACCTGGTTCCGGGTGGAGTACTTGGCGCCGATCTTCATGTCCATCCCGAACGAGTCACCCAGCCTGAGCCGCCGACCGCCGGAGCGGGCCCGCTTGACGGTTCCGGACCCGTCGATGTCCAGGTGCCTGGCGGGGTCGACCAGCAGGTCAAAGATCTTCTCGGGGGGCGCGGGGATGACGCGTTCCACGCTCACCCGGTCGCGGTCAGTGGTCATGGCGTCCAGCGTAGGGGTCAGGTGGTCGGTCGAAGATCGACCGAGAGCGCCCGATGGTCGGACAGTGCCAGGCGCTGCGCCCGGCTCGACGTGACGCGCGCGGCGAGGTCGGGGGTGCCGAGCAGGTGGTCGAGCTGCTCGCCGGGCACGTCGGCGGGGAAGGTGGGAGCGGCCGCCAGGGCCGCCAGTCCCGTCAGTCGAGCGGCCCGTGCCGGGCCCATGTTGAGGTCTCCGGCCAGGATCAGTGGCGTGGTTCGTGCCTCGAAGGCCTGGCGCAGGGTGCGGAGCTGACGGCGCTGCCACCACTCGATGAACGTCAGGTGGGTGTTGGCCACGGTCACCGGTCCCAGTGGCGACTCGATCGTGGCCGCGACCGCCACCCGAGCCTCGTCCTGCACCATCTCGGGGCGCCGGCTGCCAGGGAAGAACATCGGCACCCGCACCGGCACCGGGGCCAGCCGGATCGTCTGCCAGGCCGTCACCGGATAGCGGGAGAGCAGGGCCACGCCGTACCCCGCGGCGTCGGGCTGCTCGTCACCGTCGGCGGCCATCCAGACCCCGGGGTTGCCGTGCAGGGCCGCGACGAAGAGATGGTCCTGGGCGCCCATGGCCTCTGCCGCCAGGGCGGTCAGGTCTGCGCCCGCGGACCTGGCCTGGTTGCGGTCGACCTCCTGGAGCGCCAGGACGTCGGCGTCCAGGCTCGCGATCGCCTCACAGAAGCGGGCCAGGTCGACCTGGTCGTCGTCGGGTGAGCGGCCGTGCAAGATGTTGAACGTGGTGACCCGCATGCCTCCACTCTGCCAGCCTCGGTAGCGTGTGCGCGTGATCGACGTCGAGCAGGAGAACCTTCGCGAGGCGCTGAAGCGTGTCGCGGTCGCCCTCAAGGAGATCGGCCTGCCGTTCGCGCTCGCCGGCGGGTACGCCTCGTGGGCCCGGGGCGGCCCCGAGCCGGAGCACGACGTCGACTTCGTGGTGGCCGAGGAGGACGCGCCCCAGGTGGCCAGCCTGCTGGCGGAGCGCGGCTTCCAGGTGGTGCAGCCACCCGAGGACTGGTTGTTCAAGGTCTTCACCGACGACGTCATGGTCGACGTCATCCATCGCGACGCCACCATCCCGGCCGAGCGCGCGATGCTCGCCGACGCCGACCACATCGAGGTCATCTCGGTGGTGATGCCGGTGCTCCCGGCCACCCGGCTGATGGTGCAGAAGCTGCACGCGATGGACGAGCGCTACTGCGACTTCGGCCGGCTGATGCCGGTCGCGCGGGCACTGCGCGAGCAGGTCGACTGGGACGTGGTGCGTGCCGAGACCGACGACAACGCGTTCGCGGTGGCGTTCCTGTTCCTGCTGGAGCGGCTCTCCATCATCTGAGGCCGCACTCACGCCCCCCGTGCCGCCACGGGGGAGGAGTGCTCGCGCACGCCGTACTTGGCGTGGACCCGCTTCATCCAGGCCGGCGCCCACCAGTTCCACCTGCCCAGCATCGTCATGGTGGCCGGCACGATGATCATCCGGACCAGGGTGGCGTCGATCAGCACCGCCACGGCGAGGGCGAAACCGGTCTCCTTGATCACCAGCATCTGGCCCGCGGCGAAGCCGGAGAAGACGATCACCATGATGACCGCCGCCGAGGTGATGATCCTCCCGGAGCGCTGCAGGCCCAGCCGGACCGCGGTGTCGTCGTCGTGCCCCTGCTCGTGCAGCTCGATGATGCGGGCGAGCAGGAAGACCTCGTAGTCCATCGACAGGCCGAACCCGAAGGCCAGCACCAGCAGCGGGATCACCGACTCGATCCCGCCCACGGAGCTGAAGCCCAGCACCGACTCCAGGTGCCCCTCCTGGAAGACCCAGACGAGCACCCCCAGGCTCGCGCCCAGCGAGACGATGTTGAGGATCAGCGCCTTGAGCGGGATGACGACGCTGCCGGTCAGCAGGAAGAGCAGCGCGAAGGTGGCGGTCGCGATCCACAGCGCCGCCCAGGGAGCCCGGTCGCCGACGGAGTCGGTGAAGTCGACCAGGGAGGCTGTCTGGCCGGTGACCCAGGTGGGGAAGCCGGCTGCCTCGCCACCCTGCAGGGTGCGCACCACCTCGCGGGCCGCGTCGCCCATGTCGCCCCCCTCGGTCTGGAGGCCGATGGTGACGAGGTCCGGCCTGAGTTCCTTCGGTGGCGTCACCGACAGGACTCCCGGCAGGGCCTCGAGCTCGGGGACCCAGGCGGCGGCCTGTTCCGGGTCGGCCTGGGCCACCACCGTGACCGACGGGGTGTCCAGGGCTGGGAAGTCCTCCTCGACCCCCTCGAAGAAGACCCGCTGCTCGGCGCCCTCGGGGAGCAGCTCGACCCCCGAGGCGTTGAGCCGCAGGTCCAGGGCGGGCATGGCCAGGAAGAGCAGGACGGCCACGCTGGCCAGCGTGGTCAGGGCGGGACGTCGCTGCACCAGGGCCGCCAGACGGCTGAAGACACCCTCGTCGGGGGCGGCCTCGGCGCCCCGACGGGTGCCCAGGCGTCGCGCCCCGAGGGCGCACAGGGCGGGCACCAGGGTCAGGGCGACGATCAGGGCGACGAGCACGATCGAGACGCCGGCGGCGCCGATCGCGCGCATGATCGGGGCCTCGAAGAGCATCAGGCCCGACAGGGAGATGCCCACGATCAGGGCGGAGAACAGGACGGTGCGACCGGCGGTCGCCACGGCTCCGGCGACCGCGTCCTCGACCTGGGCGTCAGTGAGGTCGGAGTGCGGCACCCCCGGGGCGACCCGGGAGATCTCCTCGCGGAACCTGCTGACCAGCAGCAGCCCGTAGTCGATGCAGAGCGCCAGCCCCATCACGGTGACGATGTTGACCACCGAGGCGTCGAGGTCGATCAGGTGCGAGAAGCCGAGCAGGATGCTCAGCCCGCCGGCGATGGAGGCGATGGCCCCGGCGATCGGCATGCCGGCGGCGATGAAGCCGCCGAAGACGAAGACCATCAGCAGCAGCGACAGGGGCAGGGCGATGCCCTCGCCGGTCTTGAGGTCGTCGGCGATCTGGGTCACGACGTCGTCGACCAGGAGCCCGGTCCCGCCCAGGGTGCGCGCCTGCGAGTACGGCGTGAGCAGGTCCTGGGCGGCCAGCTCCAGCTCCTCGACGATCTCGTCCTGCAGCTCGCTGCCCGGCTCGCTGCCGCTGCCCGCGACGATCAGGAAGGAGCCGCTGGCCGGGTCCTGGTCGGCCACCAGCGCCAACGACTCAGGGGAGGTGGGCCAGCCCGGAGTGGTCATCGGCGAGGTCACCTCGCCGACGCCGTCGACCGCCTCGACCCGGGCGACCGTCTCCTGCACCGCCTTGGCCAGGGCGGGGTCGCTCAGGTCGGCGCCGTCCACCCGCAGCATCACCGTCAGGGCGCTCTCGTCGGCGCTGGCGACCAGGTCGCGCCCGACCTGGGCCTCGCCCGGCGCCACGATGTCGCCGCTCTGCAGCCGGTCGAAGAGCGAGTCGCCACCGAGCAGCCCCAGGCTGGTCACGAACCCGACCACCACCAGGACCAGCCAGGTGAGGGCGTAGGCCAGGCGGTGGCGCGCCGTGCTGCGGCCGAGGCGAGCGAGGAGGGGTTCGGGTGCGGTCACGGGGTCCACCCTCCCATTCGGGGCCGACACGGTAGGCGTCGTCTGCCCGCTCCGCTAGCGTGCTGCACATCACACCTGCTCTCGGGAGGAGTCGTCCATGGATCCCATGGAACCGGCGTACGGCTCGGCGACGCTGCTGCTCATCGCGGCTGCGGGGATCGTGGTCCTGCTGGTGCTGATCATCGCCTTGAAGATGCACGCCTTCGTGGCCCTGGTGCTGGTCAGCTTCGGCACCGCGATCGCCTCGGGCGTGCCCTTGGCCGACGTCGCCGGAGTCGCGGTGGGAGCCTTCGGCTCCACGCTTGGCACCGTGGCCCTGCTGGTCGGTCTGGGCGCAATGATCGGCCGACTGCTGGAGGTGACCGGCGGTGCGCAGGTGCTGGCCGACACCCTGATCAGCCGGTTCGGGGAACATCGGGCGCCCTTGGCGCTCGGTGTGGCCGCGCTGCTCTTCGGTCTGCCGATCTTCTTCGACGCCGGTCTGGTGGTCTTCCTGCCCATCATCTTCTCCGTCGCCACGCGCTTCGGCGGTTCGGTGCTCCTCTACGCGCTGCCGGCTGCCGGCGCCTTCGCGGCCATGCACGCCATCGTCCCGCCGCACCCCGGCCCGGTCACCGCCGCCACCGAGGTCGGGGCCAGCATCGGCCTCACCACCCTGATCGGGGTCCCCGTCGCGGTCATCGCCTGGTACGTCGGCGTCTACCTGTTCACCCAGGCGTACGCCGGCAAGGTGTACGTGCCGATCGACGACAGCGTCCTGACCGGGCACCGCGGCGGATCCTCCACCGACGCGGCCGAGGGTGACGGCGCCGAGCAGCGTCGCACCCCGCCGTCGTTCGTGCACGTGCTGGCGATCCTGCTCCTGCCACTGGTGCTCATCGGCGCCAACACGATCCTCAGCACGCTGCGGACCGCCGGCGACCTCGACGAGGAGGGCGCGCTGGTCGACGCGGTCATCTTCGTGGGACAGACGCCGGTCGCGCTGCTGATCACGCTGCTGGTCGCGACGTACACCCTGGGCACGAGGGGTCACTCGCTGGCCGACGTCGAGTCGATCCTCAACGACGCGCTCGGCCCGATCTGCGCCATCATCCTGATCACCGGTGCCGGCGGGATGTTCGGCGGCGTGCTGCGCTACAGCGGGATCGGCGCAGCGCTGTCGGACTCGCTGGCGGACCTCGGGCTGCCGCTGATCGTCTCGGCGTTCGTGATCGCCACGATCCTGCGCGTCGCCCAGGGGTCGGCCACGGTGGCGCTGACCACCACCGCTGGACTGATCTCGGCGGCGGTGGTCACCGACGACCCGTCGTCGGTGCAGCTGGTCGCACTGGTGATGGCGATCGCCGCCGGCGCCACGGTGCTCAGCCACGTCAACGACTCCGGCTTCTGGCTGGTCGGCCGGTTCTTCGGGATGGACGTCAAGACCACCCTGCGGACGTGGACGGTGATGGAGACGACGCTGGGCCTGTCGATCTTCGTGCTCGCCTGCGGACTGTGGCTGGTCGGATGACGCCCGGGAGCCCCCAGGGGACCCCGCTGCACCTGGTCTTCATGGGGGTCTCGGGATCTGGCAAGAGCACCGCCGCGACCGCGGTGGCCGAGCAGCTGGGCTGGGAGCTGGCCGAGGGAGACGACTTCCACCCCCCGGAGAACATCGCCAAGATGGAGTCGGGGCGACCGCTCACCGACGAGGACCGCTGGGGGTGGCTGGAGTCGCTGGCCGCCTGGACCAAGGAGCGCGACGAGCGCGGCACGCCGACGATCATCAGCTGCTCGGCGCTGCGTCGCTCCTACCGCGAGGTGCTGCGCCGTGGCGGGGCGGGCACGTTCTTCGTGCACATGGTCGGCGACAAGGGGCTGCTGCTCCAGCGGATGTCGGCTCGGGAGCACTTCATGCCGCCCACGCTGCTGGAGAGCCAGCTCGACACCTTGGAGCCGCTCGCGCCGGACGAGCCCGGCATGGTCGTGGACGTCGCCCTGTCGCCGGCGCGGATCGCAGCCATGGTGGTGGCCCGACTGGACCTGGGGGGAGAGGCGCTCAGTCCGGGATGACCGGCGTGATCGCCTCGTCTGGCTTGTGCGGCAGGAAGCGGTCGACGTAGTCCCGCGCGGTCTCCAGGATGTCGACCTCGTGACCGGCCTGCTCGGAGAGGTACCAGCGGTGCACCAGGATCTCGTGGAACAGCTCCGCGGGCTCGAGCTTGCCGCGTGCCTCGGCGGGCACCATCGCGACGATGGGCTCGAAGACCTCGGTGAGCCAACGGTTCGCCACCAGGTGCCGGTCCTCGCGGCCCAGGTCGTGGGTGGCGGTGTAGGAGGCCAGGTCGTTGAGCAGCCGGCGCGCCTGGTTGTCCTCCACCGACATCCCGGTCAGGGCCTGCAGCTCGCGGGCATGGTGCCCGAGCTCGACGACCCGCGGCTGGATCCGCACCCGGTCCCCGTCGTAGTCGGTGACGATGTCGAGCTCGTCCACGTCGAAGCCGAGCTCGTTGAGCCGCTCTATCCGCTGCTCGATGTGCCACATCTCCTCGAGCGGGAACTCCTCGGACTCCGTCAGCTCACCCCAGAGGACGGCGTACCGGTCGCGGAGCAGCGTGATGACCTCGTGCGGGTCCAGGCTTCCCGAGACCTGGCCGCTGGCCTGGAGATCCAGCAGCTCGGCGAAGACGTTCTCGGTGCCGAGGGTCACGTCGTGCTCACGCATCCGGTCGCTGACGCTGCCGTGCAGCTCACCGGTCTCGGCGTCGACGAGATAGGCGGCGAACTCCCCGGCGTTGCGCCGGAACAGCACGTTCGACAGCGACACGTCGCCCCAGTAGAACCCGGCCAGGTGGAGGCGGACCAGCAGCACCACCAGGGCGTCGATCAGGGACGGGACGCTGTTCGCGGTGACGCCGTGCGAGAACAGGCTGCGATAGGGCAGCGAGAAGCGCAGGTGCTCGGTGACGAGTGCGGCCGGCAGCGCTGCACCCTGGTGGTCCACGCGGCCGGTGACCACGGCCTGCGGCTGCACCGCCGGCAGGTCGAGCCGGGCCAGGTCGCGGAGCATCCCGTACTCGTGGAAGGCGATGGGCTCCTGCGTCTCCTTGACCGCGTAGGTCCTGGCGCCGAGCCGGATGATGCGGACCACGTGCCGCGATAGGCCCCGGGGGAAGGGGACCACCCACTCCTCGTCCCACTCCTGAAGAGGCGTGTGCCACGGCAGCCTCAAGATGGCGGTGTCCGGCCGGTTGGCCACGATCCTGAGAGCCATCTGGGCAGCGTACGCCGGATCGAGGCGCCCGAGACTCAGTGCAGGCGGTGGATGGTGAGGACGGGTCCGGACGAGGCGGCCCCCGGCTCCGCGTCGATCTCGGCGGTGCTCAGCACCAGGTCGCCCGCCGGCAGGTCGGCGATCGCGGGTCCGCCGGCCCGTCGGGCGATCACCAGCAGCGTGCCCTCCGGGTGCTCGCGGAGGTAGGCGACCGCGTCCGGCGAGACGTGGGCCCAGCGCAGGCCGCCCCGGCGCAGGGCGACGTGCTCCCGGCGTACCCGCGCCAGGGCGGAGTACGTCGCCAGCGTGTCGTGGTCCCAGGAGTCGCGGCGGTGCCAGGGCATGGTGCGGCGCGAGTCCTCCCCGAGCACCCCCTCGAGGCCGATCTCGTCGCCGGCGAAGACCATCGGGACGCCGGGCATCGTGAACTGCAGGCCCGCGGCCACGCGGTGCACCGCGGCCGAGCCGACCACCGTGCGGATCCGGGCGCTGTCGTGGGAGCCCAGGATGTTCCAGCCGTTGCTGGTGGCGCGCCAGCCGAGCGTGCCCTGCCAGTCCTGCAGCGCCCGGACCAGTGCGTGGCCGTCGCGTCGCGGGACCGGCACCGGCCGGCCGAAGGCCCGTGCCGGGGAACCCGGGTCGCGCAGCCAGGACCAGACCGGCCAGGAGAAGCCGGAGTAGTTCATCGCCCCGTGCCAGCCGTCCCCGTCGACGTCGCCGGTGGCGTCGTGGTTGTGCTCGCCGATGACCAGGGCGTCGGCTCGCTCGGCCTCGGTGGTGCGCCGGACCGCGCGGGCGACCTCGTGCGTGAGGTCGACGGCGCCGAGACGTCCGGTCATGTTCGCGACGTCGATCCGCCAGCCGTCGAGCTCGAAGGGCGGGCGCAGCCAGCGCGCCACCACGGAGTCGGGTCCCTCGACCATCTTGGCCCGCAGGGCCGGGTCGGCGTGGTTGAGCTTGGGGAGCGTGCTGTGCCCCATCCAGGTCTCGTAGTGCCCGCCGTCGCGGAAGTAGTAGAAGCCCCGCTCGGGGGAGCGTGGGTCGGTGGCCGCGGTGACGAACCACTCGTGGGTGTCCCCGGTGTGGTTGGTCGTGAGGTCGCCCAGGATGCGCCAGCCACGCTCGTGCACGGCGGCGCTGAGCTTGGCGTACGCCTCGTCGCCACCGAGCAGCGGATCGATGCGGGTGAAGGTGGAGGCGTTGTAGCGGTGGTTGCTCTCGCCGGGGAAGACCGGGGTGGTGTAGACGATGTCGGCGCCCACCTCCGCGACGTGGTCCAGGTGCTCGGTCAGCCCGTCCAGGTCCCCGCCGAAGAGCTGCAGCGGGGTGCGCGGGTCGGCGGGCTCGAAGATCACCTCGTCGTCCCACTCGGCCGGGACCGCCCAGGCCGGCGTCGGGCGCGCGTCCGCGGCTTCTGAACGGGCGAAGCGGTCGGGGAAGACCTGGTAGATGATGCCGTCGCGGCTCCAGTCGGGCGCGTCGGGGAAGGCGGAGACCTTGAAGTCGTAGGCGTCCGGGACGTCGTGGTCGACCAGCCCGGCTCCGGTCAGCCACTGCTGGGTGGCGCCACGGCACAGCAGGAACCGGTAGTGGGTGACGGGGCTGTGCACCGAGATCGTGCCGTGCCACCACGTGCCGTCGTCGTGCCGCAGCATCGGGTGGAAGACCGGCTCCGCGTCGTACGTCGTACGGATCCAGATCTCCTCCACCGGGTCGGTGGGATCCGTGCGCACGCGCAGCGTCACCAGGTCGCCGAGCTCGGGAGAGGTGTCGGGTCCGCGGCCTGAGTCGAGGTAGACACGGGAGCCGTCGTGGTGCGGCTGGCCGAGGAGCGTCATGGGTACATCCTGCGTGGAGCCGGTGACAGGAGTCGAACCCGCGACATCCATATTACAAGTATGGCGCTCTACCAACTGAGCTACACCGGCGTGCATCGACCCGCGCGGAGCGACGCCCGCACATCGTAGTCAGCAATGAAGGCGAGACGACTCAGCGGACCTGTCGAACCTCGAACTGCAGCCGCGGGTGGGCGAACACCTCTTGGGACTGGACCAGCTGCAGCTCGCGCTCCCCGGAGTCGAGGGTGTTCTGCAGCAGGTCGAAGACGCTGGAGGTGGTCGCGGCCAGCGCCCGGGCCGGCGACCCGGTCTCGTGCAGATGGGCGGTGAACAGGGCGGCGGTGACGTCCCCGGACCCGTTGGCCTTGAACGGCAGGTGCGGAGTCTGCACGATCCAGGCCCCCTCGGCGGTCACCGCGAGCATCTCGATGGTGCCCTCGGGCCGCTCCGGTCGCTCCACGCTGGTCACCAGCACGGTGCTCGGACCCATCGCCATGGCAGCGTCGGCCGAGGCCAGCGTGGAGTCGAGGTCCGCCGGCGAGGTGTCGGTGAGGAAGCCCAGCTCGAACTGGTTGGGAGTGATGATGTCGGCCGCGGGCACCACTCGCTCCCGGATCAGCGGCGGGATGTCGGGGTGCACGAAGCAGCCCGACTTCGCGTTGCCCATCACCGGGTCGCAGGTGTAGGTCGCCGCCGGGTTCGCCGCCTTGACCTGGGCGACCGCAGACAGGATCACGTCCGCGATCCCCGCCCCGCCCTGGTAGCCCGACAGTACGGCGTCGACCTCTCCCAGCACGCCGCGGTCCGCGATCCCGGAGATCACCTCAGCCACGTCCGAGGGCGCCAGCAGCGGCCCGCCCCACGCGCCGTAGCCCGTGTGGTTCGAGAACGTGACCGTGTGCACCGGCCACACCTCGTGCCCGCGACGCTGGAGCGGGAACACGGCAGCGGAGTTGCCGACGTGCCCGTAGGCCACGTGGGACTGGATTGAGAGGATCTTCACGCGGTCAGTCTCGACCCCGGTGGCTCGCCCCAGCAAACCGGCCTCCGGACAGTTTCACCGGGTCCCCGGTGAAACCTGCACCTCCACCCTGTTGCAACAGTCCGGAACTGCACGTTTCCCAGGGGAAGTTCGATCCGCCGGACCCGGCTGGCATGGCCACCGCGTGTCCACAGGCGAGCCGAGCACGGTGCCCGCGGTCCTTCTCCACAGGCCAGCATGAGCACCTGATTGGAGTCGGACATACCGGGCAGGCGCTGCGCCATGGACGACCTCTTCAGCATCCGACGACACGGAGTGTTTCTGCGTCGGGACGCCCTCGACCTGGGCTATCGCGACCGGGATCTGGTGCGCGCCCGCAAGGAGCGGGTCGTGCACCGGATCCGACACGGTGCGTACGTCGACCAGTCGCTGTGGGACTCAGCGTCTGCGGAGGAGCGGCACCGGCTGCACGTGCAAGCTGTCCTGCTGAGCCACCGCCCGGGGTCCGTGGCGGTGAGCCACTGCTCGGCCGCTTCGCTGCACGAGCTGGCCATGTTCAGGACGCCGCTGGATCGCGTGCACCTGACGATGCTCGGCGGCGCTTCGGGTCGCACGACCAACGACGTCGTCTATCACCAGGGAGCGATCGAGGATCGAGACCTTGTCACCGTGAACGACGTACTGACGGTCGAACCGGTGCGGGCGTCGCTGGAAGTCGCCTCCTCGGTGGATCTGGAGCCCGGCGTTGTCGTCCTGGACTCGCAGCTCGCCCGTCCTGCGGGCGACCTGGCGGCAACGTGGGCCGCGTTCGAGCGGATGAAGCACTGGCCGCACACCCTGCGCCTGCAGATGATGGTCCGGCTCGCTCGTCCGGGCTCCATGTCGGTGGGGGAGACGCGCGTGCGCTTGCTCTGCTGGCGGTGTCGCCTTCCCGAGCCGGTGCTTCAACATGAGGTGCATGACGAGAGCGGGCGACTCGTGGGAGTCAGCGACTTCTGGTGGCCGAGGCAATGTTTGCTCGGGGAGTTCGACGGCGCGGTCAAGTACGGCCGCTACCTGCGCCCGGGCGAGACCGCCGGCGGTGCGGTGTTCCGCGAGAAGCGCCGGGAGGACCGGATGCGGGAGTTGACAGGCGCGGGGATGATCCGATTCACCTGGCCTGATCTGGCCACGCCTGAGATCACGGCTCGGCGACTGCGAACTGCGCTGGCGCTGAAGGCGGTGTGAGGACATCATCCCGCACGAACCTGACACATCTTGAGCGGTGCAACGGTGTCGAGGTGCGGGTTTCGCCGGGGCCCCGGCGAAACCGCCAGCAGGGACTCAGGCGACCTGCAGCGACCGCTTGGACAGTCCCATCCAGAATCCGTCGACCCGCTGCTCCCCGGGCTCGTCGGCGACGGTGGCCGCACCGAGGGTCACGAAGAGGGGTGTGTAGTGCTCCACCGTCGGGTGGGCGTAGGGCATCCCGGGTGCCTTGGAGCGGTACGCCGCGAGCTCGTCGACGTCGCCGCGAGCCAGGGCCTCGGCGGCCCAGGCGTCGAACTCCCTGGACCAGCCCGGCGCGGCGGCGTCGATCCGGAACTCCTTGAGGAACGGGAGTCCGTGGGTCAGGAAGCCGGAGCCCATGATGAGCACGCCCTCGTCGCGCAGCGGCCGGAGCCGCTCGCCGAGCTTGAGCAGAGCAGCGGGGTCGTGGGTGGGCAGGGACATCTGGACGACGGGGATGTCGGCTGCGGGGAACATGATCTTCAGCGGCACCCAGGCACCGTGGTCGAGGCCGCGGGAGACGTGCTGGTGCACCGGCTGGTTGTCCGGCATCATCGCGGCGATCCGGGCCGCCAGGGCCGTGGAGTCGGGGGTGTCGTAGCGCATGTTGTAGTACTTGGGTGCGAAGCCGCCGAAGTCGTAGACCAGCTCGGCACCGCTGGCGGTCAGGCTCACCGGAGCCGACTCCCAGTGGGCGCTGACGATCAGGATCGCCTTGGGGCGGGGCAGTTGCTCGGCCCAGGTTGCGAGCTCGCCGGACCACACGGGGTCATCGAGGAGCGGCGGGGCTCCGTGGCCGATGTAGAGCGCGGGCATCCGGGTCATGACGACATAATAATTGAGAGTTCAACTTTATTCCGGCAGTTGTCACTTCACGGTCCAGTCCAGCGGCGACCCGCCCTGCTCCTGCAGCAGCCGGTCGGCCCGGCTGAAGGGACGCGAGCCGAAGAATCCGCGCGAGGCGGACAGTGGCGAGGGGTGCGCCGACTCCACCCACGGGATGCTGCCCAGGAGGGGCTTCAGCGTCTGCGCGTCCCGACCCCACACGATCGCCGCGCAGGGGCCGCCGCGCTCGGCGAGCGCCCTGATCGCGCAGTCCGTGACGGCCTCCCAGCCGCGTCCCCGGTGCGATGCGGGCTCGCCCGGGCGCACCGTGAGCACCCGGTTCAGCAGCATCACCCCCTGGTCGGCCCAGGAGCTCAGGTCGCCGTGCGGCGCCGGGGCGTGACCGAGATCGTCGTGCAGCTCGCGGTAGATGTTGACCAGGCTCCGCGGCAACGGCCGTACGTCGGGTGCCACCGCGAAGCTCAGCCCGATCGGGTGGCCCGGCGTCGGGTAGGGGTCCTGACCCACCACGAGCACGCGGACCTCGGAGAGCGGACGGACGAAGGCGCGGAAGATCCCCTCACCGGCAGGCAGATACGGCCGCCCGGCGGCCACCTCCTCGCGCAGGAAGCCACCCAGCGCCACGATCCGGTCCTCCACCGGCGCCAGGGCCTCGGCCCAGTCCGGCGCCATCAGCCCTCGGGCCACGAGCGAGTCGAGACCGCGTTCGGTGTCTGCTCCCATGAGGGCAGAACCTAGCGCCCGGGGTCGGTGCGCACCTCACCTGACCGGTCTGGCCAGCCGATCCAGGAACGCCACCAGCAGTGCCTCCCGCATCCCCGGCGAGGCCACATCCAGCAGCGCGTTGACCTCGGCCATCCGCTCGGGCAGCGCCAGGCCGGCGCCCGGGTCGCCGATGAGTCCGGACGCGGCGAGGAGACCGTCGAAGTCCTCCTCGCTCAGGGTCGACGGGTCGAGGGCCTCCACGAACGCCACCACGTCCGGGTCGACCCGGACCGGCCCGACCTCCGCCGCGGCCGCCACCGACTCCGCCAGGGCCGTCAACAGCTCGTCCACGTGCGCTCCGGTGGCGGCGCTGACCGAGAGGTGGAGCGTCGCCGGCTGGTCGCCGTAGGACATCTGGGGCTGGACGTACCAGCCGCGGCTCGCCATCTCGTCGGTGACGGTGAACGGGTCGCAGCTCTCGTCGCAGGCCAGTGCCACCAGGGTCGAGTCCGGCGCGACCACCAGCCGCAGCTCGGGCAGGGCCGCCAGCCCGGCGACGATCCGGTCCACCGCCTCGAGCACCTCGGCGGCCAGCCGGAGGTAGCCCTCGTCGCCCAACGTGGTCACCACTGCCCAGGTGCCGGCCAGTGGGCCACCGGACTTCGTGGACTGCAGGGTCGAGTTGAGCATGGTGTAGCCCGGCCACGCGGCCGAGGCGAAGTACTGCGGACGGCGCAGCGCCGGCGAGCGGTGCAGCAGCACCGAGGTGCCCTTGGGGGCGTAGGCGTACTTGTGGGTGTCCACCGAGATGGAGGTGACTCCCTCGACCGCGAAGGTCCACGGCGTCACGGCACGGCCCAGCCGGGCGGCGTACGGCAGCACCCAGCCGCCGATGCAGGCGTCGACGTGGCAACGCACCCCGGCGGCTGCCGCGGCAGCCGCGATCTCCGGCACCGGGTCGACCACGCCGTGGGCGTAGGAGGGCGCGGAGGCGGCCACCAGCACGGTGGTCTCGTCGATCGCGGCGGCCATCGCCACGGGGTCGGCGCGGAAATCCGCACCCACCGGGACCAGGACCGCCCGCACCCCGAAGTAGTGGGCGGCCTTGTGGAAGGCCGCGTGCGCCGTCTCCGGGAGCACCATCGAGGGACGCTCGATCTCCGGCCGGGCGTCACGCGCCCCCTGCACGGCGAGCAGCACCGACTCGGTCCCTCCGGAGGTCACCGTGCCCACTGCCTGCGCCGGGGCGTCGAGCAGGGTCGCGGCGAACCCGACCAGCTCGTTCTCCATCTGCAGCAGGCTCGGGAAGGCGGTGGGGTCCAGGCCGTTGGACCCGGCGTACGCCGCGACCGCCTCGCGCCCGATCCGGTCCACCTCGGCCAGGCCGGAGTCGTAGACGTAGGCCAGGGTGCGACCGCCGTGCACCGGCAGGTCGGCGCGCTGCAGCTCGTGCAGGCGAGCCAGGGCGTCAGGGGCTGCCTCAGGCACGGGTCTCCTCCAGGGTGGTGTCGACCTCGGCCGCGCCGAGGGTGTAGCGGCGCAGCCACCACAGGCTGAGCAGGGTGAGTGTCGCGGGCAGCAGGCTGAAGCCCAGGGTGATCGCGGTGAGCGCGGAGCCCGGCTGGAGGGCTGCGCCGTCGGTGGAGGAGCGGTAGTCGCCCAGCGCCAGCACGACCGCGAAGACGCCCGGCCCCAGCGCGAGGCCGAGGGTCTCGCCGGCCGTCCAGACGCCGGTGTAGACGCCGACCCGGTTCTCACCCGTACGCCGGGTGTCGGCGGCGGCCGTGTCCGGCAGCATCGCCATCGGGAAGACCTGGCACCCCGCGTAGCCGACGCCCACCAGGGCGGTGGCGGCGAACACCACGGCCGCCGGGGCGGACTGCGCGGTCGCGGCCAGCATGGCGCCCGCCGCCAGCACCAGGGAGGAGGCGACGTACCCGCGCTTCTTGCCGATCCGCGCGCCCAGCCTGGCCCACACCGGGGTGAGGACCAGGGCCGGACCGACGAAGCAGACGAAGAGCACCGTCGAGGCACCCGAGCTGTCCAGGACGTCGCCGGCGAGGTAGTCGACCCCGGCCAGCATGCAGCCGGTGGCCAGCGCCTGCAGGACGAAGGTGGTGAGCAGCAGCCGGAAGTCCCGGGCGCCGGCGACGACCCGCAGCTGCTCACCCAGCGTGCCGGCGCCCGCGGTCACGGAGCCGACCGGAGCGTTCCGGGTGCCCCGGTAGGAGGCGATCACCCCGGCGACGATGACCAGGGCCATCACCAGACCCATCACCCGGTAGCCGTCGCGGCCTCCGACGCCGTCGCGGATCAGCGGCGCGGTCGCGCCGGCGACCATGATGGTGAGGGCGAGGATCGCCACCCGCCACGTCATCAACCGGGTGCGCTCGTCGTAGGAGTCGGTCATCTCCGCGGGCATCGCCACGTAGGGGACCTGGAAGAACGCGTAAGCCGTCGCGGCGGCCAGGAAGAAGACCAGCACCCAGGCCGCCTCCGCGACCTGGGAGCCCATCTCGGGCGCGGCGAAGATCAACGCGAAGCACGGGGCCAGCAGGAGGCCGGCGCGCAGCAGCCACGGGCGGCGCGGACCGCGGGCGTCGACCGTGCGGTCGCTGATCCGTCCCGCCACCGGGTTGAGGACGACGTCCCAGAGCTTGGGGAGCAACACGATCGCCCCGGCCCACAGCGCCGCGATGCCGAGGCTGTCGGTCAGGAACGGCAGCAGCATCAGGCCCGGCACCGTGCCGAAGGCGCCGGTGGCCACCGAGCCCGAGCCGTAGCCGAAGCGCACGCTGCCCGGAAGCACGGAGGTGTCAGGCACACGGGTCTGGCTCATGTCGGCACCCTAGGGGTCAGGGGCGACCCCGGGGCGGTATCAGCGCGCGAGCGCTCGCGACCCTCCCGAGCCGTAGCGGCGCGCCGGGTTAGCGCCGATGCCGGGCTGGGCGGCGTCGCCTGTGGACTTCCCCGCGGCGCGCTTCTTCGCAGCGGCCTTCTTTGCTGGGGCCTTCTTCGCCCTGCTCTTCCTCGCCGGCGCGGGGCGGGCCGACCACTGGTCGAGCCACTCGTCCAGCACCCGCCAGGTGCTGTGGCGTGCCTGGCGCCCGGTGAGCATCCCCAGGTGGCCCCCGGGCACCATCTCGAAGCGGACCTCCTCGGCGCCGGTGAGCAGGGGGATCCCGGCGCGGATCGAGGCGATGGGGGCGATCCCGTCCGTGAGCCCCCCGAAGAGCAGGACCGGGGCGCTGATGTCGGCGACCCGGATGGTCCGGCCGCCGAGCTCGAACTCGCCCTCGGCGAAGCCGTTGGCCCGGATGAAGCGGTGGTAGAGCTGTCCGAAGGTGCGGCCCGGGTAGGCGGCCATGTTGGCGACGAACCGGTCCACCGCCTCGAGTTGGGAGAGGTACTCGGCATCGTCGAGGTGCTGCACGGTGACCAGGGGTCGGGTGAGGATCTTCTGGACGCTGGTGAGCTGGAAGGCCCAGCGCACCAGGGGCTGCGGCGCGCCACCCAGGGCCTGGTAGAGCCGGTTGACCGGACCCCCGGCCGCGGTGAGGTTGAGCAGCGGGCGCACCGGGGCCACCAGGGGCACCTTGCGCACGTCGAACGGCGTCCCCAGCACCGTGAGCGAGGCGATCGGCAGTCCGGGCCGGTCGGCGGCGGCGAGTAGGGCGAAGATGCCGCCGAGGCTCCAGCCGACCACGTGCACCGGGCGTCCTCCCGCGTGCCGGGAGACCTCCTCGACGGCGCTCGGCAGCACCTCCTCGACCCAGTGCTCCATGCCCAGGTTGCGGTCGCGGAAGGAGACCGGGCCGTACTCCACCAGGTACGTCAGCCGCCCGCCCGCCACCAGGTGCTCCACCAGCGAGCACCCACGGCGCAGGTCGTAGCAGATCGCCGGGGCAGCCAGCGGGGTCACCAGTAGCACCGGGTCGCCGTGCTCGGGCCTGCCGGCCTCGGGACGGTAGTGGTAGAGCTCGCGCAGCTCGCCCTCGTCGATCAGGGTGCGGGGCGTGGGCCTCAGATCCGCCAGGCCGCCGTAGAGCATCATGCTGGCGACGTTGCCGGCCGCGGAGACGACCTGACCGGGCTTCGGGATCAGATCCATGGCCCCGAATCTAGCCCGCCGACGGGTGCTGGACGCCGGTCGGCTCGACAAGTCTTGGGCGCTGCGACTAGACACGAGCCATGAAGCGGATGAGCAGATGAGCTGGCGTGGAGCAGCAGGCGTGGCGGCCACGGCGCTGGGCGGGGTGGTCGCCTACGACCTGACGCAGAAGAAGCACGCGATCCTGCGCAACTTCCCGGTGGTCGGTCACTTCCGCTACTGGGCGGAGACGGTCGGGCCCGAGCTGCGGCAGTACATCGTGACCAGCAACGACGAGGAGCGCCCGTTCAGCCGGGACCAGCGCCGGTGGATCTATGCCAGCTCCAAGCTGGAGAACAACTACTTCGGCTTCGGCACCGACAACGACGTCGAGCAGGTCTCGGGCTACCCGATCATCAAGCACCGCACCTTCATGGGCTCCGGCGCGGTGACCGCGCCGCACGGCGAGGAGGGGGTCTCGGTGCCCTCGGCCAAGGTGCTGGGCGGACCTCGCGGACGCACCCACGCCTTCCGGCCCCGCTCGGTGGTCAACGTCTCCGGGATGAGCTTCGGTGCCCTGTCCGGCGCGGCGATCGAGGCGCTGAACCGCGGCGCCGAGATCGCGGGCTGCCTGCAGAACACCGGCGAGGGCGGGCTGTCGCCGTACCACCGGGCGGGCGGCGAGCTGGTCTTCCAGATCGGTACGGCGTACTTCGGCTGCCGCGACGAGCACGGCAACTTCGACCTCGGCCGCCTCAAGGACATGGTGCAGTCGGCCCCGGTCCGGGCGATCGAGGTCAAGCTCTCCCAGGGCGCCAAGCCCGGACTGGGCGGGATGCTGCCGGGGGAGAAGGTCAGTGCCGAGATCGCGGCGATCCGCGGTATCCCGGAGGGCCAGGACTGCGCCTCCCCGAGTCGGCACACCGCCTTCGACGACGTCGACTCCCTGCTGGACTTCGTCGAGCTCGTGGCGAGCGAGACCGGGCTGCCGGTGGGCATCAAGTCGGCCGTGGGCAACATGGAGTTCTGGGACGAGCTGGGGGAGGAGATGTCCGACCGCACCCGGGGCGTGGACTTCGTCAACATCGACGGCGGCGAGGGCGGCACCGGAGCGGCGCCGATGATCTTCGCCGACTCGGTCGCCTACCCGTTCCGGGTCGGGTTCAGCCAGGTCTACCGGCGCTTCGCGGAGGCTGGGCTGACCGACGAGGTGACCTTCATCGGCGCGGGAAAGCTGGGGCTGGCCGAGAACGCGCTGGTGGCCTTCGCGCTGGGTGCCGACATGGTCAACGTGGGCCGTGAGGCGATGATGGCGGTCGGCTGCATCCAGGCCCAGAAGTGCCACACCGACCACTGCCCGGTGGGGGTGGCCACCCAGAACCCGCGCTACACCCGGGGGCTGGACGTGGGGCTGAAGCAGCAGCGCCTGGCCAACTACGTCGTCTCGTTGCGGCGCGACCTGATCAAGGTCTCCGAGGCGGTCGGGGTGCCGCACCCGGGGTTCATCTCGGTCGCCGACATCGACATCCTCGACGGCCAGCGCAGCGCCGTCTCGCTGGCCGACGTCTACGGCTACCGCCCCGGCTGGGGCGAGCTCTCCGGTCCGCTGAAGGAGGACCTGCTGGCGGTGATGGCGGCCCCGCACGCCACCACCTTCGCCTGAGCTCAGCTCGCGGTGCTCAGCTCTGGGAGACCGGGCGCACCGTCTTGCCGTGGTCGCGGCGCACCGAGGACAGCTCCTCGAGGAAGCTGTCCGCCCAGGCCTTCACGTCGTGCTCGACCACCGTCTTGCGCATCGCCTTCATCCGGCGCGCGAGCTCCCGGGGGAGGCGTTGTAGGCGTCGAGGAGGGCGGCCTTCATGCCGTTGATGTCGTAGGGGTTGATCAGCCAGGCCTGGCGCAGCTCGTTGGCGGCGCCGGCGAACTCGGAGAGCACCAGCGCGCCCTGGCCGTCGAAGCGGCAGGCGATGTACTCCTTGGCGACCAGGTTCATGCCGTCCCGGAACGGCGTGACGACCATGATGTCGGCGGCCCGGTAGAGGGCGGCCATCTCCTCGCGCGGGAAGGAGGAGTGCATGTAGGAGATCGCCGGGCTGCCGATCTTGCCGAGGTCGCCGTTGATCCGACCCACCAGACGGTCGATCTCGTCGCGCAGGATGCGGTACTGCTCGACCCGCTCCCGCGACGGGGTCGCGACCTGGACGAAGACCGCGTCCTCGACGTCGAAGTGCCCGTCGGCGAGCAGCTCGCTGTAGGCCCGCAGTCGGGCGTAGATGCCCTTGGTGTAGTCGAGCCGGTCGATGCCGAGGAACACCTTCTTGGGGTTGCCCAGCGCCTCGCGGATCTCCTTGGCGCGCTGCTCCACCCCCTCGGAGCGGGCGAGCTTCTCGAAGTCGGCGGCGTCGATGGAGATCGGGAACGCCGCCGCGCGCACGGTCCGGCCGTCGGGCAGGTAGACCAGGTCGCGGTGCGTCTTGTGGCCCACGCGCTGGCGCACCAGGCGGATGAAGTTCTGGGCCCCGCCGGCCAGCTGGAAGCCGATCAGGTCGGCACCGAGGAGCCCCTCGAGCACCTGACGGCGCCACGGCAGCTGCTGGAAGAGCTCGGTGGGCGGGAAGGGGATGTGCAGGTAGAAGCCGATCCGCAGGTCCGGCCGCAGGTCGCGCAGCATCTGCGGCACCAGCTGCAGCTGGTAGTCGTGCACCCACACGGTGGCGTCCTTGGCGGCGACGGCAGCGGCCTTCTCGGCGAACCGCTGGTTGACCCGGACGTAGGACTCCCACCACTCGCGGTGGAACTCCGGCTTGGCCACGACGTCGTGGTAGAGCGGCCACAGGGTGGCGTTGGAGAACCCCTCGTAGAACTCCTCGACCTCGTCGGCGCTCAGGTGCACCGGGACCAGGTCCATGCCGTCGGCCTCGAACGGCTCGAGGTCCTCCTCGGTGCCGCCGGGCCATCCGATCCAGGCTCCGTCACTGGCTCGCAGCACCGGTTCCAGGGCGCTGACCAGCCCCCCGGGGGAGCGGCGCCAGCCCGGCGTGCCGTCGGGCTGCTCGAACCGGTCGACGGGCAGTCTGTTGGCGACGATGACGAGATCGGCGGAGCCTGTGGAGGTCACGTCCACACCCTAGTGGGCGGCACCGGCGTCCGGTTCGCGGACGTGTATGACCGGTGCCGCGGGCTCCCGGTTGGATGTTCTCGCCACGGGTCTGCCGCGACTCGGCGAAGCGAATGACATCGGTGTGGTTCGTCGCCTACAGTGGGGCGAGCACGGCACGGACACGTCAGCAGATCCAGGGGAGACACGCACATGGACGCCGCGAACGCCCTCCACGGTCACGAGGAAGAGCCGACCCGCGGTCTGAGCGAGCGCGACAGCAAGATCCTGGAGTTCGAGCGCCACTGGTGGAAGTACGCCGGCGCCAAGGAGCAGGCCGTCCGCGACGAGTTCGACATGAGCTCGACCCGCTACTACCAGGTGCTCAATGCGCTCATCGATCGCGAGGAGGCCCTCGAGGCCGACCCGCTCCTGGTACGTCGTCTGCGCCGGCTGCGCTCCCAGCGTCAGCGCCAGCGCTCTGCCCGCCGTCTCGGCTTCGAGGTCTGAGATGAGCCGTCGCCGTGACGAGCGCGGGGTCGCGTTCCCGTCCCCGCTGGTCATGCTCAGCATCATCGCGATCGCGATGGCCGGCATCGCCTTCGTGGCCACCAAGGACCGCCCGGCCGAGGAGCGTCGCGTGGAGACGGTCTCGCGGGCCGAGGACCCGGCGGTCGACCCGACCGTGACCGAGCCGCCGGCCCCCGAGGTGCCGGAGGTGACCCCGACCGTGGAGCCCGAGCCGGTGATCGAGCGCGGCAAGGTCTACGTCGAGGTCTACAACAACTCGGGGATCCGCGGTCTCGCCGCCAGCACCGCCGCGAAGGTCAGCGGGGCCGGATGGCAGGTCGTCGGGTCCGACAACTGGTATGGCACCGTCCCCGGGACCACCGTCTACTTCCCCAAGCGGCTCAAGGCCGAGGCCGAGCTCCTGGCCCTCGACCTGGGCGTCCAGCGGGTGCAGCCGGCCGTCTCACCGATGAAGCTCGACCGCCTCACTGTCATCCTGACCGGCTGAGTCTGGTTGAGTGGGGGCATGGAGTTCCCCACCCCGGAGGTGGCGGCGCTGTACGCCGATCTCGTGCGCGTCGCCCCAGAACTGGTGATCGGGCTCGACTTCGACGGCACCCTGGCCCCGATTGTCGAGGACCCGACACAGGCGCACATCCATCCTGACGCCCCCGAGCTGCTGGTCGAGCTCGCCGAGCTGGTCGGCGGCATCGCCGTGATCACCGGTCGGCCCGCCCGTCAGGCGCTCGCGCTGGGAGACCTGGACGAGATCGGCACCCGGATCGCCGACATGGGCAAGGAGTTCGTGGTGCTCGGCCAGTACGGCAACGAGCGCTGGAGCTCCCGCGAGCGGCGGGTCGTCTCCCCTCGCCCGCCGGCGGGACTGGCGGCCTTCCTGCGCGAGGTGCCCTGGCTGTTGCGCCGGGCCGAGGCCGTCGGGGCGTACGTCGAGCAGAAGGGCCTCGCAGTGGCGCTGCACACCCGGCGGCTCGACGACCCGGCCACGATCTTCGCGCGGCTCGTGCCGGTGGTGCAGGAGGTGGCGGGTCGGCACGGGTTGACCGTCGAGCCGGGCCGTCTGGTCGTCGAGGTCAGGGCCCCGGGCATGCACAAGGGGATGGCGGTGGCCGGCCTGGTGGAGCGCCTCGGTGCCGGCGGGTTCCTCTTCGCCGGCGACGACCTGGGCGACATCGAGGCCTTCAACCAGGTCCGGGACCTGCGCTCGGCGGGGATGCCGGCGATGGTGGTGTGCTCCGACGGCGGTGACGGGCCGGACATCCTCAACGAGCTCGCCGACCTGGTGGTCGACGGCCCCGACGGCGTGCTCGCCCTGCTGCGGCAGCTGAGGGACGACATTGCGTCCTCGAGACGGCAAGGACCCGTTTCCCCCGCCTGAGCGCCAACATGTGGGACGCGTGTGCACATTCTGAGACGGCGTCGTACGCTCGTGCCAGCTCATCAAGAGGGACTGAGGGAACGGCCCGAAGAAGTCCCGGCAACCGCCGCGAGCCTCCTGGCGACATAGTCGCCAGTCGCGGAAACGGTGCTAATTCCGACTCGCGCGAGGTCCGTGCGGGGCAGATGAGAAGGAGGTCCTTCATGAGCGCCGCGACCACTGAGTCCGCCACCCCGAGCACCACCCCGTTCCTGCGCGAGGGCGCCTTCGGTCATGCGACCGGGCTCTCCTGCCGGGAGTGTGGCCACAAGATCGAGCTCGGTCCGCACTACGCCTGTCCGGAGTGCTTCGGCCCGCTGGAGATCGCCTACGACTTCCCCGCCGTGACGCGGGAGCAGATCGAGGCCGGCCCGGCGAACATCTGGCGCTACAAGGCACTGCTGCCGGTGCCGGACGACATCGAGCAGAGCCCGAACATGGAGCCCGGGTTCACCCGGCTCCTCAAGGCCCACAACCTGGGGCGCGAGCTCGGCATCGACAACCTGTGGGTCAAGGACGACTCGACCAACCCCACGCACTCGTTCAAGGACCGCGTCGTGGCCTGCGCCCTGAGCGCGGCCCGGGAGTTCGGCAGCAAGGTCTTCGCCTGCCCCTCCACGGGCAACCTGGCCAACGCGGTGGCGGCGGCCGGAGCGCGGGCCGGGATGAAGACCGTGGTCTTCATCCCGAGCAACCTGGAGCGGGCCAAGCAGGTCAACTCCGCCGTCTACACCGACTCGCTGGTGGCCGTCGACGGCAACTACGACGACGTCAACAAGCTCGCCTCCGAGATCGCCGGCGAGGAGGAGGGGTGGGCGTTCGTCAACGTCAACGTGCGCCCCTACTACGCCGAGGGGTCCAAGACGCTGGGCTACGAGATCGCCGAGCAGCTCGGCTGGCGGCTGCCGGACCAGATCGTGATCCCGGTGGCCTCGGGCTCCCAGCTGACCAAGGTCGACAAGGCGTTCCGTGAGCTGGTCAAGCTGGGCCTGGTCGAGGACAAGCCCTACAAGGTCTTCGGCGCCCAGGCCACCGGCTGCTCGCCGGTGAGCGTGGCCTTCAAGGGCGGCACCGACGCCATCCGTCCGGTGAAGCCGGACACCATCGCCAAGAGCCTGGCCATCGGCAATCCCGCGGACGGCATCTACGTCCTGGACGTCTGCCGGCGTTCCGGGGGAGCGGTGGAGGACATCGACGACGACGCCGTGCGCGACGGCATCCTGCTGCTGGCCCGCACCGAGGGCATCTTCACCGAGACCGCCGGTGGCACCACGGTCGGCGTGCTGAAGAAGCTGGTCGAGACCGGCCAGCTGGACCCCACCCTGGAGACCGTGGTGATCAACACCGGGATGGGCCTGAAGACCCTGGACGCCGTCTCCGACCGGGTGGGCCCTGCGGCGACCATCCCCCCGACGTACGCCGCCTTCGCCGCCACCGGGCTGACCGAGGAGAATGTGAACCGATGAGCGTTTCCGTCCGAATCCCCACCATCCTGCGCACCTACACCGGGGGCGACTCCGAGGTCAGCGCCGAGGGTGCGGACCTGGCCGGCGTGCTGGACGACCTGGATGCGAAGTTCCCCGGCATCAAGGGGCGCGTCCTCGACGAGGCCGGCAAGCTGCGTCGGTTCGTGAACGTCTACGTCGGCAACGACGACGTGCGCTTCCTGGACAACCTTGCGACGCCCACCCCGGACGGCACCCAGATCTCCGTCATCCCCGCGGTCGCCGGGGGCTGAGCAAGGGATGTCCTCAACCATCGGTGCCTGGTGCCGATGGGAGACACGGGTCGCCGCCGTCCGTCTAGGTCTCGACCCGGACGTCGACGGGGAGGTCTCGGATGGGGGTGCGTGCGCGGCTGCTCCCTGTCCTGGTCCCCGTCCTGGTCTCGCTGGCCCTGGTGGCCGGCACCGGCGTGCTGGTCGCCGCCGTCCCGTCGACCGCGTCGGTGCCCGCTGTCCCGTCCGTCCGCGCGGAGGTGGCGTGGTCGACCCAGGACTGGTCCGAGGCGTTCTCGCTGACCCAGGCCAGCTGGAGTCAGCACGAGTTCGTCGGGCATCCCCTCGACACCACCTTCGACGACTCCGGTGCGGTGTGGACGCTGGGGGAGTTCACGATGGCGGTGGGGCGCTCCGTCGGCGCGAAGGCCAAGCGGCACGACATCCCGCTCGCGACCTACCGGGAGAGCAGGGCGATCCTCGACTGGACCCGTCCCTTCGGCTCGTCCTGGGGCGGACACCGGGCCGCGAGCGAGCTCGGCGAGGCAATTGTCTCCACCCCTGACAGCGTCTGGGTCTCGCTCGGGGGACAGCAGGGTGGGGGCCAGGGGAACCACTCGATGCTGGTGCGCTACTCCACCACCGCCCCCTTCGCCGCCTGCGCGGTGCCGCTGCCGGGTGACAACAACCAGGTCATCGGCCTGGCTCACGACACCCGCCGGGACCGGATCTGGTTCGCCGAGAGCGCCGGCGACCACCAGCGCCGCGGCAAGTACTCCACGATCGGCTGGGTCAAGGCCTCCGGCCTCGGTGCGCGGTGCCAGAACTCGCTGGACTTCGGCGGCGACCCCAGGATGGCGCCCGACGAGATCGAGCGGGTCCGGGCCGCCGCCCAGGTGAGCGTCGACGCACTGGCCTGCACGCCGACGCAGGAGGGCGACGAGGCGGCCGACTGCGTGCACCACGGCTCCAGCACCCTCCCACCCGGGGCCACGCACCTGGCCTTCGACGCCGAGCTCGACGCGCTCTGGTTCACCAACTGGGCCGATCGCAGGCTGCGCCGATACGACCCCGCCAGCAACACCCTGACCGCGACGTACCACCCGCCGGCCACCTCGCTCAAGGAGTTCGAGAGCGTGGCCTGGCAGATCGCCGTGGACGAGGGGGCCGTCTACTACAACGAGTACGGCGGCAACCGCATCCTGCGCCTGGACAAGGCCACCCTGGAGTGGAGCACCGTCGACCTCCCCGTCGACCGGGACCTGCAGACCCACAGCATCACCCGGGACGGGGACACCCTGTGGTTCACCCTCTCCGACGAGGACTTCGACTCCTCGAGCCAGATCGGCTCGGTCGACCTGGACAGCTGGGCGGCCGGAGGTCCCGTGGCTGCCACCCTGTACGACGGGTGGGAGTCGTTGGCGATGTCGTCCGGAGCTCCGTATGGCAACCGGCACTCCTTCCGCGGCATCGACGTTCACGACGGGAGAGTGGCGGTCACCGACCACGGGGACATGCAGACCCTGGTGCTCGGGCCGCCGGGCGAGGAGCCGACACCGGAGCCGACGCCGGAGCCCTCGGTCGAGCCCACGCCGGAACCGACGCCTGAGCCGCACGTCGACCCTTCGGTCGAGCCGACGCCGGAGCCGACGCCGGAGCCGACGCCCGAGCCGACCCCCGAGCCGTCGCTCGAGCCGTCGCCCGAGCCTTCGGGCGAGCCGTCGCCCGAGCCTTCGGGCGAGCCGTCGCCCGAGCCTTCGGGCGAGCCGTCGCCCGAGCCTTCGGGCGAGCCGTCGCTCGAGCCGACCCCCGAGCCTTCGGGCGAGCCGACCCCCGAGCCTTCGGGCGAGCCGACCCCCGAGCCTTCGGGCGAGCCGACCCCCGCGCCGACGCCGGAGCCGACGCCGGAGCCGACGCCGGAGCCGACGGTGGACGCGGCCCCGATGCCCCAACCCACCAGCACCCCCGCTACCGGGCCGACCGTCGCGCCGCCGCCGGTGCCGACGGTCGACCCCGCGGCGGCGGTCTCCTTGCTGCTCACGCCGTGGACCTCGTGGTTCACCTCACCGGATCCGGCGAGCTCCCAGCAGCAGGCGGCGCCTCCGGCCACCACCAAGACGACCGATAAGGACGCGGTGGCGAAGAAGCGGGCCAAGGCCCAGCGGCTCAAGGCCAAGAAGGCCAAGAAGAAGCTCGCCAAGGCCAAGGCCAAGGCCAAGGCCAAGGCCAAGCGAGCACGGGCGAAGGAGCAGAGGATCAGCACCCGGGCGGCTCGAGTGGCAGCCGCCTTCGAGGCCGCGCCACTGGTGTCCCGCGCCACGGTGCAGCGGGGCCCGGGCGAACCCACCGACGGGCACGGCCTGCCGGCCTCGACCACGCCGGCCACCGGAGCCGCCGGACGACTGAGGATTCTCGAGCGCCACTAGGCTGGCGCGATGCCCGGTGAACCCTCGACGCAGCGTCCTCTCTCCGACCTCGACCTCACCGAGCTGGCCGAGCACTTCGGCACCGACAAGTGGGGCGTGCACCGGTACACCCCGCACTACCAGCGGCACCTGGAGCACCTGCGGGACACCGAGTTCACCCTGCTCGAGATCGGCGTCGGCGGCTACGCGCGCAGCCGTCAGGGCGGTGCGTCGCTGAAGTCCTGGAAGTGGTTCTTCCCCCGGGCCAACATCGTCGGCCTCGACATCGAGGACAAGTCGTTCGTGGACCGCAACCGGATCACCACCTACCGGGGCGACCAGACCGACGAGGCGGTGCTGCACCGCATCGTGGCGGAGCAGGGCGTGCCGCTGGTCGTCGTGGACGACGGGTCGCACGTGCCGGCACACATTCGCAGGACCTTCGAGATCCTCTTCCCGCTGCTGCCCGAGGGGGCGGTCTACGCGATCGAGGACACCCAGACCTCCTACTGGCCCGAGTGGGGCGGGCAGGAGGACCGGCACGCCCGGGGCACCACGATGGACCTGGTCAAGGACCTGATCGACGGTCTCAACCACGAGGAGTACGTCGTGGCGCACCAGCCGTCGTACACCGACAGGTGGGTGAAGGCGGTGCACTGCTTCCACAACCTGGTGATCATCGAGAAGGGCGCCAACCTCGAGGGCACCAACAAGTGGACGGTGCTCGCGGAGCGGTATCCCGACGGCGCTCCAGCGGACCGTCCGAACGGTCACGAGGTCTAGACCGTTCGGGCCATCTTGGCTCGTTTGCGCTCCGCCCGGACGCCCGCGTTCCTAGTGTGTCGACGATGCGCTGTACCCGTCGGTAGTCGAGCTGCCCGGGGACTCCTGCGCCGGACGCCAGAGGGAGCAACATGTCGATTCGTGCCAGACGCCACGATGAGCGGGGTGCGGCCGCGGTCGAGTTCGCGCTGATCATGCCGATCCTGTTCATGCTGTGCTTCGGCATCATCGACTTCGGCTATGCGATCAACCGCCACTCGGTGATCAACAACGCCTCCCGCGACGCCGCGCGCGAGGCGAGCCTGGGTGGCACGAAGGCCCAGATCGTGGCGGCCGCCAACGAGAGCCTCGGCAACCTCGCGGGCGCGACGGTGGTCGTGTCGTGCAAGAAGCCGACCGGCGGGGCCTGCGGCAGCAACTACGACACCGACGCGGTGTCCAACGGCTGGGCGGTCGTCACGGTGAAGTACACCCACACCATGATCACGCCGATCAGCTACCTCTTCGGGAACTCCATCAACCTCGACCGCACCGCGCAGATGAGGATCGAATGACCATGAGTGCTCCCTGGATCCTGTCCCGCCTGGTCGACGCACGGCGCAACCGTGAAAAGGAGCGCGGCGCCGTCGCCGTGATCACCGCTGTCCTGGTGGTGCTGCTCTTCGCGATGGCGGCGGTCGGGGTGGACATCGCCAGCCAGGTCTCCTCCAAGCAGCGCCTGCACGACACCATGGACATGGCGGCCCACGAGGCGGCCTTCAGCCTCTCCACCAGCGGGTCTGCGGCTCTGGCCGCGGCGGTGGCCACCGCGAAGGCCGCGGACCCCGACTCCAGCCCGGAGGGCAAGCTCTACTGCGTGGTGGCCTCGACCGGGTCTCCGCTGGTGCCGGACTGGACCCAGATGCCGGCCACCTGCAGCCCGGGTGCGGCCACCCCGTACAACGCCACCAACTACAAGAAGAAGACCGCGAGCGTGGACGGCTGGACCTGCAACGAGGCCATCTGCGCCGTCCCGTGCCATGCGACGCAGGGCAAGTGCAACACCATCTCGGTGTGGGACAGCAAGCTCGTGGACTACAACTTCGCCCCGGTGATCGGGTTCGACCAGGGCAACACCGGGGTGGTCGTCTCCACGGCCTGCGCCGGGTCCTGCGGGACGTCGATGCCCAACCCCATGGACGTGGTGATCCTCGCGGACCGGACGCAGTCGATGAGCGACCCCAACCGCAGGGCCATGGTCGACGGCATCGAGGGGGCGTTGAAGACGATGAACCCCCTGATGCACTACGTCTCTCTGGCGACGATCCACAAGTCCAAGAAGACCGACATCAACTGCCTGACCGACCCGTACGACTTCACGTTCACCGGGCCTGCGCAGGGCCGTAACGAGAGCGACTCCGCCTACGCGGCCCGGGTCAACACTCAGGTCCAGGTTGACGTCGTGAAGGGGGAGTGGGTTGCCGTCCCCTTCAGCAACAACTACTTGACAAGTGCCACCACTCCCACGCTCAACTCGGCCAGCCAGCTGGTGAAGTCAATCGCCTGCATGCGCAACGAGTATTCCTCGCCCAACTTCAGGACCCACCTGGCCAGTGCGCTCAAGGGAGCGGCGCGCTACCTGCTGGGGTACGACCTCAACAACCTGGCTTCGCTCCCGACCACCCGTCCCGGGACGGTCCGCAAGGCCATCATCTTCGAAACCGACGGCAAGCCGCAGGAGGTCCTCAACAAGGACAGCAACGGACTCAGCTTGACCGTGCCGGGTGACATGGGCGTGGGAGGCGAGAACAACGAGCAGATCAAGCAGGCCTGCAAGAACTTCACCGACATCGCCGCCCAGACCAAGAACGCCGGACCCATCATCATCACGGTCGGTTTCGGCGACGCCAACACCGCCAGGTGCGGCAACAGCACCACGCACCCCTACGTCCGTGACGCCCTCGCTGCCGCTGCCTCGCCGCACCCGGGGACGGGGGCGGCGTCCAGGGCCGACAGCGACTGCAGCACCACGGCGGAGAAGACCACCGAGAACGGCGACGGGGACTTCTACTTCTGCGCCTCCAACGGATCCGAGCTCGGTCCGATCTTCCAGACCGCGCTGGGCTCGCTCTCCGGGGGGATCAAGCTGATCCGGCTGCCCGCCTGAGGGTGCCTCTCGCGCACGTCCCCGGTCCGCTCGTCGGGCCGGGGGCGTTTGCACTCTCCGGGGTCGAGTGCTAAACATGACGTTGGCACTCTTATGATGAGAGTGACAAACACGGACTGGTGACGTTGAGGTCCGAAGCGCCGGCGGGAAGGGTCCGCCGGGCAGCCGGATCGTCCGTCGCGGGCAACCCGCCAGCGCCGTACCCCCGAACTCCCAAAGGAATCGCAGGAGTCATGCCTAAGCTGATTGCTTTCAACGAGGAGGCCCGCCGCGGTCTCGAGCGTGGAATGAACACGCTCGCCGACGCGGTCAAGGTCACGCTCGGCCCCAAGGGTCGCAACGTCGTGCTCGAGAAGAAGTGGGGCGCCCCCACCATCACGAACGACGGCGTGTCCATCGCCAAGGAGATCGAGCTGGAGGACCCGTACGAGAAGATCGGGGCCGAGCTCGTCAAGGAAGTTGCCAAGAAGACCGACGACGTCGCCGGTGACGGCACGACGACCGCCACGGTCCTCGCCCAGGCGATGGTCCGCGAGGGCCTGCGCAACGTGGCCGCGGGTGCGAACCCGATGGGCCTCAAGCGCGGCATCGAGGCCGCTGTCGACGCTGTGTCCGCACAGCTGCTCAGCATGGCCAAGGACGTCGAGACCAAGGAGCAGATCGCCTCGACCGCGAGCATCTCCGCGGCTGACACCACCGTCGGCGAGATCATCGCCGAGGCGATGGACAAGGTCGGCAAGGAAGGCGTCATCACCGTCGAGGAGTCGAACACGTTCGGCCTCGACCTCGAGCTCACCGAGGGCATGCGGTTCGACAAGGGCTACATCTCGGCCTACTTCGTCACCGACCCCGAGCGCATGGAGACCGTGCTGGAGGACCCCTACATCCTCATCGCCAACTCCAAGGTCAGCAACGTCAAGGACCTGCTGCCCCTGCTCGAGAAGGTCATGCAGTCCGGCAAGCCGCTGGTCATCATCGCCGAGGACGTCGACGGCGAGGCCCTGTCCACGCTGGTCGTGAACAAGATCCGTGGCACCTTCAAGTCCGTCGCCGTCAAGGCCCCGGGCTTCGGTGACCGCCGCAAGGCCATGCTGCAGGACATCGCCATCCTCACCGGTGGCCAGGTCATCTCCGAGGAGGTCGGCCTCAAGCTGGAGTCGGCCGGCATCGAGCTGCTGGGCCAGGCCCGCAAGGTCGTCATCACCAAGGACGAGACCACCATCGTCGAGGGCTCCGGTGACACCGCCCAGATCGAGGGCCGGGTCAACCAGATCCGCGCCGAGATCGACAAGTCGGACTCCGACTACGACCGCGAGAAGCTGCAGGAGCGCCTGGCCAAGCTGGCCGGCGGTGTCGCGGTGATCAAGGTCGGCGCGGCCACCGAGGTCGAGCTCAAGGAGCGCAAGCACCGCATCGAGGACGCCGTTCGCAACGCGAAGGCTGCCGTCGAGGAGGGCATCGTCGCCGGTGGCGGCGTGGCGCTGGTCCAGGCCGGTGCCGAGGCGTTCACCAAGCTCGAGCTGACCGGCGACGAGGCCACGGGTGCCAACATCGTGCGCGTCGCCATCGAGGCCCCGCTCAAGCAGATCGCGATCAACGCCGGTCTCGAGGGTGGCGTCGTGGCGGAGAAGGTGCGCAACCTGACCCCCGGCCACGGCCTGAACGCCGCGAACGGCGAGTACGTCGACATGATCGCCGAGGGCATCATCGACCCGGCGAAGGTGACCCGCTCGGCACTGCAGAACGCCGCGTCGATCGCCGCCCTGTTCCTGACCACCGAGGCCGTCGTGGCCGACAAGCCGGAGAAGGCTGCCCCGATGGGCGGCGACCCCACCGGCGGCATGGGTGGCATGGACTTCTGATCCGCCAGCAACACCGCACCACAGCACCATCGGCAGGGCCTCGGTCTCACGACCGGGGCCCTGTCGGGCATTTGGGGGAGCGAGGCCGGCCCGGGCGTATGACACTCAAGTGTCGGATCTGCTGGCATCCGTCACAGGGGTGAGGCATGCTTCGCAGCATGGAGCACGAGTCGCCGCGCAGCGTCGCCGTCGTCGGAGCGGGCATGGTCGGACTGGCCACGGCCTGGCACCTGCAGGAACGCGGCGTCACGGTCACCGTGCTGGACCGGACCGGCATCGCCGCAGGCTCCTCCTGGGGCAATGCCGGCTGGCTGACGCCGGGACTGGCCACGCCGCTGCCGGAGCCCGCGGTGCTCAAGTACGGGCTGCGGGCCGTGGTCAGCCCGAAGTCGCCGGTCTACGTGCCGGTCACCACCGACCGCCGGCTGCTCTCGTTCCTGGTCCGTTTCGCGCGCAACTCCACGATGCCGAGGTGGAAGAGCGCGATGTCGGCGCTCGTGCCGATCAACTCCCTGGCCCTGGAGGCGTTCGAGGAGCTGCGGCGCGGCGGGGTGGAGGCGCCCACGCTCGAGGCCCGGCCGTTCCTCGCGGCGTACCGGACGCGGGAGGAGGCCAAGACCCTGCTTGAGGAGATCGCGCACATCCGCGACAGCGGTCAGCCGCTGGAGCACGACGTGCTCACCGGCGACGAGGCCCGGGCGGTCGAGCCCGCGCTGTCGCCGGCGATCGGCGCCGCGATCCGGTTGCACGGCCAGCGCTACCTCACCCCCAGCACCTACGTCGCCGCCCTCGGCGAGGCGGTGCGGCAGCGAGGTGCCCGCATCGTCAGCGGGGTGCAGGTGGACGCGCTGCGGGACCGGGGCGAGGGCGTTCAGGTGGCCGGCGAGATCTACGACGCGGTGGTGATCGCCTCCGGCGCCTGGCTCAACCAGCTGGCCCGGCCCTTCGGCGTCACGCTGCCGGTGCAGGCGGGCCGCGGCTACTCGTTCACGGTGCCTGCCGACCCGGTGCCCCGGGGCCCCGTCTACTTCCCGGCGCAGCGGGTGGCCTGCACGCCCGACGGGGACCGGCTGCGGGTCGCCGGGATGATGGAGTTCCGCCCCGCCGACGCAGGGCTCGACACCCGCCGGATCGAGGCCATCGTCGACGCCGCCCGTCCGCTGCTGTGCGGGGTGGACCTCCGAGCCCGCCGCGACGAGTGGGTCGGTGCCCGACCCTGCACCCCGGACGGACTGCCGCTGATCGGTGCCACCCGGTCGGACCGGGTCTACGTCGCCGGCGGCCACGGGATGTGGGGCATCACCCTGGGACCGGTCACCGGAAGGCTGCTGGCGGACCGGATGACGACCGGCCGGCTCCCCGACGAGCTGCGCCCCTTCGACCCGCTGCGCTGACCTGGCACGCTGGGGGATGATCCGCCGCGCGGCTGGGCCCCACCCTGCGAAGCCGGCACTCGCCCTGGTGCTGGTGCTGGTGCTGGCGGCAGCGTGCACCGACGATGCCGAGAAGGCACGACGTACCCCCGCGGGGACCACGCCGTCCGCCTCGGTGCCGCCGAGTCCTCGGACCGACCCGTCGGCCGCCGCCGAACGGCTGCCCCCGGCCACGTCGCCGTACTCCCTGCCCGCGCTGATGGCCGAGGAGTTCAGCAGCGAGCGCCCGCGCCGGATCCGCACCGTGGTCGAGAACGAGGCCTACACCGAGCACGAGGTGCGCTACCGCAGCGGCGACGTCCGAGTCTCGGGGGTGCTGCTGGTGCCCAGGGGCACGGGCCCGTTCCCCGCCGTGGTGCTCAACCACGGCTACATCGAGCCCTCGAGCTATGTCTCGGGCCAAGGGCTCTCCCGCGAGCAGGAGCACCTGGCCCGCGCCGGCTTCGTGGTGCTGCACACCGACTACCGCGGCCACGCCGGCTCCGACCCGGCCTCCGACCTGGACCGGGAGACACGGCTGGGCTACACCCGTGACGCCATCAACGCCGTCCATGCGCTGCGCAAGGAGCCCAGCGTGGACCCGGACCGGATCGCCATGCTGGGCCGCTCCATGGGCGGCGGGGTCACCATGAACGCCCTGGTCGCCCAGCCCGGCCTGGTCAAGGCGGCCGTCGTCTATGCCTCGGTCAGCTCGGACTACCTGGAGAACCTGCGGCGGTGGACGCTGCCCGAGCGCCCAGAGAGCGCGCAGCGGCTCTTCCGTCGCTTCGGCACCCCCCGGGACCGCCCGCGCTTCTACGAGGGTCTGTCCGCGCGCACCTACTTCGACCGGATCACGGTGCCGGTGCTGGCCCACCACGGAACCCTGGACGAGTCCTGCCCGCTGCCGTGGGCGCGCACCACGCAGCGGCTGATGGCCGAAGCCGGAGTCGACAGCACCCTGCGGCTCTACCCCGGCGAGCACCACGCCTTCGGGCCGCAGTGGCTGGACTCGATGCGGCTCACCGTGCGTTTCCTGCGCCGCGAGCTGAGCGCCTGACCCTGCTCAGGAGGCCGCGGGCGAGGGCGAGGGCTCCGCGTTGAGCCGGCGCATCACCGGGGTCGCCAGGACGCCGTGCACCAGGACGGAGGCGAGGACGGTGAAGCTCACCGTGGACCACAGCCAGGGCTCCGCCAAGCCCTCGGTGTGGCCCGAGGCGTAGGCCAGGTAGTAGAGCGAGCCCACGCCACGGACCCCGAAGAACGCGGCCGCAGCCCGCTCCGGGCGCGTCAGCGCGCCCTCCTTGCTCGGGTCGGGGGCACGCAGGCTGAGCGAGACCAGGCCGCTGACCGGACGGATCACGAAGATCAGGGCGAGGGCGATCAGCACGCTGCGCCAGTCCAGGTGGTCGAAGAGGCCTCGGGTCATGGCCATGCCCAGCACCAGCAGCACCATCAGGGTGAACAGCCGCTCCAGCCGCTCCACGACGTTGTGCATCGCCAGGTGGTAGTCGTGCCCGCGCTCGGCGGAACGGAAGGTCAGGGCGCACGTGAAGACACCGAGGAACCCGTAGCCGCCGACCACCTCGGTCACGCCGTACGACGCGACGAGCGCGGCGACGGCCAGCAGCGACTCGCCCCGCTCCGCCACCCGCAGGGCGGGGCTGGCCGAGCGGAAGGCCAGGTGCGCCAGCGCCCAGCCCACGGCTATCCCGACGAGCACGCCCAGCACGATCTTGCCCACCAGGTACCACGCGACCCACTCCACCGCCCAGTCCGAGACCGCCCCGGTGGAGAGCAGGATCGCGGCGTACACGAACGGGAAGGCCAGACCGTCGTTGAGGCCGGCCTCGGAGGTGATGGCGAACCTCAGCTCGTCGGTCTCGTCCACCTCGTGGTCCCCGGTCTGGGGGCCGGCCACCTGGACGTCGGAGGCGAGCACCGGGTCGGTCGGGGAGAGCGCGCCACCCAGGAGCAGCGCCGCGGCGGGCGCCAGGCCCACCGCCCACCCCAGCAGCGCGACGCCGGCGATGCACAGCGGCATCGCCAGCAGCAGGAGCCGCCAGGTCGGTGCCCACGCTCGGCGGGAGTCCTTCTCCAGCAGGCGCAGCGGCCGGTCGATGGCCAGTCCGACCCCCATCAGGGCGATCAGCACGGTGAGCTCGGTGACGTGCTCGATGACGGCCCGGTTCGCCACCGGGTCCAGCGGCAGCCCGTCGGGGAGCGGGGTCAGCCCGATGAGCATGCCGACGCCCACGAGCACCATCGGCGCCGACACCGCCCACCGGTCCAGCAGCTCGGGCAGGACCACGGCCAGCAGCAGGCTGCCGCCCGCAACCACGTAGACGAGGTCGGCGTTCATCTCGTACCTCTGCTCCCGCGCTCCACGGACGCCGCTTCCGGGTCGGGAGGGCTGCCACGGTGTACCCAGAACCCCCACGGCGCACGCGGCCAGCGGCTGGCGGTGGGTCTTCTCGGCCCCGTGGGCTACCTCACCCGCCCGACATCGTGTACCGACCCCGTCCCGGGCCGAGCCGCTCAGAACACGTGTCGAGGCCGGAACTGCACCGACATCCGTGGCCCGGCATGGGCCTGCTTGGGCACCGCGTGCTCCCAGGTGCGCTGGCAGCTGCCGCCCATCACCACCAGGTCGCCGTGACCCATGGTGATCGTCAGCGAGGCGCCCCCGCCGCGCGGGCGGAGCATCAGCCTGCGCGGGTCGCCGAGGGAGACGATCGCGACCATGGTGTCGCGGTCCCGGCCCCGGCCGATGCGGTCGCCGTGCCAGGCGACGGAGTCGTTGCCGTCGCGGTAGAAGCAGCAGCCGGCGGTGACGAACGGCTCGCCGAGCTCGGGCAGGTAGTGGGCGTCCAGCGCCGACCTGGCCTCGGCCAGCGCGGGGTGCGGAAGCGCCGCACCGACGCCGTACATGTGGAGCAGGCGGGGCACCGCGACCACCCGGTCGTACATCGGGCGCTGCTCGGCGCGCCAGGGCACGTCGGTGCTCATCACGTCGAAGACCTCGTCGGCGCCCCCGAGCCAGGCGCGCTGCACGTCCACCCAGGCGCCGTGGCTCAGCGTCGTGCGCTCGGGGGAGAGCCGGGCGGGCCCGGGCGCCTCGGAAGCGAAGAGAGTGGACTGGAAATCCATCCCCCCAGCCTATCGAACAGACGTTCGATCCGCCAATGGCGCGCGGAAAGGTTTGCTGCTCGTTGGGCGATACCGGTGGCGGGAGGGTTGCCCGACGGTGGAGGGTATGGGCATGACTGCCCTCAGCTCGGTGCCTGCCCGGAGCCCTCTCGGCGACAGCAAGCCCGCGGCGCGGGTGCGCGACCTGGTCAAGACCTACGGCAGCGGGCAGGCCCAGGTCAAGGCCCTGGACGGGGTCAGCCTCGACATCGCGGCGGGGGAGTTCACCGCGGTGATGGGACCCAGCGGCTCGGGGAAGTCCACCTTGATGCACTGCTGCGCGGCGCTGGACACCGGCACCTCGGGAGAGGTGTGGATCGGCGACAAGGAGCTCGGGCGGCTCGACGACTACCGGCTGACCAAGCTGCGGCGCGACGAGATCGGCTTCGTCTTCCAGTCCTTCAACCTGGTGCCCACCCTGACGGCCGAGGAGAACATCCTCCTGCCCCTGGCCATCGCCGGGCGCAAGCCCGACCGCCGCTGGTACCGCACGGTGATCAACACCGTGGGCCTGCGGGACCGGCTCAACCACAAGCCCAACGAGCTCTCCGGTGGTCAGCAGCAGCGGGTGGCGGTGGCCCGCGCGCTGGCCAGCCGGCCACGCATCGTGTTCGCCGACGAGCCCACCGGCAACCTGGACTCCCAGTCCGGGGGCGAGGTGCTCGACCTGCTGCGCCGCAGCGTCGACGAGTACGGCCAGACCATCGTGATGGTGACCCACGACCCCGTCGCCGCCTCCTACACCGACCGGGTGGTCTTCCTCGCCGACGGGCGCGTGGTCGACGAGCTGCGCGACCCCAGTCGCGAGCAGGTGCTGGCCATCATGACCGGCATGACTGCCCCCTCACGCGCGACGGACTGAGCACCCATGCTCCGTGCCTCACTGAAGAGCCTGCTCGGGCGCAAGGTGCGCCTGATCATGAGCACCTTCGCCATCGTGCTCGGAGTGGCCTTCGTGGCCGGCACCCTGGTCTTCACCGACACCCTCAACCGCAGCTTCACGGCGTTGTTCGCCTCCACCGTGGGCGACGTCGTGGTCAGCCCTCGAGGCGACGGAGACGACTCGGGGCAGTCGAGCACCAAGACCATCCCCGGCAGCCTGGTCCGCACCCTGGCCGGGGTCAAGGGCGCCGCCCGCGCGGACGGCAACATCCTGGACCCTGCCGTCTTCGTGATCGACAAGAACAACAAGGTGCTGGGCGTGGCGGGCGCACCCGCCTTCGCCAGCAACTGGACCGGGGCCCCGGCAGGTCACGGACTCTCAGGTCTCACCCTGATCCAGGGGCGAGCCCCCCAGGGGCCCGACGAGATCATCATGGAGGCCTCCACCGCCCTGCGGGCGGGCTACTTCCTCAACGAGGAGGTGCGCCTGGTCACCAGCGAGGACGAGCCGCTGCTCACTCCCACCCTGGTCGGCATCACCGACTTCGTGGACGGGGGGTCGTTCAACGGCGCCACCTGGGTCGCCTTCGACACCCCGACCGCGCAGGACCTCTTCATGGGCGGACGCGACCGCTTCAACGACGCCTGGGTGACGGCGGCGGACGGGGTCTCCCAGGAGCAGCTGCGGGACCGGGTGGCCAAGGTGCTCCCGGAGCGGGTGCGGGCCCGGACCGGTGACGAGGCGGCGGACGAGGGCTCGAACGCGCTGCTGGAGGGGATCGGCTTCCTCACCACCTTCCTGCTGATCTTCGCCGGCATCTCCCTGGTCGTGGGCGCCTTCCTGATCGTCAACACGTTCTCGATCCTGGTCGCCCAGCGCAGCCGTGAGCTCGCCCTGCTGCGTGCCCTCGGGGCCTCGAAGCGGCAGGTCACCGGGTCGGTGCTGCTGGAGGCCTTGGTGCTGGGACTGCTCGGTGCCACCCTGGGCCTGGGCCTGGGAGTCCTGATGGCGATGGCCATCCAGGGCCTGTTCGGCACCCTGGGCCTGGACCTGTCGGGGCAGGAGCTGGTCTTCCGCTCCCGGACCGTCGCGGCGGCCTACGCCATCGGCGTCCTGGTCACGATGACAGCCGCCTGGATGCCGGCCCGGCGTACCACGATGATCGCTCCGGTCCAGGCGCTGCGCGACGACGTCGCGATGCCGGAGTCCTCGCTGCACCAGCGCTTCGTCTTCGGCCTGGCGCTGACCGGTGCGGGCGGCGCGGCCCTGGCCCTGGGGCTGTTCGGAGGCGTCTACCAGGCAGGCTGGTACATCGGCGGCGGGGTGCTGGGCATCCTGCTCGGCGTCGCGGCCGCCAGCCCCGTGCTCAGCCAGCCGTTCCTCACCGGTGCCCGCAGCTTCCTGGCCATGGTCTTCGGGACGGTGGGCAACCTCGCGGGGCAGAACTCCCTGCGCAACCCTCGGCGCACCACCGCGACGGCGTCCGCCCTGATGATCGGGATGGCGCTGGCCGGCACGATGTCCATCGTGGGCGACTCGGCCAAGGCGAGCGTCAACGAGACGATCGAGAAGAACTTCCGGGGGGACTTCATCGTCTCCGGAATGGGAGGGCAGCCGTTCTCCTCCTCGATCGCCGACAAGCTGCGCCGGATCGACGGTGTCACCGACGTGGTCCAGCAACGCTACGTGACCGCCCAGATCGACGGCGACCCCCAGGGCATCACCGCAGCCAATCCCGAGGCGCTCACCGGGGTACTGGGGATGGTGCTGGTCGAGGGCTCGCTGCGCGGCTTCGGCCCCGGTGACCTGGTGGTCGACCAGTCGTACGCCTCGTCCGAGGCGCTGGACGTCGGGGACAAGATCCGGGTCAACCTCAACGGGTCCAGCCGCAAGCTCAAGGTCAAGGGCATCTTCGAGCCCAACGCGGTGCTCGGCTTCCCGCTGGTGACCACCAAGCAGACCCTGCTCCAGGCCGGCTACCCCGACCGCGACAACTCCGTCGTCCTGCAGGTGGCGCGCCGCACCTTCGAGGTGCACATGGCCATCGAGGAGGCCGTGGCGGACCTGCCCACCGTCACCGTCAAGGACCAGGCGGCCTTCGCCGAGGAGCAGCGCGAGCCGATCGACCAGCTGATCCTGATGATCTTCGCCCTGCTCGGCCTGGCGCTGCTGATCGCCGTGCTGGGCATCGTGAACACGCTGGCGCTATCGGTCATCGAGCGGACCCGGGAGGTCGGCCTGCTGCGCGCCATCGGGCTCAGCCGCGGCCAGCTGTGGCGGATGATCACCCTGGAGTCGGTGGTGATCGCCACCTTGGGCGCCGTCCTCGGCGTGGTGCTCGGCGTGGGGTTCGGCGTGGCGCTGATGTTCGCCCTGCGCGACCAGGGGCTCAACATCATCTCGATCCCCTGGGACCAGCTCGGCGTCTTCCTCGTCGTGGCGATGGTCGTCGGGGTCCTGGCCGCCGTCATCCCGGCCCGTCGCGCGGCCCGGCTCAACGTCCTCAAGGCGATCTCCACCGACTAGCGCCGAGCCCGGCACGAGCCCGGGACGAAGGTCGTGCCCGGCATAGCCTGACCGGGGCAGGTTCCTCGGTTCCCCGGACGGGACGCCGCCGCCACACCTAGGGTTCGGCTCGTGGAACAGCCGGCCGAAGCCTCTCAGCGTGCGCTCAAGCACGTGGTCGTGCGTGAGCACGTGAGAGGCCTCATCGACGGCGCGGCGCCCGGCACCCCGGCGCCCTCGGAGCGGGACCTGGTCGCCCACTTCGGGGTGGCCCGGATGACCGTGCGCCAGGCCCTGGACGCCCTGGTCGCCGAGGGACTGCTCGAGCGGATCCCGGGTCGCGGGACCTTCGTGGCGTCCCCGCCGCGGCGTCAGGCCCGGCTGACCAGCTTCACCGAGGACCTCCGCCGCCGCGGGCTGACGCCACGCTCGAGGACCGTGCTGGCGCGGATCGAGAAGGCCGGCCCCGGGGTCGCGCGCGCTCTCGAGGTAAGCGCCGGTGCGCCGGTCATCCACTGGAAGCGGCTGCGCAGTGCCGGCGAGGAGCCGGTCTGCCTGGAGGACGCCTACCTCAACGAGGCGCTGCTGCCGGGCTTTCTCTCCGACGGCCTGCCGCTGAGCCTCTACGAGGAGCTGGCCGCGCGCGACCTGCGGCCCACCTGGGCCGAGGACTCCGTCCGCGCGGACCGGGCGACCCAGGAGGAGCGTGCCCTGCTCGGGCTCGCCGAGACCCACCCGGTGCTCCGGCTGGCCCGGCGGGCGCTGTCGGGCGAGGCGGTGGTGGCGGTCTCCCGCTCCGCCTTTGCCGCCGACCGCTTCACGATGTACCTCCAGCGCGGCGACAACGGCTGAGGAGACGCCCGCCCGCGGCGGTCCTAGGCGGGGACGTCGTGGGAGTCGATGATCCGGTAGGCGTAGCCCTGCTCGGCCAGGAAGCGCTGCCTGTTCTGCGCGAAGTCGGCGTCCACGGTGTCGCGTGAGACCAGCGTGTAGAAGTGCGCCGTCTTGCCTTCGTCCTTGGGTCGGAGCAGGCGTCCGAGCCGCTGCGCCTCCTCCTGCCGTGAGCCGAAGGAGCCGCTCACCTGGATCGCCACCTCCGCCGACGGCAGGTCGATGGAGAAGTTGGCGACCTTGCTGACCACCAGCAGCGAGATCTCCCCGGACCGGAACGCGTCGAAGAGCCGCTGCCGCTCCTTGACCGAGGTCTCGCCCTTGATCAGCGGGGCGTCCAGCGCCTCGGCGAGCTCGTCGAGCTGGTCGATGTACTGCCCGATCACCAGCGTGGGCTGCGCCGAGTGCTGCTTCACCAGCCGACGTACGACGTCCAGCTTGCGCGGCGTGCAGGACGCGAGCCGGTAGCGCTCCTCCGGCTCGGCGGTGGCGTAGGTGATGCGCTCCGCGTCGGTCAGGGTCACCCGCACCTCCACGCAGTCGGCCGGCGCGATCCAGCCCTGGGCCTCGATGTCCTTCCAGGGGGCGTCGTAGCGCTTGGGCCCGATCAGGGAGAAGACGTCGCCCTCGCGGCCGTCCTCCCGCACCAGGGTCGCGGTCAGCCCGATCCGCCGCCGCGCCTGCAGGTCAGCAGTCATCCGGAAGATGGGGGCCGGCAGCAGGTGCACCTCGTCGTAGATGATCAGCCCCCAGTCTCGGGCGTCGAAGAGCTCGAGGTGGGTGTAGACCCCCTTCCGCCTGGTGGTCATCACCTGGTACGTCGCGATGGTCACCGGACGCACCTCCTTGACCGACCCGCTGTACTCGCCGATCTCGTCCTCGGTGAGCGTGGTGCGGCGCAGCAGCTCGTCCTTCCACTGCCGCGCCGAGACGGTGTTGGTGACCAGGATCAAGGTGGTGGCACCAGCGTGCGCCATGGCCGAGGCCCCCACGATGGTCTTGCCGGCGCCGCAGGGCAGCACCACCACCCCGGACCCGCCGTGCCAGAACGACTCGGCCGCGTCGCGCTGGTAGTCGCGCAGCTGCCAGCCGTCCTCCTTGAGGTCGATGGCGTGCGCCTCGCCGTCCACGTAGCCCGCGTGGTCCTCGGCAGGCCACCCCAGCTTGAGCAGTGCCTGCTTGAGGTTGCCGCGCTCGCTGGGGTGCACCGCGACGGTGTCGTCGTCGAGCCGGGCGCCGAGCATCCCCGCCACCCGCTTGGCCCGCAGCACCTCCTCCAGCACCGGCCGGTCGTTGCTGGTCATCACCAGGCCGTGGACCGGGTGCTTGTCCAGCCGGAGCCGTCCGTAGCGCGCCATCGTCTCGGCGACGTCGACCAGCAGGGCGTGCGGCACGGCGTACCGGCTGTAGGTGAGCAGGGTGTCCACCACCTGCTCCGCGTCGTGGCCCGCGGCCCGGGCGTTCCACAGACCCAGCGGGGTGAGCCGGTAGGTGTGGATGTGCTCGGGGGACCGCTCGAGCTCGGCGAAGGGGGCGATGGCCCGCCGGGCCTCCTGCGCCTGCTCGTGGTCGATCTCCAGCAGCAGCGTCTTGTCGGACTGGACGATGAGCGGGCCGTCGCTCATGCGGTCACCGCCGCGGCCCGCACTCGGGCCCTGGGGCTGGCGTCGGCCGACTCGGCGTACCTGGCGAAATCCACGCAGCGATCCTACGGTCGCGGGGAAACCTGGCTGACCGTGGTGATCCGGTGGACCGAGAACGTCTTGGTGTCGTCGCTGCGGTGGTCGTACGCCGTCAGCTGGCCGCCCTCGAGCCGCAGGGGGTCCACCAGGCGCTCGGTGGTGCCGCCGTGGTTGTCCACGTAGCCGATGAGCACGCCGCCGCCGGCCTCGATGCTCTCGCGCAGCAGCGCCAGCGCGGTGGTCGGAGTGGTGGCCGTCGGGGGCCGCACCGGGCTGGTGGCGGCCGCACGGTCCCCAGCCCGCACCGCGGTCACCGCAGCCGCCACCCGAGCCGCGTCCCGGGCGGCGCCCACGGCGGCCACTGACCGTGAGCGCGGCGAGCGGGCACGCTGGAGGTCGGGCCGCGCGACGCGGACCGTGCCGTCGCTGGCCTCCAGCACGGGCGCGGCACCGAGCTCGCGGAGCCGGGGGAGCAGCAGGTCGACCGGGATGGTGGAGACCACCACCGTCGGGGCGATCCGGCGCAGCTCCAGCGCGGCGGCCCGCGGGTGGTGCAGGAGCTCGGTGAGCGCCCCCTCGTCGTCGGCGCGCAGGAACGCCTCCGCGTGGCCGACCCGCAGGGTGCCGAACGTGCGCACCACGTCGTCGACGAGGTAGCTGAGCGGCTGCGGCACCGGGGTCCGGGAGACAGCGGCCAGGAACTCGTGGATCTCCGCCCCCGACCACCCGGCGTCCAGGCCTCGGCGGATCGAGCTCGGCGTGAACCGGTAGACGGTCGCGCCGCCCCGGGACTCCACGTCGGCCAGCAGGTGCATCCGGCGGGCCAGGTCCGCCTCCAGCGGCCCCGGCGCGACGGCGGTGAGGTCGGCCTGCACCAGCACGTGGTCCACCGTCTGGGGCAGCAGCGGCGCGAGGGCCGCGGCCGCGGCCACCGGGTCGCCGGCCAGCAGCTCCCGCGCGTACGACGTGACGCCGCCGAGGCCGGTCAGCCCCAGGGTCCCGGCCTCGGCGACCGCCCAGGCGACCATGTCGGCCCGGGTGGCGGGTCGCCGCGGTCGCAGCCACGCGACCCGCGCGACCAGCGAGGGCACGCCCGTGCCGGTGGCCAGGGTGAGACCCGGCGACAGCTGGGCCAGCTCGGCCAGGGCCATCTGCCGGGCCTCCACGCAGAACACGCTGGACAGGTCCGGGGCGAGCGCGTTGCGGGTCTTGCCCCCGGGGTCCTTGGTGCCCACCAGCGCGCTGAGCCGCGGTGACTCCAGCCAGGCCCGCACCAGCGTCAGCCAGCGGTCGCTGGCCTCGGTCGCCGCCCAGGTGTCGAAGGCGTGGGTGGGGAGCCAGGCCGCCACCCCGTCGGTGTCGGAGCCCTCGGCGACCAGCCCCGCCGCCGCCGCGACCTCGACCAGCAGCGCGGCCTGGTCCACCTCGACGTGCAGCTCGGTGGCGGCCGCCTTGAGGTCGCGGACCGCCAGGCCGCCGCTGCGCAGCACCGCGGGGGGTGCCAGCCCCCAGTGGTCCAGCAGCAGCTCGACCCGGCGGATCGTCTCGAACGCGGCTCCGGCACCGCTGCGGTCGACCAGGTCGGGGTCCCGGCTGGTGGTGGCGAGCGGAGGCACGTCGTCACGCGGGGTGTGGGTGGTGCGCCCGCCCCGCAGGGCGATGCCGACCTGCCCGGGGACGTGCACCACCCCGCCGCCCTGGGGGACGAGCAGCCCGTGGGCCAGGACCTCCTCGACAGGCGTGGTGGCCGCAGCCGGCGAGGCCGGGATCCGGGCGTTCCCGGTGGTGCCCTCGCCGCCGGCGTCGGTCACGTGCTCGAGCAGGCGCCGCGCGTCGGGGGACAGGGCGGCGATCCGCTCGGCCGCCTGCGCCGCGCTGAGACCGTGGCTGGTCACGGGTCGCAGGCCGCTGACTCCCAGGGACTCGTCGCCGCGGATCGCGTCGGCCACGCCGGTCAGGGCGCGCATCCCTGCCGGGGACTCCCACACCAGCGCCAGGTCCACCAGACGGTCGATCGCGGCCTCCACGGCACCGGTCTCGGCGCGAACCACCTCCACCAGGTGCTCGCGGGTGGTCTGGGAAAGCACCACGAGGGCATCCAGCACCGAGAGCTCCAGCGTGGTCAGCCCGTCCAGGGCACGCAGGATCGAGCTGCGGGTGGCCGCTCGGGAGGCCACCTGTGCGGAGTCCTGCGGGGCGGGACTGGCCAGGTCCGGTCTGAGCTGCAGCAGCCGGGCAAGACGATCGTCCGGCCAGCCGCGCAGCTGGTCGGCCAGCGTTCTCGGGGGAGTCCCTCGTGCGGCGCTCGACATCCCTCCTACGCTACTCGCCTACCCGGGTGCTCCGGGACCTCGTGCCAGACCAGTAGGAGACACGGATGACGGCGGTCGACCTCCAGCACGGCTCCGCCACCGACGTCGGCCACGTCCGCGCGGTCAACGAGGACTCCTTCCTGACCGCCCCTCCGGTCTTCGTGGTGGCTGACGGGATGGGTGGGCACGCCGGGGGTGACGTGGCCAGCGCGATGGTGGTGGCGGAGCTCGGCAAGCTCGGCGACGCGCTGCTCGAGCCGCGCGCCGCTGCCCGGAGCGTGCTGGCCGCCCTGGAGCGCTGCCAGGTCCGGCTGCGCGAGTACGCCGAGGGGCAGGGACACCGGGGCCCCTCGATCCATGCCGGGACCACCGTCGTGGTGGCGATGCTGGTGCGCGGCGAGGACGGGACCCGCTGGCTGCTGGCCAACCTGGGGGACTCCCGCGTCTACGGGCTGGGCCCCGGGGGCTGGACCAGGTCAGCGTCGACCACTCCGTGGTCCAGGAGCTCGTGGACGCCGGGCGGATCACCGCCGAGCAGGCGCAGCACCACCCGGAGCGTCACGTGATCACCCGGGCGCTGAGTGCCGCCGACGTGCCCGAGCCCGACTTCTTCCTGGTGCCGCTGGACGCCGCCCACCGGCTGCTGCTGTGCACCGACGGGATCAACGCGATGATCGACGACGTCGACATCGAGCGCATCCTGCGCCGCTGTCCGGACCCGGGCCAGGCGGCCGCCGAGCTCGTGCAGGCGGCCCTGGACGCCGGGGGGCGCGACAACGCCACGGCAGTGGTGGTCGATGTGGTGGGATTGGCCGAGAACGACGACGACTCGCATCGTGCGGCGAGTGACGAGACCAACCAGGGGGCCCTGCCGTGAACGACGTGAAGAACCGCTCTGCCCGGGCGGGCACGTGGCTGGCGGCCTTCGGCCCCGAGACCAGCGTGCTGGTCCCGGCGACGCAGAAGCCCCGGATCGCCGGGCTGTGGGCGCTGGTGGACGACGCCGCGCCGTTCGAGGTCGTCCTGGACGCGCTGCTGGCCCAGGGACTGGGCGGGATCGACGACTTCGTGGTCGTGGCAGCCTCGGACTCCTCCGCCCGGGTGCTGGTGCGCGGCTCGGCCTCCGCGTCCGTGCACACCGCGACCGGGACGGTCGAGGTCACGGGGCAGGACCGGGTGTGGGGGGAGCAGTCCTTCACCGACGTCACCGCCCTGGTCCTGACCCTGCCCGACAGCGCCCCGACAGGTCCCGAGGTGTCGCTGACCCAGGGCCTGCTGCGGGTCGGCTCCGTGGTCTGGGGGACGCCCGGCGAGATCCCGGTCGACGACGCGGTCCCGGGCCAGGGACCGGTCGAGGTGCCGGCCGAGCCCGTCGCGGAGCCGCTCGCCGCGGAGCCGCTCGCCCCCGAACCCGTCGCGGTGCCCGACCTCGAGGCTGCTGCCGCGGCGATCCCCGAGGTCGAGCCCGTGCCGGAGACCGCGTCTCCGGCAGGACCGCCCGCTGGCCCCGAGCCGGTGGTGCTGACCCCGGCGGTCGCGGGCCTCCCGCCGGAGGCGGACGAGACGGGCGAGCACCCGGCCCTGGACCACGACGGCATGACCCAGACCGGAGCGCAGCCGGGCCCGGTGCCCCAGCCGGGCATCCCCGGGCAGCCCCAGGCTCCGAGCGTGACCTCGCGCCCGGTCGCCCGACTGGTCTTCAGCCACGGCACCACGGCCGAGGTCGACCGTGCCATCCTCGTCGGGCGGGCCCCCGAGGCGCGCCGGTTCACCCCAGGGGACCAGCCCCAGCTCATCACCGTCCCGAGCCCGCACCAGGAGGTCTCCTCGACCCACCTGGAGATCCGGCCGGGCTCCGGGGTGGACCACGGGATGGCGGTGGTGACGGACCTGGGTTCGACCAACGGGACGCTGCTGGTGCAGCCCGGTCTTCCGCAGGAGGACCTCCAGCCGGGGATCGCGGTCTCCCTCATGCCCGGAGCGATCCTCGACCTCGGGGACGGTGTCACCATCCAGGTGACCCAGCCGTGAGCGCTCCGGCGCCCATGCCGCCGGTGTCGTCGCCGACCTATCCCGTCGCCGAGCTCGACCGGCGCTTCTACGCCTTCGCCCTGGACCGGGCGCTGGCCTGGGGCCTCTACCTGCTCGCGGCCGCGCTGGGATGGTGGGCGTGGGGGCGCGACGGACTGCTCTACACGGTCCTGCTGGTCTTCGGGCTCGCGGTGCTGGTGACCCTGAGCAGTGGTGTCCTGGTGGGCGCCCAGGGAGCGACGCCCGGCAAGTCGCTGGTCGGCCTGCGCGTGGTCCACCACGGCTCCGGTACGACGATCGGTGCCGGTCCCGGCCTGGTCCGGGCCCTGGTCCTCGGGGTGGCCACCCTGCCCACCCTGGGCTTCGGACTGGCCGCGCTGGCCTGGACGGCGCTGGCCGACGGGCGCGGGCACCGACGCGGGTGGCACGACCACCGCGCCGGCTCCGTGGTGGTCGACGTCCGGCCGGTCGTCGTCGTGGACGAGGTCGAGGTTGAGGCGCCCCGGCACGTGGTGAACCTGACCGCGATGCGCCTCGTACCGGCCCCGCCGCAGCCGGAGGTGCCCCGCCCGCTGCGACCGGCCACCCCGGGGTCCGGCACGCCGGTGGCGCGGGCGCCGGAGCCCGCTCCCGCCCCGACCCCCACGCCGGCGCGGTCCGCTCCGCCGGCACCCCCGGCGGCGCCTCCGGTGGCGCCAGCCGCCGGCACCCCGCCCGGCACCCCGCCGGCACCGGTCTCCGCGCCGCCCCTGCGGTTCGAGGGTGCTGGCGATCCAGGGCGCACGGTGGCCCGTCGTAACCCCGTCGGCGCGGCTCCCGGGCCGTCCGCGGTGCGCTGGCGCGTCTCCTTCGACACCGGCGAGTCCTTCGTGGTGGAGGGGCTGACCCTGGTCGGCCGACGCCCGGAGCCCGCCCACGGCGAGGGAGTGCGGCACGTGGTCGCCCTGCCCTCGTCGGACATGTCGCTGTCCAAGACGCACGCGCAGTTCGGCCCGATGCCCGACGGAGCCCTGGCCGTGATGGACCGCGGCTCGACCAACGGGTCGCTGCTGCTGCGACAGGGCGTGACCCGTGAGCTCACCGCCGGCAAGCCCACGACCCTGCTAGCCGGCGACCGGGTGCGGTTCGGGGACCGCGAGATGACGGTCCAGCGCGAGGGCTGAGGCCGCTACCGGGAGATGACCACCGGGATGCGCACCGTGGTGCCCTGCGCGCCTCGCCAGGTCACCGTCCCGCTGTCCCCGCGCGGAGTGTCGCTCCCGGCCACGACCACCCGGAACGTGGCGCTCTGGCCCGGTCGCAACCGCAACGCGGCCGGCTCCACCCGCACCCTGTGGTGGTCGAACCCCGAGGCGGTCGAGGAGTAGTACATGGAGCGGGTGCCGACGTTGGTCACCTCCCGGGTGACCACGGTGGAGTCCCTGGCCATGATCGACGGCGTGTTGAGGGACCGGCTGGGCAGGGTGCCCGAAAGCCAGCGCCGGTAGTCGCCCGAGGCGACCCGCAGCACCAGGCCGGGGCGCAGGGCGGCGGCCCGGCGGACGCGACCGGAGCCCTGGCGCAGGGTCGAGGTGCCGTCCCGCACCGCTGCGCTGGTGGTGGTCAGCGCGGAGCGCACCGTCGGGGCGCTCCAGTCCCGGTGGCGGGCGCGGAGCAGCGCCGCCAGCCCGGACACGTGCGCTGCCGCGGCCGAGGTGCCGCTGAAGGCGTTCCAGCGGCGACCGGTCACCGGTGGCACGGCTCCGAGGACGCCGGTGCCCGCGGCGAGCACGTCGGGCTTGACGACCGCCCCGTCCGGGTCGCCGGGTGAGGACCAGCGAGCCGTCCGGGCGCCCGCGCCGCGCTGCTGCACCGGAGCGATGCGGGCCTTCGTCGCGGAGTGCCTGCGCAGGTGGCGCACCAGGCGGGCGCCGTCCCTGGCTCCCAGGTGCACCGTCGGCACCGAGTGCACGTCCGCGATCCGGGCGGACCCGCGCACGTTGGTGAGCACCATGCCGATCCCGCCCGCTCGGCGTACCGCGTTGGACTTGTCGATGCGACCGATGCCGCCGCGCTGGCAGACCACGATGGCCCCGGCCACCAGGCTCGCGTCGAGGGAGCCCTCCCGGCACTGCCGCGCCTGGGCCAGCGCAGAGCCCGCCGTCCGGGAGCGTCCGGCCAGCACGATCGGCGCGGAGCCGGTGGCCACGGTGCTCCGGCTGGCGCCCACCAGGCTCAGCGCCGAGCCGCGGACCGCGACCCGTCCCTGGGGAACCGGTCCGGCCAGGGCCCCGACCGTGGTCACCCAGGGGGAGGCGTGCGCTGCGTAGGACCGGCCGGCGCGGTTGCCCGCCGCGCCGACGACCACGATGTCGGCCTCCGCGGCACCGAGCAGCGCCCGCTGCACCGTGTCGAACGCGCGCCCGCCGGCGACCGAGATGCTCAGCACGTCCACCCCGTCGGAGGTGGCACGGTCGATCGCCGTCACCAGGTCGGCGCTGGCACAGCCGTCGTCGGCCGGGTCCGGCGCGGCCCAGCAGGCCTTGTAGGCGGCCACCCGCGCTTGTGGCGCGACCCCGCTGAACCGCCCGGCGGCGCTCGGACCGGCCGAGACCGAGACCTCCGCGTTGCCCGCGACCACGGAGGCGACCTGGGTGCCGTGGCCGATCACGTCGCGAGCAGACAGGGACTCCGCGGCGCGGAGTCGCTCGGCGCCGAAGCCGGAGACGAACCAGCTGACGCCGACCAGCTTGCGGTGGCAGGAGTCGGCCGCCCAGTCGTCACCAGGCATGCAGGCGCCGGAGAACCGCTCGGGCTCGCGTCCCAGACCGGGCACGTCGGCGAAGAGCGGGTTGTCGGGGGCGATGCCGGAGTCGACGATGCCGACCACGATGCCGGCGCCGCCCCGGGCCCGCTCGGGGACGCGCGCCGTGCGCGCGCCGAGGTCGGCCGGCGTGGAGGAGAGCTCGTGCACCTCGTTGGGCTCCACCAACGACACCGAGTCCGCGGCCCGCAGCGCCTCGACCTGCACCGGGGTCAGCTCCGCGGCGAAGCCGTTCAGGGCGGTCGTCCACCGGTACGCCGGCGCTGCGACGCCGGCCTCGGAGAGCACGGCGTCCTGCATCGAGAGCAGCTCCTCGGCGGAGCGGTCCGAGCCCGAGGTCCCCGGTGTGCTCAGGGTGACCAGGTGCAGCCGGGCGGGGGCATCGCGCGCCTGTGCGGGGAGGAGGGCGACCACCAGGATCAGTCCGGTGAGCACTCCGGCGACCGGCGCCAGGACAGCGGCCCGCAGCGCTCGACGGCGACCGTCCCGCGCACCCTGCATGGTCGTCCACCTGCTCCCGGCTCGTGTCGTGGTCCAGTGTCAGTCCGAGCCGCACATCGTGGCAGGGTTTTGGCCGAGGTCCAACCCGCTCCTAGGCTCGGAGCATGTCGAGGACGCGCGTTGGACCGGTCGTGGGCTTCGACCTGGACATGACCCTGATCGACACGGTGCCGGGTTTCTCGGCCACGCTCCTGGCGCTGGGCGCCGAGCACGGTGTCGAGTTCGACACCGCGGCCATGACCTCGCGGCTCGGTCCGCCGCTGGCGCACCTGCTCGCCGAGTACCTCCCCGAGGACGGCATCGACGCGGCCGTCCACCGGTTCCGCGAGCTCTACCCGGACCGCGCGATCCACCCGGTGCCCGCCCTGGTCGGGGCCGTCGAGGCGATCGCGGCGGTGCGCGCGCACTCCGGCGGTGTGGTGGTGGTGACGGGCAAGTACACGCCCAACGCCCGGCTGCACCTCGACCACCTCTCGCTCGACGTCGACCACCTCGCCGGCGACGTCTGGGGTGTCGGCAAGGGCGCCGTGCTGGCCGAGCACGGGGTCGACATCTACGTCGGGGACCACGTGCACGACGTCGAGGGCGCCCGTGCCGGCGGTGCGCTCAGCGTCTCGGTGCTCACCGGAGGCTGCACCCGGGAGGAGCTGCTGGCCGCCGGCACCGACGTGGTGCTGGAGGACCTGACGCAGTTCCCGGGCTGGCTGGACCGGCACCTGGCGGACTGAGCGCGGCTCCCACGTGGCGGCCGGCGTGTCCCATCGCCGGGTAGCGGGTGGCAGCTGCTGGAGCCCGCGCCCTATCCTTCTCGTTCGCCGCGGTGTGTGCCGCGGTCTGCGCCGAGGAGACGTGAGAGCGATGCCCACTGGCAAGGTGAAGTGGTTCGACACCGACAAGGGCTTCGGGTTCCTGTCCCAGGACGGTGGCGGCCCGGACGTCTACGTGCACTCCGACGCGCTGCCCGCCGGGGTGACCACCCTGAAGAACGGCGCCCGGGTCGAGTTCGGGGTCGCCCAGGGCCGACGTGGCGAGCAGGCGCTGCAGGTGCGCCTGCTGGACGCCCCGCCCTCGGTCTCGCGCAACCAGCGCAACGCCGCGCGCAAGCGTCCCGAGGAGATGGTCAGCATCGTCGAGGACCTGATCCGGCTGCTGGACAACCTGGGGGAGGGGTACCGCCACGACCGGCACCCCGATCCCAAGACCTCACGCCCCACCGCCAAGCTGCTGCGCGCCCTGGCCGACGAGCTCGAGCTCTAGGACCGTCGTACGGCCGGGCGGTTGAGCAGCACGTACGCCGCCCAGGCCGTCAGCACGGCTGCCGCGACGCTGAGTCCCAGGCGCGGCATCAGCGGCATCGCGATCCCGACGAACCCACCGATCACCCAGGCGCTCTGCAGCGCGGTGTCGCTGCGGGCGAAGGCGCTGCTCTGCACCCGGCCGGGCACGTGCTGCTGGATGGTCGAGTCCAGGGAGAGCTTGGCCAGGGACTGGGCCAGACCCGCCGTCAGGCCCAGCAGCACCAGGGTGACCAGGCCGTAGAACAACGCCGCCAGCAGCGCCAGCACGGCGTCGGCGGCCAGCGCCACCAGCACGGTGACCCGCGGGTCGATGCGCCGGGTCACCGAGGCCACCGCGATGCCGAGGGTGTTCCCCGCTCCCGCCGCCCCGATGACCGCGGCGAGCAGGTACTCCGAGCGCCAGCCGTCGATGGGGTTCTCGCGCAGCAGGAAGGCCATGAACATGGTCAGGAAGCCCGAGAGCCAGCGAGGGCCGCAGTTGGCCCGCAGCGCGAACGCCACCGGCCTGGGGATGCGCACCCGCGGTCGCCGGGCGCGCCCGTCCGGTGCTTCGGTCTCCGCCGGGTCCGGACCCATGACCAGGGTGCCCTCGCCGATGCTGGAGTCCACCCGCTTCGGCAGCCGGATCGCCCAGATCGTGGCCAGCGCGAAGATCACGAACCCGTAGCGCAGCGACCACTCGGGACCGGCGTAGGAGGCCAGTCCGGCCAGCGGGGCCGAGACACCGGCCCCCACGACGCCGGCCAGGGAGATCCTGCCGTTGGCCTTGACCAGGGTCTGTCCCCGCGGCAGCAGCCGGGGGACCGACGCGGCACGCGTGACCCCGTAGGCCTTGGACGCCACGAGCACGCCGAGGGCGGCGGGGAAGAGCCAGACGGACTCGGTGACCACCGCTCCGGCCAGTACCCAGCACAGGAACCCGCGCACGGCCATGGTGGTCCCGATGGCCCAGCGGCGGCCGTGCGCGAAGCGGTCCAGGAACGGGCCGATCAGCGGTGCCACGATCGCGAAGGGCAGCATCGTCAGGCCCAGGAAGAGGGCCACCTGGCCTCGGGCCTCCCCGGTGGGCACCTGGAAGAAGAGCGTGCCGGCCAGGGAGATGGCGACGGCGGCGTCGCCCGCGGCGTTGAGGGCGTGCAGCTCGATGAGCCGGGACAGTCCGGACTCGCCAGCCCCCTCGGCCCGCGAGGCACGCCTGGCCTGGCCGGCCAGGAAGCCCCCGGCGCGCGCGGCGCCGCGCGCCGCGCCCGCAGTGGCCCGCCCCGCGGCCTCGCCGGAGGAGCGGGCCCATGCCTGGACTCGCTGCCGCCCGGACATCGGGTCCTGGCGGGGTGGGGGCTGCGGCGCGCCGGTGCTCACGCGCCCATCCTCCCCGCTCAGGCCGGGTGCCGGGTGCAGGGCGTTGGGTTGTGGATGGCGGGCGTGACATGATTCGGCGCGTGAACGCCCTAGCATCCGCCCAGCCCGACTCCGTCCTCGCCGACGCGGTCGAGGCGGCTCGCGAGATCCTGCGCGAGGAGGCGCCGGCCGACCAGGTCGGCGAGCACCTCTCGGTCGTCGCGGAGGACGCGACCACGGTGACGCACGTCTTCGCCTGCACCCACCCCGGCTACGTCGGCTGGCAGTGGTCGGTCACCATCTCCCGCGCCCCCGACGACACCCGGGTCACCGCCGACGAGGTGGTCCTGCTGCCCGGACCCGACGCCATCGTCGCGCCCGGCTGGGTGCCCTACAAGGAGCGGCTCCAGCCCGGCGACCTGTCTCCCGGCGACCTGCTGCCGGTCGAGGACGAGGATCCGCGACTGGTGCCGACGTACTCCTTCGGCGACGACCCGCTGAGCGCCGAGGACCGCGTCCAGGTCAAGGAGGTCGCGGCAGAGCTCGGCCTGGGTCGGGTCCGGACCCTCTCGATCGAGGGGCGCGACCAGGCCGCACAGCGCTGGTACGACGGGGACAGCGGCCCCGAGTCGCCGATCGCGAAGGCGGCCCCGGAGCCGTGCTCGACCTGCGGGTTCCTGGTGCGGCTGGCCGGCCCGCTGGCCGAGATGTTCGGGGTCTGCGCCAACGGCAACGCCAACGACGACGGCCGGGTGGTCAGCTTCGACCACGGCTGCGGTGCGCACTCCGAGGTCAAGCTGGCCCGCAAGCAGCAGCCGCTGCCGATGCCGGAGCACGCCTTCGACACCCTCGACCGGGACCTGGAGTCCTTCTAGTCCCGACCTGGTCCCGACCGTCTCGGTCAGGCCTCCCCACCTCGACCGCGGCGTCAGGTCAGGTCCGGCGGCGACCGCCGGCGTCGGTGACCGGCGCGGCGGCGCGGGTGCGACGGCGCCGGCAGTACTCCAGACCGAAGAGCCCCAGGCCCAGCCCGGCCATGCAGGTCCACAGCCACCACAGCCGTCCGGAGTCCTGCAGCGGTCCGTAGAACGGCAGCAGCGCCACGAAGCCCACGAGCCACAGCGCCGTGCCGACCTCCATCGTCCGCACGCCGTCGACGTCGAGGGGCTCGACGTCGGCGATCGCGTAGAGAGAGCGTCCGACGTCGTGCTGGGGGTGCTGGTCGCCGGGGAGTTCCACGTCCCTCACGTTACATGTTGGTGATCGGTGTCCCGCTCCTCCGGCGCGTCTGCGAGGATTCGCTTTCGTGGACAATGACGTGGACGAGAAGGCAGCCCCCGCACGCGGTTGGCTCGATGGTTTCTTCAAGATCAGCGAACGGGGATCCAGCACCGGTCGGGAGGTGCGCGGCGGCGTCGTCACCTTCCTCACGATGGCCTACATCGTGGTGCTCAACCCGCTGATCCTGGGCTTCGTGCCTGATTCCGAGGGCAACTTCCTGGGGGCCGCGGACGGGGCCGGGCCCAACCTGCCGGCCATCGCGGCCGGTACCGCGCTGGTCGCCGGCGTGCTCTGCATCCTGATGGGGGCGGCGGCCAACTTCCCGCTCGCGCTCGCCGCCGGGCTGGGACTCAACGCCTTCGTCGCCTTCTCGATCGCCACGAAGTCGACCTGGGACGACGCGATGGGCCTGGTGGTGCTCGAGGGCATCGTGATCCTGCTCCTGGTGCTGACCGGTTTCCGCACCGCCGTGTTCCGTGCGGTGCCCCAGCAGCTCAAGGTCGCGATCTCGGTGGGGATCGGTCTGTTCATCGCACTCATCGGCTTCGTCGACGCCGGGTTCGTGACCCGCATCCCCGATGCTTCCCAGACCACCGTCCCCGTGCAGCTCGGCGCCGGCGGGACGCTGTCGGGGTGGCCGGTGCTGGTCTTCGCCTTCGGCCTGCTCCTGCTGATCGCCCTGTGGGTGCGCAAGGTCCGGGGGGCCATCCTGATCGGGATCGTGGTCACCACGATCGTCGCGGTCCTGGTCGAGGCGGTGCTCGACCTGGGTCCGGCGTCCGAGAACGCCGGCGGCTGGGTGCTGAGCGTGCCGGACTTCGGCGGCTCCCTGGTCGGCGTGCCCGACTTCGCCACCCTGGGGCAGTTCTCGCTCTTCGGCGCGTTCAGCAGCCTGGAGGGTGGCGCGATCGCGGCTCTGCTCCTGGTGTTCTCCCTGATGCTCGCCGACTTCTTCGACACCATGGGCACCATGACGGCCATCGGGGCCGAGGCCGGTCTGAACGACGAGGAGGGCAGCCCGCCCAACGCCCAGCGCATCCTGGTCGTCGACTCGATCGCGGCCATGGCCGGTGGGGCCGGGGGAGTGTCCTCCAACACCTCCTACATCGAGTCCGCCTCGGGCGTGGGCGAGGGAGCCCGCACGGGTCTGGCCGCCATCGTCACCGGCGTGCTGTTCCTGGCGGCCACCTTCTTCACCCCCGTGGTGGAGGCGATCCCGTCCGAGGCGGCGGTGCCCGCCCTGGTGCTCGTCGGGTTCCTGATGATGCAGCAGGTCACCGGCATCAGCTGGGACGACGTGGAGATCGCCATCCCGGCCTTCCTGACCATCGTGCTGATGCCGTTCACCTACTCGATCACCGCAGGCATCGGCGGGGGCTTCCTGGCCTTCGTGCTGATCAAGGTGGTGGTGGGCAAGGTCCGTGAGGTCCACCCGCTGATGTGGATCGTCGCCGCCCTCTTCGTCGTCTACTTCACCATCAACCCGGTCACCTCCTGGCTCACCTGAGCCGGCACACCCCAGCTGGCACACCCAGCCCCCCACGCCCCTGCGGCCGCCACCGGCGCTGCTCGGGCGTGGGGGGCTTCGTCGTTGACGGGGTGTGCAGCAACTCACGCACTGGCGGATGTATTTACCCAAGGTAATGACCTAGACTAAGGACATGTCCACCCTCGAGGAAGCGCTCAGCGACACCGGCCTCGCGGCCGAGCTCCGGATGGGGGTGATGCGGCTGCGCCGACGGCTGGCCATCGAGCGTCACCCGGACAACGAGCTCAGCCTCGGTGCGATGACCGTGCTGGGCAGCCTCTTCCGCTTCGGTGACATGGGCATCGGCGACCTCGCCGGGGCCGAGCGTGTGCAACCGCCCTCGATGACCCGCACGGTCACGGCCCTGGAGAACGAGGGGTACCTGGTACGGCGTCCGCACGAGACCGACCGCCGCCAGGTCGTGGTCTCCCTGACCGACCTGGGACGCGCCACCCTCCTGGCCGACCGGGAGCGGCGCGACGCCTGGTTGGCGCGACGGCTCCAGGAGCTCACGCCCGATGACCGCGAGACGCTGTGCCGCGCCGCCCTGCTCCTCCAACGACTAGCACAGGAAGACTGATCCCCACCTCTTGAGTCCCACCTTCCGCTCCCTCGCCAACGCCAACTACCGGCTGTACGCCGCCGGCGGTGTCGTCTCCAACACCGGCACCTGGATGCAGCGCGTCGCGCAGGACTGGCTCGTCCTCCAGCTGAGCTCCAACGCCGGCTCCGCGCTGGGCATCACCACCGGCCTGCAGTTCCTGCCGATCCTGCTGCTCTCGCCGTTCGCCGGCCTCGTCGCCGACCGGGTGCCCAAGCACCGCCTGCTGCAGCTGACCAACCTGGGCATGGCGCTCCCGGCGCTCGTGCTGGGACTGCTGGCGGTCACCGGCACGGCCCAGATCTGGCACGTGTACGTGCTCGCGTTCGTCCTGGGCATCTCCTCGGCCTTCGACGCCCCCGCACGCCAGTCCTTCGTCTCGGAGATGGTCGAGCCGGAGGACCTGTCGAACGCCGTGGGGCTCAACTCGGCCTCGTTCAACGCCGCCCGGCTGGTCGGCCCCGGGCTGGCCGGTCTGCTGATCGCCGCCTTCGGTGGCGGCGTCGCGGGCACCGGGTGGGTGATCCTGTTCAACGCGGTCTCCTACGCGGCGCCCATCGCCACGCTCCGCAGGCTGGACGTGAGCCAGCTGGACACCCCGGCGCCGATGGAGCGCGGCCCGGGCGCGATCAGGGCTGGCGTCAGCTACGTGCGCAACCGCCCCGACCTGATGCTGATCCTGGCGATCGTCTTCGTGGCCGGGACGTTCGGGCTCAACTTCCAGCTCACCTCGGCGCTGATGGCCACCGAGGTCTTCGGCAAGGGCCCCACCGAGTACGGGATGCTCGGCACCTTCCTCGCCGTGGGCTCCCTGACCGGCGCCCTGCTCGCGGCCCGACGCGAACGGGTCAGGCACCGGCTGGTGGTCGGCGCGGCCCTGGTCTTCGGTGCTGTGGAGGTGGTCTCGGGACTTGCGCCCACCTATCTGACGTTCGCGCTGCTCGCACCGGTCCTGGGCCTGACCTCGCTGACCATGATCACCGCCGCCAACGCCTACATGCAGATGAGCACCGAGTCCGGGATGCGCGGACGCGTGATGGCGCTCTACCTGATGGTCTTCATGGGCGGGACTCCCGTCGGAGCCCCGGTGCTGGGCTGGATCGGCGAGGCCTTCGGGGCCCGTTGGACGCTGCTGCTCGGCGGCGGGATCACGATGGCCGGGGTCGCCCTCGCGGCCGTCGCCTACCTGGTGGCGACCAGGCCTGCTCGCCCCGTTTTGACCCTCGCCCACGCGAGCGAGTAGCCTCAATCCTCGTGTCTGGTACGTCCAGGCTCATGCGCGTGCCCGGACATCGTCCCTTTCGCGCTGATCGACAGGCACACAGATCAAACCGCAGCATCCCGTGCCCGACAAGGCGTCGGCCGTGACGAGTGAACAAGAAGGGGAACCACCCGGTGCCCACCATTCAGCAGTTGGTCCGCAAGGGCCGCCAGGACAAGGTGTCCAAGAGCAAGACCCCCGCGCTCAAGGGCTCGCCCCAGCGCCGCGGTGTCTGCACCCGCGTCTACACCACCACCCCGAAGAAGCCGAACTCCGCCCTCCGCAAGGTCGCCCGTGTGCGCCTGTCGAGCGGCGTCGAGGTCACGGCCTACATCCCGGGCGTGGGCCACAACCTCCAGGAGCACTCCATCGTGCTCGTCCGCGGCGGCCGGGTGAAGGACCTTCCCGGTGTCCGTTACAAGATCATCCGCGGCACGCTCGACACCCAGGGCGTGAAGAACCGTAAGCAGGCCCGCAGCCGCTACGGCGCGAAGAAGGAGAAGAGCTGATATGCCGCGCAAGGGTCCCGCACCGAAGCGTCCGCTTGACGTCGACCCCGTCTACGGGTCGCAGATCGTCACCCAGCTCGTCAGCAAGGTCCTCCAGGACGGCAAGAAGCAGGTTGCTCAGCGCATCGTCTACACCGCGCTCGAGGGCTGCCGCGAGAAGACCGGCACCGACCCCGTGCTCACGCTCAAGCGTGCGCTCGACAACGTGAAGCCGGCCATCGAGGTCAAGTCCCGCCGCGTCGGTGGGGCGACCTACCAGGTCCCGATCGAGGTCAAGGCCAACCGCAGCACGACGCTGGCCCTGCGCTGGCTCGTCGGCTACGCCGCCGACCGTCGTGAGAAGACCATGGCCGAGCGCCTGATGAACGAGATCCTCGACGCGAGCAACGGCCTCGGCGCCGCTGTGAAGAAGCGCGAGGACACGCACAAGATGGCGGAGTCCAACAAGGCCTTCGCCCACTACCGCTGGTGATCCCGCAGGCGTACGCCGCCTCCGCGGCGTACGCCTGGCACCCACCGCACCCTCAACACTCGTTAGGAACTGTGACTTTCAGTGGCCGTTGACATCACCACGGACCTCAACAAGGTCCGCAACATCGGCATCATGGCGCACATCGACGCCGGCAAGACCACCACCACCGAGCGCATCCTGTTCTACACCGGTATCACGTACAAGATCGGTGAGGTCCACGACGGCGGCGCCACCATGGACTGGATGGAGCAGGAGCAGGAGCGCGGCATCACGATCACGTCCGCCGCGACCACCTGCTGGTGGAAGGACCACCAGATCAACATCATCGACACCCCCGGGCACGTCGACTTCACCGCCGAGGTCGAGCGCTCGCTGCGCGTCCTTGACGGCGCCGTCGCCGTCTTCGACGGTGTCGCGGGCGTCGAGCCGCAGACCATGACGGTCTGGCGTCAGGCCAACAAGTACGCCGTGCCGCGGATGTGCTTCGTCAACAAGCTCGACCGCACCGGAGCGGACTTCTTCCGCTGCGTCGACATGATGGTCGAGCGCCTGAACTCCACCCCGCTGGTGCTGCAGCTCCCGATCGGTGCCGAGGGTGACTTCATCGGTGTCGTGGACCTGATCGGCATGCGTGCCCTGACCTGGCGTGGCGAGACCACGATGGGTGAGGACTACGAGATCGAGGAGATCCCGGCCGAGCTCGCCGAGCAGGCCGCGGACTACCGCACCCGGCTCATCGAGACCCTCGCCGACGCCGACGACGACATCATGGAGAAGTACCTCGACGAGGGCGAGGAGAACTTCACCGTCCCCGAGCTCGAGGACGCCATCCGTCGCGCGACGCTGGCCGACAAGCTCAACCCGGTCCTGTGCGGCACCGCGTTCAAGAACAAGGGCGTCCAGCCCCTGCTCGACGCCGTCGTCAAGTTCCTGCCCTCGCCGCTCGACATCGAGGGCATCGTCGGGCACGACCCGCGCGACGAGTCCAAGGAGATCGTGCGCAAGCCGAGCGACGACGAGCCGTTCTCCGGCCTCGCCTACAAGATCGCCTCGGACCCGCACCTGGGCAAGCTGATCTACGTCCGCGTCTACTCGGGCAAGCTCGAGGCCGGCACGACCGTGGTCAACTCGGTCAACGGCAAGAAGGAGCGGATCGGCAAGGTCTACCAGATGCACGCCAACAAGCGTGAGGAGATCGCGTCGGTCGGCGCCGGCCAGATCGTGGCCGTCATGGGCCTGAAGGACACCAAGACCGGTCACACCCTGTGCGACCCGGCCAAGCAGGTCGTCCTGGAGTCCATGACCTTCCCCGCGCCCGTGATCGAGGTGGCCATCGAGCCGAAGACCAAGAGCGACCAGGAGAAGCTGGGAACCGCGATCCAGCGGCTCTCCGACGAGGACCCCACCTTCACGGTGAAGACCGACGAGGAGACCGGCCAGACGATCATCGCCGGCATGGGCGAGCTCCACCTGGAGATCCTGGTCGACCGGATGAAGCGCGAGTTCCGCGTCGAGGCGACCGTCGGCAAGCCGCAGGTGGCCTACCGCGAGACGATCCGCAAGGCGATCAAGAACCACAGCTACACGCACAAGAAGCAGACCGGTGGTTCGGGTCAGTTCGCCAAGGTGGTCGTCAGCCTGGAGCCCAACATCGACCCCGAGACCGGGACCGGTGCTGGCTACGAGTTCGTCAACGCCGTCTCCGGTGGTCGCATCCCGCGGGAGTACATCCCCTCGGTCGACGCCGGCGGCCAGGACGCCATGGAGTTCGGCGTGCTCGCCGGCTACCCCATGGTGGACGTCAAGTTCACCCTCGAGGACGGCGCCTACCACGACGTCGACTCGTCTGAGCTCGCCTTCAAGATCGCCGGAAACCAGGCGTTCAAGGAGGCCGCACGGATGGCCAAGGCCGTCCTGCTCGAGCCGATGTTCGCGGTCGAGGTGACCACGCCCGACAGCTTCCTGGGCACGGTCATCGGCGACATCAACTCGCGACGCGGGCAGATCCAGGCCCAGGAGGAGCGCCACGGCGACATGGTCGTCAACGCCCTTGTGCCGCTGTCGGAGATGTTCGGGTACGTTGGCGACCTGAGGTCCAAGACCTCCGGGCAGGCGTCGTACTCGATGGAGTTCGACTCGTACGCCGAGGTTCCTTCGAACATCGCCGACGAGATCATCAAGAAGGTCCGCGGCGAGTAGTTCGCCCGGATCCTCGGCTGCACCAAAACCCCACGAGTCAATGAAACAATCAACAGGAGGAGCCCACAGTGGCTAAGGCGAAGTTCGAGCGGACCAAGCCGCACGTCAACATCGGCACGATCGGTCACATCGACCACGGCAAGACCACCTTGACCGCGGCGATCACTAAGGTTCTGCACGACAAGTACCCGAACCTGAACGAGGCCTCGGCCTTCGACCAGATCGACAAGGCTCCTGAGGAGCGCCAGCGCGGTATCACGATCTCCATCGCGCACGTTGAGTACCAGACCGAGGCGCGCCACTACGCGCACGTCGACTGCCCTGGTCACGCGGACTACATCAAGAACATGATCACCGGTGCTGCGCAGATGGACGGCGCGATCCTGGTGGTCGCCGCGACCGACGGCCCGATGCCCCAGACCCGCGAGCACGTGCTGCTCGCTCGCCAGGTCGGCGTGCCGTCCCTGGTGGTCGCGCTCAACAAGTGCGACATGGTCGACGACGAGGAGCTCATCGAGCTCGTCGAGATGGAGGTGCGCGAGCTCCTCTCCGAGTACGAGTACCCGGGCGACGACATTCCCGTCGTGCGCGTCGCGGCGTTCCCTGCCCTGCAGGGTGACGAGAAGTGGGGCGACTCGATCCTCGAGCTCATGAACGCGGTCGACGAGGCCATCCCCACGCCTGCGCGTGAGGTTGACAAGCCGTTCCTCATGCCCGTCGAGGACGTCTTCACCATCACGGGTCGCGGCACGGTCATCACCGGCCGTATCGAGCGCGGCATCGTGAAGGTCAACGAGGAGGTCGAGATCATCGGCATCCGCGAGAAGGCCCAGAAGTCCACCGTCACCGGTGTCGAGATGTTCCGCAAGCTGCTCGACGAGGGCCAGGCCGGTGAGAACGTCGGTCTGCTGCTTCGTGGCACCAAGCGCGAGGACATCGAGCGCGGCATGGTCGTCATCAAGCCGGGCACCACGACCCCGCACACCAACTTCGAGGCCTCGGTCTACATCCTCTCGAAGGAGGAGGGCGGTCGCCACACCCCGTTCTTCAACAACTACCGTCCCCAGTTCTACTTCCGCACCACGGACGTGACTGGCGTGGTGACCCTCCCCGAGGGCACCGAGATGGTGATGCCGGGTGACAACACCGAGATGTCGGTCGAGCTCATCCAGCCCATCGCCATGGACGAGGGTCTGAAGTTCGCGATCCGCGAGGGTGGCCGCACCGTCGGCGCCGGCCGGGTCACCAAGATCAACAAGTGATCACCGCCGGTCACTGACCGGTTGATCGACTAGGAACGGCCCCGGACCTCACGGTCCGGGGCCGTTCTGCGTTCCCGGCTCGCGTAGGCTGCGCGCGTGACACGAGGTGAGCCGGGTGCGGCAGAGGTCGAGGCTGCGGCGGTACGACTGGCACCCGTGGTCCGCCGTACCGAGCTGGAGCTGAGCCCGCGGCTCTCCGCGACCGTGGGGGCGCCGGTCCACCTCAAGCGCGAGAACCGGCAGATCACCCGGTCCTACAAGGTCCGCGGCGCCTACCACCTGATCAGTGGGCTCACGGAGCAGGACCGGAGCAGGGGAGTGGTCTGCGCCAGTGCCGGCAACCACGGCCAGGGCGTCGCCTGGAGCTGCGCCCGGCTGGGCATCGAGGGCAGGGTCTACGTCCCCGGCAGCACCCCCGGCAGAAGCGTCAGCGCATCGTGGCCCTGGGGAGGGGCGGGTCGAGCTGGTGGTGGCAGGAAGCACCTACGACGCCGCGGGGGTCGCGGCGCGTGAGGACGCCGACCGTACCGGGGCGGTGTTCGTGCATCCGTTCGACGACCTGCGGACCATCCTGGGCCAGGGCACCGTGGCGGCGGAGATCGCCGACCAGCTGCAGGGCCCGCTGCACACCGTGCTAGCGCCGGTCGGCGGGGGAGGACTGGTGGCGGGCATGGCCCTGTGGCTGCGCGAGCGCCGGCCCGAGGTGAGGATCATCGGGGTGGAGCCGAGCGGTGCGGCCAGCATGACGGCCGCGTTGTCGGCAGGGCGTCCGGTGGCCCTGGACCGGGTCGACACCTTCGTGGACGGCGCCGCAGTAGGCACCGTCGGGGAGCTCACCTTCCCACTGGTGCGCGACCTCGTGGACGAGGTGGTCACGGTCGACGCGGGCGCGGTGAGCACGGAGATGCTGGAGCTCTACCAGGTGGAGGGCATCATCGCGGAGCCTGCGGGAGCGCTGGCCAGCGCGGCAGCCAGGCAGCTGTCCGGACAGGTGCCGGCCGACCAGGCAGTGGTGTGCGTGGTGTCGGGGGGCAACAACGACGTCAGCCGTTACGGGGAGATCCTCGAGCGCTCGTTGATCCACCTGGGACTGCGCCACTACTTCCTCGTCTCGTTCCCCCAGGAGCCCGGCGCGCTGCGCCACTTCCTGGCCGACGTGCTCGGGGCGGACGACGACATCGTCGTCTTCGAGTACGTCAAGAAGAACAACCGCGAGACCGGGCCCGCGCTCGTGGGCATCGAGCTCGAGCGGTCCGAGGACCTGGCTGCCCTGTTGGCCCGGATGGAGCGCAGCCCGCTCACCATCGAGCAGGTCTCGCCCGGATCGCCGCTCTTCACCTTCCTGATGTGAGGGACGGGGGCACCCGGCCCGTCGGCGCGGGGGTTCGAGACAATGGTGGCGTGAACGACTCCGGCCCCTCCTCCCACCCCGTGCGCCCCGCGCGCCCGCACCACAAGCTGACCGAGGACGGTCGGCGGATGCGGGAGGTGTTGTCCTACTCGCGGCGAGGAAGCCGGTTCACCCCGCGCCAGGCGGAGGGGTGGGCGGCGCACCAGGCCGACTGGGTGATCCCGGAGGAGGCGGTGGACCGTCCCGGCTTCGACCTGGAGAGCTGGTTCGGCCGTCGCGCTCCGCTGATCGTGGAGATCGGTTCCGGGGTGGGGGAGGCCACGGCCGTGCTGGCCGCGGGTCGCCCCGACCACGACGTGCTCGCCCTGGAGGTCTGGCGGCCCGGAGTGGCCGACGCGCTGCTGCGGGTGGCGGAGGCAGGTGCCACCAACGTGCGGTTCTGCACCCTGGACGCGGCCTGGTTCCTCGAGCACGTGCTGGGTCCCGCGAGCGTGGCCGAGCTGTGGACCTTCTTCCCCGACCCCTGGCACAAGAAGAAGCACAACAAGCGCCGGCTGATCGATCCGGCCTTCGCCACCATGGCCGCCTCGCGCCTGGCACCCGGGGGAGTGTGGCGTCTGGCCACGGACTGGGCCGACTACGCCGAGCAGATGGTCGAGGTGCTGGACGCCGTGCCGGAGCTCACCGGAGGCGTCGTGGAACGGATGGCAGACCGACCGGTGACCCGCTTCGAGCGCAAGGGGCTGGAGAAGGGCCGCCACATCACGGACCTGTGCTACCGGCGGTGACCCCACGCCGGGCGATTTGGAACTGCTCCGGAATTCTGCCAAGATACTCAGGTTGCTCCGGCGGGTCGCCGGGGCGCGCCACATCTTGACTACTGAATCGCGTCTCCCGATGGCTCACGCCGTCGAGCGCCCTGACTCCGTGGTCCAAGCATGTGTGTGCGTCACTGATGAGTCATCAGGCCGAGACCCGATTCCGGCCCGACGAAACGTCGGGCACCACTCAGGAACACAGCAGGATCCAGGTCATGTATCGCGGAAAACTCGCGACACGCCCGACCTCGGGGGTCGGCGGTGAGTGGAGAGAGACAGGCGGCACGGCCTCACCCGAGGACGAGTCGGGAACAGAACAGGACGCGGCACCCCCACCAGGGTGCGAGAGAAGGACGAGAGAGACCTATGGCGGGACAGAAGATCCGCATCAGGCTCAAGGCCTATGACCACGAGGTGATCGACACCTCGGCGCGCAAGATCGTGGACACCGTCACCCGTACGGGTGCCAAGGTCGCCGGCCCTGTGCCGCTGCCGACCGAGAAGAACGTGTACTGCGTCATTCGCTCGCCCCACAAGTACAAGGACTCGCGCGAGCACTTTGAGATGCGCACGCACAAGCGCCTCATCGACATCATCGACCCCACCCCGAAGACTGTCGACTCGCTCATGCGCCTCGATCTGCCCGCGGGTGTCGACATCGAGATCAAGCTCTGAGGTCTGAGACGATGACTTTCGAACGAAACGTGAAGGGCCTGCTGGGCACCAAGCTCGGCATGACCCAGATGTGGGACGAGAAAAACAAGGTCGTCCCCGTGACCGTGATCGGTGCTGCGACCAACGTGGTGACCCAGATCCGTCAGCCCGAGACCGACGGCTACAACGCCATCCAGGTCGGGTACGGCGAGATCGAGGCCCGCAAGGTCAACAAGCCCGAGGCCGGTCACTTCACCAAGGCCGGTGTGACTCCCCGTCGCCACCTGGTCGAGATCCGCACCGCTGACGCGGCGTCGTACGCCCTGGGCCAGGAGCTCAGCCCCGAGCTGTTCGCCGCCGGCGACGAGATCGACGTCACCGGCACCAGCAAGGGCAAGGGCTTCGCCGGTGTCATGAAGCGTCACGGCTTCCACGGCGTGTCCGCCTCGCACGGTGCTCACCGCAACCACCGCAAGCCCGGCTCGATCGGCGCCTGCGCCACTCCGGGTCGCGTCTTCAAGGGCACCCGCATGGCCGGCCGGATGGGTAACGACACCGTCACCACCCAGAACGTCACCGTGCACGCCGTCGACGCCGAGAAGGGCCTGATCCTGCTCAAGGGTGCCGTCCCCGGCCCCCGCGGCGGTCTCGTGGTGCTGCGTTCCGCTGCCAAGAAGACCCAGGAGGCCTGACCCAATGGCTGCCAAGACCGTCAAGGTCGACTTCCCCGCCGAGATCTTCGGCGTCGAGGTCAACATCCCCCTGATCCACCAGGTCGTCGTGGCGCAGCAGGCTGCTGCTCGTCAGGGCACGCACGCCACCAAGACGCGGGCCGACGTCCGCGGTGGTGGCCGCAAGCCCTACAAGCAGAAGGGCACCGGCCGCGCCCGCCAGGGCTCGACCCGGGCGCCGCAGTTCGCCGGCGGTGGCGTCGTCCACGGCCCGCAGCCGCGTTCGTACGACCAGCGCACCCCCAAGAAGATGAAGGCTGCCGCCCTGCGCGGTGCCCTCTCGGACCGGGCGCGCAACGACCGCATCCACGTCGTCGACTCCCTGGTCACCGGTGACAAGCCGTCGACCAAGGTGGCGCTGACGGCGCTGAACGCCCTGACCGACCGTGCCCGGTACCTCCTGGTGCTCGAGCGCAGCGACACCATCACCTGGCTGTCGCTCCGCAACGCGCCCCAGGTGCACATCGTGGCCGTCGACCAGCTCAACACCTATGACGTGCTGGCCTCGGACGACGTGGTCTTCACCAAGGGTGCGTACGACGCGTTCGTCGCCGCCGCTCCCGCGGGCAAGTCGCAGCAGGCCGAGGAGGACCAGAAGTGAGCACCCTGCACAAGGACCACCGGGACATCCTGCTCGCGCCGGTCGTCTCCGAGAAGAGCTACGGCCTCCTCGACGCCAACAAGTACACGTTCCTCGTCCACCCGGACGCGAACAAGACCGAGATCAAGATCGCGGTCGAGAAGGTGTTCAACGTCAAGGTGACCTCGGTCAACACGATCAACCGGGTGGGCAAGACCCGTCGTACCCGCAATGGTCTGGGCAAGCGCAAGGACACCAAGCGCGCCATCGTCAGCCTCGCTGAGGGCCACCGCATCGACATCTTCGGTGGCCCGGTCGGCTGACCGGGAACTGAAGGCGAAGAAGGACTAAGACAATGGCTATCCGCAAGTACAAGCCGACCACCCCGGGCCGTCGTGGCTCCTCGGTGGCCGACTTCGTCGAGATCACCCGGACCACGCCCGAGAAGTCGCTGACCCGTCCGCTGCCCAAGAAGGGCGGCCGCAACAACCAGGGACGCATCACCACGCGTCACCAGGGTGGCGGCCACAAGCGGGCCTACCGGATCATCGACTTCCGTCGCTACGACAAGGACGGCGTGCCGGCCAAGGTCGCTCACATCGAGTACGACCCCAACCGCACCGCCCGCATCGCACTGCTGCACTACGCAGACGGCGAGAAGCGCTACATCATCGCGCCCAAGGACCTCGGTCAGGGCACGGCGGTGGAGAGCGGCGCAGGCGCCGACATCAAGCCGGGCAACAACCTGCCGCTGCGCAACATCCCCGTCGGTACGACGATCCACTGCGTGGAGCTGCGTCCCGGTGGCGGTGCGAAGATCGCCCGCTCGGCCGGCAACTCCGCCCAGCTCGTCGCCAAGGAGGGCTCGCGCGCCACGCTGCGCCTGCCGTCCGGCGAGATGCGCTTCGTCGACGTGCGCTGCCGCGCCACCATCGGTGAGGTCGGCAACGCCGAGCAGTCCAACATCAACTGGGGCAAGGCCGGCCGCATGCGCTGGAAGGGCAAGCGCCCGACTGTCCGTGGTGTGGTCATGAACCCGGTCGACCACCCCCACGGTGGTGGCGAGGGCAAGACCTCGGGTGGTCGTCACCCGGTGTCCCCCTGGGGCAAGCCCGAGGGCCGTACGCGCAAGCGCAAGGCCAGCGACTCCCAGATCATCCGTCGCCGCAAGTCCGGCAAGGGTAGGAAGTAACTGAGATGCCTCGTAGCCTGAAGAAGGGTCCCTTCGTGGACGGCCACCTGATGAAGAAGGTGGACGCGGAGAACGACAAGGGTTCCCACAACGTCATCAAGACCTGGTCGCGCCGGTCGATGATCGTGCCGGCCATGATCGGTCACACGATCGCCGTGCACGACGGTCGCAAGCACGTCCCCGTGTTCGTCACCGACTCCATGGTCGGTCACAAGCTCGGTGAGTTCGCCCCGACCCGCACCTACCGCGGGCACGTCAAGGAAGACCGGAAGGGTCGTCGTCGATGAGTGTCAGTGAGCGTCAGCGCACGAGCGCCCGCCGCGTGTCCCTGCTCGGCGACCAGCCGGGTGCCTTCGCGAGTGCGCGTTACGTGCGAATCACCCCGATGAAGGCTCGCCGTGTCGTCGACATGGTCCGCGGCCTTCCCGTCGACGAGGCCCTCGCGCTGCTGCAGTTCGCGCCGCAGGCCGCCTCCGAGACCGTCTACAAGGTGCTTGAGAGCGCCATCGCCAACGCCGAGAGCGTCGAAGGCCTTGCGAAGGGCGACCTGGTCGTCTCCGTCGCCACGGTCGACGAGGGTCCCACCATGAAGCGTTGGCGTCCGCGTGCGCAGGGTCGTGCGACCCGCATCAACAAGCGCACCAGCCACATCACCCTGGCCGTCCAGCCGGTTGGTGTCGTCGAGAAGAAGGGACGGAAGGCCTGATGGGCCAGAAGATCAACCCGAATGGCTTCCGCCTCGGAATCTCCACGGACCACAAGTCGCGCTGGTACGCCGACAAGCTCTACAAGGCGTACGTCGGCGAGGACGTCGCGATCCGCAAGCTGCTCTCCAAGGGCATGGAGCGGGCCGGCATCTCCAAGGTCGAGATCGAGCGCACCCGGGACCGCGTGCGGGTGGACATCCACACCGCGCGTCCGGGCATCGTCATCGGCCGTCGTGGAGCCGAGGCCGACCGCATCCGCGGCGAGCTCGAGAAGCTGACCGGCAAGCAGGTGCAGCTGAACATCCTCGAGGTCAAGAGCCCCGAGGTCGACGCGCAGCTGGTCGCCCAGGGCGTCGCCGAGCAGCTCTCCGGCCGCGTGCAGTTCCGCCGCGCCATGAAGAAGGCCATGCAGACCTCGATGCGCTCCGGTGCCAAGGGCATCCGGATCCAGTGCTCGGGTCGGCTCAACGGCGCCGAGATGTCGCGTACCGAGTTCTACCGCGAGGGTCGCGTGCCGCTGCACACCCTGCGTGCCGACATCGACTACGGCTTCTACGAGGCTAAGACGACGTTCGGCCGCATCGGCGTGAAGGTCTGGATCTACAAGGGCGAGGTCGCCGGCACCCGTGCCGAGCGTCAGGCCCAGCAGGCTGCCCGCGCCGGCGCTCCCGGTCGCGGCGGTGCAGGTGGCCGTCCCAGCCGCGGCGCCGAGCGTCCCAGCCGTGGCACCCGTGGCAACGCCCGCAGCGACGCGCCGTCGACCGAGGCCGCAGCTCCGGCTGCCGCCGAGGCGCCGGCTGCCGCTCCGGTCGAGGCCGCTCCCACCACCGGACAGGAGGCCTGAGCTCCATGTTGATGCCCCGTCGAGTCAAGCACCGCAAGCAGCACCACCCGAAGCGGACCGGTGCGGCCAAGGGTGGAACGAAGATCGCCTTCGGCGACTTCGGCATCCAGGCGGTCGAGGGTCACTACGTCACGAACCGACAGATCGAGTCTGCTCGTATCGCGATGACCCGCCACATCAAGCGTGGCGGAAAGGTCTGGATCAACATCTACCCGGACCGCCCGCTGACCAAGAAGCCTGCCGAGACCCGCATGGGATCCGGTAAGGGTTCTCCCGAGTGGTGGGTGGCGAACGTCAAGCCCGGCCGCGTCATGTTCGAACTTTCCGGAGTCACCGAGGAGGTTGCTCGCGAGGCCATGCGCCGCGCGATGCACAAGCTCCCGATGAAGTGCCGGTTCATTTCCCGCGAGGCCGGTGAATTCTGATGAGCGACAAGATGAGCGTGAACACGCTCGACGAGCTGGGTGCCGAGGATCTCGAGACCAAGCTGCGAGAGGCCAAGGAGGAGCTCTTCAACCTCCGTTTCCAGTCGGCCACCGGCCAGCTGGACAACAACGGTCGGCTCCGTACGGTCAAGAAGGACATCGCCCGGATCTACACGGTGCTGCGCGAGCGTGAGCTCGGCATCCGCACCGCGCCCGGCGCCGAGAACAAGGAAGAGGCCACCGCATGAGCGAGGCAGTCCGCAACGCCCGCAAGACCCGTGAGGGCCTGGTCGTCAGCGACAAGATGGACAAGACCATCGTGGTCTCCGTCGAGGACCGCGTGAAGCACGCGCTCTACGGCAAGGTCATGCGCCGCACCTCCAAGCTCAAGGCGCACGACGAGACCAACGAGTGCGGCATCGGCGACCGGGTCCTGATCATGGAGACCCGCCCGCTGTCCGCGACCAAGCGCTGGCGCGTGGTCCAGGTCCTCGAAAAGGCCAAGTGACTCCCGGGTCGTCGTTCCTGACGGCCTACCTGATACCAACCACTAGTTCGGCAAGGCTCGCCCGTCCTCGGGCGGCGAGAACCGGCGCGACAACCAGGAGAAACCAATGATCCAGCAGGAGTCGCGACTCAAGGTCGCCGACAACACCGGTGCGAAGGAGATCCTTTGCATCCGTGTTCTCGGTGGTTCGGGTCGCCGCTACGCGGGTATCGGCGACACGATCGTCGCCACCGTCAAGGACGCGATCCCCGGTGGCAACGTGAAGAAGGGTGACGTCGTCAAGGCCGTCATCGTGCGCACCGTCAAGGAGCGCCGCCGCCCGGACGGCTCGTACATCAAGTTCGACGAGAACGCCGCCGTCATCCTCAAGACCGACGGAGAGCCGCGAGGCACTCGCATCTTCGGCCCCGTGGGCCGCGAGCTGCGCGAGAAGAAGTTCATGAAGATCATCTCGCTGGCCCCGGAGGTGCTGTGATGACGAAGAAGGCACCGCACGTGAACATCAAGAAGGGTGACACCGTCAAGGTGATCGCCGGCAAGGACAAGGGCGCCCAGGGCAAGGTCATCTCGGTGCTCCGTGAGGAGCAGCGGGTGATCGTCGAAGGTGTGAACCGCATCAAGCGTCACACCAAGGTCGTCAACTCCGGCGCCGGCAACACCGGTGGCATCATCACGGCCGAGGCACCGATCCACGTCTCGAACGTGATGCTGGTCGAGGACGACGGCGTCAGCCGGGTCGCCTTCCGCCGCGACGACGTGACCAAGAAGCGCAACGACGGCTCGACGTACAGCGCCCAGCGCAGCGTCCGGGTCTCGCGCAAGACCGGGAAGGAGATCTGACGATGGCTGAGTCCACCACCGGGGAGCACACCATTCCCCGTCTGAAGACCCGCTACCGCGAGGAGATCCTCCCCGCGCTGCAGTCCGAGTTCGAGATCAAGAACGTCATGCAGGTCCCTGGCCTCACCAAGGTCGTGGTCAACATGGGTGTCGGCGAGGCAGCTCGCGACTCCAAGCTGATCGAGGGCGCCATCAAGGACCTCACGGCCATCACCGGCCAGAAGCCCATGGTGACGAAGGCCCGCAAGTCGATCGCGCAGTTCAAGCTGCGCGAGGGCATGCCCATCGGCGCCCACGTCACCCTGCGGGGCGACCGCATGTGGGAGTTCATGGACCGGCTGCTGTCGCTGGCCCTGCCCCGCATCCGTGACTTCCGCGGCCTGTCGCCCAAGCAGTTCGACGGGCGCGGCAACTACACCTTCGGTCTCACCGAGCAGGTCATGTTCCACGAGATCGACCAGGACAAGATCGACCGGTCGCGCGGCATGGACATCACGGTCGTGACCACCGCCACCAACGACGACGAGGGTCGGGCGCTGCTCAAGCAGCTCGGCTTCCCGTTCAAGGAGAACTGACATGGCGAAGACTGCTCTGAAGGTGAAGGCGGCTCGCAAGCCGAAGTTCGCCGTGCGCGGATACACCCGTTGCCAGCGGTGCGGACGACCCAAGGCCGTCTACCGCAAGTTCGGCCTGTGCCGCATCTGCCTGCGGGAAATGGCGCACCGGGGCGAGCTGCCCGGCGTGACCAAGTCCTCCTGGTAATCCACCTACTTCAAACCCTGAAGGTCCCGCTTGCGGGAAACCACAGAGAGAAAGGGCCGATTAGGCCATGACCATGACTGACCCGATCGCAGACATGCTTACTCGTCTGCGCAACGCCAACCAGGCGTACCACGACGCGGTGAAGATGCCGTACAGCAAGCTCAAGGAAGGCGTCGCCGAGATCCTTCGGGAGCAGGGGTACATCACCTCCTACGACGTCACCGAGCCCGCCGAGGGCGAGGTGGGCAAGACGCTCCACATCACCCTCAAGTACGGCCGGAACCGCGAGCGCTCCATCGCCGGTGTGCGCCGCATCAGCAAGCCGGGCCTCCGCGTCTACGCGAAGAGCACCGGCCTGCCCAAGGTCCTCGGTGGCATGGGCGTCGCGATCATCTCGACGAGCCAGGGCCTGCTGACCGACCGCCAGGCAAACCAGAAGGGCGTGGGTGGGGAAGTCCTCGCCTACGTCTGGTAACGACGAGACCGAAGGAGGAACGACAATGTCACGAATTGGCAGGCTTCCCATCACGGTCCCGTCGGGCGTCGATGTCGCCATCGACAACGCCCTGGTGACCGTCAAGGGACCCAAGGGCACCCTGAGCCACTCCGTCGCCACGCCCATCACGGTGGCGCGGAACGACGAAGGCGTGCTCGAGGTCAAGCGCCCCAACGACGAGCGTGAGAGCCGCTCGCTGCACGGGCTCACCCGCACCCTGATCAACAACATGGTGATCGGTGTGACCGAGGGCTACGAGAAGAAGCTCGAGATCGTCGGCGTGGGTTACCGCGTGCTCCCCAAGAGCCCGACGCAGCTGGAGTTCCAGCTCGGCTACTCGCACCCCATCGTGGTCGATGCCCCCGAGGGCATCACCTTCACCGTTGAGGGTCCGACCAAGCTCGGTGTCCTCGGCATCGACAAGCAGCTGGTCGGTGAGACCGCTGCGAAGATTCGCAAGCTTCGCAAGCCCGAGCCCTACAAGGGCAAGGGCGTGCGTTACGCCGGCGAGCAGGTCCGCCGCAAGGTCGGAAAGGCTGGTAAGTAGCACATGGGTATCTCGCTCTCCAACAACAAGCACACCGCTGGTCGGGTCAAGTCCCGGCTCAAGCGGCAGATGCGTGGCCGCAAGAAGGTCTCCGGCACCGCCGAGCGTCCCCGCCTGGTCGTCACCCGTTCCGCCAAGCACATCAGCGTGCAGGTGGTCGACGACCTGGTCGGCAAGACCCTGGCCTACGCCTCCACCATGGAGGCGGACGTCCGCTCGGAGTCTGGCGACAAGACGGCCAAGGCGAAGAAGGTCGGCGCACTCGTGGCCGAGCGTGCCAAGGCTGCTGGTGTCGACGGCGTGGTCTTCGACCGTGCCGGCAACAAGTACCACGGCCGCGTCGCGGCCCTGGCCGACGCCGCCCGCGAGGGCGGGCTGGCTTTCTGATCGCAAGACAAGCAAGAAAGAGAAGAGGAAGAGTCTCATGAGCGGAGCCCAGCGCGGACAGCGCGGAGGCGAGCGCCGTGGCAACCGCGACGATCGTCGTGGTGGCCAGGCCGAGAAGACCGCCTACATCGAGCGCGTCGTTGCGATCAACCGAGTCGCCAAGGTCGTGAAGGGTGGTCGTCGCTTCAGCTTCACCGCCCTCGTGATCGTGGGTGACGGCGAAGGTCTCGTTGGCGTCGGCTACGGCAAGGCGAAGGAAGTTCCCGCGGCGATCGCCAAGGGTGTCGAGGAGGCCAAGAAGCACTTCTTCAAGGTTCCTCGCATCCAGGGCACCATCCCGCACCCCGTGCAGGGGGAGAAGGCGGCTGGCGTCGTCATGCTCCGTCCTGCCGCCCCTGGTACCGGTGTCATCGCCGGTGGCCCGGTGCGTGCGGTGCTGGAGTGCGCGGGAATCCATGACGTGCTGAGCAAGTCGCTCGGTTCGTCCAACCAGATCAACATCGTCCACGCGACGGTCGCGGCGCTGCAGATGCTCGAGGAGCCGGAGCAGGTCGCTGCTCGTCGTGGGCTCACCGTCGAGCAGGTCACGCCGGCTGCGATCCTGCGGGCCCGGGCGGAGGTGTCATCCTGATGGCACAGCTCAAGGTCCAGCAGAAGCGCGGGCTGGTCGGCCTGAAGGCCAACCAGCGCGAGACGCTGCGCACGCTCGGTCTCAAGCGGATCGGCGACGTCGTCGTCAAGGAGGACCGCCCGGAGATCCGGGGCATGGTCAACACGGTCCGTCACCTGGTGACGGTAGAGGAGGTGGAGTGATATGACGCTCAAGCTGCACCACCTGCGTCCGGCTCCCGGTGCGAAGACTGCCAAGACCCGCGTGGGCCGTGGTGAGGGTTCCAAGGGTAAGACCTCGGGTCGCGGTACCAAGGGCACCAAGGCTCGCTACCAGGTCCCGGTCGCCTTCGAGGGTGGCCAGATGCCCATCCACATGCGGCTCCCCAAGCTGAAGGGGTTCAAGAACCCCTTCAAGGTGGAGTTCCAGGTCGTCAACCTCGACAGCCTGAACGCTCTCTTCCCCTCGGGTGGAGTCGTCGGCATCGAGGACCTGGTCGCCAAGGGCGCGGTCCGCAAGGGCCACCCGGTCAAGGTGCTCGGTCAGGGCGAGATCACGGTCGCGCTCCAGGTGAGCGCCAACGCGTTCTCGGCCTCGGCCAAGTCCAAGATCGAGGCCGCGGGCGGCACCACCACGGTGGTCTGACCCGACCTCGAGACACAGCAACGAGCGCGGGGCTCGTCCCAGCCGCCATGTGCGGCGAGGACGGGCCCCGTACTCGTGTCCGAAGGGTGCACGGCACCCTGTTAGGCTTCCCCGGGTCCTCGGGACGGTAGATCGAGCGCTGCTCGACCTCCTCGAGGGCCGAGAGCCGGTGGTCGGCCCGAGGCCGCACCACCGAAACCGTTGAGAGAAGAGGGACCAGTGCTAGGCGCGTTCGCCAACGCTTTCCGCACGCCGGACCTGCGGCGCAAGCTGCTGTTCGTGCTGCTGATCATCACGCTCTTCCGACTCGGCTCGCAGGTGCCGGCACCCGGTGTCAACGTCGCGAACGTGCAGTCCTGTCTCTCCGCTGTCGAGGACCAGGGCATCTACAGCCTGATCAACATGTTCTCGGGTGGTGCGCTGCTCCAGCTCACCATCTTCGCGCTCGGGATCATGCCCTACATCACCGCCAGCATCATCCTGCAGCTGCTCGTCGTGGTGATCCCACGGCTGGAGACGCTGAAGAAGGAGGGGCAGGCCGGTCAGACCAAGATCACTCAGTACACCCGCTACCTGACGCTGGGTCTCGCCCTGCTCCAGGCCACCGGCATCGTCGCGCTGGCCCGCTCGGGCAACCTCCTCCCGCAGTGCAACCAGGACCTGCTGCACAGCGACTCCACCGGCACGTTCCTGATGCTGGTCGTGACCATGACCGCCGGGACCGCGGTCATCATGTGGCTCGGTGAGCTCATCACCGACCGCGGCATCGGCAACGGCATGTCGATCCTCATCTTCACCCAGGTCGTCGCCACCTTCCCGGGCTCGCTGTGGCAGGTGCAGCAGACCAAGGGCTGGTGGACCTTCGGGGCCGTGCTCGTGGTCGGCCTGGTCATCGTCGCCGCGGTCATCTTCATCGAGCAGGCACAGCGCCGCATCCCGGTGCAGTACGCGCGCCGGATGGTCGGGCGCAAGATGTTCGGCGGCTCCTCGACGTACATCCCGCTGAAGGTCAACCAGGCGGGCATCATCCCGGTCATCTTCGCCTCCTCGCTGCTCTACCTGCCGGCGATGGCGGTGCAGTTCAACCAGAGCACGGACAACCCGGTGCTGAAGTTCGTCAACAGGTACCTCGTCTCCGGTGACAACCCGGTCTACATGGCGACGTACTTCCTGATGATCATCTTCTTCACCTACTTCTACGTCTCGATCACCTTCAACCCCGAGGAGGTCGCCGACAACATGAAGAAGTACGGTGGCTTCATCCCCGGGATCAGGGCCGGCAAGCCCACGGAGCGCTACCTGTCCTACGTGCTGTCGCGCATCACGTTCCCCGGTGCCCTCTACCTCGGGCTGATCTCGTTGATCCCGCTGATCGCCCTGGCCCTGATCGGGGCCAACCAGAACTTCCCCTTCGGTGGTACCTCGATCCTGATCATGGTCGGCGTCGCACTGGACACGGTGAAGCAGATCGAGAGCCAGCTGCAGCAGCGCAACTACGAAGGGTTCCTCAGCTAATGCGTCTGATCATCATGGGCCCGCCCGGAGCAGGCAAGGGCACTCAGGCCGCGTTCATCGCCGAGCGCTACGGCGTGCCGGCGATCTCGACCGGCGACATCTTCCGGGCCAACGTGTCCCAGGGCACCCCGCTGGGGCTCGAGGCGCAGCGCTTCATGGACGCGGGGGAGTACGTCCCCGACGAGGTCACCAACCGGATGGTGCGCAACCGCCTGTCCGAGGACGACGCCGAGGCGGGGTTCCTGCTCGACGGGTACCCGCGCACCGTGGCCCAGGTCGCGGAGCTCGACGGGATGATCGGGGACTCCGGGCACTCCCTGGACGCCGTGGTGGTGCTCACCGTGGACCCGGAGGAGATCGTGCAGCGCCTGCTGCAGCGGGCCCTGATCGACGGCCGCGCTGACGACACCGAGGACGTCATCCGGCGCCGGCAGGAGGTCTACGCCGAGCAGACCCAGCCGCTGATCGGTGTCTACCGGGACCGCGACCTGCTGGTCGAGGTCGACGGCATGGGCGAGGTCGACGAGGTCACCGCCCGGGTGCTCAAGGCGCTCGACTCGATCTCCAAGCACTGACAGGGAGCCACCTCATGGCACTGCGCGACCGCGGCATCGAGATCAAGTCCGGCGAACAGATCGTCAAGATGCGCGCCGCGGGCCTGCTGGTGGGTCAGACCCTGGAGCTGCTGCGCGCCTCGGTACGTCCCGACGTCACCACCGGTGAGCTGGATGCGATCGCGGAGGACAACATCCGCTCAGGGGGCGGGATCCCGTCCTTCAAGGGCTACAGCCAGCCCCCGTTCCCCGCGAGCATCTGTGCCTCGGTGAACGACCAGGTGGTGCACGGCATCCCCGGCGACCGCACGCTGGTCGCCGGCGACGTGATCTCCATCGACTGTGGCGCGATCGTGGACGGCTGGCACGGGGACGCCGCCATCACCGTCGCGGTGGGCGATGTCGCCCCAGAGGTCTCCCGGCTGATGGAGGTCACCCAGGAGAGCATGTGGCGGGGGATCGGGGCAGCCCGGATCGGTGGTCGCGTCACTGACATCGGCCATGCGGTCGAGACCTACGTGCGCAGCCAGGGGCCCTACGGGATCCTCGAGGACTACACCGGTCACGGCATCGGCACCCAGATGCACCAGCCGCCCAACGTGCCCAACTACGGGCGCCCCGGGCGGGGAGCCAAGCTGGTCCGGGGGCTCGCCCTGGCGGTGGAGCCGATGCTCACCCTGGGCACCAAGGAGACCGACCTCGACGAGGACGAGTGGACCGTGGTGACCGCCGACGGCTCGTGGTCCGCGCACTTCGAGCACACGTTCGCGCTCACCCCGACCGGGTCCTGGGTGCTGACGGCGCTCGACGGCGGCGAGGAGAAGCTGGCCGAGCTCGGTGTCCCGTTCGGCGGAGTCGCCTAGCCCGATCGGCTAGGCGCAGTCCTGGGCGCGCGGGGACTCCTCGTTGCCGCGCTGCAGCGTGACCGAGAGGCACACCCGCCGGCTGGAGGCCACGAAGTACGACGTCTTCCGGGTGCGCTTGTAGTCGCCGGTGTCATCGCGCTGCAGCAGCCACCGGTCGCCCCGCTCGACGCCACCACCCACCGACCACTCGAAGCGCACGCCGTCCGCCTCCCGGGTGGCGCGCAGTGTGGGCGGCTGCTCCAGGACCCCGGGGAGCACGCTCATCGGGGTGCTGGCGGGCTCGGTGGTGCGCGGCTCCTCGCGGTCCTCGCCGCCACCGCGCAGCGCGAGGCCCCCCACCACACCGGCGAGCAGGACCACCGCCGTGACCGCCCAGAACGCGGCGCCACGCGACGCCGGCGCCGCGTCGGCCTCCGGCGGTGGCAGGGCGGCTCGCGGACGGCTGGCCGAGATCACGGTGACCGGCTTCATCACGGTGTGGTCCTCGACCGCCGTGGGCGTCACCTTCACCGCCTCGTCGGGGCGGTCCCCCTCCACAGCCACCGCGGTCCGCGGGAAGCCGGCGTCGGACTCGATCCGCTGCAGCGCCCGGGCCAGGTCCAGCGCGCTCGCTGGGCGGTGCGCGGGGTCCTTGGCCAGGCACTGCTGCAGCAGCCGGTCGAGGGCGGGCGGCACGTCGGGGCGCTGGGTGGCCGGTGCCGCTGCGTGCAGGATCCGCGCGCTGAGCGCCCGCGTCGAGTTGTCCCCGTTGGGGATGGAGAAGGGGGAGCGGCCCACCAGCAGGTGCCAGATCGTGGCTCCCAGCGAGTAGACGTCCGAGGCCACGGACCCGTTGGAGCGTCCGTCGAGCATCTCCGGGGGCGACCAGGGGTAGGAGATGCGCACCTCCTGGTCGCTGGCCACGTCCTGGATGTGCCCCGCGATGCCGAAGTCGGTCAGCGCCGGCTCGTGGTAGGTGGTGACCAGCACGTTGCTCGGCTTGATGTCGCGGTGCAGGATGCCGGAGCGGTGGGCGGTCTCGATCGCGCTGGCCAGCTTGATGCCCGTCGCGATGGCGTCCATCGGGCTCATCGGGTGCGAGCGCACCCGGATCCCCAGGTCCGGCGGCGGGCAGAAGCGCATCACCAGGTAGGGGCGGCCGCCGTCCTCGGTCAGCCCGGCGGTGATCACCGAGACGATGTAGGGATGGTCGGCCAGCCGGGCCATCGCGTTGGCCTCGGCGGCGAAGAGGGACTTCTCCCGGTCGGTCAGCGGCACGTCGGGGCGGACCACCTTGACCGCCACCCGCTGCCGGGGCCACTCCTGCTCGTAGAGGAAGACGTCGGCGAAGCCGCCGCTGCCCAGGTGCTCCACGAAGGTGAAGCCGGGCAGGTACGGGGCGCTCACGGGCCGCTCACCCCCACCTCGGGGCCGACCTCGAAGCGGACCTCGTAGGTGTCGGCCAGGTCGAGCGCGTGACCGGGCTCCAGGACGTAGGGGTGGTCCTGGACCATGCGGACGGGAGCCTGGCCCGGGACCTTGAGCGTCGTACCGCCGCGGGAGCCGAGGTCGCGGGCGACCACGTCCCAGCCCTCGAGCGAGAGGTGGAGGTGCATCCGGGACACGAAGGTGTGCTCGGCGGGGAGCGTCACCAGGTGCGGCCAGTCAGCTGGCGAGGTGGACATTGGCTGGGGCCGGCGGCCGAGCACGACGGACCGGTCCAGCGGGACCACCTCGCCCGTGGGCAGGCGCAGGCCGCCGAGGGCCGGGCGGGGGACCCGCTGCGGGTGCTGCGGCGCGACCTGGGTGCGGCAGACCCGGCACAGGGCGGACGTGGGACGGGTCAGGTGACCCTGGGGGCACCACACGGCTTGCACGGTCTCGCCGGCCGGAGCGGCGGTGAGGTGCTCGGGACGGAAGACCGTGGAGCCGTCGTGGTCCTCGGCGGGTGCCTGGTCCGAGCCGGCCGGCACGCGGGTCGGGGGTTGCTGCTCCACGAGTGCCGGAGCCGCGTCGGCGATGCGGGCCATCAGCGCCGGATCGGGCTCGGTGGTGTCCCGCGCGACCGAGTCGCCCGGGCGGGGCGTCGCCGGTCGAGGGGTGGCGGGTCGGGGGCGTCGGGGCGGCGGACCGGCGGGGCCCTTGGCCGCCAGGATCTCCTGGGGGATCCCGTCGATCAGGCCGGCACCGTCGTTCCCGGCAGCGGACCGCAGGCTCACCTCCGCGCTGCGGGCAGGGACCACGCCTCCGAGGAGCCGCCGTGCGGGGCCGGCGGCGGGAGTGATGACGGCCGGCTCGGACAGGGACAGGTGGTGCCGCTGGCCCTCGACCCGCAGCCGGCCGGCGCCACGGCTGGTCGAGACGGGCGATCCGGACGTGAGGTCGAGCAGCACCAGATCGGGCACCTCGCCGTCGAAGGCCCGGTCGACGATCTCCATGACCCGCTCGGTCAGCGGACGCGAGGCCGGCGGCGGGGGACCCTGGAGCATCGACCAGAGCTCGTCGAGAACTCGCTCGTCGCCGGGGTCGGTGAGGAGGAGCCAGCGGCTGCCGGCGCCCAGCAGGACGCCGTCGCCCGCGACGTACCGGGTCTCCTCGACCACGCCGTCCTCCCCTCGCATCGCGCACCAGACTGCCACGGACGTGGGCCGCCCACCGGCAGAATGCAGACCATTGTGGCGAACGCCGGTCCCGCCGCCGAAACGCAGGCACGATGTGAGCCGAGAGTCTCGCCCAACGTGCCTGCGGGAACGAACCGTGTCGTACCCTAATCGCGCACTGGGGGGCACGGGACGAGGGGGCAGCGTGGCGCTACGGGGGTTCGTGCGTCGTCATCGTGCTGCCATCGCGTCCAACACCGCCCTGGTGCTCGCCGCGGGTGCCGTGCTCGGCTACGCGGTCTCTGCGGACGGCTACCGCAGCCACCGCACCGAGCTCAACGACGGCGGGATCTGGGTCACCAAGTCCGACAAGGGCTACTTCGGTCGGATCAACAAGCCCATCGGGCGGCTCGACGGCGCCATCTACCTGGAGTCGGACGCCGACCTGGACGTCGTCCAGGACGGTGCCGCCGTCGCCGGGATCGACCGCCGGGCCGGCCGGATGGTCGGGATCGACCCCGCGGGCCTGGTGCTCACCGACGGTGCCGCCGCGGCACTGCCCGACGGTGCGCAGGTCCAGATGCGGGGCGGCACCCTGGCCAGCCTGGACCCGAGCTCCGGGGCGGTGTGGGGCTCGCGGTACGACCCGCAGGTCGGCACGCCGCTGGTCGGGGCCATCGACCAGCAGTCCGACCCGCTCGCGAAGGTCGGCAAGGCGGCGGCCCTCGCCGTCTCCACCTCCGGCACGGTGTACGTCGTCTCGGTGGACAAGGCGCGGCTGGCCACCTGGCACCCCGACGGTGCGGAGCTCGCCGACCCTGTGACCGAGGGCCTGCCCCGGGCAGCCGGAGAACCGGGCGCCCTGACGGTGGTGGGGGACACCCCGGTGAGCCTCGACGCCGCGACCGGTGCGTTGGTCGCTCTCCAGGAGGAGGGCGTCTCGGCCACCGTCCCGACCGGCGGAGTGCTCCAGCAGCCCGGGCCCGGTGCCGCCGACGTCCTGGTCGCCTCCCGGGGCGGGCTCACCTCCGTCGACCTGACCACGGGACGGACCACCACGCTCCTCGAGGACGTGTCCGGCCGACCGGCCGAGCCCGTGCGCCTCGGCGCCTGCTCGTACGCCGCGTGGTCCGGTGGGCCCGGCTACGTCGCGACCATCTGCGGGGACGACGAGCCGGTGGTGGCCACGCTCACCGAGGACGCGACCGACCTGGTCTTCCGCGTCAACCGTGGCGAGGTCGTGCTCAACGACCGCGCCAGCGGTGCGGTCTGGGACCTCGACGCCGACGAGCCCCAGAAGATCGACAACTGGGAGGCGTTCACCAGCACCCGCAAGGTGCGCGACAAGGAGACCGAGGACGAGCAGCAGTCCCAGGGTGACACCCGCCCGCCGCAGGCCAAGGCTGACGACTTCGGGGCGCGTGCGGGGCGGACCAGCGTGCTGCACCCGCTCGACAACGACTCGGCGCCCGAGGGGCGGCTGCTGGCCATCCGGGGCGTGGACAAGCCCACCATGCCGGGTGCGAAGGTCGGCATCAGCCCCGACCGGCAGACCCTGCAGATCTCGCTGCCGGCCGACGCCCGGGGCGTGGCCACGTTCGAGTACTACATCGACGACGGCCGCAACCTGAGCGGGCACGCCACGGTCTCGGTGCGCGTGCGTGCCGCCGACGTCAACGCCGCACCCACGCTGCGCGAGGGGTTCGAGCCTCGCACCTGGCGGGTCCCGGCCGGCGGCTCCGTCGAGGTGCCGGTGCTGCCGGACTGGCGAGACCACGACGACAGCGACCCCTTGCTGCTGGAGTCGGCCAAGATCGTGAGCCAGGGCGAGAGCGGCGCCACGGCCCGCTCCACCAACCACGGCAGGGTGCGGTTCACCGCCCCCAGGCGGGGCGGGGAGGTGCGCGTCGACTACGCCGTCTCCGACGGCCTGTCCGCGCCGGTGACCAAGTCCCTGCAGTTCGCGGTGCAGGACAAGTTCGAGCAGACCACCTACCCGGCGGTGGCCGCCCCTGACGTGGTCAGCGGCGAGGTGGGCAAGCCGATCATCGTGCGCCCGCTGGCCAACGACCTGCCGGGCAGCGACCCCTCCACCCCCGAGGCCGAGCTGGCCCTGGGCGGCAAGATCGCCGACCAGGCCGGCATCCGGATCCGCACCGACACCAACGCCGGCGTGGTCCGCGTGGACGCCGACAAGGCCGGCACCTACCTGCTCGACTACCAGGCGGCCTACGGCAACGCTGCCTTCGCCCGGGGCAAGATCCGCGTCGACGTGGTCCAGCCGCCGCCCAGGCCCGAGGACCCGGTGGCGATGCCCGACACCCTCACGCTCTACGGACAGGCGGCCGCGACGGTCGACGTCCTGGCCAACGACGTGGACCCGGCGGGCGGCATCCTGGTGGTCCAGCGCGCCCGCGCCGACCGCCCGGACCAGGTCGACGTGGCGATCGTGGACGGGCGCTGGCTGCGGATCTCGGCTCGTCAGGGGCAGCTGTCCAGTGCCCAGGTGGTGCGCTACACGATCAGCAACGGCGCCTCCTCGGGCGTCTCCGGCGAGGTCCTGGTGACCCAGCGGCCCCAGCCCGAGGACAACACGCCCGTCACGGCGCCGGACCGAGCGGTGGTGCGGGCCGGTTCGGTGGTGGTGCACCCGGTCCTGGACAACGACTTCAGCCCGTCGGGCGACCCGCTGCAGCTGGTCGGGGACGCCGTGCAGGGAGCCCCCGGACAGCTCGAGGTGCTGGCCCCGGCGGACTACAAGGGCAGCGCGGGTGCGGCGTACGTCTCGGGGCGGGTGATCCGCTACGTGGCCCCCACCGACGTCAAGGAGCGCGAGGCCTTCTCGGTCCCCTACATCGCGCAGAACTCGACCGGCGAGACCGCCCAGGGACGACTCAACGTGGTCGTGGTGCCCGCCGGGGGTCCGAACACCGCGCCCGAGGCACCCACCCTCGAGGGTCGGATGGTCGCGGGGGACACCCTGCGCCTGCGTCTGCCCGGCACCGGGGTCGACCCGGACGGCGACTCCGTCGTCATCACCGGCATCGCCTCACCCCCGGGACTGGGCCGGGTCATCGGGTTCGGCGCCAACTCCCTGGAGTTCCAGGCATACCCGGACACGGCGGGGTCGGAGGAGTTCAGCTACACGGTGATGGACTCCCGAGGTGCCGCGGCCACCGGCACCGTGCGGGTGGCCGTGGTGCGTGCCAGTGCGCCGCAGCCTCCGGTGGCGGTGCCCGACGCGATCACCACCGCGCCCGGGGCCACCGCTCGTCTCGACGTGCTCGCCAACGACCAGATCGGTGCCGCCGACAACGTCACCATCGAGCTGGTGGACCCCCCGCAGGGCGTCTCCCTGGAGTCCGAGATCGGGCCGGTGGTCATCGAGGCGCCCGAGGCCGCCGGCGCCGACGTGGTCGAGGTCGTCTACGTGCTGAGCAACGGGATCGACGAGTCGCGGGCGAGCGCCACCCTGGCCACGATCGAGGGCTACAACAACCCGCCCATCGTGTACGACGCCTACGGCAGCGCCGACGACAGCGACGCGGTGCGGGTGAACCTCCTCGCCTCGGACGGGGAGCGCGCCGCCGCCTACGACCCGGACGGCGCCGTGGAGGACCTCCAGGTCACCGAGGTGTACGCCGACCGCGCGATCTACCAGCGCAAGGGCAACGTGCTCACGGTCCAGCGCGGCGAGGAGCCCCGGGTGGTCCCGTTCCGCGTCGAGGACGCGGCCGGCGGGGTGGCCTCGGCCTCCCTGTTCGTCCCGGCGACGGGCAGCGGCCGGCCCTACCTGCGCGAGGGAGCCTCCATCGACCTGGACGCGGGCAAGACCTCCAAGCACAAGCTCGGCGACTTCATCGCCAGCCCGACGGGCGGCGCGGTGGAGATCGTCGGGCAGAACCGGATCTGGTCCTCGCCGCGCACCCAGCTGACAGCGCGCAGCACCGGAGCCCAGGGCTTCGAGATCTCCGCGAAGGAGGACTACCGGGGTCCCGCGGCCGTTCTGGTGGAGGTGGTCCCTCGGCTCGAGGACGACGGGACCGAGGACAGCGGCAGCCAGCAGCCCACGCTCATCACGATCCCGGTGCAGGTCGGTAGCGACAAGCCGGACCTGGAGTGCCCGGCGACGCCGTTCGAGGTCGCCCAGGCCGACTCGATCTCCATCGACATCCAGTCGGTGTGCTACGTGTGGACCGCCGACCCGGCCGACCTGGTCGGGCTCGACTACACCGTGGAGTGGGCCAGCGAGGCCTCCGGCGTCAGCCTGGCCAACGACGGCGGCCCGGCGGTGCGGATCGCGGCCGCCGGCGAGGCGCGCGCCGGCTCGGAGGCTCGGATCACGGTCCGCGCCGGGAAGAGCGACCCTCAGACCCTCACCGTCCAGGTGGTGCGGGCCCCGTCGCCCTCCCTGGCCGCCATCCCCGTCCCGGACATGCGACCCGGCACCAGCAAGGAGATCGACCTGGCGCGCTACCTCAAGCCGGGCGTCTCCGACGCCGAGCCGCGGATCCTGGGGGTGCGCAGGGTCTCGGGCACCTCGGTGCAGGCCACCTCGTCCGGCTCGATGCTGCGGTTGAGCTCCCCGAAGGGAGCGCGGGGCCGGACCGAGCTGAGCGTCGAGATGACCGACGTCGCCGGCGACCCGGGCCCCGAGCGCCGGGTCACGGGACGCATCAGCATCGAGGTCCTCGACGTGCCGAGCGTGCCCGGGGCGCCGCAGGACATCAGCGTCCGCGACCGGGCCATCCGGCTCAGCTGGCGGCCGTCGGAGCCCCAGGGGGCACCCATCGACTACTACGAGGTGCGCGCCGTCAACGGCGGGGGAGGCACTCAGCGGTTCCGCACCAACGGAGGCGACTTCAAGGTCCCCGCCAACGGCAAGCAGTACTCCTTCCAGGCCCGCGCCCACAACAAGGTGGGCTTCTCCGACTGGAGCGAGCGCTCCCGGTCCGCGGTGGCCGACATCGCTCCGGGACGGGTGCCGTGGATCCGTCAGACGAGCCGGGGCGACAAGACGATGACGATCAGCTGGGGCGCGCCGCGCACCCAGACCTCGGAGATCCTCATGTACTACCTCACCTGGCCCGGCGGCAGCGCCGACGTGCCCGGTGACCTGAAGAGCTACGTCGTCCCCAACCTGGACAACAACAAGACCTACGTCTTCTCCATCCGCGCCCGGAACAAGGCCGACACCTCCGAGCCGCGGGTCTCCGAGCCCTTCCAGTCCCTGGGCACGCCGCCGACCCCGTCGGGTCTGCGGCACACCGACCAGCAGACCGGCAAGAGCAGCACGGCGGTGCTCCTGCAGTGGAACGCCGTGCTCCCGGAGGGGCCGGGCCCCACGACGTACTCGGTCTCGGCGCGGGTCGCCGGCGGCGCCCCGGTGGTGCTGCCCGGCTGCTCGCGGATCGAGGCGAACTCGTGCCGCCAGCTCGACGTGCCCTACGACGGCCGCACCTGGGAGTACACCGTCCAGGCACACAACGCCGGTGGCAACACCTCGCCGGTCAGCGCCCCGGTGGTGTTCGAGGCGATCGGCGTCCCCTCGGCCTGGGGGGAGTGGAGCGGCTCGGCCACGGGACGCGACAACGAGCTCGCCCTGTCCTACTCGGTGCCCGAGGCCCGTGGCGCCCTGAGCCAGGTCTCCGTGCTGGTCAACGGAGTGGTGATCGGCTCCTGGAACGAGACCGGTGCCCGCAGCCGCACCATCAACGTCCCGGACAACCTCAGCGCGCACTCGGTCGCACTGCGGCTGTGCAACGAGAACGCGGCCAAGGTGGGGTGCACCACGAGCGGGGTGAAGTTCCTGCAGAGCTACGGCCCCCTGACCGGCACCCACCTCAACGCACCGGTGGTGAGCTCGGTGGTGGGCAAGACGATCAACTTCAACGTCGCCGGGTCCGGCAACGGTCGGCCGGTGCGGCTCCAGGTCACCGCTGTGGGCACCAACGGCCGCTACCTGGACACGGTCCGCGACCTGGGGCCGGGCTCCTTCAACGAGGGCTTCGACCTCACCACCAGCACCTTCGAGGAAGGCGTGGAGATCGTGGCCACGCTGACCGACCTCGGCGTGGCCCGGGGTGCTCCGTCGCGGAGCCTGAAGACCGGCTCGGGAACCGCGCCGCCCCCGTCGATCTCGCTGTCCCGCTCACCGTGCAGCGACGCCGACGACTCCACCCTGGGCGGGTGCGAGCCCAGCTGGTGGAAGTGCGACGTGGCCAGCTGCGGCCACCTGGTGATCACCACCACGGACATGAACCGGGCCTACAAGTGCCGGGTGACGAACTCGCTGCAGCCCAACCAGTTCTGGGACTTCGACTTCGACACCAACGACAACCACACCACGAGCCTGGCCTTCTACGAGGGGTTCGTGACCGCCACCTGCACCGAGAAGGGCGGCAACCGGCCGCCGGGCTCGACCACCTGGGGATGGCAATGACCTCCGACGCACGAACCCCCGACCGAGTGACGACGACCCGAGGAGCAGCATGACGATCGCGCACGAGCAGGCCGAGTGGTTCCGCAAGACCTTCGACCAGCTGACCGACAACATGGAGAAGGCCGTGCTCGGCAAGCGCCACGTGGTCCGGCTCGCGCTCACCTGCCTGCTCTCGGAGGGGCACATCCTGCTCGAGGACGTCCCCGGCACCGGCAAGACGATGCTGGCGCGCGCGTTGGCCAACACGGTCCAGGGGAGCCACGCCCGGATCCAGTTCACCCCCGACCTGCTGCCCTCGGACGTCACCGGGGTCACGGTCTACGACCAGCACCAGGGGACCTTCCAGTTCCATCCCGGCCCGATCTTCCACACCATCGTGCTGGCCGACGAGATCAACCGGGCCTCGCCCAAGACGCAGTCGGCGCTGCTGGAGGTGATGGAGGAGGGCCGGGTCACCGTCGACGGCGTCCCGCACTCGGTGGGCCGCCCGTTCCTGGTGATCGCCACCCAGAACCCCATCGAGCAGGCCGGGACCTACCGCCTGCCCGAGGCGCAGCTGGACCGGTTCCTGATGAAGACCTCGCTGGGCTACCCGGACCGGGCCGCGACCATCGAGCTGCTGGTCAACGCGAAGGTCCGAGACCGCGCCTCGCTGGTCACCCCGGTGATCACGGCCGAGACGATCGCCCAGATGAGCGGCCTCGCCGACGAGGTGTACGTCGACCCGGCGGTGGTGGGCTACGTGGCGGAGCTGGCGGAGGAGTCGCGCCGTCAGCCGCACGTCAAGCTCGGCCTCTCGCCCCGGGGGTGCCTGGCCTTCATCCGGGTGGCCAAGACCTGGGCGGCCGCCGACGGACGCGACCACGTCGTGCCCGACGACATCAAGGAGCTGGCCGAGCCGGTCCTGAGCCACCGGCTGCTGCTCGACGCCGAGGCCCAGTTCAGCGGGGTGAGCGTGGAGACCGTCATCAGTCGCCTGCTCGACGCGGTCTCGCCGCCCACCGACCGGGTGGCCTGAGGTCGGCATGCCGGAGGTGGGTGTGGAGCAGCTGCGAGAGCGGGCCCGGGTGGCTCTGGGGGTGGTCCGGCCGGTCGGCTGGACGATCCTCGGCCTCGGCCTGGCCTCGGGAGCGGCGGCCCTGGCTGCGGGCTGGCGCGAGCTGGCGGTGCTGTCGGCCGCCTGCTTCCTGCTGCTGCTGCTCACCTGGCCCTTCCTGCTGGGGCGCACCAGCGTGCGGGTCGACCTGCGCCTGGAGCCCGAGCGCGTCACCGCGGGACAGTCGGTGGCCGCGGGCGTGGTGGTCACCAACGTGGCCAGCAGTCGTCTGGTGCCCACCACCTTGGAGGTGCCGGTCGGCTCCACCGTGCACCGCTATGCGCTGGGGGCCCTGGCTCCCCAGGTCAGCGACGAGGAGTCCTTCACCATCCGGACCGAGCGCCGAGGAGTGATCGCGGTGGGTCCCGCCACCACGCGCCGCGGCGACCCGCTGGGCATCTTCTCCCGCGACATGGTGTGGACGCCGCGACGCGAGGTGCTCGTGCGTCCGCCCCTGGTGCCGCTGGACTCGCTCGGTGCCGGACTGCTGCGGGACCTCGAGGGTGTCTCCACCGATGCGGTGAGCCAGAGCGACCTGGCCTTCCACGCGCTGCGCGAGTACGCGCCGGGCGACGACCTGCGCCACATCCACTGGCGCTCGAGCGCCAAGGTGATGGCCTCCACCGGGGAGGCCGCGCTGCTGGTGCGGCAGTACCTCGACACCCGCCGCAGCCACGCGACCCTGGTGGTCGACGACCGGCCCTCGGTGTGGGGGGACCAGGAGGAGTTCGAGGTCGCCATGGCGGTGACGGCCTCCATCGCCGTGCGCGCCGCCACCGACGACTTCGACGTCACGTTCGTCTGCGGCGCCGAGGCCTCCGCCGGCGGTAGCGCGCACCTGGCCCTGGACTCGGTGTGCCGCGCCGACTTCGGCACCGCCGGCATCGTCGCGACGGCCCGCCGTGCCGTGGCGGTGGCACCCGAGACCAGCCTCGCCTTCTTCGTCACCGGGTCGGCCGGCACGTTCTCCGACGTCCAGCGCGCGGCCGCGGCGTTCCCGCCCGAGGTGCGGCGCCTGGCGGTGCTGGTGGAGCCCGGCAGCACCAGCCGCGTCACCGAGGCCGGGGGCATGCCGGTGCTGCACCTGGGTCGCAAGCAGGACCTGGGCGCCGTCCTGCGCTGGAGCCTGCGATGAGCGCCGGGGGCACCACGACCCGCAACCGGGTCCGGCGTGACTGGCCCCGGGGCACGCAGTGGGCGGACCTCGGGCTGCTCGTGGTGCTGCTGGCGCTGGCGTTGTCCGGGCTGGGCTCGTCCTTCACCGGCTGGGGCTTCGCGCTCGTGGGCACGCTGGGGGTGCTGCTCGGGGTCGCCTCGACGTTGGTGGTGCGCGCCTACCGCCTGCCGCTGGTGGCCGCGGTCGTGCTGGTGGTGGCGATCTTCTTCCTGCTGGGTGGGCCGTTGACGCTGCGCTCGACGGGGGACACCGCCTTCGTGCCGGGCCCCGGGACGCTGGGCGAGCTGGCCGACCAGGCGCTCTTCGGGTGGAAGGACATGCTGACCACCCTGCCGCCCGTCGACGGCGACGGTCCGCTGCTGGTGCTGCCGTGGGCCCTGGGGCTCGCGGGCGGACTGCTGGGCGCCTGGGCGCAGTTCGTCCGCACCAGCCGGTCCTGGGTGACCGCCCTGCTGCCGGTGCTGGTCGCCGCGGCGGTGCTGCTGGTGGTGATCCTGGTGGGGGTCCAGCACCCCGCCTCGCTGCTCCTGCAGGGCGCGGGCTTCGCCGCGGTGGCCCTGGGCTGGCTGGCGCTGCGCGAGCGGCGGGAGAGTGCCAGCGTGCGCGGGGGACGACGTACCCCGGTCCGGGCGGCGGCCGGTGTCGCGGTGCTCGCGGTGGCCGCCTCAGCGGCGATCCCGGTGGCGAACGCGGTGCTGGGCGACGACGCGGAGCGGGTGGTGCTGCGCGACCACGTCACGCCCCCCTTCGACATCGGGCGCTACCCCTCGCCCTTGGCCTCGTTCCGCAACTACGTCGACCTCAAGGGCCGCAAGGAGCCGCTCAACGTCCACGACCGGGAGCTGTTCCGGGTCACGGGCGCGGCGCCGGGCACCCGGATCCGCCTCGCCGCCCTGGACGCCTGGGACGGCCTGGTCTACGGGGCCACCAACGACCCCCTGGCAGACGAGGGCGGCGACGGGTTCCAGCGGGTCTCCTCGGTGATCGACAACCCGATGGACGGCGACCGGGTCGAGGTCCGGGTGACCGTGGGCGAGGGCTACTCCGGGGTGTGGCTGCCGACCGTGGGCGGGCTGCAGTCGATGCGGTTCGAGCGCGGTGACGCCGACGGCAAGAAGGAGACGTTCCGCTACAACCTGGCCACCTCCACCGCGGTGGTGCCCGGCGGCGTGCACCCCGGGGACGTCTACTCCTTCGAGGCGGTGCTGCCCGACGACGAGGTCACCCCGGACTCGACGCCCTCCTCGCTGGTCCGGGGACTGGGGGAGAACACCGGCTTCCTGGACCGGGTCCGCGACAAGTGGACCGAGGACGCGACCACGCCGATGGCCCGGGTGTTCGCGGTGGCCAAGCGGCTGCGCACCGAGGGTCGCTACTCCGACGGGGTGCGCAAGGCCGAGCGCAGCTACTTCCCCGGACACGGGCTGAAGCGGCTCTCGGACGGGTTCGTCAACGCCGACCCGATGGTGGGCAACGACGAGCAGTACGCCGCGGCGATGGCGCTGCTGGCCAACAAGCTCGGTGTCCCGGCCCGGGTCGTGCTCGGAGCGGTGCTCGAGGAGGACGGCGTCGTGGAGGGCCGCGACGTCCAGGCCTGGGTCGAGCTCCGGGTCGCCGACGGCTCGTGGCGCACCCTGCCGACCGAGGAGTTCATGTCCGACCGCCCGCCCTCGGAGCAGCAGCCGCAGACCCGGGAGCCGATGAGCGGCACCGTGGTGCCACCGCCGGCGCCGGTCCCGCCGCCGTCCGACCTGGGGGAGGCCGCAGCGTCCGACCTGCGCGCCCGGATGCAGCAGGAGGAGAAGGAGGAGAAGGAGGACGAGGAGAAGTCCACCGGCCTCCCCGCGTGGGTGGGCTTCGTGGCCCGCTACGTCGGCCTGCCGCTGCTGCTGCTGGGTGCGCTGCTCGGCTCGGTCATCGGGGCCAAGGCCTGGCGGCGGCGTCGCCGCCGGAGCAGCCCGGCGACGTCCGCCCGGTTCGTGGGGGCCTGGCGTGAGCTGGTGGACCATGCCCGCGACCTCGGGCAGCCGGTGCCGCTGGGGCCCACGGTCACCCGGCGCGAGCAGTCCGGCGCCATCGACTCCGACCGCGCGCCTGCGCTCGCCCGTCGTGCCGACGGCTTCGTCTTCGGCCCCAGGGTGCCGCTGGAGGACGAGGCCGCGGACTTCTGGGCCGTCGTCGACGAGGAGCGGCGTACCATGAGCCAGGGCGTGGGACGACGCGCCCGGATCTTGGCCGCGATCAGCCCGGTGACGTTCTTGCCCGGGGCCGGACGGCGTCGCCGCCGGGGGTGATTAGGGGTTTCCCGCCTGAAGCCACTAAACTGGCGTGTCGGCCCAACGTGGGCATGCTTGTCGGCCACTCGCGGCTGCCCGAGCAACGTGCGATCCGCTCCTCGGAGCAGTTCTGCGTGCTTGGGATGAGGTGGTTGAACAGCTGTCCACGAGGTCCACCCGCTCACGCGGGAGGTTCCCGGGTCACCCGCACGGCACCCGTCGTACGGCGCAGCAAACGGTAGACAACGTTTCGACAGATTGTGGAGGACATGCCGAAGAAAGAAGGCGTGATCGAGCTCGAGGGCACCATCACTGAGGCCCTGCCGAATGCCATGTTCCGGGTCGAGTTGAGCAACGGACACAAGGTGCTCGCCCACATCAGCGGAAAGATGCGTCAGCACTACATCCGCATCCTTCCCGAGGATCGCGTGGTGGTGGAGCTTTCTCCGTACGACCTCACGCGTGGTCGCATCGTCTACCGCTACAAGTAACCAGCCACCCAGAAAGGCCCTCCAAGTGAAGGTCAAGCCCAGCGTCAAGGCGATCTGCGACAAGTGCAAGGTCATCCGTCGCCACGGTCGCGTCATGGTCATCTGCGACAACCCCCGCCACAAGCAGCGCCAGGGCTGAGGTGGGCGGCCCTCGGGTCGTCCTCGCAGGAGAACTGAACAACAGCACAACATCAATCAACGTGTTAGCTAGCTGGACGCCACGTCCAGCGAATCACCTCCGGAGCAGCGGCCGGAGCCCGGTTTCGCCAGGTCACCACGACCTGGGAGAGGCGCCGGGACGCGACACGACAGACACCGCAGCGGACTACCGAAGGGAACGCCAGACACATGGCTCGCCTCGTTGGTGTTGACCTCCCGCGCGACAAGCGCATCGAGATCGCACTCACCTACATCTACGGCATCGGCCGTACCCGTGCCCAGCAGCTCCTCGCCACGACCGGGGTCGACCCGAACGCGCGCGTGCACACGCTGGGCGACGAGGAGCTGGTCAAGCTCCGCGACGAGATCGAAGCCAACTTCAAGATCGAGGGTGACCTCCGTCGCGAGGTCCAGGCCGACATCCGCCGCAAGATCGAGATCGGCAGCTACCAGGGTCGTCGCCACCGCATGGGCCTCCCGGTCCGCGGCCAGCGCACCAAGACCAACGCGCGTACCCGCAAGGGCCCCAAGCGCACCGTCGCCGGCAAGAAGAAGGCCAAGTGATCCTGGGCTGACGCCCTCGTCACCGCCGACTTTCTCGAACTCACCAGACCAGCTACCTCAGGAGAACTGAATGCCTCCCAAGAGCCGTGCCACCAAGGTACGTCGCAAGGAGAAGAAGAACGTCGCTCAGGGCGAAGCCCACATCAAGAGCACGTTCAACAACACCATCGTCACCATCACCGACCCGACCGGCGCGGTCATCTCGTGGGCCTCTGCCGGCACCGTCGGCTTCAAGGGCTCGCGCAAGTCGACCCCGTTCGCTGCCCAGATGGCCGCCGAGGCCGCTGGTCGCCGGGCGCAGGAGCACGGCATGAAGAAGATCGACGTCTTCGTCAAGGGCCCGGGCTCGGGCCGCGAGACGGCGATCCGGTCCCTGGGTGCCATCGGCCTCGAGGTCGGCACCATCCAGGACGTCACGCCCGCCCCCCACAACGGCTGCCGCCCGCCCAAGCGCCGTCGCGTCTGAGCACCAGAGACTAAGGAGACCTTCTAATGGCCCGTTACATCGGTCCCATGACCAAGAAGTCGCGCCGTCTCGGTGTCGACCTCGTCGGTGGTGACGCAGCTTTCGAGCGTCGCCCCTACCCGCCCGGCCAGCACGGCAAGGGCCGCATCAAGGAGAGCGAGTACCTCCTCCAGCTGCGCGAGAAGCAGAAGGCCCGCTTCTCGTACGGCATCCTGGAGCGTCAGTTCCACAAGTACTACGTCGAGGCATCGCGTCGCCAGGGCAAGACCGGCGACAACCTGCTCCAGCTCCTGGAGTGCCGCCTGGACAACGTGGTCTACCGCGCCGGCTTCGCTCGCACCCGCCGTCACGCCCGCCAGCTGGTCGTGCACGGTCACTTCAAGGTGAACGGCCGCAAGGTCGACATCCCCTCGTTCCAGGTCAGCGCCCACGACGTCATCGACGTGCGCGAGAAGTCCCTGGAGATGACCCCGTTCATCGTGGCTCGCGAGACCCACGGCGAGCGCGTCGTCCCCGCCTGGCTCGAGGCCATCCCGACCCGGATGCGAATCCTGGTGCACCAGATCCCGACCCGGGCCCAGATCGACGTCCCGGTCACGGAGCAGCTGATCGTCGAGTTCTACTCGAAGAAGTAAACCGATGACCCGGTGGTCGCGCCTCGCCAGGGGGCGGCCACCGGGCCACGGCGTCGCAAGTCCTCCTCGACACCGCAGTTCGGGCCCGTCAAATGGTGGGTGGGTCCGGAAAGGAAAATTAAGTGCTTATCGCTCAGCGCCCGACCCTGTCGGAAGAGTCCGTTGACGAGTTCCGCTCGAGGTTCGTGATCGAGCCGCTCGAGCCCGGCTTCGGCTACACGCTCGGCAACTCGCTGCGTCGTACCCTGCTCTCCTCCATCCCGGGGGCGGCAGTGACCAGCATCAAGGTCGACACCGTCCTCCACGAGTTCTCCACGATCGAGGGCGTCACCGAGGACGTCACCGAGATCATCCTCAACCTCAAGGGTCTGGTCGTCTCCTCGGAGCACGACGAGCCCGTCACGATGTACCTGCGCAAGTCCGGTGCCGGTGACGTCACCGCCGCCGACATCGCGCCGCCTGCTGGTGTCGAGGTGCACAACCCCGAGCTGCGCATCGCCACGCTGTCCGACAAGGGCAAGCTGGAGATGGAGCTCGTCGTCGAGCGTGGCCGCGGCTACGTCTCCGCGGTGCAGAACAAGGGTGCCGACAACGAGATCGGCCGGATGCCGGTCGACTCCATCTACAGCCCCGTGCTGAAGGTGACCTACAAGGTCGAGGCCACCCGTGTCGAGCAGCGCACCGACTTCGACAAGCTCGTCATCGACGTCGAGACCAAGCCGTCGATCCGTCCCCGCGACGCGATCGCCTCGGCCGGCAAGACCCTGGTCGAGCTCTTCGGCCTGGCGCGTGAGCTCAACGTCGAGGCCGAGGGCATCGACATCGGCCCGTCGCCGGTCGACGAGCAGCTGGCCGCGGACCTCGCCCTCCCGGTCGAGGACCTGCAGCTGACGGTCCGTTCCTACAACTGCCTCAAGCGCGAGGGCATCCACACCGTGGGTGAGCTCATCTCCCGCTCGGAGCAGGACCTGCTCGACATCCGCAACTTCGGTGCCAAGTCCATCGACGAGGTCAAGGCCAAGCTCGTCGAGATGGGTCTGTCCCTCAAGGACAGCGCCCCCGGCTTCGACCCGCACGCCGCGCTCGCCGCCTACAGCGACGACGACGACGACGCGTTCGTCGAGGACGAGCAGTACTGATCCCCGCAACCCCATCTGCTCCGGTACCTGGTACGGCCGGAGAGAAATGAGAAACAGCTATGCCTACGCCCAAGAAGGGTAAGCGCCTCGGCGGTAGCCCCGCCCACCAGCGCCTCATCCTGGCGAACCTGGCCACGGCCCTGTTCGAGCACGGCCGGATCACCACCACCGAGGCCAAGGCGCGCGTCCTGCGCCCGCACGCCGAGAAGCTGATCACCAAGGCGAAGCGTGGCGACCTGCACAACCGTCGTGAGGTCCTCAAGACCATCCGCGACAAGTCGGTCGTCCACCAGCTCTTCACCGAGATCGGCCCGTCGTTCGCCGAGCGTCCGGGTGGCTACACCCGGATCACCAAGATCGGTCCCCGCAAGGGCGACAACGCGCCGATGGCCGTTATCGAGCTGGTGACCGAGGCGTACTCCCCGAAGGCTCCCTCGACCAAGAAGACCGAGGCCGCTGCGGCTCCGGTCGAGGCCGAGGAGACCCCCGCGGAGGAGACCGAGACCAACGAGGCCGCTCCGGCCGAGGTCGAGGCCGAGGGCGTCGACGGTGAGACCGAGGTGGTCTCGACCGAGAACGGCGACGCCGACACCGCCGAGGCACAGTCCACCGAGGACGCCGAGGTCAAGGAGTAACACTCCGCGACCCTGGTTGCACCAGAGCCCGTCACCTGCCTGGCAGGTGGCGGGCTCTCGTGCTTCTCCGGCTTCCCGGGACCGCCGCAACTGCGCACATGAACCTGGGGGCGGGGAGTCAGCGGGGCCAGCGGTCCGTGACGAGCCGGACGGCGTCCGAGACCTGGATCCCCAGCCGTCGGCACTGGGCGACGAACTCGTCCGCCGCCTGTACGGCGCCTGCGCCGGCGGCCGCCGCGCTGCCGCGGACCACCGTGCCGTGCCGGCCGCGGGTCTCGACCACCCCGTCGGCCTCGAGCTCCTTGTAGACCCGGGCGGCGGTGTTCACGGCGAGGCCGAGCCCCTCGGCCAGGGCGCGCACGGTGGGCAGGCGGGTCCCCGGTGCGAGCTCACCGGACGCGACCTTGGCCGCGATCTGGCGACGCACCTGCTCGAAGGGCGGCTCGGGATCGTCGCGGTCCACGTGGGCCAGCGGAGTCTCGGTCATGGAGACGAGTATGGCGCTGGACTCTCGCGGCGCCAGCGGAGAGCATCGCGTCCATGGAACGGGTGCTGGTGGTGGGGGAGTCCCTGGTCGACGTGGTACGCCGTCCCGGTGAGGGGCCGCGCGAGCTTCCTGGGGGCAGTGCCGCCAATGCAGCGGTGGCGCTGGCGCGGTTGGGGCTGCGGGTCAGCATGGTCACCGCGCTCGGTCCCGACGGCAGGGGCCGGCTGCTCCACGACCACCTGGAGAAGGAGGGTGTCGGCTGGGCGAACGATCCGTTCTCCCTGGACCGGACTGCGAGGGCCGAGGCGACGATCGCGGAGGACGGGTCCGCGGCGTACGACTTCAACGTCGTCTGGCGGCTGGCCGAGGTGCCCGCCGTCCCGCCGGCCGACGTCATGCTGGTCAGCTCGTTCGCACCGGTGCTGGAGCCGGGAGCCACCCAGGTGCGTGAGCTCGTCGCCCGAGTCGGGGCCGGGGTTCCGGTGGTCTACGACGTGAACGCCCGCCCGGGCATCACCGGGGCCGGCGCCCCGCTGCTCCGGGCGGTACGGGCGATGGTCGCCCAGTCCGACGTGGTGAAGGCCTCGGACGAGGACCTCGGGGTCCTGATGCCCGGGCTGGACCCGGTGACCGCGGCTCGTCGGCTGCTGTGGGTGGCGGAGGGCGGGCAGGGCGCCGCGGCGGTGGTGGTGACCCTCGGGGAACGCGGGGCGATGTGGGTGGACCGGGACCGGGTGGTGGCCGCCCCGGGGGCGCCCGTGGCGGTGTGGGACACCATCGGCGCGGGTGACACCTTCGGTGCCGCCCTGGTGGCGGCCCTGATCCGCTCCGGCGCGCTCGAGGGGCGGCGCCCGGGCCCGTGCGGGTCTCGGTTCGAGGTCGCCGACGACCGGCTGCTCGAGCTGATGCGGTGGGCGGGACGCGCCGCCGCGGTCACCGTGTCGCGCCCCGGGGCGGACCCGCCGTACCTGGCGGAGCTGCCTCCGTTGAGGCGATAGGGATCCGGCCGCCGCGCAGCCTGGTCCCGCCCAGGTCGGCCACCTCCCCGGCCAGGTACCCCTCACGCATCCCCGAGCCGGACAGCGAGCGCGCTCGGGCCCGGCCGGCGGTGGGGTAGGCGTCGCGCAGCGCGTGCGCGACCTCCGAGGACCTGTCGGCCAGGACCAGCCCCGTCGAGCGTCCGTCGTGGCTGGTGCGTCCGGTGGCCTGGGTCTGGGCCCGCGACTCCGCCTCGGCCAAGCGCCGCGAGACCGACATCCGGAACCCGGCCTGCCACGACCGGCGGAAGGCCGCCTTGTGCTCCCACGGGGGCACCGGGGTCTGGGCCAGCCGGTGCGTGGACTGCATGAGCAGGCTGGTGAAGAGCAGGTCGGTGCGGGTCAGGTCGGACTCGTGCCCGAAGAGGTGCACCGAGTGCTCGGTCGGCCCCTGGGCCACCGGTCGGGTCCGCAGCACGGCCTGGCAGCGCAGCCGGTTGGCGATGTCGCAGAGCAGCTGCGCCTTGTCCCGGGCGTAGGGAGCGTCCAGGCCCACCACCCGGTCCGCCACCCGGTCGCTCCCCGGGTCGTCCGCGGACAGCAGGGCGGCGTCGATCCCGTAGTCGGCGATGAGCTGGGCGGCCTTGGCCGTGTAGGTCTCGGACTCCTCCGGGCTGGCGGCGGGGTCCTCGGCCTTGGCCAGCAGCTTGCGGATCTTGGCGAGCATGTGGGTCTGCGACATCGGTGCTCCGGGCAGTGGCGGGGGATCGGGAGACTCAGGGTGCCAGCGCCCACCGACTCAAGGGTCCCCGCCCTCCACAGGCTCGCCACGCCACGAGCCCTGTGCACAGGGCGAGGGCGCCCAGGCCGGGTCGCGGCCGATGAACGCGACCAGCCGGTCCTGCGCGGAGGCATCGGCGGCGACCGGCTGCGCGGTCCCGGACTGCCCGGACTGCCGGATCGCCGTCTCCATCGCGCGCATCGAGCTCAGCAGCTGCTGGCACGCGTCCGCGTCCAGAGTCACCGGCTGCCCGCTCGCCCGAGCCAGGTCCCAGGAGTGCATGAAGACGTCGGCGGTGTAGAACGACGAGACGGCGCTGGCCAGCTCCTGCTCTCCCACCTGCGGGTGGGAGAAGGCGGACGCCGCCGCTTCGGGGTCGTCCAGGAGCGACTGCACGCCCCGGACCTGGGCGGTCCAGGCGGCCAGCGGGTCCTCGCTCACGGAGGCCCCGGGGGCCAGCGGTGCCCGGACCCGGAGGCGAGGAACGCCGGGAACCACGTCACGAGGTGATCCACCACGTCGCGTGCGGCCCAGCCCGGCACGGGGCTCGGGGCGTCCCAGTCGTCGACGCCCCGGACCAGGTCGGTGAAGGTGGCGGCGACCGCGCGGTGCCGGGCGGCGGGCTGCGCACGCAGCGTCATGACGCCGCGACCTCACCGTCGGCCAGCAGCCGGTCGAGCTTGGCGTAGCCCTCGTGCACCCCGACGTCCATCCCGGAGGAGAGCATCGAGTCCCGTCCCTCGAAGGAGTCGCAGAGCGACTGGGCGTGCAGCCGGGTCCAACCCTCACCCAGGTCGGTGAACCTCATCGTCTCCAGGGCGATGGCCTCGGGCATGCCCTCCCAGGTGAAGGTCTGCACCAGCCGGTGCTCGCTGATCTCGGGGAAGGTGCCGCGGAAGGCGAACTCCTCGCCGTCGCGCTCGCCGACGTAGCGGTAGGAGCCCAGCGTGCGGCAGTCCCAGTGGTCGATGCGCATCGCGACGGAGTCCGGGCCGATCCATCGGGCGAAGACCTCGGGGTCGGTGTGGGCGCGCATGAGCTGGGCGGGGGTGGCGCGGAAGTCTCGCCGGATGTGGATCATCGGGACCGTCGGGTCCGCCTCGATGGCCGCGTCGAGGTATCGCTCGCTGCTGCTGCTCGTGGTCATGGTGCTGTCCCCTCTCGGACGTCTGCGTCGACGGGTGTTGCTCTGTCCTGCTCCTGCTCCTGCATCTGCTCCAGCACCGAGTCCAGGCGCTGGAAGCGTTCCTCCGCCTGACGGCGGTAGCGTTCGATCCACTTGGTCATCAGGTCGAGCACCTCCGCCTCCAGGTGCACCGGGCGGCGCTGGGCCTCCCGGCTGCGACTGACCAGGCCGGCCTCCTCGAGCACCCTCAGGTGCCTGGAGACGGCCTGCAGGCTCACCTCGTACGGCGCCGCGAGCTCGTTGACGGTCGCGTCGCCGGTGGTCAGCCGTGCGACCAGGTCGCGACGCGTGGGATCGGCCAGGGCCGAGAACGCCCTCGAGAGCGGGTCTGCGGCCATCGGGACCACCTTTCTCAACACATCTGTTGATTACAGCGTGGATCGCGCACCGAACCTTTGTCAACCATTTCGTTGAACAGGTGGTGGCGGTCGACCCGCGACGGTCTGGGACAATCGAGTCGTGCGTATCCGGATAGACCTTGCCTACGACGGCACCGACTTCTCCGGGTGGGCGACCCAGCCCGGGCTGCGCACCGTGCAGGAGATGCTGGAGGGCGCCCTGGCCACGGCGCTGCGGGTGCCGCGGGTGCGCGTGGTGGTCGCCGGGCGCACCGACGCCGGGGTGCACGCGCGCGGACAGGTGGCGCACTGCGACGTGGCTCCCGAGGTGCTCGCCGCCTCGGCCGGGCGGTCGCGGGAGACCGCGCTGGAGGCGCTGCTGCGCCGGGTCAACGGCATCGTGGCACCCGACCTGCGAGTACGTCGGCTCAGCGAGGCCCCGGACGGCTTCGACGCCCGCTTCTCCGCCATCTGGCGGCGCTACGTCTACCGGGTCGCCGACGATGCCGCCCTGGTCGACCCGCTGCACCGCCACCACGTGCTGGCCTGGCAGCGACCGCTCGACATCGAGGAGATGAACGCCGCGGCCAAGCCGCTGATCGGCCTCCAGGACTTCGCCGCGTTCTGCCGCCGCCGCGAGGGGGCCACCACGGTGCGCACCCTGCTCGAGCTCAGCTGGGAGCGGGACACGGCCGGTCGCGCCGTCGCCAAGGTGGTGGCGGACGCCTTCTGCCACAACATGGTGCGCTCCCTGGTCGGCTGCCTCCTGGCCGTGGGCGACGGGCGCCGTCCGCCAGCCTGGGCGCTGGAGGTGATGACCTCGCGGGTGCGCAACCCCGCCCTCACCGTGGCGCACGCCCACGGGCTGACCCTGGAGGAGGTCGGCTATCCCGCCGACCAGGAGCTGGCCCGACAGGCCCAGCTGAGCCGGACCATGAGGGAGCTGCCATGACCGAGGAGCAGGAGCACTACTTCACCGCCGATCCGCACGCGCCGTTCAAGCGCGAGGAGATCACCTGCCAGGTGTGGGGGCACGAGCTGCGGCTGGTCAGCGGCTCGGGCGTCTTCAGCCGGGGACACGTGGACCACGCCACCAACGTGCTCTTCGCCGAGACCGAGCCCCCGGTCCAGGGGCGCTTCCTGGACCTCGGCTGCGGCTACGGGGTGATCGGCCTGGCCATCGCCCGTGCGGTGCCGCTGTCGTCGGTGATCGGCGTCGAGGTCAACGAGCGGGCCATCCTGCTGGCCAACGAGAACGCCGCCTCGCTGGGCCTCGCCGGCAAGTTCGTCGCCTGCCGGCCCGATCAGGTGCCGACCACCCAGGTCTTCGACGAGATCTGGTCCAACCCCCCGATCCGGATCGGCAAGCAGGCCCTGCACGAGCTGCTCCTGACCTGGCTGCCCCGGCTGGCCCCCGGCGGCCGCGCGGTGATGGTGGTGGGCAAGCACCTCGGTGCCGACTCGTTGCAGCGCTGGCTCACCGAGCAGGGCTACCCCACGACCAGGCTGGCCAGCCACAAGGGCTTCCGGGTGCTGGAGAGCCGCGCGCCGGGAGCACCTGCCTGACCCGACCCGCCTGACCCGCCCCGCCTGTCGACGACCAGGGATCGGTCAAGATGGGTGCATGGCCTACGTTGCAGCAGCTGACAGGTACGACGACGGTGTCATGGACTACCGGCCCAGCGGCCACAGCGGACTGGTGCTCCCGGCCCTGTCGCTGGGGCTGTGGCAGAACTTCGGGACCGACCGTCCCGAGGAGACCCAGCGGGCCATCCTGCGTCGGGCCTTCGACCGGGGGGTCACCCACTTCGACCTGGCCAACAACTACGGCCCGCCGTACGGGCGGGCGGAGGAGAACCTGGGGCGCTACCTGAGAGACGACTTCGCGGGCCACCGCGACGAGCTGGTGATCTCCACCAAGGCCGGCTGGGACATGTGGCCCGGTCCCTACGGTCAGGGCGGCGGGTCCCGCAAGTACATGCTGGCCAGCCTGGACGCGTCCCTGGGCCGGCTCGGGCTGGACTACGTCGACATCTTCTACAGCCACCGGTTCGACCCCGACACCCCGGTCGAGGAGACGATGATGGCGCTGGACACTGCGGTGCGCTCGGGCCGCGCGCTGTACGTCGGCATCTCCTCCTACTCGGCGACGAAGACGCGCGAGGCGGCAAGCATCGCCCGCGAGCTCGGCACGCCGCTGCTCATCCACCAGCCGTCGTACTCGATGCTCAACCGGTGGATCGAGGAGGACCTGCTCGACGAGCTGGAGGCCCAGGGGATGGGCTGCATCGTGTTCACCGCGCTCGCCCAGGGTCTGCTCACCGACCGCTACCTCCACGGGGTCCCGGCAGACTCGCGCGCCGCCCGCGACGACTCGACCCTGGCCGGCCTGGAGGAGGACGTGCTCTCCCGGGTGCGGTCGCTGAACGCCATCGCCGAGGGTCGGGGGCAGAAGCTGGCCCAGCTGGCGCTCCAGTGGGTGCTGCGCGACCGCCGGGTCACCAGTGCGGTGATCGGGGCCTCGAGCGTGGAGCAGCTGGACACCAACCTGGACGCGCTGGACGGGCCGCCGCTGACCGCCGACGAGCTCGTCGAGATCGACCGGTACGCCGTCGACTCCGGCATCAACCTGTGGGCCAAGCAGACCGAGGACTGACGGCACGCGCATGACGCGGGACCGGGGCGGGTATGAGTCGCAACTTCCCCAGCAGCGAGGTTTCCTCCCATGACTGAACGCATCGTGATCATCGGCGCCGACGCCGCGGGCATGTCCGCGGCCCACCAGGCGCTGCGCACCGCCGAGAAGAACGGGCGAGACCTGCACGTCACCGTCCTGGACAAGGGCCGCTACACCTCCTACTCTGCGTGCGGCATCCCCTACTGGATGGCCGGCGACGTGCCCTCGGGCGACGCCCTCGTCGGGCGCACCCCGGCAGAGCACCGCGAGGCCGGGATCGACCTGCGGCTGGAGTCCGAGGTCACCGGTGTCGACCTGGCCGGCAAGCAGGTCAAGCTGGCCGACGGGCAGACGGTGGAGTACGACGAGCTGGTCGTTGCCACCGGAGCTCCGGCGGCGATCCCGCCGTGGGCGCACGCCGAGGACGGGACGCCGTACGACCGGGTTGGTCCGGTCAAGACCCTGGAGGACGGGGAGGCCTGGCTGGGCCGGTTCGCCCGGGCCGGGGAAGGGGCCCACCTCGTCATCGTCGGCGGCAACTACATCGGGGTGGAGATGGCCGAGATCGCGCTCAAGCGCGGCCTCGGCGTGACCGTGCTGACCAGGTCCCGGGTGATGAGCCTGCTGGAACCGGAGATGTCCGAGCGGGTCGCCCTGGCGCTGACCGAGGCAGGGGTCGAGGTGATCCTCGACGCGGAGATCACCGGACTGCGGGTGTGCGACGGCGTGGTGTGCGGCGTGGAGTGGGAGGGCGGCGGACGCGACTGCGACCTCGTGGTGCTGGCCGTCGGGGTGGAGCCCGCGACCGGCTTCCTGGCCGACAGCGGCCTCCCGATGGGCCCCTCCGGCGGGCTGCGCGCCGAGCCCACGGGGCGGGTCGCGGACGGCGTCTGGGCGGCCGGGGACTGCTGCGAGGTGCGGCGCCGGCTGGTCGGGGACTGGGCTTTCCTGCCTCTGGGCACCCATGCCAACAAGGCCGGGCGAGCGCTGGGCGACAACCTCGGCGGCGGGTCCCTGACCTTCGACGGCGTCCTGGAGACCTCGATCACCCGGTTCGAGGGGGTGGTCAGTACCTCGAGATCGCCCGCACCGGTCTTTCGGTCGACGACGCACGCGAGGCGGGATTCGACCCGGTGAGCCTGCTGACCCCGGGGTCGACCGCCAGCGGCTACATGTTGGAGGCAGAGCCGATGGACATCCTGGTGACCTCGGACCGGGGGAGCCGACGCCTGCTCGGGGTCCAGATCGTCGGAGGGCACGGGTCCGGCAAGCGCATCGACACCGCAGCCGCGGTGCTCTGGCACGAGGGCACGGTGGACGACCTGGCCTGGATGGACCTGTCCTACTCGCCGCCCTTCAGCACCGCCTGGGAGGTGCTGCAGGTCGCCGCGCGTCGGGTGGCCGAGCAGATCTAGGGACGCCGGACGCGGCAGTGGGCCCGAGCCGAACCGGCTCGGGCCCACCGTCAGGTCGCGACGGCCGGCTACTCCGGAATGCCGCTGGCCGGGGGTGCGTCCTCGGCCTGCTCGGAGGTGTCCTCGACGATCTCGGCGTCACCCAGGTCGGTGGTGAGCACCGGCGTCAGCGGTGTGCTCTCGGTGCCCTTGAGCTCCACCAGACGCATGCCCGAGATGCCCATGTGGTTGTCGGCCGAGAAGCGGAACGGCGCCAGCTGGGGGCCGACCATGTCCGGGCCGTTCTCCTCCAGGACCTCGATCAGGCCCTCGCGGGTCAGGTCCTCCCCGGCGGCCTGCAGGGCCTGGACGAAGGCGTAGGCGTGGGACATGCCGTAGATGCGGTAGTTGGTCAGCTCGCCCTTCTTGCCGTGGGCGTCCCAGACCTTCTGCCACAGCTCGACCCACGGGTCCTCCGGCTGGTCCACGCCGGGGATGTACTCCGAGGTCATCACGCCGTCCAGAGCGCCGGCGCCGTCGACGGCGCCCTCGGAGAAGCTGGCCAGCAGGGAGCTGACCAGTGCGGGGTCGGCGCCGATGTTGGCGACGTACCACTTCGGGTCGTAGCCGAGCTTCATGGCCACCAGCTGCGCGAGCGCGGTGTAGGAGGGGGTGTTGAAGGAGAGCACCAGGTCGGCCTTCGCGCCCTGCAGGCCCGCGATCTGCGGTCCCACGTCGGTGTTGCCCGAGGTGTAGCGCTCCACCGCGACGATCTGCTTGTCCAGGAACTGGCGCACGCCCTTCTCGGCGTCCTCGCCCAGGTCGTCGTCCTGCAGGAAGAGGCCGACCTTCGCGTCGGGCATGTTCTCCGCGACGTACTGGCCGATGATCTTGCCCTCGCTCTCGTAGTCGGGCTGCCAGCCGAACGTCATCGGGTTGGTCGCCGGGTCGTCGCCCCAGGCGAGGGAGCCCGACGAGACGAACAGGTCTGGGACGCCCTCGGCGTTGAGGAAGTCGATGACCGCACTGTGGGTGGGGGTGCCCAGCCCGCCGACCATGGCGAAGATCTCGTCCTGCAGGACCAGCTCGTTGGTCACCTTGCTGGTGTTGGTCGGGTTGTAGCCGTCGTCCTTGACCACGTACTCGATCTGCCGGCCGTGGATCCCGCCCTGGGCGTTGACGTAGTCGAAGTAGGCCTGCGCGCCGGTGGGGATCTCGTTGTAGCCCGGGGCGGCGACGCCGGTGAGCGGGAAGTGCCCGCCCACGGTCACGCTGTCCTCGGTGACCCCGACGTCCGAGGCTCCGCCGCCGGCGTCGCCGCCGTCCCCGTCCCCGTCGCCGTCGTCGCGCCCGCCGGCGCCGCAGGCGCTCAGGACGAGCGCCGAGGCGACCAGGCCCGTCAGACCGACCAGCCGGGCCGGTCTCTTGTTCCGTTGACTCATTGCTGTGCTCCCTCTGTGATGGTGGCGGTGTCGCCGGGTGCTGCGAGGTCGGTGGTGGGGTGGCGGGTGGCCCGGGGCGCGGGCGGGGTGGCCAGGCGCCGCGTCCTGCGGCGTACGACGAAGCCGTGCAGGACGCCGTACAGACCGCTGGGGGCCAGCAGGATCACCAGCACCATCACGACGCCGTAGACCAGCGGTGAGAGCTCGGCGGCGGCGATGTCGTCGAGGCCGGCGGCCTTGCCCCACTGGGTGACGACCTGGGGCAGGAAGGTCAGCAGGGCCGCCCCGAGCAGGGCCCCGGAGAGGCTGCCCAGTCCGCCCAGCACCACCGCCGCCAGCAGGGTGAGGCTGAGCGTGAGGGTGAAGGAGCTGGGCGCCGCCAGGCGGACGGTGAGGGCGAGCAGGGCGCCGGCGGCACCGGCGGCGGCGGCGCTCACCATGAAGGCCGAGATCCGGGCCCGAGCCAGGTCGATGCCGGCCAGCTGGGCGGCGACCTCGTCGTCGCGCACCGCCCGCCAGCGCCGGCCCACCCGGCTGCGCGACAGGTTGGCCAGGAGGAGGTAGGTGACCACCAGGGTGGTCCAAGCCAGGAAGGCGACCCACCCGGCGTTGGTCAGCTCCTGTCCGGTGACGAAGAAGGCCGCGTCCAGCACCCACTCCGGGATCGGGGGCACCACGATCCGCAGGCCCTGCTCCCCGCCCAGGGTCTCCTTGAAGTAGAGCGCGATCCCGGGGACGGCGACGGCCAGCGCCAGCGTGGCGCCCGCCAGGTAGGGACCGTGCAGGCGAGCGGCCGCGGCCCCGACGGCGGCCCCCACGACCAGGGTCACCAGCACCGAGGCGAGCAGCACCACCAGCAGCGGGGTGGAGGCGTCCCGGTCGGGCAGCAGCAGGGCGGTGGTGTAGGCCCCGAAGGCCATCAGGGCGCCGTGCCCCAGGGAGAGCTGGCCGTTGAGGCCGGTCAGCACCGTCAGGCCGCCGACCGCGATCCCCAAGTAGGCCATCTCGGCCATCTGGTAGCGGCGGAAGTCGCTCAGCATGCTCAGCACCAGCAGCACCACGACCATCGCCAGCGCGGCGGTGAGCAGGTGACGGGCCAGCGGACTCCGCGGCACCAGCCGCGACGCGGACGACATCAGACCCTCCGCGCGTGGGCGGAGGAGAAGAGCCCGCCCGGGCGCAGCGTGAGGACCACCATCAGGATCAGCAGCGCGGCCAGGGCCACGAGCTGGGACCCCACGTAGCCGCTGACGAAGCTGAGCGAGAGTCCCAGCACCAGGCCGCCGACCACGGCGCCCACCGGGCTGTCGAGACCGCCGAGCACCGCGGCGACGAACCCGAAGACCACCACCGAGTCCATGTAGCCGGGGTGCACCAGGCTGCCGCCCGCGATCAGCAGCCCCGCGAGCGAGCCGACCACCGAGGCCAGCGCCCACCCCAGCGTCATCATCCGTCCCACCCGTACGCCGAGCAGCCGGGCGACCTCGGCGTTGAAGGCCGCGGCGCGCATCCGTAGGCCGACGTCGGTGTAGCGGAACAGCGCCACCAGCAGGGCCATCACCACCAGCACCGCGCCGATGGTGAAGACGCCGAAGCCGGTCAGCGCGATGGTCCGGTCCCCGACCTCGAAGCCCCGGATGCCGAAGGGGGCGGGGAAGGAGCGGTACTCGTTGCCGAAGACCACCGCGGCCAGCGCGTGCAGCACGATGAAGAGCCCCAGGGTCAGGATGACGGCGTTGATCTCCGCCTTGCCCTCCACCGGACGCACCACGACCCGCTCGATGAAGGCGCCCAGCACCAGGCCGGCGACCAGGGCGGCGGCGAACCCGAGCCAGTAGGAGTAGCCGGCGTCGATCACCACCAGGGCGATGAACGTGGTGACCATGGCCATCGGCGCCTGGGCGAAGTTGACCACCCGGGTGGAGCGCCAGATCAGGACCAGGGCGAGCGCGAAGGCGGCGTAGACCATCCCCAGGGTCAGGCCGCCGAGCGCGGTGTTGATGAGCTGTTGCACGCAGTTCTCCGGTCTCTAGAAGCCGAGGTAGGCATGGCGGAGCTGGTCGTCGGCCGCGAGCACGTGCGCGTGCTCGTCGGCGACCACCCGTCCGAGGTCGAGGACGACGCCGTGGTCGGCCACCGAGAGCGCGCTGCGCGCGTTCTGCTCCACCAGCAGCACGGTCAGTCCCTGGTCGGCCACCAGCCCTCGCAGCAGCGCGAAGATCTGGGCGACGATCCGTGGGGCCAGGCCCAGCGACGGCTCGTCCAGGAGCAGCAGCTCCGGCCTGGCCATCAGCGCTCTCCCGATGACCAGCATCTGCCGTTCGCCCCCGGACAGGGTGCCGGCGGCCGCGGCCCGACGGTCCGCCAGGACCCCGAACAGGTCGTAGGCGAGGTCGAGGTCGCCGCCCCGGACCCGGCGAGCGCGACCCAGGCCGCCCAGGCGCAGGTTCTCCTCCACCGTGAGCTCGGTGATGACGCCGCGGCCCTCCGGGACGTGGGCCATGCCCAGGGCAGGCATCGCCTCGGCGGGGGAGCGGTCGATGGCCCGGTCAGCGAGCCTGATGGAGCCGCTGCGGGCGCGGTGCAGCCCCGAGACCGTGCGCAGCAGGGTGGTCTTCCCCGCGCCGTTGGCGCCCAGCACCGCGGTGATCTCGCCACGGCGCGCGGTGAAGGAGACCTCGTGCAGCGCGGTGACCGGGCCGTAGCCGACGGTGAGGGACTCGATGCTGAGCACTAGACGTCCTCCCCGAGGTAGGCGGTGAGGACCGCGGGGTCGTTGCGCACCTCGTCGGGTGTGCCGCCGGCGATGACCCGACCGAAGTCGAGCACCGTGATCTCGTCGCAGACCCGCATCACCAGGTCCATGTGGTGCTCCACCAGCAGCACCGACATGCGGGCGGTGAGGCCGACGATGAGCTGGCCCAGCTCGTCCATCTCGTCCGCGGAGAGACCGCTGGCCGGCTCGTCGAGCAGGAGCAGCTCGGGCTCCGCCACCAAGGCGCGGGCCAGGGCCACGCGCTTGCGCACGGGGTAGGGGAGACTGCCGGGATAGAGACCGGCCACCCGGGCGATGCCCAGGGCCTCCAGCGTGCTCATCGCCCGCTCGCGGAGCTCCTGCTCCTCGCGCCAGGAGCGGGGCAGGGCCAGCAGCGAGGCCAGGAAGCCGGTGCCGGCGTGCCGGTCGGCCCCGGTCATCACGTTCTCCAGCACCGTGACGCGGTCGAAGAGGCCGAGCCCTTGCAGTGTGCGGGCGATGCCGAGGCCGGCCAGGCTGTGCGGACGCAGGTGGGTGAGCTCGGAGCCGTGGCGCAGGATCCGTCCCTCGTCGGGGCGCACGAAGCCGCATGCCACGTTGAACAGCGTCGTCTTCCCTGCCCCGTTGGGGCCGATGACGCCGTGCACGGTCCGGGGCCGCACCCGCAACCCCACGCCGTCCAGGGCGAGGAGCCCGCCGAACCGCACGGTGACGTCTGCGAGCTCGAGGTCCACGGCGGTCTCGGGGGCCGACTGGGACTCTCGGGGCGGGGCGCTCAACGGACCTCCTGGGCCTGGATGTGCTCTGTGACCTGCACCACCATGGGGCGAGACGCACATCACGGTCATTGGGCGCAACGCCCAGAAAGTCTTGGCTCGGTGGCCTGAATCGTCCGCACGGGCTGGTCAACGTTGTGCAGTCAGTGCGAACGTGCTCGCATGCGGTCCACTGCCATCAATGCCAAGGACGCGCCGTCGCCCGCCCTGAGCGAGGCCCTGCACGAGGCCCTCCACGACGCCTGGGCCCTGCTGCTCGACCAGTCGGACACCATCGCCGACAGCATCACCCTGACCCTGTTCGAGCGGGACGCCGACCTGTGGGAGCGCATCGGGCCGGAGTTCCGCGCCGACGTGCGCGCCAGCACCCGCGTGCACATCCGGCGCGGCCTGCGCATCCTCTCGGCGCGCGACAGGGGGGACGACCCCGCGCCGGCGGGGGAGACTGCGGTGGAGCTGTGGCGCGACACGGGGCGGCGCCGGGCGCGGCAGGGAGTGCCCCTGGAGCTGGTGCTCAACGCCTACACCCTGGGGGCCCGCATCCTCTGGGAGGCGCTGGTGGCCAGGGTCTCGGCGGACCCGGCGATCGAGGTCGACGACCAGGTGCTGCTGATGGCGGCCCGCACGGTGTGGACCAACCTCGACGTCCAGAACGCGGTGCTCATCGACGCCTACCGCCGGGAGAGCGCCCGGATGCAGCGTCAGGACCTGCAGCGCGAGCAGGGCGTGCTGGACGGGCTGATCGAGGGCCGCGGCGCGGACCCGGTCTTCGCCGAGGAGGCGCGCACCGCGCTGGAGATCGGCCCGGACGACGCGATCGCCTGCGTGGTCGCGCTGTCGGACGGAGTGGACGTCGGGGACGCCCTGGCCCCGGTCGAGGACCGGCTGGACCGGCTGGGCATCACCGCGCGCTGGCACGTCCGCTCCGGCGTCTACTACGGCCTGCTGTCGGGCCCGCTGCCTGACGAGGCCGGCCTGGTGGAGCTGTTCTCCGCGCACTCACCGGTCCGGATGGGGGTGGCCAGCAGCACCGGCGGGATGGCCGGCTTCGCCACCGCCTACCAGCTCGCCCACCGGGCCGCGGAGACCGTGCGCCGCGGCGTACGCCGGGTGGTTGCGGTCTCCGACCGGCTGCCGGAGGTGCTGCTCGCCGGCAGCCCGCAGGTGGCGCCCCGGCTGCTGGCAGAGACCCTGGGGCCGCTGCTCGCCCAGCCACGCGGGCAGGCCCAGACCCTGGTCGACACCCTGGCGGCGCTGCTGCGGCACGACGGCTCGCCCACCCATGCGGCCGTGGAGCTCTACTGCCATCGCAACACCGTGATCTACCGGATGAAGCAGATCGAGCAGCTCACCGGGCGGTCGCTGGCCGATCCGCGCGACAAGATGCTGCTGGGACTGGCGCTGATGGCCCACGGACGCTGAGCGGGTCTGTGGCACCGCGGGCGTCGACTACGCTTCTGCGGTGACCGGCACCCTGGTGGCCAAGGACCTGGCCGGCGGCCATGGACACCGCACCCTCTTCGAGTCCCTCGACCTCACCGTGGCACCCGGCGACGTGGTGGGCGTGGTCGGCGCCAACGGTGCGGGCAAGTCCACCCTCCTGGCTCTGCTGGCCGGTCAGCTCGCCCCGCTCGCGGGGACTGTGACCACCGCGCCCTCGGACGCCTTCGTCGGTTGGCTGCCCCAGGAGCACGAGCGGTTGCCCGGCGAGACGGTCGGGGACTACCTCGCCCGACGTACCGGCGCGGCGGCGGCCACCACGGCGATGGAGGCGACCGCCGAGCTGCTGGGCTCCGACACCCCCGGCGCCGACGACGCCTACGCGGCGGCCCTGGACCACTGGCTGGCCAGCGGCGCCGCGGACCTGGCGGACCGGATCCCGGGCACGCTCGCCGACCTCGGCCTGGACGTCGGCGCCGAGGCGCTGATGACGTCGCTCTCCGGCGGCCAGGCCGCCCGGGTGGCTCTCGCCGCGCTGCTGCTCAGCCGGTTCGACGTGGTGCTGCTGGACGAGCCGACCAACGACCTCGACCTCGACGGCCTGGCCCGGCTGGAGTCCTTCGTGCGCGGGCTGCGCGCCGGGGTGGTGCTGGTCTCCCACGACCGGGAGTTCCTGTCCCGGTGCGTGACCCGGGTCGTGGAGCTGGACCTGGCCCAGCACCAGGTCGCGGTGTACGACGGGGGCTACGACGCCTTCCTCGAGGAGCGGGCGGTGGCTCGACGGCACGCGCGCGAGGCCTACGAGCAGTTCGCGGACAAGAAGTCGGACCTGCAGTCGCGGGCGCGGACCCAGCGGGAGTGGAGCTCCCAGGGGGTGCGCAACGCGATGAAGAAGGCGCCCGACAACGACAAGATACGGCGCAAGGCGCAGAGCGAGTCGAGCGAGAAGCAGGCGCAGAAGGTTCGTCAGATGGAGAGCCGGATCGCCCGGCTGGACGAGGTGGAGGAACCGCGCAAGGAGTGGGCCCTGCAGTTCGAGATCGCCGCCGCGCCGCGCTCCTCCAGCGTGGTGGCCACCCTGGACGGCGCCACCGCCCAGCGCGGTGACTTCGTTCTCGGACCGGTGTCGGTGCAGGTCAGCGCCGGGGACCGGATCGGGATCACCGGCCCCAACGGCGCCGGCAAGACCACCCTGCTGCGACTGCTCCTGGGGCACGAGCCGCCCACGGCCGGACGGGCCTCCCTGGGGGCCAGCGTCGCGGTCAGCGAGATCGACCAGTCCCGCACCGGCCTGCCCGAGGACGTGCCGCTCTCCGACGCCTTCGAGGCAGCGGTGCCGAGCATGACCTCGGCAGAGGTGCGCACCCTGCTGGCCAAGTTCGGGCTCAAGGCGGACCAGGTCGAGAGCCTGGTGGCCCGGCTCTCGCCGGGGGAGCGGACCCGCGCCGCGATGGCGCTGCTCCAGGCCCGCGGCGTCAACCTGCTGGTGCTCGACGAGCCCACCAACCACCTCGACCTCCCGGCCATCGAGCAGCTGGAGCAGGCCCTGGAGTCCTACACCGGCACCCTGCTGCTGGTCTCCCACGACCGGCGGCTGCTGGAGAACGTGCGGCTGGACCAGCGCTGGCACGTGGAGCAGGGCCAGGTCCGGGTTGACTGACCTGCGGGTGGCCACCGCCAACGCGGCCTCGGGACGGACCGGCCTCGGCAGCGCCCGTGACCTGCCCGGCTGGGCGGCGTCGGCCGCCTCGCTGGACGTCGACGTGCTGGCGGTCCAGGAGGTCGACCACCTGCTGCCCAGGTCCGGCAGCGCCGACCAGACGGCCGAGATCGCGGCGGCCTGCGCCGGCACCGGGCCCGCCTGGTCGTCGCGGTTCGCCGCCGCGGTGCACGGGACGCCGGGGCGCAGCACCACCATGCGCCCGGCGCCCGCGACCCTGCCGCACGAGCCGTCGTACGGGATCGCGCTGCTCAGCAGGTACGCCGTCCGGAACTGGCACGAGCTGCGGATGGCGCCGGCCCGCTTCGTGGTGCCGGTGCCTGACGAGCAGCGGGCGGCGCTGGCCGCGGAGGTCGTGACCCCCGGCGGCGCGGTCACCGTGGTCGCCACGCACCTCTCCTTCGCGCCCCTGCGAGCGGCGGTGCAGCTGCGCGAGCTGGTGGCGTGGGCCGCCGACCTGCCGCGGCCGCTGGTGCTGCTCGGCGACCTCAACCTCCCCGGGCGCCTCCCGGCACGGCTGACCGGGTGGACGCCCGGGGTCAGCGCCGCCACCTATCCGGCGTCGCGCCCGGTGGTCCAGCTCGACCACGTGCTCCTGGACGCCGGCGGAACGGGCGCGCGGCTCATCGACGGCCAGGCGCGGACCGTGGGGCGCAGCGACCACCTGGGACTGCGGGCCGAGCTGGTGCTGGACGGGTGAGGTGTGCTCGGGTTCCTACGTCTTGGCGACGAGCTCGTCGTCCACGATGACGGGCCGGCAGGCCCGTAGCCCTGCCCAGGTGAACGGCACCGCGGTGGCCGCGAGGAGCACGAGGACCAGGGTCCAGCCACCGGTCGCTTCGTGGAGCAGACCGACCAGGACCGGTCCTGCCGCGGCGGCGAGGTAGCCGACGGGCTGCACGAAGCCGGAGAGCTGTGCCGTGACCTCGGGGTGTCGGGTCCGTGCTGGCAGCAGCGCGATGGCCAGCGGGAAGGCGAAGCCGGCCACGCCCAGCATCAGCGCCCACAGCCACGGCACGGTCGCCGGCGCGCGCAGGAGACCGAGGTAGCCGGCGGCCAGCAGGACGCCGAAGGAGACGACGTACGGCGAGAGGGTGCGTGCCCGGATGATCAGCGTCGGCATCGCGAGGCTGCCGACGATGCCGGTCGCAGCGAGCAGCGCTTGGAGCGTCCCGGCGTAGTTCGGCGACAGCCCGGCGTCGCGGTAGACCTGCGGGAGCCAGCCCAGCTGGACATAGGCGTGCATCGACTGGATGCCGAAGAGCGCGGCCATCGCGACCGCAGTCGGCGAGCTCCGCACCCGGCCGCTGGGGGCCAACCCGTCGTCGAGGCGCTCGGCGGGGTTGCGGCGCTCGTGGAACGCCAACCAGCCCCAGAGTGCCAGGGCCGGGAGCAGCAGCAGACCCCAGGCGCCGAGCGCCAGGTCGACCCCGCCCAGCGCGGTGGACATAGGAGCGGCGAGGAGTGAGCCGAGAGAACCCCCGACGACGAGGCCGGTGCCGTAGACGGTGGCGAGACGGACCTGGCGGGTGCCGCCGTAGCGCTTGATCCACGCAGGGACCAGCACGTTGCCGAGAGCCATCCCCGCCAGTGCCAGGGTGCTGAGCACCAGGAAGACCGCCGCCGAGTCGGTGGTGGCGCGCAGGAGCAGCCCGACGGCAGCAGCCACCAGACCGATGGCGATGCCTCCCGTGGTGCCGACCCGGCGTGCGAAGCGGACCGCCGTGGCGCCCGCGAGCGCGAAGCACAGGCCGGGCAGACCGGTCAGCAGGCCGGCGAGGCCGCCGCCCATTCCCAGGCTGGTCCGGACCTCCTCGAGGACCGGACCGATCGCCGACGCGCCCGGACGGAGGTTGATCGAGACGAGGACGACGGCGAGCAGTGCCACGGTGCCGCTCACCGCGAAGCGTGGCGGCACGGGTCGAGTCACTCGGTGACCCTATGCCGGGGTTCCAGGACGCCGATCAGGGCACCTAGGTCATCGACAACCTGACTCGGACGTCAGGCGCCGTCCGTCTCCGGGTGCAGCACCGACCGGAAGAGCGCACACGTCCGCTCCACCGCACTCTGCGCGGCGGCCGAGTGTCGACCCATGTCGACGAACCCGTGGATCAGGCCGTCGAACTCCTCGACCAGGACCGGCACCCCGGCGCCGGCGAGCGCCGCGGCGTACGCCGTGCCCTCGTCGCGCAGCGGGTCGAACTGGGCCACCACGACGACCGCCGGCGCCACGCCGGTCACGTCGCCGCGCAGGGGGGAGAGTCGCGGATCGGCCGGATCCCGGTGGTCGCCCAGGTAGTGCAGGGCGAACCAGGTCATGGTGGGCAGGTCGAGGAAGTAGCCCTCGGCGTTCTCGGTGCGCGACGGCAGCTCGGCCAGCATGTCGACGCCGGGGTAGAGCAGCAGCTGCCCGCCGAGGGCGATCCCTTCGTCGCGCAGCACCTGGGCCGTCACCGCGGCCAGGTTGCCGCCGGCGCTGTCGCCGGCCACCGCCAGCACCTCGTTGCCGCCGAGCTCGGCCAGGTGCTCCGCAGCCCAGCGGGTCGCCGCGAGCGCGTCGTCCACGGCGGCGGGGAAGGGGTGCTCGGGGGCCAGTCGGTAGTCGAGGGAGACCACCACTGCGTCGCACTCCAGCGCCAGCGTCCGGCAGGTCAGGTCGTGGGTGTCCAGGTCACCGACCACCCAGCCACCGCCGTGGAAGAACAGGGCGGTCGGCAGCGGGTCGGACCCGGCGCGCGGTCGATAGAGCCGGGCCGGGAGCTCCCCGTCGCCGCCGGGGACCGTCAGCTCCTCCACCGCGGCCACCTCCGGTACGGCGGCCGGGTCGCGCAGGTCGACGGTGAGCGTCCGGAACATCCGCCGGGCCTCGGTGGGCGTGCCCTCATGCATGCCCTTGCTGCCCGGAGCGGAGAGCAGGCCGAGCAGGGCGCCGATCTGCGGGTCGAGACGGGGATCGAGCTCGGGCATGGTCACTCCTGGGATCGGTGGCGGCTGGGCAGTGGCTGGGCAGTGGCTGGGGTCAGACGAAGGCGCTGATGCCGGTCTCCGCCCGGCCGATGAGCAGCTTCTGGATCTGGCTGGTCCCTTCGTACAGCGTCATCACACGGGCGTCGCGCAGATACTTCTCGGCGCCGTACTCATCGACGTAGCCCGAGCCGCCGTGCACCTGGATGGCGTTGTTGGCCGCCCGCACGGCGGCCTCGGAGGCGAAGAGCTTGGCCTTGGAGGCGGCCACCGAGAACGGCTCGCCCCGGTCGATCAGGTCCGCGCAGCGCCACACCAGCAGCCGCGCGGCGTCGGCGTCCAGCGAGATGTCGGCGATCATGTCCTGGACCAGCTGGAAGCCGGCGATCGGCCGCCCGAACTGGGTGCGCTGGCGGGCGTAGTCGACGGAGATCTGCAGGCAGCCCGCCACGATGCCGACGCAGCCCGCGGCGACCGAGACCCGGCCCTTGTCCAGGGTGGTCATCGCGATCTTGAACCCCTGCCCCTCCTCACCGAGGAGGGCGTCGGCCGGGACCCGGACCTCGGAGAGGAAGAGCTCGGCGGTGGCCTGGCCGCGCAGCCCGAGCTTGCCCTTGATCTCGCGGGCCTCGAAGCCGGGGGAGTCGGTGGGCACCAGGAAGGCGCTCACCCCCTTGGGGCCGGGGCCGCCGGTGCGGGCGAAGACCAGCGCGACGTCGGCCCAGGTGCCGTTGGTGATGAAGAGCTTCTGCCCCTCGATCACCCAGTCGGTGCCGTCACGGCGCGCGCGGGAGGTCAGGTTGCCGGCATCCGAGCCGGTGTCGGGCTCGGTGAGGCCGAAGCAGCCGAGCAGGGTGCCGGCCGCGATCCCCGGCAGCCACCGCTGCTTCTGCTCCTCGGTCCCGAACCCGAGGATGGACTTGCCGACCAGACCGTTGGAGACCGAGACGATGCCGCGCAGCGCCGAGTCGGCGCGGCCCAGCTCCTCCATCGCCAGGGTGTAGGTGAGGTAGTCGCCACCCAGGCCGCCGTACTCGGTGGGGATGGTCAGTCCGAAGAACCCGAGCTCGCCCATCTTGCCCACGATCTCCAGGTCGACGGACTCCTCGCGGTCCCAACGGGTCCGGTGCGGGACCGCCTCGCGGTCGAGGAACTCCCGAGCCAGCGCGCGGAAGGACTCCTGCTCGGAGGTCAGCGACAGGTCCACGGCTCAGCCCTTCGCCTGGCGGGCCATCTCGGCCTTGGCCAGCGAGTTCTTGTGCACCTCGTCCGGACCGTCGGCGAAGCGCAGGGTGCGGATCCCGGCGAACGACGCCGCGAGCGGGAAGTCCTGCGACAGCCCGCCGGCGCCATGCACCTGCATCGCGCGGTCCAGGATCTCCTGGACCACCTTGGGGGTGGCGATCTTGATCGCCTGGATCTCGGTGTGCGCGCCGCGGTTGCCGACGGTGTCCATCAGCCACGCGGTCTTGAGCACCAGCAGCCGCAGCTGCTCCACCGCCACCCGGGACTCCGCGATCCACTCGCGGATCACACCCTGCTGCGACAGCGCCCGTCCGAAGGCGACGCGCGACTCCGCGCGCTGGCACATCAGCTCGATGGCCCGCTCGGCGACGCCGATCGAGCGCATGCAGTGGTGGATCCGGCCCGGGCCGAGGCGAGCCTGGGCGATCGCGAAGCCCGCGCCCTCCTCGCCGATCAGGTTGGTCACCGGCACCCGGACGTCGGTGAACCGCAGCTCGGCGTGGCCACCGTGCTCGTGGTCGTCGAAACCCAGCACGTGCATCGGCCGCACGACCTCCAGGCCCGGGGTGTCGCGGGGGACCAGCACCATGGACTGCTGCCGGTGCCGCGAGGCCTCGGGGTCGGTCTTGCCCATCACGATGAAGATCTCGCACTCGGGGTTCATCGCCCCGGTGATCCACCACTTGCGCCCGTTGATCACGTAGTCCTCGCCGTCGCGCACGATCGAGCACTCGATGTTGGTCGCGTCCGAGGAGGCCACGTCCGGCTCGGTCATCGCGAACGCCGAGCGGATCCGGCCGTCCAGCAGCGGCTCGAGCCAGCGCTCCTGCTGCGCAGGCGTGCCGAACATGTGCAGCACCTCCATGTTGCCGGTGTCCGGTGCGGCGCAGTTCATCGCCGCCGGAGCCAGGTGGCCGCTGCGACCGCTGATCTCGGCCAGCGGGGCGTACTGCAGGTTGGTCAGACCGCCGCCGCGACCGTGCTCGTCGGCGGAGACGGGGAGGAAGAGGTTCCACAGGCCGCGACGGCGGGCCTCGGTGCGCAGCTCGCCCAGGACCGGTGCCTGGGTCCAGGCGAACGGGTCCGCCAGCCCTGCCAGCTCGGTCTCGAACCGGTGCTCGGCCGGGTGGACGTGGGAGTCCATGAAGGTGAGCAGCTCGGCCTGGAGCTCCTGGGTGCGGTCGTCGAAGGTGAAGTCCATGTCAGCCCTTTCTGGGGGATGGCTCAAGAGGTGGCGGCAGCCAGTCCGGCTGCCAGCAGGGGCTCGACGGCGTCGCCGATGGCCTCGAAGCCACCGCCGACGGTCTGGCCCTCGAGGTGCCGGTGGTGGATTCCCTCGAGGATCACCGCCAGCTTCAGGTGGGCCAGTCCCAGGTGGAAGCCCATGTCGCCGCCCGCCCCGGCGCTCTCGCGCCCGCCCGCCGCGACGTACGCCGCGAGCTGCTCCTCGGCGCTCGGGTAGCCCGGAGCGGTGCTGGCGTCGGCCAGCGAGAGGCCGCCGATCAGCCGCGGGAGGTTGTCGTAGACCAGCAGCAGCGCCAGGTCGGTCAGCGGGTCGCCCAGGGTGGCCATCTCCCAGTCGACGACCGCCTTGACGGGCTGGTCGTCCTCGGCCACCGAGAGCAGGTTGTCGAGGCGGTAGTCCCCGTGCACGATCCCGGGAGGACCCTCGGGCGGCACGTTGCCGGCCAGGTGCGCCAGCAGCCGGTCGGCGTCCGGGAGCTCCCGGGTGGCCGACCCGGCCAGCTGCTTGCCCCAGCGGCGTACCTGACGGGCCAGGAACCCCTCGGGACGGCCGAACTCGCTCAGTCCGACCTCGGCCGGGTCCACCGCGTGCAGGGTGGCCAGGACCTCGATCATGGCGCTCGCCAGGTGCGCGGTGCGCTCGGGACCGATCTCGCCGAGCTCCGCCGCGGTGCGGTACGGCGTGCCCGCCACCCGCTCCATTACGTAGAACGGGGCGCCCAGCACCGAGGGGTCCGCGCAGTGGGCGTACGTCGTCGGCACCGGCACCCCGGTCCCGGCCAGCGCGGTCATCACGGTGTGCTCGCGGCCCATGTCGTGGGCCGTGGCCTGCACGTGGCCCAGCGGCGGTCGCCGCACGATCCACCAGTTGCTGCCGTCGGTGACCTCGTAGGTCAGGTTGGACTTGCCACCGGCGATCAGCCGGCCGGTCAGGGCCTCGGCCGGGTCGCCGGAGAGCTGGTCCGGGCGCTCGGCGGCGTACCACCGGGCGAAGGCGTCCAGGTCCAGGCCGGGGAGCTCGTCGTGCCGCAGGTCGTCGTTCGCGCTCATGCGGTCGCTCCCGTCGCTCGGTCCAGCGCGACCTGGAGCTTGCGCATCCCGGCCAGCCAGCGCTCGTTCTGGGTGGCCCGGGCGGCGTAGTAGTCGCCCACCTCGGGGTGCGGCAGCACCAGGAACCGGTCGTCGTCCAGCGAGTCCACCCAGGTCTGGGCCACCGCCTCGGGGGCAGCGCCTCGTCGCGGGAGAGCAGGTCCTTCAGCGGCCCCGACTGCTCCAGCATCCGGGTCTGCACTCCCTGCGGACAGATCGCCTGCACGGTGATGCCGCGGTGGCCGTAGGTGGCCGAGAGCCACTCCGCGAAGCCGACCGCGGCGTGCTTGGTCACCGAGTACGGCGCGCTGCCGAGCATGGTGAGCAGCCCGGCGGCCGAGGCGGTGACCACGAAGCGTCCGCCCTGACCGTCGGACAGCCATCCCGGGACCAGCGCCCGGGCTGCCCGGACGTGGGCCATGGTGTTGACCTGGAGCATCCGGTCCCACACCTCGTCGGGGGCCTGCAGGCTGTCGACACCGGTCTGGTGCGCGGCGTCGATGCCGGCGTTGGCCAGGAACACGTCGATGCGCCCCAGGGCGTCGGTGGCCGTCGAGACCAGGTGGGCCACGCCCTCGGCGGTCGCGCAGTCGCCTGGCACCGCGGTGGCGCCGAGCTCCTCGGCCACGGCCCGGCACGCGTCGGCGTCCAGGTCGTTGACGACCAGCCGGGCACCCTCGGCGGCGAGCCGCCGGGCCAGCGCACGGCCGATGCCGTGGCCGGCCCCGGTGACCACGGCACCCTTGTCGGACAGGGCCTGACCCGCACCCATCACACGCCGCCGGTGAGGGTGAGGCCGCCGTCGACGACCAGGGTCTGGCCGGTCAGCCAGCCGGCCTCGGCGGAGAGCAGGAACGCCACCACGCTGCCGATGTCGTTGGGCTCGCCGAGGCGCTTGAGCGGGTAGGCCGCGGCCACCTCCTCCTCGCGGCCCTCGTAGAGGGCGCTGGCGAAGCGGGTCTTGACCACGGCCGGTGCCACCGCGTTGACCCGGATCTCCGGTCCGAGCTCGACGGCGAGCGACTCGGTGAGGCTGATCAGGGTGGCCTTGCTGGCGCCGTACATGGAGATGCCGGGGGCGGGCTTGGTGCCGGCGACCGAGGAGATGTTGACGATCGAGCCGCCGTGCTCGGCCATCCAGGCGCGGTGCACCTCCTGCACCCAGCCCAGGGCGGAGACCACGTTGGTGTCGAGGATCTTGCGCGCGGCGTCCAGGTCGAGCTCCACCAGCGGCCCGTACGCCGGGTTGATGCCGGTGTTGTTCACCAGCAGGTCCACGCTGCCGAACGCCTCCAGGGTGCGGGCCACGGCCTCGGCGCGGTGCTCGGGGTCCGCGGCGTTGCCGGCGATGCCGATCGCCTGGTCCGGGCCACCGAGCGCCAGGACGGCCTCCTCCAGGGCCTCGGGCTTCCGCGCGGTCACGCAGACCCTGGCGCCCTCGGCGACCAGCCGCTCCGCGACGCCGAGGCCGATGCCTCGGCTCGCCCCGGTGACGATCGCGACCTTGTCCTTGAGTCCGTGCACGTGAGCTCCTTGGGGGATTGCGGGTGACTAAGCGCTTGCTTACTATGACAAGCGTGAGCGATGACGTCAACGGCCCCGATGCCCGCACCCGGCTGCTCGATGCGGCCGTGCAGGCGTTCGCCGCTCGCGGCTTCCACGGGACCACCACCCGTGACATCGCCTCCGCCGCCGGGATGAGCCCGGCGGCGCTCTACGTCCACCACCGGTCCAAGGAGGAGCTGCTGCACCAGATCTCCCTGGCCGGACACCAGCACGCGCTGGCGCTTTGTGAGGCGGCGGTGGCCAGCTCGGAGAACCCCCGGGACCAGCTGGTGGTGCTGGTGCGCGACTTCGTGCGGCACCACGCGCTGAACCACACCGTCGGTCGGATCGTGAACTACGAGCTGGCCGGGCTGTCGCCCGAGCACCGTGCCGAGATCGAGAAGATGCGACACCGGATGGACGCCATCGTGCGCGACCTGGTGCGCCGCGGCGTGGACGAGGGCGTCTTCCACACCGCCGAGCCCGCGATCACCGGGGCGGCGGTGCTCTCGCTGGGCATCGACGTCTCCCGGTGGTTCGACAGCGAGGGAGGCTGGAGCCCGGACCAGGTGGCCGAGCACTACTGCGAGCTCGTGCTCCGCATGGTCGGGTCCAGCGGGTCCAGCGCCTCGTAGTCGCCCACGCCGGTCATCAGCGTGCCGAGGTGCTGCCGGCCGTCCCCGAGCAGGTGGTCGAGCACCGTGAGGTGGGCGGTGATGTTGCCGACGAGGTACTCCGCGGTCATCGCGATCCCGCCGTGCAGCTGGATCGCCTCCTGGCCGATGTGGCGACCCGCCCGGCTGGTCTGCAGGGCGGCCCGGGCGCTCGCCTCTCCCGCCCGCGCCGGGTCGCCGGTGGCCAGCACCATGGTCGCCCAGTCCACGATGCTCCGGGTGAGCTCGAGGGAGACGTACATGTCGGCCGCCCGGAAGTTCAGTGCCTGGAAGGTGTTCAGCGTGACGCCGAACTGCTTGCGGCTCTTGAGATAGGCGGTGGTGGCGGCCAGTGCGGCCTCCATGCCCCCCAGCGCCTCGTGGCACGCGGCCAGCCGGGCGGCGGCCAGCACCCCGGCGAGGGTCGTGGCCTGGTCGGCGCCGGGCTCCCCGAGGGCGGTGGCCGGAGCGTCGCGGAGCCGCACCCGGGCAGCACGTCCGCCGTCGTAGGTCCGGTAGCCGTCGGTCTCGGCGTCGGTGCCCTCGACCAGGAAGAGCCCGGTGCCGCCGTCCGGGAGGGCGGCGCTGACCACCAGCAGGTCGGCGCGGGCCCCGTGCAGCACCGGCTCCTTGGTGCCGGTCAGGCTCCAGCCCTCACCGGAACGGGAGGCCGTGACCGGCACGGTCTCCTCGTGCGCCAGGGCCAGCAGCCGCTCCCCGGACGCCAGGGCACCGAGCAGCTCGGAGCGCTGGTCCGCGGTGCCCGCCGCGGCGACCGCGCCGCCGGCCAGCACCACCGAGGCGAGGAACGGCTCCGGTGCCAGCACCCGTCCCAGCTCGGCCGCCACCAGGGCGACCTCCACCGGGCCGGCGCCCATGCCGCCGTCGTCCTCGGCGAAGGGCAGCCCGAGCACCCCCATCTCGGCCAGCTGCCGCCACAGGGACTCGTCGTAGCCGGGCTCGGCAGCGCTGGCGCGGCGGCGCTGCTCGAAGTCGCCGTACGTCTTGGTGACCAGGCTGCGCACCGCGTCGCGGAGCGCGACCTGCTCGTCGTCGAGGCTGAAGTCCACGTCTCGTCTCCTCTCAAAGACCCAGGATGGTGCGGGCGATGATCTGGCGCTGGATCTCGTTGGAGCCGCCGTAGATCGAGGCCTTGCGCAGGTTGAGGTAGGTCGGGGCCGAGCGTCTGGCCCAGCCCGGCAGGTCGGAGTCCTCCGCGCCGCGGGCGCCCAGCGAGGCCGGCCCCGCGAGGTCCAGGATCAGCTCGCTGACCGCCTGCTGCAGCTCGGTGCCGCGCAGCTTGAGCACCGAGCTGGCCGGGTGCGGTGCCCCGTCGGCGGAGTTGGCGACCACCCGCAGCGCGGTGAGCTCGAGGGCGAGCAGCTGGTTCTCCAGCTCGGCGACCCGGGCCCGGGTCAGCGGGTCGTCGAGCTGGGCGCCGGCGAGCTGCTTGGCCCGGGCCAGCGCCCGCTTCACCGCGCCCACCGGGGCCACGCCCACCCGCTCGTTGCCGAGCAGGAACTTGGCCATCGTCCAGCCCTGGTTGACCTCGCCCACGAGGTTCTCGCCCGGCACCCGGACGTCGGTGAACCACACCTCGTTGACCTCGTGGCCACCGTCGATCAGCTCGATGGGCCGGACCTCCAGACCGGGGGACGTCATGTCGATGAGCAGCATCGAGATGCCGGACTGCTTCTTCGCCTCGGGGTCGGTGCGCACCAGGGTGAAGATCCAGTCGCCGTACTGGCCCAGGGTGGTCCACGTCTTCTGCCCGTTGACCACCCAGTCCTCCCCGTCGCGCACCGCGGTGGTGCGCAGCCCGGCCAGGTCCGAGCCGGCGTCGGGCTCGGAGAACCCCTGGGACCACCAGATGTCGAGGTTGGCGGTGGCGGGCAGGAACCGGCGCTTCATCTCCGGCGTCGCGAACTGGGCGAGCACCGGCCCGATCATCGAGGCGTTGAACGCCAGCGGCGCGGGGACGCCGGCCTGCTGCATCTCCTCGTGCCAGATGTGGCGCTGCAGGTCGGTCCAGTCCCGGCCCCCGTCGTCCACGGGCCAGTGCGGCACCGCGAGCCCGGCGGCGTTGAGGATGCGCTGGCTGGTCACGATCTGGTCCCGGCTCAGCTCCCGGCCCTCCAGCACGGTGGAGCGGATCTCCTGCGGCACCTCGGTGGTGAAGAACCCCCGCATCTCCTCCCGGAACGCCTGGTCCTCCGCTGACAGCTCCAGCCGCATGCGCCGCCCCTTCTCCTGTGCCGTTGTCGGCCCTCATCATCACCAAGACCGGTCCGCAATGACATGGGCGCGGCGCCCAAGACGGCACAGCCCGGCGACTGGGCGCGTCGCCAAGTCGCGGTGCCAAGTCGCGGTGCGCCGGCCCGCTGGCGCAGAATCGCCTGCGTGGGTCATGTAGACGTCGCCGGTGTCCGTTACGAGCTGCCCGACGGTCGGGTGCTGCTCGACGACGTCTCGTTCCGCGCCGGCGAGGGCGCCAAGGTGGCACTGGTCGGGGCGAACGGCGCCGGCAAGACCACCCTGCTGCGCATCGTCACCGGAGAGCTGGCGCCGCACGCCGGGGCGGTGACCCGGTCGGGCGGCCTCGGCGTGATGCGTCAGTTCGTCGGGCACGGGGGCTCCGGCGAGACCGTCGCCGACCTGTTGATGTCGGTGGCTCCCGAGCCGGTACGCCGAGCGGCTGCGGAGGTCGACGCCTGCGAGCGACGGCTGATGGACCACGAGGACGAGCCCACCCAGATGCGCTACGCCACGGCGCTCTCGGACTACGCCGACGCTGGTGGCTACGACCTGGAGGTGGTCTGGGACAAGTGCACCGTGGCCGCCCTCGGGGTGCCTTTCGACCGGGCCCGCAACCGGGACCTGCGCACCCTCTCCGGTGGGGAGCAGAAGCGGCTGGTGCTGGAGTTCCTGCTGGCCGGCCCCGACCAGGTGCTGCTCCTGGACGAGCCCGACAACTATCTCGACGTCCCCGGCAAGATCTGGCTGGAGCAGCGGATCGCGGAGTCGCCGAAGACCATCGTGCTGATCAGCCACGACCGCCAGCTCCTGGCCAGCACCGCCACCCGGATCGTCACCGTGGAGCTGGGCAGCGCGGGCAACCAGGTGTGGACCCACCCGGGCGGGTTCGCCACCTACCACCAGGCGCGGGAGGAGCGCTTCGCCCGCTTCGAGGAGCTGCGCAAGCGCTGGGACGAGGAGCTGGCCAAGCTGCGCGCCCAGATGCTGATGTACAAGCAGAAGGCGGCGTACAACTCCGACATGGCCAGCCGCTACCAGGCCGCGCAGACCCGGCTGCGCAAGTTCGAGGAGGCGGGCCCCCCGACCGAGCAGCCGCGGGAGCAGCAGGTGGTGATGCGGTTGCGCGGCGGACGCACCGGCAAGCGTGCCGTGGTCTGCACCGCACTCGGGCTGACCGGACTGATGGAGCCCTTCGACCTCGAGGTCTGGTACGGCGAGCGGGTGGCCGTGCTGGGCAGCAACGGGTCCGGCAAGTCACACTTCCTCCGGCTGCTGGCCGCCGGCGGCAGCGACCCGGAGCGCGAGCACCTGCCGGTCTCGAGTGCCGCCCCGGTGAAGCCGGTGCCGCACACCGGGACCGCCAAGCTCGGCGCGCGGGTGCGGCCGGGATGGTTCGTCCAGACCCACGACCACCCCGAGCTGGTCGGGCGCACCCTGCTGGAGATCCTGCACCGCGGCGACGAGCACCGGTCCGGCAGGGGCCGTGAGCAGGCAGCCCGGGTGCTCGACCGCTACGAGCTGGCGCACGCGGGGGAGCAGCGTTTCGAGTCCCTCAGCGGTGGCCAGCAGGCACGGTTCCAGATCCTGCTGCTCGAGCTCTCCGGGGCCACCCTGCTGCTGCTGGACGAGCCCACCGACAACCTCGACGTCCAGTCCGCGGAGGCTCTCGAGGCGGGGCTGGAGTCCTTCGAGGGCACGGTCGTGGCCGTCACCCACGACCGGTGGTTCGCCAGGCGCTTCGACCGCTACCTGGTCTACGGCGCGGACGGCGGGGTGTACGAGTCCGACGAGCCGGTCTGGGACGAGGGCAGGGTGAGCCGGTCCCGCTGAGCGGGCCCGGCCGACCCTGCCGCCCTGCGGCAGCAGGTCAGTCGGAGTCCCCGTCCGAGTCGAGCACCAGCTGGGTGCTCTCCTCCTTGCCGTCCCGCTCGTAGGTCAGCTCGACCTCGTCGCCGGGGCGGTAGGTGCGGACCGTGGCGACCAGGTCGTCGGCGCTGTCGATCGGCTGGCCGTCGATGCCGGTGATGATGTCGCCGTCCTCGAGGCCGGCCTTGGCGGCGCTCGATCCCGGTGTCACGCTGCGGATCAGCGCCCCCGGCGCGTCGCTGTTCCCGGCGGTGGCGGCGTCGGTGACCTGGACGCCCATCCGCGCGTGGGTCGGGGTCTCGCCCTTGGCCATCTGGTCGATGACCGGCAGGATGTCATCGATCGGGATGGCGAAGCCCAGGCCGATGGAGCCGGACTGGCCGCTGGTGGAGTCCGAGGCGGTCCGGATGGAGGAGTTGATGCCCACCACCCGACCGTCGAGGTCGACCAGCGGACCACCGGAGTTGCCCGGGTTGATGGCAGCGTCGGTCTGGATGGCGGGGTAGGTGGTGGTGTTGCCCGCGTTGTCCGCGGCGCCGACGTTGACCGGCCGCGCCAGCGCGCTGACGATGCCGTAGGTGACCGTGGCGTCCAGCCCGAACGGGGAGCCGATGGCCACCACCGGCTGGCCCACGCGCAGGTCGTCGGAGTTGCCGATGGCCGCCGGGGTCTGGCCCGAGACGTCCTCGGCCTGGATCACCGCGGTGTCGGTGAGCGGGTCGGCGCCCAGCACCTCGGCCGAGGCGCGCGTCCCGTCCGAGAAGGAGACGGTGATGGCCCCGTTGCCGGCGGCACCCTCGATCACGTGGTTGTTGGTCAGGATCCGGCCGGTCTCGGTGAGGATGATCCCGCTGCCCGAACCCCCGCCGTCGCTGGTCTCGACGTCGATGCGCACCACCGAGGGCAGCACCTCCTCGGCCACGCCCTCCACGCCCTCCACGCCCTCCACGCCGGCGTCGCTGTCCGAGCTGCCGGTGTCGCTGCGCGAGGGAGTGCTCCGGTCCGGGGCGGAGCTTGCGCCGTTGTCGTCGTCCCACCACTGGTCGTACGCCGCGGCACCGCCCACGCCTGCGGCGCCGCCGAGCAGCAGCGCGCCCACGAGCACCCCGACGGCGAGCCCGGTGCCCCGCGATCGTCCGGGGCCGCCCCCGTCCGGGCGCGGCTGCGGGGTCGGGTCGGGACCTTGCTGAGGTGAACCGTAGTAGCTGGGCGGCGGGGTCTCACTCATGCCCGTCAGCATGCCAGTCGAGCCTGTGAACCGGCTGAGACTTCTCTGGGCGCCCGCTTGGAACCCGGCGGACGCGCCCGCACCGCACCGTGCGGGGCGACACCGTGACGCCGGCGCCGATTGCTGCGGCGCGCAGGCGGGTACGCCGCTGATGGAGGTGGGCGATGACGACCGTGGCTGCTGACTCAGTGGTTCACCCGGGGACTGCTCCGGGGGGAGACGGGGGCGTCGACCTGGCGGTCGACGCGGTGGTGATCGGCGCCGGCCCCAACGGTCTGGTCGCCGCGAACGCGCTGGGCGACGCCGGCTGGGACGTGGTCCTGGTGGAGGCGCAGGACGAGGTCGGGGGAGCGGTGCGCAGCGCCGAGGCGGTGGCCCCGGGCTACGTCTCGGACATGTTCAGCGCCTTCTACCCGCTGGCTGCGGCCAGTCCGATCATCGCCGACCTCCACCTCGAGCAGCACGGGCTGCGCTGGTGCCGGGCGCCGCACCCCTTGGCGCACGTCACCGAGGACGGTCGCGCCGCCGTGCTCTGTCGCGACGCCGTCGAGACCGCCGAGCTCCTGGAGACCGCCGGCCCCGGCGACGGGGACGCCTGGATGGAGCTGGTGGCGGGGTGGCAGCAGCTGCGCGACCCCCTGCTCGACGCCCTCTTCACGCCCTTCCCGCCCGTGGCCGCGGGCTTGCGCATGCTGCGCCGCCTCGGCTCCGCCGGGACGTTCGACTTCGCCCGCCTCGCGGTGATGCCGGTACGCCGGCTGGGCGAGGAGCGGTTCGTCGGGGACGCGGCGCCGCTGCTGCTCACCGGCAACGCCCTGCACAGCGACGTACCGCCCGACGCGGCTGGCAGCGCGCTGTTCGGGTGGCTGCTGACCATGCTCGCCCAGGACGTGGGGTTCCCGGTGCCCCAAGGTGGCGCCGGGCAGCTGGCGACGGCGCTGCGGCGCCGCGCGGAGTCGGTCGGGGTCCAGGTGCGCACCGGGGTGGCCGTGGAGACGGTGACCACCTCCGGCGGGCGGGCGAGCGGCGTACGGCTGGCCGACGGTACGTCGATCCGGGCGCGGCGAGCGGTGCTCGCGGACGTGGCCGCTCCCGCGCTCTACCAGCAGCTGCTCGCCGGCACGCCGCTGCCGGCCCGGCTGCTGCGCGACCTGGAGCGGTTCCAGTGGGACAGCTCCACCATCAAGGTCAACTGGGCCCTGGACGGCCCGGTGCCCTGGACCGCCGAGCGGGCGCGCTCGGCGGGGACCGTGCACCTCGGGGTCGACGTGGACGGCTTCGTGGAGTTCGCGGCAGACCTCTCGCTCAGGCGGACGCCGGAGCGCCCGTTCGTGCTCTTCGGCCAGATGACCACCTCGGACCCGACCCGGTCCCCGGCGGGGACCGAGTCGGCCTGGGCCTACACGCACGTGCCGCACGGGGACTGGGGCGCGGACCGGGTCGCGGCGCACGTGGCGCGGATCGAGGCCGCGATCGAGCGGGTCGCGCCGGGCTTCGGGGGTCGTCAGGTGGCACGCCTGGTGCAGTCGCCCGGTGACCTCGAGGCCGCCGACGCCAACCTGGTCCAGGGCGCCATCAACGCCGGGACCTCGGCGCTGCACCAGCAGCTGGTGCTGCGGCCGGTGCCCGGTCTGGGACGCCCCGAGACCCCGGTGCCCGGTCTCTTCCTGGCCAGCGCCTCGGCCCACCCCGGTGGTGGCGTGCACGGGGCGTGCGGCTGGAACGCGGCGCGCGCCGCGCTCGGCGCCGCGGGCCCCACCGGCGGGCTGCGCCGGGCCCTGGGGCGCACCGCGTGGCAGCGGCTGCTGCGGGAGTGAGGCAATGGCAACAGCCCCGCCCGTCCCGGTCGGGACGTGCGGGGCTGTCGCGGTGCGTCTGGGTCAGGCCCAGCGCTCGGAGCTCGGGACGAAGTCGAGGCCCCGCTCTCCGGTGTAGATCTGCTTGGGCCGGGCGATCTTCTGGTCCTTGTCCTGCACCAGCTCCAGCCACTGCGCCAGCCAGCCCGGGGTGCGACCGATGGCGAACAGCACGGTGAACATCTCCGGCGGGAACTGGAAGGCCTCGTAGATGAGGCCGGAGTAGAAGTCCACGTTGGGGTAGAGGCGCCGCTTGACGAAGTACTCGTCCTCGAGCGCGATCTTCTCCAGCTCCAGCGCGATCTCCAGCAGCGGGTTGGTGCCCGTGACCGCGAAGACGTCCTCGGCGGACTTCTTGATGATCTTGGCGCGCGGGTCGTAGTTCTTGTAGACCCGGTGCCCGAAGCCCATGAGCTTCTCGTTGCCGTTCTTCACGCCCTCGATGAACGCCGGGATGTTCGACTTCGAGCCGATCCGGCGCAGCATCCGCAGCACCGCCTCGTTGGCCCCGCCGTGCAGCGGGCCGTAGAGCGCACCGACACCGGCGGCGACCGCGGAGTAGGGGTCCACCTGGGTGGACCCGACCGAGCGGACGGCGTTGGTGGAGGCGTTCTGCTCGTGGTCGGCGTGCAGGATGAAGAGCGTGTCGAGCGCCTTGACCAGCCGCTCGTCCGCGCCGTACTTCTTCTCGCTCATCTTGAAGAGCATCGAGAGGAAGTTGGCGGTGTAGGAGAGGTCGTTGTCGGGGTAGATGAACGGCTTCCCCTGGGCGTGCCGGAACGACCAGGCGCCCAGCGTCGGCATCTTGGCGATCATCCGGACCATCTGGATGTGCCGGTTGTCCGGGTCGGTGATGTTGCGGGCGTCGGGGTAGAAGGTCGACAGCGCCCCCACCGATGCCATCAGCATGCCCATCGGGTGGGCGTCGTAGCGGAAGCCCTCCATGAAGGACTTCACGTTCTCGTGCACGAACGTGTGGTAGGTGATCTCGTGCTCCCACGCGTCGTACTCAGCCTTGGTGGGCAGAGCGCCGTGGATCAGCAGGTAGGCGACCTCGAGGAAGCTGGACTTCTCGGCCAGTTGCTCGATGGGATAGCCCCGGTACTCCAGGATGCCCTTGTCGCCGTCGATGTAGGTCACCGAGCTGCGGCACGAGGCAGTGTTGACGAAGCCGGGGTCGTAGGTGGCCAGCCCGGGCTGGTCACCCAGCTTGATCTGCCCCAGGTCCGCAGCGCGGATGGTGTTGTCAGTGATCTTGAGGTCGTACTCCACGCCGGTGCGGTTGTCACGGACGGTGAGGGACTCTTTGGATGCGCCGGCGGTGGCCGGGGCATCGGTGGCCGGTGCGTCAGTCACGTCGGCTCCTTTAGGCACGTATTGTTCACGTCGTCAGGTCTGCTACAACCTAGTCCTCGACCCGAGCCCGGCGTAAGCGGGGGTAGGCGTTTGCGCTCAGCGGCCCCGCCCGCGGCAGTGGGATTTGTCGGGCCGCCGAATCCAGCCCTACACTTGATCGTCGCGACTCCTGCCGCGTCCGGGCCTCACCGCCCAGGCGCAGATCCGGACACCTCGCCCTTCCAGTCCGCTGGTGGGACGGGCAAGCCGGGCCGTGTTCGTCAGAAGCCGCGGTTCCACCCACCCGGCGAGACACCTCCCGCCGGGACCTACGAACGAGAAGGTTCTCGCCGTGCGCACGTACAGCCCGAAGCCCGCTGACATTCAGCGCGAGTGGCACGTCATCGACGCCACCGACGTGGTCCTCGGACGTCTCTCCGTCCAGGCCGCCAACCTCCTGCGAGGCAAGCACAAGCCGATCTTCGCGCCGCACATGGATGTCGGTGACTTCGTCATCATCATCAACGCGGACAAGGTCGCCCTGTCGGCCAACAAGAAGGTCACCAAGCTCGCCTACCGCCACTCGGGCTACCCGGGTGGTCTCTCCGCCACGCCGTTCGGCGAGCTGCTGGAGAAGGACGCACGCAAGGCCATCGAGAACGCGGTCTGGGGCATGCTCCCCAAGAACCGTCTCGGCCGCCAGATCCTCAAGAAGCTCAAGGTCTACGCCGGCCCCGAGCACCCGCACGTGGCCCAGCAGGCCAAGCCGTTCGAGATCCAGCAGATCTCCCAGTAACTTCCAAGGACGAGTGAGGATTACCGTGGCTGAGACCACCGAGAACACCGAGACCGCTGAGGTCGAGGAGACCTTCGAGACCAACGAGCAGGGCGTCGCCTACAGCTCCGAGTCCGCCCCGTCGGCCGACGCGCCGCTGCGCCCGGCGACGATCGCCCCCGCTGCGGCCACCGGCCGCCGCAAGGAGGCCGTGGCCCGGGTGCGCATCGTGCCCGGCACCGGCGAGTGGACCGTCAACGGTCGCACCCTGGACTCCTACTTCCCCAACAAGCTGCACCAGCAGGTCGTGAACGAGCCGTTCTCGAACCTGCAGCTCGAGGGCCGCTTCGACGTCATCGCCCGGATCCACGGCGGCGGCATCACCGGTCAGGCCGGAGCGCTGCGCCTCGGCGTGGCTCGCTGCCTGAACTCGATCGACGAAGAGGCCAACCGTCCGACCCTGAAGAAGGCCGGCCTGCTGACTCGTGACGCGCGCGTCATCGAGCGCAAGAAGGCTGGTCTCAAGAAGGCCCGCAAGGCACCGCAGTTCAGCAAGCGCTGATCGCGACTGCATGACGCGTCTTTTCGGCACGGACGGGGTCCGGGGCCTGGCCAACGGTCTACTGACCGCGGAGCTGGCCCTGGACCTCGCCGTGTCTGCGGCCCACGTGCTCGCGGACCGGGGCGAGTTCGCCCGGGAACGTCCCCTGGCCGTCGTCGGCCGTGACACCCGCATCTCGGGGCAGTTCCTCGAGGCCGCGGTGGTCGCCGGCCTGGCCTCGGCCGGGGTCGACGTGCTGGTGCTGGGCGTGCTGCCCACCCCGGGTACGGCGTACCTGACGGGGTCCCTGGACGCCGACCTGGGCGTGATGCTCTCGGCCTCCCACAACGCGATGCCCGACAACGGCATCAAGTTCCTGGCCCGCGGCGGGCACAAGCTCGACGACGCCCTCGAGGTGGCGATCGAGAAGCGCATGGGCGAGCCCTGGGACCGCCCCACCGGTGCCGGAGTCGGCCGGGTCGCGCCCCACCTCACCGCGGTGAGCGAGTACGCCGCCCACCTGGTGCGCACCATCGAGCACCCGCTGGCCGGTCTCACCGTGGTGGTCGACTGCGCCGAGGGTGCAGCCTGGGAGGCCGCGCCCCGGGCCCTGGAGGACGCGGGCGCGACCGTGATCGCCATCCACGCCCACCCCGATGGCACCAACATCAACGAGAACTGCGGCTCGACCCACCTGGGCAGCCTGCAGGCGGCCGTCCTGGAGCACGGAGCCGACGTGGGCTTCGGCCTCGACGGGGACGCAGACCGGTGCCTGGCGGTGGACCACGAGGGCACCGTGGTGGACGGCGACCAGATCCTGGCCATCCTCGCCCTCTCCCTCTCCGACCAGGGCAGGCTCGCCCGCGACACCGTGGTCGCCACCGTGATGAGCAACCTCGGCTTCGTGAACGCGATGCGCGCCCACGACATCGGCGTGCGCCAGACCAAGGTGGGGGACCGCTACGTGCTGGAGGCGATGAAGCTCTCGGGCTACTCCCTCGGCGGCGAGCAGTCGGGGCACGTGATCCTCAGCGACCACGCCACCACCGGCGACGGCATCCTGACCGCCCTGCACGTGATGGAGCGGATGGTCACCACCGGACGCACCCTCAAGGACCTGGCGAGCGTGATGACCCGCCTGCCCCAGGTGCTCCTCAACGTCCCGAACGTCGACAAGTCCCGCGCCGACGAGGACGCGGTCCTCGCGGCCGCCGTCGCCGAGGAGGAGGCCCTGCTCGGCGAGCGCGGCCGGGTGCTGCTGCGCCCCTCGGGCACCGAGCCACTGGTGCGGGTGATGGTGGAGGCACCCACCGCCGAGGAGGCCGAGCAGGTGGCCTCGCGGCTCGCCGAGGTCGTGAAGAGCCAGCTGTCCCTGTGACCCGGCCCTCGGGCCCGGGCCGGCCTCAGAGACGGCGGAGTCGCACGTAGCGCACCGAGTGGTCGGCGTCCTTGCGCAGCACCAGCGTGGCCCGGCTCCGCGTCGGCAGCACGTTCTGGTCCAGGTTGGGGCCGTTGATGGTGTCCCAGATCCGCTCCGCCTCGGCGACCGCCTGCTCGTGGGTGAGCTGGGCGTACTTGGTGAAGTAGGACCCGGGGTCGCGGAACGCCGTCTCGCGCAGCCGCAGGAACCGCTCGACGTACCACCGGCGGATGTCGGAGGTCGCGGCGTCGACGTAGACGGAGAAGTCGAAGAAGTCGCTGACTGCCAGCCCCACCTTGCCGTCGTCGCGGACCCGGGCGGGCTGCAGCACGTTGAGGCCCTCGACGATCACGATGTCGGGCCGCCGGACGGTGACCCGCTCGCGCGGCAGCACGTCGTAGACCAGGTGGGAGTACGTCGGGGCGTCGACCTCGTCGCGGCCGGACTTGATGTTCATCACGAAGCGCAGCAGCGCCTTGCGGTCGTAGGACTCCGGGAAGCCCTTGCGGTGCAGGATCCCGCGTCGCTGCAGCTCGGCGTTGGGCAGCAGGAACCCGTCGGTGGTCACCAGGGCCACGTTGGGGTGCTCGGGCCAGTGGGCCAGCATCTGCTGGAGCACCCGCGCGGTGGTCGACTTGCCGACCGCCACGGAGCCGGCGATGCCGATCACGAACGGGGTCCGCGGCGGGTGCTGGCGGTGCAGGAACGCCTCCTGGCGCCGGTGCAGCCGCCCGGCGCTCTCGACGTACATCGACAGCAGCCGGGACAGCGGCAGGTACACCTGCTCGACCTCGCCCAGGTCCAGGGAGTCCCCGAGCCCGCGCAGCCGCCCGATCTCCTCCGGGCTGAGCGGGGCGTCGCTCGCCGGGGCCAGAGAGGCCCACGCGGCGCGCTGGAGCTCGACGTACGGCGAGGACTCGTCGCCGGGTGAGGACATGGCGGGCATTCTTGCAAAGCCCCGGAGCACTAGACTCACCGCCCATGTGCGGAATCGTGGGGTACGTGGGAGAGAAGCAGGCCCAGAGCGTGGTCATCGACGGACTCCGTCGGCTGGAGTACCGGGGCTACGACTCTGCCGGGGTGGCGCTGGCAGTCGACGGCACGGTCGCCTCGGCGAAGAGGGCCGGCAAGCTCTCCAACCTGGTCAAGGCCATCGACGAGGAGCCCCTCCCGGAGTCCACCTCCGGCATCGGGCACACCCGGTGGGCCACGCACGGCGCCCCCAACGACGTCAACGCCCACCCCCACCTGGGTCGGACCGGCCGCCTCGCGGTGGTGCACAACGGCATCATCGAGAACTTCGCCTCGCTGCGCACCGAGCTCGAGCAGGCCGGCCACGAGATGCACTCCGAGACCGACACCGAGATCGCGGCCCACCTCCTGGAGCTCGAGGTGCTGGCCGGGCACGACCTGACGACCGCGATGCAGCGGGTGTGCCGTCGCCTGGAGGGCGCCTTCACCCTGGTCGCCCTCGACGGAGCGGACCCCTCGCGCGTCGTGGCGGCCCGGCGCAACTCCCCGCTGGTCGTGGGCCTGGGTGAGGGCGAGAACTTCCTCGGCTCCGACGTCGCGGCCTTCATCGACCACACCCGCGAGGCGCTCGAGCTCGACCAGGACCAGGTCGTCACCATCACCCGCGACGGCGTCGAGGTCAGCGGCTTCGACGGCACGCCCGCGCAGGGCCGCCAGTACCACGTCGACTGGGACCTGACGGCGGCCGAGAAGGACGGTCACGACTGGTTCATGCGCAAGGAGATCTACGAGCAGCCCAAGGCCGTGGCCGACGCGCTCCTGGGGCGTCGTACCCCCGAGGGCCTGCTGCAGCTGGACGAGATGCGCCTGTCCGACGACGAGCTGCGCGACATCGACAAGATCATCATCATCGCGGCCGGCACCTCGTTCTACGCCGGCATGGTCGCCAAGTACGCGATCGAGCACTGGACCCGGATCTCGGTGGAGGTCGAGCTCGCCTCGGAGTTCCGCTACCGCGACCCGATCCTGACCCACTCCACGCTGGTGGTGGCGATCAGCCAGTCCGGCGAGACCGCCGACACGCTGCAGGCGATCCGGCACGCCCGGGTCCAGCGGTCCAAGGTGCTGGCCATCTGCAACACCAACGGCTCGACCATCCCGCGGGAGTCCGACGGCGTCGTCTACACCCATGCCGGCCCCGAGATCGGGGTGGCCTCGACCAAGGGCTACGTGACCCAGCTCGTGGCCTGCTACCTGCTGGCCCTCTACCTGGCGCAGGTCAAGGGCACCCGCTACGGCGACGAGATCGGCGAGGTGCTCGACCAGCTGGACCAGATGCCGGCGCACATCCAGACCGTGCTCGACAACGACCAGCAGGTCTACGCCCTGGCCCGGCACCACGTCGCCACCCGGTCGGTGCTCTTCCTGGGTCGCCACGCCGGCTACCCGGTGGCCCTGGAGGGGGCGCTGAAGCTGAAGGAGCTGGCCTACATCCACGCCGAGGGCTTCGCCGCCGGCGAGCTCAAGCACGGCCCCATCGCGCTGGTCGAGGAAGGGCTGCCGGTGCTGTGCATCGTGCCGCCGCGGGGTCGGGACCAGCTGCACGACAAGATGCTCAGCGGGATCCAGGAGGTGCGCGCCCGGGGGGCCCACACCATCTGCCTCGCCGAGGAGGGGGACGAGTCGATCCGCCCCTACGCGCACGAGCTGATCGAGCTGCCCCGGGTGCCGGTGCTGCTCCAGCCCCTGGTGGCGGTGGTGCCGCTGCAGCTCTTCGCCTGCGAGCTGGCCACCGCGATGGGTCACGACGTCGACCAGCCCCGCAACCTGGCCAAGTCCGTCACGGTCGAGTAGGACGCGGCCGATGGCAGTCCTGGGCGTGGGCATCGACGTCGCCGACATCGCTCGGTTCGGCGCCTCCCTGGAGCGCACCCCGGGACTGCGGGAGCGGCTGTTCACGCCCGCGGAGGCGACCCGGCCGCTGGCCTCCCTGGCCGCCCGGTTCGCCGCCAAGGAGGCGCTCGCCAAGGCGCTGGGAGCCCCGGTGGGGATGGCGTGGCACGACGCGGAGATCGTCTCGGAGGACACCGGGCGTCCCCGCTTCGAGCTGTGCGGCTCCGTCGCCGCGCAGGCGGCCGCGCTCGGAGTGGGCCACGTGCACGTCTCGCTCTCGCACGACGCGGGCATCGCCTCGGCCGTCGTGGTGCTGGAGGGCTAGGGATGCTCCGGGCACACACGGTCGCCCAGGTCCGGGCTGCGGAGGCCGAGCTCCTGGCCGTGCTGCCCGACGGCGCCCTGATGGCGCGGGCGGCCGCGGGGCTCGCCACCGGGCTCGCGGAGCGCCTGGGCCGCACCTACGGCGCCCGGGTGCTGCTGCTGCTCGGGCCCGGGGACAACGGCGGCGACGCGCTGCACGCCGGTGCCCTGCTCGCGCGGCGCGGGGCCCAGGTGTGGGGGCTGGCGCTGGCGCCGGCGGTGCATCCCGCGGGCCTGGCGGCGCTGCACGCCGCGGGCGGGCGCCTGGTCGAGCTCGACGAGGCCGTCGCCCTGGGCGCCGACCTGGTGGTCGACGGGATCGTGGGCATCGGGGGCCGTCCCGGGCTGCGTCCGGACGCCGCCGCCGCGCTCGAGGCCCTGGCGGGGATCCCGGTGGTCGCGGTGGACGTCCCCTCCGGGGTCGACGTCGACTCCGGCGAGCTGGACGGGCCCCACGTGCGGGCCGAGGAGACGTGGACCTTCGGGACCCACAAGGTCGCCCACCTGGTCGACCCGGCGGCCGCCGCGGCAGGACGCGTCCGGCTCGTCGACCTGGGGTTGGCGCTCCCCGAGCCGGAGGTGTGCGCCCTGGAGGCGGAGGACGTGGCGCGCCTGCTGCCCCGCCCCGACGCCGCGGCGCACAAGTACAGCCGCGGCGTCGTCGGCGTCCGGGCCGGCTCTGCCACCTACGCCGGCGCCGCGGTGCTCTGCGTCCGTGGCGCGCTGTCCGGGCTCGCCGGCATGGTCCGCTACGTCGGTCCCGAGGCCGTCGGGCGCCAGGTCAGGTCGACCTGCCCCGAGGTGGTGGGGGACGGTCGCGTGCAGGCCTGGGTGGTCGGGCCCGGCAGCGACGACCAGGCGGGCCCGGCCCTGGCCGCGGCCCTGGCCGACCAGGTGCCCGTGGTGGTCGACGCGGACGCCCTGGCTCATCTGACCCCGTCGGCCTCCGGCGCCCGGCTGGTGCTGACCCCGCACGCCGGGGAGCTGGCGACGCTGCTCGGCGTCGCGCGCCCCGAGGTCGAGGCGGCGCCCCTGCGGCACGCGCGCGAGGCCGCTCGGACGCTGCACGCCACGGTCCTGCTCAAGGGCCGTCGCACGCTGGTGGCCGACCCCTCGGGTGCGGTCCGGGTCAACACCACCGGCACCCCCTGGCTGGCCACCGCGGGCGCCGGTGACGTGCTGGCCGGGGTGGTGGGCGCGCTGCTGGCGTCCGGGCTCTCCGGTCTCGACGCGGCGTCGGTGGGGGCCTGGCTGCACGGGAGGGCGGCCGAGCTCGCCGGTGCCGGCGGACCGCTGCGAGCCGGCGACGTGGCCGGTGCCGTGGGACCTGCCGTGAACGAGGTGCTCGCCCTGGTGGGAGAATGAGAGTCATGACCGATCCGGTGGCCCGAGCGGAGATCGTCGTCGACCTGGACGCCATCACCCACAACGCCGAGGTGCTCCGCGCCGTGGTCGCCCCCGCAGCGCTGATGGCGGTGGTCAAGGCCGACGGCTACGGACACGGGATGTGCGAGGTGGCCCGCGCGGCCCGCCGCGGCGGCGCCGACTGGCTGGGCGTCGCGACGCTGGACGAGGCGATGACCCTGCGCCGCGACGGGGACACCGGTCGGCTGATGTGCTGGCTGACTGTCCCCGGCGAGCGGTACGACGACGCGGTGCGCGCGGAGGTCGACCTCTCGGCATACTCCACGCGCGCGCTCGACGAGATCGCCCGGGCCGCCGACCGGGTCGGCCGGGTCGCGCGGGTGCAGCTGAAGATCGACACCGGCCTCTCCCGCGGCGGAGCCCTCCGGACCGACTGGCCCGCCCTGACCGAGCACGCCCGGCGGCTGGAGCGCGAGGGCCGGATCCGGGTCACCGGGATCTGGAGCCACCTGGTCTCCTCCGACGACCCGGACTCACCGGTCAACGAGGTGCAGGAGGTGGCCTTCCTGGAAGCCGTCGCCGTCGCCGAGGCGGCCGGCCTGGCGCCGGAGGTGCGGCACCTGGCCAACTCCGCCGCCGCCGTGCTGCGGCCCTCGGTCCGGTTCGACCTGGTGCGCTGCGGGATCGCGCTCTACGGGCTCGACCCCGCACCCGGGCACCTGCCCGAGCTGGGCCTGGTGCCGGCGATGACGGTCCGGGGCCGGGTGGCGATGGTCAAGCCGGTGCCCGCGGGGGCGGGCGTCTCCTACGGGCACGCCTGGACCGCGGAGCACGACACCACGCTGGCGCTGATCCCGGTGGGCTACGGCGAGGGCATTCCCCGGGCCGCCAGCCCCGGGGCGGAGGTGCAGGTCGCCGGCCGCCGACGCCCGCTGCGGGGACGGGTCTGCATGGACCAGCTGCTCGTCGACCTCGAGGGGGACCTGCCCGAGGAGGGCACCGAGTTCGTGCTGCTGGGCCCCGGCAACCAGGGCGAGCCGACCGCTCAGGAGTGGGCCGAGGCCTGCGACACCATCAGCTACGAGATCGTGACGCGACTGGGCGGCAGGCTGGCGCGTCGCCACGTGGGCGGGCAGCCCCGGTGAGGAGCAGCGGCAAGAAGTGGGGCCTGGCCGCCGGCGCCCTCGGGGTCGCGGCCGCGGGCACGGCGGCCCGGATGGTGCAGCAGCAACGGGTGATCGCCCGCAGCGGCGCCGGCGACGCCACCCCGTTCGGGACGCTCCGCTCGCCCGGTCTCAAGGTCGTCACCGACGACGGCGTCGACCTGCACGTCGAGATCGACGAGCCCGGACCGGACGGCAACCACGACCTCACCGTCGTCTTCGTGCACGGCTACGCCCTGAACCTCGACTGCTGGCACTTCCAGCGGGCGGCCTACCGCGGACAGGTGCGCACCGTCTTCTACGACCAGCGCTCGCACGGCAGGTCCGCCCGGTCCCCGCAGCAGAACTGCACCCTCGAGCAGCTCGGCCGGGACCTCCGCCGGGTGATCGAGACCTGCGCCCCCGGGCCGGTGGTGGTGGTGAGCCACTCCATGGGCGGCATGGCGCTGATCGCCCTCGCCTCGGAGTTCCCCGAGCTGTTCGGCGACAAGATCGTCGGGACCGCCCTGATCGGCAGCACCGCCGGAGGACTGGACCCGGGGCGCATCATCTTCCCCATGGTGCCCCTGGGGCTGGGAGCGCGCGCGGTGGCCCGGGCGGTGCGGCTGCTGAACCGCGGGCACCTGATGGTCGACCGCTTCCGGGCGGCCGGGCACCGCATGGCGCAGGTGATCACCGACCTCTACTCGTTCGGGGACGACGTGCCCCGCAGCTACGTGGACTTCGTCTTCGGCATGATCGACGACACCCCCTTCGAGGTGGTCGCCGACTTCTACCCGGCCTTCGCGACGCTGGACCACTTCGAGCATCTCGGGGCGCTGGCCGCCGCGCCGTGCACCATCATCTGCGGCACCGAGGACAAGGTGACGCGCATCGGGCACAGCCGCAAGCTGCACGCCCGGATCCACGGCTCCGACCTGTTCGAGGCCCAGGGGGCCGGGCACATGGTGATCCTGGAGCGCCACGACGACGTCAACGCCGAGCTCGACGAGCTCATCTCCCGCGCCGGCGCGCTCGTGGCGGAGCGCGCGACGTGAGCCCGGCGCCCGATGGCCTCAGCGTGGAACGCGTCGGGGCCCAGGCGGCCGAGGAGGTGCACGCGGTCGTGCACGCCGCCTTCGCCGCACGTCCTCGGCTCGACCCGCCCGCGGCCGCCCTGGAGGAGACCCCGCAGAGCATCTCGCGGGCCCTGGGGCGGGCCAACGGGGTCCTGGCCCGGCTGGACGGTGCCCCTGTCGGCGCGCTGCTGCTGGACCCTGCGGACGGCACCATGTTCGTGCGGCGCTTCGGCGTGCTGCCCGCGGCCCAGGGCATGGGGGTCGCCGGGGCGCTGCTCGAGGCAGCGGTGCAGGCGGCACCCGCGCAGCAGGTCGTCACCGTGCTGGCGCGCCAGGAGCTGCCCGCGACCGTGGGGTTCTGGGAGTCCCAGGGGTTCCGGCAGCGTGGCGGCCACCCGCCGTACGTGGAGCTCAGCCTGGAGCTCCCGAGGCGGCACACGATCCTCGACGGCGACCAGATGCGCGACCTGGGCCGCCGGGTGGGCCTGCTGCTGGAGCCCGGCGACCTGCTGGTGCTCAGCGGGGGACTGGGTGCGGGCAAGACCACCTTCACCCAGGGGCTCGGCGCCGGGCTCGGGGTGCGTGGGGACGTCACCTCCCCGACGTTCGTGATCGCCCGGGTCCATCCCTCCCTGGTCGGCGGCCCCGACCTGGTGCACGTCGACGCCTACCGGCTGGGCGGCATGGCCGAGCTCGACGACCTCGACCTGGACACCTCCCTGGACGAGGCGGTGACCGTCGTGGAGTGGGGGGAGGGGCTGGCCGAAGGGCTCGCCGAGCGCCGGCTGGAGGTGCGGATCAGCCGCGCCGAGGGGGGCGAGGAGATCGGCGACCTCGACCCTCGGATCGTGGAGCTGAGCTGGGTGCACGGCAGCGCCCGGCCGGCGCAGCAGTAGCCTCGAACCGTGCTGCTTGCCTTCGACACCGCCACCCCGCTCGTCACCGTGGCCCTCCACGACGGCTCCGACGTGGTGGCCGAGCGCCTCGCCACCAGGGCCATGAAGCACGGCGAGCAGCTCGCGCCGCTCATCGCCGGCGTGCTGGTCGACGCGGGGATCGTGCGCCAGGACCTCACCGCGATCGCGGTCGGCGCCGGCCCCGGACCGTTCACCGGGCTGCGCGTCGGACTGGTGACCGCCCGCACCCTGGGGCTCGCCCTGGAGATCCCGGTGTACGCCGTGTGCTCCCTGGACGTGCTGGCCGTGGAGGCCTACGACTCCGGCGCCGCGGCCGGGGAGTTCCTGGTGGCCACCGACGCCCGGCGCAAGGAGGTCTACCTCGCCCGGTACGTCGACGGGGTGCGGGTCGACGGTCCCGAGGTGCGCAAGCCCGCCGATGCGGCCACCGGGCTGCCGGTGGTGGGGGAGGGTGCGGTGCTCTACCCCGAGGCGTTCCCGCACCCGGTGGGTCCCGGTCGGCCCAGCGCCGGCTGGCTCGCCCGGGTGGTGACCGAGGAGCGCGCCGAGCTGCTGGACCCCGACCCGCTGTACCTGCGGCGGCCCGACGCGGTCGCGAGCGCCGCCCCGAAGTCGGTGCTGACCCAGGCCCGCACCGGGGCTGACGGCTCGTGATCGTCCCCGTCGGTGAGCACGACCTGGACCAGGTGGGTGACCTGGAGGACCAGCTCTTCGGCGAGCAGGCGTGGTCGGCACAGGCGTTCGCAGAGCTCTCCGCCGGTCCCGGCCGGCGCGCCTGGGTCGCGCGCACCGAGGACGGCACCGTCCTGGGCTACGTGCTGACCGGCCACGTCGGCGACTTCGCCGAGCTCCTGCGCATCGGCGTACGGGCGGGGGCGCAGCGTCGGGGGACCGCCACCGCGCTGCTGGCCACGGCGGTGGACGCGGCGGCCGCCGACGGGGCGGAGCGGATGCTGCTCGAGGTCAGCACCGGCAACGACTCCGCGCGGGCGCTCTACGCCCGCTCGGGGTTCGAGCAGATCGACCGCCGACCGCGCTACTACGCCGACGGCTCCGACGCCCTGGTGCTGCAGCTGCAGCTGCAGCCTGCCGCACACCGATCAGAGAGAATGGCCCCATGAGCGAGGAACCACTGATCCTGGGCATCGAGACCTCGTGCGACGAGACCGGCGTGGGCATCGTTCGCGGTCACACGCTGCTGGCCGACACGGTGGCCTCCAGCGTCGAGGAGCATGCCCGCTTCGGCGGGGTGGTCCCCGAGGTCGCCAGCCGTGCCCACCTCGAGGCCATGGTGCCCACCATCGAACGCGCCTGCGAGACCGCGGGCGTCAAGCTGCGCGACGTCGATGCCATCGCGGTGACCAGCGGGCCCGGCCTCGCGGGCGCGCTGCTGGTCGGCGTCGCCGCCGCCAAGGCCCTGGCCCTGGGCCTGGGCAAGCCGCTGTACGGCGTCAACCACCTGGCCGCGCACGTCGCGGTCGACCAGCTCGAGCACGGCGCCCTTCCCGAGCCGTGCCTGGCGATGCTCGTCTCCGGGGGCCACTCCAGCCTGCTGATGGTGGAGGACGTCACCACGGGGGTGGAGCCGTTGGGCGCCACCATCGACGACGCGGCGGGCGAGGCCTTCGACAAGGTCGCGCGGCTGTTGGGGCTGCCGTTCCCCGGCGGTCCCCACATCGACCGGGCGGCCCGCAGCGGCAACAGCGTCGCCATCGACTTCCCCCGTGGCCTGACCGCCCGTCGGGACCTGGAACGGCACCGCTACGACTTCTCCTTCTCCGGGCTCAAGACGGCGGTGGCCCGGTGGGTGGAGGCCAAGCAGCGCGCCGGCGAGTCCGTCGACGTCAACGACGTCGCCGCCTCGTTCCAGGAAGCCGTGTGCGACGTGCTGACCCGCAAGGCGCTGGACGCCGCGGTGACCCACGGGATCGAGGACATCCTCATCGGCGGCGGGGTCGCCGCCAACTCGCGCCTGCGGGCGATGGCGGTGGAGCGCGCGGCCGCCAAGGGCATCCGGGTGCGGGTGCCGCGACCCGGACTGTGCACGGACAACGGTGCGATGGTCGCGGCCCTGGGGTCCGAGCTCGTGGCGCGCGGACGAACGCCCTCGAGCCTCGACCTGCCGGCTGACTCCAGTCAGCCGATCACCGTGGTCGTGGCCTGAGGGCGCTCGCTCGGCTCCGTCGCGCCGGCTAGTCCAGGACGCCGGGGGCGGTGCCCTCGTCGTCGAGCCAGTCCTGGTCGTAGATCAGGTGGTCACGATCCTGGGCGTCCTGCTTCTTGCTGCCTCCGCGCGCCGCACCACCGGCGGCGGCACCGGCGCCCGAGCGGCCCGCTGCCCTGGCGCCGCCTCCCGCGCCCGCAGCCCCGGAGCGACCTCCGGAGGAGCCACGGCCCGAGGCGGAGCCTGTGGCGCCCCGACCGCCCGCGGCGGCGGCTCGGCTGCCGCCTCCGGCGGCTGCGCCTCGACTGGCTGACCCGGTGCCGGCCCGACTGCTGGCACCGGTTGCGGCACCGCCCCGGCTCGGGGAGCCGACGGCACCGCTCTTGCCCAGGGTGCTGCTGCCGGCCGCCTTGGAGGTGGACCCGATGGGCTTGACGTTGCCGGTGGCCCCGGGGCGCACCGAGCCACTGGCGCCCACACTGGCGCCCCGGACACTCGCGCCCATGGCGCCGCCGGCGACAGCACCGCCGAAGGCACCGGCCGAGCCACCCGAGGGTCCCGCGACGGCGGGGGAGCCGGAGACCTGGGCTCCGGATCCGCCCGGGACCGGGTTGTACGGGTTGCCGCTGCTCTCCCGGCCGATCACGCCGGGCTCGGAGCCGGGAGGCGTGGGGCTCGGGGTCGGGTGCGGGGTGGGCGTCGGGTTCGGTCCGTGCGGGGGCTGCGGGCCGGGCGGGTCGTACAGGTCAGGCGGGTCGAGGGGCGGGGTGAGCGGCGGGGGGACCGACGGGTCGCCCGGGGCCTGCGGGATGTGCGGGCCCCTGGGCGGAAGCGGCTCGTGCGGCGGCAGCGTGCCGATGACGGCGCCGTCCTGGGGACCACCGCCCCCACCTCCGTTGGAGAGCGGGGGGCGGTTGGCGGGGGCCTGCGGTCCCGGCGGCTGGACGGGGGGCAGGTCGGGCTCGCCGTGGATCTTCTTCATCGTCGCGGCGGCCACCTCGAACTCGTCGAAGATGTTGTCGACCGCGGCCCTGGCCTTCTCCTCCTGGGCGGCGACGGCGTCGGAATGAGCGGTCACCAGGGCGTCGTGCTTGCCCTTCTCCAGACCCTTCTTGGCCTCGTCCCACTCGGGGTTGGGCACGAACGCAGCAGGAGGCGACAGCGGGTCGGCGTCGAGCTCCTTCTTGACCTGGACCGCGGCGGCGAGGGCGGCGGACGCCCGGTCCAGCGCCTGACCACCGGACTGGAAGTCGCCCCCCTTCTGGGACATCACCTCGGCGGTCGCCAGGAAGGCGGCCTCGATGGCGGCGCCGGTCTCGGTGTTGATCCCCTGATCGACCGCGTCCCGCATCTTGGGACCCATGTTCTTCAGGTAGTCCGCCACCGAGTCCAGCACGTCCTTGGTCGTCATCCAGTCCCCGCCGGAGGAGCCGATGAGCGTGGGTCGGGCGCCGGTGAGGGCCTCGTCCAGCCGGGCGCGCTGCGGGCCGCTCATCCCTGGCCCCCGTCGCCCTCGACGACGAAGGCACGGAACGTGTCGACGACGTACTGGTCGGTCTCGCCCTCGTCCTTGCGGCTCTCCAGGATGCCCAGACGGTAGGCCTCGAGCTCGTCCGCGAACTTGATGAGGTCCTCCATCACCACGTTCTGAGCCTTGGTGCCGTGGGTGCCGAGGTTCTGGCCGGCCCAGGACGCGCCGAAGTCGGGCTGCTCGAAGCGGGTCGGATCGTTGTCGCGGAGCTCGTTGGCCCGGGCGTTCAGCTCCTTCACAACCTGGTCCACGAGCTCAGCAGCGGCTACGGCCGCCTGCCCCGTGAGGTTGGCGGCAACAAGTGCGTCCACCACTAGCATCTGTGATCCCCCTCGTGAAAGTTCCTTGCGCTGGCCGTCTGCCCACCTGGTCCGAGGGCTAAACCTGTGCTGGCGACATCTTTGCGGGTCGACACTAGCCACGCGGGAGCCGGTGGTCGATCGGGTCGGTACTCTCCAACCCCCTACTCGGAGGTGCCCATGCTCAACAAGTCCAGTGTCGCGCCGCTCGGCGCCCTGGTGGCCGCCGCGCTGTTCCTGGCCGGGTGTGGGGAGAGCGCGGAAGAGAACCCGCCGAGCGGGTCCGGTGCCGGGGGGACGGTGAGCGAGGCCCCGGCGGTGGACCCGGAGGCTTCCCCCTCGCCCGCGGAGTCGGCCACCGAGCCTCCGGCGGCGGCGCTGGCGCAGGGGGAGTGGGCCGAGGTCTCGGTGGCGCGGATCCGTGGGCCCAAGGGATGGTCGGGGGAGTCCAACGATCCCGGTGACGGTGCGGTGGCGCTCAAGGCACCCTACGACGCCGTGTCCGGGCTCACCATGGTCGAGCTGGCCGACAGCACCGAGCCGACGGACATCGACACGCTGGGTCGCCAGTCCCTGGACGACGGCGAGCCGGAGGTGACGCTGCGCAAGCCCGTCGAGCTGGACGGGGTGGAGGTCTTCCGCACCGCCGGCCCGGTCGACGACTACTTCTGGATCGAGCGGTACGGCGTGGTGCACAACGGGCAGTTCTTCCGGCTGACCTTCACGCTGACGCTGCGCACGCCTGCGGTGGAGCGCCAGCAGATCATCGACTCGGTGCTGCCGACCTTCGAGTGGAAGTGAGCCCGGCAGCAGTGGACTGAGGAGGCGCTTCGGCGCCTGTGACAGGCTTTGACCTTCGGAGTCGAGCACGTGGAGGCGCGAGATGCAGCAGGTCAAGGCAGTGGTGGCGAGGGCCAAGGGTGAGCCGGTCTCGCTGGAGACGATCAACGTCCCCGACCCCGGTCCGGGAGAGGCCCTGGTCGCGGTGCAGGCGTGCGGGGTGTGCCACACCGACCTGCACTACCGCGAGGGCGGCATCAACGACGACTACCCGTTCCTGCTCGGCCACGAGGCGGCCGGCATCGTGGAGCAGGTCGGCGAGGGTGTCACGGAGGTGGCACCCGGGGACTTCGTGGTCCTCAACTGGCGTGCGGTCTGCGGTCAGTGCCGTGCCTGCCGCCGCGGTGAGCCGCAGTACTGCTTCGACACCCACAACGCGACCCAGAAGATGACGCTCGAGGACGGCACCGAGCTCACCCCGGCGCTGGGCATCGGAGCCTTCGCGGAGAAGACCCTGGTCGCCGCCGGGCAGTGCACCAAGGTGGATGCCAGTGCCCGTCCGGCGGCGGTGGGGCTGCTGGGCTGCGGCGTGATGGCGGGTCTGGGCGCGGCCATCAACACCGGCAACGTGACCCGGGGCAAGTCCGTGGCGGTCATCGGCTGCGGCGGGGTCGGGGTGGCGGCCATCGCCGGATCGGTGCTCGCCGGGGCCGCCAAGGTGATCGCCGTGGACATCGACCCGCGCAAGCTCGAGCGGGCCACCACCATGGGTGCCACGCACGTCGTCGACAGCTCCAGCAGCGACCCGGTGGCCGAGATCCAGCGGCTGACCGACGGCCACGGCGCGGACGTGGTGATCGACGCGGTCGGGCGTCCGGAGACCTGGAAGCAGGCGTTCTACGCGCGCGACCTGGCCGGCACCGTCGTGCTGGTGGGGGTGCCCACGCCTGAGATGCGGATCCCCGACATCGCCTTGGGCGACGTCTTCGGACGCGGAGGAGCGCTCAAGTCCAGCTGGTACGGCGACTGCCTGCCCTCGCGTGACTTCCCGATGCTCGTCGACCTGTATCTCCAGGGGCGGCTCGACCTGGACGCGTTCGTGACCGAGGAGATCGCGCTCGACCAGGTGGAGGCCGCCTTCGAGAAGATGCACGGCGGCGACGTGCTGCGCTCGGTGGTGGTCCTGTGACCCGGATCGACCACGCGGTGGCCAGCGGCACCTTCTCCCTGGACGGGGAGACCCACCAGGTCGACAACAACCTCTGGGTGCTCGGCGACGACGCCGAGTGCGTGGTGATCGACGCACCGCACGACGTGGAGGCGATCATGGCGCTGGTGGGTGAGCGCAAGGTCAAGGCGATCCTGTGCACCCATGCCCACGACGACCACGTCCGAGCCGCCGCCGAGCTGCGGCAGCGCGTCGTCGCGCCGATCCTGCTCCACCCCGACGACCGTCCGCTGTGGGAGCTGGTCCACCCCGACGAGCTGTGGGACGTGGACCTGAGCGACGGCCAGGTGATCGAGGTGGCCGGCACGGCCCTGACGGTGCTACACACCCCGGGGCACGCTCCGGGAGCCGTCTGCTTCTGGGTGCCCGAGCTCGGCTGCGTCTTCACCGGCGACACCCTGTTCCAGGGTGGTCCGGGCGCGACCGGTCGCAGCTTCAGCGATCGCGCCACCCTGGAGGCCTCGATCCGCTCGCGACTGTGGGAGCTGCCCGACGAGACGGTGGTGCACACCGGGCACGGGAGCGACACCACGATCGGGGCCGAGCGCGCACTCCTGGGCTGAGGCTGCGTCGCCCCCGACCTCCTCGGTTGTCACGCAGGTCACACCCGGATCTACGGCAATTACTACATATTGTCGTAGATAGGTACTACGATTCGTAGTAGATCGATGGCCGGGGTGGACTGGCCGTCACCGATGGGAAAGGACCCATCATCATGCGCGCAACTCTCGACAAGCTCCTCTCCGGCATCGGCCTGCTCCTCGCCCTCGTGCTCCTGGTGGCAGGCGGCCTCATGACCTGGGCCACCGTGTTCATCGGAGACCAGGTCAAGGAGCAGTTCACGGCCCAGGACATCACCATGCCGACCCAGGAGGCGATCGACGGGCAGGTGGCCGCCAAGGGCATCTCCGCCGAGGACGGCGAGGCCCTGGAGGAGTTCGCGGGGGAGACCCTGGACAACGGCCCCGCCGCCAAGGCGTACGCCGACCACTACATCCAGGCGCACATGAACGGCCAGGGTGCTGCGCTCGCCGGCGAGCCGGTCACCTACGAGGAGGCCAGCAACAAGGGTCGTGAGCTCTCCGCGGCGCTCGCCGAGACCAAGGACGCCAGCGAGGAGCAGGTCGCCGAGGCCCAGGCCTGGATGGACCTGCGCGAGTCGCTCTTCATGGGGAACACCCTCCGCGGTCTGCTCCTCTACGGATACGCCTTCGCCACCATGGGCACCATCGCAGGAATCGCGGCCGTCGCCGCCTACGTCGGCGCGGCGCTCTTCCTGATCCTGGGCCTGCTGGGGCTCGTCCACTCGCGCAGGGTTGCCCGCGCGGAGCTCTGAGAGGGGCTCAGTGAGGATCGACTCACCCGCCACGGCGGGTGGGTCGATCTGCGTCTGCAGGCCCCTAGACTCGCCCCCCATGAGGACTCGGGGGGCGATCGCGGTCGTCGCCGCCCAGGTCCTGGTCTGCGTCGGTGCCGCCGGCTGCTCGACCGAGGCCCAGATGCGCTCCGGGTCCGCGCTGGTGACCCACGTCTCCGCCGTGACCCGGGGCGATCCCGAGCCCACCGCCCCCGGGCCCGGCTCGGCCTGGCCGAGGGGTGGGGGCCCACCGCGGACGAGCTGGACGAGGCCGCGACCCTGGTCGGTGACCTGACGCTGACACAGCTGGCCGGCCAGGTGCTGGTGGCCGACTGGTCCGGCACCCGCCCTCCGGTGGAGATGGTCCGCGACCTGCACCTCGGGGGGGTGATCTGGTTCTCGGGCAACATCACCTCCGCCGACCAGGTGCGTCGGGCCAACCGGGCACTGCGCCGGGCCGACGACCGGCCCTGGCCCCTGCTCGTCGGGGTCGACCAGGAGGGCGGCCTGGTGGAGCGGGCCGGCGGCGTGGTGACCGGCCTGCCCAGCTTCATGACCGGAGGTGCCGCGCGTCGCCCGGAACTCACCCGGGCCGCGACGGCTGCCACGGGTCGGGAGCTGAGGGGCCTGGGGTTCACCGCGAACTTCGCACCGGTGGCCGACGTCACCGTGGGTGCGGCCGATCCCACGATCGGTACCCGCGCCGCCTCGTCCGATCCGGCGCTGGTGGCCGAGCAGGTGCTGGCGGCGGCCCGGGGCTATGCCGACGCCGGACTCGTCAGCACCCTGAAGCACTTCCCGGGCCACGGCTCGGTGCGGGAGGACAGTCACGTCACGCTCCCGGTGCAGCCGCGCAGCCTGGCGCAGCTGCAAGGGCGTGACCTGGTCCCGTTCCGGGACGCCGTCGCGGCCGGCAGCTCCTCGGTGATGGTGGGCCACCTGGACGTGCGCGCGGTGGACCCGGGCGTGCCCGCCTCGCTGTCGCGGGACGTGGTGACCGGGCTGCTGCGCACCGATCTCGGCTTCGACGGCCTGGTGGTCACCGACTCCCTCGCGATGACGGCGGTCACCCGGTCCTACGGACCGGCGCGTGCCGCGGTGCGTGCCCTGCGTGCGGGCGCCGACGTGCTGCTGATGCCGGCCGACCCGGTCGTGGCCCGGAACGGCATCGTGGCCGCCGTACGACGGGGCGACCTGACACGGCGCCGCCTCGAGCAGGCCGCGGCCCGGCAGGTGGCCCTGCTGCTGCACCACCGCGACGCCCGCGGGGCCCCGCCCGGGAGTGCCCGCCCCCAGGCGCTGGCCTGGTCCCGGGCCGCGGTGACGGTGCTGTCCCGCACGTGCCAGGGCCGGCTGGTGGGCAGGCGGGTGCAGCCGGTCGGAGACCGGGACGTGGTCGCCGCCTTCACCGCGGCGGCGCGGTCGGCAGGGCTGCGGGTCGGTCCCCGCGGCACCCGGGTCGCGCTGCTCCGGAGCGCCTCGAGGTCCGTGCGGGCGGACGTCGCCGTGGCGGTCGGGGCGCCCTGGGTCCTGGCCGGGTCGAGCGCGCGTCACCTGGTCGCCACCTACGGCACCACTCCGGGCGCCATGCGCGCGCTGGTGGAGGTGCTCCTGGGCCGGCGTCCCGCCCCGGGACGGGTGCCGGTGGAGGTCGCCGACGTCCCTGCTCGTGGCTGCTGAGCCGCGGCTGCTGAGCCGAGACCCGGGAGAGGATCAGAAGGGGCGCACCAGCAGGGCCTTGCCGGCGCCCGCGACCCGGGTCAGCACCACGGTCGCCTCCTCGTCGCCCGTCAGGGCCAGTCGCTTGCGCAGCTGCTCGGGGATGATGTCGACCCCGCGCTTCTTGATGGTGATCGGGCCGATGTTGCGCTCCACCAGCGCCTGGCGCAGCAGCTTCTCCTTGAAGGGCAGCTCGTCGAGCACGTAGTAGCTGCGCATGAAGGGGCTGCGGAAGGACTTGTCGGAGGTGACGTAGGCGATGTGCTCGTCCAGCAGCCCGCCGTCGACGCCGGCGGCGACCGCGGTGACGAGCCCGGCCCGGATCACCGCGCCGTCCGGCTCGTAGAGGTGGGCGCCGAGCTCGCGGACCGGTCGCTCCCGGCCGGCGTAGGGGTCGTCCTCGGAGGTCAGCGACGCCAGCCCGCCGCCGGTGATCACCGTCGCCCGGTGTCGGGTGGTGGCCAGCCCCGGCGACCAGAGCGCGGCCTCCTTGACCTCCCCGTGGTCGCTGACCCACTCGGCCTCGACGCCCTCGGGCACCAGGGTGTGCGGGATCCCGGGTGCCACCTTGACCACCGCGGTCCTGCGCAGCAGGTCCTCGACGAAGGGCCACGGCGGGGTCCAGCCGTGCTCGTCGAAGACGCGGCCACGTGCTCCGCGGCGCGCCGGGTCGGCGAAGACCGCGCCGAAGCCGTCGAGCTCCAAGGTGGTGGCGTCCACCGCCATCACCGCCCCGGCGAGGCCGAGCGCGGCCAGGTTCGCCTCCGCCATGGCCACGCGCACCGGGTCGGAGTCCACGCCGGCAGCCGTCAGCCCGGCCCTGGCGAAGGCGAGCAGGTCGCCGCCGATGCCGCAGCCCAGGTCCACCACCGAGCTGGGCTGGGCGGCGGCCAGCCGGGCGGCGCGGTGGTCGGCGACGCGGCGTCGGGTGGACTGCTCCAGGGCGTCCGGGGTGAAGTAGAGGCGGACGGCCTCGTCGCCGAACTTGGGCACCGCCCGGACCCGGAGCTGCACCTGGGTGAGAGCGGCGCTGGACCGCTCGGGGTCCGGCTCGATCTTGCGCACCGCGGCCGCGGCACGCAGCGGATCGCCGTCCACGTCGGCGTAGGCATGGGTGGCCCGGTCGAGCAGTCGCTGGCCGGCGTCGGTGAGCAGCCAGCGGAAGGTGTCTAGGTCCACCTGCCCATCCTGTCAGCGTCGGGGGCCGCTGGCACTCGATCGGGGGGAGTGCTAACGTGAGCACTGGCACTCTCCCAGTGAGTGTGCCAGCGCCGGGACCGACCCGCGACCCCCGCGACGGCACGGGTCCTGACCGGCGAAGCAGACATTGCACGACATCGCACGACAGTGGAACCAGACATCGCATCACAGCACCGTGCAGACGCACGGGTGCACCCGAACAACGTGGAGAAAGTGGAGGTCGACACTGTGTCGGTCAACATCAAGCCCCTCGAGGACCGCATCGTCGTCAAGCCCCTCGACGCCGAGCAGACCACGGCTTCTGGCCTGGTCATCCCGGACACCGCCAAGGAGAAGCCCCAGGAGGGCGAGGTCGTGGCCGTGGGCCCCGGTCGCTTCAACGAGGACGGCGACGAGCGCATCCCCATGGACATCTCCGTGGGCGACAAGGTCATCTACAGCAAGTACGGCGGCACCGAGGTGAAGTACTCCGGCCAGGAGTTCCTCATCCTGTCGGGCCGCGACGTGCTGGCCATCGTTTCCTGATCTTCTGCCCGGGCGCCGCGCGCAGGCGTGCCAGTGATGGCACCCGCTGCGCGGCGTCCGGGCATTCCCCTTCCTAAGGAGCCACATGCCCAAGATCCTTGAGTTCGACGAGAACGCTCGTCGCGCCCTCGAGCGCGGAGTCGACAAGCTTGCCAACACCGTCAAGGTGACGCTCGGCCCCAAGGGCCGCTACGTCGTCCTGGACAAGAAGTGGGGCGCGCCGACCATCACCAACGACGGTGTCACCGTCGCCCGTGAGGTCGAGCTCGACGACCCGTTCGAGAACCTTGGTGCCCAGCTCACCAAGGAGGTCGCCACCAAGACCAACGACGTCGCCGGTGACGGCACCACGACCGCCACCGTGCTGGCCCAGGCGATGGTCCACGAGGGCCTGCGCGCCGTGGCCGCCGGAGCCAACCCGATGAGCCTCAAGCGGGGCATGGACGCCGCGGCCGAGGCCGTCGGCGACGCCCTGCGTGAGGCGGCCCGTGAGGTCGAGACCCGTGAGGACATGGCCTCGGTGGCCACGATCTCCAGCCGCGACGCCCACATCGGCGACCTCCTGGCCCAGGCCTTCGACAAGGTCGGCAAGGACGGCGTGATCACGGTCGAGGAGTCCAACACCATGGGCACCGAGCTGGAGTTCACCGAGGGGATGCAGTTCGACAAGGGCTACATCTCGGCCTACTTCGTCAGCGACCCCGAGCGGATGGAGGCCGTCCTGGACGACCCCTACATCCTGCTCGTCCAGGGCAAGATCTCCTCGGTCTCCGAGCTGCTCCCGCTGCTGGAGAAGGTGATCGCTGCCGGCAAGCAGCTGTTCATCCTGGCCGAGGACGTGGAGGGCGAGGCGCTCTCCACCCTGGTGGTCAACAAGATCCGCGGCACCTTCAACGCGGTCGCGGTCAAGAGCCCCGCGTTCGGCGACCGCCGCAAGGCCATGATGCAGGACATCGCCACCCTCACCGGTGGTCAGGTCGTCGCTCCCGAGGTCGGGCTCAAGCTCGACCAGGTCGGCCTCGAGGTGCTGGGCCAGGCCCGTCGCGTCGTGGTCACCAAGGACAACACCACGATCATCGACGGTGCCGGTGACGCGACCGAGGTCGAGGGCCGCGTCAACCAGATCAAGGCCGAGATCGAGTCCAGCGACTCCGACTGGGACCGCGAGAAGCTCCAGGAGCGTCTGGCCAAGCTCGCCGGCGGCGTGTGCGTGATCAAGGTCGGTGCACACACCGAGGTGGAGCTGAAGGAGAAGAAGCACCGCATCGAGGACGCCGTGTCCGCGACGCGTGCCGCGATCGAGGAGGGCATCGTCGCCGGCGGCGGCTCCGCCCTCGTCCACGCGGTGTCGGTGCTCGAGGACAACCTCGGTCTCACCGGTGACGAGGCGATGGGCGTGCGGATCGTTCGCAACTCCGCCGACGAGCCGCTGCGCTGGATCGCCGAGAACGGTGGGGTCAACGGCTACGTCGTCACCACCAAGGTCCGCGAGCTCGGAGTGGGCAACGGCTACAACGCCGCCACCGACGAGTACGGCGACCTGGTCGCCCAGGGTGTCCTGGACCCGGTCAAGGTCACCCGCTCGGCGCTGGTCAACGCCACCTCCATCGCAGCCATGCTGCTCACCACCGAGGTGCTCATCGTGGAGAAGCCCGAGGACGAGGACGAGGCCCCCGCAGCTGCGGGCCACGGCCACGGCCACGGCCACTGAGCAGTCGGCACCACGCACCACCACGAAGGGTCGGATCGCCTCGCAGGCGGTCCGGCCCTTCGGCCGTTCCTGGGCCGACCGGGCGCTCAGGCGCGCTCAGGCGTGAGGGGCCGTGCCGTCCGGACAGTGGTCCTGGGGCAGTCCCCGCTCCACCCCGTCCCGGAGCCAGATGATCCCGCCGTGGCAGCCGTAGCCGTGAGCGTCGTACCGCTCGCGCAGCACCTCGAGCAGCCTGGCCCCGCCGTCCTCGCTCCACAGCCCGGTCGGGACCAGCTGCACGAACCAGGTGGGGGCCTCAGGGCTCGCCAAGAGGTCGCGGAGCTCGGCGTACTCCGGGTCCAGCGTCCGCATGGGCAGGCTCCACAGGTGTCGGTACGGGGACTCGCGTCCCGTGGCCAGCTGCAGGTCGGCCCGGCCGCCGAGGACCGTGACGGTGTCGCTCGGCTCGGCCACGGCAGCGATCGCCTCTCCGGTGTCGGCCTGGCCACGTGAGGCCGTCCCGGTGGCGGTGATGATCCCGACCGTGGCGATGGAGGCGACGGAGGAGATGGCAGCGAGGCACACCACCACGCGCATCGCGCGACCGCTGCGACCGGGCAGGCCGGCGAGCATGGCGGTGGCGAGCACCGTGGCAGGCAGCAGGCCGAACAGGTAGTCGAGCCAGAAGCTGCCGCCCAGCACCAGCGCGACGGCGTCGAAGAGGAACAGCGCCAGGGTCGCCCCGACGAGCACCTGCTGGGTGCGCCAGACCTTGCGCAGCAGCACCACGAAGACGCCCATCACCAGCAGGATCCCGGTCCCCACCGCGGCCAGGAGCAGGATGAACGCGCGCTCGGTGTTGGCCTCCGAGCTGGTGGAGGCGAGCTCGGCCCCGGCGTCGGAGCGGAAGCCGTAGATGGCGTACCACAGGGTGTCCAGCTGCACCCCGCTCTGCAGCGCCCACCCGATCATCAGCACTGCGGGCACCGCCGCCCCGGCGAGCCCGGCCACGGAGAGCCGGGCGAAGGTGCGGGCGCTGATCTGCTTGGTCGCCAGGGAGAGCAGCAGCAGGGCCGCGGCGAAGACCAGTCCGCCGAGCATGTTCTGCTTGAAGCCCGGTGCGATTCCGGCGCTGAGCCCGGCCAGTGCGGCCAGCGGCATCGACTGGCGCTGCAGGGCCAGGATCGCCAGCAGGCACGCTCCCAGCACGAACGGGAGGCTGAGCAGCTCACCCTTGACCCCGTCCGCGTTGATCATGGTGCTGCTGGTCAGTGCCGCGACGACCACCGCGGTCCACCGGGCGGCCCGCTCGTCGGCGATCACCAGGGCGATCCTGGCCGCGAGCAGCACCAGCAGGGCGCACACCAGGGCGCCGACCAGGCGCAGGGCGTACGGTCCGCCGATCGCGTCGGCCACCTTGAACGTGGCGATGATCTGGGGCGGCCGGTCCACGAAGTAGTGGCCGTACACCCTGCCCGGCTCCGGGACCCACGTGCGGGCCACCATGAGGAACCCCGCCTCGTCCGGGGACAGGGCGGTCCCGAGCCCCGGCAGCCGGAGCAGGAAGGCCACGAGCGCTGTCAGGGGGACCGACCAACGCGTCAGGGCGGGCGTGGCCAAGGTCATTCGTCTCCCGTTTCCGGTCCAGCTGGAACGCCTGATGCTAGCGACCGCCGCGGGCGCGGGGGGCATCGGCGCGGCGGGCCGACGTAGACTGGTGAGCGTGGAGATCCCTGAGAAGTTCGCCAGCCTCGGCCTGACCTATGACGACGTCCTGCTGCTCCCCGGGGAGTCGGATCTGGCCCCGTCGGAGATCGACACCACCTCGCGGCTGACCCGGGAGATCTCGCTCAAGGTGCCGCTGGTCAGCGCCGCGATGGACACCGTCACCGAGTCCCGGATGGCCATCGCGATGGCGCGTGAGGGTGGCCTCGGCGTGCTGCACCGCAACCTGTCGATCGAGGACCAGGCCTACCAGGTGGACCTGGTCAAGCGGACCCAGACCGGCATCATCTCCAACCCCGTGACCATCGGGCCCGACGCCACCTTGGCCGATCTCGACCGGATCTGCGGGGAGTACCGGGTCTCCGGACTGCCGGTGGTGGACGGCGACGAGCGCCTGCTGGGCATCATCACCAACCGCGACCTGCGCTTCACCCCGGTCGCGGAGTGGGCCACCACCAAGGTCGACGAGGTGATGACCCCGATGCCGCTGATCACCGGACCGGTGGGCATCGCTCGCGAGGACGCCACCGCCCTGCTGCGCCAGCACAAGCGCGAGCGCCTGCCGCTGGTGGACGAGCAGGGGCGCCTGGGCGGGCTGATCACGGTCAAGGACTTCGTGAAGTCCGAGCAGTTCCCGCACGCCTCCTCCGACGCCGACGGACGTCTCCTGGTGGGCGCCGCGATCGGCTACTTCGGTGACGCCTGGCAGCGCGCGACCACGTTGGTCGAGGCCGGGGTGGACGTGCTCGTGGCCGACACCGCCCACGGTCACGTGCACCTGCTGCTGGACATGGTCCGCCGGCTCAAGAACGATCCCGCCACCCGGCACGTGCAGGTGATCGGCGGCAACGTGGCGACCCGGGCCGGCGCCCAGGCTTTCGTGGACGCCGGAGCGGACGCGGTCAAGGTGGGTGTCGGCCCCGGCTCCATCTGCACCACGCGGGTGGTGACCGGCGTGGGGGTGCCGCAGGTGAGCGCGGTCTACGAGGCGTCCCTGGCGTGCAAGCCCGCGGGCGTGCCGGTGATCGCCGACGGCGGCATGAAGCACTCCGGCGAGATCGCCAAGGCGTTGGTGGCCGGCGCGGACTCGGTGATGCTGGGCTCGCTGCTGGCCGGCTGCGAGGAGTCGCCGGGCGAGCTGGTCTTCGTCAACGGCAAGCAGTTCAAGTCCTACCGGGGCATGGGCTCCCTGGGCGCCATGTCGAGCCGCGGCAAGAAGTCCTACTCCAAGGACCGCTACTTCCAGGCCGAGGTGGCCAGCGACGACAAGATCGTCCCCGAGGGCGTCGAGGGCCAGGTGGCCTTCCGCGGCCCGCTGGGCGCTGTCGCCCACCAGCTCATCGGCGGCCTGACGCAGTCGATGTTCTACGTCGGGGCGCGGACCGTCCCGGAGCTCCAGGACAAGGGCCGCTTCGTCCGGATCACCGCCGCCTCGCTCAAGGAGAGCCACCCGCACGGCGTGCAGATGACCGTCGAGGCACCCAACTACACCGGCATCTGAGAGGCTTCGCCCGTGACCGAGATCGAGATCGGCAAGAACAAGCGAGCCCGACGGGCCTACGCCTTCGACGACGTGGCGATCGTGCCCTCGCGTCGCACCCGTGACCCCGAAGAGGTCAGCGTCGCCTGGCAGATCGACGCCTACCGCTTCGACCTCCCCGTCCTGGCCGCGCCGATGGACTCGGTGATGTCGCCGCGCACGGCCATCGAGCTGGGCCGCCTCGGCGGCCTCGGAGTGCTCAACCTCGAGGGGCTCTGGACCCGGTACGACGACCCGTCGGTGCTGCTGGAGGAGGTCGCCTCGCTGCGCGGCGCCGACGCCACCCGGCGGATGCAGGAGATCTACACCGAGCCGGTGAAGGCGGAGCTGATCACCGCCCGGCTGGAGGAGGTGCGCGCGGCCGGCGTCACGGTCGCGGGCTCGCTCTCCCCGCAGCGGACCAAGGAGTTCGCCAAGGCCGTCGTGGACGCCGGTGTCGACATGTTCGTCATCCGCGGCACCACGGTCTCGGCCGAGCACGTCTCCAGCCAGGCCGAGCCGCTGAACCTCAAGGAGTTCATCTACGAGCTCGACGTCCCCGTCATCGTCGGCGGCTGTGCGACCTACCAGGCGGCGCTGCACCTGATGCGCACCGGCGCCGCCGGCGTGCTGGTCGGCTTCGGCGGGGGAGCGGCGCACACCACCCGCACCGTGCTCGGGATCGCGGTGCCGATGGCCAGTGCGGTGGCCGACGTGGCGGCCGCGCGCCGGGACTACCTCGACGAGTCCGGGGGCCGCTACGTGCACGTCATCGCCGACGGGTCCATCGGCCGGTCCGGAGACATCTCCAAGGCGATCGCGTGCGGCGCCGACGCCGTGATGGTCGGCTCGCCCCTGGCCCGGGCCAGCGACGCCCCCGGCCGGGGCTTCCACTGGGGCACCGAGGCGCACCACGCCGAGCTCCCGCGCGGTCAGCGGGTGGAGTTCGAGCCGGTGGGCACGCTGGAGGAGATCCTGTTCGGTCCCTCCCGGGTGGCCGACGGCACGATGAACCTGATCGGGGCGCTCAAGCGCTCCATGGCGACCACCGGCTACACCGAGCTCAAGGAGTTCCAGCGGGTCGAGGTCGTCGTCGGCTGATGACGACCCCCATCGCCCTGAACCCCGCGTCGCGTGCCGCCGCCATCTCCTCGATGTCGGCGGGCGAGCTGGACGTGCTGGTGGTGGGCGGCGGGATCGTCGGCGTGGGTGCCGCGCTCGACGCCGTCACCCGCGGGCTGTCCACCGCCCTGGTGGAGCAGCGCGACCTGGGCAGCGGCACCAGCAGCCGCAGCTCCAAGCTGGTGCACGGCGGGCTGCGGTACCTGGAGATGTTCGACTTCGCCCTGGTCAAGGAGGCCCTGGAGGAGCGCGGGCTGCTGCTCACCAGGCTCGCGCCGCACCTGGTCCGCCCGGTGCCCTTCCTCTACCCCCTGGCCAAGGCCTACGAGAGGCCCTACGTCGGCGCCGGCCTGGCGCTGTACGACGGCCTGGCGATGGCCGGCAAGTACGACATGGGCGTGCCCAAGCACAAGCACCTGTTCCGCAAGCAGCTGGCCCGGATGGCCCCCGACATCAGGACCGATGAGCTGCACGGAGCCATCCGCTACTACGACTGCCAGGTCGACGACGCCCGCCTGGTGATGACGATCGCCCGCACCGCGGCCAACAACGGGGCCCACATCGCCACCCGGACCAAGGTGACCGGCTTCCTGCGCGAGGGCGGCCGGGTGGTCGGCGTACGGGCCCGCGACCTGGAGAACGGCGTCGACTTCGAGGTGCGCGCTCGCTCGGTGATCAACGCCGCCGGGGTCTGGACGGACCAGATCCAGGAGATGATGGGTGGCGAGGGGGCGCTGGACGTCGACGCGAGCAAGGGCGTCCACCTGGTGGTGCCGCGCGACCGCATCCGCTCCGAGTGCGGCTTCATCACCAAGACCGAGAAGTCGGTGCTCTTCGTCATCCCGTGGGGACGCCACTGGATCATCGGCACCACCGACACCCCCTGGGACCTGGACCGGGCGCACCCCGCGGCCAGCCGTGCCGACATCGACTACCTGCTGGGCCACGTCAACAGGCTGCTCAAGGTCCCGCTCGACCACGAGGACGTCGAGGGGGTCTACGCCGGGCTGCGCCCGCTGCTCAAGCCGATGCGCAAGGAGGCGGGCGGGGAGACCACCAAGCTGTCGCGGGAGCACACCACGGTGTCGCCGGTCCCGGGCCTGGTGCTGATCGCGGGCGGAAAGCTCACCACGTACCGGGTGATGGGCCGCGACGCCGTCGACATGGCCGTGCGTGAGCGGGACCAGGTCCGCGGCAGCATCACCGACCGGGTGCCGCTGGTGGGCGCCTACGGGTTCGAGACCCGGACCAACCAGCGCGTGGCACTGGCCCGGGCGGCGGGGCTGGAGATCGGCCGGATCGATCACCTGCTGGGCAGGTTCGGCGGTCTGGTCGACGAGGTCCTCTCGCTGATCCAGGAGCGGCCGGAGCTCGCCCGGCCGCTGGCGCAGGCCGAGGAGTACCTGGCGGCCGAGGTGGTCTACGCGGTGACCCACGAGGGCGCCCGGCACCTCGACGACGTGCTGACCCGGCGTACCCGGATCTCGATCGAGACCTTCGACCGCGGGGTGCTCGCCGCTCGGGAGGTGGCCTCGCTGATGGCCCAGGAGCTGGGCTGGGACGCGGGCGTCGCCGACTCCGAGGTCGACCACTACCTGCGGCGGGTGGAGGCCGAGCGGCAGAGCCAGCGCAAGCTCACCGACCAGGAGGCGGACGAGGCGCGGGTGCAGGCCCCCGAGATCGTGTGAGCGCTGTGACTACCGAGGGGTAGCCTGGGAGACGGGCGTCACATACTCTCGGTACATGACTGCCAGCCCCTTTCACGGCGGCTCCGGACGCGGGCCCCTCAGCGACGGCCCCCGGGATCCCGAGCACGACCCCAGCGCGAGCTACGCCCTAGAGCCCGACTACGTCGCGGTCCTGACCGCGCGCATCCGTGCGTCGGGGACCGAGACGCACGAGGTCCGCTCCCCGATCGACGACGCCCCGCTGGCGCACCTGCCCCAGAGCTCGCCGGCGGACGTGGAGCGGGCGGTGGCCCGCGCCCGCGAGGTGCAGGCGACCTGGTCGCGGACCCCGGTGGCGGAGCGCGCGAAGATGTTGCTGCGCTTCCACGACCTGGTGCTGGACCGTCAGGAGGAGATCTGCGACCTGATCTGCCTGGAGTCCGGGAAGGCCCGCAAGGACGCCTTCCTGGAGGTGGCCCACGTCGCGATGACCGCGCGCTACTACGGCCGGGTCGGGGCCTCGCAGCTGGCCACCACGCGCGTGCCGGGCATGTTCCCCGTCCTCACCCGGGTGGAGGTGAACCGGGTCCCCAAGGGTGTGGTCGGCATCATCTCGCCCTGGAACTACCCGTTCACCCTGTCGATGTCCGACGGGCTGCCGGCGCTCCTGGCCGGCAACGCGGTCGTCGCCAAGCCGGACTCGCAGACCACGCTGACCGCGCTGCTCGGGGCGTCGCTGCTCCAGGAGGCGGGCTTCCCCACTGACTTGTGGCAGGTGGTGGCCGGACAGGGCGCCGAGGTGGGCACGCCCCTGATCGCCGGGGTCGACTACCTCTGCTTCACCGGGTCCACCGCGACCGGCAAGCGGATCGCCAGCGAGTGCGCGGAGCGGCTGATCGGGTGCTCGCTGGAGCTCGGCGGCAAGAACCCGATGCTGGTGCTGCGGGACGCCCCGCTGGAGCGGGCGGCCGAGGGTGCCATGCGCGGTGCGTTCTCCAACTCCGGGCAGCTGTGCATCTCGATGGAGCGCATCTACGTCGCGGACCAGATCTACGACCGCTTCGTGGAGCGGCTGGTGGCGCGCACCCAGTCCATGGCCATGGGCGCCTCGCTGGACTGGGAGGTGGACATGGGCACGCTGATCAGCGCCCAGCAGCTGGAGACGGTCACCGCCCACGTCGAGGACGCGGTCGCCAAGGGCGCCCGGGTGCTGACCGGTGGCAGGGCCCGCCCGGACCTGGGGCCGTACTACTACGAGCCGACCATCCTCGAGGGCGTCACGCCGGAGATGACGTGCTTCGGCACCGAGACCTTCGGGCCGGTCGTCTCGCTCTACCGGTTCCACGACGAGGCCGACGCGATCGCCCGCGCCAACCAGGGCAGCTACGGCCTCAACGCCTCGGTCTACACCGGCGACGGCCGTCGCGGCCGGGAGATCGCCCGGCACATCCGCTGCGGCACCGTCAACGTCAACGAGCCCTACGGTGCGGCGTTCGGCACGCTGGGCGCGCCCATGGGCGGGATGCGCGAGTCGGGGCTGGGCCGTCGCCAGGGCGCTGAGGGCATCCTGCGCTACACCGAGACCCAGTCGGTGGGCACCCAGCGCGGCCTTCCCATCGGACCGCCGCGGGGGATGTCGGAGGAGACCTACGCCAAGCTGATGACCACCAGCCTCCGGCTGCTCAACAAGCTGGGCCGCGCCTGATGGGTGCCTCGTCCCCGGTGCACTACGACGTGCTGGTGATCGGGTCCGGCTTCGGCGGCTCGGTCAGCGCCCTGCGGCTGACCGAGAAGGGGTACCGCGTGGGCGTCCTGGAGGCCGGGGCCAGGTTCGAAGAGGACTCCTTCGCCTCGACCTCGTTCGACCTCAAGCGCTACCTCTTCCTGCCGCAGGCCGGGATGTACGGGATCCAGCGCATCGACCTGCTGCGCGACTGCATGATCCTGGCGGGTGCCGGGGTGGGTGGAGGGTCGTTGGTCTACGCCAACACCCTCTACGAGCCCCTGGAGGCCTTCTACCGCGATCCCTCGTGGGCCCACATCACCGACTGGAAGAGGGAGCTCGCCCCCTACTACGACCAGGCCAAGCGGATGCTGGGGGTGGTGGAGAACCCGGTGCGCACCCCCTCGGACGAGGTGATGGAGCAGGTCGCCCAGGAGATGGGCGTCGGCGAGACGTTCCACCCCACCCCGGTCGGGGTGTTCTTCGGCGGCCCGGGACAGGCGCCGGGCGAGACGGTCCCCGACCCCTACTTCGGCGGCTCGGGGCCCGCCCGCAGTGCCTGCCTCAACTGCGGGGAGTGCATGACCGGCTGTCGGCACAACGCCAAGAACACCCTGGTCAAGAACTATCTCTACCTGGCCGAGGAGCAGGGGGCGGTGGTCCACCCCCTGACCACGGTGACCCGGGTCCGGCCGCGTCCCGGCGGCGGCTACGAGGTCCAGGCACGGTGGACCAAGGCCAAGCTGTCCCGGCGTACGGCGGTGCGGACCTTCACCTGCGACGAGGTCGTCTTCTCCGCTGCGGCGCTCGGCACCCAGAAGCTGCTGCACAAGCTCAAGGGCGACGGCGACCTGCCGCACATCTCCGAGCGGCTCGGCAGCCTGGCGCGCACCAACTCCGAGGCGATCCTGGGGGCACTCGCGCCGGACCTGGCCACCGACTACAGCCAGGGCGTGGCGATCACCTCCTCCTTCCATCCCGACGAGCACACCCACATCGAGCCGGTGCGTTACGGCCGGGGGAGCAACGTGATGTCCCTGCTCCAGACGGTGCTGGTGGACCCGGTCGAGGGCGAGAGCCGGCTGCGCAGCTGGGTCAGGGAGATGTGGAAGGAGCGCCGCAACGCCCTGGACCTGTACGACGTCAAGCACTGGTCCGAGCGGACCGTGATCGCCCTGGTGATGCAGACCCTGGACAACTCCATCACCACGATCCGGGTGCGCACGCCCTTCGGGTGGCGGATGTCGAGCAAGCAGGGCCACGGCGAGCCCAACCCGACCTACATCCCGGTCGCCTACGAGGCCGCCCGCAGGATGGCCGAGGCCATCAAGGGCACGCCCGGGGGCAACGTGGGGGAGCCGTTGAACCGGCCGCTGACCGCGCACTTCATCGGCGGCTGCACCATCGGGGACTCTCCGGAGACCGGGGTGGTGGACGCCTACCAGCGGGCGTTCGGTCACGCAGGCGTGCACGTCGTGGACGGCTCGGCGATCTCGGCGAACCTGGGAGTCAACCCGTCGCTGACGATCACGGCGCAGGCGGAGCGGGCGATGGCCTTCTGGCCCAACAAGGGCGACCCGGACCCGCGGCCGCCGCTGGGGGAGACCTACCGGCCGCTCGCCCCGATCGCGCCGCGTCGGCCCGCTGTCCCCGCGTCCGCTCCGGCGGCCCTGCGGCTGCCGATTGTGGCAGTCACCTGAGTCGCAACTGAGGACTGGCTGAACGCCGCCTGATTTTGATCACGATTGGGACTCGGTTTCCCCCAAATAGGGCATGTCGCTTTGGGCGTAACTTGTTCGATGGGGGATCGTTGGGACTAGTGCAAGGCCCGGTGACCAGCTCTCCCTCCCATGAACCGGGCCGTTGCCCCGTGCTGCTGGTCAGCATTGGGTGATCAGGGCCCGACCATCCTCCCTCCCCGGTCGGGCCCTGATGCATTTGGGCGTGCGGCGCTCTCGGTAGACTCGTCCCCGTCAAGACGGCCACGGAGAGGCAGCACATGTCGGAGCACGATCTGGTCCTGGTGGTCGACTTCGGAGCGCAGTACGCGCAGCTGATCGCCCGCCGGGTCCGCGAGGCACGCGTCTACTCCGAGATCGTGCCGCACACCATGCCGGTGGCGGAGATGCTGGCGCGCAAGCCCGCCGCGATCATCCTCTCCGGCGGTCCCTCGAGCGTGTACGCCGACGGCGCCCCGGGCATCGACACCACGATCTTCACCTCCCAGACCCCGGTCTTCGGGATGTGCTACGGGTTCCAGCTGATGGCCCAGGGCCTCGGCGGCGAGGTCGCGCACACCGGGGCACGGGAGTACGGCCGGACGCCGGTGACGGTCCTGGAGCCCGGCACCCTGCTGGGGGAGCTGCCCGGAGCGCACAACGTGTGGATGTCCCACGGAGACTCGGTGCAGGCCGCGCCCGACGGCTTCACCGTGCTCGCCTCCACCGACGTCACGCCGGTCGCGGCCTTCGAGGACACCGCACGCCGGATGGCTGGCGTGCAGTGGCACCCGGAGGTGCTGCACACCGAGCACGGGCAGCAGGTCCTGGAGCACTTCCTCCTCGACATCGCCGGCTGCCGGCCCACCTGGACCATGGTCAACATCGTCGAGGAGCAGATCGAGCGGATCCGGGAGCAGATCGGCGAGGACGGCCGCGCCATCTGCGGGCTCTCCGGCGGGGTCGACTCCGCCGTCGCGGCCGCCATGGTGCAGCGCGCCATCGGCGACCGACTGGACTGCGTCTTCGTGGACCACGGGCTGCTGCGCAAGGGCGAGGCCGAGCAGGTCGAGCGTGACTTCGTCGCCGCCACCGGCGTCAAGCTGCACGTCGTGGACGCCGAGCAGCGCTTCGCCGAGGCCCTCGCCGGGGTGTCGGACCCCGAGGAGAAGCGCAAGATCATCGGCCGGGAGTTCATCCGGGTCTTCGAGGCGGCCGAGGCCGACGTGCTGGGCGACGCGGCGTCCTCGGGCGCCAAGGTGGCCTTCCTGGTCCAAGGCACGCTCTACCCGGACGTGGTGGAGTCCGGCGGCGGTGCCGGCACCTCCAACATCAAGTCCCACCACAACGTGGGTGGGCTGCCCGACGACCTGGAGTTCGAGCTGGTCGAGCCGCTGCGCACCCTGTTCAAGGACGAGGTCCGCCTGGTCGGCGAGCAGCTCGGTCTGCCCGCCGAGATCGTGTGGCGCCACCCCTTCCCCGGGCCGGGCCTGGCGATCCGGATCATCGGCGAGGTCACCCGGGAGCGGCTGGAGATCCTGCGGGAGGCCGACGCCATCGCCCGCGAGGAGCTGACGCGGGCCGGGCTGGACCGCGACATCTGGCAGTTCCCGGTGGTGCTGCTGGGCGACGTGCGCTCGGTGGGGGTGCAGGGCGACGGCCGCACCTACGGCCACCCCGTGGTGCTGCGTCCGGTGACCTCGGAGGACGCGATGACCGCCGACTGGGCGCGCCTGCCCTACGACGTCCTGGAGAAGATCTCCACTCGGATCACCAACGAGGTGGCTGAGATCAACCGGGTCACCCTCGACATCACCTCCAAGCCGCCGGGCACCATCGAGTGGGAGTAGGGGGCGGCGGCGCCGCCCGCCGCACCAGGCGAGGTCTGCTCGCGCTCGTGGTCAGCGTCCTGCTCACCGCGGCGGGGCTGTCCGGTTGCGTCAAGCCCGACCGGGCCGTGGTGGCGTTCCTGCTCGCCTCCGACCGGGCCGACCGGTGGGCGCAGGTCGACGAGCCGTTCTTCCGGGCGCGGTTCGAGCAGACCTGCCAGGGCTGCGACTACCTGACCTACAACGCCCAGCAGGACGCGGGCCGCCAGGCGCAGCAGCTCGACGAGGCGCTCGAGTCCGGCGCCGACGTGGTGGTGCTGAACGCGGTGGACTCTGAGGCCGCCGAGGACCTGGTCCTCACCGCAGGCGACGTGCCCGTGATCGCCTACGACCGCTACGTGGCCGGGGCGGACTGGTTCGTCTCGGTGGACCCCGAGGAGATCGGCCAGCTCATCGGGGAGTCGGTCGTCGACCGGGTTGGCAAGCGAGCCGGCGTGCTCCTGGTCAACGGGCCGACGAGCGACGCCAACGCGCGCACCATCCGCAGCGCCGTGAGCCGGGTGCTGGAGCGGAACGACGTGCGCGTGCTCGCCGAGCTCGACCCGTCGTCCTGGGACGCCCAGGAGGCGGAGGCGTTCGTGGCCGAGAACGCACGCCTGCTGCCTCGCGTCAAGGCGATCGTGGCCTCGAACGACACCCAGGCCGGTGGCGTGGTCCAGGCACTGCAGGAGGCGGGGGTCGCGAAGTCCGACTATCCGTTCGTCACAGGCCAGGACGCCGAGCTGTCCGCCGTGCACCGGATCGTGGGACGGGAGCAGGGGATGACGGTCTACAAGCCGCTGCCCGCCCTGGCCGAGCGGGCGGCCGACCTCGCCGTCGACGTGCTCGCGGGCGACGAGACCCAAGGGGCCAGTGACTACGAGGGCGTGCCGACGTTCCTGTTCGCCCCCGCCGCGGTCGGCCCTGGCAGCATCGCCCGCACCGTGCTGCGCGACCGGGTCTACGACCTCGACGAGATCTGCCCGGCCGAGCTGCTGCAGGAGTGCGAGGCGCTCGCCCTTCGCTAGTTGGGCCCGGGCGTCACGGCTAGTCCAGCGCCAGCTCGATGCGCTCGGCCGCCTGCAGCACGGCACCGGCCAACGACGCTCGCTCGCCCAGGTGGCTGGCCAGCACCGGGGTGGCGGCGACGGCGTCCAGAGCGTGGCGCCGCAGACCGATCCGTGCAGGTTCCAGCAGCAGCTCGCCGGCGCGCGCCATGTCACCACCCACCACCACCAGGGCTGGGTTGAGCAGGTTGACGATGCTCGCCAGGCCCCACCCCAGGTGCAGCCCGGCGTCCTCGAACGTGCGGATGGCGGCGACGTTGCCCTCCCCGGCAGCGGTGACGAGGTCGTCGATCCCGGCCCCGGGGAGCTGCGGGGCCATCATGGCCACGACGGCCGGCACCGACGCGTACGCCTCCAGGCATCCCCGGCTGCCGCAGCGGCACATCGGGCCCTGGTCGTCGAGCGTGAGGTGCCCGATCTCCCCGGCGGCTCCGGTGCTGCCGCGGTGCAGCGAGTCCTCGATGACGATGCCGGCGCCGATGCCCGAGCTGATCTTGATGAACACCGAGCTGGTCTCGCCGCGTGCCACGCCGAGCCGGTGCTCGGCCAGGGCCCCCAGGTTGGCGTCGTTCTCCACGTGAACGGGCAGCCCGAAGTGCTTGCTGGCCACGTCCGTGGCGCGCACCCCCACCCAGCCGGGGAGGATCGCCGAGGACCGGACCACCCCGTCGGTGACCGGAGCCGGCAGCGCCATGGTGATCCCGCGGAGCCGGGTGAGGTCGAGACCGTGCCGGGTCAGCAGCTCCTCCAGCAGCGTGCGGGCGAGAGCCACGCCGTCCTCCCAGTCGTGACCCGAGCCCAGCGGGACCCGGTGCTCCGAGACCACGGCTCCGGTCAGGTCGCCGAAGGCGACGGCGACGTGGCTGTGACCGAAGTCGATCCCGGCGACGACCCCGGCCCCCCGGGCCAGCTGCACCGTGGTGCCTCGTCGCCCGCTTCCCGGCTCGGTCTCCACGAGCTCCCGGGCGGCGAGATCGCGCACGATGCTGGAGACCGTGGCCGGGGCCAGCCCGGTCAGCCGGGCCAAGGTCGCCTGGGTCACGGGGGTCGCGGCCTCGCCGTGCGGCGCACCGCGGCGCAGCACCGCGAGCACCCGGTGCAGGTTGGCCGTGCGCAGCGAGGCGGGGGAGCCGGGAGCGCGGTCGCGGGGAGACATGCGAACACTGTGCGGGGCAGGCCATTAGTCGTCAAGACTCAGGAGCTAAAGCCGGGGCGTGTTCTCAGAGCGAACTATTTCGTTCACCTCTTGACTACTAGGGATGTGACTCAGGACACTCGATCAGCGGCGGCGCGCCGCTCGACGAGGAGGAAACATGTCCGCAACCCTGCACCGCTACGCAGCCTGGGGTGCTGCACTGCTCATCGGCGCCGCCGGCCTGTCGGCCTGTGGGGCCAACGACTCCCAGGACGGCGACGGCGGCGACGGCGGTGACCAGGTCATCGCCCTGCTGCTCCCGGAGTCGAAGACCACCCGTTACGAGACGTTCGACCGCCCGCTGTTCGAGGGCAAGGTCGCCGAGCTCTGCGGCGAGTGCGAGGTCGTCTACTACAACGCCGACCAGGACGAGGCGAAGCAGACCCAGCAGGTCGACACCGCCATCTCCGAGGGCGCCAGCGTGATCGTGCTCGACCCGGTCAACGGAGCCGGGGCGGGAGGCATGGTCCAGACCGCCCAGGACTCCGGAGCCCAGGTGATCGCCTACGACCGGTTCATCGAGGACGCCGACTACTACATCTCCTTCGACAACGAGACTGTCGGCCGCATGCAGGGCGAGGCCCTGGTGGAGGCCATGGGCGACAAGGGCGGCATCCTGATGCTCAACGGCGCTCCCACGGACCCCAACGCGGCCCAGTTCAAGGCCGGCGCCCACAGCGCCATCGACGACTCCGGGGTGAAGATCCTCGAGGAGTACGACAACCCCGACTGGAGCCCCAACAACGCCCAGGAGTTCGTCACCGACCAGCTCAGCAAGTACGACGCCGACCAGATCAACGGCGTCTACGCGGCCAACGACGGTCAGGCCGGCGGCGTCGTGGCCGCGCTCACCGGCGGTGGCGTGGCGGTGGACCAGCTGCCGCCGATCACCGGCCAGGACGCGGAGCTCGCGGCGATCCAACGGATCCTCGCCGGTGAGCAGGAGATGACCATCTACAAGCCGATCGCGGTCGAGGCCGAGAAGGCCGCCGAGCTTGTGGTGGCACTGGTCAACGGTGACGACGTCGGCGAGACCGTGGACTTCGAGGGCGTGCCGTCGTTCATCTTCGACCCGATCGTGGTCACCAGCGACAACGTGGGGGACACCGTGGTGGAGGACGAGTTCTACAGCGTCTCCGACATCTGCACCGACGAGTACGCCGACGCCTGTGCGGACGCCGGCCTGAGCTGATGACGACCTCCCTCGACCGAGCTCCGGTCGGGGAGAGCGTGCTCTCCCTGACCGGGGTCTCCAAGCGGTTCGGCGCCGTGCAGGCCCTCACCGAGGTCCAGCTCGAGGTGCGCGCCGGCGAGGTGGTGGCCCTGGTGGGCGACAACGGCGCCGGCAAGTCCACTCTCGTCAAGGTCATCTCCGGGGTCTACGCGCCCGACTCGGGGGACATCACCTTCTCCGGTCGGCAGATCCACGTCGGCGGACCGTCGGAGGCCCAGGCCCTGGGCATCGCCACGGTGTTCCAGGACCTGGCCCTGTGCGACAACCTCGACGTGGTGGCCAACCTGTTCCTGGGTCAGGAGCGGCTGGCCGGGCCCTTCATCGACGAGGTGGCGATGGAGAAGGAGGCGTGGCGCCTGCTCAGGACGCTGTCGGCCAAGATCCCGTCGGTCCGCATCCCGATCGCCTCGCTCTCGGGAGGGCAACGGCAGACCGTCGCCATCGCCCGCAGCCTGGTGGGCAGCCCCAAGGTGGTCATGCTGGACGAGCCCACGGCGGCCCTGGGCGTGGCCCAGACCGCAGAGGTGCTCAACCTGATCGAGCGCCTGCGCGCCACCGGCCTGGCCGTCATCCTGGTCAGTCACAACATGGCGGACGTCCAGGCGGTGGCTGACCGGATCGTGGTGCTGCGCCTGGGTCGCAACGCGGCCGAGTTCCGGGTCGAGGAGGCCACCACCGAGGAGCTGGTGGCCGCGATCACCGGCGCCTCGGACAACGTGGTCGCCGAGCGCGCGAACCGGGGAGGGGGACACGATGACGCAGACGGGTGAGGAGATCCAGACGGCGCAGGCGGCGATGGCTGCCGACCTCGCGGACGAGCGTCTGATCAAGACCCAGGGGGTCGCCGGGTACGCCCGACTGCTCGGGACTCGGCTCCGGTCCGGGGAGCTCGGCAACCTGCCGGTGGTGGTGGGGCTGCTCGTGATCTGCCTCGGCTTCTACCTCCAGGAGCCCCGGTTCCTCTCCTCGCGCAGCCTGGTCTCGATCAGCCAGTTCGCCGCGCCGGTGGGCATCATCGCCCTCGGCATCGTGCTGGTCCTGCTGCTGGGGGAGATCGACCTGTCGGTGGGATCGGTCAGCGGGTTCGCCGCGGCGACCATGGCGGTGCTGCTGGTGGAGCAGGGCTCCGGCACCGTGCTCGCCGTCGCGGCCGGCATCGGCGTCGGGGTGGTGATCGGGCTCTGCTACGCCTGGCTGTTCAACAAGCTGGGAGTGCCGTCGTTCGTCTTCTCCCTGGCGGGGCTGCTGGGCTTCCAGGGAGCCCTGCTCTACGTGCTGGGCAAGAACGGCACGATCAACCTGCCCTCGGACAACTTCCTGGTCCAGTTCACCCGGTTCGAGTTCCTGAGCCCGGTGGCCTCCTACGTCCTGGTCGTGCTGGTCACCGGTCTCTACCTCGGCTCCGGCCTGCTCACCATCGCCCAACGGCGCCGGGCCGAGCTCAGCACCCCGTGGCTGCCGGTGCTGCTGGTCAAGGCAGCAGCGCTGCTGGTGCTGCTGCTGGTGCTGACCTGGTACGTCAACATCGACCGCGGGTGGAGCTACCTGTGGCTGTTCTTCGTCGCACTGGTGGTGCTGATGGACCTGGCGCTGAGGCGCACCCGGTGGGGACGACACGTGTACGCCGTGGGTGGCAACGAGGAGGCGGCTCGCCGTGCCGGCATCAAGGTGGACCGGATCTACGTCTCCGTCTTCGTCCTGGGCTCGACCCTGGCTGCGGTCGGTGGCCTGCTCGCCGCGGGGCTCCAGACCTCGGTCTCCCAGGCCAGCGGCACCACCGACACCAACCTGACCGCGATCGCGGCGGCAGTGATCGGCGGTACGTCGCTGTTCGGCGGCCGCGGGTCGGCGTACTCGGCGTTGCTGGGGATCATCGTGCTGCAGGCCATCCAGACGGGCCTGAACCTGGTCGGGGTGGACTCGTCGGTGCGCTTCATGGTGACCGGGGGCGTGCTGCTGCTGGCCGTGACCATCGACTCGATCTCGCGCCGGGTGCGCTCCTCCAGCGGTCGGGGCTAGCAAGGGCGCGGTCAGGGCACGGACTCCAGGTCGGGAGCCGCCACCGGCTGGACCGTGCGGTCGGCGCGGTCCAGTCTGCTGGGCCACCAGATCCGGCCTCCCAGGTCGAGGTTGATGGCGGTGACCAGCACCGAGCGGACGACCATGGTGTCCAGGATGACGCCCAGCGCGACCGCGAACCCGAGCTCGGCGAGGAAGACCACCGGGATGGTGCCCAGGACCGCGAACGTCGCTGCCAGGACCAGGCCGGCCGAGGTGATCACGCCACCCGTCGAGGTCAGGGCCACCAGGGACCCGGCCCGGGTGCCCCGGGTCTGCGTCTCCTCGCGGACCCGGGTCATCAGGAAGATGTTGTAGTCGATCCCCAGGGCGACCAGGAAGACGAACGCGAACAGCGGGAACGACGGGTCGGAGCCGGCGAACCCGAAGACGTACTCGAAGAACAGCGCCGAGATGCCCATCGCGGCACCGAAGGAGAGCACCACGGTGGCCACCAGGATCAGGGGCGAGACGATGGCCCGGAGCAGCACGGTGAGGATCAGGAACACCAGCACCAGGATGGTCGGGATGATCACCTGGTTGTCGCGGCTGGACGCCTCCTTGGTGTCGAGGTAGAACGCCGAGCCGCCGCCCACCAGCGCGTCGGCACCCGGCACGGCGTGGGTCGCCTCCCGGATGGCCTCCACCGCGTCGAAGGCAGCCGGCGAGGAGACGTCCTGGTCGAGCACCGCCTCGACGTAGGCGACGTCCCCGATCACGACCGGGTCGCTGGGCGACGCGATGCCCTCGACCCCGGCCATGGCCTGGCGCACCGCGTCGCCCTGCGCGGCGTCGGCGACCACCTGCACCGTGTTGGACCGGTCCACCAGACCGTGCTCCTCCAGGGCCTGCTGGCCGGTGATCGACTGGAACTCGCGGGTGTAGGAGTCCTCGGTCGACAGGCCGCTGGTGTCCAGGCGGAGCAGGCCCAGGCAGGCGACGGCGAGCAGCAACGACGTCGCCACCCAGACCGTGCGCGGCCGGACCGCGATCCGGCGGCCGACCCGCGCCCAGATGCCGGACTGGGTCGGCTCGGGGGAGTGGAAGGACGGCACGCGGGGCCAGAAGACCCAGCGACCGCAGATCACCAGCAGCGCCGGGAGCAGGGTCACCATGACCAGGAAGGTGACGCTGATGCCGATCGCCGCGACCGGGCCCAGGCCCGCGGTGGAGTTCATCTCCGCCAGCATCAGGCACAGCATCCCCAGCACCACGGTCGCGGCACTGGCCAGGATGGCCGGAGCGGCGCGGTGCAGCGCGAACGCCATCGCCTCGTGCCGGTCCTCGTGCCGGCGCAGCTCCTCTCGGTAGCGGGCCACCAGCAGCAGCGCGTAGTCGGTCCCGGCTCCGATCACCAGGATCGTCAGGATGGCGTAGCTCTGCCCGTTCACCGTCAGGTCGGCGTACTTGGCGAGGAAGTAGATCAGCGCCTGGGAGGAGAACAGTGCCACTCCGGCACACAGGATCGGCAGGATCCACAGCACCGGGCTGCGGTAGGTGAGGAGCAGGATGACGATGACGACCGACAGGGTGGAGAACAGCAGCGTGGTGTCGATGCCGCCGAATGCCTCGGCGGAGTCCGCGGCCTGGCCACCGGCGCCCGCGATGTAGACGTCGCCGCCGCTGATCCCCGCGATCTCCTTCAGCTCGTCCGCGGCGTCGGGCAGGCTGTTCCAGCCGTCCGAGCCGAAGTTGAAGGTGACGATGGTCTGCAGCGCCTCGCCGTCCTGCGAGGGCAGCGGTCCGACGACCTCACCCTCGACGCCCTCGACCTCGGCGAACCTCTTGGCGTCCTCGGTGGCCGCCGCCAGGTCCTGCTCGGTGAGTCCCGAGCTCTTCTCGTAGACCACGACCGTGGGGATGGAGTTCGGGTCCTGGAAGGAGGTCAGCTTCTCCAGGGCGCGCGTGGACTCGGCGCTCTCCGGCAGCCACGAGGAGGCCTCGTTGTTCTGCACGTCGACGAGCTTGGCCGCGAACGTGCTCGCGACCACCGTGACGACCAGCCACAGGCCCAGCACCAGCCACTTGGTGGCGCGACCCGTGAGCATTCCGGCGATCTGTCTGTGCATCGGTCCAGTGGAGCAGGACTCCTGGCTCGACGCATCAGGGTTTCCCCCTAGGCGCCGGGCTTTTACCCCATCGGGCGTAGCCCTGAGGTAGCGGACTCCGGACCCGCCGCGGCCCCGGGGTCAGGCCTCGGGGCCGGTCAGCCCCCGGGCCTGCTGCCAGGCACCGAACGCCTCCGCGCTGGTGCGCGAGGGCACCAGGCCCAGCACCGTCTTGAGCCGGGTGTTGTCCAGCACCGGCCGGAAGGCCAGGAAGACCGTCTGCTCCGGACCGTACGCCGTCAGCCCGAGCCGCTTGCCCACCGCCAGCACCGCGCGCAGCACCGGCTCCGGGATCGCCATGGTGGCCTTGCCCATCGCGGCGGCGATCTGGTCGACGGTCAGGGCGCCGTCGCCGGCGACGTTGAAGATGCCGGTCACCTCGCCGGTGGCGGCCAGCTCGATCGCCGCCACCACGTCGGTGTCCCAGATGAACACGAACGGGGAGGCTGCTCCGGCGATCTTGAGCAGCCGCTTCTTCTCGAACAGGGCGGTGATCTGGTTGTCCACCCGGGCCCCCAGGATCGTGCCGATCCGCAGCACCACCTGCTCCAGCTCGGGGTGGCTCACGCGCAGGTCGGCGAGCATCTCCTCCACCAGCCGCTTGTGGTCGCTGTAGGCGAACTCGACGTTGCCGCGGACCGGGTCGTCCTCGGTGAGCCAGCCGCCCCGGGTCGCGCCGTTGTCCCGGTGGTAGCCGTAGGCGGCGCCGGAGGAGGAGACCACCACCCGGCGTACGCCGTGCGCCAGGCAGGCGTCCAGCACGTGGCGGGTGCCGGTGACGTCGACCGCGTACTCCTTCTCCCGCGAGCTGTCCTTGCCGGGGGTGACGATGGAGGCCAGGTGCACCACCACCTCGACGGCCCGGTCGGCGAAGGCGGCGTCCACGGCTGCCGCGTCGGTGACGTCCATCAGCAGGTGCTCGACACCCGGCACGGACGTCCGGGGTGCGGCGAGGTCGCCGCTGAGGACCTCGTGGCCCGAGGCGGCGAGACCCCGCACCACAGAGCTGCCGAGAAAGCCGTTGCCGCCGGTGACCAGGATGCGCGTCATGCCAGAGCCCTTTCGGCCGGGGAGTCGGAGCGGGACCGGTGGCGCCACCACTGCGCCACCGCGAGGCCGGCGATGATGTCCCAGATGCCCCACCAGGCGGCGACCAGGGCCATGCCGCCGAGGCCGTCGAAGTAGGTGAAGACGAGCAGCAGCCCCAGTCCGGCGTTGCGGATGCCGACTTCGAAGGTCATCGCCTTCGTGCTGGCCGGGGGCAGCCTGGTGGCCCTGGCGATCCCGTAGCCCAGCAGCAGGGCGAGAGCGTCGTGCGCGAAGACCGCCAGCACCACGACGCCGATGTGGTCGACGAAGATGGACCAGTTGTTGGCCACGCCGACCACGATCACCGCACCTAGCCCGAGGAAGGCCACCGGGCCGACGACCTTCCCGGCGCGCGAGGCGATCGCGGGCCAGAGCCGGGCGATGGCGATGCCGGCCGCGAACGGGATCCCGATGACCAGGCCGATCTCGACCAGCATGTCCACCGCGGAGAGCTCGATGTCCTCCAGCACCTCCTTGCCGGTCGGGTGCAGGGCGCCCCAGAAGGCCACGTTGAGGGGCATCAGGAAGATCGCCAGCACGTTGCCGACCGCGGTCATGGAGACCGAGAGCGCCACGTCGCCACGGGCCCGGTGGGTCAGGATGTTGGACACGTTGCCCGGGGGGCAGCACGCCACCAGGATCATGCCCAGCGCGACGGAGCCGCGCACGTCGAGCAGCAGGGTCAGCCCGAAGGTGAGGGCGGGCAGCAGCAGGAACTGAGCGATGACGCCGATGGCGATGGTGCCCGGGCGCCGCAGGGCGAGGGCGAAGTCCTCGAGCCTGGTGTCGAGCGCGATGCCGAAGAGGATGGCGCCGATGACGATCTTGAGGGTGGTCAGCGAGCCCTCCTCGAACGCGATCTTGACGCTGTCGACGTCGTCGACCAGCACCGTCAGGTCGGCGATCAGCGGTGCGATCACTGGGGTGCCTCCAGGCTCTCGGTCGCGGCGCGCACGGCGCCGCGGTAGGCGTCCTTGTTGACGTAGTAGCTCATCCGCTCCAGTCCCAGGTAGTGGTAGCCACCGCTCAGGTCAGGCCGCGGGCCGCGGACCTGCTCCTCGAACGCTCGGGCCCGTTCCGGTCGGTCGGCGCGCGCCGCGAGGTAGCCGGCCACCAGTTCGGCCTGCTCGTAGCGCCCCTGCCAGCCGATCCCGCTGGCCTCGATCATGCCGAGCACGAAGAGGCCGGGGGCGCTGCTGGGCAAGATGTTGAGGTAGAGGTCGGGCGCCGTCCCGGTGCCCGGGCCGGCCCAGTCGATCAGCGCAGGGTCCAGGAACGGATAGTGCAGGTGGTAGCCGGTGGCCAGCACCACCACGTCGTACCCCGCCCGCTCGCCGTCGGCGAAGACCACCCCGTCGCCGTCCAGGCGGCCGATGTCGGGCCGGACCCGGATGTCGCCGTGGCCGACGTGGTGCAGCACCAGCGAGTTCACCACCGGGTGGGACTCATAGATCTTGTAGTCGGGCTTGGGGAAGCCGAAGCGGACCGGGTCGCCGGTGAAGAGCTTGAGCACCCGGGTGTCGATCGCCTGCTTGATCCGCGCGGGCAGCGGCTTGCCCTGGTTGAGGGTGTCGGAGGGTCGACCGAAGAGGTACTTGGGGACGAAGTAGTAGCCACGGCGGACGCTGATGTCGACCGAGGCGGCGTGGTGCACCGCGTCGACGGCGATGTCGCAGCCGGAGTTGCCGGCGCCGATGATCAGCACCCGCTTGCCCGCGAAGACCTCGGCCCGCTTGTAGGCGCTGGTGTGGAAGAGCTCGCCGTCGAAGGAGCCGGGCAGGTCCGGGACCGCGGGCTCGCTCAGCGTGCCGTTGGCGACCAGGACGCTGGCGTGCCGCTCGGTGCGGCTGGTGCCGTCGGGTCCGGTGCTGGTCACCAGCCAGTCCTCGCCCTCGGGCACGACCGCGGTGACCAGGGTGCCGAACCGGAAGCCGTCGCGGAGGCCGAAGTGGTCGGCGAAGTCGTTGAAGTAGCGCAGCAGCTCGCGGTGGCTGGGGTAGTCCGCGACTCCGGGGGCCATCGGGAACTCGGTGAACTCGGTGGTGGTGCGCGAGGAGATCAGGTGTGCGGAGTCGTAGACGGTGCTGCGCGGCCCGCTGATGTCCCACAGCCCGCCCACGCCGGGGGCCAGCTCGTAGCCGGTCCAGGGGAGACCCCGCTTGGCGAGGTTGCGGGCGGCGGCCAAGCCGGTGGGCCCGGCGCCGATGACGGCATGGGTGTGCGGGGACGTGCCGGACGGGGCGCTCACGGGGGTGACTCCTGGTGATCGGCGGGGGAGGCGTCCCCCGGTGGTGGGGAGAAAGGTAACCCCGCCGGAGATCCGCCGCGAGCGCGACCCTAGTAATCAGGTCGAATTACTAGAGTCGTGCTGGCGGGGGGATCAGGCGTAGAGCGCGTCCACGATGTCGGAGTACTTTCGGTTCACCACTCGGCGCTTCAGCTTGAGCGTGGGAGTCAGCTCCTCGGACTCGGCCGTCCACTCGTTGCCGAGCAGCTCGAAGGCCTTGACCTGCTCGGGGCGGGAGAGTCGCTCGTTGGCCTTGTCGACGGCGTCCTGGGCCATCTTGCGGATCTCCGGTCGGCTCGCGAGGTCGGCGAGGTCGGTGAACTCCAGCCCCATCTGCTGGGCCACGATCGGGGCCACCTCGCCGTCGAGGGTGAGCACGGCGACGACGTAGGGCCGGCCGTCGCCGATGGCCATCGCGTGCCCGACGATCGGGGACTCCTTGAGGTAGCTCTCGATGTTGGAGGGCGCGATGTTCTTGCCCGCGGAGGTGATGATCAGCTCCTTCTTGCGGTCCACGATCGAGACGAAGCCGTCGGAGTCGATGGTGCCGATGTCGCCGGTGTGCAGCCAGCCGTCGGCGTCGACCAGGGCGCGGGTGGCGTCGGACTGGCGGTGGTATCCCGGGGTGTTGACCGGGCCGCGCACCAGCACCTCGCCGTCCTCGCCCAGCACCACCTCCATGCCCGGCGTGGCCCGCCCCACCGTGCCCATCCGGAAGTCGCCGGGCCCGTTGGCGGTGACGGCGCCGCAGGTCTCGGTCATGCCGTAGACGTCGTACACCTTCAGGCCCAGGCCGGCCATGAAGCGGGTGGTCTCCACCGGCATGGGCGCGGAGGCCGAACCCGCCCAGCGCACCTGGTCCAGGCCCAGCAGCAGCTTCAGGAAGCCCAGGATCGCCGCCTCCGCCTGCTGGTAGGCCTCCTCTACCGCGGGCGTCATGGTGCCGCCGACCTCCTGGGCCTCGACCCAGGCGAGACCGGCCGCCATCGAGTCCTGCACCATCTTGACGTTGTCGGGGTTGGGGTCCGCGGCCAGCTTGGCCGCGATCCCGGTCTGGATCTTCTCCCACACCCGGGGCACGCCGAAGAAGGCGGTGGGGTGCACCTCGCCCAGGGTGGCCAGCAGCTCGGAGGGGTCCGCGATGCAGTACTGGTGGCTGCCCTGCATCTGGGGGCCGTAGACGCCCAGGATGCGCTCGGCGATGTGGGCCAGCGGCAGATAGCTGATCTGGGTCTGACGCTCCTCGGCCAGGCCGGCGGCCTCCAGCGTGCTCACCGCCTCGTACTGCACGTTGTGGTGGGTCAGCACCACGCCCTTGGGGTTCCCGGTGGTGCCGGAGGTGTAGAGGATGGTGGCCGTGGTCTCGGGGGTGACCGCGGCGTGCCGCTCCTCGAGCTCCCCGGGATTCTCGGACCGGCGGGCCCGTCCGGCCTCGATGAGCTGGTCCCAGGTGGTGTAGCGCTCGCCGGCCGGCGCGTCGGCCTCGATGACCACGACCTTGATGCCGGGGTCGCGGTCCAGCGCCGTCTTCCAACGGGCGAGGTGGTCCTCGCGCTCCAGGATCGCCACCTTCGCGCCGGAGTGCTCGGCGATGTAGGAGACCTGCTCGGGGAGAGGGTGTTGTAGATCGACATCGGGACCGCGGCCGCGTGCACCGAGCCCATGTCCGCCAGGACGTGCTCGATCCGGTTCGTGGCCATCACCGCCACCGGGTCGCCCGGCTCGACGCCGAGGGCGGCCAGGCCCTCCGCCACGTCGAGCGCCGCCTCCCGGGTCTGCCCCCAGGTCAGCGTCCGCCACCCCTCGTCCACCTGGTTGCGGTCCGAGTACGCCGGCTCGTCGGCGTACCGCTGGGCGGTCTCGGCCAGGGAGTCGATGAGCGTTCGTCCCTCGACGAGCGCCTGGATCCGGGCGCGCTCGGCGAGGACCTGGTCGTTGGCGGCGTTCATGGGTGGTGGACCTCCATCAGTGGTTGTGACGTGAGTCTCACCACTGTGCGCGGTCGGCGCAAGCAAAACACTTGTAACAAGTTCTAAATTTCTTGGGCGTCGTGCCTAGGTGCCTCGTCGCCGGTGGCGCGGCGTACGACGGGAGGTCAGCCGAGCGAGATGGTGACGACCTCGTGCTGGGGCACCGGGTCGGGCCGCACCGCGGCACAGGTGAGCCGATGGGGCTCTGCGGAGAAGCTCCGCCGCATCACCACCTCGGCCTCCTCGGTCCGGTGGTGGCCCACGGCAGTGACCGCGAACCGGGCGGTGGTCCGGTCGCCCTGGGTGGTGCGTGCCAGCGGCACCACGTCGTCCAGGCCGGTGAGCCCGAGGTGGTGGCGCAGGGCGATCTCGGCCGACTGCACGACCATCGGCAGGTCCGACCGACCGCGCAGGTTCTCCAGCACCAGCCTGCCCCGGCGGTGGGCGCGGCCGACCTCGAGCGCGGTGTCGGGGTCCAGGCCGCCGTAGTAGAGCCCTCGGGGCAGCACCAGCACGTTGCCGGCGAACCGGTCGCCGCCGATGTGGGAGCACTCCCACACCTGGTCCGCCAGGGCAGGGTCGGCCGAGAGTGCCCGCGCGATGGGCCGACCGCGCTCGGCGCAGCACACGTCGTGGCGCCCGTGGGTGCACACCGCCAGCACCGGTTCCTCGTGGGTCTCCAGACCCGCGTGCTCGCCGCGGGCCAGTGCCACCAGGTCGAGGTCGGCCACCTCGGCGATGCTGTCGAGCGTGGCCGTGCCCAGCCAGGAGTCTGCTCCGGCCACTCGTGCCGCGAAGACCCGCACCGCCCGGTCGGCGCTGCGCCCGGCCCGGCGGATGAGCAGCACCCGGGTACGGGCGCGATGGGCCTCGGCGCGCAGCCGATCACCGAGCCCGTCGGGGAGCCGGGCGTCGCGCAGCGCGTCCACGCCCCAGGGCCCGGGGTGCTGGAGCAGCAGGAAGCTGCGCACCGTGGAGGCGGTGCCGGCCAGGTCGTCGTCGCGGATCCGGCTGGCCACGGAGCAGCGGAACATCTCAGGCAATCCGGAGCAGCCCCTCCCGGACGAGTCGGCGGCACAGCACCACGGCGCTGGGGAGGTCCAGGACCCCCTCGAGATCGCCGGGGACGAGGGTGTCGCGGCGCGCCACCTCCTCCAGGGCGGGTCGCAGTCGGGCTGGCACCACGAGCACCCGGTCGCCCAGCAGCACCCGGAGCCGGTCCTCGGCATCCTCGAGGACGCACGGCACCCCCGGCCGGCGCTCCAGCGGCGTGCCGCGATCCAGCGCTGCCAGCCCGACCCGGTCCACCAGCGACCCGGCCAGCCGGGACGGTCGGCCGGTGAGGAATCGGCGTACCTGCCGCTCCGCGACGGCTCCGGGCGCCTCCGCGCGTACGGCGTCCGCGACGGCCGCCAGGTGCGGCGCGAGGCCCTCGGCCAGCACCGACGGGTCCTGGAGGTAGCCAGCGGGCAGATGGGTGTCGGGCACCTGGTCCACGGCCTCCGCCACGGCCCGCTCGACCAGGGCCCGCCAGGTGAGCTGGTTGATCCCCAGGGTCACGTGCAGCGACATCGACTCCTGGGCGCGGGCGGCGTGCGGAGTCCCGGTCGGGAGGTAGGCCACGACTCCGGGCTCCAGCAGCAGCTCGGCGCCGTCGATCTCCCACAGCTTGGTGCCGTGGGTCTGGAACACGAACACGTCGTGGCTGTCGCTGTGCACCGCGAAGCCCTGCGCGCCGGGAGGAGTCAGGTAGGCGTTCGCCTGGCACGGGTGCCCGAGCTCCAGCTCGAGCTGTGCCACCAGGTCCGCCAGCGGAGGCCAGTAGCGCTGCAGGCCCTGCAGCACCACGGTGGCGCCGTCGTCCAGCAGGCCCAGCAGCTTGGCCGGGTCCACCAGCCCGGTCAGGGGACGGCCGGCGAGGCTGCCGCCGCGGGTGTAGCCCGACTCGGGCAGCACCGCGCCGTCCCGGGCGACCCGGACGGCGGGCGTCCGGATGGCGCTGGAGGTGAGCAGTCGGTCGACGTCGGCCAGCCCCAGCAGACCGGTCAGCGCCGCCGGCTCGGTGTGGTGCACGTGCACCCGTGACGCCCAGGTCTTGGTGAGGAAGGCCTGGGCATCACCGGTCAGCAGGTCGAGCATGCTCAGAGCGCGGCGCCGTCCGTGCCGTCGGTCCCGTCGGCGTCACCGGAGTCGGTCCCGTCCGCGTCGTGCGAGTCGGTGCCGTCGGCGTCGCCGGAGTCGCCGTCGGTGCCGTCCGTCCCGTCGGCGTCGGTTCCGTCGGCGTCGCCGAGGCCGGGGGTCGTGCCGGTCAGGTCGCCCTGCTCGGTGCTCATCTGGTCGTCGCTCAGCGGCTCGTCCGGAGTCGTCGTCATGTGGCCATCTCCTCGATGCACTGCCTCGGCGGCGGGCCCGTCAAGGCTTTCGTGTGCGGTAGGTACCCAGTTGTGGCCCCGACGACTCAGATGCCGAGCGACCGGCCGATGATCTCCTTCTGGATCTCGGTGGTGCCTCCGTAGATCGTGGAGATGCGGCTGTCCACGTAGGCCCGGGCGATGGGGTACTCCCGCATGTAGCCGTAGCCGCCGTGCAGCTGCACGCCCTGGTTGACCAGCTTGTTCTGGAGCTCGGTGGCCCACCACTTGATCATCGCCGCGTCCACCGCCGTCAGCTCCTTGTCGAGGTGCTTGCGCAGGCAGTCGTCGAGGAAGGCGCGAGCCACTCGCGCCTCGGTGGCCATCTCGGCCAGCAGGAAGCGGTTGTGCTGGAACTTGCCGATCGGTCGACCGAAGGCCTCGCGCTCACGGGCGTAGTCGATGCAGAGCCCGACGACGTACTCGGCTGCCGCGACCGCCTGGGCGCCGATGATCAGGCGCTCCTGGGGGAGGTTCATCATCAGGTAGATGAAGCCCTGCCCGGCCTCGCCGAGGAGGTTCTCCTTGGGCACCCGGACGTCGCTGAACGACAGCTCCGCGGTGTCCTGGGCGTGCATGCCGATCTTGTCCAGGTTGCGTCCTCGCTCGAAGCCCGCCATGCCGCGCTCCACCACCAGCAGGCTGATGCCCTGGTGCCCGGCGTCGGGGTCGGTGCGCGCCACCACGATCACCACGTCGGCGTTGATGCCGTTGGAGATGAAGGTCTTGGAGCCGTTGAGCACGTAGTGGTCGCCGGCGTCCACGGCCGTGGTCCGGATGCCCTGCAGGTCCGACCCCGCACCCGGCTCGGTCATCGCGATCGCGGTGATGATCTCGCCCGACACGCACCCGGGCAGCCAGCGCTGCTTCTGCTCCTCGGTGCCCAGGCTGATCAGGTACGGCACGATGATGTCGGTGTGCACGGAGAAGCCCGGGCCGCTCGCACCGACCCGGGTCGCCTCCTCGGAGACGATCACGTTGAACCGGAAGTCGTCGATGCCCGGACCGCCGTACTCCTCAGGCACGTCGAAGCACAGCAGCCCCGCGGCCCCGGCCTTGCGCCAGAGCTCCCGGGGCACGATCCCGTCGGCCTCCCACTGGGCGTGGTGCGGCACGACCTCCTTGTCCAGGAACGTGCGGACGCTCTGACGGAAGTCCTCGTGCTCGGACTCGAAGACGGGCGAGGTCACGAGACCCACTCCTTCACCTTGGCGATGGCGTCCAGCGGGTCCTCGGTGACCGGGACGATGTTGAGGCTGGTGACCCCGGCCTCGGCGAAGGCCGCGATCCGCTCCTTGACGTAGGACTCCGGCCCGACCAGGTTGGCCGCCTCGAGCCAGTCGGTGGGGATCAGGGCCTCGGCCTCCTTCTTCTTGCCCGAGAGGTAGAGGTCCTGGATCTCCTCGGCCTCGCGCTCGTAGCCGTAGGACTTCGCGACGTCGTTGTAGAAGTTCTTGCCCTTGGCGCCCATGCCGCCGACGTAGAGCGCGAAGAGCGGGCGGGCGAAGTCGAGCAGCGCCTTGGTCTCGGGTCCCTCGCCGATGGCGAGCATCCCGCCGGCGGTGATCTGCAGCGGCCCCAGGTCGGCCGCGCGCTGGGCCCGGCCTGCCTGGAGCGCGTCGCCCCACACCAGGTGCGCCTTCTCGGGGTGGAACAGGTGCGGGATCCAGCCGTCGGCGATGCTCGCGGCCTGTTCCACGCTCTTGGGGCCCAGCGCGGCGATGAAGATCGGCACCGTGTCCCGCTCCGGGTGGGTCAGGATCTTCAGCGGCTTGCCCAGGCCGGTGACCGCCCCGTCCTCGCGGTCCAGCGGCAGGTGGAAGATGCCGTCGGAGGTCAGCTTCTCGCGCTTGAGGCCGCGGCGGACCAGGTCGATGACCTCGGCGGTACGGCCCAGCGGCTTGGCGTAGGGGACGCCGTGGAAGCCCTCGATCACCTGCGGGCCCGAGGCCCCGAGACCGAGGATGGCGCGTCCGCCCGAGACGTTGTCCAGCCCCGCCACCGTCTGCAGCAGCGCACCCGGGGTGCGGGAGTAGATGTTGAGGATCGCGGATCCGATCTCGACCGTCTCGGTCTTGGCGGCCAGGTAGCCCATCAGGGTGGGGGAGTCGAAGCCGTAGGCCTCGGCCACCCACACGGTGTCCAGCCCGGCCTGCTCGTACGACGCGACGGTGTCGGCCGCCTGTCGCGGGTTGCCGTCGTACATCAGCGTCGTGGAGAGCTTCATTCGGATCCTCTTCGGGTAGGGCGCGGCGCGTCGGACTGTGACAGAACCACTGTCACAGTAACCGGTGTCACAGTAGCAAGAGACCCCTCGGGCCGGGCTACAGACAGGGCAGTCCGCCCAGGCGGGCGAGGCCGGCGAGGTCGCCCTCGCCGAACCTGGTCACCGCGGTGCCGTCGGTGTCCATCAGCTCGCCCGGGTCCTCCACGTGGTCGAGCCCGACCAGGTGGGCGAACTCGTGGTCCACGATCGGCTGCAGCTGGTGGCCGGTGAAGTCGGAGGAGCCGAAGACCTCGGTGTCGAGCACGACCCGGCCGGTGACGTACTGCGCGTGGCCGGGGAAGACCGGCAGCGACGCGCTCCCGGCGACCCCGGCCACGTTGCCGGCCAGGGGCTCGTACTCGTCCTCGGTGGCCCAGCCGACCAGCACCGGGGGCCGGCCCGCCGCGTCGCCGTCGAGGTCGAAGTTGCGGGAGTCGGTGAGCCCCACGTACTCGAACACCAGGCCGCTGGCCTCGCTGACCCGCTCCACCGAGGTCTCGACGTACTCCAGGTAGTCCTCTGGCGCGCCGGTCGCGTTGATCTCGTAGCGGATCGGCGTGCACGGGTCGTAGCCGATCGGCTCCGGTGACCCCTGCTGGTGCTGCATGAACGTGTAGTGGGCGCCGGGCACGTCGCCGGTCGGGGCGACCTCGATGCCGAACAGCTCCCGCACGCGCGCCACCTGCGGGTCGGCGGAGGTGAGGAAGGCCGCGACCAGGAGCACCATCGCCACCGTGAGGCCGAGCAGTGCGGGGCCGTAGGTGCGCCGAGGCCGGCGCTGCTCGACGGTGAAGGGGCTAGCGCCCAGTCCGTGCCGGGCGTCCAGCCGGTCGAGCTCTCGGAGCTGAGCCTCCAACCAGTGCGCGCGGCGGCGCTGCTCCCGGCGATCGCTCACTGTGCTCCCCTCCCCGCCGACTGCGGCGATTCTCCACGCGCCTCAGCCCTGGCCGCTGGCGAATCGGCGAACTTCGCGGCGCTGGATGCGGGGTTGACCTGGGGCGGGCTCCAGGGCGGAGACTGGGACGATGACCACGGTGACGACCAGCGGGACCAGCGCCGGCCTGACCATCGCCGAGGCCGCGGACCGCGCGGGACTCAGCATCGACACGCTGCGCTACTACGAGCGCGACGGCCTGCTGCTGCGCCCGGTCGGGCGCTCCACGACCGGGCACCGGCGCTACGAGGAGGCCGACCTGCGGTGGATCGAGATGGTGACCCGGCTCCGGGCCACCGGCATGCCGATCCGCGACGTACGCCGGTACGCCGCCATGGTGCGCGAGGGCAGCGGCAACGAGGACGCCCGGCTGGACCTGCTGCGCGCCCACCGCCAGGCGGTGCTTGCCCGGCTCAGCGAGGTTACCGAGCACCTGGGCGCGATCGAGGCCAAGATCGGGAACTACGAGGCCGTCGCCGGCCTTGACGTGGAGCGCGCTCCAGGGGCTTGAGTGGAGCCATGACCCTCACCACACGCACCCTCGGGACCACCTCCGCCCTCACCGTCTCGACCTTGGGCCTCGGCTGCATGGGCATGTCGGAGTTCTACGGGACCCCCGACGAGAAGGGCGGGATCGAGACCATCCACCGCGCCCTGGACCTCGGCGTCACCTTCCTCGACACCGCCGACATGTACGGCCCGTTCACCAACGAGCAGCTGGTCGGCAAGGCCATCGCGGGCCGCCGCGACGAGGTGCAGCTGGCGACAAAGTTCGGCAACGAGCGCACCCCCGACGGCACCATGGTCGGGATCAACGGGAGCCCGGACTACGTGCGCCGGGCCTGCGACGCCTCGCTGCAGCGCCTCGGGGTCGACCACGTCGACCTCTACTACCAGCACCGGGTCGACCCCGCGGTCCCCATCGAGGAGACCGTCGGTGCGATGGCCGAGCTGGTCGCCGCCGGCAAGGTGCGCCACCTCGGTCTCTCCGAGGCCTCGGCCCAGACCATCCGCCGGGCGCACCAGGTGCACCCGATCACGGCCCTGCAGACCGAGTACTCGCTGTTCACCCGCGACCTGGAGGAGACCATCCTGCCCACGCTCGCCGAGCTCGGGATCGGCCTGGTGCCCTACTCCCCGCTGGGGCGGGGGATCCTCACCGGGAAGATCACCGCCGACGACTCGCTCCCGGAGACCGACTCCCGCCGGTCGGGGTACTTCCCCCGCTTCAGCGGGGAGAACCTCGCGGCCAACCTGCGGCTGGTGGAGCGGGTCCGGGAGATCGCCGACGGCCTGGGCTGCACCCCGGGCCAGCTCGCGCTGGCGTGGGTGCTCGCCCAGCAGGAGCGCGCGGGCATCGGCGTCGTGCCGATCCCCGGGACCAAGCGCGTGAAGTACCTGGAGGAGAACGTCGGTGCCGCGGCCCTGACCCTCAGCCCCGCCGACCTGGACGCGCTCACCGAGGCCGTGCCGCGCGGCGCCGTGGCCGGCGACAGGTACGGGGACATGGCCTCCATCGACTCCTGACGCAGGCGCCGGAGCCGTCAGTCGCGGCCGTGCCAGGAGTCCCAGAGCGCGGCGTACGACCCGCCGGCGGCGACCAGCTCGTCGTGCGAGCCGAGCTCGGAGATCACCCCGTCCTCGACCACCGCGACGCGGTCGGCGTCGTGGGCGCTGAAGAGCCGGTGCGCGATCGCCACCACCGTGCGTCCGTGCAGGACGGCGGCCAGCGAGCGCTCCAGGTGGCGAGCGGCGCGCGGGTCGATCAACGAGGTCGCCTCGTCGAGGACCAGGGTGTGCGGGTCGGCCAGCACCAGCCGGGCCAGCGCGATCTGCTGGGCCTGCGGTGCGGACAGCGCGACTCCGCCGGATCCCACCTCGGTGTCCAGGCCCTGGGGGAGTGCCTGGACCCAGTCCTGGGCGTCGACCGCCTCCAGGGCTGCCAGCACGTCGTCGTCGGTCGCGACCCGTCCCTCGGGCACCGCCAGGGCGAGGTTCTCCCGCACCGAGCCGACGAAGACGTGGTGCTCCTGGGTGACCAGGGCGACGTGGCCGCGCAGGTCTGCCAGCGGCAGCTCGGTCAGGCCCACACCGCCCACGGTCACCGACCCGGTGCGGGGCGGGTGGATGCCGGCCAGCAGGCGTCCGAGCGTCGACTTCCCCGCCCCGGAGGGACCGACCATGGCGATCCGCTCGCCCGCACCGATGTCGATCGACACCCCGTGCAGCACGTCGCGGCCCTCCACGTAGGAGAACCGGACGTCGGAGGCCTCGAGCCGCTCGTCCAGGGGCTGGGCGTCGGTGGCCTCGCGGTCGTCGGGGACCTGGGCCACACCGAGCAGCCGCGCCAGGGAGGCGGCGCCCATCTGCAGCTCGTCGAGGATGGAGACGATCCGGTCCACCGGGTCGATCAGCATCTGCACGTAGAGCGTGGCCGCGGTGACCTCTCCCAGGCTGACGCTGCCCCGGGTGTAGAGCCAGCCGCCGAACAGCAGCGTGGCCACGGTCGGCAGCAGGTAGGAGATCTCCATGCTGGGGAAGAAGCGGGTGCGCAGGGACAGGGTGTAGCGCTCGGCGTCGAAGGAGGCCTTGCAGTCCGCGTCGATCTGCCGGACCCGCTCCTCGGAGAGACCGAGCGCCTCGACCGTGCGGGCACCCTCCACGGTCTCGCTGAGCGTGGCGTTGATCTGGGAGTACGTCGCCGACTCGCGCAGGTAGCCGTCCTTCGCCCGCGCCAGGTACCAGCGCAGGCCCACCACGAGCGGCGGAAGTGCGAGCAGGCAGGGCAGCGCCACCCACCAGCCGACGCTGATCGCGGCCCCCAGCGTCAGCACGGCGGTGACCATCGCGATGGTCCACTCCGGCAGGGCCATCCGCACCGACCAGCCGAGCTGCTCCACGTCGCGGCTGGTGCGGGTCATCAGGTCGCCCGAGCCGGCCGACTCCACGGTGCTGATCGGCAGCGCCAGCGCGTTGTCCACGAAGTCCTCGCGCAGCTCGGCCAGCACCTGCTCACCGAGCACCTGGCTGACCAGCCGGGCATAACGGGTGATCACCGTCTGGGCCACCAGGAAGCCCGCGAGCACCATGATCACCTTGTCGACGTGACCCACGGTGGTGCCGGTCTCGACGGCCTCGACGAGCTCGCCGAGCAGGCGGGGGGCCGCCAGCGCGGTGACGGCGGCCAGCACGTGCAGGGTCAGGGCGGTGACCAGGAGCCGGGGATGGCGTCGCCCGACGGACAGGGCGTAGCGGCCGACGTCCCGGCCCTGCGCGACCGGCAGCGAGGTCCCGACGCTCATTGCAGGACCTCCTCGGTCTCGCGCGTGACCACGGCGCGGTAGGCGGGACAGGAGTCCAGCAGCTCGGTGTGGGTGCCCGTGGCCACGATCTTGCCCTCCTCGAGCAGGACCACCTCGTCGGCGGCGTCGAGCATCAGCGGGCTGGTGGTGGTGACGACCGTGGTCCGGCCGGCACGGTGCTGGCGCAGGCGCGCCGCGATCCGTGCCTCCGTGTGGGCGTCCACCGCAGAGGTGGGCTCGACCAGGACGAGGATCTCCGGGTCGCCGGTGAGGGCGCGCGCCAGCACCAGGCGCTGGCGCTGTCCACCGGAGAAGCTGCGGCCCCGCTCGGAGACCAGGCTGTCCAGGCCCTCCGGCAGTGCCTCGAGCACGTCCTGCGCGCTGGCCGTGGCCAGGGCGGCGTGCACGGCCTCGGCCCCGCCCCTGCCGGTCACGTCGAGCCGGTCGCCGAGGCGACCCGAGAACAGGGTGGCGCCGGTGTCGGAGACCACGATCCGCTCGCGCACCTCGCGGCGCCGCAGCGCGGGCAGCGGCGTGCCGCCCAGCGTGACGTCGTGGTCGATCTCGGCAGCGGTCATCCCCAGCCGGTCCGCCAGCAGCGCCGACTCGTCGGGGCGCTCGCAGACCACGGCCACCAGGCGACCGGGACCGACGCGCAGCCCCGTCCGGGCGTCGTACAGCTCCGAGCCGGGCGGGGGCGATGGTGCGGGAGTCTCGGGATCGGTGTGGTCGGGGGTCAGCGCCAGGACCGTGCACACGCGCCGGGCCGAGACACGGGCCCGGATGAACTTGTTGGCGTACTCGGTGACCGTGCGCAGTGGGATCATCAGGAACGCCGCGTAGCCGTAGAAGGCCACCAGCTCGCCGACGCTGATCTCCCCGGCGACGGCGGAGCGGGCGCCCAGCCAGACCACCAGGACCACGAAGAAGCCGGGCAGGAAGACCTGGAGCGCCTCCAGGACCGACTGCAGCCGCGCCACCTCCACCCCGGCCCGCCGGGTCTCCTGGGACTGGCGGCGGTAGCGGCCCAGGAAGACCTGCTCGCCGCCGATGCCGCGCAGCACCCGCAGCCCGCTCACGATGTCGGTGGCGGTGTTGGAGAGCCGACCCATCAGGTGTCGCTGGTGGGCGCTGCGGTGCTGCAGCGGGCTCAGGATCGGGCCGATGAGCAGCATCAGCAGCGGGACGCCGATCAGGACCACCAGGCCCAGGGTCACCGAGGTGCTGAGCAGGATCACCGAGACGAGGACGAACGAGACGACCGCCCCGACGAAGCGCGCGGTCACGTCCATCACCTGGCCCAGGTGCGAGAGGTCGCTGGTGCCGATCGCGATCACCTCACCGGTGGAGACCTTCCGCGGCAGCGTGCCGCCCAGGTGGACGGTGTGCCGGCCGACCAGCTGCACCGTGCGGTATGCGGCGATGAGCCAGTTGGTGACCGCGAAGCGGTGCCGCATGATCCCGCAGAAGGCCTGGACCAGCCCGATCGCCAGCATCACCGAGGCCCAGACGAGCAGCTGGTCGAAGTCGCGGTCCGCGACGCCGTGGTCGATGGCTCGACCCAGGACCGCGGGCATCACGGCCTGGGCGCCCATCCACACGATCCCGAAGGCCATGCCGCCCGCCAGGGTCTGCCACTGGCCCTTGGCCAGCCACCACAGGAAGCGGCCCGGGGACCGATGGTCGGCGGTGCCGGGATCGGTCAGGGGCAGTTGGCGCACTCGCCCAAGGTTACGGTCCGACCCGGCGCGGCGGCGAATCAATTACGGCGCGGAGGGGGTGGCGGGGGACACCCTGCGGTGGCGACCAGAGTTCACCTGCTGGCCACCTCACCGACCGGCACCCGTCGGCCCGGCGCTGCCGGGGGGCACGACGGTTGTCCCATGGTCGCCCAGAAGCAGGCCCCGGCTCCCACTCGGAGCACCACCCGCAGCCTCGTCGTCACCCCGGCGGTGGTGGCGCACCGGGGCGCCAGCGGGCACCGGCCCGAGCACACCCTCGACGCCTACCGGACCGCGATCCGGATGGGCGTCGACGACATCGAGCTCGACCTGGTCATCACCGCCGACGGGGTGCTGGTGGCACGCCACGAGAACGAGCTCTCGCTGACCACCGACGTCGCCGAGCACCCCGAGCTCGCCCCCCACCGCACCACCAGGGTCGTCGACGGACAACCGGTGACCGGCTGGTTCACCGAGGACCTGACCCTGGCGGAGGTCAAGCGGCTGGCTGCCCGGGAGCGCCACCCCGAGCTGCGCGCCCACAGCGCCTCCCACGACGGGGTGGAAGGCGTGCCCACCTTCAACGAGGTGCTGGCGGCGGTGGGCGCGGAGGCCAGTCGTCGGGGACGCACCGTGGGACTGATGGTGGAGCTCAAGCACCCGAGCCACTTCGCGGCCCGGGGTCTGCCCCTGGTGCCCCCGCTGCTGGCGGACCTGGCGCGGCACGGACTGGCCGACCCGCGCTCGCGGGTCAGCGTGATGTCCTTCGAGACGGGCGTCCTGCGCGAGCTCGCGGGGCTCTGCCGGCTCCCGCTGGTGCAGCTCCTCGAGGAGGGGGAGGGGAGCCCCCGGGACCTGGAGCTCGCTGGCGACCCTCGTACCTGGGCCGACCTGGTCTCCCCCGAGGGCCTCGCCTGGATCTCCGAGTACGCCGACGGGCTGGGGGTGGCGCGCTCGCTGGTGCTGCCGCGGGACCCCGAGGGGAGGCTGGGTGCTCCCACCGACCTGGTGCGCCGCGCTCACCGGCACTGGCTCACCGTGCACGTGTGGACGCTGCGGGCGGAGAACCGCTACCTGCCCAGCGACCTCCGCGGCCCCGGGGGACCCGAGGCGCACGGTGGCCTGGCCGCCGAGGTGCGGGCGTTCCTGGCGGCCGGGGTGGACGGGGTGATCACCGACCACCCCGACCTCGCCGTGCCGGCGGTGCAGGGCCTGGGCCGCCGGGCGAAGTGGTGACTTGATGCAGCTGGCGGGGCCGCCCGCGACATCGATCCACCACTTCGTCTGCCTCAGCCCGAGCTGGAGCGGCGAGTTCCGAACGCGGTCGCGAGCAGCCCGCCCAGCCCCGCCAGCACCCAGGGCACCGGGAGCAGCCACCGCAGGTCGTCGATGCGCACCAGGTCGCTGGAGATCAGGGCCCAGACCCCGACGAAGCTGAGGAAGGCGATCCCCATCACCAGGTGGGTGACGTTGAGCGGGTGCCGTCCGTCGGCCCGCTGGGCGGACTCGTCGGCGGCGTACGGATCGGTGTTCTCGTGCTCGGTCACGGTCGCTCTCCCACCATCTTGGTCTTCACGACGATCTCGCCCACGCCGAGTTCGACGGCGAGCTCGATCAGGGGCTGGTCGTCTCTGCCGGCACTCGAGGCGGTGGCGCTGGTGCCGATCCCGCCACGGTCGACGGTCTCGAAGAGCTCCACGTGCCCCGGCCCCCCGACCTCCGCGGTCACGTCGGCGTCGAGTCCTTCGGGCAGCAGCACCTCGATCCTCCCGACTCCGCCGGACAGGGTCACGTTGCGCCCGTCGAGCGCCTCGAGGTCCGCCACCTCCCGCAGGTCCAGGACCAGCTCGCCGGTGTTCATCTCGTAGTCGTCCTGCACCTGCTCGGGGGAGAACGGGACGGCCTCGAGCCGCTCACCGCGGAACTCCTCGGTCGCCATGCTGCCGGCCATCACGCTGGCGGCGACCAGGCCGAGCAGGATCAGCCCGCCGGCCCTTCCGTAGAACGCCCCGACCAGGAGCATCACCGCGATCACCGCCAGGGCCAGGGCGGAGTAGGCGCTGTCCACCACCGGCGCCCCGGCCAGGTCGACGATGCCCAGCACGCCGACAGCCAGGGCGACCAGGGCGCAGGTGAACCAGAAGAGCAGCGGCCCGCGCTTGCGCGGGTCCCGAGGCCGGGTCGGCGGTTGGTAGACGGGTTGGTACGCCGGCGGGCTCGGGGCCTCGGGTGGCGCGACGGGGGCGCCGTACGGCGTGCCGGCCATGGGGTCGGCGGGCGCCGGCCCGCGGGAGGACCGGGAGCCGTCGCGGAAGAACAACGCCCAGACCAGGAGGGCGAGCAGGGCGAGCGGCCACGGGAACCAGTAGAGGTTCCAGGAGTCGCCGAGCAGCAGCAGCGCGGCCAGGACGCCGGCACCGATCACCGCGATGCCGCGGCTCCGCTCGTCCAGGGGGAGCGGGGCCGCGGTGGCGCCGTCCTCGGGAAGCAGCAGCCACAGGGCGCCGTACAGCACGAGCCCGGCGCCGCCGAAGAACGCCAGCACCACGAAGGCGATGCGCAGGACCAGGGGGTCGACGTCGAACTGTCGGGCGAGCCCGGCGGCGACGCCGGCGATCTTGCGGTCGTAGGGGCGGCGCAGCCGGCCGATGTCGCGTGCCTGCTCGCCGGTCACCCGGGGGCCGTCGGTGGGTGCGTCACCCGGTGGCGGGTTCAGCCCGGCTGCCCCGGGCATTGAGGTCTCTTCCATGTCTCCCAGCCTGTCGCCGAGTGCGCCTGTGCACCATCGGGGGAGACCCTGGTCCCGGCCTGGTGCGTGGCTGCCGGATCTCGGGGTCGCCTCGGGGGTGTACCTCATGGTCGGTACGGCCCTCGCCTGCGACGATGGGTGGGTCATGACGACCGCCGACATCCTCCCACCCTCGCCCGACGCCTGGCCGCAGCCCCGGCGCGCGGCCCGGGACTCCGAGCACCCCGTCCTGGGTGGGGTGGCCTCGGGCCTGGCGCAGCACCTGGCACTGCCGGTGCTGTGGGTGCGCGTGGCCTTCGTCGCCGCGACCGCACTCGGTGGCCTGGGCGTGGCCATGTACGCGGCGATGTGGCTCTTCCTGCCCTCGGACGCCCGGTTCGAGACCGCGGCGCCGGGCCTGGAGGGGGCCACCCGCACCGGGAAGCGTCCCGGACCGGTCTCCCGGCTCACCGACGTCGGGCCGGCCATCGCTCTGGGCGCGCTCGCCCTCGGTCTGGTGCTGGCCTTCCAGGCGTTCGTGGGGGCCGGAGGCTTCCTCTGGCCCCTGGTGCTGGCCGGCGTCGGCGTCGCGCTGCTGTGGCGCCAGGCCGACGAGGCACAGCGGGAACGCTGGCTCGACACCACCGGTCGGATGGGCCCGCTGCGGGCGATCTTCGGCACCGGGACCTGGGCCTCCTACCTGAGGATGGTCGCCGGGGCGTGCCTGGTCGCCGGCGCCATCACCGCGTTCGTGCTCAGCAACGCCGACCAGTCGCTGACCTGGGACGTCGCGCTGACCGCCGTGCTGGGCATCCTGGGGCTGGGCGTCGTCCTCGGGCCCTGGGTGCTGCGGCTGGCCTCCGACCTCGGGGCGGAGCGCGCCGAGCGCATCCGGACCCAGGAGCGCGCGGACGTGGCAGCCCATCTCCACGACTCGGTGCTGCAGACCCTGGCGCTGATCCAGAAGAACGCCCAGGACGGAGCCACCGTGGCCAGGCTGGCGCGTGCCCAGGAGCGCGAGCTGCGCTCGTGGCTCTACGTCGGGGAGTCGACCGGACCGGAGACGACCTTCGGCGCGGTGCGGGAGGCCGCGGCCCGGGTGGAGGACGAGCACGGCGTCTCGGTGGACGTGGTGACGGTCGGTGAGGATCCGGCCCTGACCGAGGTGCTGAGGCCCCTGGTCCACGCCTCCCGCGAAGCGATGGTCAACGCCGCCAAGCACGCGGGGACGGACAGGGTCGACGTCTATGCCGAGGCCGGGCCCGACGCGGTGGAGCTCTTCGTGCGCGACCGGGGGGCCGGGTTCGACCTGGCCGCCGTGCCGGGTGACAGGCTGGGGGTGCGGGCGAGCATCGTCGACCGCATGGAACGGCACGGCGGCACCGCCTCGGTCCGGTCCTCGCCCCGCGAGGGGACCGAGGTGCGGCTGCGGATGCCCGTGGAGGAGGACTGACGTGGAGAGCACGACACCGACGGCGCCCGGTACGCCGGGCGGCACCGAGGTCCGCGTGGTGCTGGTCGACGACCATGCGATGTTCCGCGCCGGAGTGCGCGCCGAGCTCGGCGCACTCGGCCCGGGCCTGGTGCACGTCGTCGCCGAGGCCGCGGACGTCGACGAGGCGGTGACCGCGATCGCCCGGCACCGTCCCGACGTGGTGCTGCTCGACGTCCACCTCCCCGGTGGTGGAGGCGTGGAGGTGATGTCCCGGCTGCAGGGCTCAGTCACGCGAGCCGCAGACGCGCCCGGCCCCCGGTTCCTGGCGCTGAGCGTGAGCGACGCCGCCGAGGACGTGATCGGCACGATCCGAGGCGGTGCCCGGGGCTACGTCACCAAGACCATCACCGGTCCCGAGCTGGTGGAGGCGATCCGGCGGGTCGCCGAGGGCGACGCGGTCTTCTCACCCCGGCTCGCCGGCTTCGTGCTCGACGCGTTCGCCGGCTCCATCCAGGTGACCGCGGTGGACGAGGACCTGGACCGGCTGACCGAGCGGGAGCGCGAGGTGATGCGCCTGATCGCTCGCGGCTACGCCTACAAGGAGGTGGCGCGTGAGCTGTTCATCTCCATCAAGACCGTCGAGACCCACATGTCCTCGGTGCTGCGCAAGCTGCAGCTGTCCTCGCGCCACCAGCTGACCAAGTGGGCCTCGGACCGTCGTCTGCTCTGAGGGCGCCGGCATCGCGGTGCTCCGCCAGGTTTCGGGGGCACCCGCAACGGGCACCCGATCGGGGTGACTGAGACCAAGGACCAGGGCTCCGCGGAGCTGAAGCGGTCCATCACCGGGCGGCTCCTCTTCTTCTACGTCCTGGGGGACGTGCTCGGCTCCGGGGTCTACGTGCTCATCGGCGCCGTCGCCGGCGAGGTGGGCGGAGCCTTCTGGATCGCCTTCGCGGTGGGCGTCTCCATCGCCGCCATCACCGGGCTGGCCTACGCCGAGCTCGCCACCAAGTATCCGCAGGCGGCCGGGGCCTCCCTCTACGTCAACAAGGCCTTCGGCAACCAGGCGCTCACCTTCCTGGTCACCATCAGCTTCCTCTCGGCCAGCTTCGCCGCAGCCGGCTCCCTGGCGACCGGCTTCGCGCAGTACTTCGCCGAGCTGTGGACGCTCCCACCCACGCTGCTGGTGGCGTTGCTCTTCCTGGTGGTGCTCACCGTGATCAACTACCTGGGCATCACCGAGTCGGTGGTCGCCAACATGATCATGACGTGGGTGGAGATCGCCGGCCTGGTGATCATCATCGGCATCGGATTCTGGTACGCCGCGCAGGGCGACGCCGACTTCGGCGTGCTGACCGAGTTCGAGGTGCCGCAGGGCAGCAACGTGATCTTCGCGATCGTGGGCGGTGTGGCCCTGGCGTTCTTCTCGATGACCGGCTTCGAGAACGCCGTGAACGTGGCCGAGGAGACGATCAACCCGGAACGATCCATCCCCCGAGCGCTCATCGGCGGCATGGTGGCAGCCGGCATCATCTACGTGCTGGTCTCGATCGCCGCGGCGCTGACGGTGAACATCTCCACGCTGACCGAGTCCGACGTGGCGCTCCTGGAGGTCATCAAGGCCGACCTGATCCCCATCCCGGTCGGGGTGATGACCACGGTGTTCACGATCATCGCCCTGATCGCCATCACCAACACCACCCTGGTCGCCGTCGTCACCCAGCCCCGCATCCTCTACGGCATGGCGCGTGAGAACGTCGTGCCCCGGGTCTTCGGCAAGATCCACCAGGGCCGTCGCAGTCCCTGGGTGGGACTGATCTTCTCCGCGGTGATCCTGGTGCTGCTGCTGGTGATCGGCACCTGGGTCACCGAGGCCACCGACGGCTCCGTGGACCTGGTGGCGCGCCTGGCCACCGTGACGGTGGTGTTCCTGCTGTTCATCTACGCCCTGGTGATCATCGCCTGCCTCAAGCTGACCGGGAGCGACGACGGCGAGCAGACGTTCCGGGCCAACCGGCCCTTGCTCGGCTTCGGGCTGGTCGGCAACCTGGTGCTGCTGGTCTACGTGGTGTGGGACGACCCGTCGTCCCTCCTCTGGTGCGGTGGCCTGGTGGCGGTGGGTCTCGTGCTCTACCTGGCACAGCTCGCGGTCAACAGCAGAAAGGCGGTCTGAACCATGCACGTGCTCATCGCGACCGACGGGTCGAAGCAGTCGCTGGCGGCAGCGAAATACCTCAAGTCCTTCGTCGACCCGACCAAGGTCGACTCCGTCACGGTGGTCGCGGTGATCCGCCCGCTGGCGGCCGTGCCGTTCGCCAACGACCTGGCGGGGCAGGAGCAGGGTCCGGGGAGCACCAGCTCGTTCCGGGCCGCGGCCGAGGGTGCGCTCGCCGAGATCGCCAGCACGTTCGACGGCTGGGGGCCCAAGGTCCAGCGCAAGATCCGGAGCGGCTCGCCGGCCAACGAGATCCTCAAGCTGGCCAAGCAGCTCGAGGCGGGCCTGGTGGTGGTGGCCAGCGGCAGCCGCGGGATCAGTGACACCGTGATGCTGGGCAGCACGGCACAGCGGGTCCAGCAGTACGCGCCGTGCCCGGTGCTGGTGGTGCGCCCGAGTCCGCGCAGGCGGGGCGTCAAGACCTGACCCGAAGGTCCGCGAGGGCCCGCGAGATCGCTACCCTCAGGGCATGGACCTCCTTCGCCTCATCCTGCTCTTCATCCACATCCTGGGCTTCGCGGCCCTGCTCGGCGGGCTGCTCGTCCAGCTCTCGGCATCGGAGAAGTCGGTCAACGCCCTGATGCGCGACGGCGCCGGCACGGCGTTCGTCGCCGGCGTCGCGCTGGTGGGTGTCCTGGAGGCCGGGGACGGCGACGTCAACCACGTGAAGATCGCGGTCAAGTTCGCCATCGCGCTGGTCATCCTGGCCCTGGTCATGATCAACCTGCGCAAGCCCAGCATCCCCCAGGGGCTGTACCTCGGGCTGCTCGCGCTGACCGTGCTCAACATCGGTGTCGCCGTCTTCTGGTCGCCCGCGCACGCCTGAGGTGAGGCGTCGGCGCCGCCGCGTAGGGTTGGCACCGACATGAGCAGTCCTTTCATCCTTCCCGGCCTCGAGCACGTCCAGCCCCCCGACCAGGAGCCGCGGGCCCCGCGAGAGCGCCGCGGCCCGAGTGCGGAGGACCTGCTGGAGGGGCTCAACGAGCCCCAGCGCCAGGCGGTCGTCCACTCCGGGGCGCCGCTCCTGGTCGTCGCCGGCGCCGGCTCGGGCAAGACCCGCGTGCTCACCCGTCGGATCGCCTGGCTGGTCGCGGAGCGGGGCGCCCACCCCGGATCGATCCTGGCCATCACCTTCACCAACAAGGCCGCGGCGGAGATGAAGGAGAGGGTGGAGGAGCTGGTGGGCAAGAGAGCCCGCCTGATGTGGGTCTCGACCTTCCACTCCTCCTGCGTCCGGATCCTGCGCAAGGAGAGCGAGCGACTCGGCCTGAAGTCCAGCTTCTCCATCTACGACGCGGCCGACTCCAAGCGGTTGATCACCCTGGTGCTCAAGGACCTCGAGCTCGACCCGAAGCGCTACCAGCCCGGTGCGGTGCTCAACTGGATCTCGGACCAGAAGAACGAGCTCCGCGATCCCGACGAGGCCGCCAAGGACACCCACAACGGGTTTGAGGAGGCGTACGCGGCGGCGTACAAGAGCTACCAGCGGCGGTTGCGTGAGGCCAACGCGATGGACTTCGACGACCTGATCATGTCCACCGTCCACCTCTTCCAGGCCTTCCCCGAGGTGCGCGAGACCTATCGTCGCCGCTTCCGGCACGTGCTCGTCGACGAGTACCAGGACACCAACCACGCCCAGTACGCCCTGATCCACCAGCTGTGCGCCGACAACCCCGAGGAGACCGGCGAGCAGCGGGTGCCGCCGGCGGAGCTGATGGTGGTGGGTGACGCAGACCAGTCCATCTACGCGTTCCGCGGCGCCAACATCCGCAACATCCTGGACTTCGAGCAGGACTTCCCCAACGCCAGCTCCATCCTGCTCGAGCAGAACTACCGCTCCACCCAGACCATCCTCACCACCGCCAACGCGGTGATCGGGCACAACAAGGGGCGCAAGCCCAAGCGGCTGTGGTCCGAGGCCGGCGACGGCGAGCGCGTGGTGGGCTACGTCGCCGACGACGAGCACGACGAGGCGCGCTTCGTCTCCGACGAGATCGACCGGCTCGTCGACGGCGGCCAGCGCGCCGCCGACATCGCGGTCTTCTACCGGACCAATGCCCAGTCCCGGGTGTTCGAGGAGGTGTTCATCCGCACCGGCCAGCCCTACAAGGTGGTCGGCGGTGTCCGCTTCTACGAGCGCAAGGAGGTCCGTGACGCGTTGGCCTACCTACGGATGCTCGCCAACCCCGCCGACGAGATCTCGCTGCGGCGGGTGCTGAACACCCCCAAGCGTGGGATCGGGGATCGGGCCGAGGCCTGCATCTCCGCACTCGCGCAACGTGACCAGACCACCTTCTGGGAGGCCCTCACCCGGGCTTCGCAAGCCCCGGGGATCGCCACCCGGTCCCTGAAGAACGTCGAGGCGTTCGTGGCGATGGTCGACGAGCTGCGCTCGATGGTCGAGGCCGGGGAGCGCGCCGACGTCATCCTGGAGTCGGTGCTGGAGCGGTCCGGCTACCTGGCCGAGCTGGAGGCCTCGGACGACCCGCAGGACGGCACCCGGGTCGAGAACCTGGCGGAGCTGGTCGCGGTCGCGCGAGAGTTCTCCGAGGACCCGGTGGCCGGGCCCTCGGCAGATCCCGCCGACGTGGACGCGGGCACCGTCACTCCCGGCCTCACCGACTTCCTCGAGCGCGTCGCCCTGGTGGCGGACAGCGACCAGATCCCCGACGTGCCCGATGGCGAGGACCTCGGGGTCGTCACCCTGATGACGCTGCACACCGCGAAGGGCCTGGAGTTCCCGGTGGTGTTCCTGACCGGTCTGGAGGACGGCGTCTTCCCGCACCTGAGGTCCCTGGGCGACCAGAAGGAGCTGGAGGAGGAGCGACGCCTGGCCTACGTGGGCATCACCCGGGCGCGCGAGCGGCTCTACATCTCCCGCGCCGTGGTCCGGTCCGCCTGGGGCGCGCCTTCGCACAACCCCGCCTCGCGCTTCCTCGACGAGCTGCCGGTCGACCTGGTCGACTGGCGGCGCACGGAGGGCTCCCAGACCCGCTGGGGACGCCCCGACCTGGCCTCGTCGTCACCAGCCCGACTGGGCTCGCCGACGGCGGCCGGACGGCGCAACTTCTCCTCCGCAGCGCTCCGCGCAGACGCGGCCGTCAAGGCCAAGCCGGCCCGGGAGATCCCGTCGCTGGAGCCCGGGGACCGGGTGCTGCACGACTCGTTCGGCATGGGGACCGTGGTCTCGCTGGAGGGCGCGGCGGAGAAGTCGGTGGCCTCGGTCGACTTCGGGTCCGAGGGAGTCAAGCGCCTGCTGCTGCGCTACGCCCCGCTCGAGAAGCTCTGAGCCAGAGAGGCTCAGAGGCGAAGAGGTTCAGCGCCGGAGCCGGGCCCGGGTGAGCCCGGACCCTGCCTTCGGCGCCCGGAGACGCCGTCCCTGCTCAGGGCTGGAGGCCGTGAGCCTGCAGGGCCGAGTAGGGGTCGACCGGACCGCCGCTGCCGGGGCGGACCTCGAGGTGCAGGTGGGGGCCGGTGGAGTTGCCGGTGGAGCCGACCGTGCCGATGGTCTGGCCGCCGACGACCCGGTCTCCGACGCTCACGCTGGTCGACGTCTGGTGGCAGTACCAGATCTCGGTGCCGTCCTCGAGCAGGAGCGTGGTCTTGTTGCCGTAGGAGCCGTCATAGCCGACCCCGGTCACGACGCCGTTGGCCACGGCCCGCAGCGGAGTGCCCGAGGGAGCGGCGAAGTCCAGCCCGGTGTGCGAGGTGGACCAGAGGCTGCTGGACATCCCGAAGGAGGCCGTGAGGCGGTAGCCCGCGACCGGCAGGACCCACTGGTCGGCCTTGATCTTGGCGGCGCGCTGCTCCATCTTGGCGGTCATCGTCTGCAGGGCCTCGGTGCGCTGCTGCGTCATCGCCTCGGCCTTGGCCTGGAGCTTGGCCTCGGACCGCTCGGACTTCGCGACGCGGCGGGAGTCACGGGTGACCACTGCGGTGCGGTCCGCGAGGAGGCCGGTGTCAGCGGCCGTCGACAGTGCGGTGGCCGAGGTCAGCTGGGGGGAGGCGTCGTCGGCGTCGGCGAGGGTGGGCGTCGCCGTGATGGCGCCGCCGGCGGAGATGGCCAGTGCTGCGACGCCGGCCAGGATCGGGGCTGAGGGCAGGCTCTTGAGCAGGGCGCCGCGCCCGGTGTGCTTGTCCGCACGGCGTCGGCCGCCGGCGGCCAGGGCCTCGACGGCGGGCGTGCGGGAGATGGTGGCGGAGGCCGGGTCGGGCGAGGACGGCCGGACCGGCTTCACGGGCCGGGTGGGCCGCACGGGACGCGCGGACCTCGGGGACTTGGCCGTCGACGCGGCGCGGGACTTGGGAGCGGGGCGGGCGGCACGCTTGCCACCGGTGGTGGGCGCGGGGGCGACCGGGGTCTCGGCGACGGTGCTCAGCGGAACGGGGGAGGGAACGACTACCTGCGGAGCGGCACTGGTGCGGCTGCTCGACGCGGACTGGCGGGAGATCAAGAACTTCCGGGACGCTCGGTCCTCCGAGGATGCGCGGCGGGGGCCGCGTTCTGCTCGGTGGTTTCCCATACAGGTTTACCTCTTGCGAATTGGGGGTAAGACGAAACGTCTCTGGACAACCCGGTTGACTGTAGCGGAAGGCCTGGGCTGGCCGTAATCCCTTCACGCGCTTTTGTGGAACGAGTTTCACCCTCGCTCCGGCCGTAGGGAGGATCCCCGCCTGAGGCGGGCTAGCCCGGCTCGAGCCCCGGCCCCGGCTGTGGCTCAATTCACCCCTCCCCGCCACCCGACAACGGCGCCCGATCCACCCGTTCTCGTCCCCGGCTCGCCGGGCTCAGCGCCCGGGTCGGGAGCCGCGTCCCGAGGCGCCCCGCACCGCCGCGTAGCGAGCCAGCGCCTCGCGCCGCTCGTCGGCGTGATCGACGATGCGGGCGGGGTAGCCGTGGGCATAGCCCTCCTCGTGCTCCCACGGCTCGTGGGCGGCACGCCCCGGCAGGTGCCGGAGCTCGGGGACCCAACGGCGTACGTAGTCGCCGGCGGGGTCGAACTTCATGCCCTGGGAGACGGGGTTGAAGACCCGGAAGTAGGGGGAGGCGTCGGTCCCGGTGCCGGCCACCCACTGCCAGCCGTGGTTGTTCGAGGCCAGGTCGGCGTCCGCGAGGTGCCGCAGGAAGTGCCGCGCGCCCACCGGCCACCACACGTGCAGGTCCTTGGTCAGGAAGCTCGCGGTGATCATCCGCAGCCGGTTGTGCATCCACCCCTGGCCCAGGAGCTGGCGCATCCCCGCATCGACGACCGGGTAGCCCGTGGTGCCGGTGCGCCAGGCCGCCACCGCGTCGGCCTCCTCGGAGTAGCGCAGGCCCCCCAGGCCGGGTCGCAGGTCCGCCCAGGCGGAGTCCGGACGGTGGTGCAGGACGTCGGCGTAGAACTCCCGCCACGCCAGCTCGGAGACGAACGCCTCGGCGGCAGGGCCAGTGGTCCCGTCGTCGGCGCCCCCGCCCGGCAGGTCGGCGAGCAGGGAGCGGGGGTGCAGCACCCCCAGGCTCAGGTAGGGAGAGAGGCGCGAGGTGCCGTCGAGGTCCGGGCGGTCCCGCCCCGACCGGTAGTCGCCCAGCGCGCCGTCGCGGAACGTGTGCCACCGGCGCCAGGCGGCCTCCTCGCCGGCCTCGGGCAGGTCCGCGGCGCCATCGGCGGCCTGGACCAGCGCGTCCCGAGCCCCGGACGCGCTCGCCAGCGCCACGAAGCCGGGAGTCTCGGGACTCGCCGCAGGAGCCGCCCAGCCGTGCTCGCGCCAGGCTCGGGCGAAGGGGGTGAACACCCGGTAGGGCTCGTCGTCGCCCTTGCGCACCAGCCCCGGGCCCACGGCGTACGGCGACCCGGTGGCGCGCAGCGCAGCCGGCCGGCCGGTCCGATGCCCCAGCTCGGCCAGGGCGCTCGCGACGGCGGCGTCGCGCGCCGCGCCGTACGGCGTGGTCTCCGCCGAGACGTGCACCTGGTCGGCCTCCACCTCGGCGACGACCTCGGGCACCACCTTGGCCGGATCGCCCCGGCGGACGACGAGCCGCCCCCCGGTCCGCTCGTCGAGCGCCAGCAGGTTGGCGGCCAGCCAGGCCCGGCGTACCGGCCCAGCGCGCCTCATCAGCCGGGGATCCAGCACGAACAGGGCGACGGTGGAACCGCTCTGCTCCAGGGCCGCGAGGAGGGCGGGATGGTCGCTGAGTCTCAGGTCCCGGCGGAACCACATGACGGTCGGCACCTGCCCAGCCAAGCACTGTCCTGGGCAGGGTCGCTGCGGCGACGGCGTCCTGGAGCCGCTCGTCGTGGAGGGCTCCGTGTCCACGCGGAGACCCCGGGCTGCTCGGCACCGTGTCAGCGGGTTTAGGCTGACTGACCGGAACGCGCCCCCCGGCGAACGCTCGGGGCTGCCCCGCGCGCTCGCGAACCTCATAAAGGATTGGGTGGATCGTGGACCTGATGGAATACCAGGCGAAGGAACTCTTCGCCAAGCACGGTGTGACCACGACGCTCGGCGTCGTTGTCGAGACCGCTGAAGAGGCCAAGGCCGCAGCCGAGCAGCTCGGCGGCGTGACCGTCGTCAAGGCGCAGGTCAAGGCCGGAGGTCGTGGCAAGGCCGGCGGTGTCAAGCTGGCCAAGACGCCGGACGAGGCCTTCGAGTACGCCAAGAACATCTTGGGCATGGAGATCAAGGGACTGACCGTCAACCGGGTCCTGGTCACCCCCGCGACCCCGCCGGTGGAGGAGTACTACTTCTCCTTCCTGCTGGACCGGGCCAACCGCTCGCACCTGTGCATCGCCAGCGTCGAGGGCGGTGTGGAGATCGAGGAGGTCGCCAAGACCAACCCCGAGGCCGTGCGCCAGATCCGGATCGACGCGATCGAGGGCGTCACGCCCGAGAAGGCCGCGGCCATCGTGGACGAGGCCAAGTTCCCCGCCGAGCTGCGTGACCAGGCCATCGAGATGGTCCAGGCGCTGTGGCAGGTCTACGTCACCGAGGACGCGACCCTGGTCGAGGTCAACCCGCTGGCGCGCCTGGAGGGCGACAAGCTCGAGGCTCTCGACGGCAAGGTCTCCCTCGACGAGAACGCCGAGTTCCGTCACGAGGACCACCAGACGTTCGTGATCCGCGACGAGGAGGACCCGCTCGAGGCGAAGGCCAAGGACAAGGGCCTGAACTACGTCAAGCTCGACGGTGCCGTGGGCATCATCGGCAACGGCGCGGGCCTGGTCATGTCCACCCTCGACGTGGTCGCCTACGCCGGTGAGAAGCACGGCGGGGTCACCCCGGCCAACTTCCTCGACATCGGGGGCGGCGCCAACGCCCAGGTGATGGCCGACGGTCTCGACGTCATCCTCAACGACCCCCAGGTCAAGAGCGTCTTCGTCAACGTCTTCGGCGGAATCACCGCGTGCGACGAGGTCGCCAACGGCATCGTCGGCGCCCTGGACATCCTCGGTGCCGAGGCCTCCAAGCCGCTGGTCGTGCGTCTCGACGGCAACAACGTCGACGAGGGCCGACGCATCCTGAACGAGGCCAACCACCCGCTGGTGACCCTCGTCGACACCATGGACGGCGCGGCCGACAAGGCCGCCGAGCTGGCGAACGCCTGATACGGAGCACGGAACAACAATGTCTATCTACCTGAACAAGGACTCCAAGATCATCGTCCAGGGCATGACGGGCGGTATGGGCTCCAAGCACACCACCCTGATGGTCCAGGCCGGCTCCAACATCGTCGGCGGGGTCAACGCCCGCAAGGCCGGCACGTCGGTCGAGCTCGGCGGCCAGGACCTCCCGGTCTTCGGCAACGTCGAGGAGGCGATGGCCAAGACCGGCGCCAACGTCTCGGTCGTCTTCGTGCCGCCGGCGTTCACCAAGGACGCCTGCATCGAGGCCATCGACGCCGGGATCGAGCTGCTCGTGGTCATCACCGAAGGCGTCCCGGTGCAGGACACCGCCGAGGTCTTCGCCTACCTCGAGGGCAAGGGCACCCGGATGATCGGCCCCAACTGCCCGGGCATCATCACCCCCGGCGAGTCGCTGGCCGGCATCACCCCGCACACCATCGCGGGCAAGGGCCCGGTCGGCCTGGTGTCGAAGTCCGGCACCCTGACCTACCAGATGATGTACGAGCTGAAGGACTACGGCTTCACCACCGCCATCGGCATCGGCGGAGACCCGGTCATCGGCACCACGCACATCGACGCGCTCGAGGCGTTCGAGAACGACCCCGAGACCAAGGCGATCGTGATGATCGGCGAGATCGGTGGAGACGCCGAGGAGCGCGCCGCGGCCTACATCAAGGAGCACGTGACCAAGCCGGTCGTCGGCTACGTCGCCGGCTTCACCGCTCCGGAGGGCAAGACCATGGGCCACGCCGGCGCCATCGTGTCGGGCTCCTCGGGCACCGCCCAGGCGAAGAAGGAGGCCCTCGAGGCCGCCGGGGTCAAGGTCGGCAAGACGCCGTCGGAGACCGCAGCCCTGATGCGGGAGATCCTCGCCAGCCTCTGAGGCATCCCAGCACTCCCAGCACCTCGACGTACGCCCCGGCCGCCCAGCGGCCGGGGCGTACGTCGTCCCGGGAGTCCAGCGCCGGGCGCAGGCCGGCGCAGGTTCAGGGCGGGTTCAGCGGAGGGGAGCGGCCTCGGTGTCGTGCGCGGCCCCGCCGCGGCGCAGCACCTCCGCGCGGGCCCGGTCGATGCCGCCGTGCTCCAGCGCCGCCGAGCGGGACTCGCCACTCCACACCAGGCGCCCACGGTGCCGCACCCGCACGGTCATCGTGGCCCCCAGGTGCTCGATGGCTCCGGGTACGTTGCGTCGCTCGAACGGCAGCGGCACCGGGAGCACGTGGGCGCTGCCGAGGGCGCCATGACCCTCCACCTCGATCTGCCACGCAGCGCTGCGGCCCCGCAGGGACCAGTGCTCGTCGGCGACCTCGGCGCGGACCGGAGAGACCACGGGGTCGCCGAGCCGGACCAGCCGGCCGTCGGGCAGCAGCACCACCAGCGCGGTCACGGTGGTGCGCAGCGGGCCGGCGCTCACCTCGCCGCCGGCGAAGGCCACGCACACGGACTCCTCCTCGAAGCCCTGCGCCTGGCCCCACCACCAGGAGTCGGGGAAGCCGCCCTTGCCCCAGTTCTTCTCCCCGTACACGTCCCAGCCCTCGATCTCCACCGACTCGGCGCCGAGCACCGCCGTGCCGTGCGCCTTGCCTCCGAGCAGCCACGGGTGCCAGTACTGGTTGAGCGCCGGCACGGAGCCGAAGACGCTGGAGCCGCCGACGGCTCGCCGGGGCCAGGGGCGGGGCTGGGAGATGTCCACCTGCAGGCGCGAGTCGGCGCCCAGGTCGACGCTCAGCGAGTCCGGACCGCCGCGGAAGGCGTCCCCGGCGCTCGCCCCGAGGCCGTGCTCGCTGGCGTGCCCGTGGGGATGCACCACGGTCCGCAGGTGCCCGCCCGGGTGGCCCGCGAGGCCCAGCGTGGCCCAGTGCTCGCCGGCGGCGTCGCGGTTGACCCCGTTCAGGGCGATCACCACCCGGCCGGTGCCGGGGTCGGTGAGACGCCAGAAGTAGCCCTCCATGGCCACCCCGTGGGCCGAGAGCGGGTCCCCGAAGGGCAGGGTGGCGCCGCTACGACGGTAGGCCCGGTGCAGGGCGGAGGCGGGCGAGGACGGGAGGAGGCGGCGGGAGCGGGGCACGGGCGCCATCATGGCAGCCCGTCGCCCGCCCCCGGCCCGCGTCTCCTCGTGCGTCGAGGCGGCGGTGGACTACCGGGTCTCCAGCTGCAGCCGGGGCAGCCGCTGCAGGGCGCGCCGAGCCAGCCAGACGAAGTCCGAGCGGCTCATGCTCAGCCCGCTGGCGGGCACGAAGCCGACCTGCGCCACGGTGCTGCCCTGACGCATGATCGCCATCAGGAACTCCAGGGACTCGTTCTCGGAGACCTCCAGCTCCAGGCGCCACACCGTCAGGTCCCGGTTCTTCGAGGAGCTTCCGGCGAGCCGGGTGACGTCGGTGCCGAAGCCCTCCTTGGCGCACCGGTCGACCCGGTCCCGGACGCCGCCGACGAACTTCCTCGCGGCCGGTGCACCGCGCATCGTCGCCACGGTCTGGGTCAGCCCGAACTCGCCGGCGCGACGCGCCTGGGGGAAGAGGAAGGTGCGGGTCAGGTTGTTCTTGATGCCCTTGCCCATGAACACCGTGCGGTCGCACCGGGTCGAGGCCACGTTGACCCGCGGCTTGGCCGGGTCGGTGCCCACCCAGGGCCCCTTGGCGCGGGTGACGGGGGGCAGGTCGAACTCGCTGAGCATGCCGGGGACGCTGCCCGCGACCGGCACGCTGGTGGGCCGGGCCTTCGGCGGCGAGGCGCAGGCGCCGGCACCGGTGGCGCCGCACCGGGCGTTGACCGAGGCGGCCAGCAGCGAGGCGACGGGCCGGGGCTTGTGGCGCATGCCGGCGACGTCGCCCACCGCGGTGGTGACCATCTGCCCGGACCGGGCCACGCCGACCTGGATGGTGCGGGTCGGGCCGCGCCAGGACCGGAGGGTGAAGAGGCTGGCCTCGTCCCCGACCCCCTTGAGGTCGTGCACGCTCATCAGCTGGACCCGGTCGGTCGAGCAGCCGGCGAACCAGCTGCGGGCCACGGCGTACGCGTCGGCGGCCTGCTCCTCGCTGGCGGAGAGCTCGACGAACTCGGTCGCGGACGCGGTGCGTGCGGGCGGCTGCCGGCGCTGCTTCTTCTTGTTGCCCGAGGCCTTCTGGGTGCCCTCGAAGGTGCGGACGACGGCTCCCAGGCCCTCGGCGTCGGCGAAGCGGTTGCCCTGGCAGGGCATCACCAGGCCGTTGCCCTCGGTGTTGGTGCTGGTGGTCGACTCGCTCCAGGCCAGACCCGGATCCACCCGCCGTACCTGCCGGGGGGTGAGCAGCATCTCCTCGGTGAGCACGGGCTCGTCCGCGGTGGCCTCCACCTTGGTGGCCCGGCGCTCGAAGCCCTGGTCGCTGAGGGTGGCGCCGGGAGTCTCGCCCTGGGCCACGACCATGCCGCTGAGCACCACCGCCGCGGTGGTCGCCAGCACCCCGACCACGGTGTGGCCCCGGCGCCGCGCGGTCCCCGCGCGGCGCAGGATGGAGCTGCGCGGCCAGCGGTTGTCGCCGATCGCCGAGCCCAGCGCCGCCAGGTGTGCGGGGATCGACTCGGGCGTGGTGTGCCGGGCCAGCGCGAAAGTCGCGCCGGCCGCCTGGGACTCCGCCTGGGCCTGCTGGGGCGGAAGGCCGATCTCCCGGGCCATCTCGGCGAGCGGGACGGGGGAGTAGTGGGTCAGCACCAGCGCCTTGCGCTGGTTCATGGACAGGGTGCTGAGCGCCTCCAGGGTGGCGCTCGACTCCTCGTCGAGGTCCTTCTCCCGGTGCCAGGGTCGGGCCGCGTGCCGGTGCTTGGCGCGCTTCCAGACCAGGGGCCGCAACCAGGCCTCCCGGTCGCTGGCCCCGCGGACCTTGTCCCAGTGATGCCAGGCGACGGTGAAGGCGTCGCGGACCGCGGTACGGGAGACGTGCTGGTCGCCAGTGAGGACGTAGGCCTCGACCAGCAGTCGGTCGCGGACGTCCTTGTACAGGTTGTCGAACTCTTCGGGGCTTCTCATCGCCGTTCCACCGTACGTGGGGCGCCACCGTGGCACACGGCAAAGTGGCGATCTACACACGGCGTGTGACCGCGGGCTCGGGGCCCAGGCGCCCGGGCGCTGCGTGGGTGCGGCGTGGCAGCGCCGGCACGGCTGTGCCGCGGGCCATGATGGTGGAGTCATGTCCTCGCTGTTGACCTCCACCCTGCAGCGGGCCTCGGGAACCGCCGACGGCTCGCCGACGCCGCCGCGCCGACCGGTGCTCCTGCTGGCCCTCCTCGCCGGGATCGTGGCAGCAGGCGCCACCCTGCTCGCGTGCCTGTTGCTGGGGCTCGTCGGGTGGTTCCTGAGCGACGCCGGCGTGCACGGACCGCCGCGCGAGGCCATGCGGGCCGGTGCCACGGCGTGGCTGATGGCCCACGGCTCCGGGCTGACGGTGCAGGGCGCGGCTGTCACGGTGGTGCCCCTGGGGCTCACCGTCCTCGCGGGCTGGACCACCTGGCGGGTCGCCCAGCGGCTGGGGGAGTCGGTGTGGGGCCACGGGCCGGACGTGCACCGCCTCTCCGACGGGGAGCGCGACTGGACCGTGCCGGTCGCCACCGGCGGCTTCGGGGTCGGCTACGCGACGGTCGCGCTGGTCACGGCGAGCCTCGTCGCGGGTTCGCTGGTGCAGCCGGACCGCAGTGCGCTGCTCACCTGGTCCCTGCTGCTCACCGTCTGCCTGGCGGCGCCTGCCATCGCGGCCGGCTCGGGCCGCGGCGCGGTGTGGGCGGCCGCGCTGCCCCCGGCGGTACGGCACGGCGCTGCCACCGCGGTGACGATCCTGCTCTCGGTGCTCGGCGTCTCAGCCGCCCTGCTGGTCGTCGCGTTCGCGCTCAGCTTCGGCGAGGCCGCCAACATGGTCGAGCAGCTCGGGACCACGGGGGGTGAGACCACCCTGCTGGGTCTGGTGAACCTGGCCCTGCTGCCCAACGCGGTGCTGCTGGCAGGGTCCTTCCTGGTCGGCCCCGGGTTCGCCGTGGGTGTCGGCACGCTGGTCTCGCCGTCGGCAGTCGTGCTCGGGCCGCTGCCGGTCCTGCCGCTGCTCGCGGCGCTGCCCGACCCGGGCACGCCCAGCTCCTGGTGGGGCCTGACCGTGGGGGTTCCGGTCCTGGTCGCCGCGGCGGCGGTGGTCCGGCTGCAACGTCGTCGCCCGACCCTGCGCTGGGACGAGGGCGCCCTGCGCGGCTGCGGCGGCGGGATCGTGGCGGGGGCGGTCCTCACCGTGCTGGCCTCCCTGGCCGGCGGCGCGGCCGGCCCCGGCCGGATGCGAGAGGTGGGCGTCTTCAGCGGGGACCTCCTGGTGCACTCGGTCACCGCGCTCGGGCTGGGCGGCCTGCTCGGCGGTCTGGTGATCACCTGGTGGCAGCGCCGCACCTCGGTCCCGGCGGACGAGGATGCCGCGCCGGAGTCCTAGACTCCGCGGGTGTCCGTGACCAGCAGCCCAGCCCGACTCGTCGTCCTCGTCTCGGGTGCCGGCACCAACCTGCAGGCGCTGCTCGACGCCTGCGCCGACCCGTCGTACGGCGCCCGCGTGGTGGCGGTCGGTGCGGACCGGGACGACATCGAGGGCCTGGCCCGGGCCGAGCGGGCCGGCGTGCCGACGTTCGTGCGCAAGGTCAGCCAGTTCACCTCCCGCGAGGACTGGGACCGGGCGATGGCCGACACCGTGGCGGCGTTCGATCCCGATCTGGTGGTCTCGGCCGGCTTCATGAAGCTGGCGGGAGCCGAGTTCCTGGCCCGCTTCCCGGGGCGCTACGTCAACACCCATCCGGCGCTGCTGCCCGCGTTCCCGGGCATGCACGGCGCGGCCGACGCGCTGGAGCACGGGGTCAAGGTCGCCGGGGCCACGTTGTTCGTGGTGGACCCGGGCGTGGACACCGGCCCGATCATCGCCCAGCGTGCGGTGCCGGTCGAGCCCGAGGACGACGTGGAGAGCCTGCACGAGCGGATCAAGGTTGCCGAGCGCGAGATGCTCGTGGAGGCCGTGGGGCGGATCGCCCGCGAGGGTCTGGTCGTGACCGGACGCAAGGTGCGCTACGGATCTGCCGGGAAGTAGGCTGGGGCCACACGACTGGCGCAGGTGGGCAACCACCAGGGAGTGACGTCGAGTGGCATCGAACGCCTGGGTGCCCCTCCTTCGTATCCGCCATCCCACGAGGAGTCCCCACCGTGAGCCCCACCGTGTCCGACCGCATCCCGCTCCGCCGAGCGCTCGTCTCCGTCTACGACAAGTCCGGGCTCGAGGAGCTCGTCCGCGGCCTCGTCGACGCCGGGGTCGCGCTGGTCTCCACCGGCGGCTCGGCGGCGCTGATCGAGGGCCTCGGCCTGCCGGTCACCAAGGTCGAGGACCTGACCGGGTTCCCCGAGTGCCTGGACGGCCGGGTCAAGACGCTGCACCCCAAGGTGCACGCCGGCATCCTGGCCGACCGACGCCTGGACTCCCACGTCGCCCAGCTCGCGGAGCTGGGCGTGGAGCCGTTCGACCTGGTGGTCTGCAACCTCTACCCGTTCAGCCAGACCGTCGCGTCCGGGGCCGGACCGGATGAGTGCGTGGAGCAGATCGACATCGGCGGGCCCTCGATGGTGCGGGCCGCGGCCAAGAACCACCCGTCGGTAGCGATCGTCACCGCACCCGAGCGGTACGCCGACGTGCTGAGCGCCGTCGCCGAGGGCGGCTTCACCCTGGCCCAGCGGCAGCGCCTCGCGGCGGAGGCCTTCGTCCACACCGCGACGTACGACGTGGCCGTGGCGAGCTGGATGGGCAACGTGCTCACCGACTCCGGCGCCGGGACCGGCTTCCCCGCCTGGCTCGGTGCCACCTGGGAGAAGCAGTCGGTGCTCCGCTACGGCGAGAACCCGCACCAGGCGGCTGCCCTGTACACCGCCGGCTCCGTGCCCGCACCGGGCCTGGCCCAGGCCAGCCAGCTGCACGGCAAGGAGATGTCCTACAACAACTACGTGGACGCCGACGCTGCCCGCCGGGCGGCGTACGACTTCGACCGCCCCGCCGTGGCGATCATCAAGCACGCCAACCCGTGCGGGATCGCGGTCGGCGACGACATCGCCCAGGCGCACCGTCGGGCCCACGACTGCGACCCGGTCTCCGCGTTCGGCGGGTGATCGCCACCAACGTGCCGGTCTCGGTGGAGATGGCCCGTCAGGTCGCGGAGATCTTCACCGAGGTCGTCGTGGCCCCGGGCTACGAGGACGGTGCCGTGGAGGTGCTGAGCGCGAAGAAGAACATCCGGCTGCTGGAGTGCGCGCCCCCGGCGCGTGGCGGCGTCGAGATGCGCCCCATCTCCGGCGGCCTGCTGGTGCAGCAGCGCGACGTGCTGGACGCCGTGGTCGACGACGGCGGGGACGACCCCACGGCGTGGCGCCTGGTCGCCGGCGAGCCGGCGGACGCCGACGTGCTGGCCGACCTCGCCTTCGCGTGGCGCGCCTGCCGGGCGGTCAAGTCCAACGCGATCCTGCTCGCCTCCGGCGGCGCCTCGGTCGGCGTCGGCATGGGCCAGGTGAACCGCGTCGACTCCTGCCGGCTCGCCGTGGAGCGCGCCGGCGAGCGGGCGGCCGGCTCGGTGGCCGCCTCGGACGCCTTCTTCCCGTTCGCCGACGGCCCGCAGATCCTCATCGACGCCGGCGTGCGCGCCCTGGTCGCCCCGGGCGGCTCGGTGCGCGACCCGGAGGTCATCGAGGCCCTGGCAGCGGCCGGGGTCACGACGTACTTCACCGGCACCCGGCACTTCTTCCACTGATCCTAGGATTGAGCATCGTGACCACACGCACCGCACGCAAGCTCGACGGCTCCGCCACCGCGGCGGCGATCAAGGACGAGCTCAAGGTCCGCGTCGCCGCACTGCGCGAGCGGGGACTCCAGCCCGGCCTCGGCACGATCCTGGTCGGGGACGACCCCGGCTCCCGGTGGTACGTCAACGGCAAGCACAAGGACTGCGCGGAGGTCGGCATCGAGTCGATCCGCATCGACCTGCCCGAGGTCGCCTCCCAGCAGGAGATCGAGGACGCGGTCCTGCGGCTCAACGCCGACCCCGCGTGCACCGGCTACATCGTGCAGCTGCCGCTCCCGCGGGGGCGTGACGAGAACCGGGTCCTCGGACTGATCGACCCCGCGAAGGACGCCGACGGACTGCACCCGACCAACCTGGGGTGGCTGGTGCTCGGGCACGAGGCGCCGTTGCCCTGCACCCCGCACGGCATCGTGGAGCTGCTGCGCCGGCACGACGTGGCCATCGCCGGCGCCGAGGTCGTCGTGGTGGGTCGGGGAGTAACGGTCGGACGCCCCCTGGGCCTGCTGCTCACCCGCCGCTCGGAGAACGCCACGGTCACCCTGTGCCACACCGGCACGGTGGACCTGGCGGCCCACGTGCGGGGAGCCGACATCGTGGTCGCCGCGGCCGGGGTCCCGGGCATCATCACCGCCGACATGGTCAAGCCGGGCGCCGCGGTGCTCGACGTGGGGGTGTCCAGGGTCGAGGGGAAGATCGCCGGCGACGTGGCCGAGGGCGTCTGGGAGGTGGCCGACTGGGTCTCGCCGAATCCCGGAGGGGTCGGCCCGATGACCCGCGCCATGCTGCTGTCGAACCTGGTCACCATGGCCGAGCAGCAGCTGGGGAGCGGCGAGGGTGAGTCCCGAGGAGCCCACGCCCCCCGAGGGCATCGTCACGCCCCCCGAGGGCATCCCGCCGGTCTCGGCGGAGGCGCTGGTCGACGGGGTCGCCGTACCTGAGCCGATCGAGGAGCGCACCTACCCCTCCACCATCGGCGGCGCGTTCTACCTCGGCGTCCTGGCCGTGGTGGCGGTGGCGCTGACGGTGGTGGCCCTCGGGTCGTGGCGCACCGGGATCCGGATCTTCGGAGGCGTGCTCGTGGTGGCCGCAGCCGTCCGGCTGATGCTCGGCCCCCGGGACGCCGGCATGCTGGCGGTGCGCAACAAGGGCATGGACGCGGCCCTGCTCACCGTGGTGGGCGTGGCGTTCGTGGCGCTGGCCAGCTCGATCCCCGACCAGCCCTGAGGCATCGGGCCGTCTCGGCGGCGATCCCGCCAAGAAGGTCGTGCGAACCCCGCGCGACGAGCGATATCCGCTGACACAATCGCGGGACCGGCGGCGGAGTCCCGCGCCGGTCCCGTTCCCTGCCTGGAGGTTCTGTTGTCGCGTCGTACGTCACTCGTGGGTGCTCTCTCCGTCCTGGTGCTGGCCCCGGTCGCGTACGGCGTCCCCGCCGTCGCCGCGCCGCAAGCCCCGCCAGTCGCCGCATCCGTCAGCGCTGAGGGGATCCAGGCCGCCGGGGCCGGTTCGGCCCTGCTGCGCGCCTCGCAGCGCAACCTCATCGCGGGCGAGACGATCACGCTGACCGCCAAGGCGAAGCCGAAGACCGTCAAGCGCCTCACGGCCAAGGAGCGTCGCAAGGCCCGGCTGGTTCTGCAACGCCGCGCCGGCTCGAGGTGGCGCGCCGTGGACACCACCAGCCTCAAGCGGGCGCTGAAGGGCAAGGCCGCCTTCTCCTACAGTGCTCGGGCCAACGCCTCGGGCACGGTCAGGCTCCGCACAGTCGTCAAGGTCGGCAAGCGTCAGCTCAAGGTCGCCAGGCTCCGGCTGCCGGTGGTCGCCCAGCAGCTGAGCGCCACCCCCGCCTCGCTGGTGACCAGTGCACCGCTCACCTACGCCGCCTCGCTGACGCCGGCCCGGGCCGGGCGTGAGCTGAGCGTGCAGATCTACCAGGACGGCGTCTGGGCGCCGCTCGGGACGCCCGGGTCCGCGGACAGGGCCGGCGCGGCCTCCCTGGGCGTCGATGCGGCCGGCTACCCGGCCTGGTACCGGGTCAGCGCCGGGGAGTGGAACGGGGTCCCCGCGCTGACCACCGAGCCGGTCCGCACCACGCTGGACAAGGTCCCCGGCCTGGTTGCCCACCGGGCCGGTGCCGGCAGCGCGCCCGAGCAGACGCTGGCCGCGGTCCGACAGTCCGTGGCCTCGGGGGTGGCCTCGATGGAGGTCGATGTCCAGCTGACCAAGGACCGCGAGCCGGTCATCCTGCACGACACGTCCCTGGCCCGGACCACCAACGTGGAGGAGCTCTTTCCGGATCGGGCGCCCTACAACCTGGCCGACTTCACGCTGGCCGAGGTGCAGACCCTGGACGCCGGGTCCTGGTTCGGTCCGGCCTTCGCCGGCGAGCGGATCCCGACGCTGGACGAGGTGCTCGCCGAGATCGCCGGTCGCGCGCACCTGGTCCTGGAGGTCAAGGATCCGGGATTGCCGAGCAACGAGCAGGTCGACGAGGTGCTGGCCGAGGAGCTGGCCACCGGGTCGCTGGGTGCGGTCGCCGCGGCCAGGAAGCTGACCCTCTCATCCTTCGACCACGCGTGGCTCCAGGCGTTCGCCACCGCGCACCCCGACGTACCGGTCGGCGTGCTCAACTTCGTGGCTCCCTCGGCTGCCCAGCTGGACGCCTGGCAGACGTGGGCCGAGGAGATCCACCCCAACGTCGCGCTCAGCACCCGGGCCGACCTCGCGGAGGTACGCCGCCGCGGGTTGACCAGCAGCGTGTGGACGGTCAACAGCCCGGCGCAGTTCCGCGCCGCGCTCACCGTGGGGGCGGACCGGATCATCACCGACTTCCCGGCCCTGCTCGCCGAGGTGCTCGACCCGCCGCGTCCCTCCTAGGCAGGGTCAGACGCACGACGACCCGGCGGAGAGCTCCGCCGGGTCGTCGTGTCGTGGGTGGAGTGTGGCTCAGATGAGGCCGAGCTCCGTGACGGCCTTGCGCTCGTCCTCGAGCTCGGCGACGGAGGCGTCGATGCGGGAGCGCGAGAAGTCGTTGACCTCCAGGCCCTGGACGATCGACCAGTCGCCACCGGAGGTGGTGACCGGGAACGAGGAGATCAGGCCCTCCGGCACGCCGTAGGAGCCGTCCGAGGCGACAGCCATGGAGACCCAGTCGTCCTTGGCGGAGCCGAGCAGCCAGTCGCGGGCGGCGTCGATGGTCGCGGACGCCGCGGAGGCGGCCGAGGACGAGCCGCGGGCCTCGATGATCGCCGCGCCACGCTTGGCCACGGTCGGGATGAAGGTGTTCTCCAGCCAGTCCTGGTCGCCCACTGCCTCGGCGGCGTTGCTGCCGTTGACCTCGGCGTTGAAGAGGTCGGGGTACTGGGTGGCGGAGTGGTTGCCCCAGATGGTCATCTTCTTGATGTCGGTGACCTTGGCGCCGGTCTTGGCCGCCAGCTGGGAGATGGCCCGGTTGTGGTCCAGACGGGTGAGCGCACTGAAACGCTCGTTGGGGATGTCGGGGGCGTTCGTCATCGCGATGAGCGCGTTGGTGTTGGCCGGGTTGCCGGTCACGCCGATGCGTACGTCGTCCGCGGCCACCGCGTTCAGGGCCTTGCCCTGGGCGGTGAAGATGGCGCCGTTGGCCGAGAGCAGGTCGCCGCGCTCCATGCCGGGGCCGCGCGGGCGGGCGCCGACGAGCAGGGCGAGGTTGACGCCGTCGAAGATCTTCTCCGGGTCGGAGCCGATCTCGACGCCGGCCAGCGTCGGGAACGCGCAGTCGTCGAGCTCCATGACGACGCCCTCGAGGGCCTTCAGGGCGGGCTCGATCTCGAGCAGCTGCAGCTGGATCGGGCGGTCGGCGCCGAGCAGCGAGCCGCTGGCGAGGCGGAAGAGCAGGCTGTAGCCGATCTGACCGGCGGCACCGGTGACGGCCACCTTGAGCGGGGCAGTGGTTGACACGAGGACTCCTCGACGGGTGACTCACTGGAAATGTGGTTTGCGCCTCGACTCTAGTCGCCGATCGACCCGCGCCGCCGCCGGGGTTCGCGCGCTGGCATGCTGAGCGACGTGAGCAGCACGCGCAGGCATCGTCACCGGGTCGTGGCCTCGTTGGCCGGGCTGCTCGTCGTGGCCGGCTGCGGTTCCGCGCCTGGGACCAGCCCGCCGTCGGGCGTGGACCAGCTGGTGATCCCCACCCCCTCGCCGGACCCCGGCGACTTCGTCCCCGGCGTCGACAACCCCTGGTTCCCGCTCGTCCCCGGCGGCAGCTGGACCCGGGAGCTGACGGGCACCGGCGCCGTCCCGCAGCGTCCGGGCGGAGGGTCCCGGGAGTCGGTGCCGGCACCGGCAGAGGTGCTGGTGGAGGTGCTCCGGGAGACCCGCGTGGTGGCCGGGGTGGAGACGACGCCGGTCCGCACCACGCTGCTGGACCGCCGCGGCGAGGCGCTGGAGACCCGGGTGGAGCTCTATGCCCAGGACCGGGAGGGCAACGTCTGGGCGTTCGGCGAACCGGGGGCCTGGCAGGCCGGGACCCTGGGTGCCGAGGCCGGGCTGGCCATGCCGGCGACCCCTCGGGTCGGGGACGGCTTCGTGCGTGCCCGGGTGCCCGGGACCGGCGAGTACCGGGTGCGCGTCCAGTTCTCCCCGACAGCGGTGTCGGTGCCGGCGGGCCGCTACACCGACCTGGTGCAGACCCTGGAGACGGGACCTGACGGGGAGGGCGAGTGGGAGGTCGACTACGCCCGCGGTGTGGGGGAGGTGCTGCGCGCCGAGGTCGGCGGCGACGGGCGCCAGGAGCTGGTCGCCCGCCGCCGATGAGGATCAGCCGCCGGGACGGATCTGCGTCCGGCCGTCGTCGTCGTCCGGCAGGCCCCACCCCGGCTGGGCCGGCTGACCCCACTGGGGCGGCGCGCCGGCACCGGGCTGGGGCTGGCGGGTCTGCGTCGGGGCGGCCGGGGGCTGGCCCTGGTCACCGGGAGCGCCCCACTGCGGCGCTCCGGGAGTGCCCCACTGGGCGGACTGACCGGACTGACCGGGCTGACCGGGCTGACCGGGCTGCTGGGGCGGGTAGGCCTGGCCCGGGTGGGGCTGACCTGCGACGCCACCCCAGGACGACCCCGGACCGGACTGGCCGTAACCGGGGTACGCCGGCTGCTGCGGGCGCGGGGAGCGCTTGAGGCCGGAGCCGGGGACGGGCTGCCCGCCCTGGCCGAAGAGCAGCGCATAGGTGGCGCCACCGATCGCCCCGCCCAGCAGCGGAGCCACTACGAAGAGCCACAGCTGCATGGCGGCGTCGCCGCCGGCGAAGACTCCGACCCCGATGGAGCGAGCCGGGTTGACCGAGGTGCCGGTGGCGCCGATCGAGGTCAGGTGGATCATCGCGAGGGCGAAGCCGATGGCGAGCGGGGCGAGGCCGGCGAGTGCGGAGTTGCGGGCGTCGGTGACGCCGAGGATCACCCAGACGAAGATCATCGTGAGCAGCGCCTCCAGCAGCAGTGCCGCCCACCACTCGAACCCGCCGGGGCTCTGGTCTCCGAAGAAGTTCTGGCCCAGACCGTCACCGAAGTCGTAGTTCGGGAAGCCCATCATGATCCCGAGCAGGCTGGCGCCGGCCAGCAGACCGCCGACGAGCTGAGCGCACATGTAGACGGGGGTCTCGCGCCAGGCGAGGCGGCCACCGAGCGCGGCGGCCAGGGTCACGGCCGGGTTGAAGTGCCCGCCGGAGATGCGCCCCACGGCCGCGGCCATCACCAGGAGCGCCAACCCGAACGCGAGAGCGGTGGCCACGTAGTTGCCCTGGCTCATCATCGCCGCACCACAGCCGAAGAAGACCAGGACGTAGGTGCCGATGAGCTCGGCGGCGACCTTCTGGCCGGGTGTGGGCTGGCCGTCGGTGGGCTGGTCGGTCGTGGCGGGCGCTGGCCCGATGTTCTCCCCTGTCATGGACCTAGCCTCCCACGACATCGGATGCGAGGCTAGGAATGCCCAGTCAGGTATCTTGACGTCAAGCAATCCATCCGGACCTTCCGACACAGGAGTCGCTGCCATCATGGCCAAGATCATCTACACCCACACCGACGAGGCGCCGCTGCTCGCGACGTACTCCTTCCTCCCCATCATCTCGGCTTTCGCGCGGACTGCTGGTGTGGACGTGGAGACCCGCGACATCTCCCTGGCTGGGCGGATCATCGCGGCCTTCGGCGAGAACCTGACCGCCGAGCAGCGCCTGGACGACGCACTCGCCGAGCTGGGCCAGCTGGCCACCAAGCCCGAGGCCAACATCATCAAGCTGCCCAACATCAGCGCCTCGATCCCGCAGCTCAAGGCCGCGGTCGCCGAGCTGCAGTCCCAGGGCTTCGACATCCCCGACTACCCCGAGGCGCCCTCCACCGACGAGGAGCGCGAGACCCGAGCCCGCTACGACCGCATCAAGGGCTCCGCGGTCAACCCCGTGCTGCGCGAGGGCAACTCCGACCGCCGTGCGCCGGCCTCGGTGAAGAACTACGCGAAGGCGCACCCGCACTCGATGGGCGCCTGGAGCAGCGACTCCAAGACGAACGTGGCGACCATGGGCCACGACGACTTCGCCTCCAACGAGAAGTCGGTGGTGCTGGACGCCGCGGACACCCTGCGTATCGAGCACGTCGCCGCCGACGGCACCACCACCGTCCTCAAGGACGGCCTCGCGGTGCTCCCCGGCGAGGTCGTCGACGGCACCTTCATGAGCGCTCGCGCCCTGGACGCCTTCCTGGCCGAGCAGGTCGCCCGCGCCAAGGAGGAGGGCGTGCTGTTCTCGGTGCACCTCAAGGCCACCATGATGAAGGTCTCCGACCCGATCATCTTCGGCCACGTGGTGCGCGTGTTCTTCCCCGCCGTCTTCGAGCAGTACGGCGAGCAGCTGGCAGCCGCGGGGATCAGCCCCAACGACGGACTCGGTGCCGTGATGGCGGCAGTGGACAAGCTGCCCGACGGTCCGGCCATCCGGGCCGCGATCGAGCAGGGCATCGCCGATGGCCCGGCCCTGGCGATGGTGGACTCCGACAAGGGCATCACCAACCTGCACGTGCCCTCCGACGTGATCGTGGACGCCTCCATGCCGGCGATGATCCGCACCTCGGGCCAGATGTGGAACGCCGAGGGCAAGCAGCAGGACACGCTCGCGGTGATCCCGGACTCCTCCTACGCCGGTGTCTACCAGACGGTCATCGACGACTGCCGCGCCCACGGCGCCTTCGACCCCTCCACCATGGGCTCGGTGCCCAACGTGGGCCTGATGGCCAAGGCGGCGGAGGAGTACGGCTCCCACGACAAGACCTTCGAGCTCGCCTCCGCCGGCACCGTGCGGGTCCTCAACGCCGCCGGCGACGTGCTGATCGAGCACGCCGTCGAGGCCGGCGACATCTGGCGTGCCTGCCAGACCAAGGACGAGCCGATCCGCGACTGGGTCAAGCTGGCCGTGACCCGGGCCCGCGCCACGGGCGTGCCCGCCATCTTCTGGCTGGACGAGCGTCGGGCGCACGACGCTAACCTGATCGCCAAGGTCGACCAGTACCTCCCAGAGCACGACATCGAGGGGCTGGACATCCGGGTGATGGCGCCGGCCGAGGCGACCGCGTTCTCACTGGAGCGGATCCGTCAGGGGCTGGACACCATCTCGGTGACCGGCAACGTGCTGCGCGACTACAACACCGACCTGTTCCCGATCCTGGAGCTGGGCACCAGCGCCAAGATGCTCTCGATCGTGCCGCTGATGAACGGTGGCGGCCTCTTCGAGACCGGTGCCGGCGGGTCGGCCCCAAGCACGTGCAGCAGCTGGTCAAGGAGAACTACCTGCGCTGGGACAGCCTGGGTGAGTTCTTCGCCCTGGCCGCCAGCTTCGAGCACCTCGCGCAGACCTCGGACAACGCCCGCGCCCAGATCCTGGCCGACACCCTCGACCGCGCCACCGGAACCTTCCTCAACGAGGACCGCTCGCCGGGACGCAAGCTGGGCACGATCGACAACCGGGGCTCGCACTTCTACCTCGCGCTCTACTGGGCCGAGGAGCTGGCGAAGCAGACCGAGGACTCCGAGCTGGCGGCGGCCTTCGACGACCTCGCCACGCGGTTGCGCCGCGACGAGAAGACGATCGTGGACGAGCTGCTCGCCGTGCAGGGCTCCCCGGCGGACATCGGGGGCTACTACCGCCCCGACGCGAAGAAGACCGAGGCCGTGATGCGCCCCTCGACGACCTTCAACGCAGCGCTTGACTCGCTCGCCTGAGCTGAAGCACCCACGCGGCGCCGCCGGCCTCTGGTCGGCGGCGCCGCTGTCCGCGTACGCCCTCGTCGTCGTCAACCTCGTGCCGGTCCTCGCCGTGCTGGCCGGGTGGATGTCGACCGGCGACGTGTTCGTCGTCTACTGGCTGGAGAACGTGGCGGTCTGGCTGGTCACCGCCGTCAAGGTGGCCACGGCGCGCGGACCGGTCCCCGCCTCGACGCGGGTGCGCATCAACGGCCGTCCGGCCGAGCAGGTGCCGGCGGTGGCGCTGGCCCTCTTCTTCAGCTTCCACTACGGGATCTTCACCCTGGTCCACGGAGCCTTCGCCTTCGTCCTGGCGGCCGGAGCGGGGGGTGGGTCCGGCGTCCGGAACTGGCTGCTAAGCGGGGTCGCGTTCCTGCTGAGCCACCTCGTCTCGCTCCTGCTGAACTGGTTCGGCCAGGACGAGCGGTCCCAGGTGTCCCCGCAGGCAGCCATGGGACAGCCCTACCCGCGGATGCTGGTGCTGCACGTGGCCATCATCGGGGGCTTCTTCCTGCTGGCCTCGAGCGCCGGTGGCCTGGACCAGGGCTCCGCGATCGGACCGGTGCTGCTGCTCTGCGGGCTCAAGACGGCCGTCGACCTCTGGTTCCACCTGCGGGAGCGACAGCGGGCCCGAGGAATAGTGGACCCGGTCCCTGGCGCTGCATCCTCGTGACTGCCATGACGCGCCTCTCCGACTCCACCGACGAGCGGGCCCCCGGGCCCCGGGGTGCGCACGTGGGGCTGGCCATCGCTGCCCTGGCGATGGGCGGGTTCGCCATCGGCACCACCGAGTTCGTCTCGATGGGCCTGCTGCCCCAGGTGGCCCGCGGCGTCGACGTCTCCATCCCCTCCGCAGGGCACGCCATCTCCGCCTACGCCGTGGGCGTGGTCGTCGGGGCACCGGCGATCGCGTTCCTCGGCTCCGGCTGGCCCCGGCGCGCGGTGCTGATCGGCCTGATGACGCTCTTCGCGCTCGGCAACGCCGCCACCGCCCTGGTCACCTCCTACCCGGGGCTGCTGGCGGCTCGCTTCGTCTCCGGCCTGCCGCACGGTGCCTTCTTCGGAGTGGCCTCCCTGCTGGCGGCGAGCCTGGCCAGACCAGGCAGGCAGGGCCGGGCGGTGGCCAAGGTCATGCTCGGGCTGTCGTTCGCCAACGTGGCCGGGGTCCCCGCGGCCACCTGGCTGGGACAGAATCTGGGTTGGCGCTCGGCGTACTGGCTGGTGGCGGCGCTGGCCCTGGTCACGCTGGCGCTGGTGACGGCCTTCGTGCCCACCCGGCCCGGTGATGCCACGGCCTCCTGGCGTCGCGAGCTGCGTGCCCTCGGGGATCCCCAGGTGCTGCTCACCCTGGTGGCCGGAGCCATCGGGTTCGGCGGCATGTTCGCGGTCTACACCTACGTCGTGCCGACGCTGACCGAGGTGGGCGGCCTCCCGGAGTCGGCCGCGCCGGTCTTCCTGCTGGCCTTCGGCCTGGGCATGGTGGCGGGGACCTGGTTGGCCGGCGAGCTGGCGGCCTGGTCGGTCTTCCGCTCGCTCTTCATCGGCGGCGGCGGGCAGGGGCTGCTGCTGCTGGTCTTCGCGCTGGCGGCTCCGGCAGGCTGGTGGACACTGCCCGTGGTCTTCGGCATCACCGCGACCGGGTCGGTGCTGGTGGTCAACCTCCAGCTGCGCCTGATGGACGTCGCGGGGGACGCGCAGACCATCGGGGCGGCGATGAACCACGCCTCGCTCAACCTCGCCAACGCGCTGGGTGCCTGGCTCGGCGGCCTGGTCATCGCGGCGGGCTGGGGCTACCGGGCACCGGCGGTGGTCGGCTTCGGGCTGTCGATGCTCGGACTGGTGGTGCTGGGGCTCTCGGCCCGGCTGCACGTGGGGGAGCGGCGCCGCACCGCGTCGAGGTGAACCTCGGCGAGCGGGGCTGGCCGCGGCCTGAGAGAATGGTTGACATGTCCACCGCCTCGACCGCCCGCCCCCGAGTCCTGTCCGGCATCCAGCCGACGGCCGACTCGTTCCACTTCGGCAACTACCTGGGCGCCCTGCGGCAGTGGGTGGACCTGCAGGACGAGTACGAGCCGTTCTTCTTCATCGCCGACCAGCACGCCATCACCGTGGAGCAGGAGCCCAAGGTGCTGCGCGAGCGCACCCGTCGGGCCGCCGCCCAGCTGCTGGCGATGGGCATCGACCCGGCGCGCTCGGCGATCTTCGTGCAGAGCCAGGTCCCGGCCCACGCCCAGCTCGGATGGGTGCTGCAGTGCCTGACCGGCTTCGGCGAGGCGCGGCGGATGACGCAGTTCAAGGACAAGTCAGCCAAGGCGGGGGAGGGAGCAGCCAGCGTCGGGCTGTTCACCTACCCGATCCTGATGGCCGGTGACATCCTGCTCTACCGCCCGCAGTACGTCCCGGTGGGCGAGGACCAGCGCCAGCACCTCGAGCTCACCCGTGACCTGGCGCAGCGCTTCAACCACCGCTACAAGAAGACCTTCCGGCTGCCCGAGCCGTTCATCCTCAAGGAGACGGCCAAGATCACCGATCTCCAGGAGCCGACGGCCAAGATGTCGAAGTCCGCCTCCTCGCCCAACGGGATCATCGAGATGCTGGACGAGCCGGCGGTCAGTGCGAAGAAGATCCGGTCGGCGGTGACCGACTCCGAGGCCGAGATCCGCTTCGACGTGGCCGAGAAGCCGGGAGTCTCCAACCTGCTCACGATCCACTCCGCCCTGTCGGGCGCCACCGTCGCCGAGCTGGAGGAGCGCTTCGCCGGGCGCGGGTACGGCGACCTCAAGAAGGAGCTGGCCGAGGTCGTGGTGGAGTTCGTGACCCCCTTCCGCGACCGCACCTTCGAGCTGCTCGAGGACCGGGCCCACCTCGACTCGGTCCTGGCCGAGGGCGCGGCCAAGGCGTCCGTGGTCGCCGAGGCGACGCTGCGCGACGTTTACGACCGGGTGGGCTTCGTGCTGCCGGGTGGCAAGTAGTGTCCAGCCTCGTGCAGACCAACGACGTGCAGACGATCGGCGTCGCGATCGCGATCCCCGAGCCCTGGGCGACCCAGCTCCAGGACTACCGCACCTCGCTCGGGGACGAGACCGCATCGAGCATCCCCACCCACATCACGCTGATCCCGCCGCTGACGGTGCCGCACTCCGAGCTCGACCGGGTGGAGCGGCACCTGGAAGGTGTGGCCCGTGATCACGAGGCCTTCCGGATCCACCTGCGCGGCACCGGGACGTTCCGGCCGATCTCGCCGGTGGTCTTCGTGACCGTGGTCCAGGGCATCTCCGGCTGCGAGCGCCTGGCCCAGGCCGTGCGCCAGGGGCCGTTGCGCGTCGAGCTGGAGTTCCCCTACCACCCGCACGTCACCGTCGCCCACCACCTCGAGGACCCGCTGCTCGACCGCGCCTTCGAGGAGCTGGCGAGCTTCGACTGCCTCTTCGAGGCCTCTGAGTTCCACCTCTACCACCACTCCGGCGACCAGGGCTGGGTCCCCACCAGGGCCTTCCGGCTCGGAGGGGAGGGGTCATGAGGTTCGAGCGTCGCCACGCGGTCCTGCTGCTGACCGTCGCCGCCTGGAACGTCTTCTCCTTCGGCAACTTCGCCCGAAACCTCTGGACGGCGTACGACGCGGGGGAGGACCGTGCGACGGGCTACTGGGTGGCCCACACGATCCTGATCGTGGTCAACTTCGCGATCGCGGCGGTCCTGGGCTCCCTGGGCTGGAAGGCCTGGCGGGCGACCCGCTCCTGAGCGCTGCCGAGAGCTGCGAGCGCTGCTGAGTCGGGCCTCGGGCCCGTGCGGACGACGAAGACCCGGTCCCTGGGAAGGGACCGGGTCTTGGTGTCGTGCAGGTGTGCTGGCGCTGCGTCAGTGGCCGTGCTTCATGGCGGTGCGCAGGTCCTTGTTGAGCTGGGAGATCACGTCGAGCGGGATCTCCTTGGGGCAGGCAGCGGTGCACTCACCGATGTTGGTGCAGCCTCCGAAGCCCTCGTGGTCGTGCTGGCCGACCATCTCCACGACACGGGCGTCGCGCTCGGGCTGGCCCTGGGGCAGCTCCCCGAGGTGGGTGATCTTGGCGCCGAGGAACAGCGAGGCCGAGCCGTTGGGGCAGGCCGCCACGCAGGCGCCGCAGCTGATGCAGGTGGCCATGTTGAACGACCGCATCGCCTTGTCCCGCGGGACGGGAACGGAGTTGGCCTCCGGGGCCGAGCCGGTGTTGGCGGAGATGTAGCCGCCGGACTGGATGATCCGGTCGAAGGCCCCACGGTCCACCACGAGGTCCTTGATCACCGGGAACGACTCCGCGCGCCACGGCTCGATCGTGATGACGTCGCCGTCGGAGAACGAGCGCATGTGCAGCTGGCAGGTCGTGGTGACCTCGGGGCCGTGCGCCTGGCCGTTGATCATCAGGCCGCACATGCCGCAGATGCCCTCGCGGCAGTCGGAGTCGAACGCGATCGGCTCCTCGCCCTTCTCGTTCAGCTGCTCGTTGAGGACGTCCAGCATCTCCAGGAAGCTCATGTCGTCGGAGATGTCGGACACCTGGTAGGTGTGCATGGCACCGTCGGTCGTCGCGTCCGGCTGGCGCCAGATCTTCAGGGTCAGGTTCATGCTCACTTGTAGCTCCGCTGCTTCATCTCGATGGCCGTGTAGATCAGGTCTTCCTTGTGCAGCACGGGCTGGCCGTTGTCGCCGCCCCACTCCCACGCGGCGACGTAGGCGAACTCCTCGTCGTGACGCAGCGCCTCGCCGTCCTCGGTCTGGGACTCGGCACGGAAATGGCCGCCGCAGGACTCGCGGCGGTTCAGGGCGTCGATGCACATGAGCTCACCGAGCTCGATGAAGTCGGCCACTCGGCCGGCCTTCTCCAGGCTCTGGTTGAGCGTGTCGGCGGTGCCCAGGACCTTCAGGTCGGTCCAGAAGCTGGCCTTGAGCTCACGGATCAGGTCGATCGCCTTGCGCAGGCCCTCCTCGCTGCGCTCCATGCCGCAGTACTCCCACATGATCGTGCCGAGCTCCTTGTGGAAGCTGTCGGCGCTGCGGGTGCCGTTGATGGAGAGGAAGGTGGAGATCCGGCTCTCGACGTCGGTGCGCGCCGCGACCACGTCGGGGTGGGACTCGTCGATCCGCTCGAAGGGGGCGTCCGCGAGGTAGTCGCGGATCGTGTTCGGCAGCACGAAGTAGCCGTCAGCCAGGCCCTGCATCAGCGCCGAGGCGCCGAGACGGTTGGCACCGTGGTCGGAGAAGTTGGCCTCGCCGGCCACGAACAGCCCCGGGATGTTGGACTGGAGGTGGTAGTCCACCCACAGACCGCCCATCACGTAGTGCACGGCGGGGTAGATCCGCATCGGCGTCTCGTACGGGTTCTCACCGGTGATCCGGGCGTACATGTCGAACAGGTTGTCGTACTTCTCCCGGATGCCGTCCTCGCCCAGGCGGGCGATCGCGTCGGCGAAGTCGAGGTAGACCCCGCGCCGGAAGTCGCCGACCTTGGGGCCGACGCCGCGGCCCTCGTCGCACATGTTCTTGGCCTGGCGGGAGGCGATGTCGCGGGGGACCAGGTTGCCGAACGCCGGGTAGATCCGCTCCAGGTAGTAGTCGCGGTCCCCCTCGGGAATGTCGCGCGGGTCCTTCTCGCAGTCCTCGGCCTTCTTGGGCACCCAGATGCGACCGTCGTTGCGCAGCGACTCCGACATCAGCGTCAGCTTGGACTGGTGCTCCCCGGAGACCGGGATGCAGGTGGGGTGGATCTGGGTGTAGCAGGGGTTCGCCATGTAGGCGCCCTTGCGGTGTGCCCGCCAGCCCGCGGTGACGTTGGAGCCCATCGCGTTGGTGGAGAGGTAGAAGACGTTGCCGTAGCCGCCGGAGGCCAGCACGACGGCGTCCGCGAGGTGCGTCTGGATCTCACCGGTGACCAGGTCGCGGGCGATGATCCCGCGGGCCTTGCCGTCGATCAGGATGATCTCGAGCATCTCGTGCCGGGTGAACTGCTGCACGGTGCCGGCCGCCACCTGGCGCTCCATGGCCTGGTAGGCGCCGATCAGCAGCTGCTGACCCGTCTGGCCGCGGGCGTAGAAGGTGCGGGAGACCTGGACGCCGCCGAAGGAGCGGTTGTCGAGCAGGCCGCCGTACTCCCGGGCGAACGGGACGCCCTGGGCCACGCACTGGTCGATGATGTTGGCGCTGACCTCGGCGAGGCGGTAGACGTTGGACTCGCGCGAGCGGTAGTCGCCGCCCTTGACCGTGTCGTAGAACAGGCGGTGGGTGGAGTCGCCGTCCTCCTTGTAGTTCTTGGCGGCGTTGATGCCGCCCTGGGCGGCGATCGAGTGGGCCCGGCGCGGGGAGTCCTGGAAGCAGAAGGACTTCACCAGGTAGCCGGCCTCGCCGAGCGTGGCGGCGGCGGCGCCACCGGCCAGGCCGGTGCCGACGATGATCACGCTCATCTTGCGGCGGTTGGCCGGGTTGACCAGGCGGTTGTCGAACTTGCGGGTGGTCCAGCGGTCCTTGATCGGGCCGGTCGGGGTGACCGGGTCGACCAGGGGCTCACCGAGGGTGTAGTAGCCGCGGGCGTCGTCGGAGACCTGCACCGGTGGCTTGTTGAGCTGGGTGGTTCCGTCCAGGAGAGCCATGGGGTCGGGGGTTCCTTACTTGGAGACGATGCCGAGGAGGATGGAGAGCGGGACGAGGATGAAGCCGCCGGCGATCACGACGGCGACCACCCAGCCCGCGGCCTTGGCGCGGGCCCGGGACCTGGCGGTGTTGGTCAGGCCCAGCGTCTGGGCGGCGCTCCACGTGCCGTGGCGCAGGTGCATGCCGAGGGCGAGCATGGCCAGGACGTAGATCAGCGACATCCACCACAGCTCGAAGGACTCGTAGACGAGGTTGAACGGGTCGTTGGTCTCGCCGCCCGCGGGGTTGACCTTGCCCACCGTGAAGTGCAGCAGGTGCCAGATCAGGAAGAGCAGCAGGGTCAGCCCGCCCCAGCGCATGGTGCGCGAGGAGAGCGAGGAGTGGATGTTCTTCTTGACCGCGTACTTGGTCGGTCGCGCCTTCTGGGCCCGGAGCGTCAGCACGACCGCGGCGTACACGTGGGCCACCAGCGAGACCAGGAGCACCACCCTCAGCACCCACAGCAGGCCGTTCTCGGGCAGCATCGGCTCGCCGAGGGTCCGCAGGTGGTGCGCGTACTCGTTGAACGCGTCGTGGCCCGCGAAGACCTTGAGGTTGCCGTACATGTGCAGGAGCAGGTATCCGATGAATACCAGTCCGCTCACGGCCATGGTGATCTTGAGTGCAATCGTCGAACGCGTCGACCGGGAACCCTTCACGAGGGTTCGGGAGGTGAGTTGGGTTGCCACAAGAGGGCACGGTACCGCGCGTCCTGCCGAAGGTGTGAAGGCGGCTGTGTGACATACGCCCGGTTACCGGCCGGTCACCATTTGCCGGGACGGCGGAGCCCTGCTGCCGGGGCCTCTCCGAGGGGTCTGGCATGTAGACCACCGCACCGGGCCCGGCGCGGCCCGGCCTATCCTGCCGCTCATGACCCCACCCCACGACAGACTCGCGCTGGCGTCCCCGGACGAGGCCGCGACGGCTGCGGACTGGGAGCGCGCCACTGCCGCGGTGCTCCGCAAGTCCGGCCGGATGAGCGATGAGGACCCGGACGCCCTCGTCTGGCGCAAGCTCGCCCGCACCACCCTCGACGGGATCGAGGTGGCGCCCATCGGGACGGCCGCCGACGCCGCGTCGGTGACCACGCAGGGGCGCCCCGTGCGCGCCGGCGACTGGGACGTCCGCGCCCACTTCGTCGGGCCGGACGCCAAGGCCGCCAACGAGGCCGCGCTGGTGGACCTCAACGGGGGCGTCAGCTCCCTGTGGCTCGAGCTGGGCCAGGGCGTGGAGGTCGACGACCTCCCGGCGCTGCTGTCCGGGGTGCTGCTGGACCTGGCGCCGGTGGTGCTGGACGCGCCGGCGGACCGGCTGGGCGCCGCTCGCGCGCTGCTGGACCTGCTGGGGGAGACCGCCCCCGCCGCGGGCACCAACCTCGGTGCCGCCTGGGACGACGACCACCTGGTCGAGGTCGCCCGGCTGGCCCTGGAGGCCGGCACCCTGGGCGTGGTGGTCGACGCGACACGGATCCACGACCTCGGCGCCAGCGACGCCCAGGAGCTGGGCTGGTCGCTGGCCGCGGGCATCGCGGCGCTGCGCACCCTCACCGCGGCCGGCCTGGAGCTGGAGCAGGCCCTGGGCCTGCTGGAGTTCCGGTACGCCGCGACCGACGAGCAGTTCCCCACCATCGCCAAGCTGCGCGCCGCTCGCCGGGTGTGGAGCCGCGTGGTGGAGCTCAGCGGCGGCTCGACCGAAGCCGGCGTGATGCGTCAGCACGTGGTCACCAGCCGACCGATGATGAGCAAGTACGACCCCTGGGTCAACATGCTGCGCACCACCGTCGCCGCCTTCGCCGCCGGTGTCGCCGGCGCCGACTCGCTCACCGTGCTGCCGTTCGACGCGCCCCTGGGGCTGCCGGACGCACTGGGCCGCCGCAACGCACGCAACACCTCCGCGCTGCTGCTCGCCGAGAGCCACGTGGCGGCGGTCACCGACCCCGCCGGCGGCTCCTACGCGGTGGAGAGGCTCACCGACGACCTGGCCCATGCCGCCTGGCAGGAGCTGACCAGGATCGAGGAGGCCGGCGGCCTGGCCGCCGCGTCCGCCGACGGTTCGTTGCAGAGCCGGATCGAGGCCGTCGTGGCCGTGCGCGACGCCGAGATCGCCCGCCGCAAGCGTCCCCTGACCGGGCTCAGCGAGTTCCCCAACCTCGCCGAGACGCTGCCCCCGCGCACCCCTCATCCCTCCAGCGACGCCGTACGCCGCTACGGCGCGCCGTTCGAGGCGCTGCGTGACTCCCCGGCCGAGCGGACCGTCTTCCTGGCCACCCTCGGTCCGGTCGCCCAGCACACCGCTCGGGCCACCTTCGCCACCAACCTGCTCGCCGCGGGGGGCATCGCGGTGGACGTCGCGGGTCCCACCAGCGGCGTCGACGCCGTGCTGGCCGCGTACGCCGGGCAGCCCGTGGTGGTGCTCGCCGGCACCGACCCGACGTACGCCGAGTGGGGACAGCCCCTGGTCGCCGCGCTGCGCGAGGCCGGCGCCACCCGGGTGATCGTGGCCGGCAAGCCCGGTGACCTCGGGGTGGACGACTCCTGCGCCATGGGCGTGGACGCCCTCGACTTCCTGACCCGAACCCGAGAGGCCCTGTCATGACCATTCCCGACAGCTTCGCCGGACTGCCGCTCGACGGCGGCGCCGGCCACGGCACCCAGCCGGCCGGGGACCGCGAGCCCTGGCTCTCTCCCGAGGGCATCGACATCGCGCCGGTCTACGGGCCCGAGGACCTCGAGGGCCTGGACGCGCTGGACACCTGGCCCGGCCTGAGCCCGTTCCTGCGCGGTCCCTACCCGACGATGTACACCACCCAGCCGTGGACGATCCGCCAGTACGCCGGGTTCTCCACCGCGGAGGAGTCCAACGCCTTCTACCGCCGCAACCTGGCGGCAGGTCAGAAGGGGCTCAGCGTGGCCTTCGACCTGGCCACCCACCGCGGCTACGACTCCGACCACCCGCGGGTGCGCGGCGACGTCGGGATGGCCGGGGTGGCCATCGACTCCATCTACGACACCCGGACCCTGTTCGACGGCATCCCGCTGGACCAGATGTCGGTCTCGATGACCATGAACGGCGCCGTCCTTCCGGTGCTCGCGCTCTACATCGTCGCGGCGGAGGAGCAGGGGGTGAAGCCGGAGCAGCTCGCGGGGACGATCCAGAACGACATCCTCAAGGAGTTCATGGTCCGCAACACCTACATCTACCCGCCGCTGCCGAGCATGCGGATCATCAGCGACATCTTCGCCTACACCAGCCAGCGGATGCCGCGCTTCAACTCCATCTCGATCTCCGGCTACCACATGCAGGAGGCCGGGGCGACGGCCGACCTGGAGCTGGCCTACACGCTGGCCGACGGCGTGGAGTACATCCGTGCCGGGCTCGCGGCCGGGCTCGACATCGACCACTTCGCGCCGCGGCTCAGCTTCTTCTGGGCGGTCGGGATGAACTTCTTCATGGAGGTCGCCAAGATGCGGGCCGCCCGGGCCCTGTGGGCCCGGCTGGTCGCCGAGTTCGAGCCGAAGAACCCCAAGTCGCTGAGCCTGCGCACGCACAGCCAGACCAGCGGCTGGAGCCTCACCGCGCAGGACGTGTTCAACAACGTCCAGCGCACCTGCATCGAGGCGATGGCCGCGACCCAGGGCCACACCCAGTCGCTGCACACCAACGCCCTGGACGAGGCGATCGCGCTGCCGACCGACTTCTCGGCCCGCATCGCGCGCAACACCCAGCTGCTGCTCCAGCAGGAGTCGCGCACCGGCGAGGTCATCGACCCCTGGGCCGGCTCCTACTACGTGGAGAAGCTCACCCACGACCTGGCCGAGAAGGCCTGGGCGCACATCATGGAGGCCGAGGCCGCCGGCGGGATGGCCAAGGCCATCGAGCAGGGCATCCCCAAGATGCGGATCGAGGAGGCGGCGGCCCGGACCCAGGCCCGCATCGACGCCGGGACCCAGGCCGTGATCGGGATCAACACCTACCGGCTGGCCGACGAGGACCCGCTGGAGGTGCTGCGGGTCGACAACAACGAGGTCTACAAGCAGCAGATCGCCAAGCTGGAGCGGCTGCGCGCGGAGCGGGACGACGACGAGGTGCGCCGCACGCTCGACGCCCTCACCGCCTCCGCCGAGCGGGGCCACGACGGCGGGAGCCTGGACGGCAACCTGCTCTCCCTCGCCGTCGACGCGGCCCGGGCCAAGGCGACGGTCGGCGAGATCTCGGATGCGCTGGAGAAGGTCTACGGCCGCCACCAGGCGGTGATCCGCACGATCAGCGGTGTCTACCGGGACGAGGCCAGGATGGGCGAGGAAGGCGAGAGCAAGGTCGCGCAGGTGCTCGCGGCGACGGCCGACTTCGAGGAGGAGGAGGGGCGCCGCCCCCGGATCCTGGTGGCCAAGATGGGCCAGGACGGTCACGACCGCGGCCAGAAGGTGGTGGTCACCGCGTTCGCCGACCTCGGCTTCGACGTCGACGTGGGCCCGCTGTTCTCCACCCCCGAGGAGGTCGCCCAGCAGGCGGTGGACGCCGACGTGCACATCGTCGGCGTCTCGTCCCTGGCCGCCGGCCACCTCACGCTCCTGCCCGCGCTGAAGCAGGCGCTGGCCGAGCAGGGCCGCCCCGACATCATGATCGTCATCGGCGGCGTGATCCCGCCCGACGACGTGGCGACGCTGCGGGAGATGGGGGCGGCGGAGGTGTTCCTGCCCGGGACGGTCATCGCCGAGAGTGCGCTGGGGCTGCTGACGCGGCTCCGCGGACGTGACGACGAGTCCCCCTCCCGGTGACGGTGCGCCCCGGGGTGGACGTCGCCGAGCTCGCCGCCGGGATCGGTGAGGGCAGGCGCGCCGCGATCTCGCGGGCCATCACCCTGGTGGAGTCCTCGCGGCCCGACCACCGGGCGCTGGCGCGTGAGCTGCTCACCGAGCTCGCGCCGGCGCCCGGGGCCGCGCCGCTGGCGGTGCGGGTGGGCATCTCCGGGGTGCCCGGCGTCGGCAAGTCCACCTTCATCGAGTCGCTCGGCACGCTGCTCACCGAGCAGGGCAGGCGGGTCGGCGTGCTGGCGGTCGACCCCTCGAGCGTGCGCACCGGCGGGTCGGTGCTGGGCGACAAGACCCGGATGTCGCGGCTCACCGTCGACCCGAACGCCTACATCCGGCCCTCGCCGTCGGCCGGCACCCTGGGCGGCGTCGCCCGCGCGACCAGCCAGGCGATGACCGTGCTGGAGGCCGCCGGCTACGACGTGGTGCTGGTCGAGACCGTGGGGGTGGGGCAGTCCGAGATCACCGTGTCGCGGATGGTCGACACCTTCCTGTTCCTCACCATCGCCCGCACCGGCGACCAGCTGCAGGGCATCAAGAAGGGCATCCTGGAGATCGCCGACGTGGTGGCGGTGAACAAGGCCGACTCCTCCGACGGGGGAGAGCACGAGGCACAGGCGCGGGTGGCGGCTCGCGAGCTGGCAGGGGCGCTGCGCCTGGTGCGCGGCGCCAAGGAGTGGGCTCCGCCCGTGGTGACCTGCTCGGGCCTGACCGGCGCCGGAGTCCAGGACGTCTGGCAGCGGGTCCTCGGCCACCGCGAGCACCTGGCCGCCGAGGGCCTGGCGGCCAAGCGCGCCGAGCAGCAGCTGGAGTTCACCTGGGCCCTGGTGCGCGACGAGCTGGAGCAGCGGCTGCGGCGCTCCTCGGGAGTGGCGCGGATCCGCGACGAGGTGCGTGCCGAGGTGCTGGGCGGCCGGATGGGGGCGCCCGAGGCGGCCGACCGGATCCTGGGTGCCTACCTGGGCGACCAGGGCTGAGCCTGGATCACCCCAGACGGGCACCGGCGAGCCGGGTGTCCGTGGGGTGCGCGGGTACGCGCCCCTGGGAGCCGGGCAACGTAACCTAGGTCCGATGCCTCCTCTGTCCTCCGAACCCGCGCCCCCGACCGATTCCGCCTCGGGGGTGATCGACGAGGTGGTGACCAAGTACGCCGACCAACTGGTCGATCTGCGCCGGGACCTGCACGCCCACCCCGAGCTGTCCTGGGCCGAGTCCCGCACCAGTGGCGTGGTGATGTCCCATCTCGAGGACACCGGATGGCAGGTGCATCGCGTCGAGGGCGGCGGACTGGTCGCCGACCTCGGCGCCCCCGGTCGCACCGTGGCGCTGCGCGCCGACCTCGACGCGCTGCCGGTGGAGGACCTGATCGAGGACCCCTGGGTCAGCACGGTCCCCGGTGTGGCGCACGCGTGCGGGCACGACGTCCACGTGACCTCGCTGATCGGTGCCGGGCTGGCCCTCTCGGAGGTGCAGCACCGCGGTCTCCTGCACGGCCGGGTGCGGCTGATCTTCCAGCCTGCCGAGGAGGTCATGCCCGGCGGGGCGCTGCACCTGCTCGCCCACGGGGCCCTGGACGACGTGGACGAGATCTTCGGGCTGCACTGCGACCCCAGCCTCGACGTCGGCATGGTGGGGCTCCGGGTGGGCCCCTTGACGGGCGCGGCCGACGCACTCAGCGTCCGGCTGTACGGCAAGGGCGGGCACACCTCGCGCCCGCACCTCACCGAGGACCTCACCTTCGCCCTGGCCAAGCTGGTCACCGAGCTCCCCGCCATCCTCTCCCGCAGGCTCGACCCGAGGGCGGGAGCGAGCGTGGTGTGGGGACGCATCCACGCCGGGTCGGCACACAACGTCATCCCCGGGGCCGGTGAGGTCGCGGGCACCGTGCGGATGCTCGACGCGGGCGCCTGGGCGGAGGCCGAGCAAGTGGTGCGCAGCCTGATCGGGGAGATCATCGCCCCCTACGGGGTTACCGCCGAGATCTCCTACCAGCGAGGGGTGCCGCCGGTGGTCAACGCTGCGCGCGCCACCGACGTGCTGGGGCGCGCGGTCGAGGAGGTGCTCGGCAGCCAGGGCCGCGTGCCCACCCGCCAGAGCCTGGGCGGGGAGGACTTCGGCTGGTACCTGGACCGGGTGCCCGGCGCCATGGGGCGGCTCGGGACCCGCACTCCGGGCGGGCCGACGTACGACCTGCACCAGGGGAACCTGCGGGTGGACGAGGGCGCGGTCACGATCGGAGCCCGGGTGCTGGCCGAGGCCGCTGTCGTCGCACTCGCCTCCTAGCAGCACTCCGCCCGAGCCCCGCCCGAGCCCCGTCTGAGTCGGGTCGGACACACGTTGGTCACCCTCCGATAACGAAGTGGCTCCCGGCGCTCGCGGAGGTTTGCCGGGTATTACTGTGACCCCGATGTGCGCCGTCTGGCGCGAGCAACCAAAGATCAGGAGGCGCCGTGTTCAAGACGGCCCGTATCGCCGCAGTGGTCAGCATCGCTGCCCTCACCCTCGCCGCTTGTGGCGACCGTCCGGCTGACGAGGCCGACGACGACACCAAGACCCCGTCCGCCTCGGCGAGCGCCTCCGCGCCGGCCGAGCAGGTCGACTTCAAGGCCTGCATGGTCTCGGACTCGGGCGGCTTCGACGACAAGTCGTTCAACCAGACCTCGCACGACGGCATGGAGAACGCCGCGAAGAACCTGGGTGTGCAGACCGGTGAGGTCGAGTCCCACTCCGACAGCGAGTACGGCGACAACATCGAGGCGCTCGTCTCCCAGGGTTGCGACTCCATCACCACCGTCGGGTTCCTGCTGGGCGACGCCACCCTGGCTGCCGCGAAGAAGCACAAGGACGTCGACTTCTCCATCGTCGACTTCGCCTACGACAAGGCTCCCAAGAACGTCAAGGGCATCATCTTCAACACCGACGAGAACTCCTTCCTGGCCGGCTACCTGGCCGCCGCCACCACCGAGTCCGGCACCGTCGGCACCCTGGGCGGCATGAACATCCCCACCGTGACGATCTTCATGGAGGGCTTCCGCCAGGGCGTGGAGAAGTACAACGAGGACGAGGACGCCGACGTCAAGCTCCTCGGCTGGGACGGCAAGTCCGGCTCGTTCACCGATGACTTCGACGACAAGACCAAGGGCCAGGCGATCGCCGAGCAGATGATCGGCCAGGGCGCTGACATCATCTTCCCGGTCGCCGGTCCCGCCGGCCTCGGTGGCCTGCAGGCCGCCAAGGACGCCGACGTCAACGCCATCTGGGTCGACACCGACGGCTGCGTCTCGGCCGCCGAGTACTGCGACATCCTGCTGACCTCGGTCGTCAAGGCGATGGACGTCGCCGTTGAGGAGTCCATCAAGGCCTCCATGGACGAGGAGTTCAGCAACGAGCTGTACGTCGGCACGCTGGAGAACGGCGGCGTCAGCCTGGCCGACCTCTCCGACGAGGTCGACTCCGAGGTCGCCGACAAGATCGCCGAGCTCCGCGAGCAGATCATCTCGGGCGACATCAAGATCGGCTGATCACCGGTCCAGTCGCCTGGACACGCACGACGCCGGGGTGGGGACCCGTTTCCCTGCCCCGGCGTCGGCGTTCGGCTGTCTTTCGTTCTACTGTCATTGCCAGGCCCGTCCTCGCGCGGGCGCTGGGCTGTGCTGCTGATTCACTGCTGATTCACTGCCGTTCCAACTGTCATCGGCAAGTCGAGAGGGACTTCTTTGAGGCTCGAGATCCAGGGGTTGACCAAGCGGTTCGGCTCCTTCACGGCCAACGACAGCATCGATCTGACGATCGAGCCCGGGGAGATCCACTGCCTGCTGGGGGAGAACGGCGCCGGCAAGTCGACGTTGATGAACATGCTCTACGGGCTGCTGGACCCGTCCGAGGGACGCATCCTCGTCGACGGCGAGCCCGTCACCTTCTCCTCGCCGAGCGACGCCATCACGGCGGGCATCGGGATGGTGCACCAGCACTTCATGCTGGTCCCGGTCTTCACGGTGGCCGAGAACGTCATGCTGGGACGTGAGCACACCCGCGGACCCGGACTGCTGAACCGCGCGAAGGCTGCGCAGACAGTCCGCGAGCTGTCCTCGCGCTACGGCCTGGCAGTCGATCCGGACCGTCTGGTGGAGGACCTGCCCGTCGGGGTGCAGCAGCGTGTGGAGATCATCAAGGCCCTCTCCCACGACGCCAAGGTGCTGATTCTCGACGAGCCCACCGCGGTGCTGACGCCGCAGGAGATCGACGAGCTGATGGAGATCATGCGCTCGCTCAAGGCCCAGGGCACCTCCATCATCTTCATCACCCACAAGCTGCGCGAGGTCAAGGCCGTCGGTGACCGGATCAGCGTGATCCGTCGTGGTCGGGTGGTGGGCACCGCGGACCCCGGTGCCCCCGAGGCCGAGCTTGCCGAGATGATGGTGGGTCGCGAGGTAAAGCTCGTAGTGGACAAGGACGCGCCCCAGACCGGTGCGGACGTGCTGAGCGTGGAGAACCTGACCGTGGTGGATCCCCGGGGACACCAGGTGGTCAAGGACGTGTCCCTGACTGCCCGGGCCGGTGAGGTGCTCGGCATCGCCGGGGTCCAGGGCAACGGCCAGACCGAGCTCATCAAGGCTCTGCTCGGCCTGGTCCGCCCAGACGCGGGCGTGGTGCGGCTGGCCGGGGAGGACATCTCCCGGTACGGCCCGAAGGAGAGCCTGGACGCCGGCATCGGCTACATCCCCGAGGACCGCTCGCACGACGGCTACGTCGGGACGTTCAGCGTGCGGGAGAACCTCATCCTGGACCTGTACCGCTCTCCGGAGTTCTCACGCGGCCCCGCGCTGCGACTGGACGCGATCTCCCAGAACGCCGACGCCCGGATCGAGGAGTTCGACATCCGGACCGAGAGCCGGGAGACGCCGGTGAGCTCCCTCTCCGGCGGCAACCAGCAGAAGGTCGTCGTGGCCCGGGAGTTCTCCCGGCCGCTGAAGGTGCTCGTCGCCTCCCAGCCGACCCGTGGCGTGGACGTGGGCTCCATCGAGTTCATCCACAAGCGGATCATCGCCGAGCGGGACCGCGGCACCGCAGTCGTCATCGTCTCCACCGAGCTGGACGAGATCTATGCCCTGTCCGACCGCATCGCGGTCATGTACGACGGCCGCATCGTCGGCACGGTCACCCCCGACATCCCCCGCGAGAAGATCGGCCTGCTGATGGCCGGCGTCGCGGACGAGCCCACCGAGGTGAGCGCATGAGTCCCGAGACCCCCGTGGCCAGCGGCACGGATCCCAAGCCCGACCCCGCGACCGTGGAGAAGGCCGAGCCGACCAGCCCGGTCACCTGGCTGCCCACGATGGTGGAGACGCTGGCCGCCATCGTGATCGCCCTGGTGATCGGCGCCGTGCTGGTGGTGCTGAGCGACCAGGACGCGATCGAGGCGCTGCCCTATCTGTTCAGCTATCCCGCGGACTTCTTCTCCGCCTCGTGGGACGCGATCTCCTCCTCCTACTCCGCTCTGGTACGTGGGTCGGTCGGCAGCTGGGACCGGATCAGCACCACCCTGGAGCGCTCGGCCCCGTTGATCTGCTCCGGGCTCGGTGTCTCGCTGGCCTTCCGGGCCGGCCTGTTCAACATCGGCGCCACCGGACAGATGGTCTTCGGGTTCCTCGCCGCGGGCTACGTCGGCTTCTCCTGGGACCTGCCCGCGGGCATCCACATGCTCGTCGCGCTGGTCGCCGGCATCGCCGGGGGCGCGCTGTGGGGTGGTCTCGTGGGCTTCCTCAAGGCCCGCACCGGTGCGCACGAGGTGATCACCACCATCATGCTCAACTACGTGGCCGCCTCGATCCTGCTGTACGCCCTGAGCAAGGACGCCTTCCAGCGCCCCGGCAGCGACAACACCCAGTCACCCCCGGTGGCGGACTCGGCCACTTTCGGCAGCGTGTTCGACATCCACCTCGGGGTGGGCCTCGCCCTGCTCGCGGCCGTCGTGGTGTGGTGGCTGCTCGAGCGCAGCACCCTGGGCTTCGAGCTGCGCGCCGTGGGCGCCAACGCCGAGGCCTCGCGCACCGCGGGGATGAACGTCTCCAAGGTGTTCACCGTGGCGATGCTGCTCGCCGGCGCCCTGGCGGGCCTGGGCGCCACCATGCAGGTGCTGGGCGACCAGTCCTCGCTGAGCCCGACGCTGGCCGGCAGCGTCGGCTTCGACGCGATCACGGTGGCGCTGCTGGGCCGCGCCACGCCGCTGGGCACCGTGCTGGCCGGCCTGCTCTTCGGGGCGCTCAGCGTGGGCGGAGTGGCGATGCAGGCCTCGGCTGGCACCCCCAAGGAGCTCGCGCAAGTGCTGTCGGCCCTGATCGTGCTCTTCGTGGCCGCACCGGCCCTGGTACGTGGCATGACCCGGCTCCGGACGCGCAGCGCCGGATCCACCGTGATGGCGAAGGGATGGGGCGGATGAGCGCCGCGACTGCTGTGAGCACCACCGGCGACGTCCAGGTGCGCGACCGAGCCGACGTACGGCGGCAGGTGAGGCTGGTGGTCGTCTACGCGCTGGCGGTGCTGGCGCTGGTCGTCTTCGCGCTGACCACCAACGACGCCACCGTCTCCTACACCCTCGAGCCGACGGTGAACCGCAAGGAGCACCCGCCGGGGGAGCTCGACGGCTTCCTCGTGCTCTGGCCCGCCCTCGTGGTCTCGGTGCTGGCGCTGGCGCTCGCCGCGCTCAACCGGGTGCCGCGCACCTGGGTCGGGCTCGTGGTCCACCTGGCGGTGGGTCTGGCGTTCTTCGCCGGATTCCTGGTCTGGGCCTACGCCGACCAGGAGGTTGCCGGCTCCATCGTGATGACCAACCCGCTGCCCGGCACCATCCGCCTCGCCACGCCGCTGGTGTTCGGCGCGCTGGCCGGGGTGCTGTGCGAGCGGGCCGGGGTGATCAACATCGCCATCGAGGGCCAGTTCCTGATGGGCGCGTTCTTCGCCGCGGTGGCCTCCTCCTTGGCCTACAACGCCGAGGTCGGCCTGCTCGGGGGCGTGCTCGCCGGCGTCGCGATGAGCGCCCTGCTCGCCGTCTTCGCGATGCGCTACCTCGTCAACCAGGTGGTGCTGGGCGTGGTGCTCATCGCGCTGGCCACCGGACTGACCAGCTTCCTGCTCAGCCAGATCCCCAACGACCCCGAGATCAAGGGCTACCTCAACGAGCCGTTGATCCTGCCGCGGATCGACATCCCGGTGCTCTCCGACATCCCGGTCATCGGTCCCACCCTCTTCAGCCAGACCCTGCTGGTCTACCTGATGTACCTCTCCGTCGTGCTGGTCACCTGGCTGCTGTTCCAGACCAAGTGGGGGCTGCGGGTGCGCGCCGTGGGCGAGCACCCCAAGGCCGCCGACACCGTGGGCATCAAGGTCAACCGGGTGCGCTGGCAGGCGGTGCTCCTCGGCGGCGTGTTCGCCGGCCTCGGCGGGGCGTTCTTCACCGTGGGGTCGACGGGCAGCTTCGACAACGGGGCCTCGGCCGGCAACGGCTTCATCGCCCTGGCGGCGGTCATCATGGGCCGCTGGCACCCGGTCTTCGCCTCCCTGGCGGCGCTCTTCTTCGGCTTCATGTGGACGCTGCAGTCCCAGCTGGCGTTCCTGGACCGGATCCCCGGCGAGCTGCTGCGCGCCTCGCCCTACCTGGCCACGGTCATCGCCGTCGCCGGATTCGTGGGACGGGTCCGTCCACCGGCGGCCGATGGCGAGCCCTACGTGAAGAGCTGACGTGGCTGCTCCCTCGTGGTCCCTCGACGACTGGGACGCCCTGCGCGAGCGGGCGGTGGAGATTGCCGCCCACGCGTACGCGCCGTACAGCCGCTACCAGGTGGGTGCCGCCGCCCGGGTGCAGCGGCCCGACGGCACCGCGACGGTGCTGGTGGGCTGCAACGTGGAGAACGCCTCGTACGGCGTGGGGCTGTGCGCCGAGTGCGGGCTGGTCTCCCAGCTGCACGCCAGCGGGGGAGGCCGGCTGACGCACTTCGTCTGCGTCAACGGTCAGGCGCAGATCATCATGCCGTGCGGCCGGTGCCGCCAGCTGCTGTTCGAGCACGGGGGAGCGGAGCTGCTGCTGTGGACGGTGTCCGGCATCAGAACCATGGACCAAGTACTTCCCGACGCGTTCGGGCCCAACGACCTCCCCACCGACTTCAAGGAGACCTGACGTGGCATCACACGACGCCGTCGAGGTGATCAGCACCAAGCGCGAGCGTGGCCAGCTCAGCGACAGCCAGATCGACTGGGTGATCGACGCCTACACCCGCGGGCAGGTGGCAGACGAGCAGATGTCGGCCCTGGCGATGGCGATCCTGCTCAACGGGATGGACCAGCGTGAGATCGCGCGCTGGACCGCCGCGATGATCGCCTCGGGCGAGCGGATGGACTTCTCCTCCTTGAGCCGACCCACCGCCGACAAGCACTCCACCGGCGGCGTGGGCGACAAGATCACCCTGCCGCTGGCGCCGCTGGTCGCCGCCTGCGGCGTGGCGGTGCCGCAGCTCTCGGGCCGCGGGCTCGGTCACACCGGCGGCACGCTGGACAAGCTCGAGGCGGTGCCGGGATGGCGCGCCGCACTGAGCAACGACGAGCTGCTGGCGCAGCTGGAGTCCGTGGGCGCCGTGATCTGCGCCGCCGGCGACGGTCTGGCGCCGGCCGACAAGAAGCTCTACGCCCTGCGCGACGTCACCGGCACGGTGGAGGCGATGCCGCTGATCGCCTCCTCCATCATGAGCAAGAAGATCGCGGAGGGCACCAGCGCCCTGGTCCTCGACGTGAAGGTCGGCACCGGAGCGTTCATGAAGGACCTGGACCGGGCGCGCGAGCTCGCGACCACCATGGTGGCGCTGGGCAAGGACGCCGGGGTGCACACCGTCGCACTGCTGACCGACATGTCCACCCCGCTGGGGCTGACGGCCGGCAACGCCATCGAGGTCGCGGAGTCCGTCGACGTGCTGGCCGGGGGCGGGCCCGCCGACGTGGTCGAGCTGACCCTGGCACTGGCGCGAGAGATGCTCGCCGGGGCGGGGGTCACCGACGTCGACCCGGCCGACAAGCTCGCCGACGGCTCCGCGATGGACGCCTGGAAGCAGATGATCCGGTCCCAGGGCGGGGACCCCGACGCCGCGCTGCCCACGGCACGGGAGTCCCACGTGGTCACCGCGCCGACGACCGGGGTGCTGACCCGGCTGGACGCGATGGCCGTCGGGATGGCGGCCTGGCGGCTCGGGGCCGGCCGGGCCCGCAAGGAGGACCCGGTGCAGGCCGGGGCCGGTGTGGTCTGGCACGCCCGGCCCGGTGACCAGGTCACCCAGGGAGCACCCCTGTTCACCCTGCTGACCGACGAGCCGGAGCGCTTCGAGCGGGCGCTGGCCTCCCTGGAGGGCGGCTACGACGTCGGCGACGCCGCGTCGTACACCCCGCAGGCCCTGGTGATCGACCGGATCAGCTGAGCGGCCCTCAGGGCAGCAGCAGCACGACCGTCTCGGCGACGCAGGCCGGCTTGGCCTCGCCCTCGATCTCCACGGTGTGCTTGAGCACCATCTGCACGCCGGTCGGCAGCTCGGTGACCTCGCCCATCGAGATGTGCGAGCGCACCCGCTTGCCGACGCGCAGCGGCATCGGGAACCGCACCTTGTTGACCCCGTAGTTGAGCTTGGCGCCCGGGGTCTCCAGCTCGAAGACGCCCATGCCCAGCGCCGGGATCAGGGAGAGGGTGAGGTAGCCGTGGGCGATGGTGCCGCCGAACGGACCCTGCGCCGACCGCTCGACGTCGACGTGGATCCACTGGTGGTCCCCGGTCGCCTCGGCGAACTGGTTGACCCGCTCCTGGTCGATCTGGAGCCAGTCGCCGGTGCCGAGCTCCTCGCCGGCAGCTGCGACGACTTCCTGGAGAGTGTTGAAAGTGCGCACGTGTGTCCCTTCGCCCAAGCCTGGTGACCGCGGGGCGGTCGGGTTGGGCTGAACCTATCAACCTGCCGTGGGGCAGGATGTCCGGGATGTCCATCACACCTCCCCCCTCCCCAGACCACTCGTCGGCCCCCGCGCCGGCGCCCCGCCTGCCGTCGCGCGAAGAGGTACGCCGCGCTCCCAAGGTCCTCCTGCACGACCACCTCGACGGTGGGCTGCGGCCGCAGACCGTGGTCGAGCTCGCCGCCGAGGTGGGCCACGAGCTGCCGGCCGCGGAAGCCGAGGCCCTCGGCGCCTGGTTCACCCAGTCCGCGGACTCCGGCAGCCTGGAGCGCTACCTGGAGACCTTCGACCACACCGTGGCGGTCATGCAGACCGCCGCGTCGCTGACCCGGGTGGCGCGCGAGTGCGTGGAGGACCTGGCGGCGGACGGGATCGTCTACGCCGAGGTGCGCTACGCCCCCGAGCAGCACGGCGAGGCAGGTCTGACCCTGGACGAGGTGGTGGCCGCGGTGCAGGCCGGCTTCGACGCCGGGGTGGCCGCCGCGGACGGGCGCATCGTGGTCCGCCAGCTGCTGACCGCGATGCGGCACCAGGCACGCTCGATGGAGATCGCCGAGCTGGCCGTGGCCTGGCGCGACCGCGGGGTCGCGGGCTTCGACATCGCCGGCGCGGAGGCGGGGTTCCCGCCCACCCGGCACCTCGACGCCTTCGAGTACCTGCAGCGGGAGAACAGCCACTTCACCATCCACGCCGGTGAGGGCTTCGGGCTGCCGTCGATCTGGGAGGCGATCCAGTGGTGCGGGGCGGACCGGTTGGGTCACGGCGTGCGCATCATCGACGACATCCGCGTCGCGGACGACGGATCGGTCCGCCTCGGACCGCTCGCCGCCTACGTCCGGGACAAGCGGATCCCGCTCGAGATGTGCCCCGCCTCCAACGTGCAGACCGGCGCGGTGGCCTCCATCGCCGAGCACCCGATCGGCCTGCTCACCCGGCTCCGGTTCCGGGTGACGGTCAACACCGACAACCGGCTGATGAGCGGCACCTCGATGACCGCGGAGATGTTCGACCTGGTGGAGGCGTTCGACTACTCCCTGAGCGACCTGCGCTGGTTCACGCTCAACGCGATGAAGTCGGCGTTCCTGCCGTTCGACCAGAGGCTGGAGATCATCGACCGGGTGATAAAGCCCGGGTACGACGCCCTCCTGAGCTGAGCAGGGCTGAGCTCAGGTCGACGCAGGCAGCACCACGAACCACGGGACCGCCCAACCCTGGGTCAGGGACCCCGTGACCAGCTCCTGGGCGCGGAGCCGTCGGGCCCGGCCCAGGGCCGGGTCGTAGACCGACAGCGGGTCCCCGGGCTGGGGGCCGGCCCCGGTCACCAGCAGCACGTGGCGCGGCAGCCTCGAGGTGCCGACGTACAGCGGGACGGGGTGGCCGGCAAGCACCGCGGCGCGGACCGCGGCCAGGAGACGGCGGCGACGGTGGGGCCAGAGCGCCCGTACCACGTGCGGCACCCCGGTCCGCCCGGACAGCTGTCGGGCCACCGCCCAGGGAGGGGTGCCCACCGCACGCCACCACGGCAGCTGGGGGCGTCCCGCCACGTCGACGGCCGAGGTGACGCGTCGATGCATGGCCAGCACCTCGGCGGCGAAGCGGGGACGACCACCGGCCACCAGCCGACGGGCGTACCGCTCGTTGCCGAGCGCCTCCGCGAGCACGAGGACCGCCGCGCCGCAGGAGCGCTGATCGGGCTGCCGCAGGTCCAGCCGGGCGAGCTCGCCGCCCCAGCGTCCGGTCACCGTGGCTCCAGCTGGGTTCCCACGACCATCTGGGAGACCTCGTCGAAGGCCTCGTCGGGACGGACCGGGCGGCAGCCGCGGGAGACGGCGTGCTCGACCACGCGGCGCTGGTCGCGCAGCAGCGCCGTACCTCGGCGCAGCAGCACCAGTGGCGGCTTGCGGTGCTCGCGCAGGTCCCGGGTCAGCCGACGCCAGAAGGTCAGCACCGGATGCTGGCGCACGCAGAACGCGGCGGCGAGGAGGTCCTGGTCGCGGCAGGAGGGGACCACCTCGGCGGCGAAGATGCCCTCGGCGACGAACAGCCGGTGGCCTTCCAGGCGCAGCGTGCGGGTGCCGATCGAGGCGTTGTGGGGGATGGAGTAGACCGGCACCTCGGCCACCCCCGCTTGGCACAGCGCCTCGACGGCGTCCAGGGCCGCCTGCAGGTGCCATGACGCGGGGTCGTCCCAGTCGATGAGCCCAGCATTGGCGCCACCCTGGATGCGTGGGAGGGTGTGGTCCTCTCCGGACTTGTAGAAGTCGTCGAGGCGCAGGACAGGGAGTCCGAGGCGCTCTGCGAGTCGGGACTTGCCGGCACCGGAGGGGCCGGCGAGGACGATGGCTCGAGCATGCACCCCGACAGTCTGCCCGACGGTGTGCCAGCAAAGGATGTCGCCGGTGCCTCCCCGCACGTATCCTCGGGTCGAGAGCACTTACTTGTCGGTAATTTGAAGGGGCCACTGCCATGCGTGCTGGACGCCATGTGCAAGACGTCGAGGAGAAGGGCGCGTCGCCGGTCCTCCTCGTCGGAGCCCTTCTGGCGGTCATCGCGGCGGTCGGCTGGCTGACCATGGGCGGCCCGCTCAAGGGCGAGGAGGCCTCCGCCGGCAGCTGTCAGGAGCCCTTCGACGTCAAGATCAGCGTGGTGCCCGCCTTGCGGCCCGCCCTGGACCAGGCGCTCGAGGCCATCTCCCCGGAGAACACCTGCGCGCAGGTGGAGGTGGTCGAGGAGAGCCCGGCAGCAACGTCGAGCTCGTTCGCGAAGAACGAGGGCCCCGACCTGTGGTTCGCCGACTCCAGCGTGCGCCTCAGCCGGCTGGCCACCTCCGGGGTGAGCACCGCCCTGCTCCAGGAGTCCCTGGCCAGCTCCCCGGTGGGGCTCGCCACCGGGCCCACCGCCCAGGGCCCGGCGTCCTGGCGCGCCGCGCTGACCTCGGGACGGCTGCTGCTCAACGACCCGACCGTGGACGCCGCGTCCGCGCTGGCGCTCACCTCCGCGATGGCCGAGGCGCTCGAGAAGGGCTCCGACCCCGTCGAGGCGCAGCTCTCGATGATCCCGCAGGCGCAGAAGTTCGGCGCCCGCCTGGTCGACGGGCCGGTCAAGTCCGTGGACCTGGCCGACATCGACGTGGACGAGACCCAGCTGGTGCCGGTCTCGGAGCAGACCTTCCTGGAGGCGCGCAAGACCAATGCCTCGCTGACCCTGGTCTCGGCCGGCACCTCCGCCCCGGTGCTCGACTTCCCCCTGGCCGGCGCCTGGGACAGCAACAGCACGCTCAAGGAGTACGGCCAGGTCCTGGCCGACTGGTTCACCAGCGAGGACGGGCTGCGGACCCTGGACGGGCTCGGCCTGCGCGGGCCGGACCTGGCCCCCCTGACCCAGGCGAGCGGACTCGGTGAGGTCACCGCGGACGAGCCGCCGTCGGAGGACCTGGTGCTGCGCACCCTCGGCGGGTGGCAGGTGCTGAGCGTGCCGTCCTCGATCCTGGCCGTCTTCGACGCCTCGGGGTCGATGGACTTCCCGGCGGGCGGGGGCGAGACCCGGATGCAGCTGGCCTCGGAGGCCGCGGTCACGGCACTGGACCTGTTCCCCCGGCACGCCAAGGTCGGCATGTGGGCGTTCTCCATCAACCAGGGTGGGAACGGCCAGGACTGGCGGCAGCTGGCGCCCACCAAGCGACTCAACGAGCAGAGCCAGGGACAGTCGCACTACGACTACCTCAGGGACCGCATCCCCACCCTGCTCTCGATCACCCAGGGCGGGACGGGGCTCTACGACACCACGATCGACGCCTATCGGGCGGCGGTGAAGGACTACGACAAGAACTACTTCAACGCCGTGATCCTGCTCAGCGACGGCGCGAACGACGACCCCGGTTCGATCAGCCTGCCCAAGCTGCTGCAGGAGCTGAAGGAGTCGGCCGACCCGTCCCGGCCGGTGCGCATCATCTCGGTGGGGATCGGCACAGACGCCGACATGCCGTCACTGCGTCGGATCTCCGAGGCCACCGGGGGCCAGGCGTTCCTCGCCGAGGACCCCCGCGACATGCTCGACGTGTTCGCCAAGGCACTGCTGTCCCGCTAGGGAGCCGTCCCGGGCGGGTGGAGCCGCGGTTCAGGCGGCCCCACGTTCAGATGCCGATCGGGTGCCAGACGGTCTTGGTCTCCAGGAACGTCGTCATCCGGTCGATGCCCTGGTCGGCGTACCAGTCGGGCTCGGCAGCGGGCGCGCGCAGCACCCGCTTGAGGTTCTCCGCCGCCGCGACCTCGTAGGCCGTCGCGGCCTCGGGGTCGCCCGCGACGCCGGTCAGGTCGACGGCGTTGACGTCCATGTGCTCAGCCAGCCAGGGCGCGGTGCCGGCGTACGGGCCGGTGAGGATGTTGACCACGCCGCCGGGCACGTCCGAGGTGGCCAGCACCTCGGCGAACGTCACCGCCGGGAGCGGCCGCGCCTCGGAGCTGAGCACCACCGCAGTGTTGCCGGTGACGATGACCGGGGCGATCACCGAGACCAGCCCCAGCAGCGAGGACTGCTGCGGTGCCACCACCGCGACCACGCCGGTGGGCTCGGGGGAGGAGAGGTTGAAGTAAGGGCCGGCGACCGGGTTGGCGCTGCCCACGACCTGGGTGATCTTGTCCGCCCAGCCGGCGTACCAGACCAGGCGGTCGATGGACTCGTCGACGACCTGGTCGGCCTGCTTGGCACTGAGGCCCTCGGACTGACGGACCGTCTCGACGAACTGCGGACGTCGGTCCTCCATCACCTCCGCGATCCGGTAGACGATCTGTGCGCGGTTGTACGCCGTCCGCGACGACCATCCGGCGAACGCCTTGCGCGCGTGGGTCACCGCGTCGCGGGCGTCCTTGCGCGAGGCCAGGGCTGCGTTGGCCACGAAGGTCCCCTTCGAGTCGTTGACGACGTAGGAGTAGCCCGACTCGGACCGGGGGAACGCCCCGCCGATGTAGAGCTTCCAGGTCTTGCGCACCGCGGCGCGGCCGTTGTTGGTCGTGCTCACTTGAGGTACCCCTCCAGTCCGTGGCGGCCGCCCTCGCGGCCGTAGCCCGACTCCTTGTAGCCGCCGAACGGCGACGTGGGGTCGAACTTGTTGAACGTGTTGGCCCACACCACACCGGCGCGCAGCTGGTTGGCGGCCCACAGGATGCGCGAGCCCTTGTCGCTCCACACCCCGGCCGAGAGGCCGAAGGGGGTGTTGTTGGCCTTCTCGATCGCCTCGGTGGGCGTGCGGAACGTCAGGACCGACAGCACCGGGCCGAAGATCTCCTCCCGCGCGATGCGGTGTGCCTGGGAGACGCCGGTGAAGATGGTCGGCGGGAACCAGAAGCCCTTGCTCGGCAGGTCGCTGGAGACCTGCCAGCGCTCGGCGCCCTCGCTGTCGCCGACCTCGGCCAGCTCGCGGATCCGCGAGAGCTGCTCGCTGGAGTTGATGGCGCCCACGTCGGTGTTCTTGTCCAGGGGGTCGCCCATGCGCAGCGTCGCCATGCGGCGCTTGAGGCGGGCGAGCAGGTCCTCGGCGATGCTCTCCTGCACCAGCAGGCGGGAGCCGGCGCAGCAGACGTGGCCCTGGTTGAAGAAGATGCCGTTGACGATGCCCTCGACGGCCTGGTCGATCGGAGCGTCGTCGAAGACGATGTTGGCGGCCTTGCCGCCCAGCTCCAGGGTGGCCCGCTTGTCGGTGCCGGCGATCGTCCGGGCGATGTCCCGACCGACCGCGGTGGATCCGGTGAAGGCCACCTTGTCGACGTCGGGGTGCGCGACCAGCAGTCGGCCGGTCTCGCCGGCGCCGGTCACGATGTTGACCACCCCGGGCGGAAGGTCGGCCTGCTGGCAGATCTCGGCGAAGAGCAGCGCGCTCAGGGGCGTCGTCTCGGCGGGCTTGAGCACCACCGTGTTGCCGGCCGCCAGCGCCGGAGCGATCTTCCAGGCCAGCATCAGCAGCGGGAAGTTCCAGGGGATGACCTGCCCGGCGACCCCCAGCGGGCGCGGGTCCCGGTTGCCCGGGACGGCGTACTCGAGCTTGTCGGCCCAGCCGGCGTAGTAGAAGAAGTGCGCGGCCGCGGTGGGGACGTCGACGTCGCGGCTCTCCCGGATCGGCTTGCCGTTGTCGATCGACTCCAGGACGGCCAGCTCGCGGGCCCGCTCCTGGATGATCCGGGCGATCCGGTAGAGGTACTTGGCCCGCTCCCGGCCGCTCATCCGCGACCAGACGCGGGTGTAGGCGCGGCGGGCGGCCCGCACCGCGGCGTCCACGTCGGACGCGTCGGCGGCTGAGACCTCGGCGAGCACCTCCTCGGTGGCCGGGTTGACCGTCTTGAACGAGGCTCCGTGACCGTCGACGAACTCCCCGTCGACGAACAGGCCGTAGGAGGGCCGGATGTCGAGGATCGCTCGGGACTCGGGAGCGGGGGCGTAGTCGAACAACGCCGCGGGCGTGGTGGCTTCGGGAACCTTGACCATGGGTGTGTGCTTCCTCAGTGACTCAGTCGAGGGTGAAGTAGTCGGGGCCGGAGTAGCGGCCCGTCGTCATCTTGGTGCGCTGCATCAGCAGGTCGTTGAGCAGCGTGGAGGCCCCGAAGCGGAACCAGGCCGGGTCGAGCCAGTCCGGGCCGCAGGTCTCGTTGACCATCACCAGGTACTTGATGGCGTCCTTGCTGGTCCGGATGCCGCCGGCGGGCTTCACCCCGACCATCTGCCCGGTCTGCTCACGGAAGTCCCGCACCGCCTCGGCCATGATCAGCGTGACCGGCAGGGTGGCAGCGGGCTGGACCTTGCCGGTGGAGGTCTTGATGAAGTGGGCGCCGGCCATCATCGCCAGCCAGCTGACCCGACGGACGTTGTCGTAGGTCTGCAGCTCGCCGGTCTCGAAGATGACCTTCAGGTGGGCCTCGGTGCCGTCGGGGCGCACGCAGGCCTCACGGGTGGCCACGATCTCCTCGAAGACCGACAGGTAGCGCCCGGAGAGGAACGCGCCCCGGTCGATCACCATGTCGATCTCGTCGGCGCCGGCGGCGACGGCGGTCCGGGTGTCGGCCAGCTTGACCTCCAGCGCGGCCCGCCCACTGGGGAAGGCGGTCGCGACGGAGGCGACGTGCACGCCCGAGTCGCCCAGGGTCTCCTTGGCCACCGCGACCATGTCGGGGTAGACGCAGACCGCGGCGGCCGCGGGGCAGGTCGGGTCCGCGGGGTCCGGGCGCATCGCCTTGGACGACAGCGCGCGCACCTTGCCGGGGGTGTCCATGCCCTCCAGGGTGGTCAGGTCGACCATCCGGATCGCGAGGTCGAGGGCCTGGGCCTTGGCAGTGGTCTTGATCGACCGGGTGCCCAGGGTGGCGGCTCGCGCCTCACAACCGACCTGGTCGACGCCCGGGAGGCCGTGGAGGAAGCGGCGCAGCGAGGCCTCGGACCCGGTGACGTCGGCGAACGATGCGCCGATGTCTGGTCCTGCCTGGCCCGCGCTCGTCGTTGAGGCAGAAGTGGCTGTCACGCACCCAGCATAGAGTTGGCCGTGCTCAGGACGAGAACCCTGACGCCCCGGGCCGCCACGACGGAGGCCGCGCGGCTGGTCCGGCACCGGGCCGCAGGTGTGCTGCCGCCTCAGAGGCCGGCGGCGAGCTTCACGTCGTTCTTGAGGGCGTCCAGGCGGCCCGCGGCCGCGATCCTGGCCGCGTCCACGCCATCCTCGGGGGAGACCTCGATGACCACCTCGAGGTAGCACTTCAGCTTGGGCTCGGTGCCGCTGGGACGGACGATGACGCGGGCACCCTCGGCGAGGGTGTAGCGCAGTCCGTCGGTGGGCGGCAGCTCGGCCGACCCCAGGGCGAGGTCCTCGACGCGCTCCACGGCGAGGCCGCCCAGGGTGGTCGGCGGCGAGGTGCGCAACCGGTCCATCGTGGCGGCGATCTGCTCCAGCTCGGCGAAGCGCACCGAGAGCTGGTCGGTGGCGTGCAGGCCGTGCTCCACGGCGATGTCGTCGAGCAGGTCGGCCAGGGTGCGTCCCTCGGCCTTGGCGGCCGCGGCCACCGCGCACAGCAGCAGCAGCGCCGAGACGCCGTCCTTGTCGCGCACGTGCTCGGGGTCCACGCAGTAGCCCAGCGCCTCCTCGTAGCCGTAGGCGAGGCCCTCCAGCCGTCCGATCCACTTGAAGCCGGTGAGGGTCTCCTGGTAGGGCTGGCCCGCCTTCGCCGCCATCTTGCCCAGCAGCGAGGAGGAGACGATCGAGGTCGCGTAGACCCCTTGCTTGCCGCCGGCGAGCAGTCGCTGGGCCAGCAGCGCCCCGACCTCGTCACCACGCAGCATCCGCCAGCCGTGCGGGCCCTCGATCGCCGCGGCACAGCGGTCGGCGTCCGGGTCGTTGGCCACCACGATGTCGGCGTGCAGCCGGCCGGCGAGGGCGATGGCGAGGTCCATGGCGCCGGGCTCCTCGGGGTTGGGGAAGGCCACGGTGGGGAAGTCGGGGTCGGGCTGCTCCTGCTCGGGCACCACGTGGGTCTCGGAGAAGCCCGCGGTCTCCAGCACCTGCACCACCGAGGTGCCGCCGACGCCGTGCAGCGGGGTGTAGACGATCTCCAGCTCCCGGGGGCCGTCGTCCAGCAGGTCGGCGACGGTGTCGAGGTACCGGTCGACGAGCTCCTCGCCGACGACCGTCCCGCCGTTGCCGCGCGGTACGTCGGAGACGGCGCCGACGGCGGCGATCCGCTCCGCGATGTCGCTGTCGGCGGGCGGCACGATCTGGCTGCCGTCGCCGAGGTAGACCTTGTAGCCGTTGTCCTGCGGCGGGTTGTGGCTGGCGGTGACCATGACCCCGGCCACACAGCCGAGCTCACGGATCACGTAGGCCAGCAGGGGAGTGGGCAGAGGGCGCGGCAGGACCAGGGCCTTGAAGCCGGCGCCGCTCATCACCTCGGCGGTGTCGCGGGCGAAGACGTCGGAGTTGTGCCGTGCGTCGTAGCCGATCACCACCGGCGCGCCGCTGGGCGCACCCTGATCACGCAGGTAGGAGGCCAGCCCGGCCGCGGCGCGGATCACCACGACCCGGTTCATCCGGTTGGGTCCGGCGCCCAGCGCGCCGCGGAGCCCCGCGGTGCCGAACTCCAGGGTGCCGCGGAACCGGTCCGCCAGCTCGGCGGGGTCGCTGCCCGCCTCGACCTCGGCGATGATCGCCTCGAGCTCGGCCCGGGTCTGCTGGTCGGGATCCTGCGCCGCCCAGGTGCGGGCTCGGTCCAGGAGGGGGGCGGTCTCGGCGTCAGACGTCATGGCCGCACGTTAGCGCGGCCCGGTGAGGGGTGTGAGCCCCGACTTCGTCCGGGCGGCGCGGGCCGCCCGGACGACGTCGGGTCGAGGACCTGTCAGGACAGGTCTTCAGTACAGGGCTTCAGGACAGGGCTTCAGGACAGGGCGGCGAGGGCGGCGTCGTAGTCCGGCTCGGTGGTGATCTCGTCCACGAGCTGGGTGTAGGCCACGGTCCCGTCGGGGTTCACCACGACGACCGCGCGGGCCAGCAGGCCGGCCATCGGCCCGTCGGCCAGGGTGATGCCGTAGTCCTCGCCGAAGCTGGAGCGGAACGCCGAGCCCATCTTGACCTGGTCGATGCCCTCGGCGCCGCAGAAGCGCGCCTGGGCGAACGGCAGGTCCTTGGAGACGTTGACCACGGTGGTGTTGTCCAGGCTGGCGGCCAGCTCGTTGAACTTGCGCACGCTGGCGGCGCAGACGCCGGTGTCGACGCTGGGGAAGATGTTGAGGACGACGCGGGTGCCCTCGACATCGGCCGGGGTCAGCTGGGACAGGCCGGCGCCGACCAGCTCCCAGCCAGGTGCTGAGGTGCCGACGGCCGGCAGCTCGCCGACGGTGTGGACGGGGGATCCCTTGAGTGCTGTGGTTGCCATGCGGCCCATTGTCACATCCGGTGTCACGTCCGGGTCACGGTCGGGTCACGCTCGGGCACCGGCACCGGCAACGGCGGCGGCGCGGCGGTCTCAGCGGGCGAAGCGGTCCAGGTGCGTCGCGAGCTCGGCGAACACGGACTGGTTGTGGCTGAACGCCTGCTGCACCTCCGCGACCGCCTCGGCCTGCTGAGCGGGAGCCAGGTCGAGCCCGTCCAGACGGGCGCGGTAGACGTCCTTGTAGGTCTTGATCTTGGGGATCGACTCGAACCGGTACAGAGCCAGGCCGTGGCCGTCCCGGGCGAAGTCCCGGTCCAGGATGCGCCCGATGGCCTGTCCGCCGGAGAGGTCGCCCAGGTAGCGGGTGTAGTGGTGGGCCACGTAGCGCACCGGGTGGTCGAGCGTCCAGCGGATGCGCTCGGCGTACTCGACGGCCGCCCGGCCCTCGCAGGCCTGCTCTGCCTCGGCTCCGGTGGACCATGCGGCGAGGTCGGCGTCGATGGCACTCAGCCGGTCCAGCACCGGGTCGTGGAGCCTGCTGACGAGGGGGTCGGCGGCCAGGGCGCGTCCGGTCTCCTCCAGCGCGGCGTAGACAGCGCGCAGCGACCGGAGGTAGTTGACGTACCCCGCCTCGTTGATCCGCCCGCCCATCAGGTCGGAGATGAAGGTCGAGCTCTCCGCGGCGCTGTGCTGGGCCTGCGATCCCTCGCGCATCGCGACCGACAGGGGTGCCGCTGGGGCGTTGTCGAGGACGGTCATGGGTGTCTCCGGTCGTGTTCGAGTTCGCGGCCACTCGGTCCCGCGGTGCGGCCGAGTCACTCTGGTCGCACGGACCCCCGCCTGGGCGGGGCTTCATCGGGTTATGGGGGCATGCATGCCCCCATAACCGCAGGGAACCCCGCCTAGGCGGGGTTCCTGGCACCGGCCGGCAGATCAGGCCCGGGGCAGCGCGGGCCGGTAGAAGGCCTCGCCCGCGAACGGGCCTCCGACGTGCGCCGCCTCCGCCTCGTCCTCGGGACGGGGTGCGATGTCGTCGGCGTACGACGCGGCGTCGTCCTGGGGCTGGTACCCAAGCGCCCGACCCGGCTCCAGGTCCCACCAGGCGTCGGTGTTGGCGGAGATGCCGTAGAGCACCGCGAAGCCGGGGGCCGGGGTGGTCAGTGCGGCCTCCACCATCCGCACGCAGTCGTCGTGGGAGAGCCACGTCGACAGGTTGCGGACCGCCTCCGGGCGCGGGAGGAAGGAGCCGATGCGGCAGGCGACCGCGTCGATGCCGTAGCGGTCGGCGTACAGGCTCAGCACCGCCTCGGCGGCGACCTTGCCGACGCCGTAGAACGTGTCGGGCCGGGGCCTGGCGTCGGTGCCGACCAGGTCGCGGCGCGGGGTGCGGCCCACGGCGTGGTTGCTGGAGGCGTAGACGATCCGCCCCACCCGGTGGGCCACCATCGCGTCGAGCAGGGCAGCGGTGGTGATCACGTGCGAGGCCAGGGAGCCGGGCAGGTCCAGCTCGTCGGGATATCCCGCCAGGTGTACGACGGCGTCGAGCGGCTGGGCCTCGAAGGCCTCGTCGACGGCGTCGGGGTCGGTGCAGTCGACGACGTGCCAGGCCAGGTCGACGCCCTCCGGCGCGGGCGCCAGGTCGAGGCCGACGACCTCGTGGCCCAGGGCCTCCAGCCCGGCCGTCACCACCTGTCCGATCGACCCGGCGGCGCCGGTCACCAGGACGCGCATCAGATGCGGGGGACGACGCTGGTCAGGAGCTCGCCCATCCGGCTGGCCGCGGCCCGTCCGGTCTCCAGGACCTCGGCGTGGTTGAGCGGCTCGCCGCTGATGCCCGCCGCCAGGTTGGTGACCAGGCTGATGCCCAGCACCTCCATCCCTGCCTCGCGGGCCGCGATCGCCTCCAGCGTGGTGCTCATGCCGACCAGGTGCCCGCCGATGGCGCGGACCATGCCGATCTCGGCGGGCGTCTCGTAGTGGGGGCCGGGGAACTGGACGTAGACACCCTCGTCCAGCGTCGGGTCGACCTCGCGGCACAGGGCCCGCAGCCGGGCCGAGTAGAGGTCGGTGAGGTCGACGAAGTTCGCACCCTCGATGGGGGAGGTGGCGGTCAGGTTGATGTGGTCGCTGATCAGCACCGGCTGTCCGGGGTGAAGGACTCCTTCAGTCCGCCGCAGCCGTTGGTCAGCACGATGGCGCGGCATCCCGCGGCGGCCGCCGTACGGACCGGGTGGACGACCGCGCGCACGCCCTTGCCCTCGTAGAAGTGGGTGCGGGAGAGGAAGACCAGGACGTTGGAGTCCCCGACCTTGACGCTGCGCACCTTGCCCGAGTGCCCCACCACGCCGGCGGCGTGGAAGCCGGGGAGGTCGGTGGTGGCGATCTCGGCCGTGGCCGGTCCGAGCGCCTCGACTGCCGGCAGCCAGCCGGAGCCGAGCACCAGGGCGACGTCGTGGCTCTGCACGCCGGTGAGCTCACGCAGGGTCGAGGCGGCCTTGTCGGCCAGGGCGAGGGGATCGGTCTCGGTCACTCGCGTGATCCTAGGCAGCGGCCCACTGGTGGGGCCAGTCCTGAGGGTGCAGGCTGGGAGGGTGATCGATCACCTGGGCATCAACGTCACCGACCTGGCGCGCGCCAGCGCCTTCTACGACCGCGTCCTGGGGGCGCTGGGACACCGGCGGTTGATGGAGGAGGGTGTCGCGATCGGCTACGGGACCGAGCATCCGACCTTCTGGATCGGCACCTTCGAGGGCGTCGGCGCCAACCGCGAGGTGCACGTGGCGTTCGTCGCGCCGGACGCCGCCGCCGTCCGCGTCTGGTTCGCCGAGGCGGTCGCGGCTGGGGCCGAGGTGCTGCACGAGCCGCGCCTGTGGCCGGAGTACCACCCGGGCTACTACGCCGCTTTCGTCCGCGACACCGAGGGCAACAACATCGAGGCGTGCTGCCACGGCGGCGAGTAGGCCCTGGCATGGACGAGGATGGAGGCGTGTCGCTCCACCCCCGAGTCCAGCGCATGGCCGCTCTCGTGCCGCGGATGACGCTGCGCGACCGGTGCCTGGCAGTCGCGCGGCGGTGGCGGCAGCTGCTGCGCATGGGCGCCGCCTCGGCGGCGGCCTTCGCGATCTCCACCTACGTGCTCCATCACCAGCAGGCGTTCTTCGCACCGATCGCCGCCGTCATCGTGCTGGCCGCCGGGATGGGACTGCGGCGACGCATGCTGCTGGAGCTGGTCCTCGGCGTCGCGGTCGGGGTGCTGGTGGGCGAGATGCTGATCCTGGCGATCGGGCGCGGGGTCTGGCAGCTGGCGCTGGTGGTGGTGCTGGCCACCGCGGTGGCGATCTTCGTCGGCCTCAAGGGCGTGGCGATCACCCAGTCGGCCAACTCCGGGGCGCTGATGGCGGCGGTGGTCCCGGCGGCCGGCGCCGCCAACCCGGCCGTGACCCGCTTCCTCGACGCCCTGGTCGGCGGGCTGTGCGGGCTCGCGATGGTGCTGCTGCTGCCCCGCAACCCCACCCGCGACCTGGCCCAGGAGGTGCGCCCGCTGCTGGAGGAGCTGGTGCGTGTCCTGGACGGCACGGCCGAGGCGATGCGCACCGGTGACCCGGGGCTAGCCGAGGCGACCCTGGCGCAGGCCCGAGGTCTCCAGAGCCAGGTCAGCACGGCGCAGAACACGGCGGCGAACGTCGCCGAGGTGGCGGCGCTGTCCCCGGTGCGCTGGCGTCAGCGCACCGCGGTCGCCCGGTACGCCGACGTGCTGGCCGACGTCGACAACGCCATCCGCGACGCCCGGGTGCTGGCCCGCCGGCTGACCTCCATGCTGCGGATGGGGGAGGAGTGCTCGGAGCTGATGACCGCCTCGGTCGAGGCCCTGGCCCGGGGGGTCCGGATCTTCCAGTCCGACCTGTCGGGTCCCGGGATGCCTCAGGAGGCCCAGGACGAGCTGGTGAAGTCAGCGCGCCTGGCGGTGACGTCGTTGACCGGTCAGATGACCCTCAACCGCGCGGCGGTCGCGGCCCAGATCAGGTCGTTGGCCGCGGACCTGCTGTTCGCCGGCGGCATGACCCGCGACGAGCTGGACGTCCGGCTGAACTTCTAGGTCCGGCCGGGTCAGAGGCCGGTCGAGCGGCAGGGGCGCATCCGCAGCGCGCTGGTGTAGTCGTCCGGTGCCCCGGCCGCGTCGGCGGCGTCCGCGAGCACGCCGAGGTACGACGCACTCGGGAGGCCGCCCTCGTAGGCGTCGAGCACGTAGGCCCACACCACGAGCTCGCCGTTCATCGTGGAGACGCGGACCCGGGTCTTGCGGTAGAGGCCGGTGTCTGCGGACTCCCAGCCGTCCAGCGCCACCTCGTCCTCGTCGGTGACGTCGTAGACGGCCACGAAGACCTGCTCGACGGGGTCCTGCACGATGGTGGCCAGAGCACCGTCCCAGCCGTGCTCCTCGCCCCCGAAGGTGAGGCGCCACCCCGCGAGCCACCCGGTGCTGCGCAGCGGGGAGTGCGGACAGCGCTCACCCATGCGTGCGGGATCGAGGTTGGTGCCGTAGGCGGCGTACAGCGTCACGCGAGGCAGCGTATCGGGCGATCCGGGCCCTGCGCGCTCCGCCTCCGGCCAGGGCGGGAGCCCTTGTCGGGTGACGTGCCTCACAGGCATAGTCTGAGCCTGTGACTGACTCCCACTTCGACGTTGTTGTCCTCGGTGCCGGCCCCGGTGGGTATGTCGCCGCGATCCGCGCCGCCCAGCTCGGCAAGTCCGTGGCGGTGGTGGAGAAGCAGTACTGGGGCGGCGTGTGCCTCAACGTCGGATGCATCCCGTCCAAGGCGCTGCTCAAGAACGCCGAGCTCGCGCACCTGCTGGCCCACGACAAGGCCAAGTACGGCATCGAGGGCGACGCCACCATGTCCTTCGGGCCCACCCACAAGCGCTCGCGCCAGGTCAGTGCCGGCATCGTCAAGGGTGTCCACTTCCTGATGAAGAAGAACAAGATCACCGAGATCGACGGCTGGGGCACGATCACCTCGCCCACCTCGATCGACGTCGCGGGCAACGACGGCGCCACGTCCTCGGTGACCTTCGACAGCCTGATCATCGCGACCGGCGCCGAGGTCCGGATGCTGCCGGGCATGAGCGTCAGCAAGAACGTGGTGACCTACGAGGAGCAGATCCTCGACGAGAACCTGCCCTCCTCCATCATCATCGGCGGCTCCGGCGCGATCGGCGTCGAGTTCGCCTACGTGATGAAGAACTTCGGCGTGGACGTCACCATCGTGGAGTTCCTGGACCGGATGGTGCCCACCGAGGACGCCGACGTCTCCAAGGAGCTGCTCAAGCACTACAAGAAGCTCGGCGTCAAGGTGATGCTCTCCACCAGGGTCGAGAACGTCGAGGACACCGGGAACGGCGTCCGGGTCACCGTGAGCCCCGCCCAGGGCGGCGACTCCCAGGTGCTCGAGGCCGACAAGATGCTGGCCGCCTTCGGCTTCGCGCCCCGGCTCGAGGGCTACGGCCTGGACAAGATCGGCGTGGAGACCACCGACCGCGGCGCCATCGCCATCGACGGGCGGGGCCGTACCAACGTCGAGGGCGTCTATGCCATCGGTGACGTGACCGGCAAGATGATGCTGGCCCACGTGGCCGAGGCGATGGGCATCGTCGCCGCCGAGACGATCGCCGGCGCGGAGACCCAGGAGATCAACTTCGACATGATCCCGCGGGCGACCTACTGCCAGCCGCAGATCGGCTCGTTCGGCTACTCCGAGGCCCAGGCGAAGGAGCTCGGCTACGACGTCAAGACCGCCACCTTCCCGTTCAGTGCCAACGGCAAGGCCCAGGGGCTGGGTGAGACCGCCGGGTTCGTCAAGGTGGTCGCGGACGCCAAGTACAACGAGATCCTGGGCGCGCACATGATCGGCCCCGACGTCACCGAGCAGCTGCCGGCGCTGACCCTGGCCCAGCAGTGGGACCTGACCGCCGACGAGGTCGCGCGCAACATCTTCGCCCACCCGACGCTGTCGGAGGCCGTCAAGGAAGCCGTGCACGGCATCGCCGGTCACATGATCAACTTCTGATGGTGCCCACGAACCGGGTCGTCATCGTCGGCGGAGGCCCCGGCGGCTACGAGGCCGCCCACGTCGCCGCGCAGCTGGGTGCCCAGGTCACCGTCGTGGACAGCGACGGGATCGGCGGCTCGGCCGTCATCACCGACTGCGTGCCGTCGAAGACGCTGATCGCCACCGCCGAGGTGATGACCGAGGTCACCGACGCCGCCGAGCTCGGTGTCAGCTTCCGCGACGCCGAGGGCGACTCCGCAGCCACCGTGGTGGTCGACCTGGCCCGGGTCAACGCCCGGGTCAAGGCCTTGGCCGCCGAGCAGTCGGCCGACATCCAGCGCCGCCTGGAGCGGGACGGGGTGCGGGTGGTGCACGGCCGCGGGCGGCTCGCCGGCCCGCAGCAGGTCGTCGTACAGCTGGCGGGCGGGGGCGCCGAGATCCTGGATGCCGACGCCGTCCTGGTGGCCACCGGTGCGGCGCCGCGCACGTTGCCCACCGCGCAGCCCGACGGCGAGCGGATCCTGACCTGGGAGCAGGTCTACGACCTCACCGAGGTCCCGACCAGCCTGGTGGTGGTGGGCTCGGGGGTCACCGGCGCGGAGTTCGCCTCCGCCTACCTGGCCCTCGGCATCCCCGTCACCCTGGTCTCCTCCCGCGACCGGGTCCTGCCCGGCGAGGACGCGGACGCCTCGGCGGTGCTCGAGCAGGTGGCGGTACGCCGGGGCATGAACGTGCTGTCGAAGTCGCGGATGGAGTCGGTCACCCGGGACGGCGACGTGGTCACGGTGACCCTCACCGACGGGCGCACCGTGCAGGCCTCGCACTGCGTGCTCGCCCTGGGCTCGGTGCCCAAGACCGAGGACCTGGGGCTCGCCGAGGCGGGCGTCCTGGTCGACGAGGGCGGCTTCATCCGGGTGGACCGGGTCTCGCGCACCTCCGCCCGGGGCGTGTACGCCGCGGGCGACTGCACCGGCGTGCTGATGCTCGCCTCGGTGGCCGCGATGCAGGGTCGGATCGCGATGTGGCACTTCTTGGGGGACGCGGTCGCGCCGCTGGACCTCAAGCAGGTCTCCTCCAACGTCTTCACCGCACCGGAGATCGCCACCGTGGGCTGGTCGCAGCAGGCGGTGGACAACCAGGAGATCGAGGCGGAGGTGGTGATGCTGCCGCTGGCCGGCAACGCCCGCGCCAAGATGCAGGGGGTCAAGGACGGGTTCGTGAAGCTCTTCTGCCGTCCCGGCACGGGCATCGTGGTGGGTGGCGTGGTCGTCGGGCCGCGGGCCAGTGAGTTGATCCACCCGGTCTCGCTGGCGGTGGCGCAGTCGTTGACCGCCGACCAGCTCGCGGCCGCGTTCACCGTCTATCCCTCGATGAGCGGCTCCATCGCCGAGGCCGCCCGCCGGTTGCACCGCGTGTGAGCTCTCGGCGATGAGCTCGGGGCCCCATCTGGACCTGCCGGAGCGTGAGCTGTCGTGGCGCTTCTCCCGCTCCTCGGGGCCCGGCGGGCAGCACGTCAACACCACCGACACCCGGGTCGAGCTCAGCTGGTCCCTGACCGAGACCGAGGTGCTGAGCCCGGAGCAGAAGGAACTGGTCGCGCAGCGGCTCCGAGGGCGGCTGGTCGACGGCACGCTCACCGTCAGCTCCTCGCAGTACCGCTCCCAGCACCGCAACCGGGAGGCGGCCAAGGCACGGTTGACCGAGCTCGTCGCCCAGGCGCTGGTCCCGGAGAAGAAGCGCCGCCCCACCCGCCGGACCAGGGGCTCGGTGGAGCGGCGGCTCACGGCCAAGAAGCGGCGCGGCGACACCAAGCAGGGCCGCAGCGGCTCCTGGGAGTGAGCCGCACCCGCTGATCCTGGCGGTTGCTAACCGAGCACCAGGAGCAGGTCCCCGCCCTGCACCTGTCGGGTCTGGTCCACCACGACGCGCGTCACCCGGCCGGCCAGCGGGGCGGTGATGGCGGCCTCCATCTTCATCGCCTCGATGGTGGCGACCGGATCACCGGCGGCCACCTCGTCGCCGACGGCGACCAGCACGGTGGCGGCTCCCTGGAAGGGTGCGGCGACCTGGCCGGGGGTGCCGGCGTCGGCCTTCTCGGCGGCGGTGACGTCGGCGGCGACGCTGGTGTCCCGGACCGCCACCGGGCGCAGCTGCCCGTCCAGGGTCGCCATCACCGTGCGGTAGCCGCGCTCGTCCGGCTCGCCGACCGCCTGCAGGCCGAAGAGCACGCTCTTGCCCTCGGCCAGCTCCACCTCCGTCTCCTCGCCCTGCCGCAGCCCGTAGAGATAGCTGATGGTGGGCAGCACCGAGAGGTCGCCGTAGGTCTCCCGGGCCCGCGTGAACTCGGCGACGGGGCCGGGGAAGAGCAGCTCGTTGAGCGTCTGTCGCGGACGCCGTGCCAGGTTGCCCCGCTGCTCCTTGGTGAGACTCTCGGTGGGCTTGCGCCAGGTGCGCCCGGCCAGCGCGCGGGTGCGGAAGGGCTCGGGCCAGCCACCGGGCGGGTCGCCGAGCTCGCCGTTGAGGAACCCGACCACCGAGTCGGGGATGTCGAAGCGGGCCGGGTCCTCGGCGAACTCCGCCGGGTCGGCGCCGACCGCCACCAGGTGCAGGGCGAGGTCGCCGACCACCTTCGAGGAGGGAGTCACCTTGACGATGTCGCCCAGGATCGCGTTGGCCGCGGCGTACATGTCCTCGATCTGTTCGAACTTCTCCCCGAGGCCCAGGGCGATGGCCTGCTGCCGCAGGTTCGACAGCTGCCCGCCCGGGATCTCGTGGGTGTAGACCCGCCCGGTCGGGGCGGGCAGGCCCGACTCGAAGGGGGCGTAGACGCGGCGGGTGGCCTCCCAGTAGGGCTCGAGCGCGCACGCCGCGGCCAGCGAGAGCCCGGTCTCCCGGTCGGAGTGGTCGGTCGCCGCGACCAGCGCCGACAGGGACGGCTGGGAGGTGGTGCCGGCCATCGCGGCGCACGCCACGTCGACGGCGTCCACGCCCGCGTCGATGGCGGCGAGCAGCGTCCCCAGCTGGCCGCCGGTGGTGTCGTGGGTGTGCAGGTGCATGGGAAGCTCGAACCGGTCCCGCAGCGCGGTCACCAGGGTCCGTGCGGCCGGGGCCCGCAGCAGCCCCGCCATGTCCTTGATCGCCAGCACGTGCGCGCCCGCCTCGACGATCCGCTCGGCGAGGCGCAGGTAGTAGTCCAGGGTGTAGAGCCGCTCCTGGGGCGAGGAGAGGTCGCCGGTGTAGCACAGCGCCACCTCGGCGACCGTGCTGCCGGTGGCCCGGACGGCCTCGATCGCGGGCCGCATCTGGTCCACGTCGTTGAGGGCGTCGAAGATCCGGAAGACGTCGATCCCGCCGGTCGCCGCCTCCTGGACGAAGGCGTCGGTGACCTCGCTCGGGTACGGCGTGTAGCCGACGGTGTTGCGGCCGCGCAGCAGCATCTGCAGGCAGACGTTGGGCACAGCCTGGCGCAGGGCGTCGAGCCGCTCCCACGGGTCCTCGCCCAGGAACCGCAGGGCCACGTCGTACGTCGCGCCGCCCCAGGCCTCCACCGACCACAGGCCGGGGGTGAGGCGGGCGACGTGGCCCGCGGCCTGCACCAGGTCGCGGGTGCGGACCCGGGTGGCGAGCAGGGACTGGTGGGCGTCGCGGAACGTGGTGTCGGTGACCGCCACCCCGGACCGGCTGCGCAGCTCGGCGGCGAAGGCCTCCGGGCCCAGGGTGAGCAGCTGCTGCCGGGTCCCCTCTGGTGCCGGCACGCCCAGGTCGGTGGCCGGCAGCTTGGCGGCGGGGTCGACCTGGACCGGCGAGGGCCCGAACGGCTGGTTCACCGTCACCTCGGCGAGGTGGGAGAGCAGCTTGGTGCTCACGTCCGCGTTGGCCCGGGTGGTGAGCAGCGCGGGGTGGTCGGCGATGAAGGAGGTGGTCACGTTCCCGGCGACGAAGTCGGGGTCGGCGAGCACGGCCTGGAGGAAGGCGAGGTTGGTGGTCACGCCCCGGATCCGGAACTCCGCCAGCGCCCGCCGCGCCTTCTGCACCGCCAGCTCGTGGGTGCGGCCGCGGCAGGTGAGCTTGGCCAGCATCGAGTCGAAGTGGGCGCTCACCTCGGCGCCGGTGTAGGTGGTGCCGCCGTCGAGCCGGACCCCGGCGCCGCCGGGGGAGCGGTAGGTGGTGATCATCCCGGTGTCGGGACGGAAGTCGTTGGCGGGGTCCTCGGTGGTGATGCGGCACTGGAGCGCCGCGCCGCGCAGCGTCAGCGTCTCCTGGCTCAGCCCGAGGTCGGCGAGGCTCTCGCCGGCGGCGATGCGCATCTGGGACTGCACGAGGTCGACGTCGGTGACCTCCTCGGTGACGGTGTGCTCGACCTGGATGCGGGGGTTCATCTCGATGAAGACGTAGTTGCCGGCGCGGTCGAGGAGGAACTCCACGGTGCCGGCGTTGCGGTAGCCGATCGAGCGGGCGAACCGCACGGCATCGGCACACATCCGCTCGCGCAGCGCCGGGTCCAGGTGCGGGGCGGGCGCGATCTCCACCACCTTCTGGTGCCGCCGCTGCACCGAGCAGTCCCGCTCGAACAGGTGCATGACCTCGCCCCGCGCGTCCGCGAGGACCTGGACCTCGATGTGCCGCGGGTCCGCCACGGCCTGCTCGATGAAGACGGTCCCGTCCCCGAAGGCGCCCTCGGCCTCGCGCATGCAGACCGCGATGGCAGCCGGCAGGTCCCCGGGTCGGTCGACCCGGCGCATGCCGCGCCCGCCGCCGCCGGCCACGGCCTTGACGAAGAGCGGGTAGGTCAGGTGGGCGGCGCTCTCCACCAGGGTCGTCACGTCCTTGGAGGGCGGCACGCTGGCCAGCGTCGGGACGCCGGCGGCGCGGGCCGCGGCGATGGCGCGCGACTTGTCGCCGGTCAGGGTCAGCACGTCTGCCCCGGGCCCGATGAAGGCGATCCCGGCGTCGACGCACGCCTCGGCCAGCGCCGGGTTCTCCGAGAGGAAGCCGTAGCCGGGGTAGACCGCGTCGGCGCCCGAGCGCAGGGCCACCTCGACGATGGCGCGCGGGTCGAGGTAGGCGCGGACCGGGTGGCCGCGCTCGCCGATCTCGTAGGCCTCGTCCGCCCGCAGCCGGTGCTCGGAGCCGCGGTCCTCGTACGGGAAGACGGCCACGGTCCGGGCGCCGACCTCGTAGGCGGCACGGAACGCCCGGATGGCGATCTCGCCCCGGTTGGCCACCAGCACCTTGGAGAACATGGACAAACGGTAGTCGCGCGGGGCTCGTGATCGGCCTGTGAGCCCGACGCGTGGGCGGGGACGAGAACTACAGATCGGTAGTTCCCGGGATCCGGTTGTGACGTCCCTAGCGGTGTGTTTACCTCGTTAGTCACGCCAGCCTCAGGCGACCCACCATCCTCGGAGAGAACACCATGCTGCTGCGCCCGCACCGGGCCCGAACCGCCTCCCGGCTACCGACCGTCCTGGCGGTCGTGGCCCTGCTGCTCCCCCTGGGAGCCCAGGCCGAGGCGGGCCCGTCCGCCGTACCCTCCGCCCGCTGGGACGTGCCGGGGGTGGCGACGGTGAGGATCCTGGGCCACGGCTACGGCCACGGTCACGGGATGTCGCAGTACGGGGCCGAGGGGGCCGCCCGGGCCGGGCTGACCTACGCCCAGATCGCGGAGTTCTACTACGCCGGGACCCAGTGGGGCACCGCTGAGGGACCGGTCGCGGTGAACCTGACCGGGGACACCACCGACGACGTGGTGGTCAAGGCACGCCCCACCCTGATGGTCCGCAGCCTGGGCAGCGGCCGGCGCTGGACCCTGCCCGCCAAGAGCGCCACCCAGTGGCGCCTGGTGGCCCGCGGCGCGGCACGCACGGCCGTGCAGTGGCGCGCCCGCGGCGCCTGGAAGCAGTGGCGGGTCGTCCGGGGCGATGCCGAGTTCTCCGCCCGGGGTCCGGTCACGCTGGTGACCCCCGCCAAGAGCGTGACCTACCGGGGCAAGCTGCGGTCAGCCTCGCCCAGCGCGGGCAGCACCGCCCGGGACACCGTCAACGTGCTCAGCCTGGAGAACTACCTCAAGGGCGTCGTGCCCCTGGAGATCCCGGCGTCCTGGAGCCCGGAGGCGGTGCGCGCCCAGGCGGTCGCCGCCCGGACCTACGCGGCGTACGAGCGGGCGCACCCGCTGGCGGGCCACTTCCAGATCTGCGACACCACCTCGTGCCAGGTGTACGGCGGGTACTCCGCCGAGCATCCCCTCTCCAACGCCGCGGTGGCGGCGACCGCCGGGCAGGTGCTGACCGTCGACGGAGCACCGGCCTTCACCCAGTTCGCCTCCAGCAACGGGGGATGGAGCTCCGCGGGGTCGGTGCCCTACCTGGCCGCGCGCCCGGACCCGTACGACGGGTGGGCCGGCAACCCCGTGCACCAGTGGCAGACCGACGTCCCGGCCGACCGGATCGAGAGCGCCTGGCCTCGGATCGGGGACCTCACCACCTTGGTGGTGGAGGCCCGCGACGGTAACGGCGACTGGGGTGGCCGGGTCTCCAAGATGACCTTCGTCGGCAGCCAGGGCCAGGTCACCGTCTCGGGGGACCAGGTGCGATCGGCTCTGGGGCTGCGCTCCACCTGGTTCACCTTCGAGGTCGCCCCGCCGGTCGGCGCCCGGGCCCGGTAGCCCCTCGCCACGCCTGAGGCGGAGAGGTGCGCGCCCAGGAGACGACGAACGGCGCGGACCCGAGGGGCCGCGCCGTTCGTGTGCAGAGGTGCTGGGTGACTAGTCCTTGAGCTCGCAGATGACCGCGCCGTTGGTCACCGTGGCGCCGACCTCGGCCGCCAGGCCGGTGACGGTGCCGGCCTTGTGGGCCTTGATGGGCTGCTCCATCTTCATCGCCTCGATGACGACCACGACGTCGCCCTCGGCGAGCTCCTGACCCTCCTCGACGGCGACCTTGACCACGGTGCCCTGCATGGGGCTGGTCACCGAGTCGCCGGACGCGGCGGCGCCGGCCTTCTTGCCCGCGGCGCGCTTGGGCTTCTTGGCCCCGGCGCTCCCGGAGGCGGCGAGGCCACCGAGCCCGGCGGGCAGGACGACCTCGAGACGACGGCCGCCGACCTCGACGGTCACCTTCTGGCGCTCACCGGCCTCTTCGGCCTCGGGCGAGTCGCCGGCGTACGGCGCGATCTGGTTGTCGAAGTCGGTCTCGATCCAGGTCGTGTAGACCTCGAAGGAGCCTTCGCCGGACGGGGTGGACGCACCGACGTACGCCGGGTCGGAGACCACGGCGGCGTGGAACGGGATGACCGTGGGCATGCCGTCGACCTGGAACTCCGACAGCGCGCGGCGCGAGCGCTCGAGCGCCTGGGTGCGGTCCCGGCCACTCACGATCAGCTTGGCGATGAGCGAGTCGAACGCGCCCGGAATGGTCTCGCCCTTCTCGTAGCCACCGTCCAGGCGGATGCCCGGGCCGCTCGGCGGCGACCACTCGGTCAACGTGCCCGGCGCCGGCATGAAGTTGCGGCCGCCGTCCTCGGCGTTGATCCGGAACTCGATGGAGTGCCCGCGAATCTCCGGGTCGCCGTAGCCGAGCTCCTCGCCCGCGGCGATGCGGAACATCTCGCGGACCAGGTCGATCCCGGTGACCTCCTCGGAGACGCAGTGCTCCACCTGGAGACGGGTGTTGACCTCGAGGAACGAGATGGTGCCGTCGGCGGCCACCAGGAACTCGCAGGTCCCGGCGCCGACGTAGCCGGCCTCCTTGAGGATGGCCTTGGAGGACTCGTAGAGGCGGCTGACCTGGTCCTCGGTGAGGAACGGCGCGGGCGCCTCCTCGACGAGCTTCTGGTGCCGGCGCTGCAGCGAGCAGTCGCGGGTGGAGACCACCACGACGTTGCCGTGGGAGTCGGCCAGGCACTGGGTCTCGACGTGGCGGGGCCGGTCCAGGAACTTCTCCACCAGGCACTCGCCCCGGCCGAAGGCGCCCACGGCCTCGCGGACCGCGGACTCGAACAGCTCGGGGATCTCCTCGAGGGTGCGGGCCACCTTGAGGCCTCGGCCGCCGCCACCGAAGACGGCCTTGATGGCCACCGGCAGGCCGTTGGCCTTGGCGAAGGCGACGATCTCGTCGGCGTCCTTGACCGGGTCCTTGGTGCCGGGGGCAAGCGGCGCGTTGGCCTTCTCCGCGATGTGCTTGGCCTTGGCCTTGTCACCGAGGCTCTCGATGGCCGCGGGCGGGGGACCGATCCAGATCAGGCCGGCGTCGATGACAGCCTGGGCGAACTGGGCGTTCTCGGCGAGGAAGCCGTAACCGGGGTGGACCGAGTCGGCCCCGGACTTCTTGGCGACCGCGATGATCTTCTCGATGTCGAGGTAGGACTCCGCCGGGGTGGCGCCACCGAGGGAGTGGGCCTCGTCGGCCAGCCGGACGAAGAGCGCGTCGCGGTCGGGGTCGGCATACACCGCCACGCTGCCGATGCCGGCGTCCTTGCAGGCACGGATCACGCGGACAGCGATCTCGCCACGATTGGCGATGAGGACCTTCTGCAAGCTCACTCGGACTCCTGGGACCTTGGGGGTACGTCGAACCGCAGCAGGCTACCCCGCGGTGGACCCGACGAACGCCGCGGTCCCGGTGGCGGACAGTCGGGGGAGGAGAAAGGGCCAATGGTTAGCGATCGTTAACCACAGATGGCTACCATGACCTCATGACTTTCGAGCTGTCCCGTGAGCACGAGGAGTTCCGCCGCAGCGTCCGCGACTTCGCCGACGCCGAGATAGCGCCGTACGCCGCGCAGTGGGACCGCGATCACCACTTCCCCACCGACGTGGTCCAGCGGATGGGACAGCTGGGGCTGATGGGCCTGACCGCGCCCGAGGAGTTCGGCGGCGCCGGCCTGGCCGGCGAGGACGGCGGCTTCACCAGCCTCTGCCTGGCCATCGAGGAGATCGGCCGCGTCGACCAGTCGATGGGCATCACGCTGGAGGCTGCGGTCGGCCTGGGCATCAACCCGATCCTGACCTTCGGCACCGAGGAGCAGAAGCAGCAGTGGCTGCCCGACCTGGTGGCGGGGCGGAGCCTGGCCGGCTTCGGCCTCACCGAGCCCGGCGCCGGATCGGACGCGGGGGCCACCCGGACCCGCGCCGAGCTCGTGGACGGCGAGTGGGTGGTCAACGGGGCGAAGCAGTTCATCACCAACTCCGGGTCCGCGATCACCAGCCTGGTCACCGTCACCGCGCGCACCGGCGACCGGCCGGACGGACGCCCGGAGATCTCGACCATCATGCTGCCCAGCGGCACTCCTGGCTTCACCGCCGAGAAGGCCTACGACAAGCTCGGCTGGCACGCCTCGGACACCCACCCGCTCTCGTTCACCGACGCTCGCGTCCCGGCGGACCACCTGCTCGGGGAGCGCGGCCGCGGCTACGCCCAGTTCCTGGCCACCCTCGACGACGGCCGGGTCGCCATCGCCGCCCTCGCGGTGGGCTGCATCCAGGCCTGCCTGGACCTGAGCCTGGCCTACGCCGGCGAGCGCCAGACCTTCGGCGGCCCGATCGGGCGCAAGCAGGGCGTCGCCTTCCAGGTCGCGGACCTGCAGGTGATGCTCGACGCCTCCCGGATGCTCACCTACCGGGCCGCGGCCATGAAGGACGCGATGGAGGCGGGCCACTCGGTCACCACCGCGGCGTTCAAGCAGGCCGCCGCCGTCGCGAAGCTCTACGCCACCGAGTCCGCGGTCTCGGCCACCCGGATCGCCACCCAGGTCTTCGGCGGCTACGGCTTCATGGAGGAGTACCCGGTGGCGCGGCTCTACCGCGACGCCAAGGTGCTCGAGATCGGCGAGGGCACCTCCGAGGTGCAGCGGATGCTCATCGCCCGGGGCCTCGGCCTGCCGGTGGAGTGAACCCGGTGGTCGCGGTCAAGCCGGGAAGCATGTGATCAAGTGATCAGCGCCCTGGCTGCGGGGATCCGGCAGGTGTGCGCTTAACCTGTGCTCATGCGTCCGATCGGCGGCCGGTTCGCTGTCGAGGTGAGCAAGTTCTTGCTCGTCGGGGCGCTGGCCACACTTGTAGCCCTGGTGCTGTTCAACGGCCTCGTGCACGGCTTCACCAAGGGTGGCACCCCTCCGCTGAACAACCAGCCGGAGCTCGCCTACGTGCTGGCCAACCTGGCCGGGATGGTCGTCAGCTTCCGGGGCACCCGCGACTGGGCCTTCCGCACCCGCGACGTGCGGCACAACGACGGTGGCAGGACCGCTTTCGTGCTGATCAACCTCGGCACCATGCTGATCCCGCTGGCGTTCCTGGCGTTCAGCCGCAACGTGCTCGGACTGGACGACCCGGTCTCGGACAACATCGCTGCCAACGTCCTGGGCCTGGCGGTCGCCACCGCGACCAGGTTCGCGCTGTTCCGTCAGTACGTCTTCCCCAGGACCGTCAAGGTCAAGCGCTGAGCACTCGGCCCTGTGCGGGCTTCAGCGAGACGTCCACAGGCTCGGCCAGCTGTGGCCGAGGGTGCCCACGAGCTCGCGCAGCAGCGGCAGGCTGACTCCGACCACGTTGTGGTGGTCGCCCTCGATGCCGGTGACGAAGGCGCCCCCGAGCCCGTCCACGGTGAACGCGCCCGCCACCCACAGCGGTTCGCCGGTCGCGACGTAGGCAACGATCTCGTCGTCGGTGACATCGGCGAAGTGCACCACGGTGCTCGCGGTCGCGGCGGCGGAGCGACCGGTGGCGGTGTCGGTGAGGAAGTGCCCGGTCACCAGCACCCCGCTGCGCCCCCGCATCCGCTGCCAGCGGCGCGTGGCCTCCTCCGGGGTGCCGGGCTTGCCCAGGGCCTCCCCGTCCAGCTGCAGGACCGAGTCACAGCCGAGCACCAGGGCCCCGGCGGGCAGGTCGGCACGGTTCGCCACGGCCGCGCACTTGAGCTCGGCCAGGCGCTGGGCCAGGTCGGTCGGGGACAGGCCCACCAGCTGGTCCTCGTCGACGCCGGAGACGATGACCCGCGGCTCGATCCCGGCGCTGCGCAGGGTCGCCAGCCGTGCCGGGGACGCCGAGGCGAGCACCAACGGCGTGCTCGCCCCGGCGGGGGACGGCTGTGCGGTCATCGAGGCAGGCTGCTGGCGCGCCAGCCGCCCGGACCGTACGGGGACGTACGACGGACCTGCCGGTGCGGCGCCGACCACTCGGGGGTGCGCCGAGGAGCGAGCTCCTCCGCGCCACCGAGGCTGGCGAAGACCGCCACCAGTGCGGCGATCTCCTCCGGCGTCGCGTCGGGGTTGACCACCCGGAGCAGCGGGGTCTTCGGCTGCTCCGGCGTGGTCTCCTGCTCACTCACAGCGGGATGTTCCCGTGCTTCTTGGCCGGCAGCGACTCGCGCTTGGAGCGCAGCAGGCGCAGCGCCCGGACGATCTCGGCGCGGGTCTCGTGCGGCGGGATGACGGCGTCGACGTAGCCGCGCTCGGCTGCCTGGTAGGGGTTGGCCAGCGCCTCCTCGTACTCCTCGATCAGCTCGGCGCGACGGGCGTCGGCGTCCTCGGCGACCGCGAGCTCCTTGCGGTAGAGGATGTTGACCGCGCCCTGGGCTCCCACCACCGCGACCTGGGCGGTGGGCCAGGCCAGGTTGATGTCGGCGCCGAGGTGCTTGGACCCCATCACCACGTAGGCGCCGCCGTACGCCTTGCGGGTGATGATCGTGACCAGCGGGACGGTCGCCTCCGCGTAGGCGTAGATCAGCTTGGCGCCGCGGCGGATGATGCCGTTGTACTCCTGGTCGGTGCCCGGCAGGAAGCCGGGGACGTCGACGAAGGTGACCACGGGGATGTTGAACGCGTCGCAGGTGCGCACGAAGCGTGCGGCCTTCTCCGAGGCGTCGATGTTGAGCGTGCCCGCGAACTGCATGGGCTGGTTGGCCACCACGCCGACGGGGCGTCCCTCGACCCGGCCGAAGCCGACGATGATGTTGGGCGCGAAGAGGGGCTGGACCTCGAGGAACTCCTCGTCGTCCAGGACCGCCGAGATCACGTCGTGCATGTCGTAGGGCTGGTTGGGAGAGTCCGGCACCAGGGTGTCCAGGGTGCGGTCCAGGTCGCTGATCTCCAGGTCCGCCGCCTCGTCGTACGACGGCGCCTCGTCCAGGTTGTTCTGCGGCAGGTAGCTCAGCAGCGCCTTGGTGTACTCGATGGCGTCCTCCTCGTCGGAGGCCATGTAGTGGGAGTTGCCGGAGATGGTGTTGTGCGTGCGCGCCCCACCGATCTCCTCCATCGTGACGTCCTCGCCGGTGACGGTCTTGATCACGTCGGGCCCGGTGATGAACATGGCGGAGGTCTTGTCGACCATGATCGTGAAGTCGGTGACGGCCGGGGAGTAGACGTGGCCGCCGGCGCAGTTGCCCATGATCAGCGAGATCTGGGGGATGACGCCCGAGGCGTGCACGTTGCGCTTGAAGATCTCGCCGTACAGGCCGAGGGAGACGACGCCCTCCTGGATGCGGGCGCCGGCGCCCTCGTTGATGCCCACGATGGGGCTGCCGGTCTTGACGGCGAGGTCCATGATCTTGGTGATCTTCTCGCCGTAGACCTGGCCGAGGGAGCCGCCGAAGACGGTGAAGTCCTGGGAGAACACGCAGACCTGGCGGCCGTTCACGGTGCCGTAGCCCGTGATCACGCCATCGCCGTAGGGACGGTTCTTCTGCATGCCGAAGTTGGTCGAGCGGTGCCGCACCAGCTCGTCGAGCTCGACGAAGGAGCCCTCGTCGAACAGCATCTCGATCCGCTCGCGGGCGGTCTGGCGACCCTTCGCGTGCTGCTTCTCGATCGCCTTGCTGCTGGAGACGTGGATGGCCTCGTCGAGTCGGCGCTCGAGGTCAGCGAGCTTGCCCGCCGTGGTGTGGATGTCGATCTCGGGCTGTTCGGAAGTCTCGGCGCTCACCGCTACATCTCCTCGGGCTCTGCTGGTGGGGGTGTGCTCTGGCTCGAGCGTGGGCCAATCTAGTCCCCATGTCTGACCTTCCCGTACCGCGCCCAGCACTCGATCCCGTTCGCCTCGCCGGTCTTCCGGCTCCGCTGCGCGTCGAGGTGCTCCCAGCCACCCCGTCCACCAACGCCGTCGTCGCGGCCCGGGCCCGCGAGGGGGAGCCCGCCGGTCTGGTCGTCGTCACCGAGCACCAGACCGCGGGCCGTGGGCGCCTGGACCGGGTCTGGGAGACCCCGCCCCGGGTGGCGCTCACCTTCTCGGTGCTGCTGCGCCCGCAGGTGGAGCCCGCCGACTGGACCTGGCTGCCGCTGCTGGTCGGGTACGCCGTGCACGCCGGGCTCGCCGACCGGCTCCCCGAGGTCGCGCTGAAGTGGCCCAACGACGTGCTGGTGGAGGACCGCAAGATCGCCGGCATCCTGGTGGAGCGGGTGGAGACGCCCGACGGGCCGACGGCCGTGGTGGGAGTGGGCCTGAACGTCAACCAGGACCTGGCCGACCTGCCCTCGGCGAACGCCACCTCGCTGCGCCTGGAGCTGGGGGAGACCTTCGACCGGACCGACCTGCTGGTGCAGGTGCTCGGCTCCCTGCGCGCGCTCGAGCCTCTGCTGCTGCACACCGACCAGCTGCGTACGGCGTACTGCGACGTCTGCTCCACCCTGGGCCGGGAGGTCGACGTCCACCTGCCCGGCGGCGAGGTCACTCGGGGTGAGGCGCTGGACCTGGACGCCCACGGGGCCCTGGTGGTGAGCACCGGCACCGGCGCGCTCACCGTCAACGCCGGTGACGTCATTCACGTACGCCCGACGACCGAGATGGAATGATCGCCGGATGGCCATCTCAAGCAAGCTCCTCAACGAGGGCGAGCACGTCGTCGTCTCCACCCGCACCCACCCGAAGGCCCTGATCGGTCCGGTGCTCGTGCTGGTGGTCGTCGTCGCTGCCGTCGTGCTCGCGGGCAACTGGGCGCGCGACGCCGTTCAGGACGACGTCGCGACCATGCTCGGGGTCGTGGGGGGCGTCGTTGCGTCGCTCCTGGTCGCCTGGTTCACGCTCCTGCCGCTGCTGCGCTGGCTCACCACGACGTACACCTTCACCAACCGGCGCTTCATCGCACGCTCGGGGATCATCGCCAAGGAGGGACGCACCATCCCGCTCAACCGGATCAGCGGCGTCGACTTCGAGATCGGCGTGGTCGACCGGCTCTTCGGCTGCGGCACCCTGATCGTCACCGACGCCAGCGCCGACGGTCGGGTGCGCGTCAACGACATCCCCCGGGTCGAGCAGGTCCAGCTGAAGGTTGCCGAGGAGCTGCACCAGGGCTCGGTACGGTCGGATGATGGCGCCTGACCCGCCCCGGCCGAGCCGCGAGGAGCTCGAGCAGTCGATCCTGGGGGAGAGCCCGGGCTACACGGCTCTGGAGGTCGCGGCCAGTGCCGGCATGTCGATCGACGAGGTACGTCGGCTGTGGCGCGCCCTGGGGTTCCCCGAGATGGCCGGTGAGGCGTTCTTCACCGCCGCCGACATCGAGGCGGTCGCCCACGTCTCCACCCTGGTCGAGCGGGGCAACCTCGACTTCGACATGGCCGTCACCCTGACCCGGGCGCTGGGGCAGACCATGTCCAGGCTGGCCGACTGGGAGGTCGCGACCCTGGTGGGACGGGTCGAGGAGATGGAGAAGAGCGAGGACGCCACCGGCAGCCGGATGGGCTCCGCGCTGCGTCTGGTCGACGAGGTCAACCCGGCGTTCGAGGAGCTGCTGCTCTACGCGTGGCGTCGGCACCTGGCCGCGGCGGCCTCCCGGATGGAGGCACTCGGCGCCAACGAGGAGGACCTGCACACCACGCACGTGACCGTCGGGTTCGCCGACATCGTGCACTTCACCGCCCTGTCCAACAAGATCGACGAGGGACGCATCGGTGACCTCGTGGAGGTCTTCGAGGCGCGCTGCCACGACGTGGTCTCCACCGCAGGAGGCCGGGCGATCAAGTCCATCGGCGACTCGATCCTGTTCGTGACCGACACCGCCGAGCGCGCCGTGGAGATCTCCGAGGGCATCATCCGGGTGATCGGCCGCGACCCGCGGATGCCGGACGTGCGGCTGGGTCTGGCGTCCGGGTCGGTGGTGACCCGGATGGGTGACGTCTTCGGGCCCCCGGTCAACATGGCGGCGCGCCTGACTGCGGTGGCCAGGCGCAACCGGATCATCGTCGACGCGGCGACCGCCGCGCTGCTCCCCGACGGCGAGTTCGTCACCCGGAGGCTGCCGGCTCGCCCGGTCCGCGGGTTCGGCCTGGTCGAGCCGGTCGCGGTCAGCCGCCGCTGAGCCGTCCCCCAGCTCCGGACCCAGGTCGCCATGCGACGACGTGGGCCGGGCACAGGTGGTCTGGACCACGACCCCCCAGCTGAGCCGTTCGGCGGCGGGATCGCCGCATCCTCCTTAACGTCTGGGGGTGATCGCGGTCCAGGACGTGCTCGTTGACCCTGTCGCGCGTCGCGTGTGGCGCGCCGGTGAGGAGATCGTGCTCTCGCGCATGGAGTTCGACCTCATGCACGCGCTGATCTCCCGTGCCGGTGAGATCGTCAGCCGGGACGAGCTGATGCGTCAGGTCTGGGGCGCCACCTTCTACACCTCCTCCAAGACCATCGACGTCCACCTTGGCTGGGTGCGTCGCAAGCTGGGGGACGACAGTCGCGACCCCACCCTGATCCGCACGGTCAGGGGCCGCGGTCTGCGGTTCGAGCCGGACGCAGAGGGGTCTGCCGCCAGCCACGGATGACCGGCTGGCTAGGGTCTGTTCCGTGCCCGCGCCGCTCGCTCCCGTCCTGGCCGTCATCGGTGGTGGCCAGCTCGCCCGCATGATGGCCCAGCCCGCCATCGCCCTGGGGCTGCCGCTGCGGCTGCTCGCCGAGGCCGAGGGCGTCTCGGCGGCCCAGGTCATCGTGGACCAGCAGGTCGGGGACCACCGCGACCTGGACACCCTCCGCTCCGTCACCCAGGGCTGCTCCGTGGTCACCTTCGACCACGAGCACGTGCCCACCGAGCACCTGCACGCGCTGGCCGAGGGCGGTCTCGCGGTGCGACCCGGGCCCGAGGCCCTGGTGCACGCCCAGGACAAGGCGGTGATGCGCCGCCGGCTCGACGAGCTGGGAGTGCCCTCCCCGCGCCACGCGGTGGTGGAGTCGGTGGCCGACGCGGCGGCGTTCGGCTTCCCGTGCGTGCTCAAGACCACCCGCGGCGGCTACGACGGCAAGGGCGTGTGGGTGGTGCGCGACGCCGCCGGGGCCCGTGACGCCTTCGAGGCAGCGAGCGCCGCGGGCGTCCAGGTGCTGGCCGAGGAGCTGGTGGACTTCCGCCGCGAGCTCTCGGCGCTGGTGGCACGATCGCCGAGCGGCCAGGCCGCCGCCTACCCGGTGGTGGCCTCGACCCAGGTCGACGGGGTGTGCAGCGAGGTGGTCGCCCCGGCGCCGGACCTGGACCCCGAGCTGGCGGGCCAGGCCCAGCGGATCGCTCTGACCATCGCGGGCGCCCTGGACGTGACCGGGATCCTGGCCGTGGAGCTGTTCGAGACCTCCGACGGCCGGGTGCTCGTCAACGAGCTGGCGATGCGACCGCACAACACCGGGCACTGGACCCAGGACGGCGCCGTCACCTCGCAGTTCGAGAACCACCTGCGCGCGGTGATGGACCTGCCGCTGGGGTCCCCGGCTCCGCGGGCCCGCTGGACGGTGATGGTCAACGTCCTCGGCGGTCCGCACGACGCCGGCCGGCTCTACGACGGGCTTCCGCACGTGATGGCCCGCGACCCGCACCTGCGGGTGCACCTGTACGGCAAGGACTGGCGCCCCGGTCGCAAGGTCGGGCACGTCAACGCATACGGCGACGACCTCGAGGACTGCCTGGAGCGCGCGCGTCACGCCGCTGCCTGGCTCCGCGGGGACCTGGGAGACGAGAGCGAGTGAGGCGAGCATGAGCGCGGACGTGGGCATCGTGATGGGGTCGGACTCCGACTGGCCGGTGATGCAGGCCGCCGCGGAGGTGCTGGAGGAGCTCGGGGTCTCGTTCGAGGCCGACGTGGTCTCCGCGCACCGGATGCCGCAGGAGATGCTGGACTACGGGCGCGACGCGGCGGGACGCGGGATCAAGGTGGTGATCGCCGGGGCCGGTGGCGCCGCCGCGCTTCCGGGAATGATCGCCTCGGTCACGCCGCTGCCCGTGATCGGCGTACCGGTGCCGTTGAAGTACCTGGACGGCATGGACTCGCTGCTGTCGATCGTGCAGATGCCCGCCGGCATCCCGGTCGCCACCGTGGCCATCGGCAACGCGCGCAACGCCGGCATCCTGGCCGCCCGGATCCTCGCGGTCTCGGACGCGGCGCTGCAGCAGCAGCTGGTCGAGTTCCAGGCTGCGCTGGCCGAGAGCGCCCACGCCAAGGGACGCAGCGTCCGGGAGTCGGCGACCCGCCGTCCGCGGATCGGCTTCTAGGCACACGTCCCCACCCTGCGTACCGTCTGGCAGGTGAACCCGTCCGGACCTGCGCAGGGCCGCCTCGTCGGGGTCGACGTCGCGCGGTGTCTCGCCCTGCTCGGGATGGTGGCGACCCATGTGCTGCTGACCCGCGACGCCGACGGGGACCTCGCCGTGTCCCACTCCCTGGCCGGCGGGCGGGCGTCCGCGCTCTTCGCGGTCCTGGCGGGGGTGAGCATCGCGCTGCTGACCGGCGCGGGCGACCCGGTCAGAGGCCGCGAGCGGGCGGCCCGGTCGGCCGGACTGGTGGCACGGGCGCTGCTGGTGGGACTGCTCGGACTGATGCTTGCTGCCCTGGACAGCGGGCTGGCGATCATCCTCACCTACTACGCCGTGCTGTTCGTGCTCGCGCTGCCGTTCCTGGGCCTGGGTGCCCGCAGGCTGTTCCTCCTGGCTGCCGGCTGGGCACTGCTGGTGCCGGTGGCCTCCCAGTGGCTGCGGCCGAGGCTTCCCGAGCGTGGCTACGCCAGCCCCTCCTTCGAGCAGCTCCGGGATCCTGGAGGGCTGCTCTCCGAGCTCCTGCTCACCGGCTACTACCCGGCGCTGCCGTGGCTGGCCTACCTGCTGCTGGGCCTGGCGATCGGTCGCCTCGACCTGCGTCGGCGGGTCGTGCCGGTCGCACTGGCCGTCGGCGGCGCGGTGCTTGCGGTGGTTGCCAGCGCCGTCTCCGACGTGCTGACGAGCCGCGAGGACGTGGCGCGGGCGCTGCTGCTGGATCCGCCGCCGCTGGGCCCCGCCGGCAGCGGTGCCGAGCTGCTGGAGCTCGTCCGGGGCGGCATGTACGGCACCACGCCCGACACGAGCTGGGCCTGGCTGCTGGTCCGTGCCCCGCACAGCGCCACCCCGTTCGACCTCGTGCAGACCGCCGGGAGCGCGATGCTCGTGCTCGGTTGCTGCCTGGTGCTCGCGGCGTCCCTGCCCGCAGTCGCGCGGCGGGCGCTGGCGATCCTCTGCGGCGCGGGCGCCATGTCCCTGACGCTGTACTCGCTGCACGTGGCGATGCGGTCGGACCTGCTGTGGCCCGCCGAGGAGCCCGGGAGCTTCCGCAGCCACGTGCTGGTGCTGGGGGCGGTGGGAGCCCTGTACGCCGCCCGCGGCACCCGAGGTCCACTGGAGTCCGTCGCCGGTGCGGTGGCCGGCGCCACGGCCGCGGCCGTGCGGGCCCTGCCCGCCCGATCGGCGAGACGGGCGCATGAGGTGGGGGAGCGGGGGTACGTCCCGGCTATGGACACAGGCAAGAACGACGATTCCCAGGGCCAGGTCTCCGAGGTCGCCAGCATGGCGAACGCCGGAGAGGAGATCGACCCCAGCGACGCCGTCGCGGGCGCGCCGGACCACTCCTCGGGCGGGGACCGGGCCGACGAGGGGACGCAAGGTCCCGACGCGCCGCCCCGGCACGGCGTCCCCGAAGAGTCCAACGAGTCCTCGCGCTGAAGCCGCGACGATGAGTGTCAACACCCGCACCCTCAAGGGGAGCGCCGAGGACGTGTGGAAGGTGCTCGCGGACGGCTGGCTCTACCCGCTGTGGGTGGTCGGCGCCTCCCGGATGCGCGACGTGGACGACACCTGGCCGGCGGTCGGGTCCCAGCTGCACCACTCGGTCGGGGCCTGGCCGCTCCTGATCGACGACAGCACCGAGGTGCTGGAGTCGGAGCCCGGCAGTCGGCTGGTGCTGCGCGCCCGGGCCTGGCCGATGGGCGATGCCCGGGTCGAGATCGAGATGCACCCGCACGCGGACGCCGGCACTACGGAGGTGGTGATCCGTGAGGACGCCACCTCCGGACCGGCGCTGCTGCTGCCCTCGCCCCTGCGGCAGCCGACGCTGGCGTGGCGCAACACCGAGACGCTGCGGCGTCTGGCCTTCCTCGTCGAGCGGCGTCAGCGCGGCTGAGCGGTCAGTGCCGCCGCCGCCACTCGATGGCCGGGCAGGTGTCCATCACCATCGGCACGCCGGCCGCTGTGGTGCGCTCGAAGGCTGCCTGGTCGATGACCCCGAGCTGGAACCACACGGCTCTCGCGCCCACCGCCACGGCCTCGTCGGCGAACTGGCCGGCAGCCTCGGAGCGGCGGAACACGTCGACCACGTCGATGTCGAAGGGCACCTCGCTCAGCGAGGCATAGCCCTGCTGGCCCAGCACCGTGGGCGCGTCGGGGTGGATCGGCACGATCCTCTTCCCGCGCTCGACCAGCAGGGAGGCGATCGAGTACGCCGTGCGGGAGCGGTCCCCGGACAGGCCCACCACAGCCCAGGTCTCGCACTCGTCGAGCATGAAGTCGATGTTGGCGGGGTCGAGCCACGGCGGGGTCTTGGTCATGGGCGAAACCTAGCGCGGCACGTGGCAACGTCGTCCTCGCCCCGACTGCTCGGGCCCGCCGCCGGGCATGTCACCCGACGGCGGGCCTGAGCCACGCAGAGATGTCGACTACCTCCGAGCGACCCGGAACTTCCTCACGGCCCGGGCGGAGTCATAGACACTCCGCTCGGTGGGCGTGAAGGCCACGATGACGCTGGCCTTCCTGCCGGTCTTCCGGATGACCTTGCGCGCGATCTTGCCGAGGGCCACCTTGGCCTGGTCGCCGGCGCGCACCGGGGCGGTGCGGACCACGTTCTTCTTCCCGATCCGCAGGGTGACCTTGACGGTGCCGTCCGCCGTGGACCGCACCCAGGCCATCCCCTTCTTCCCGACCTGCAGGCGGGCCTTGCGGATGCCCACCTGCGTGGCCTGCTTGGTCCCGATGGCACCGTGCGGGGTCTGGGCCGTCGGGGTGCCGGCTGCTGGACCCGTGATGATGAGCCTGGTGGGGGTGGAGAAGACGGTGCGCGAGCCCGCGGTCACCTTGACCCGGTACTCGAAGGAGCCGGCGCGGGCGGTGACGTCCTCGAGCACCAGCGAGGACTCGTCCTGGTTGACGATGTCGCTCCAGTCGCCCTGGGCCCGGCGCTGCCACTGGTAGCCGACCGGGACGCTCGAGTCGACGGCGACCTGCAGGGTGACGGTGTCGCCGACGGTCGCGGAGACCTCCGCCGCCGGAGCGGCGGTGATCACCGGGTGGGGGGTGAGGTCCTCGAACACCGGAGCGGGAGCCCCAGCCTCCACGACCCTCTTGCGGCCGTCGTCGGACTTGTGGACGGTGAACTCGTCGATCACGTCGCCGACCTCGAGCTCCTTGGCCGGCACCGTGTAGGCCCCGGGGACCGTCTCGGCGAGGTAGGACTTGTAGACCAGCTTGTCCTGCGACACCGAGATCACCTGGTAGGTGGTGATCTTCTCGCCCTTGATCACCTGGGTGGCCCCGTTGTTGGTCCACACGTTCCGCGCGTCGGTCTCCAGGTCGTAGTGCTTGGCCCCGGAGTTGCTGACGACGTAGACCGGGCCGTCGGTCACGCCGGGCTCGGCGGTCAGGTCGTCGTTGTTGTAGCCGCGGGCATAGGTGTGGTCGTGGCCCATCTGGACCAGGTCGACGTTGTGCTCCTCGAAGACCGGGACCCAGTACTTGCGCAGCACCGGCTCGTCACGGCCCGAGCTGGCGGAGTAGACCGGCTGGTGGAACGTCACGACGTTCCACTTGGAGTCGCTGTTGTCCAGGACGTGGTCGAGCCAGGCGGCCTGGTACTCGGTCCACACGTCGGTGACCTTGGTCGAGGGGCAGTCCGTGCCGGTGCACGGCGGCACGTACGACGGGGTCAGGAACGCGCTGTCTCGGGTCGCGTTGACCGTGATGAACCGGACGCCCTGGTAGTCGGCGAAGTAGACCGTCTCGCGTGCGAAGTCCGACCAGTGGTCGAAGTACGCCTGGTACTGGCGTGCCACGTCGTCATCGCCGACCGAGCGCTGGGCCAGGTCGCCGATCGTGCTGGCGTTCGGGTTGTTGTCGGGGTACTCGAAATGGGCCTTCCACGACCGCATCAGCTTGTCGCCGTTGTACTCGTGGTTGCCGGGTGCGGCGAAGATGTTGGTGGTGGCCGCCGAGTGCTCCATGCCCTTGAACCAGTTGGTCCACTGCGTGTCGTTGCTGGAGGTGTCGATCAGGTCACCGGCGTGCACCGAGCCGATGGAGTCCGGAGCGGTCCGCTCGGCCATCTTGACGACCTTGGGCCAGGTGGTGTCCAGGCCGATCTGGGCGTCGCCGTAGTAGACGTAGTTGAACTCCGTCTGCGTGGGGTCGGCGGTGGAGAAGATCTGCCACTCGCTCCAGCCGTCGGCGCTGCCGACGCGATAGGAGTACGCCGTCGCCGGCTCCAGGCCCTTGACGGTGGCGGAGAAGTGCGGGTTGGCCTGGTTGATCGCCGTGCCCTGGCTGGTCGCTCGGACGGCGCGGACCGGGCCGCCGGCGGCGAGACGGAGCTGCACGACGCCGTTGGTCTCGGTGGGCGTGGTGGCGAGCCAGGTGAAGCTCTGCGAGGTCTCGGGCGTCTCGGTGGGCGTCAGGATCACTCGGGTCGGCGCTGGGGAGGCGCTCGCAGCGGTGGCGGTGGCGGTGCCGGTCTCGACGGCCGTGGCGGGTACGGCGAGCGCGCCGGCGATCGCCAGGGTGGCCAGTCCGGCGAGCGCAAGCCTGCGGCCGGGTCCGCTGCGGGGGGAGGTCGTTCTCATCGGGGTTTCCTGATTCCTCTCGTTCGGGCGTCCCGCGGAGCGGGGCGTCAGGCGGAGTCAGTCAGGTGCAGGTGACCGGGAGGCGAACGCCGGGACCGCATCAGGCGAACGGCGGGCTGCGAGAGGCGGACCGCGATCAGTCCTGGAGCGGATGCCCGGCGATCTCGCGCAGCGCCGGCAGCATCTGGGCCAGGGGGCGCGTGGTGCGGAGCACCACCAGGCTGGCCTCGCGTTCACCTGGGGCGTCCGGCCGGGTGCCGTGCAGGGACACCACGTGCGCCATCGCCACGTCGAACTCGGCGTTGGCGGCCTGGGCGTCGATCTGGTCGCGCAGCCACCGCCGCAGCACGTGGTTGTGCGCGGTGATCACGGCGTTGGCCAGCAGCTCAGCCCGGAGCGCCGTGTGGGGTGCGGACCCCAGCCAGTCGTGCACGAACTCGCGGAACGTGCGCTGGTACTGCTGCTGACTGGCGATCTCGCGGGCGCGCAGGGTGGGAACGGTGCGGGTGAGGCGGTAGCGGATCCTGGCTCGGTCGCCCTCTGCGAGATGGTGCTTCAGCACCAGTCGCGCCGCCTCGGTGACGGCCACCGACGCGGTCGCGTCAGTGGCGGTGGCGAGCCGGTCGCGAACTGCGGCGAGCAGGACCGCGTGATCGGGGAAGATCACGTCCTCCTTGGACTTGAAGACCCGGAAGAACGTCGTGCGGCCGACTCCGGCGCGCTCGGCGACGTCCTCGACGGTGGTCTCCTCGAACCCGCGCTCGTCGAAGAGCGCGAAGGCCGCCTCGATCAGACGCTGCCGGCTGCTGACCACGATGCCTCCTCGGATACGGTACTGAGTACCGTAGCAGCGGGATTGAGTCCCGACGTGTGATGAGACCAGAGCAAGAGAAGAGACCATGAGCAACCCTGACTTCGACCTGTACCAGCTCTCCGAGGAGCACAAGGCGATCCGCGAGGCCGTCCGCGCGGTCTGTGACGCCAAGGTCGCGCCGTACGCCGCAGAGGTCGACGAGCAGGCGCGGTACCCCCAGGAAGCCGCCGACGCGCTGCGCGCCGCGGACTTCCACGCCCCGCACGTGCCCGAGCAGTACGGCGGCGCCGGCGCCGACGCGCTGGCCACCGTCCTGGTCATCGAGGAGGTCGCCCGGGCGTGCGTCTCCTCATCGCTGATCCCCGCGGTCAACAAGCTCGGCTCCCTCCCGGTGCAGATCGCCGGTTCCGAGGAGCTCAAGGCCAAGTACCTGGGCAGGCTGGCCCGCGGCGAGGGCGGCTTCTCCTACTGCCTCTCCGAGCCCGACGCCGGCTCGGACGCGCTCGGCATGAAGACGCGTGCGGTGCGCGACGGCGACTCCTGGGTGCTCAACGGCGTGAAGCGCTGGATCACCAACGCCGGCGAGTCCGAGTACTACACCGTCATGGCCGTGACCGATCCCGAGAAGCGCTCGCGCGGCATCTCGGCGTTCGTGGTGGAGAAGTCCGACGCCGGCGTCTCCTTCGGTGCCAAGGAGAAGAAGCTGGGCATCAAGGGCAGCCCGACTCGCGAGGTCTACTTCGACAACGTGCGGATCCCGGCGGACCGGATGATCGGCGCCGAGGGCACCGGTTTCGAGACCGCCATGAAGACCCTCGACCACACCCGGGTCACCATCGCCGCCCAGGCGGTCGGCGTGGCCCAGGGCGCGCTGGACTACGCACTGGAGTACGCGAAGGAGCGCCAGCAGTTCGGCAAGTCCATCGCCGAGTTCCAGGGGCTGCAGTTCATGCTCGCCGACATGGGGATGAAGGTGGAGGCGGCTCGCCAGATGACCTACGCCGCAGCCGGTCGCTCCGAGCGGGGCGACTCCGACCTGACCTTCTTCGGCGCCGCGGCCAAGTGCTTCGCCTCCGACGTGGCGATGGATGTCACCACCAACGCCGTCCAGGTCCTCGGTGGCTACGGCTACACCAGCGACTACCCGGTGGAGCGGATGATGCGCGACGCCAAGATCACCCAGATCTACGAGGGCACCAATCAGGTGCAGCGGATCGTGATGGCTCGCCAGCTCCTGGCCGGGGTGCAGAGCCAGCTCTGACCCGGAGGCGACGGCGGGCTACCGGGAGACGGCTGCCAGACGAGCACGCAGTCGCTCCACCTCGGGCTGGGTCCACTCCACAGGCTGGACCACGGCGTACCAGGCGCTCAGCGGCTGGGTGCCGTAGCGGTGGCCGTGGTCCTCGTCGAAGTCGTTGCTCACCGCCATGTCGACTGCGAGCTGCAGGAACGTCGTCACCGGCGTCCAGCTGATGGCGGGGTTGACGGCCGCGTCCAGCGGCTCCTCCAGCCAGTCCGGCCGCTCCAGCGCGGTCTCCCAGTCCCACCACACGATGGGGTCGTCGGCCTGCTGCAGGAAGACGGAGTGGGCGGGGTCCGCAGTGATGTCGCTCTCCCGGTTGACGAAGCGGAAGGTCCGGCCGTCCCCCACCACGGGACGGATCTGGAGCGACCCCGGGCGCCGCACCCGCTCGGCCTCCCGGCGCAGGTGCATGGTCTCCGGCGGGCCCACCCAGACCGCGCCGTCGACCCGCGCGGCGCTGTCGGCGAGGGAGTCGAAGGCCTGTGCGCCGCCGAAGGAGCCCAGGCTCTCCCCGGCGATGTAGAGGTCCGGCCGTACGCCGTCCAACCCGGCGAGCCGGTCCTCGACGGCCGCCATCAGCGCGACTGCGGTGTCGCCCGCGGCCGCGGACTCCGAGAGGAACGCCAGCGGGCTGGGCAGGTGGGAGTACTGCACCGTGACGACGGCGACGTCGCCGTCGTGGAAGTACTCCACCGGTTGCACGAGCTGCTCGTTGATCCACCCGGTTCCGGTGGGCAGCACCACCAGCAGCGCCGCGCGCTCGAAGGCGCCGAACCGGTCCAGCTCGGCCATCGCCAGCTCCACCCGCCCCGCGACCGTCTCGGCGCAGGCGCGACCGACGTAGACCCGGATCGGCTCGGTGACCGCGCCGGTGGCGAAGTCGGCGAGCTCGTCGGTGCTCGGCCCCCGGGTGAGGAAGCGCCGTCCCTCGTGGCCGGCCTCGTCCCATGCCACTGCGGAGTCCGGGCCCCCCGATCGGAGCAGCGAGGCGGGTGGCTCAGGGTCCCCGGCGGTGTCCAGGTCGCTGAGCGCGAAGCCGGAGTTGAGGCCGTCCAGGGTGCGCTGCAGCACGAAGGTGTTCAGCGCTGCCAGGACCACCCACGCGACCAGGACCAGGGACAGCGCCGCCGCGATCCAGGTCGGCAGCATCCGCGCGCCCAGCCGCGTGGTCCGGAGCCAGAGGAGCTTCAACAGAGTCCCGATGGCGAGGAACGCCAGCGCGACCCCCGCAGCCAGGAGCAGCGTGCCGCCGTAGACGTACCAGAACGACGATCGTTCGTAGCCCAGCCGCTCCCAGGTCCACCGGTGCTGGTCCACGGCGCGTGAGACCGCCCAGACGACGTACCCCAGGACGCCCCCGGCGACGAGCAGCCGGACCCGCCGATCCAGGGCGGCCCCGAACGGGGCGGTTCCCCAGCCCCGGCGGACCCGCAGGAGCTTGCCGAGCCGGGTGAGGCCCAGCCCGAGCCCGTAGCCCAGGGCCACCGAGGCCCCGCTGAGCACACCCTGGAAGAGCCACGAGCGGGCCAGCAGCGACGGTGCCAGGGACTGGGCGAAGAACCATGCGGCCAGCAGCGTGCCCACCAGGCTCGGACGGCGCAGGAGTGTGTCGAAGGTCACCGGGCGTACCTCCTCGCCTCACCGAGAAACTACTCCCGCCGGCGTTCGGCCGCGAGCACCCGTGGGTACGTCGGCACCATGACGACAGCCGAGAAGTCAGACGTGATCGAGCTGCTGGTCGCCCAGCACCAACACATCCGTGATCTCTTCGCGGACGTCGAGAGTGCCTCGGGTGCGGCCAAGCAGGCAAAGTTCGAGGAGCTGCGGCGCTTCCTGGCGGTGCACGAGACCGCCGAGGAGCTGATCACCCACCCGCGGGTCCGGATGAGCGGGGCCAACGACGTGGTCGACGCCCGGCTGGAGGAGGAGACGGAGTCCAAGAAGCTGCTGGCCGCGATGGACGGCATGGACGTCTCCGAGACGGACTTCGACCCCCGGCTCCGCACGCTGCGCATCGCGGTCCTCGCCCACGCCGACGCCGAGGAGCGCGAGGAGTTCCCGCTGCTGCGTGAGGCCGCCGATGACCGGCAGCTGCGGGTGATGGCGCTGGCCCTGCAGGCGGTGGAGGCCATCGCCCCCACTCATCCGCACCCGTCGGTGGGCAGCTCGATGACCACCAACCTGATGGCGGGGCCGCTGGCCTCGGTGGTGGACCGCACCCGCGACGCCGTCACCGCCGTGCTCCGCAAGGGTTGAGCCGAGCACCTGGGTAGGGTCGGCGGCGATGGACCGCCGCCCACCCCTTCCCGCCCTCAGCGCAAACCTGCTCTGGGGGCGTGCGGTGGTGCTCGCGACGGTGGGGCTGGGCACTGGGACCGTCTCCCACCTCGCCGGTGGCGGCAGGCTTCCGGGGCCAGCGGCGATGATGCTGCTGCTGGCCGCCGGCGTGCCGCTGGCGACGCTGTTCCTGCGTCGCCGGGTCGGCCGCACCGCGCTGGTGCTGCTTGTGGCGACGGGCCAGACCCTGACGCACGGCCTGCTGGCCGCGCTCGCCGGCCACCGCGGCGACGCCACCGCCACAGGACCCGTCGTCCTGCCCCGGCGACGCTGCCGGAGGGCAGCGGGCGACGGAGCGGCAGCCTGTACGACCTCTACGCGGCCTCCGTCCCGACGCCGACCGGTGCCGGCTCCGGCCACGGCGGCTGGTGGGCGCACCAGCTGCAGCACCTGAGTGACCAGGGTCTCGCGATGGTGGTGGCCCACCTGGCCGGGGCGGTCGTGTTGGGACTGTTCCTCTCGGTGGGGGAGTCCGCCCTGTGGGCCCTGCTGCTGCTCGTCACCGCGCGTGGTGACGTCGCCCGGGCGTCCGGACGCCGGCGGTTGGCGGCCGCCCAGATGCGTCTGGGCATCGCCCGCTGTGCCGGCCGGCTCCGCTGGCCCGACGTCGCGGTGCGCACCTCGCAGCGCCGAGACCGTGCCGTCCTGAGACGGCGCGGCCCGCCCGTCCTCCTCGCCTGACCTTCTGGTCGGGCCCTCCCCAGCCCCGCCACGGCCGTGTGCGGGGCCGTCGCCCTGACTTCTCGCGAGGAGAACGCTGATGAACCGCACCACCCTGCCCCGACCGTCCACCCACCTGTCCCGTGCCCTGTCCCGGGCACTGTCCGGCGCCGCCGCGGCGCTGCTGCTGGGCTCCGCCCTGACGGCCTGCGGCGATGAGGCCTCCAGCTCCTCGGCCGGCGATCGACCCAGCTCGGCCAGCACCTCGGCCAGTACCGGTGCCAACCCGGTGCTCGAGGTCGAGGACCCGTGGGTGCGGGCCACCACCGGGACCGAGGATCCGACGATGAGTGCCGCCTTCATGACGCTGGACAACACCGGCGACGTCGCGCTGCGCGTGGTCGGCGCCAGCTCGGAGGTCGCCGGGACCGTGCAGCTGCACGAGATGGCAGAGGTCGACGGCAAGGCCGCGATGCGGCAGATCGCCGACGGCATCGCCCTCGAGCCGGGACGCGGCCAGCTGCTGCAGCCCGGCGGCATGCACGTGATGCTGATGGACCTGACCACAGAGCTGGCCCCCGGCGACGAGGTCGAGCTCACGCTGGAGCTCGACGACGGCACACAGGTCGAGGTGACGGCCCCGGTGAAGGCGTTCACCGAGGAGGAGGGGCACTACCACGCGCCCGGCACGGACGAGAACCACTCCCACTGATGTCCGCCTCGACAAGCGGTCCCGGACTCGGTCGGCGCCGGTTCCTGGGCTATCTCGGATCGGCGGCCGTCGGCACCGCGGCGGGCGCGACGGGGACCGCCGCGCTGCGCGGGCACTCGGCCGTCCCCGGCGCCGAACCCGTCCCGGGACCGTCCTCGGGCCGCACGGTGTCGCCGTACGGGGTTCACCAGCCCGGCGTGGCCGCGGGGTCGAGCGCCGTTACCGAGATCGTGGCGCTGGACCTGCTGCCGGGGGTGCGGCGCGAGGCCGACGTGGCGGCCCTGGGACGGCTGCTGCGCGTGTGGACCGGCGACGTGGAGGCGCTGACCACCGGACGTGGGACGCCCGGGGACACCACTCCGTGGCTCGCCAGCCCGGTCGCCGACCTCACGGTCACCGTAGGGCTCGGCGCGCCCCTGCTGGACGGCACCTGGGACCTGCCGGTGCCCAGGGGCTTCGCGCCGGTCCCCGCGATGCGGCACGACCGCCTCGAGCCGGACTGGTCCGGCGGGGACCTGGTGCTGGTGGTCGCCGGTCGCGACGGCACCACCGTGGGCCACGCGGTACGACGGCTGGTCGCCGACGCCGGGCCCTTCGCCGAGCTGCGCTGGCGCCAGCAGGGATCGTGGAACCCCGTCGGTCCCGACGGCCGTCCGGCCACCGGGCGCAACCTCTTCGGCCAGGTGGACGGCTCCGCCAACCCGCGTCCCGGCACACCGCTGTTCGACACGACGGTGTGGATCGACGACGGCCCCTGGGCGGGCGGCACCACCATGGTGCTGCGGCGGATCCGGATGGACCTGCCGACCTGGGACGAGCTGACCCGCCAGGAGCAGGAGCGCTCCGTGGGCCGGGACCTGGCCACGGGAGCACCGCTGACCGGGGGAGCAGAGCTGGACGACGTCGATCTGGCCGCTCGCCGGGACGGTCGCCCGGTGGTGGCCGTCCAGGCGCACGCGCGACGCTCGCACCCCTCGTCCAACGGCGGGGCACGGATCTTCCGCAAGGGCGCGAACTACGAGGTGACGGATCCGGGCCGGTCGGAGGCGGGCCTGCTCTTCTCCAGCTTCCAGGCCGATCTCACGCGGCAGTTCGTCCGGATCCAGAGGACCCTGGACGAGGCCGACGAGCTGAACGAGTGGACCACCGCCGTCGGGTCCGCGGAGTTCGCGGTGCTTCCGGGCTTCACCGAGGGGGAGTGGCTGGGGCAGCGCGTGCTCGATGGGTGAGCACTCAGCACCGCAGGCGCATCCAGAGGCGGGCCGCGGGGTACCCAACCCGTCCCCCACCCGGAAGGACACCCCATGCCCCGTGACGTCGTTGACCTCATCATGGACGACCACCGCGAGTTCGAGCGGCTCTTCGCCGTCCTGCGCACCGACCCGACCAAGCGAGCCACCGTCACCCCGGTGCTGACCACCCTGCTCTTCGCCCACGGGCGCGCCGAGGAAGCGGTGATCTACCCGGCGGCCATCAACGAGGCGGACGAGGCCGACGAGGTCGAGCACAGCCAGGAGGAGCACGTCGAGGCAGACGAGCTGATGGAGAAGCTCGCGGGCAAGGACCCGGAGTCCAGCGAGTTCGGGGACATCCTGGAGCAGGTGATCGAGGCCGTCACCCACCACCTCGAGGAGGAGGAGGAGACGGTGCTGCCCGGCATGCGCGAGAAGATGTCGGCCGACCGGCTGCTCGAGCTCGGGGAGGAGTTCCTCGCCGTGCGCAAGGAGCTCCTCGGGGACCAGGTCGAGGACGTCACCAAGGCCCAGCTCCAGCAGCAGGCCGAGAACATGAACGTCGAGGGTGCCTCATCGCTGTCCAAGGAGCAGCTCAAGGAGACCCTGCAGGAGCAGGCCGCCGAGGAGTGAGCTCCAGGCTCAGCTCTCGCGCGGCGCGACGACCTCGTCGAGCCGCGCGAGCAGCTCGGCCACGTCGCGCAGCACGCACGCGGCACCGGCCTCCTCCAGCTCGTCCTTGCCGAAGCCCCCGCTGAGCACGGCGACGGTCGGGATGCCCCGGGCGTTGGCGGCCTTGACGTCCCACACGGTGTCGCCGACGAGCAGGGCCCGGCTGCCCGAGACCTTCGACAGGGCGACGTCGAGCAGCTCCGGGTCCGGCTTGGTCTCCTCGGCGTCCTCGGCCGTGGTCGAGGCGTCGACCTTCTCCTCGGCGTCCAGCAGCCGCAGCGCGTGCTCGGCGTGCTCGGGGATCGAGGAGCTGGCCAGCACCACGCCGAGGCCACGCTCGCCCAAGGAGTCCAGCAGGTCGCGAGCGCCCGGGAACAGGGTGGTCTGCTCGATCATCTCCTCGTACTCCTTCTCCCACGCCTCGCGGATCGCGTCGCCGTCGCTCTCCTCGACCGCGTCCCCGGCCACCGCGGCGACCAGCTTGTCGCCGCCCATGCCGACGTGCCGGTGCACGACCCAGCCGGCCACGTCGTGCCCGTGGCGGGCGAACGCGCGCAGCCACGCCACCGTGTGGTGGTAGTTGGAGTCCAGCAGCGTGCCGTCGATGTCCAGCAGGACGGTGTCGACCACCAGGGGCAGGGCAGGGGTCACGGGGACGTTCTCGCTTTCGTCAGGGTCAGGAGCCGGTCGGGTGCAGCGGAGCGGTGCCGTGCCCGGCCTTGTCGGGCAGGGCAAGGAGCAGCTCCGCCAGGGCTTCCTGGGCGGTGTGCTCGGGCACCCAGCCGAGCTCGCGGGTGGCGCGGCCGATCGACATGATCGGGAGCCTGGTCAGGGCGTCGAAGAGCTTGGGGTCCGCCGGCACCAGCCTGGCCTTCCAGGCCGCGGCCAGGCCGTTGCGCAGCACGCCGGCGGGGACGCCCACGCGGCGAGCGTGCAGCAGCTCTGCCAGGTCGTCCGGCTCCACCACGCCCGAGCCGGCGAGGTTGAACGGCCCGCCAGCGCGGCGGACCACGATCCGCACCACCGCGTCAGCCAGGTCGCTGGCGTGCACGGCCTGGAAGGGCACGTCGTCCGGGAACGGCAGCACCGGCACCAGGGCGGGCCGGATCAGTGTTTGGGGGACCAGCCGACCGAGGAAGATCCGCTTCTGCTCCGAGGCGGCTCGGCGCTGGAAGACGAACGCCGGGCGCAGCCGGCTCACCACCGGTGCCTGCGCGCCCGCCTCGACGGCGTCCAGCAGCCGCTCGACGTACGCCTTCTCCCGGGCGTACGGCGCGGCGGAGGTGCCGTGGGTGGGCCAGGTCTCGTCGACCGGAGCGAGGTCGGTGCGTGGGGAGTAGGCCGCGATGGAGGACGCCGCCACCACGTGCGGCACCCCGGCGGCGGCCACGGCCTCCAGGACCCGCGCGGTGCCGACCGCGTTCGTCTCCCAAGTCACCTCGGGACGGTGGCTGGGCTGGAACATCCAGGCCAGGTGCACCACGCAGTCAGCGCCGCGCAGCAGGTCGGTGAGCGGGTCCCGGCGTACGTCGGCGCTCACCCACTCCACGCGCCCGGACCGGGCGGCCTCGGCGTCGAGCGGGGTGCGCCGCGCAATCCCGGTGATCCCGGTGACCTCCGGCTCGGCGAGCAGCCTGTCAACCACCGCGGTGCCGATGTTGCCGGTGGCGCCGATCACCACGACCTTCATGCCGACCTCCTGATGACTGGGGTGCTCACGACTCGGACAGGGTGGGCAGCAGCTCGTCGGCGGCCCAGCTGAGGAACTCCTCCTGGGTGTCGCCGCCGATCTGGATCAGCGCCAGGTCGGTGAAGCCGGCCTCGCGCCACTCGGCGGCCGCCTCGACGATCGCGGCCACGTCGTCCCCGCAGGGGATGGACTCCGCCACGTCCTCGGGGCGGACGAACTGGCTCGCCGCGGCGAACCCCGCGGTGCCCGGCAGCTCGGAGTTGACCTTCCAGCCGCCGCCGAACCAGCGGAACTGCTCATGCGCCCGACGTACGGCGGCCTCCCGGTCGCGGTCGAAGCTGATCGGCATCTGCCCGATCTTGCGCTCCCCGCGCGAGCCCGCTCCGGACCATCCCTGCACCAGGTCGGCGTTCGGCTCGACCGCGACCATGTGGTCCACCAGGGGCGCCAGCTTGGCGATGGAGGACGGGCCCGAGACGGCCGCGGCGATCGGCACCCGCACCTCGGGCAGGTCCCAGAGCTTGGCGGACTCCACAGAGAAGTGCTGGCCGCGGTGGTTGACGTAGCCGCCGTCGAAGAGGCCGTTGATGATCTCCAGCGCCTCGACCAGCATCTCGTGCCGCACGTCGACCGAGGGCCAGCCGCCTCCCACGACGTGCTCGTTGAGGTTCTCCCCGGAGCCCACGCCGAGGGTGAACCTCCCGTCGGAGAGCAGCTGCACGGTCGCGGCCTTCTGCGCCACCACCGCGGGGTGGTACCGCTTGGTCGGGCACGTCACGTAGGTCATCAGCTCCACCCGCCGGGTCACCTGGGTGACCGCGCCGAGCATGCTCCAGGCATAGCCGGCATGCCCCTGCTCGTCGAGCCAGGGGAAGTAGTGGTCGCTCATCACCTCGAAGTCGAAGCCCACCTCCTCGGCCCGGGCGGCGTGCCGCACGAGGGCTGGTGGGCTGACCTGCTCCGTCATGAGTGTGTAGCCGATGCGCATGTGCGAGCCGTACCCCGGTGCTGGGGGAGTCATGCAGCGCGGAGCCGGGGCTGCAGGAAACCCCGCCTGAGCGGGGAACCTGGACCTTAGGGGGGCATGCATGCCCCTCTAAGTGCAGGGACACCCGCCTAGGCGGGTATCCCTGCACCGGGGGATCAGGGGCGGAAGACCACCTTGAAGGTGCCGTCGACCTTCCCCTGGAAGTCGGCGTACGCCTTGGGGGCGTCGTCGAGGGAGACGTGGTGGCTGGCGAAGGACTCCAGGCCGAGGGGGTCGGCGTCGTCGACGGCGAGCGGCATCAGGTCGTCGATCCAGCGCTTGACGTTGGCCTGGCCCATGCGCAGCTGCAGCTGCTTGTCGAACATCTCCATCAGCGGCAGCGGCTGGGTCATGCCGCCGTAGACGCCGCTGAGGGAGACGGTGCCGCCCCGGCGTACGGCGTCCAGGGAGGTGAGCAGGGCAGCGGCGCGGTCCACGCCGACGCGCTGCATCAGGGCTGCGGAGACCTTGCGGGGCAGCAGGCCCAGGGCCTTCTGGCTCAGCTCGGCGACCGGGGACCCGTGGGCCTCCATGCCGACGGCGTCGACCACGGAGTCGGCGCCCCGGCCGGCGGTCAGCGAGCGGATCTCCTCGGCGACGTCGTCCACGGCCGACAGGTCGATGGTCTCGGCGCCCGCGGCCTGGCCGCGGGCGAGCCGCTCGGGCACCTGGTCGACCGCGATCACCCGCAGGCCCAGGTGGCGCGCGATGCGCACCGACATCAGGCCGATCGGGCCCAGGCCCATCACCGCCAGCGTGCCGCCCTCGGGCACGTCGGCGTAGGCGACGGCCTGCCACGCGGTGGGGGCAACGTCGGAGAGGAAGAGGAAGCGGTCGTCCGCGGGCCCCTGGGGCACCTTGATCGGACCGAACTGCGCCTGCGGGACGCGCAGGTACTCCGCCTGCCCGCCCGGCACGCTGCCGTAGAGCTTGCTGTAGCCGAAGAGGGCGGCGCCCGAGCCGTACTCGCGGACCTGGGTGGTCTCGCACTGGGTGTAGAGCTGGCGCTCGCACATGAAGCAGTGGCCGCACGCGATCTGGAAAGGGATCACCACGCGGTCGCCGACGGCGAGGTTCGAGACTTCCGAGCCCACCTCCTCCACGATGCCCATCGGCTCGTGGCCCACGACGTCGCCGGGCGTCATGAAGGGACTCAACGGCTCGTAGAGGTGCAGGTCGGAGCCGCACAGGCCCGAGGACGTGACCTTGATGATCGCGTCAGTCGGCTGCTCGATGACCGGGTCCGGCACCTCCTCCACGCGGATGTCCCGGGTGCCGTGCCATGTCACTGCCTTCATGTGTAGCTCCTCGTCGAAAAGGGGGGGGAACCGCTCGGTACCCCTGATCGCAGAGGGCGACACCCTCAGCCCGGGGGGACCGGGGGGTCCGCGAAGATCCGCGGCAGCTGCGAGGCCCGTGAGGTGAAATCGGGCGCCCGCTTCTCCCGGAAGGCCGCGACCCCTTCCTTGCCGTCGCCCACGCTGGTGTGGAACATCGCCAGGCTGTCGGCGAGGTGGGTGGTGAGCGGGTGCGGCGCCGCGGTGCCGGCGTACACCAGCTGCTTGGCCAGCGCCAGGGCGACCGGCGACCTGCCGACGACGAACGACCGTGCCAGCGCCAGCGCGGCGGGCACCAGGTCCTCAGGCTCGTGCACCGAGCGGACCAGCCGCCCGGCCAACGCCTGCTCGGCGTCGAGCACGTCGGCGGAGTAGATCCACTCCAGGGCCTGCTGGACGCCCACGATCCGCGGCAGGAACCAGGTCGAGCACGCCTCGGGCACGATGCCCAGCCGGCCGAAGACGAAGCCGATCCGGGCCTTGGTGGAGGCCAGCCGCAGGTCCATCGCACAGGTCATCGTGGCCCCGATCCCCACCGCCGGGCCGTTGATCGCGGCGATCACCGGCTTGGGGCAGGCGTGGATGGCGAGGGTGACCCTGCCGCCGGTGTCCCGCACCCCGTCGGCGTACGGCGGCTGGTCGAGGTTGGCGGCCAGCTCGGCGGGCGTGGGGTCCAGGGACTCGTCGAGCCCGAACACGTTGCCCGGTGCCGAGAGGTCCATCCCGGCGCAGAAGGCACGGCCGGCTCCGGTCACCACCACGGCCCGGACCGTGTCGTCGCCGGCGGCGGCGAGGAAGAACTGCTCGAGCTCGGCAGCCATGGTGACGGTGAAGGAGTTGAGCTGCTCGGGCCGGTCCAGGGTGAGCAGCGCGACGCCGTCGTCGTCCACGCTCACGCTGATCGTCTGGTAGCCGCCGTCGGGCGCGGCGGCGCTCATCGGGGCAGGCCCGAGGGGTGCAGAGGTCCTTCGGGATGGACTCGGTGTCGTCCTCGATGAGGTGGGTGAAGAACTGCTTCGAACGCTCGGCGTCCCAGTTGACCGCGGTGTCACGGATCGGGATCCCGCAGGTCAGCCCCTTGTCCCCGTCGACCCGGGTCATCGCCCAGCCGAACCTGGCGAAGGCCAGCGGACTGGTGCCCTCGCTGACGGTGAAGGACTTGGCGGTGGCCATCGCCAGCCGGTAGTAGCGCACCGGGTTGACCACGGTCCACGGCGAGGCGGCGGTGCTGCCCACGGCGGAGACCACCTCGCGCTGGGCCCGCGCCCGGTCGATGTCACCGAGCTGGGTGTAGGTCTTGCGGGACCGGGCGTAGCCGAGCGCGGTGCGGCCGTCGGCCTCCTGGCACCCCTTGGCGATGTCGAGCTTGGCCTGGGGGTCCTTCATGTCCTGCTTGGGACAGATCTCCACGCCGCCCACGGCGTCGACCATGTCGACGAAGCCGCCGAACCCGACCTCCACGTAGTGGTCGATGCGGATGCCGGTGTTCTGCTCGATGGTCTCCACCAGCAGCTTGGGGCCGCCCCACGCGTACGCCGCGTTGATCTTGCTGGTGCCCTTGCCCGGGATCGGGACGATGGAGTCGCGGGGGATCGACATCAGCACGTTGGGCCCGCTGCCGGTGTGCAGCACCATGATCGTGTCCGTGCGCTGGCCCACGTCGCCGCCGGTCCCGAGGTCCTTGCGCTGCTCCTCGGTGAGGTCGCCGCGGGAGTCGCTGCCCACCATCAGGTACGTCGTACCGGGCTGCTCTGCGGGACGCTCACCACCGGGGTCGGCGTCGACCTTGTCGACCTTGCCCCAGGCCCAGAACGGCACCGCGACCAGGAACACCAGCCACAGCAGGAAGACCCAGCGCAGCAGCCCGAGGCGCAGCCGGGGACGGAACCGGCCGCGCGAGCGTCCCGAGCCGGCGGGCGCGGGGCGCGGCGGAGAGGGGGGCTGCCGGGGCGGGGCCGCCGGCGCACTGGCGCGCCGGGGCTCGGCGCGAGCGCCGGAGGGCCGCGGGGTGGTGGGCATCATCCGGGTCTCGTCGGGCCGGGACGGCCGGGAGACGGGACGCGTGGGCTCGGCGGGGGACGGGGAGCCGGAGCCCTTGCCGCTGCCGTAGAGCCATTGGTACTCAGGGGTCCCCTCCTCGGGGCCGCCCTTTCCCCGAGGTCGATCAGCCATGGCACGAAACTACCCCCAGGGGCGCCGGATAGCCTGCGCACCATGCACTCTGAGAGGGACTCCGACCACCCGGACCAGCCCGCTGAGGCCCGCCCCACCTCCTACTCGCGGGTCTCGCTGTCGCTGATGACCGGCTCGGTGCACGCCAACCTGCTCGGCAACATCCATGGCGGGGAGATCATGAAGCTCGCCGACTCCACCGCGGGCGCGGTGGCCCAGCGCCACAGCGGAGGGCCTGCGGTGACGGCGGCGATGGACCAGATGGCGTTCCTGCACCCGGTGTACGTGGGCGACATCGTGCGGGCCTCGGGACAGGTCAACTGGGCGGGACGCTCCTCGATGGAGATCGGGGTGCGGGTCGAGGCGCAGCCGTGGAACAGCGCCGCGAACGAGCCTCGGCACGTCGCCTCGGCGTACTTCGTGTTCGTCGCGGTCGACGCCTCCGGGCAGGCCCGCCCGGTGCCGGAGCTGCTGCTGGAGAGCGCCGCCGACGTACGCCGCCACCGGGAGGCCGGCATCCGGCGCCAGCACCGGCTGGCGAGACGGACCGAGATCGAGCGCGGACGCGCCTGAGGCCGGCGCGGGGTAGCTCAGCCGAGGGCTGACACGCCGAGGCGCCTGCACGGGCGTGACGGGTGTGACTGGTGATACTGAACGTCGCAGCTGTTCTCTTCCCCCACGCAGTGAGGCCCGATGTCTTCCCCCGCCCCGCACCGCCCCCTCGCGGTCCCCGAACGCGCCGCCCGGGTGCGGTTCCGCCGAGCGCTCGCCCTGATGGTGATGACGCTGCTGGTCCCCGGATCGGCGCAGCTGGTGGGGGGCAACCGCCGCCTGGGTCGGATCGCCGTGCGGATCTGGCTGGGTCTGGTCGCCGTGGTCGCCATCACGCTCCTCGTCTCCGTCCTGTGGCACCCGCTGGTCTTCTGGGCGGTCTCCAACACGCTGCTCCTGGGACTGGTGCGCCTGCTCCTGATGGCGCTGGCGGTCGGCTGGGCGGCGCTGTTCATCGACGCCTGGCGCATCGGCCAGCCGCTCAGCCTGCTGCAGAACCACCGGCTGGCGGCGGTCGGCGTCAACGGGATGCTCTGCTTCTCCGTCGCGGGCTCGCTGCTCTTCGGCGCCCACCTGGTCGGGGTGCAACGTGACTTCATGGTCACGATGTTCGGCGACAACAAGGTGGTCGGAGCCCACGAGGGACGCTTCAACGTGCTGCTCCTGGGCGGTGACTCGGGGGCGGGCCGCTGGGGCCTGCGCCCGGACTCCCTCACCGTGGCCAGCATCGACGCCGAGACCGGTCGCACGGTGCTCATCGGGCTGCCGCGCAACATGGCCAGCTTCCCCTTCGCCGAGGGCTCGGCGATGGCAGCCGAGTTCCCGCAGGGCTTCGACTGCGACGCCTGCTACCTCAACGGGGTCAGCACCTGGGCGCAGGACCACACCGACCTGTTCGGCGACTCCGACAACCCCGGCATCGACGCCACCATCTCGGCGGTGGAGGGGATCACCGACCTCAAGATCAACTACTGGGCGATGGTCAACCTCCAGGGCTTCAAGGACCTGGTGGACGCCTTCGGCGGGGTCGAGCTCAACGTGCGCGACCGGATCCCGGTGGGCCTGCCGCACGAGTCCTACTTCCACTACATCGAGCCGGGCGTGAAGAAGCTCAACGGCCAGGACACGCTGTGGTTCGCCCGCGCCCGCCACGGCTCCGACGACTACTCGCGGATGGCCCGCCAGAAGTGCGTGATGAACGCGATGCTGCAGCAGGTCAGCCCCGACCAGGCGCTGCGCAACTTCGAGAAGATCGCCAAGGCCAGCAGCGCGATGATCTCCACCAACGTCCCCGGCAGCGAGGTCGACCGCTTCCTCCAGCTGGCGCTGAAGGCCAAGTCGCAGAAGATGTCGACCGTCTCGCTGGTCCCGCCGCTGATCACCACCGCCGATCCGGACATGGCCGTGGTGCACAGCACCATCAGCACCGCGATCGACCGGGCCGAGGGCGTCAAGCCGTCCCAGCCGCCCGCGCCGGTCGAGGCGGCCGCCCCGGCCGCGCCCACCACCGACGCCCCGCCAGCCGCGCCGCAGAGCACACCCTCCGCCCCGGCTCCGGTCACCGGCGGATCGGTGGGCACGTTGAGCTCCGGCTACGCCGCCAACCAGGCCGAGGACCTCGGCAGCGCCTGCTGACCGGGCCCAGGGGTCCCGCCCCCTAGGGTGTACGCCGTGACTCCCGAGCAACCGGCGCCGAGCCCGCGACGCGTGGTCGCGGTGGTGGTGACCTACAACCGCCTCGAGCTGCTCCAGCGCCTGGTCGAGCGGCTGCGCAGCCTCCCGCGGCTGGAGGCCGTGCTGGTCCTGGACAACGCCTCGACCGACGGCACGGGGGAGTGGCTGGCGTCGCTGCCGAGCCACCAGGCGATCCCGCTGGAGCCGGCGCTGGAGGCCCCCGCGGGTGACCCCGCGGCCGAGCCGGCGACCGAGGTCGCGGGGCTGGGGCCCGGCCCGCAGGTGCTGGGCCGGACCGCGACGACCAACCGCGGTGGCGCCGGAGGGTTCCACGACGGCCTGGCCTGGGCGACCGAGCTCGGGGCCGACCTGGTCTGGCTGATGGATGACGACGGCCTGCCCGAGCCGGACTGTCTGGAGCTGCTGCTCGCCCACGACCCAGAGCTCGACTTCTGGGGCCCCGCGGTGGTGGCCGAGCAGGACCCCTCGCGGCTGTGCTTCCCGATCCGGCTGCCCGGCAGCAGCCGGGTGGTGCACGACATGGCCTCGGTCCAGGCCGCTGCCCGCGACGGGCTCATCGCCGACGTGGTGATCCCGTTCAACGGGGTGCTGGTGACCGCTGAGCTGGTGGCCCGGATCGGCCTGCCCCGGGAGGAGTTCTTCATCTGGGGCGACGACGTGGAGTACCTGTGGCGGGCGCTCGCCGCGGATGCCCGCTGCGCCACGGTCGTCGCCGCCCGGTTCGCCCACCCGGCCACCGACGACCTGGGCACGCCCATGATGTTCGGCCGGACGACGTACAACCACAGCCCGAGCGACCTCAAGCACTACTGCATGGCGCGCAACAACCTGGTCAACCTCCGTGCCTACCGCGGCAACCCTCACGCGCTCGCGTTCGTGGTCAAGACGCTGTGGTTCTACCTGTTCACCCGGCCGCAGCCGCGGCGGGTGGGGCTGAGCCTGGCCGCGATGCGGGACGGGCTGCGCGGGGACTTCACCGGGCACCGACGGTTCCTGGCATGAGCGCCGCGAGCGTCGCGGTGGTGGTGGTCACCTTCAACCGGGCCGACCTGCTCTCGCGGATGCTGGACGGTCTGGCCGCCCAGACCCGCCGGCCCGACGAGGTGGTCGTGGTGGACAACGCCAGCACCGACCACACCCGCGCGGTGCTGGAGGCCCGGGAAGACCTGCCGCTGCGGGTGGTGCACATGAGCGAGAACCTGGGCGGGGCCGGTGGCTTCCACCGCGGCACCGAGCTCGCCCACGCCGCCGGGCACGACCGGATCTGGCTGATGGACGACGACGTGGTGCCGGCACCGGACTGCCTGGCCGTGCTGATGGCCCAGGACGGGCCCTGCCTGATGGCGGTCCGCGAGGACCTGGACGGCGTCCTGGTCGAGAAGGCCGCGGTGCGGTTCGACCTGGACAACCCGCTGGCGATCCGGCCGAAGACGGCCAGCGTCGACTCGACGTACGCCGCCCGCGCCCAGATGCCGCCCCTGGTGCCGGTGGAGAACGTCGCGTTCGAGGGGTTCATGGTGGCCCGCGAGGTGGTCGACGCCATCGGCCTGCCCGACCCCTCGTTCTTCATCTTCTACGACGACGTCGACTACGCGATCCGGGCCCGGCGCGCGGGCTTCGGCATCGTCGCGGTCCGGGACGCGGTGCTGGTGCGCCAGCTGGACTTCAACCAGCAGCACGACCTGGCCGGCTGGAAGGGGTACTTCATGTACCGCAACCTGTTCGTGGTGCACCTGCGCTACGGAAACAACCTCGCGGTCCGCCTCAAGCCCTTCGCGGTCGCCGCGGCGGTGGTCCTGCTCAGTCCCCTGCGGGGCGGCCGGGCGGAGGCGCGCAACGTGATCCGCGCCATCAGGGACGCCTGGGGCATGCGTGGGGTGCCGGGTCGTCCTGCCCCGCGCGGCTAGACTCGTGGCCGCTTATGACCGATGTGAGGAGCACCCCCTTGACCGACTCCGCCCTCCCGACCTCCCAGGGTGAGCTGCCAGACCTGGTGATCGTGGGCTCCGGCTTCTTCGGTCTCACCGTCGCCGAGCGCTGCGCCAGCGATCTCGGGCTGAAGGTGCTGATCCTGGAGCGGCGCAGCCACCTCGGTGGCAACGCCTACTCCGAGTTCGACCCCGAGACCGGGATCGAGGTGCACAAGTACGGCACCCACCTCTTCCACACCTCCAACCAGCGGGTGTGGGACTACGTGAACCGGTTCACCGCGTTCACCAACTACCAGCACCGGGTCTTCGCGAAGTTCCAGGGACAGGTCTACTCCTTCCCGATGAACCTGGGCCTGATCAACCAGTTCTTCGGCCGCTCCCACACCCCCGACGAGGCCCGGGCGCTGATCGCCGAGCAGGCCAGCGAGATCGCCACCGAGGACGCCAAGAACCTCGAGGAGAAGGCGATCAGCCTCATCGGCCGCCCGCTTTACGAGGCGTTCGTCAAGGGCTACACCGCCAAGCAGTGGCAGACCGACCCCAAGGAGCTGAGCGCGGACATCATCACCCGCCTCCCGGTCCGCTACACCTTCGACAACCGCTACTTCAACGACACCTACGAGGGCCTGCCCGTCGACGGCTACACCGCCTGGCTGACCCGGATGGCCGAGCACCCCAACATCGAGGTGCGGCTGGAGACCGACTTCTTCGACGTCGCCGAGGACTACCGGGGCAAGGTCCCGATCGTCTACACCGGCCCGGTGGACGCCTACTTCGACAACTCCGAGGGCCGGCTCTCCTGGCGCACGATCGACCTGGAGCAGGAGACCCTGGACGTCGACGACTTCCAGGGCACCGGGGTGGTCAACGCCAACGACGCCGACGTGCCCTTCACCCGGGTGCTGGAGTTCAAGCACCTGCACCCCGAGCGCAAGTACCTCGCGGGCAAGACCGTCGTGGTGCACGAGTACAGCCGCTTCGCCGAGGAGGGCGACGAGCCGTACTACCCGATCAACACCGCCGAGGACCGTGCCAAGCTGTTGAAGTACCGGGAGCTGGCCAAGGCCGAGCCCATGGTGCTCTTCGGTGGCCGCCTGGGCACCTACAAGTACCTCGACATGCACATGGCGATCGGCTCGGCCCTCTCCATGTACGACAACAAGCTCCGGCCGCACTTCGCTGACGGTGCCGAGCTCAAGAGCGGAGGAGTGGACGAGTGAGTGTCTCCACGACGCAGGACGGTCTCGTGACCAGGCTCCTGCAGCGGCAGATCCTGCCCATCGACAAGGACACCGACGTGTTCGCCCTGTACGTCGACCCGGAGGAGCCGCGCCTGGACGCGGACCGCTACGAGATCGGCGGCAACCGGGCTGCCAAGGACCTCAACAACGCCGCGATCCGGCAGTCCACCTCCACGGGTGCCAGCGTCCGCCCCGACCAGATCCTCTCCCGGACCGCGCTGCGGGTCCCGCACGGTGCCAAGCTCTCCTTCGGCACCTACTTCAACGCCTTCCCGGCCTCCTACTGGCGCCGGTACACGATCGTGGAGAACGTCACCCTGACGGTCCGGCTGCGCGGAGCGGACTCCTCGGTGACGGTCTACAAGTCGATGGCCAACGGTCGCTCCCAGCGGGTCGACACCGGCAGCACCAACGGTGCGGCGTTGGACGAGAACGGCGTGGCGACCTTCTCCTTCGAGCTGTCGCTGACGCCGTTCGTCGACGGCGGCTGGTACTGGTACGACGTGGTCGCCGGCGACGAGGACGCCGTGGTCGAGTCGGCCGAGTGGAGCGCGCAGGTGCCGGCCGAGCGGGCCGAGCACGGCACCGCCGACATCTGCATCACCACCATGAACCGTCCCGACTTCTGCGCCAAGCTGATCGGGCAGCTCGCCGACGACGAGGACCTGCGCCCCTACCTGGACGAGGTCCTGGTGATGGAGCAGGGCTCTGACCCGGTCACCGAGTCGGAGTTCTTCCCGGCCGCGCAGAAGACGCTGGGGGAGCGGCTGCGAGTCATCGTGCAGGGCAACCTGGGTGGCTCCGGGGGCTACGCGCGCGGTCAGCTGGAGTCGGTGCGCAAGGGCACCGCCACCTACGCGCTGATGATGGACGACGACGTGGTGTGCGAGCCCGAGGGCGTCATCCGTGCCATCACCTTCGGTGACCTGGCCCGCCGCCCCACCATCGTGGGTGGCCACATGTTCAGCATCTACTCGCGCTCCCGGCTGCACAGCTTCGGCGAGATCATCCAGCCGTGGCGCTTCTGGTGGCAGACGCGGCTCGACGGCTACAGCGACTGGGACTTCGGGGCCCGCAACCTGCGCTCGGCGCGCTGGCTGCACAAGCGCGCGGACGTCGACTTCAACGGCTGGTTCATGTGCCTGATCCCGCGTCGGGTGCTGGAGGAGATCGGGCTCTCGCTGCCGCTGTTCATCAAGTGGGACGACTCCGAGTACGGGCTGCGCGCCAAGGCCGCAGGTTTCCCCACCGTCAGCTTCCCCGGTGCCGCGGTCTGGCACGTGCCGTGGTCGGACAAGAACGACGGCGTCGACTGGCAGGCCTACTTCCACCAGCGCAACCGGTTCGTCGCGGCGCTGCTGCACTCGCCGTACGAGCGGGGCGGGCGGATGGTGCGTGAGAGCCTCAACCACCAGATCAAGCACCTGGTCTCGCTGCAGTACTCCACCGCCCAGATCCGGCACCAGGCCCTCCTCGACGTGCTGGCCGGGCCGGGTCAGCTGCACGCCGACCTGCCGGGCAAGCTGGGCGAGATCAACGCACTGCGCAAGCAGTTCACCGACGCCCAGCTCAAGACCGACCCCGACGCGTTCCCCCCGGTACGACGCGAGAAGCCGCCGCGCAAGGGCAAGGACGGCATCGAGATCCCCGGCCGGCTCTCCCTGCTGATCACCGCCGGGCTCGCTCCCATCCGGCAGCTGCGTCCCCCGCGCGCGATGGCCAAGGAGTATCCCGAGGCGGAGCTCACCGCGATGGACGCCAGCTGGTACCGCCTGGCGCGCTACGACTCCGCCATCGTGTCGATGAACGACGGCACGTCCGCGGCGCTGTACAAGCGGGACCCGGAGAAGTATCGGGAGCTGCTGCGCAAGACGATCGAGATCCACCAGCGGCTGCACCGGGAGTGGCCGCGTCTCGCGGCCGAGTACCAGGCCGCGCTGTCGGAGGTCACCTCGCCCGAGGCCTGGACCGAGACCTTCCGGCCCTGGACCGAGGGCGACGACGAGAGCGCCGCGGGTCGCCCATGACGACCGGGCTGGAGACGGAGCGCCAGCAGCTGCCGCCGCTGGCGCCCCCGGCAGCCACCTCCGGGCTGCTGGAGGTGTTCCGCAAGCGCTACCTGCTGCGGATGCTGGTGCACAACACGATTCAGTCGCGCTACCAGGGCACCGCCCTGGGCTGGGCCTGGAGCTACCTCCAGCCCGCCGTGCGCTTCCTGATGTTCTACTTCGTCTTCCAGATCATGATCGGCCGCGGCGCGGGTGTGGAGAACTTCGCCATCCACCTGTTCGCGGGGATGGTGATCGTGCACTTCTTCACCGAGACCTTCGGGGGCGGCACCCAGTCGCTGGTGCAGAACCGGAGCCTGATCACCAAGCTGGCCATGCCCAAGGAGCTCTTCCCGGTGGCCCGGATGCTGGTCTCGCTGTGGCACACCGGCCCGATGCTGGTGATCCTGCTCGTCGCCTGTGTGCTCACCGGCTGGCGACCGGACCCCGTCGGGCTGCTCGCCGGACTGCTGGGCTTCGGCATCGTGCTCGTCCTGGGCCTGGCGCTGGCGCTGATCTTCAGCGTCGCCAACGTCTTCTTCCGGGACTTCAGCAAGGTCGTGCAGACCCTGAACCAGTTCGTCACCTTCAGCGTGCCGATGATGTACCCGTTCACCATGGTCCAGGACAGGTTCGGAGCCACGGGCGCGGAGATCTACCTCTACAACCCGATGGCCGAGGCCGTGCTGCTGATCCAGCGCTGCTTCTGGAGCGGCACCACCGAGGAGCCGGGAGCCACCACGGTGATCCACATGCCGCCCGACCTGTGGTCGCGCGGGCTGATCATGCTGGCGCTCTCGTTCGTCCTGCTGATCATCGCGCAGATGACCTTCACCAGGCTCGAGAAGCGCGTCCCGGAGCGGCTGTGATGACGAACTTCATCGAGGTGAACCACGCCACCAAGTCCTTCACCATGCAGTACCACCGCTCGTTGAAGCAGATCGCGCTCGCGAAGGCGAAGGGTCTCCCGACCCACGACGAGTTCAACGCCGTGGACGACGTCAGCTTCACCGTCGCCCAGGGGGAGTCGATCGGGCTGATGGGGCTCAACGGCTCCGGCAAGTCCACCCTGCTCAAGCTGATCAGCGGAGTCATGCGCCCCGACTCCGGCACGGTCCTGACCCGGGGCCGCATCGCCGGGCTGATCGCCACCGGCGCCGGCTTCGACATGCAGCTGACCGGACGCGAGAACCTGTGGCTCAACGCGGCCATCCTCGGGATGACCCGGGCCGAGACCCAGCGCAAGTTCGACGAGATCGTGGAGTTCGCCGAGCTCGGCAAGTTCCTGGACACCGCGGTCACCTACTACAGCTCGGGCATGAAGGCCCGCCTCGGGTTCGCGGTGGCCATCCACGTGGACTCCGACATCTTCATCGCCGACGAGGCGCTGGCGGTCGGCGACCGGCCGTTCAAGCGCAAGTGCAAGATCAAGATGGACGAGATCCGGGACTCCGGCACGACCATCTTCTACGTCAGCCACGCCCCGGGCGCCGTGCGCCAGCTGTGCACCCGGGTCCTGGTCCTGGACAAGGGCAGGCTGACGTTCGACGGCGGCGTGAACGAGGGCATCCGCTTCCTCAAGTACGACGACGAGGAGCCGGGCGAGGTCGACGCCGACGACGGCCTGGGCGCGGACATCTGATGACCCGGTCACCAGCGCAGACAGAGAGCGAGCGGCACGATGCGTGAGGCCTTCGAGCTGAACAAGCAGTTCATCCTGGGTGCGGTCGGGCTGATCGCGGTGATCCTGCTGGTCCTGCCGTTGGCCCACCGCCTCGACGACAGCCTGGACGATCGACGCCCGCTGTACGAGAACCGCTCGGAGATGGCCTCCGTGCAGCACCGGCACCTCGCCCAGCTGGGGGAGGTTTCCCCGATGACCGTGGAGCCGGACGAGGCGGTGGTGGTGTTCCCCACCGAGGACGGCACGGGCACCTTTACCGCGGCGCCGGACAGCCAGGTCTCGGTGAAGCCGACGGACAGCGGCTTCTGCGTCCGCGCGCGCAGCGTGGAGACCGACGAGGTGGCCCCGTGGCGCTGCTGGGACGAGGGTGTGGACCCGTTGATGGACCCCGGGTACGCCCCCTGACCGGAGCCGGCGGCCCGCAGGAAGTGCTGTGCAACGGCGTGAGAAGTTGACAAACTGAGCGTTGACCGGCGTGTCGACTGGAAATTACACCGTTGTAGTTCCTCAGAAACAGTGGAGTAACTGGTGGGACTGATGTGAAACTTGCTACCCGTGTGACTCTTCCCCCGCACTGGAGTAGCCAAAAAATGCCTAGTTCTCACTCTCGCTTCATCACCGCCACCCAGCAGCTGCTGGCCCTCGGCGTGGTGCTGGCCGTCCTGACGCCCGCTGCCGCAGTGCTCTCCCTCGACGTGGTCTCGCAGCCGCCGTCGGGCAGTGCCTCCGGCACGGCCGTCCTCGCCTCGGCCCTGGTGCCCACCACACCGGTGGACCCGGAGGTCGACGAGTACGCGCTGGTCCCCGAGGTCCCCGAGGTCCCCGTGGTCCCCGAGGCGCCGCAGGCCGACTCCCTGGCCGACTCTCCGGCCGACGCCGAGGGGGAGACCGGCTCCGCCGAGCCGGCCGCCGAGGCGACGGTCACCGCGCCCGTCGAGGGGTACGGCGCGGTGGGCGTCACCTGGGCGGCCGGCGAGAGCGTGGCCGAGGACGCGCTGACGCTGCAGGTGCGGACCCGGGTCGAGGACGGGTGGAGCGAGTGGAGCGAGCTCGAGTACCACGACGACCACGCCCCGGACCCGGGCAGCCCGGACGCGAAGAACGCCCGTCCCGGGACCGAGCCGCTGATCATCGGCGACGTGGACGAGGTCCAGGTCCGCGCCGACGCCTCCGGCGAGCTTCCGGCCGACCTGTCCCTCTCCGTCGTCGACCCCGGTCAGGCGACGCAGACGCGCCAGGAGGCCCCGGAGCTCGAGACCGGACCGACCGACGGCAGCGGCGCCAACCCGGCTGTCACCGACCCGGCTGTCACCGACCCGGCTGTCACCGACCCGGCCGCCGAGGCGTCCCCGGACGCCATCACGCTGCAGGCCTCCCGCAAGGCCGCCCAGCCCACCATCTTCTCGCGGGCCCAGTGGGGAGCCGACGAGAGCATCCGCGACAAGAGCTCGCTGCGCTACGGCACGATCACGGGCGGGTTCGTCCACCACACGGTCAACGCCAACGACTACACCGCCGACCAGGTGCCGGGCATCCTGCGCAGCATCTACGCCTACCACGTGAAGTCCCGCGGCTGGAGCGACATCGGCTACAACTTCCTGGTCGACCGCTTCGGCCGCATCTGGGAGGGCAGGTACGGCGGCATCGACAAGGCCGTGGTGGGCGCCCACACGCTGAACTACAACGACTACTCGTTCGCCATGTCGGCCATCGGCAACTTCGACCTGGTCCAGCCGTCGGCGGAGATGCTGCAGGCCTACGGCCAGCTGTTCGGCTGGAAGCTGGGACTGCACGGGGTGAACCCGGCCTCCACCTCGCAGAAGGTGGGGCGCTCGGTGTTCAAGGCCATCAGCGGTCACCGGGACGCGGGCAGCACCGCCTGTCCGGGCAAGTACCTCTACGCGCAGCTGCCGGCGATCAGGACCGCGGCGGCGGCCGCCCAGGCCTCCGGCACCCCGATCACCAGCCAGCCCGCGACGCCGGAGTGGACCGAGGCACAGCTCAGCTCCAACCTGGCCGGTACCCCGCACCCCGACCTGATCGTGAGACGGGCCTCGGACGGTCGCGGGCTGATCATCCCCACCGGCGGCCTGCTCTCGTTCCAGCGGACCCTCACGCTCTTCGGCTCCGGGTGGGACCGCAAGGCCGACGCCCTGGGCTCACCCGACCTGACCGGCGACGGCGTCCCGGACCTCGTGGTCACCTCGCGTTCGGGGGTGGGCAAGATCCGCCCCGGCACGGGCACCGGCACCTTCGCCCGGGCCACCCGCACCGTGAAGTCGATGAAGGGCAGTCGCTCCATGACCGCCGTCGGTGACATCAACGGCGACGGCCGCAACGACCTCGTCTCCCTGGCCCGGGGCTCCCGCTCGGCCGTCGCCTACCTCGGCACGCCCAAGCACGGCTTCAAAAAGGTGGGGCTGGGCAAGGACTGGGGCCGCTACGTCAAGCTGATCGGCGTCGGCGACATCAACACCGACGGCCGCCCCGACCTGCTGGGCCGGGACAAGACGGGCCGGGTCTGGACCCGGCTCGGCAGGGCCGGCGGCAAGGGAGCCACGATGTTCCGGAAGGCCCGCCCGACCGCCGGCACCTGGTCGTCGTACAACCAGATCGCCGGTGGCCAGGACTACACCGGCGACGGCCGCCCCGACCTGGTGGTCCGCGCCCGTTCGGGCAGCGTCTACGTGCTGGCCGGCAACGGCGACAAGACGTTCGGGTCCCCCCAGGGCCCGGTGGCGAACCTGCCCAAGGTCGCCGGGCTGACCACCGTCCAGATCACCGGCTCGGCGGCACCGGACCTGCTGGGTCGCCGTGGCGGCGCCCTGGTCGTCATCCCCAACCGGGGCACCTTCGACCTCGGCGCCCCAATCGACACCGGCGCGGACCTGTCGGGCTCCAACCTGGTGCTCAACGCCGGTGACTGGGACCGCGACGGCTACGGCGACGTCCTGACCCGCGAGGCGGACGGCTCGATGGTGCTGCGTCGGGGCAACGGGCAGGGCCAGCTGGCCGCACCCCAGGTGCTGGGCACCGGGTGGGGCCCCCTGACCAGCGTCGAGGCCGTCGGCGACGTCTCCGGCGACGGGTTCCCCGACCTCATCGGAACCTTCGGCGGTGCCTCCCAGGTCTACCGGGGACACGGCGCGGCGGGCTTCCTCGACTCGCTCCCGGCGACCGGCCTCAGTGGCGCCGCGACCCGGCTCGCGGCCCGCACGAAGCCGACGTACAACCTGCGCCCCTACGACTGGCGGATCCCGATCAGCGACGCCCAGCTGGGTCCGCGCATCGACCTGGTGGTGCGCGAGGCCAGCACCGGCCGGCTCTACCTGATCAACGGCAACGACAAGGGCTTGCGCAACCGGCGCTACCTGGGCGAGGGAATGGGAGCCTACGACCTGGCGGGATAGACCGCCGAGGCCCGCTCGGCGGCCGCGATCGCCTCCAGGCGATCGGGGTCGGCGTGGGCCACGAGCACCATCGAGCCGCCGCGTGCCAGCGGCTCGGTGAAGGTGGCGACAGCTGATGGGGAAGTCGGGTTCGCCACCGTGAGGAGACGGCCGCCGTCGGTGAGGAGACTCCCGGCGGCGGCCGTAGCCATCAGCTCACCCTGGGTGAGGGAGACGCCGGCGGCCTCGATCGCCGGGTCCGCCTCGGACGGCGGGTCGTAGGAGATGAAGGAGTCGGGCTGCGACCAGACCTCCACCCCCACGTCTCGCACGTGGTCGGGGACCCCCTCGGCGAACCGGACCCCGAGCGGCCGCAGGCTGCAGGCCAGCACGGGCCGCTGGGCGGCTGACCCCGCGTGGTCGGCCAGGGTCGCCGGACCGCACACCACGGCGTCGGCCGGCTCGGTGGCCACGACGGTGAGCCCCACCGTCCAGGCCGCGCCCAGGAACACCGGGCCCAGCCAGTGCGGCGGCAGGTCGACCAGCAGCCGCTGCCCGCGCTCGAGGTCGCACTCCTCGACCAGGAGGCTCGCGACCTTGGCCACCCAGTTGGCGTACGTCGTCACCGACAGCTCGACCCGCTCACCGCTCGCGTGGTCGTAGAAGGTGATCAGGGGACGTCCGGCATCGCGTCGCAGGAGGCTGTCGAGGACCGCGGGAAAGGTGGGCACCGGGCCAGCCTAGGCGCGGCGTCGTCTACCCTCGCGGCCATGTCGCCTCACGCCCCGCTCGACCACTTCTGGGCCGTCATCCCCGCCGGGGGCGCCGGCACCAGGCTCTGGCCGGTGTCCCGCTCCTCGGCCCCGAAGTTCCTGCTCGACCTCACCGGATCGGGTCGCACCCTGCTGCAGGCCACCGTGGACCGGCTGGCCCCGATGGCCGGGCGACGCTGCCTGGTGGTGACCGGACGAGCGCACCGCGAGGCCGTGCTGGCGCAGCTGCCCGAGCTCGGCCCCGACGACGTGGTCGCCGAGCCCTCGGCCCGGGACTCGATGGCGGCGATCGGCCTGGCCGCGGCGATGCTCGAGCGCCGCGACCCCGAGGCGGTGATGGGCTCGTTCGCCGCGGACCACGTGATCCCGGAGTCCGAGCAGTTCGCCTCGGCCGTCCAGGCGGCCTATCGCGCCGCCCAGCAGGGGTGGCTGGTCACCATCGGCATCGAGCCCACCCACCCTGCCACGGGATTCGGCTACATCCGCGCGGGCGACCCGGTCCCCGGGCTCAGCCAGGTCAGCCGCGTGCAGGAGTTCGTGGAGAAGCCGACCGCCGAGGTGGCTGCCGGCTATGTCGAGGCCGGCTACCGGTGGAACGCCGGCATGTTCGTGGTGCGCCCCGGGGTGCTGCTGGACCTGCTCGCCGAGACCGACCCCGAGTTCGCCGCCTCGCTCCGAGCCGTCGCCGCGGCCCCGGACACCTTGGAGGAGGTCTGGCCGCACCTGCCCAAGATCGCCATCGACCACGCGGTGGCGGAGCCGGCCGCGGCCGCAGGCCGGGTGGCCGTCGTCGCCGGCCGGTTCGGCTGGGACGACGTCGGCGACTTCGCCTCCCTGGCCGACCTCCTCACGGGATCAGGCCTGAAGGTGCTGGGGGAGCCGACCCTGGTGCGCAGCATCGACGCCAGCGGCCTGGTGATCCCAGCCGGGGGCCGCACGGTGGCGGTGATCGGCCTCGAGGACGTGGTGGTGGTCGACACCGGCGACGCCCTGCTCGTCACCACCCTGGATCGCGCCCAGGAGGTGAAGCAGATCGTGGCCGCCCTCTCCGAGGACGGCCACGACGAGCTGATCTGAACCCTGCCGGCGGTGCTCAGACCGCGTTGGGCTCGGGGGAGTCCATGTAGGGGTAGTCCAGCATGAACTTCTCCAGCGCCTCGCCACTGGGCTCGGAGCAGTACTGCCACACGCCGACGTGCTTGGACGCGTCGGTGTTGCCGGCACCGCCGATCGACCAGTGGGTCAGGGCGATGTGCTGGCCCTTGGGGAACGCCGCTCCGTCCTCGGAGGTCCACGGCACGGCCTTGAACTTGTTGCGCAGGTTGCTGTCGTTGTCGAACTTGCTGGCCAGGCCGCGCAGCGCGTCCATCTGCTCCTCGTCGGCCGCGACCGTCTCGTCGTACCACATCAGGGTGTAGCCGTGCTCCAGGTTGTGCACGAGCTCGCCGACGTCGGGGCGGTCGTCGGTGTAGAACTTGCGGTCGATGCTGTCCCAGACGTTGTAGTGCTGGCCGAACGCCGGCGGTGCGTCCGGGTAGTCGATGGGGGTGCCGGGCTCGACGTGGTCCTGCTCGCCGGTGGCGGACTTGGTCTCGACCTCCTGGCAGACCGAGGCCTTCGCGCCGATGGCGGACAGGTTCTTGTCCTTGTACTCGCGCAGATCCATGGCGTCGGTGATCGGCTTGTAGGCGGCCGCGCCGATGATGAGCACACCCATGGTGACGGCGACGCCGACGATCATCCCGTTCTTGCGCCGCTCGGCCGAGCGCTGCTTGTTGCGGAGGTCGTCGATGACAGCTCGGCGGTCGGTCTTGTCCTGCTTTGCCACGTGGGTGAGTCCTGCCTCTGGGTCGGCGACGGCGGTGCGCTCGTCGGCGGTCGATCGCTGAGTCTACGGAATATCTGGTGACACGCGAGCGACGACCGCGTCGGGGTGGGCCACGTCCGCCTGCCAGAGGGCGATGCGCCAGCCGTGGCTGAAGCACAGGGCGGCGAGGACCTCGCGCGCGGCCCCGGGGGGCAGGGCGAGGTCCAGCCCGGTGCAGGCGTCGGCGCCGGGAGCCTGTCGCTCCACCGTGCGCTCGGCCGTGCGCTCGGCCGTGACGCCGGGGAGCACCCGGCGTACGGCGTGCAGCAGCTCCTCGGCGGAGACCGGGGACCCGAACACCGAGGCGGTCCCCGGCGCCTGCGCCAGGGCCGCCAGCACGGCCTCCCGGGATCCGTAGCCGAACAGGTCGCCGCCCTCGGGCCGCACCAGGGCGACGGCGCCGGGACCGTCCTCCTCGGGCGCCAGCACCAGGTCCTGCCGACCGCGCACCACCGCCACCGGGCGCCCGCCGAGCTTGCCCTGGGCCAGCTCGGCGGCGCCGGCGATCTCGTCGGCCACCGCCGGCATCGTCACCGACAGCTCGTTGCCGTAGGAGTCGTGGCGACCGGCGAACTGCTCCAGGGGGACCAGTCCCGCCACCCCGATCGCGATGTCGGTCTGGCCCTCGCGCCAGGCGCGACCGGAGGTGTCGGTGATCACCACCCCGACGTTGACCCCGGTCAGCGCCCGCAGCCGGCTGCGGAGCTCCCGGGCCGAGGAGTCGGGGTCCTCGGGCAGCAGCACCAGGTTGCCGGTGCTGACGTTGGACCGGTCGATGCCCGCCGCGGCCATCACCAGCCCCAGTCGCTGCCGCACGATCTGCACGGGCCCCCGGCTGGCCACCACCCGCAGGGTCTCCGAGGCCAGCGCTCGGGCGTAGGAGTCGGCTCCACCCGCCACGACCCGGCCCTCGGCCTTGCTGACCACCTTGCTGGTGACCACGACCACGTCGCCGGGCAGCAGCTCGACGGCGTCCGCCACCAGCGTCGCGAGGTCGGTGCCCCGGGCCACCTCGGGGATGGCGTCGGGGGCGAGGACGACCAGCGTCGTGCCGGTCATCGCTGCACCAGCGAGACGGCGGCCGCGGCCATGGTCGCGGTGGCCTCCGGCGAGGTCATCATCAGCGGTACGGCGGCTGCGGCGAGGCCGGCCGCGCGCAACCCGGCCAGCTGGTCGGCGTCGTGCTCGTCGACCAGCCACCCGTCGAGCACCCCGCCCGCCGAGCGGGCGCCGTAGTGCCGCCCGACACCCTCGGCGCTCACCTCGACGCCGATGCAGTCGAGCATCTGGTGGGCCATGCCGCGCACGTGCGTGTCGCCGACGATGGGGGAGAGGCCCACCACGGGGGCGGTCGTGGTGCGCACGGCCTCGCGGATCCCGGGCACCCCCAGGATCGTGCCGACCGAGACCACCGGGTTAGACGGCGGCAGCACCACCAGGTCCGCCTCCCCGATCGCCTCCAGCACGCCCGGCCCCGCAGTGGCCTCCTCCAGGCCGACCACGATCACCGCCTCGGCCGGCGGCGCGGCCCGCAGCCGGACCCAGTACTCCTGGAAGTGGACCACGCGGCGTCCGCTGGGCTGCTCGGGATCGGTGACCGCGACGTGGGTCTCGACCCGGTCCTCGGTCATCGGCAGCAGCCGGACGCCCGGCTGCCAGCGGCGGCACAGAGCCTCGGTGATCGCGGAGAGGCCGTAGCCCGCCTCGAGCATCTGGGTCCGGACCAGGTGAGTGGCGATGTCGCGGTCACCGAGCCCGAACCAGGTCGGCTCCACGCCGTAGGCGGCCAGCTCCTCCTTGACGCTCCAGGTCTCCTCCCGCCGGCCCCAGCCACGCTCCGGGTCGATGCCGTCCCCCAGCGTGTACATCACCGTGTCGAGGTCGGGGCACACCTTGAGGCCGTGGATCCACAGGTCGTCGGCGGTGTTGCCGATCACCGTGACCCGGGCGTCGGGGGCAAGGCCGGGGATGGTGCCGGCGGCGATTCCGTGGAGCAGGCCCTGGATGAACCGGGCGCCGCCCATACCACCGGAGAGCACTGTGATGTCACGCATGGACATATCTTCGCGCGAACGGTCCCGGTCCCTGACCAGTGGTCTGGATATAGCACGGCCGGGGCTTGACTTGTCGGTACGACAGGCATGTAATTCCCTCAGTGTTCTTCGCTCGCCGCTTCCCTGGGTGTGTGACGTTGGACACGGGTCGTATACGAAACACAGGGTCGAAAGGGCGAGGGCCGATGCGAGAACTGTTTCTCCTTGATTCCGACGCCGAGGAAATGGGGTGGCAGGACCGTGCGCTGTGCGCGCAGACCGACCCCGAGGCGTTCTTCCCAGAGAAGGGCGGCTCCACGCGTGAGGCCAAGAAGGTCTGCCTGACCTGCGACGTGCGGGGCGACTGTCTCGAGTACGCGCTGATGAACGACGAGCGGTTCGGCATCTGGGGCGGTCTCTCCGAGCGGGAGCGCCGCAAGCTGAAGAAGCGAGCCGTCTGAGGCGTTTCCGCCAACCGCGGGGGCGGTCGTTAGGCTGCCCCGCGTGATCGTCTCCGCCATTCTCGTCAGCCATGACGGGGCGAGGTGGCTCCCCGCGGTCCTGGCCGGCGTCCGCCGACAGCAGCGCAGCATCGACCGCGGCGTCGCCGTCGACACTGGCAGCAAGGACTCCTCCGCAGAGCTGATCCGCGAGGCCTTCGGGACCGAAGCGGTGCTCCAGGCCCCCTCCTCGACCACCTTCCCGGCCGCCGTGCGACTCGCCCTCGCCCACCTCGAGCCGACCGGTGACGACGAGTGGATCTGGCTGCTGCACGACGACGCCAACCCTGACCCCGGGGCGCTCGCCGCCCTCCTGGCCGCCGCCGAGGCGCATCCCGAGGCAGACGTGCTGGGGCCCAAGCTGCGCGAGTGGCCCTCGTTGCGCCGGATGCTGGAGGTGGGGGTCACCATCTCTCCCACCGGTCGCCGCGAGACCGGTCTGGAGCGCGGTGAGTACGACCAGGGACAGCACGACGAGGTCCGTCCGGTGCTGGCGGTCAACACCGCGGGCATGCTCGTGCGGCGCCGGGTGCTGGAGGAGTTGGACGGCTTCGACGAGCGGCTGGCTGTCTTCGGCAACGACATCGACTTCGGCTGGCGCGCCGCCCGCGCCGGCCACACCACCCTGGTCGTGCCCCAGGCCGTGGTCTTCCACGCCGAGGCCGCTCATCGCGGCGTCCGGCGCACGCCGCTGACCGGCCGGCACACCCACTACCAGGAGCGCCGGGCCGCCCTGTTCACCCTGCTGGCCAATGTCGAGTCGCGCCGCCTGCTGGGCCTGACGATCAGGCTCGCCCTGGGCAGCGTGCTGCGCATGCTCGGGTTCCTGCTGGTCCGTTCGGTCCCCGAGGCACTGGACGAGCTGGCCGCGCTGCTCAACGTCTACGGGCATCCCGGCCAGGTGCGGGCCGCCCGCGCCGCACGGGCCAGGCGTCGGTCCGGGCCACCGCGGGACGTGCGCGGCCTGCTGGCCCCGTGGTGGGTGCCCTACCGGCACGGGCTGGACTTCCTCAGCGACCTGGCCTCCGCGGTGCTGGGCCAGGCCCAGGACGTGGCCGAGCGCCGACGGGCGGCCCGGGTGGCCGACGAGCCGGCAGCCACCGCGACCATCCGGCCGGGCGCGCGCCGGCCGGCAACCGCGGCTGAGGAGGACGAGGAGGAGCTCTACGCCGACACCGGCCTGGTCACGCGCTTCCTCACCAACCCGCTCGCCATCGCCCTGACCCTCTTCGTGGTGCTGGCCCTGGTGGCGGCCCGGGCGGGGTTCGGCGAGATCCAGGGCGGGGCCCTGTCCCCGGTCCCGCAGTCGGTCTCGGACTGGTGGCGCCTGCACCTGGAGAGCCACCACCCGCTCGGCAGCGGGACCGACGTGCCCGCGCCGGCGTACGTGCTGGTCTTCGCGCTGCTCGGCACGGTGCTGGGCGGCAGTCCCGGCGCGGTGGTCGGGGCGCTGATGGTCCTCGCGGTGCCGCTGACCCTGTGGGGCGCCTGGCGCCTGCTGCGGGTCGTGGGTCGCCTGGTCGACCCCCGCGGCCTGCCCCGGTGGGTGCTCGCCTGGGGAGCCACGACGTACGCGCTGGTCCCGGTGACCTCGGGTGCCTGGGGCGAGGGTCGCTTCGGCACCGTCGCGCTGGCGATGCTGCTGCCGTGGGTGGCCCATGCCGCCCTGGGGTTCGCCGACCCGGAGCCGGACCGTCGCTGGCGCGCCGCCTGGCGCACCGGCCTGCTGCTGGCGCTCTCCGCGGCCTTTGTGCCCGGGGTCTGGCTGTTCGCCCTGCTGGCGGCGGCCATCGTGGTGGCCGCCGGGTTCGCGATCAGTCCCAGGCTCCTGGCCGACAGGTCCGCCTGGGGACCGCCCGCGCTGGCGCTGGGCGTGGTGCCGCTGCTCATGGCGCCCTGGTTCGTGCCGCTGCTCACCACCGGCTCGGCCAGCGGCCTGCTCCTGGAGTCTGGCCGGCTCCCGGTGGCCGAGGCCGACGCCGTCCAGCTGCTCACCGGGCGCCTGGGCGAGCTGGGGGCGCCGTGGTGGCTGGGCGGCATCGTCGGTGTCCTCGCCGTGGTGGCCATCTGGCCCCGGCTGACCCGGGTGCCGGTCACCATCTGCTGGATCATCGCGCTGGCGGCCGCGGTCGTGGCCGCGGCGCTGGGGCTGGTGACCCTGCACCTGCCGGCGACCAGCACGCCCCCCAGCCTGGGGTTCTTCGTGGTCGTGCTGCAGGGAGTCGCGGTGGTGGCCACCGTGCTGGGTGCCGACGCCTGGGTGCGGCGCCTCACCGACGCGGCCACCCACCCCTGGTGGCAGCGCGCGGCCGCCGGGCTGCTCGCGGTGGTCGCCGCCCTCGTGCCCCTGGGAGGTCTGGCGTGGTGGCTGGTCGACGCCGACGACTCCTTCGACGAGGACGTGGTGGAGGCGGTGCCCGCCTACATGGCCCAGAGCTCGCTGACCGGCGCCGAGCGCGGGGTGCTCGTGGTGCGCGGGTCCGTGGAGGACGGGCTCACCTACCGGGTACGCCGCGACGACGGGATCACCGTGGGTGAGGACGAGGTGCTCTCCCTGGCCCCCGAGGACGCTGCCCTGACCAGGACCGTGACCAGCCTGACCTCCCGCCCGACCCCGGCCGACGTGGCCGCCCTCGGCGAGCTCGGCATCGAGTACGTCGTGCTGGCCGCACCCGCCGACGGCCGCGTGGCCGCGGGCCTGGACGCCGCCAGCGGACTGGTGCAGGCCAGCGCCGAGGACCGGGCCACCCGCGCCTGGCGGGTGGACCGGCCGTTGCAGGCCGGCGCCGTGGAGAGCCGGGTCGGTCCCGGGCGCCTCGTGCTGCTGGTGCTGCAGGCCGCGGTGATCGTGCTCGCCCTGGTGCAGTCGGCGCCCACCGTGACCCGACGCAGGGAGCGCTCATGAGCCAGCAGGATCCCCGGCCCGCTGGTGGCAGCCGGCGACGCGTCGCGGTGCCCCGGGAGCGCACCATCAGCTCCACCACGCTGCTGGCCTTCCTGGTCCCGGCGCTGACCGTGGCCGCCCTGGCCACCGTGCACCCGACACCGACCGAGGAGCCGGGCCGGCCCCCTCCTCGGCACCGTTGACCCGCAGCACTCTGGTGTGCCCTCCGGCGCTGCCGGGCGGTCGAGTCATCTCGGCGGCGCTCGCGGACCCCGAGGCCGCCGGAGTGGTGCGGCTGCGGCACGAGGAGACCGACGAGCTCGAGCTCGAGGCAGGTCGGACGCTGGAGATCGACGAGCCCGCTCAGGCCGTGCTGATCGGCGAGGACACGACCGCGCCCGGCCTGGTCGCCGGCCGCACGGCGCGCGACGCGGCGACGTCCTGCGTCACGCCCCAGGCGCAGACCTGGTTCACCGGGGTCGGGGCCGGTGCCGAGCACTCGTCGGTGCTCGAGCTGGTCAACCCCGACGGTGGGCCCGCGGTCGCGGACATCACCGTGCTCGGCCCCACCGGCGAGATCGAGGTCCCGCGGCTGCGCGGCCTGACCGTGCGGGGCCAGCGGCTGGTGCGCCTGGACCTGGCCCGGCTGGTGCCGCAGCGCGAGGAGCTCACCCTGCGGGTGCAGGTCTCACGGGGTCGGCTCGGCGCCTGGGTCGTCGACCGCTCCGAGGACCTCGCCGGTGGCGCGGTGACCCAGGACTGGCTCGCGGCACAGACGGCCCCGACGCGCACCGGCTACCTGCTCGGCGTCGGCGCCGGGACCGGGGAGCGCACCTTGGTGGTGGCCAACGACGGCGCGGACGAGGCACGGGTCGCGGTACGGCTGGTGACCTCGCGCAGCGAGTTCGCGCCCTCGGGTCTCGAGGAGCTGGTGGTGGCGCCCGGCTCCACCGCGCTGCTCGACCTCTCCCGGGTGCTGGCAGGCGCCGAGGGCGAGGGGGCGCTGGGCATCCGGCTCGACTCCGACCACCCGGTCAGCGGCACCCTGCGCGCCGTCACCCCGCAGGGTCTCTCGCACGGGGTGGTCTCCGAACCCGTCTCCTCGCGAGCGGCCGCTGTGGTGGGCCCCGGGCCCAAGCGCGTCGTGCTCGCGGGCGTGGCGCGGGTGAGCGAGCTGACGGTGCTCACCCGCGACGCCCGGGGCCGGCAGCTCGAGCCGGTCCGGGTCAGCCTGCGCCCGGGCATGGGGCTCAGCGCCGCGCTTCCCGAGGCCGCGCGCTACGTCGAGCTGGTCACCGAGGGGGCGACGGTGCAGGCCGCGCTGGTGACCGGCGGCTCGGGCGGCTCGGTGCAGCCGTTGAGCGAGCTGGTGCTGGACAGCGACGTGCCGCACGTGCGGCCCGCCCTGTACTGACGCAGGTACTGACGCAGTACGGGGCAGGCAGTGGGCAGGTGGGGGCGGGTGGGGGCCGAGACGGGTCGGGTGCCGGGGCGCGGCGCCTCAGTCGCTGCCGAACCGGGGGTCGACGACCTCGGAGGGCAGCCCGAGCAGCTCGGCCACCTGCTCCACGACGACGGTGAGCACCATGGCCCGCAGCTCCTCGCGGGTCTCGCAGCGGTGCTCCAGAGGCCGCCGGAAGACGACCAGGCGGCTCGGGGTGGTCCCCGAGCCGCGGATCAGCGACGACAGCGGCACGGTCTCGGTGCTCCAGTCGTCGGGCACCAGCGGGGCGTCCTCGACGGCGTACTCGACGAGACCGAGCTCGGCGCGCCACCGGTCGTCGAGGATGGTGACCACGTCGAGCACCAGGGCGTCGAAGCGCTCCCGGTCGGTGCGCAGCGCGGGCGTCCCCAGGGTGCGGGGCAGCACACCCGGTCCGCGCATGCCTCGGCCGCGTCGGTCCCGGGTGCGCCTGCGCGCCGGGGGAGCGGCGGGCGCGTCGGGAGCGGTGGGGTCCATGCCGCGAGCCTAGTCCGGCTGCGACCGCGGGCCGGGTAACGTCAGCCCCGTGAGCTCCGCCCGTCGTTGTTCGCGCACAGCGTGCAGCCGTGCTGCGATCGCCACCCTGACCTACGTGTACGCCGACCAGACGGCGGTGCTCGGCCCGTTGGCGACCTATGCCGAACCTCACGCCTACGACCTGTGCGAGCAGCACAGCGAGCGCCTCTCGGCCCCCCGTGGCTGGGAGGTCCTGCGACTGGCGCCGGACCCGTCGGCGCACGGTCCCAGCGGAGACGACCTGCTGGCCCTGGCCGACGCGGTGCGCGAGGCCGCGCGACCGCCGGAGCCGGCTCCGCGGCTGCGTCCGGCCGAGCAGGAGGGCGACGATCCCACGCGAGGCGTACGCCGCGGTCACCTCAGGATCCTGACCACGGACTGAGGGTCGGCCCCGGTGCCGTTAGGCTCCCCCCATGTCTGCCGGCACCCTCGACCCCGCCAACCTCGACGCCATCTTCAAGGCCTACGACGTCCGCGGCACCGTTCCCGACCAGCTCGACGACACCCTGGCCCGGGCCACCGGCGAGGCCTTCGTCGAGGTGACCGGCACCGACACCGTCGTCGTGGGCCACGACATGCGCCCCAGCTCGCCCGGGATGGCCGCCGCTTTCGCCCAGGGCGCCGCCGGCGCGGGCGCCGACGTGGTGATGATCGGCCTGGCCAGCACCGACCAGCTCTACTTCGCCTCGGGCCACCTGGGTCATGCCGGGGTGATGTTCACCGCGAGCCACAACCCGGCCCAGTACAACGGCATGAAGATGTGCCGGGCCGGGGCCACGCCGGTGGGGATGGAGACCGGGCTGGCCGAGATCCGGGACCTCGTCGCGCTGCGCGCCACCACGGGAGCGGTCTCCGGTGAGCGTCCCGCCCCCGGGACCATCACCGAGCGCGACGTGCTCGCCGACTACGCCGACCACCTGCTGCGCCTGGCCCCGGTCAAGGGCCGCCGGCTCAAGGTCGTGGTGGACGCGGGCAACGGGATGGCGGGGCTGACCGCGCCGGTGGTCTTCGACCGGATCGGGTCCGAGCAGGTCGAGATGGTGCCGCTCTACTTCGAGCTCGACGGGACCTTCCCCAACCACGAGGCCAACCCGATCGAGGCGGAGAACCTGGTGGACCTGGCCGAGCGCGTGGTGGCGGAGGGGGCGGACCTCGGACTGGCGTTCGACGGCGACGCCGACCGCTGCTTCCTGGTCGACGAGCGTGGTCGCGGGGTCTCCCCGTCGGTGCTCACCGGCCTGATCGCGGCACGCGAGCTGGTCAAGCAGCCCGGCGCGATGATCATCCACAACCTGATCACCTCGCGCTCGGTGCCGGAGATCGTCACCGAGCTCGGGGGCACCCCGGTGCGGACCCGGGTGGGCCACTCCTTCATCAAGGCGACCATGGCCGAGACCGACGCCATCTTCGGCGGCGAGCACAGCGGCCACTTCTACTTCCGCGACTTCTGGCGGGCGGACTCGGGGATGCTGGCCGCGCTGCACGCGCTGGCCGCCCTGGCCGAGACCGAGGGGACTCTCTCGGAGCTGCTGGCCCGCTACGAGCGCTACCCGGCCAGCGGCGAGATCAACTCCACCGTGCACGACCAGACGGCAGTGCTGGCCAGGCTCGAGACCCAGTACGCGGCCCGCGACGGTGTCACCGTCGACCACCTCGACGGACTCACCGTCACCCACGCCGACTGGTGGTTCAACGTCCGGGCCTCCAACACCGAGCCGCTGCTGCGCCTCAACGCCGAGGGCAAGGACGAGGCCACCATGGCAGGCGTCCGCGACGACGTACTCACCACCATCAGGAGCAAGTGATGAACCTGGACCCGGCACTGCTCGAGATCATCGTGTGCCCCGCCTGCCACGGAGCCCTCGCGGCACAGGGCGAGGAGCTGGTGTGCTCGGGGTGCGGCAACGCCTACCCCGTGCGCAACGACATCCCCGTGCTGCTCGTCGACGAGGCCCGGAAGCCGGCCTGAGGACCACCGGCACATGACCACCTGGTTCGAGGAGTCCCGCCTCGACGACCCCTCGGTGCTCACCGCCGCGGACCCGCTGCTACGAGGCCTTGCGGAGTCCGGCGCCCGGGTGCGCCGCGAGGTCGCGGACGTGGAGGTGCCGTTGACCCAGGCCGCGCACCGGGCCGCCGACACCAACCGCCCCCGTGCGGTGGTGGCGGCCGGACCCGACTCGCGGCTGCTGCGGGCGGTGCTCGAGCCGTGGTGCCCGGTGCCGTTCGTCGCCTGGGCGGGGCCCGGGCTCCCCGGCTGGGTGGGCAGCCTGGACCTGGTGGTGATGCTGGCCCCGGACGGCTCGGGGGAGGGAGCCTCGTTCGCGGTCGCCGAGGCCGTGCGCCGAGGCGCCCAGGTGGTGGTGGCCTGCCCGCCGCGGTCCTCGGTCGCCGAGCACGCCGCCGGACGGTGGAGCACCGTGCTGCCGGTGCACACCACCGACCAGCTGGCCGCTGCCGTGGTGGTGCTGGACTACCTGGACCGGGTGCACCTGGGGCCGCGGGTGGACACCGAGGAGGTCGCGGACGCCCTCGACGGCGTCGCGGCGGCGTGCTCCCCGCACCGGGACCTGGCGGTCAACCCCGCGAAGATGCTCTCCATCGCCCTGGCCGACACCACACCGGTCCTCTGGGGCGGGTCGGTGCTCGCCGCCCGGGCGGCCCGCCGGGTGGCGGAGTCCATCCGTCGTGCCTCCGGGACCTCCGCGATCGCGGGGGACGCCGAGCACCTGCTGCCGGTGCTCGAGGCGGCCCGGCCGCGCAACGTCTTCGACGACCCGGTGGCCGACGGCACCGCGGAGCGACGTCCGTTGCTGCTCGTGCTCGACGACGGCACCGAGGAGCCCTACGTCCGCGAGCAGCGGTCCCGGCTGCAGGCAGTGGCTGCCTCGCGCGGGGTTCGCGTGGAGACCGTCACCTGCGACGACGCGGCGACCTCCACCGAGCTGGCGCGCTACGCGTCCCTGGTGCTGCACGGACGCTACGCCGCGGCGTACCTGCGGATCGGGCTCGTCACCGACTGAGTGGCCCGCGCGGGTACCCTTCTGCGCGTGACGAGCCTCCGTGTGCCCCGCCAGCCCGCTGGTGCGACCCGACCTGCTGCGGTGCTGCGATGAGCGGCGGTCTCTTCGCGCTCCTGGACGACGTCGCGGTCCTGGCCCGGATGGCCGCCGCGTCGGTGGACGACGTGGCTGCCGCCGCCGGCCGGGCCAGCGCCAAGGCCGCGGGTGTGGTGGTTGACGACACCGCCGTCACCCCCCAGTACGTGCACGGGCTGGCGGCGAAGCGCGAGCTCCCCATCATCAAGCAGATCGCGATCGGCTCGGTGCGCAACAAGCTGGTGCTGATCCTGCCGGCCATCCTGCTGCTGAGCCAGTTCGCGCCCTGGCTGCTGACCCCGATCCTGATGCTCGGCGGGACGTACCTGTGCTACGAGGGCGCCGAGAAGGTGTGGGCCAAGCTGGCCGGCCACGACAAGCACGAAGAGAAGGTGCTGGCCACCGAGATCGGTCCCGAGCAGGAGAAGACGATGGTCGCGGGTGCGGTGCGCACCGACCTCATCCTGTCGGGCGAGATCATGGTGATCGCCCTCAACGAGGTCGCCGACGAGCCGTTCCTGGCCCGTGCCGCGATCCTGGTCGTCGTCGCCCTGGTCATCACGCTCCTGGTGTACGGCGTCGTGGCGCTGATCGTGAAGATGGATGACGTGGGGCTCCACCTCGCCGGGCGTAGCACCGGACTGGTGGGCAAGTTCGGCCTCGGGCTGGTCAAGGCCATGCCCAAGCTGCTCGGCACCATCTCCGTGGTGGGCACCGTGGCGATGCTCTGGGTCGGGGGGCACATCCTCCTGGTGGGCGCCGACGACCTCGGCTGGCACTCGCCGTACGAGTTCGTGCACCACCTGGAGGAGGCCGCTCACGACGCGGTGACCTTCGCCGGGGGAGCGGTCGGCTGGCTGGTGAACACCGCCTTCTCCGCCCTGATCGGCATCGTCTGGGGTGCTCTGGTGGTGCTCGTGATGCACCTGCTGCCCTTCGGGCACGGCTCGGACGAGGACGGCCACGACACCGGCGCCGCGCCGGGTCCTTCCCCCGACCCGGCGCCCTGACCAGGGGCGTATCCGCGCCGCGATCGTGGATTCGGCCTTTTTCCGCGCCCGGTCCTACGCTCGTCGGCACGCACGAACCCACGTGCGCACGCACTACGGAGGGGTAGTTCATGGACTTCAAGGTCGCCGATCTGAGCCTGGCCGAGTATGGCCGCACGGAGATCGAGCTCGCTGAGCACGAGATGCCCGGCCTCATGGCCATGCGGGAGCGCTACGGCGACTCCAAGCCGCTGGCGGGAGCCCGGATCGCCGGGTCGCTGCACATGACGATCCAGACCGCGGTGCTGATCGAGACCCTGGTGGCGCTCGGGGCCGAGGTGCGCTGGGCGTCGTGCAACATCTTCTCGACCCAGGACCACGCCGCCGCGGCGATCGCCGTGGGTCCGACGGGGACGCCCGAGGCCCCGGCCGGCGTGCCGGTCTTCGCCTGGAAGGGCGAGTCGCTGGAGGAGTACTGGTGGTGCACCCAGCAGATCCTCGACTGGCCGGGCGACTCGTTCGCCAACATGATCCTCGACGACGGCGGTGACGCCACGCTCCTGGTGCACCTCGGCCTGGAGATGGAGAAGTCCGGTGTCGCGCCCGACCCCGCCACGGCCGCGTCCGGTGAGCAGAAGATCATCTTCGAGGCGCTCACCGAGTCGCTGAAGAACTCCTCCGACCGCTGGACCAAGATCGCCGCCGAGATCAAGGGCGTCACCGAGGAGACCACCACCGGTGTGCTCCGCCTCTACGACATGATGCGGGACGGCTCGCTGCTGTTCCCGGCGATCAACGTCAACGACTCGGTCACCAAGTCCAAGTTCGACAACAAGTACGGCTGCCGGCACTCCCTCATCGACGGCATCAACCGGGCCACCGACGTGCTCATCGGCGGCAAGGTCGCGGTGGTCTGTGGCTACGGCGACGTCGGCAAGGGCTGTGCGGAGTCGCTGCGCGGCCAGGGTGCCCGCGTCATCGTCACCGAGATCGACCCCATCTGCGCCCTGCAGGCGGCGATGGACGGCTACCAGGTCGACACCCTGGACAACGTCCTGGGCGTGGCCGACATCATCATCACCGCGACGGGCAACAAGGACGTCGTCACGGTGGACCAGATGAGCCGGATGAAGCACAACGCGATCCTGGGCAACATCGGCCACTTCGACAACGAGATCGACATGGCCGGCCTCGAGGCCGACGGCGTGGCGGTCCGCAAGAACGTCAAGCCGCAGGTGGACGTCTGGACCTTCCCGGCCGGCAACGCGATCATCGTGCTCTCCGAGGGTCGCCTGATGAACCTGGGCAACGCCACGGGGCACCCGTCGTTCGTGATGTCGAACTCATTCACCAACCAGGTGCTGGCGCAGATCGAGATCTTCACCAAGCCCGAGGACTACCCGGTCGGCGTCTACGTGCTGCCCAAGCATCTCGACGAGGAGGTCGCCCGGTTGCACCTGGACAGCCTCGGTGTACGCCTGACCGAGCTCAGCCAGAGTCAGGCCGACTACCTCGGGATCCCCGTCGAGGGGCCCTACAAGTCCGACCAGTACCGCTACTGAGCACCCCGCCGTCCGGACGGACGGCACGCAAGGGCGTCCCCGGAGGGGGCGCCCTTGCTTCGTCCCCGCGACCCGTTGGCTGGCACAATGGCGGTTATGAGTCAACCTGCGGTCGATCCGCCGACCCGGGGACGGGTCCTGGTCGTCGACGATGACGCATCGCTGGCCGAGATGCTCACCATCGTGCTCCGCCAGGAGGGCTTCGACAGCCAGATGGTGACCCGGGGCGACGCCGCGCTGGCCGCCTTCCACGACTACCGCCCCGACCTGGTGCTGCTCGACCTGATGCTGCCGGGCAAGGACGGCATCGACGTGTGCAAGGAGATCCGCGCCGAGTCCGGGGTCCCCATCGTGATGCTCACCGCCAAGAGCGACACCATCGACGTGGTGGTCGGGCTGGAGTCCGGTGCCGACGACTACGTGGTCAAGCCCTTCAAGCCCAAGGAGCTGGTGGCGCGCATCCGGGCCCGGATGCGGCGCTACGACGTGCCCACCTCCGAGACGCTGACCGTGGGCGACCTGGTCATCGACGTGGCGGGCCACGACGTCACCCGGGACGGCCGGCCGATCAACCTCACCCCCCTGGAGTTCGACCTGCTGGTCTGCCTGGCGCGCAAGCCGTGGCAGGTCTACACCCGCGAGGTGCTCCTGGAGGAGGTCTGGGGCTATCGCCACGCCGCCGACACCCGACTGGTCAACGTGCACGTGCAGCGACTGCGCTCCAAGGTCGAGCACGACCCCGAGAACCCTGAGATCGTGCTGACGGTGCGTGGAGTGGGCTACAAAGCCGGCAAGTCCTAGCAGCCCACGATGTCCTCCTCGCGCGCCCCGCGCCCCCTCGCCCGTGTCTCCACCGCGCTGCGGCGCGCCCTGACGATCTGGCGACGCTCGATCCAGGCGCGGGTGGTGGCCGGGACCGTGCTGCTCTCCACCGTCGTGGTCAGCGGCGTCGGCTGGTTCCTGCTGCAGCAGACCCGGGACGGCCTGCTGGAGCAGCGGGTCCAGCGGGTGGTGGCCGAGGCGGACGACGAGACGGCCGAGGCGCGCAGCCGCCTCTCCTTCGCGGCCGGCACCGACGTCAACGCGTCCGGCCAGCAGCAGGACCTGATCGACCCCATCATCGCGCGCGGCTCCACCCGCGGGTTCGCGGTCATCCTCTCCCCGCCCGTCACCACCGGCGGCACCTTGGCCGGCGGCGGCGCGAAGTTCACCCAGAACCTGGACAAGGCCAGCGTCCCGGCGGCCCTGGAGGAGCGGTTCTCCAAGCCTCGCGGCACTGCCTGGACCTACACCAAGATCCGCACCACCGGGCCGGTGGCCGGGGTGGAGGAGGGGCCGGGCATCGTGGTCGCCTCCCAGGTGACCCTCCCGGCCAACGGCGAGACCTACACCCTGTACTACCTCTATCCGCTCACCGAGCAGGCCGAGACCCTGGCGCTGGTGACCCGTGCCCTGCTGGCGGCCGCGGTGCTGCTGGTGGTCCTGGTGGCCGGGGTGGCCTGGCTGGTGACCCGTCAGGTGGTGGCCCCGATCCGGCTGGCCCGCGAGGTCGCCGAGCGGCTGGCTGCCGGGCAGCTGCAGGAGCGGCTGCGGGTGACCGGTGAGGACGACCTCGCCCGGCTGGCGACGTCGTTCAACCAGATGGCGTCCAACCTGCAGCGCCAGATCCGTCAGCTCGAGGAGCTGAGCCGCCTGCAGCGTCGGTTCGTCAGCGACGTCTCCCACGAGCTGCGCACCCCGCTGACCACGGTGCGGATGGCGGGCGACGTGCTGCACGACGCCCGCGAGGACTTCGACCCTGCGACCGCGCGGGCGGCGGAGCTGCTGCAGACCGAGCTCGACCGCTTCGAGACCCTGCTCGCCGACCTGCTGGAGATCAGCCGCTTCGACGCCGGGGCTGCGGTTCTCGAGGCCGACGACGTCAACCTGGTCGACGTGGTGCGCCGCGTTGCCGACAACACCAAGGCCCTGGCCGAGCAACGGCACACTCGGGTGGTGGTGATCGACCCCGGGAAGCCCTGCCTCGCCGAGGCCGACGTACGCCGGGTCGAGCGCATCGTGCGCAACCTGGTCACCAACGCCATCGACCACGCCGAGACCCGCGACATCGTGATCCGGGTGGCCGCCGACGACGAGACGGCCGCGATCTCGGTGCGCGACTACGGCGTGGGCCTGGCCGCGGGGGAGTCGGCCATGGTCTTCAACAGGTTCTGGCGCGCCGACCCCGCCCGGGCGCGCACCAGCGGCGGCACCGGTCTCGGCCTGTCCATCTCGATGGAGGACACCCACCTGCACGGCGGCTGGCTACAGGCCTGGGGTCGCCCCGGCGAGGGCGCCCAGTTCCGGCTCACGCTCCCGCGCCGGCTCAACCAGTCGCTGCGCCACAGCCCGCTGCCCCTGGTCCCCGTGGACTCCGAGGTGAGCGCGTGATCCGCACCCGCGTCCCCAGTGCGGCCCGGGGCTTCCCGCGACTGCTGCTCCTGCTGCGACGAGGCCTGCCGGTCCTGCTGGCCCCGCTCCTGCTGACGGCCAGCCTGAGCGCCTGCGTCGGCATGCCCGACACCGGACCCGTGGTCGACATCGATCCGCGGGCCCAGGACGGCTCTCGGGCCGGGACCTTCTACGACCCCCGCCCGCCCGCGGTCGGGTCGTCGTCCCGGGAGATCGTCAATGGCTTCCTCGAGGCGATGAAGGCCACCCCGATCAGGACCAGCGTGGCCAAGCAGTTCCTCAGCTCCAGGGCGCGGGCCAGGTGGCGACCCGAGCGGGCCACGGTCACCTACACCGATCTCGAGGCCCCCGTGGGGGAGCGGTCGGTGAGCCTGGGCGTGCTCGGGGCCCAGCGCTACGACTCGCGCGGGGCGTGGGAGCGCAAGCTGGACGAGCAGGAGTCGCGGCTGAGCTTCCCGATGGTCCGCGAGGGTGACGAGTGGCGCATCGACGAGGCCCCCGACGCCCTGCTGGTCCCCGCGTCCTGGTTCGAGGAGCGGTTCGTCCGCGCCTCCCTGCAGTTCCTCGACCCGACCGGTTCGATGTTGGTCCCGGAGCCGGTGTTCGTGCCCGCGGGGGACCAGTTCGCGACCGCCCTGGTCAGCGGCCTGCTCCTCGGTCCGCCCGAGGAGCTGGGTCAGGTCACCCGCAGCGCGGTGCCCCCGGGGCTCCGGCTGGCGACCTCCTCGGTGCCGATCACTGCCGACGGGCTGGCCGAGGTCGCCCTGGCCGGGGCGGGCGAGGAGTTCGAGGCCGTCAGCGAGGAGATGGCCGCCCAGCTCGCCTGGACCCTGCGTCAGGAGCCGCGGGTGCGTGCGGTCCAGGTCACCCTGGACGGCAGGCGCCTGCCGCTGCCCGGAGGGGTCAGCGAGATCCCCCGGGAGGCCGGGGCGAGGTTCGACCCCGACGCCCTGGGTGCCAGCGAAGAGATCTTCGCGCTCCGCGACGGGTTGCTGGTGCGTGGTCGGATGGACGAGCTCGAGGCCACCGCCGGACCGCTCGGGGTCGAGGGAGCCGGACTGGTCAGCGCCGCGGTCAACCTGCGCGGCACCGTCGCAGCCGGGGTGTCGCGCAGCGGATCGGTCTCCGTCGCGCCGCTCTCGGACCCGGGCGGAGCGGTGACCGAGGTGGTGGCGGGGGCGACGGACCTGCTGCCCCCGCCTGGGACTTCGCCGACCGCCTGTGGGTGGTGGACCGCCCCGCCGCCGGCGCCCGGGTCTCGGTGGCCGTCGGCACCAAGGTGCGAACGGTGGTGGTTCCCGGTCTGACGGGCACCCGGGTGAAGGCCTTCCAGGTCTCCCGCGACGGCAGCAGGCTGGTCGCCGTGGTCCGCGGTGCTCGTCGGGACCGGCTGGTGGTGAGCCGGGTGCTGCACGGCAGCGCCGGACGGGTGCTGCGCGCGACCCCCGCTCGGGAGATCGAGCTGGACGTCGAGCCCGGGTTTCGGATCACCGACATCGCCTGGCGCTCGGCGACCTCGGTCTCGGTGCTCAGCGCACTGGCGGGCGACGTGTCCCAGGTCCGGACCGTCGCGGTCGACGGGGCCCCCGGCGAGCTCGCCGACGCGGGGGCCCTGCGGATCCCGGGGAGGGCCTCGGCGCTGGTCAGCTCACCCGAGGAGGGAGCCAGCCCCTACGTGGTGGGCAAGGCGGGGGTCACCGACCTCCTCGACCCAGGACGACGGCTGCCGGCCCTCGAGGCGGGCGTCACCTCGATCGGCTACGTGGGCTGAGCGCCCCGGCACGTCCACAGGGGCCAGGGTGGCCCTCGCCCGGTCGCGGTGCTCCACAGCTCCCGCCCTGGTCGCGACCGTCCAGCCGCCGGGTGGGCTGTGATGACGGCCATGGTCACACCCCGGGAGCACCTCGAGCTGGCCGCCGGCGCCCAGCTGGCCCCGAGCGGGGTGCGCGATGCCGTGCTCGACCTCGTGCTCGGCAGCAGCTGCCTGGGGTGTGCGCGCCCGGGGCGGATGGTGTGCCCCGACTGTGCGCTGAGGCTGCCCGTGGGAGGCAGGGTGAGCTGGCCGACGCCGACGCCGCCGGGGTTGGCCACGCCGTGGGCCGCGGGGGAGTACGCCGGACTGCTGCGCGCCCTGGTGGTCGGGCACAAGGAGGACGGACGGTTCTCCCTGGGCAGGCCGCTGGGGGAGGCGCTGGCCGCCGCGGTCCGCACGGCCTCGCGCTCCTGGCCCACCGCCGAGCAGGTGGTGCTGGTCCCGGTGCCGTCGCGGCCCGGCGTGGCCCGGGCGCGAGGGGACGACCCGACCGGGCGGATGGTGCGGATCGCCGCGCGGACGCTGCGGGCGGGCGGTCGACGTACCCGGGTGGCGGGGCTGCTCCGCTCCCACCGCGGCGTCCGTGACCAGTCGCTGCTCGACGCCCGGGAGCGGGCGGCCAACCTCGCCCTGTCCATGCACTGTCCCAGCGCCGGGGTACGCCGGCTGGCCGCGGGCCTGGGCCCGTGCCGGGTGGTCCTGTGCGACGACGTGCTCACCACCGGCGCGACCGCGCGCGAGGCCCAGCGGGCCCTGGAGGCGGTGGGGCTGGAGGTTGCCGCGATCGCCGTGGTGGCCGCGGTGCGGCGTCGCACCGCGGCCCCGATGCTCGTGGATGGGGGGGTTCGTGAACCGGCGCGACCCACCACGGGATAGCGTCGGTGCATGGAGTCCGTCCGGGTCCGTGGTTGCGTCGTCCGGGCGCGAGTCGCGTCCAGGTGGCTAGCCGATGCCAGTCGCAGGCGAAACGGTCCACGTAAGGCTCTCACCGGCCCTGCCGGAGAGCTGATCACGGTGCGGCTTAGAAGTAAGTCCTGCCCCGGTCCCGCCGTCAGATGCGGCGGTCCCCGGGAGAAGGCCGACAGTGGCAGAGAAGCTGCGAAGGCCTCAGCAGGCGATTGTGGGGTCGAAGACCAGGTCGGCCGGACGGGCTCCATCTCAACCACCCCGAGCACCGTGAGATGGTGCCGGGGTGCGACCTGCACGGGTAGCCAACGTTGAATCGGAGGTTCACATGGACGTAGTTGTCACCGGAAGGCACTTCGAGGTATCGGACAGGTTCCGAGCCCATGCGGAGGAGAAGCTCTCCCGGTTGGAGAAGCACGACCAGAGGATCATCCGCGTTCAGGTGGAGGTGTCGGCCGAGCGCAACCCGCGCCAGCAGGAGCGGGGTGTGAAGGTCGAGCTGACCGCGTTCTCCAAGGGCCCGGTCATCCGTGCGGAGGCTGCTGCGGACGACAAGATGGGTGCCCTGGACCTGGCGCTGGACAAGATGGCCACGCAGATGCGCAAGGCCTCGGACCGTCGGCGCGTCCACCGTGGTCGACGTACCCCGGTCTCGGTCGGCGAGGCCCTGGCGGACGTCGCGGAGCCCGTCGAGCCCACCCAGGACGGCGCCGAGGACGGCGACGCCGTGGCGGAGCGCAAGGTGGGACCGCTCACCGTCACCGGTGAGGGCCCGCTGGTGGTGCGCGAGAAGTCGCACAGCGGCTCGCCGATGACGCTGGACCAGGCCCTCTACGAGATGGAGCTGGTGGGGCACGACTTCTACCTCTTCGTCGACATGGAGAGTGAGAAGCCCTCGGTGGTCTACCGCCGCAAGGGCTACGACTACGGAGTCATCAGCCTCGACCTCGTCGACTGACGACTCCACGGGGCGGCTGGGCCGCCCGCCGCATCCTGGTGCGCCGACGTCCTGCGGGGCGTCGGCGCACTGCTGTGCCGACGTGACATGATGCGCCGTGTGACAGAGCCGACACTCGCGGATGAGCCCATCAGGGTCATCCTCGCCGACGACCAGGAGCTGTTCCGCCGCGGGCTCACCATGCTGCTGAGCCAGGAGCCGGACATCGAGGTCGTCGCCGAGGCGGGCGACGGCATCGCCGCCACCGACCTGGCCACCTCCATGGCGCCCGACGTGGTCCTGCTCGACGTGCGGATGCCGCGGCGCAGCGGGATCGAGGCCTGCCGCGCCATCAAGGAGGCCAACCCGTCGGCCAAGGTCATCATGCTGACCGTCTCTGACGAGGAGGCCGACCTCTACGAGGCGGTCAAGGGCGGAGCGGCCGGATACCTGCTCAAGGACTCCTCGATCGAGGAGGTCGCCCAGGGCATCCGGGTGGTCGCCGACGGGCAGTCCCTGATCTCCCCGTCGATGGCGGTGAAGCTGATCGACGAGTTCAAGCAGATGTCCAAGCCCGAGCGCAGCCAGGTGCCCGGACTCCGGCTGACCGAGCGTGAGCTGGAGGTGCTGCGCCTGGTGGCGACGGGGATGAACAACCGTGAGATCGCCAAGCAGCTCTTCATCTCCGAGAACACCGTGAAGAACCACGTGCGCAACATGCTGGAGAAGCTCCAGCTGCACTCCCGGATGGAGGCCGTGATGTACGCGGTCAGGGAAAAGCTGCTCGACCTGCCCTGATGAGGGTCCTGTCGCCGGCATCCGCGCGCCGGGTGGCCCTCGCCGCGCAGGGCTTCGCCGACCGGCCGCACGCGGTCGCGACCATGCGCTCCCTGCAGCGCACGGTGTCGCGCACCGGGGTGCTCCAGGTCGACTCGGTCAACGTGCTGCAACGGGCGCACTACCTGCCGCTGTACTCACGGCTGGGCCCCTACGACGTGGACCTGCTGCGGCGCGCCTCGGCCGCCAGACCCCGCCGGCTGGTGGAGTACTGGGCGCACGTGCAGGCCCTGATGCCGGTCGAGCTCTGGCCGCTGATGCGCCACCGCATGGACCACTACCGCGCCCAGCGCGGCAAGTGGGGCTTCACCGCGGACCCCACCCTCGAGCCCCGGATCCTGGCGGCGGTCGCCGAACGGGGACCGGTGACCGCCCGCCAGCTGGACGGCGAGTTCAGCGGCCCCCGCACCTCCCAGCACTGGGGGTGGAACTGGTCCGAGGCACGCAAGGTGCTGGACTACCTCTTCCTCGTCGGGGACGTGGCCATCGCCGGACGCTCACCCTCGTTCGAGGTCATCTACGACCTCCCAGAACGGGTGCTTCCGGCGCACGTGCTCCAGGCGCCGGTGCCCGACCCGGCCCAGGCGCAGCTGGAGCTGGTGCGGCGGGCGGCCCGCTCCCACGGGGTCGCCAGCCTCCGCTGCCTCGCCGACTACTACCGGATGCCGCTGGCCCAGGCCCGCGTCGCGGTCGGCACGCTGGTCGAGACCGGCGAGCTGGAGCCGGTGACGGTCTCGGGCTGGTCCCGGCCGGCGTACCTGCACCATGCCGCCCGGCTGCCCCGGCAGGTGCACGCGCGCGCTCTGCTCAGCCCGTTCGACCCCCTGGTCTGGGAGCGGAGCCGCACCGAGGCCCTGTTCGACTTCCACTACCGGCTCGAGATCTACACGCCTGCGCACAAGCGGGTGCACGGCTACTACGTCCTGCCCTTCCTGCTGGGGGACCGGCTGGTGGCACGGGTGGATCTCAAGGCCGACCGGTCCTCCTCGGTGCTGGTGGTCCAGGCCGCCCACGCCGAGCCCGGGGCTCCCGAGGAGACCGCGGCCGAGCTAGCCGTCGAGCTGCGCAGGCTGGCGGGATGGCTCGGGATGAGGGACGTGAGCATCGTCGCCCCCGGGGACCTGGCGGCGCAGCTGCGGGTCTGAGCGGGAAGGGTTGTGGTCTGCCGGTTACGATGGCGCTTGGTCCCGTGCAGCCATCCGCCGGTGCCGCTAATGACCAATCAGGGAGTCTGCGTTCGTGCCTGCCATCATCGACAAGCTCCTCCGCATCGGCGAGGGCAAGATCCTCCGCCAGCTGGAGACCATCTCACAAGCCGTCAACGCCATCGAGGACGACTTCGTCGCGATGAGCGACGAAGAGCTGCGCGACATGACCACGGAGTTCAAGGAGCGCTACGCGGCCGGGGAGTCCCTCGACGACCTGATGCCTGAGGCGTTCGCCACCGTCCGCGAGGCTTCGCGACGGGTGATCGGCCAGCGGCACTACGACGTCCAGATCATGGGCGGCGCAGCCCTGCACCTGGGCAACATCGCGGAGATGAAGACCGGTGAGGGCAAGACCCTGGTCGCCACCCTGCCGTCGTACCTCAACGCGCTGTCCGGCCAGGGCGTGCACGTGGTCACGGTCAACGACTACCTCGCCAAGTACCACGCGGAGTGGATGGGGCGCATCCACCACTTCCTGGGCCTGACCACGGGCGTCATCCTGCCCTCGATGCGTCCCGCGGAGCGGCGCGAGGCCTACGCCTGCGACATCACCTACGGCACCAACAACGAGCTCGGCTTCGACTACCTGCGCGACAACATGGCGGACTCGATCGAGGAGTGCGTCCAGCGCGGGCACAACTTCGCGATCGTGGACGAGGTGGACTCCATCCTCATCGACGAGGCGCGGACCCCGCTGATCATCAGCGGTCCCACCCAGGACGAGGTGCACTGGTACGCCGAGTTCGCGGTGATCGCCCGCAACATGACCCGGGACGTGGACTACGAGGTCGACGAGAAGAAGCGCACCATCTCGGTGCTCGAGCCGGGCATCACCAAGGTCGAGGACCACCTGGGCATCGACAACCTGTACGACTCGGTCAACACCCCGCTGATCTCCTTCATGAACAACTCCATCAAGGCCAAGGAGCTGTTCCGCAACGACAAGGAGTACGTCGTCATGGACGGCGAGGTGCTCATCGTCGACGAGCACACCGGCCGCATGCTCGCGGGCCGCCGCTACAACGACGGCCTGCACCAGGCCATCGAGGCCAAGGAGGGGGTGACCGTCCGCGAGGAGTACCAGACGCTGGCCACGGTCACCCTGCAGAACTACTTCCGCCTCTACGACAAGCTCTCGGGCATGACCGGCACGGCCATGACCGAGGCGGCGGAGTTCGACAAGACCTACAAGCTCGGCGTGGTGCCGATCCGCACCAACAAGCCGATGCTGCGGGTGGACCAGCCCGACCTGGTCTACCGCACCGAGGAGGCCAAGTACGACGCGGTCGTCACCGACATCGAGGAGCGCCACAAGAAGGGTCAGCCCATCCTGGTCGGCACCGTCTCGGTGGAGAAGTCCGAGCTGCTCTCGGGGCTGCTGCGCAAGCGCGGCGTCCCGCACTCGGTGCTCAACGCCAAGGTGCACGCGGACGAGGCCAAGATCGTCGCCCTCGCCGGTCACAAGGGCGCGGTCACGGTGGCCACGAACATGGCCGGGCGAGGCACCGACATCATGCTCGGCGGCTCGGTGGAGTTCCTGGCCGACCAGGAGCTGCGCAAGGAGGGCCTCGAGCCGGCCGGGGAGACCGCGGCCGAGTACGAGGCGCGGTGGCCCGACACGCTGGAGCGCATCAAGGCGCAGGTCGCCAGCGAGCACGAGGAGGTCAAGGCCGCCGGCGGCCTCTACGTGATCGGCACGGAGCGCCACGAGTCGCGGCGCATCGACAACCAGCTGCGTGGTCGCTCGGGTCGCCAGGGTGACCCGGGGGAGAGCCGGTTCTACCTGTCCCTGCAGGACGAGATGATGCGCCTGTTCAAGTCCGAGTGGGTGGACCGGGTGCTGCAGGTGCTCAAGGTGCCCGACGACGTCCCGATCGAGAACAAGCGGGTCTCCAGCTCCATCGCCAGCGCCCAGGCCAACCTGGAGTCGCAGAACTTCGAGTCTCGCAAGAACGTCCTCAAGTACGACGACGTGATGAGCCGTCAGCGCGAGGTCATCTACGGCGAGCGTCGTCGGGTGCTCGAGGGTGCTGACCTCGAGGAGCAGATCCGCACCTTCGTCGACGACGTGATCGCCGGCTACGTCACCGGTGCGACCGCCGACTACGCCGAGGGCTGGGACCTCGACGCCCTGGAGACCGCGCTCAAGCAGCTCTACCCGATGTCGTTCACGCTGGAGTCGCTGGAGGCTGAGGCGGGAGGTCGGGGCAACCTGACGCGCGAGTCCCTGGTCACCTCCTTGCAGAAGGACGCGCAGGCCGCCTACGACCGGCGCGAGGACGAGATCGGTGCCGAGGCGATGCGCGAGCTCGAGCGCCGGGTCGTCCTCTCGGTGCTGGACCGCAAGTGGCGCGAGCACCTCTACGAGATGGACTACCTGCGCGAGGGCATCTACCTGCGCGCCTACTCCCAGCGCGACCCCCTAGTGGAGTACCAGCGCGAGGGGTTCGACATGTTCGCCGCCATGATGGAGGGCATCAAGGAGGAGTCGGTCGGGTTCCTGTTCAACCTCACCGTCGAGGTCGAGGAGGAGGACGAGCAGCCGGCCGAGGTCGCTGCCGGGGACACCGTCGACGAGGTCGAGGACCCGGCCTCGGGGATCGACCTGGCCGCCGCGGCCGCCCACGCCCCCCAGGTGCGGGCCAAGGGTCTGGACAAGCCCAGCCGTCCGACGCAGCTGACCTACTCCGCCCCCGCGGAGGACGGTGACGTCGAGGTCAAGGCGGAGGAGAACAAGCCCGAGGACCCGTTCGCCGGGACCGGTCGCAACGCGGACTGCCCCTGCGGGTCGGGCAAGAAGTTCAAGAAGTGCCACGGTGCTCCCGGCGGGGCTTCGGGCTACACCACCCGGGTCAGCGGCTAGGCCCGGTCAGCAGAACTCCAGGGCCGTGCAGACCCAGCGGTCCCGAAACGTCTCGAAGCGTGCAGCCACGGCGCGTGACCTCTCGCCGTGGCGCACGTGGGCGGACGCCTCGACGACCCCGTGGGCCGGGAAGGTGATCCGCACCGCGACCACCTGGGACCTGGTGAGCTCGCGCCGCCGGCCCTGACCCGGGCGGTGGCCGCCGGCCCGGGCGACCAGCTCGGCTCGCCGCGCCAGGTCCTGCTGCACGTCGCGGCGGGTCCAGCGAGCGAGCTGGGCAGCGGGGCGGTCGCCCGCCACGATCTCGACGCTGGCCTGCACGTAGCGTCCGACCCAGTGCTCGAGCCGCTCCCGCAGGCGGACGTCGACCGGCACCACGTCGCACCCGGGGCGCCCTGGCTCGGCATTGGTGACCGGCGGATCGAGCAGGGGCATCAGGTCCAGCGCGAGCGTGCCCTGGACGGTGGCCACCGGCACGGCGAGCCGCAGCGGGTGCACGGTGGCCTGCTGGGCGCTCATGACCGGCCGTCCTCGGCGCCCGCGGCCGGCAGGACCAGGGACTGACCGGGGACGATGAGGTCGGGATCCGGTCCGACCACCGCCCGGTTGCGGCGGTGGATCGCGCGCCAGGCCCGGTCGACCTGGTCGGGCGTGGCGGATCCGGGCAGGCGCTCGGACGCCAGGGCCCACAGGGTGTCCCCCTGCCGCACCACCCGGACCTCACCGGGGCCGTCAGTCGGTGGCGGACCCGGGTCCCGGGAGGCGAGCGGAGCGCTCACGCGGCGGCTCTGCGCTGTGTGCCGCGGCTCGACCTCCAGGCCGTCCCTCGGGTCGGTGGCCCGGTCGGGGAACGGCAGTCCTGCCACCGAGCCGCGGGCCCCGTGCCGGCCGGACCGTGCGGCGTCCGGGTCTCCCGCGTGGGCCAGCGCCGGTCCGGTGCTGCTGAGCAGGAGTGCGCCACCGCAGGCCGCGAGCACGACCCGCCGCAGCGCGCCGCCGTGCCGGGCGCTGGTCCGCCCGCGCGCCGCCTCGCAGATGGTCAGGGTCGCGACCAGCCAGATCCACCCCAGGCTGGCGGCGCCTGCGAGCGCCGCCGCAGCCAGCAGGAGCGAGTCGAAGCTGGAGCCCGGCGCGCCGTCGCCGGGCTCGATCAGCGTCCGCGTGCACAGCCAGGCCCCGGCCCCGCAGGCGCTCGTCGTGGTCAGCCACACCAGCAGGCACCGCCACCAGGGTGCTCGGTCCGTTCCACGTCCCCCGACCATGTCGATCCCTTCGTTTGCGTGCGTTTGCTTCATTCAACTGAGGTTTACAGCGCTTCGTCAAGGTGGATGTCCACAGGTGCGAAGCCGCGCGGCACGCCTGCGGCGGCTGCGGCACACTGCCCTCATGGCTGGCGAGGAGGAGCTCTTCGAGCTCTTTGAGGACCTGGAGGCGCAGGCGGAGTCGCTGCACCACCTCGAGCGGTCGGCGGAGGTGGCGGACCGAGCTCGCGCCGAGTACCAGTCGGTGACGCTGGACAGTCGGCTGATGGCCTCGCTCGAGCGAGGTCTCGAGGTCGAGGTGCGCGGGGTCGGTCGGATCCGCGGCACCCTCGAGCGGGTGGGGCCGGGGTGGTGTCAGGTGGTTCGCGACAACGCCCGCTGGACGGTGTGGACCCGGCAGGTCGTGGCCGTCCACGGCGCCTCGGCGCGCTCGGTGCCGGAGGTCGCCTGGACCGCCGTGCAGCGGCTGACCGTCGCCTCGGCGCTCAGGAAGCTGGCTGACGAGGCGGTGCCCTGCGTGCTGTGGACCAGCGAGGGGTCCAGGCACGAGGGCGCGCTGCGTCGGGTGGGCAGCGACTTCCTCGAGCTCGGCGCCGGGGGAGCGGTGCGGCTGCTCTCCCTGGAGCAGCTCAGCGCGGTGCGCAGCGAGCAGTGAACGCCGGCTGGGCCCAGCAGCCGGCCTCCGCAGCCGATCGAGCGGGCGGCGTCAGCCGTGCCCAGGCTCAGGTGGCCTCGACGTCGTACGGCGGCAGCGCCCCGGCAGCCAGTCGCACCGGGACGGGACGTGACGGCTCGTCCTCCATGGCCTCCATGATGTGCTTGCGGACCACGTTGCGCGGGTCCAGGTCCCGCAGCTCGAGGTCGGCATACTCCGGGCCGAGCTCGGTGCGCAGCTCGTCCCGGGCCGAGTTCGCCAAGGTGCGGACCTTGCGGACCATCTGTGCTGCCTGCTTGGCGAGCTCGGGGAGCCGGTCGGGACCGAAGACGAGCACCGCGACGAACGCGATCACCGCCATCTCCGGCAGACCGACTCCCAGCATGGGTCAGAACTTACTGGACGGGGTGAGCCCCAGCTGCATGCCGGCCAGTCCGCGGCCACGTCCGTGCAGCGCCTTGGCGATGTCGCGCAGCACGATCGCCGCCGGCGCGGTGGGATCGGACTCCACGATCGGCCGCCCGGCGTCGCCGCCCGCGCGCAGCGAGAGCTCCAACGGCACCGAGCCCAGCACCGGCACGTCGTAGCCGAAGCGCTCCGACAGCGTCTTGGCGACTCGCTCGCCACCGCCGGCGCCGAAGATCTCCAGCTTGTGCTCCTTGCCCTCGGGGTGCAGTGCGGGCAGGGCAGGTAGGACATGTTCTCCACGACCCCCACCACCCGCTGGTGCATCATCGAGGCCATGGTGCCGGCGCGCTCGGCGACCTCGGCGGCGGCCTCCTGCGGCGTGGTGACCACGACGACCTCGGCGTTGGGCAGGTGCTGCCCCAGCGAGATGGCCACGTCGCCGGTGCCCGGCGGGAGGTCCAGGAGCAGCACGTCCAGGTCGCCCCAGTAGACGTCGGCCAGCATCTGCACCAGCGCCCGGTCCAGCATCGGGCCGCGCCAGGCGACCACCTGGTCGCGGCGCGGCTTGAGCATGCCGATGGAGATGACCGAGACGCCCGAGGGCGTCGGGACGGGCATGATCAGGTCGTCGACCTGGGTCGGGCGGTGGTCCGCCACGCCCAGCATCGCCGGGACGGAGTGCCCGTAGATGTCGGCGTCGACGATGCCGACCTTGAGCCCCTCGTCGGCGAGCGCCAGGGCGAGGTTCACCGTGACCGACGACTTGCCGACCCCGCCCTTGCCGCTGGCGATGGCGTAGACCTTGGTCAGCGAGCCGGGCTGGGCGAACGGGATCTCGCGCTGGGCCTGGCCGCCGCGCAGGTTCTCGCCGAGCTGGCTGCGCTGCTCCGGCGACATGACGCCCAGGGTGAGGATGACGTCGGTGACGCCGGCCACGGCCGAGACGGCGCCGGTGACGTCCCGGGTGATGGTGTCCTTGAGGGGGCACCCGGCCACGGTCAGCAGGACGGTGACGGCCACGCGGCCGTCAGGGGAGATCCCGACGCTCTCGACCATGCCGAGGTCGGTGATGGGCCGCTTGATCTCCGGGTCGTGGACGGTCGCGAGTGCAGCGGTGACCTGCTCGACGGTGGGGGTGCTCATGGGGCCCAAGCGTAGTTGCCCCTCCCAGCGCGGCCTCCGGCGGAGTCAGCGGTCGGTGACCTCGGCCCCGTCCTCGTCGGGATCGAGCGGCCGGGAGCGCTCGTCGAGGTCGTTGAGCAGGCCCCGGAACTCCGAGCGGAGGAAGTCGCGGGTGACCACCTCGCCCACCGACATCCGCAGCGAGGCGACCTCACGCGCCAGGAACTCCATGTCCGCGTGGGCGCGGGCGTTGACCTGACGGTCCTGCTCGGCCACCACCTTGTCGCGGACCTCCTGCCGGTTCTGGGCCAGCAGGATCAGCGGGGCGGCGTACGACGCCTGGAGGCTGAGCATCAGGGTGAGGAAGATGAAGGGGAACTCGTCGAACCGCCACTGGGTCGGGGCCAGGATGTTCCAGGCCATCCACACGGCCACGAAGATCGTCATGTAGGCCAGGAAGCGCGCCGTCCCCATGAATCGGGCGAACTGCTCGGCGAACACCCCGAACGCGTCGGCGTCGTAGGAGCGCCGGGGTCGCAGGCTGCGGCGGGTGTCGCGCGGCGTGTCCAGCCGGCTGCGGGTGGGCCGGGACTCGCTCATCGGCGCACCGCCTGGTCCCGCCAGTTCTCCGGCAGCATGTGGTCGAGGAGGTCGTCCACGGTGACCGCGCCCAGCAGGCGGCCCTCCTCGTCCACCACGGGCGCGGCGACCAGGTTGTACGTCGCGAGGTGGGCGGCGACCTCGTCGATGCGCGCCTCGGGGTGCAACGGGTCCAGGGAGCTGTCCAGGGCCGCGGCGACCAGGGTGGACGGGGGCTCGCGCAGCAGGCGCTGGATGTGGGCCGCGCCCAGGAGCCGACCGGTGGGGGTCTCCAACGGCTGGCGGCAGATGTAGACCAGGGCGGCCAGAGCCGGTGTGAGGTCGGGGTTGCGCACGTGCGCGAGGGCGTCGGCGATGGTGGCGTCGGGTCCCAGGATCACCGGCTCCGGAGTCATCATGGCGCCGGCGGTCCGCTCCGCGTAGGACATCAGGCGCCGGACGTCCTCAGCCTCCCCGGGCTCCATCAGGGCGAGCAGCGTGGCCGCGGTCTCGGGCGCGAGGTCGGCGATCAGGTCCGCGGCGTCGTCGGCCGACATCTCCTCCAGCACGTCCGCGGCACGCTCGGAGTCCAGGCGCTCCATGATCTGGACCTGGTCCTCCTCGGGCAGCTCCTCGAGGACGTCGGCCAGCCGCTCGTCGTCCATCGCAGCCACCACGGCGGTACGCCGCTCGGCCGGGAGGTCGTGGATCATGTGGGCCGCGTCCGCCGGGCGCATGTCGCTGATCGCCGCGATCAGGTGCGTGGCGCCCTGGGAGGGCTCGTGCCGGGTGAGGCCCTCGAGGTCGCGCCAGTCCACGATGTAGGTCTGGCCACGTCGGCGGAACCCCTTCGCCGGCTCCTGGACCGCGACCCGGCTGAGCACCCAGTCACGGGTGCGCGCCTGCTCCATCGCCACGTCGTACACGGTGCCCCGGACATCGGTGGGCACGATGCGGACCGACCGGTCGAGCATCTGCGCCATCACCAGGGTCTCGGTGGGGCGCTGCTCGAACCGTCGCATGTTGAGCAGCCCCGTGGTGTAGACCTGCCCGCTGTCGATGTGGGTCACCCTGGTCATGGGCACGAAGATCCGCCGTCGGCCGAACACCTCGGCGACCAGCCCGAGCACCCGCGGCTGGCTGGCCTCGCCCCGCACCGTGACCACGAGGTCGCGCACCTTGCCGACCTGATCCCCCTGGGGGTCGAAGATCGGCAGGCCGACGAGGCGGGCCACGTAGACGCGCGAGGGGGTGTTGCTCACGCGCGCAAGGTTACCTGTGCGATGCGGCGCTGGCGTGGCACCGACGTGAGGCCCGGGCCTGTCGGGGGGCGTTCGGCAACGCAGACCGGCCCCCTCGAGATGCGTTACCCTGTTGGACCGTCCAGGCCACCCGGCGCAGGGTCGGTGTGTGCAGAGCGGTTCTAGTCCCACGGCAGAAGGGTGTCTCGATGTCCAACCATCGAGCCAACCACCGAGACCCGCGCCCGGCCCAGCGCCCAGCGCCCGGTGGACCCAGACAGGTCTCCCTGCCGTCGTGGCGGGTCCTGGCGACCGTCCTCGGGCTCGTGCTGGTGCTCGGGCTGATGGTCGTCCCCGGGCGAGCTCTCTGGGGCGGCCAGGACACGGTGCCCGACGGGGCCTCTGCCCCCCTCGGTCCGCAGGGATCCGGATCCCCCACGGGTGGGCCCGCCGCTGCGGGGCCCACCGAGCAGGCCACCGACCAGGCCGCTGGGCAGGAGCGGGGCGCAGGGCGGACCGAGGGACAGGCCGAGCAGGGGACCGGAGCCGCAGGGGAGGGCCAGGAGGACCGCGCCGGCCAGGTGTCCCGGGCCCTGCTGCGCGACCGCCCCGGCACAGCCAGCACCTGGGCGTTCGCCGCCGACCTGCACCAGCGCACCAAGGTCGCCGCGACCCGGGCCAAGAAGCGGCAGGTCGAGCGCATCGCCGCCCGTCAGGCCGCTGCTCGCAAGAAGAAGCAGCAGCAGCGCCGCAAGGCGATGGCCCGGCGCGCACAGATGGCCAAGACCTCCACCTTCCGGGTCGGCAGCCTCAACATCCTGGGCAGCCAGCACACCCGCGGTGCCGGTGGCTACGGTCCCGGACCCGAGCGGGCCGGCATCTCCGCCGGGCTGGTCACCTCCCGCGGCGTCGACGTGGTGGGCCTGCAGGAGGTGCAGGACGACCAGCTCCCGGTGCTCCTGAACCGGCTTCCCGGCTACACCGTGTGGCCGCAGCACCAGCTGGGCAGCAACGGCCAGCGCCTGCAGATCGCGTGGCGCGACTCGCGGTTCGAGCTGCTCGACACCGGTTCGGTCAGCTATGTCTTCGACAGCCAGACGATCCCGCTGCCCTTCGTCCTGCTGCGCGACCGGGAGACCCAGGCGCAGTTCTGGGTCATCACCACCCACAACTCCGCCCGGGACCTGGAGGGCCAGCGGGACGCGGCCACCGCTCGCCAGATCTCGCTGATCAAGGAGCTCCAGGCACGCAACGGCAAGCCGGTGCTCATCATGGGCGACGTCAACGAGCACGAGGAGTTCTTCTACTCGGTCTGCGGCGCCACGGGGTTCCTGGCTGCCAACGGCGGGGGAGTGGGCTGCTCGCTCCCGCCGCGGCCGTTGCGCGTCGACTGGATCATGGGCGGCGGCGGCGGCGGGGTCAGCTTCTCCGGCTACGTGCAGGACGGGGCGTCCCTGGCCCGCGCCAGCGATCACTACTTCATCCATGCAGCAGTCCAAGTCACCGACCCAGGAGAACAATGAGGACCTCGCTCCCCAACTCTGCACCCAAGCGTCGGTACCCCGCGGCGTCGATCCTGCTCGCGGCCGTGCTCACGGTGCTGCTCACCGGGTGTGGGGAGGACTCCTCCGACACCGCCTCCGACGACTCCGCGAGCACCCCGGGGACGTCCGTCTCCTCCTCGCCCAGCCCGGAGGGGACCCCACGGAGTCGACCGAGGAGGAGGCGACCCCCGAGGGGCCCCTGTGCGAGGAGGTGTGGGTGGACGGACAGGTCCTGCCGCGCCGCTACCAGGGATGCCTGGACGGGACGAAGTGGCGCGAGGCCTTCGTGTACCCCTGCTCCTCGGGCCAGAACCTGGTGACCTTCGGACGCACCTTCTACGCGGCCAAGGGCGAGAGGGTCGTCGAGTCGGCCACCCCCCTGGCCAAGAACCCCCAGTTCCAGAGCGCTCTCTCGGCCTGCGGGGCCTGAACGGCAGCCCTTCCTCACCTCTGTGACCAGTGGTGAAGAAGTGACCACAGTCAACTTTCGCCTACACTGTCCGTATTCCAGCCCGGCACATGGGTTCCAGTAGAGCTGGCGCCCGGGCAACTTTTCGAGATTCTGGGACCAGCCTTGCGCAAGTCATTCGTCGTCGCACTCCTCTCCGTCGCCCTGATGGTGTCGGCCACCCTCGGGCTCGGCAGCCCGGCCCTGGCCAAGCCGGCCAAGCCGGCGCCCGACAACTTCGTCCCCAAGTCGGGGCCGGCGTTCAACGACCCCTACGGCAAGCCGCAGGAGGTGCGGCGGCTGATCCGCCAGGTGAACCGCACGATCGACAGCGTCCCGAAGAAGCAGAAGATCCGGATCGCCTCGTGGAACGTGCGCAGCTCGAGCATCGTCACCTCGCTGATCCGTGCGCACCAGGAGCGCAAGATCAGCGTCCAGGTCGTGATGGACCGCCACAACTACAACCCCAACAACCCCAACGCGGACGCGCGCCGGTTGATCGAGGGGCTGAAGAAGGGCAACAAGCAGCGGCCCAAGGAGATGCGCAGCTGGGTGCGCAAGTGCATCAGCGCCTGCCGTGGCAAGAGCGGCATCGCGCACACCAAGTTCTTCCTGTTCAGCAAGGTCGTGAAGGTCCCGGACGTGATCATGTACGGCTCCTACAACGCCACCGAGCTGGGTGCCACGATCCAGTGGAACGACCTCTACACGATCAAGCGGGACACCGCGCGCTACGCCACCTTCGAGAAGGTGTTCAAGCAGATGGCGCGGCAGAAGACGGTCAAGCAGGGGCTGGTGGGCTACACCGACGGCGTCATCGCCAACGGCTTCTACCCGTTCCGCGGTGAGGGCGCGGTGGGCGACCCCGTCATCGACATCCTCAAGCAGGTCTCCTGCACCGGTGCCGCGACCAAGAACGGTCGCACCCGGATCCGGATCGCCCAGACCGCCATGTACGGCGACCGCGGCATCAAGATCGCCAAGAAGCTCGCCTCGCTGCGCAAGCAGGGTTGCAACATCCGGATCGTCTACGCCATGTTCGGCAACAACGTCCTCAAGATCCTGCGCCAGGCCGGGGTCCCGCTGACCCACCTCGCCTACGACTCGAACAAGGACGGCGTCTACGACCGCTACGTGCACATGAAGGCGATGGCGATCAGCGGCAACTACGGGGGCAACCCGGCCGCGAAGTTCACGCTCAACGGCTCGGCCAACTGGACTCCGGTGGCCCTGGCCAGCGACGAGGTCCTGGGTCAGGTCTACAAGGGCGGCGTCACCACCAAGTACATGAAGTGGATCGACTACATGTTCACCCACCGGCCGAAGGCATGGGGTGCGGATCCGAACACCCCCGGCAAGGCGGCCGGGCGCCGGGCTTTGCCTGGCAACGACACCACGTTGATCGAGGGTGTCGACCCGTACGCCCTCATCAAGGAGGAGAACTGACATGACGCGTGCGCCCTGGTCACTCCGCAGCCTCGCTTCCGTCTCACGGACCGCGACTCGTGCCACGGTGGCCAGGGCGGTGACGGCCTGCGTGCTCGGCTCCGTGCTCCTGGTGGTCGCCGACCAGCAGGGCGCCGAGGTCGCGCCGCTGCCGGAGGTGGAGCGGTCGGCCGCGTCGACCTGCACCGACGTGCTCGTGGTCGGCATCGACGGCAACGGCCAGGGACGCAAGGCCAAGTACGGCGCGGTGGTCGCCAAGGTCGCGAACAAGGTCACCGCCCGCGCGACGGCGCAGAACCGGTCGGTGACCACGTCCCGGATCCGCGTCGGCACCCCGGCCAACACGGTGCTCAAGGGCGGCCGGAAGGCCGGGACCCCCGCCACCAAGGCGGTCTCCAAGAAGCAGCTGCGGCGCTGGAAGGCGCCGGTGAGCGCGGGCGTGAAGAAGACCCGCACCCTGCTGGCCAAGCGGATGGCGAGCTGTCCGGAGCAGCAGGTGCTGCTGGTGGGCTACGCCCAGGGTGCTGCCGTGGCGCACCTGGTCTCCCAGAAGCTGGACAAGGCGGGCAAGCTCGGCAACGTCGCCGGAGTCGTGCTCGTCTCCGACCCCTACCGGGTCCCGAAGTCCTCAGCGGGCCGCCCGCTGGGCAAGCCGTCCGCCGGCAACGGGTCCAAGGGTGTGATCGCCCGGTTCGGCAAGTCGGTGGGCGACGTGCCGGGCTCGGTGCCGACGTTCCGCGCCATCTCGGTCTGCCACCGTGCCGACCTCGTGTGCAACCCCCGTCGGACCAAGGTCGGCAAGGCGCTGAAGGTCTCCGGCTCCTACCACAAGGGCGCCTCCAAGGCGGTGCTCCGTCAGGCCGCCGACGCCGCCTGGAAGCAGCTCTCGCTCTGGCCGGACCCGGTCGAGCAGCAGCTGATGGTGGCCGCCGGCGAGCCGATCTCGGTGCAGCTGCAGGCCACGGGTGGATCGCCGGTGGCTCCCGCGGTCCGGTGGGCTCCGGTGTCCGTCCCGACCGGTCTCACCCTGTCAGAGACCGGACTGCTCAGCGGTGAGCTCCCGTCCTCGGGGATCTACGAGGTCTCCTTCACCGTGGCGGGCACGTCGCCCGCCACCACGGCGCGCTCCGGCAAGGTGCTGCTCAACGCCCGTGCCGCGTCCGGCGCGCTCAGTGCGGGGGGCCAGAGCACGTGCGAGGTGCGCGTTGACGGGTCCGCCTGGTGCTGGGGCCGCAACGACTTCGGCCAGCTCGGCGACGGCACCAACACGTTGCGCGTCTCGCCCGCGCAGGTCGCGGGCTCCGGCTGGGCCCGGGTGGCCACCGGGGGCAGCTTCACCTGCGGGGTGAAGACCGACGGGACGCTGTGGTGCTGGGGGCTGAACAACTTCGGCCAGCTCGGGGGCACCGACAAGACCAGCTCCAACCTGCCCCGCCAGGTCGGCACCGGTGCGACGTGGCGCGAGGTCTCCGCCTCCTGGGGGCACGCCTGCGCGACCCAGGCTGACGGCAGCATGTGGTGCTGGGGCCAGAACAGTCGGGGCCAGCTCGGCAACGGCAAGACCTCCTCGCGCAGCACCCCGCTCCGGGTGCTCGGCGACCAGCAGTGGACCGGCGTGACGGCGGGGGGCTGGCACACCTGCGGCACCGCCGGTGACGGCTCTGCGTGGTGCTGGGGGGAGAACACCTTCGGTGAGGTCGGGGACGGGACCACGACCCTGCGGGTGCGGCCGCAGCGGGTCAAGGGCGAGGGGTCCTTCACCCAGCTGAGTGCCACCTGGGGGCGGACCTGCGGCGTGCTGGTGGACGGCGGGCTGCGCTGCTGGGGCGACAACGCCTCGGGCGGCATCGGCGACGGGACCTACGCCGACCGGTCCAACCCGGTCTCGGTCGCGGGCGGGAACGGCAGCTGGGCGCAGGTCGCCACGAGCCTCGCCGGCGCGTGCGCCACCGAGCGCAGCGGCGCGGTGTGGTGCTGGGGCGACAACCGCTACGGCCAGCTGGGCCCGGCGACGTCGACGTCCTCCACGGTTCCTGTCCCCGCAGGCGTGACCTCGGTCGGCGGTGCCGTGGCCGCCGGATGGATGCACGCGTGCGCCCTGTCGACCGCCGGCCCGACCTGCTGGGGCGCCAACGACCAGGGTCAGCTGGGCAACGGCGTCCAGTCGGTGGCCGCGATGCCGACCGCGCCCAGGCCCACCTGGGTCGCTCCGACCCCGCTGACCAACCAGCAGGTCAAGCAGTGGGGTGCCAAGCGCATCGCCACCGCCGGGATCGCCGGCCGTCCCGCCGTCTCGGCGCGGCTGGCCAGCCGCAAGGCCGCGTCCTTCAATATCATGTCCTTCAACGTGCTGGGCAGCCAGCACACCGCGCCCACCGGGGGACGCCCCGCGTTCGCGCCCGGCCGGGTGCGGACCGAGTGGGCCAAGCAGGTGATCTCGGCGCGCGACGCGTCCCTGATCGGGACCCAGGAGATCCAGCCCGACCAGGTGACCTCCTTCGACGTCGCCACCCAGGGCGCCTACTCGTTCTACCCCGGCAACACCATGGGCTACGCCGGCGCCACGCAGTCGATCATGTGGCGCGAGGCGGACTGGGAGTTCGTCTGGGGCAGCACGATCTCGATGCCGTTCATGCACCAGTCGCGGCCGCAGGCGCTGGTCCGCCTCCGCAACCGCGCCAGTGGCGCGGAGGTCTACATGATGAACGTGCACCTGTCCCCGGGAAAGATGGAGGACGACCGCAAGAAGGCGCTGAACATCATCGTGGCTGCGATCAAGCAGCTCGACGCCGACGGCCTGCCGATCATGCTGACCGGTGACTTCAACGAGCACCGTGACGCGTTCTGCAAGGTGGTGGGGAGCACCAACCTCGAGGCTGCCCAGGGAGGCACCCACAACGGGTCGTGCAAGCCGCCCAAGAACATGCGTGTCGACTGGGTGTTCGGCTCTCGGGGGACCTTCAGCGGGACCGCCATCGACCAGTCCAACCGGGTTCGCCGGGCGACCGACCATGCGGTGATCTCCAGCAAGTTCTCCGTGCAGTAGGGTCTGCCGAGTTCCACGCGACTCGGCACTAGGAGGCTTGAATGAAGCCGCGGGTGTGCAGGGTCGATGACGACGGCCTCGAGGTGGTCGGCGCGTTCCCAGGATCGGTCGACGTGCACTTCGACGGTTGGCGCGGCTGGTCCGCTGCCATCGACCGGGTCTCCGAGGAGCCCTTCGTGGTGCCCTGGCCCAAGCGGCTGCGCCCCTGGCTCGACGGCGTCTCCCAGGTGTCGGTGACCCACGAGGGCGAGCAGCTCTTCGAAGGCGAGGTCAGCTTCGGCTCCGGGACGGGGCGGGTCGAGCTGGTGGACCGGCACGGCACGCAGATCATCATCGACAAGTGGGGCCTGCAGCAGCGGCCCTTCGAGGTGCGTCGGGCCGGTGGCGCCGTCGAGATGATGACCCAGATGGCCGAGCAGGTCCTCGAGGTGATGCGCCGTGACTGCGGCATCGACGGCTGGATCTCCTTCGGCACGCTGCTGGGTGCGGCTCGCTCCGGCGCCGTCATCGGCCACGACAGCGACATCGACCTGTGCTTCCTGTCCGAGCGCGCGACGCCCGCGGAGATGATCGCCGAGCTGTGGTCGATCGCCCGCGCGCTCACCGATGCCGGGATCCAGGTCAAGCACAAGTCGGCCAGCTTCATCACCGTCGTCTACGAGGCGCCGGACGGCGGCATGGACGGGATCGACATCTACACCTGCTTCTACGTCGGCGACCTGCTGTACGAGACCGCCACGGTGCGGGCGCCGGTGCCGCGGTCCGCGATCATGCCGCTTCGCCAGCTTGAGTTCGAAGGCAGGCTGATGCCGGCGCCGGCGGAACCCGACCGGATGCTGACGGTCTCCTACGGTCCCGGTTGGAAGGTGCCCGATCCCTCGTTCCGGCACCAGCCCGACAGGGAGACGACCGAGCGCTTCCACGACTGGTTCGGGTCCCTGATGACCCACCGTCGGGACTGGGTCTCGGTCAACACCGCGGCCGCCGCGAAGCAGGACTCCTCGGGGTCGTCCTTCGCCCGTTGGGTGACGGGGCAGCTCGAGGGCCGGCCCGCGTGCTGGACATCGGATCGGGGTCGCTGGCCGACACCCGGCACTATGCCGCGGAGGGATACCGGGCCCTGGCCTACGACTTCGCGCACCCGGGACGAGGCGCTGCCGGAGGCCGCCCGATCGAGGGGCTGCCCGAGGGTGCGTCCCGGCGCAACCTCAACCTGCTGGACCTGCGCGACGTCCTCACCTCCGGGGCCGTGGCGGCGCGCGCCTCGGGCCCCCGGGTGGTCTGCGCTCGTCGGCTGCTGGAGTCTGTGGAGGAACCGGTGCGCGAGGCGTTCTGGCGCTTCACCTCCATGGCGCTGCGTCCCGGCGGTCGGGTCTACCTGGAGGGCATGAGCCGCTCCCGGGCCGAGTGCCGCAGGCTCCACAGTGAGCGGGGCATCCCTCGGGTGCTGCCCCTGGACCCCGCGGACGTCGAGGTGGCCGCCCGGGCGGCCGGCGGCACCGTGGTGCTGCGCGAGAACTTCACCGCGGCCGCACGCTCGGTGCGGTCGGGGTCCCCGACCAGGTGGCGCATGGTGGTGGAGTGGCCCACTCCCGCCTCCGCTGGCGAACAGATCCCCACGACAGGACAGGCGAACGATGACTGAGGTTGTGTACCTCCACGTGGGAGGCCCCAAGTCGGGGACGACCTTCTTGCAGCAGGTGCTGGAGACCAACTCCGCCCGTCTCGCCGAGGCCGGGACCCTGGTGGTGGGTCCGCGCCTGGAGGCGATCCATGCCTCGATGGTGGTCCGTGAGGACCCGCGGCTGGACCGGCTCCCCGAGTTGGCGCGCGGCTCCTGGGACCGGTTGGTGGCCCAGATCCGGGCTTGGCGCGGACCCGCCGCGGTCCTCAGCTACGAGCTTTTCGCGGGGGCCTCGATCGAGCAGGTCCGCGTCGCGCTCGGTGCCCTGGAAGGGCTGCAGGTGCACGTCCTGGTCACCGCGCGTGACCTGGGCAAGTCCATCCCCTCGGCGTGGCAGGAGCAGCTGAAGTTCGGGCTCATCCGACCGCTCGAGCGTTGGCAGCCCCCGCTGAGAGCGCCCCGGAGAGCGAGTGGGGCTGGCGCACCATGCAGCCGGCCAACGTCGCGGCCCGCTGGGGCGCGGACCTGCCCGCCGACCAGGTGCACGTGATCACCGTGCCCAGCCACAGCCGGGACAGCAGCGAGCTGTGGCGGCGCTTCGCCCAGGCGTGCGGGCTGTCCGAGACGAGCGGTCTCGACCTCGCGGTGACCCGGGTCAACGAGTCGCTCGGCCTGGTGGAGGCCGAGCTGCTGCGTCGGGTCAACAAGGCCCTCGACGGTCGCGTCCAGGCGGGTCGTCAACGCTCGTTGTGGATCAGGGACGTGCTGGCGCACCAGGTGCTGGCCGGGATCGGCCACGAGCCCATCGGGCTCACCCCTGAGCACCTGGAGCTGGCGAGGGAGCAGGCCGAGGAGGCGATCACCGCCATCCGGGCCGCGGGCTACCTGGTGCACGGTGACCTCGAGGACCTCCGTCCCCAAGCCCCTCCCGCCCGCCTCCCGAAGGACGTGACGGAGGAGGAGCTGCTCGAGGCCGCCGTGCTGGCTCTGGCCGACCTCCTGGTCTGGGCGCGGGACGCCGGCTCCGATCCGCGCGGCGCCAAGGAGCCGGGTGTCCGGCCCGTCGCGCGACCACGCGGACTCGCGGCCGCCCGGGGCATGGTCGGCGCCACGCTACGCCGGGCTGCGGCGCCGGTGCGGGACCGACGGGTCGCGGAGCTGGAGGCGCGGATCGCGGAGCTCGAGGAGCAGGTCCATGCCTCTCGCGCCCTGCACCTGCGGGTGGCCACCCTGACGGACCTGGTGGAGGAGCTGCTGCTGCCTGCCGACCTGCGTGACGGGGAGCTGACGATGAGCGCGGTGCGAGAGTTCCGCCAGAGGTCGCTGTGAGCGGCTCGCCGCGGGAGCGCCTGGCCGACGTGGCCGGGGTTCGTGAGTTCGAGGGCGTCGAGGAGCAGCTCGGTCGGCTCGAGGTCGCCATGGCGGAGAACCGCCACCTGGAGACGCTGCTGGCTGAACAGGTGGACCGGGTCGAGCGTGCGGTGATCGATCTGCTGGAGGAGCAGCACCGCCGCGACCAGTCCTGAGCCCTCGATGTGGGAGCATGACCGCCATGGTGGCCCCAACACGCCTTGACCTGTCCGTGGTCATCCCCTGCTACAACGAGGAGGACTCCCTCCCCAGGCTGGTGGAGGTCCTCGAGGCCGAGCTCGGTGAGATCACCGACAGCTACGAGGTCATCCTCGTCGACGACGGCAGCCGGGACACCACCCTGGCGCTGCTCCGGGAGGTGGCAGCCACCCGGCCCCGGTTCCGCTACCTCGCGCTGAGCCGCAACTTCGGCAAGGAGTCCGCGATGCTCGCGGGGCTGAGCCAGGCCCGCGGCGACCGGGTGGCCATCATGGACGCCGACCTGCAGCACCCGCCGCACCTGCTCGCGCAGATGCTCCCCCTGCTGGACGGGGAGTACTCCCAGGTGGTGGCGCGCCGGACACGGACCAACGACCCCGCCGTCCGCACGTGGCTCTCGCGGATCTACTACAAGCTGATGAACCGGCTCGTCGACGTCGAGCTCCAGGACGGGGTGGGCGACTTCCGGGTGCTGGACCGGATGGCCGTCCGGGCGCTGCTGGCCCTGGGGGAGACCAACCGGTTCTCCAAGGGCCTCTTCGCCTGGATCGGGTTCCCCACCGCCGTGGTGGACTACGAGAACGTCTCGCGGGAGGCCGGCGCGACGAAGTGGCGGCTCCGGGACCTGTTCAACTACGGCATCGACGGGGTCGTCTCGTTCAACTACCGCCCGCTGCGGATGTCGATCTGGTTGGGCCTGCTGGTGACCGTGGTCGCGGCCGGCTACGCCGCCTGGGTGCTGCTCGACGCGGTGTGGCACGGCAACGCGGTGCCCGGCTACGTCACCACCATCTGCGTGGTCACCGGGTTCGGCGGCGTGCAGCTGATCATCCTCGGTGTCATTGGCGAGTACCTGGGCAGGATCTACGCCGAGACCAAGAGACGCCCGCTGTTCCTGCTCAAGGAGAGCAGCAACGGTCCCGACGACACCCCGGTCACCGCGGTGCTCGGCGCGGCGCACGAGCTCGAGCAGCAGGACCTGGCTGCCCACGGCCGGAGCGGGCAGGCGTGAGCACCCAGCAGGACCTCACGACCGACAGCGCGCCCGAATCCGCACCCGAACGCGCATCCCAGCGCGCCCGCGGGGGGCGCTGGTGGGCGCTGGCGGTCTGCGTGGTGACTGCGGCCTACAGCGTGGTCCCGTACCTGCTGGAGCCGCGGTTCTACCAGCGCGGGGACACCGCCGCGCAGTTCGCGCCCACCTGGTTCCGCCTCGGCGAGCTGGTGCGTGAGGGCCAGTGGCCGGTCTGGCTGGACCCGACGTCCTGGGCCGGCGGCAACTACGTCGCCGAGGGGCTCTTCGGCACCTACAACCCGCTCAACGTCCTGGTCTGGCTGGGGGTGAGCCTGGGCCCGGACCTCGCCGTCTCGACCCTGGTGGTCAAGGCCACGGTGATGGTGGCGCTGGCGCTGGGCAGCTACCTGCTGGCTCGCGAGTACGAGGCCGCTCCCTGGGCCGCGGCGACCGTGGCGGTCGCCCTGCCCTTCTCGGGCTTCACCCTGTTCTGGGACGCCGGGTCCTGGCCCTCGGGGCTGATGGCGTTCGCCTACGCGCCGTGGGTCTGGGTGACGCTGCGCCGCACCCTGCGCGGAGCGGGCAACCCGCTGCTGGCCTTCGTGGTCGGGGTGCTGGCCGTGACCCACGGCAACCCCTACGGGACGCTCGCGGTGGTGGTCATCGGCGCGGCCCTGGTCTGCGAGGCCGCGGTGTCCCGGGCCTGGCGCGGCCTGGCCCGGGTGCTCGGGGTGGGCCTGTGCATCGCCGCCTTCCTCCCGCTGGTCTACCTGCCGCTGCTCGCCTCGGCGGACCTGGCGGTCCGGTCCACGGGAGCCCTGTTCGAGAACAGCGGCAAGCTCCGCCCCGCGGCCGGTGACCTCCTGGGCCTGAGCTCGCCCACCCTGGTCCCGCCGATCCGGGCCATCACCGGTCCCATGCAGGTGCCTGCCACCTACCTGGCCTGGTTCGTCCTGCCGCTGCTGCCCTGGCTGCGCTATCGGGCACTCGCAGGACGCTGGCGGGAGTTCACCGGGCTCGGCCTGGTGGCCGGTCTCTACCTGGCGATGGCGCTGGGTCCGAGCAAGCTGTGGCTGTTCCGCTGGCCGCTGCGGGTGGTGGAGTACTTCTACCTCGCGGTGCTGGTGGCGCTCGCCGTCGCCATGTCGCAGGGCCTGGCGACCTCGCACCGCAAGGCCCGGGTCGCCGGATCCGCCGCCCTGGTGCTGATGACGTCGTACCTCACCTGGGCCCAGGACCCCGCGACCCTGCGCCGGACCGCCCTGGGAGCCGCGGCACTGCTGGTCCTCACCGCGCTGCTGCTCGCCGCCCACCTGCTGGTGCGCCGCAACCTGGCGGTGGCCGCGGTGGCCGTCGCCGGGGTGGGCGCCGTGCTGGTGCTCCAGGTGGGCGTCTTCGGGGAGAACGCCAGCTCCCGGGTGTGGCACGTTCCCAGCGACGTCGCGGCGCTCCAGGACGACTTCGGTGAGCTGGAGGGCCGCACCATGCAGTTCGCGGACCTCAAGCCGCTGCAGCGCCAGGGCAGGCTCGACGCCCTAGAGGACGCGTGGGCCGACTACCTGCCCGGCAGCATGTACCACCCGGCCGGGGTGGAGGCGGTGAACAACTACACCGGAATGGGCTTCCTGCCCTTCACCAAGTACTTCTGCATGGAGTACGACGGCCTGACCCAGCCCTGCGGCTACCGCAACCTGTGGCGCGCCCAGGGTGGCGGGATGCCGTCCATGGCCGACCTGATGAAGCTGGAGACCGTGGTGGTCCAGCCGCGGATCGCCAAGGGCGTGCAGCCCACGCCGGGGTGGGTGGAGGAGTCGCGGACCAAGGACCGCATCGTGCTGCACCGCGAGGGGGAGCCGCCGTGGCCGGACTCCGAGCTCAGCTGGGCCTCGAACGGGGTGCGGGTGCGCGACGCCACCACCGTGGACGCCCTGCACCAGCGGGTGGAGGTCGACGCCGAGGACGGCGGCAGGCTGGTCTTCGCGATGCTCGGCTGGCCGGGGTGGGAGGCCGAGCTGGACGGCCGCACGCTGCCGGTGGGACACGGCCGCACCGGTCTGCTGACCGTCACGCTGCCGCCGGGCTCGGTCGGCAAGGTGGAGCTCTCCTACCGTCCGCCGGGCCTGACGGTGGGCGTCGCCTCGGCGGCGGGGGGCACCTTACTGGCCCTGCTCCTCGGTCTCGTGCCGTGGCTGGGGCGCCGGCGGCCCGGGGGCGCTGGGTACGATCTGCGCGACGACCGGCAGGTCGACACCCCCGCTTCCCACTGACCGCACCGACCTAGGAGTTCCCCATGCCCCGCCTGTGTCAGACCGACGACCTCACCGAGGACCAGGCCGAGATCCTCAAGGCGGTGCGCACGTTCGTGGAGGACAAGATCCTCCCGGTCGCCACCGAGCTCGAGCACGCCGACGAGTACCCCACCGAGATCGTGGAGGGACTCAAGGAGCTCGGGATCTTCGGGCTGATGATCCCCGAGGAGTACGACGGCCTGGGCGAGTCGCTGCTCACCTACGCGCTGTGCGTGGAGGAGATCGCGCGCGGCTGGATGAGCGTCTCCGGTGTCATCAACACCCACTTCATCGTGGCCTACATGCTGATGAAGCACGGCACCGAGGAGCAGAAGCGCAAGTACCTCCCGCGGATGGCGACCGGCGAGGTGCGCGGTGCTTTCTCGATGTCCGAGCCGTCCCTGGGCTCCGACGTGGCGGCCATCTCGACCAAGGCCACGAAGACCGACTCCGTCGAAGGGGGAGGCTACGAGATCACCGGCCAGAAGATGTGGCTGACCAACGGTGGGTCCTCGACCCTGGTGGCGGTGCTGGTCAAGACCGACGAGGGCGCCGACTCGGTCTACAAGAACATGACCACGTTCCTGGTCGAGAAGGAGCCGGGCTTCGGCGAGACCGCCCAGGGCGTCACCGTCCCCGGCAAGATCGACAAGATGGGCTACAAGGGGATCGACACCACCGAGATGGTGTTCGAGGGCCACAAGATCTCCGCGGACCAGATCCTGGGTGGCGAGCCGGGCAAGGGTTTCTACCAGATGATGGACGGGGTCGAGGTGGGCCGGGTCAACGTCGCGGCCCGCGCCTGCGGCATCGCCAACCGCGCCTTCGAGCTCGGCGTCGCCTACGCCCAGCAGCGCGAGACCTTCGGCAAGCCGATCGCGGAGCACCAGGCGATCCTGTTCCGCATCGCGGAGATGGCGACCAAGGTCGACACCGCCCACGCGATGATGGTCAAGGCCGCCCGCAAGAAGGACTCGGGCCAGCGCAACGACGTCGAGGCCGGTATGGCCAAGATGGTCGCCTCGGAGTACTGCAACGAGGTCGTCCAGGACTCGTTCCGGATCCACGGTGGCTACGGCTACTCCAAGGAGTACGAGATCGAGCGCCTCTACCGCGAGGCCGCCTTCATGCTCATCGGTGAGGGCACCTCCGACATCCAGAAGATGATCATCGGCCGCAGCATGCTCAAGGAGTACAAGCTGCGCTGATCCAGCCCGCCTCGCGGACGCCCGTCACCGATACTCCGGTGACGGGCGTTCGTCGTCCGTGACACAGTGGATGCCACACAGCGAGCGATGGACGCAGCGCGAGCGGAGACGGAGCTGAGATGAACAACGACGACCTGAAGGCCAAGATGCGCGAGGCGCTGGACAAGAAGAACGGCGTGGAGCGGGGGGTCCACCAGGACGGCCCCGTCAAGGAGAAGGCCCACGGCTCGGAGGTCACCGGCACCGGCCCGAAGATGCACCGTCGCAAGGCTGGCGGCGGCGGCGCCTGATCCCCGCTGTCCGCCCCCAGGGGTGCCGTGAGAACCCCGGGGGCGGACAGGGCATCATGTGTCGCCATGACGAAGACGAACCCCGGCAACTTCTTCGAGGACTTCACCCTCGGGCAGGTCATCGAGCACGCGACGCCCCGCACGGTCACCGAGGGCGACCGCGCCCTGTACGGGTCGCTCTACCCCACGCGGTTCGCGCTGCCGTCCTCGGCCCGGTTCGCCGCGTCCTGCGGCCTCGACCCGGCGCCCGTGGAGGAGCTGGTGGGCTTCCACATCGCCTTCGGCAAGACGGTCCCCGACGTCTCCCTCAACGCGGTCGCCAACCTCGGCTACTCCGAGTGCCGGTTCCACACCCCGGTGGTGCCCGGTGACACGCTCAGCACCCGGTCGGAGGTCATCGGCCTGAAGGAGAACTCCAACGGGCGCACCGGCGTGGTGTGGGTCCGCTCCACCGCGGTCAACCAGCGTGGCGAGGTCGCCATCGACTGGGCTCGGTGGGTGATGGTCCACAAGCGCGACCACGAGGCTCCGGCGCCGACGACGGTGGTGCCCGAGCTGGCCAGGCACCTGAGGGTCGAGGAGCTGGTGGTGCCGGACGGCCTGGACTTCTCCGGCTACGACTTCGCCGCGGCCGGTGAGCCGCACCGCTACGACGACTACGCGGTGGGGGAGAAGATCGACCACGTCGACGGCGTCACGCTCAGCGATGCCGAGCACATGATGGCCACGCGGCTGTGGCAGAACACCGCGAAGGTGCACTTCAACACCCAGGCCCGGCCCGACGGAAGGCGCCTGGTCTATGGCGGCCACGTGATCTCGATGGCTCGCGCCCTGTCCTTCAACGGTCTCGCCAACGCCCAGCTGGTGGCCGCGATCAACGCCGGCTCCCACGTGGCGCCGGCGTTCGGCGGTGACACCGTCTACGCCTGGTCCGAGGTGCTCGACAAGGGCGAGACCTCCGCCCCCGGTGTGGGCGCCCTGCGGCTGCGCCTGGTGGCGACCAAGGACCGGGACGAGGCGATGGTGCTGCGCGGCGAGGACGGCAAGTACGCCCCCGGCGTGCTGCTCGACCTGGACTACTGGGCCCTCGTGCCTCGCTGAGCCGGAGCCGGGGAACTAGCCTCTGTCTGTGCGCATCGACCTCCACGCCCACTCGAGCGTCAGTGACGGCACCCAGCGCCCCGGCGAGCTCGTCCGCGCCGCTGCGGCCTCGGGTCTGGACGTGCTGGCCATCACCGACCACGACACGACCGCCAGCTGGGACGAGGCCGCGCAGGCGGCCCGAGAGGTCGGCCTGACTCTGGTGCGCGGGATCGAGATCAGCACCGTGCACCGAGGACGTGGGGTGCACCTTCTGGCCTACCTCCCCGACCCCACCCACCCCGTCCTGCGCAGTCGGCTGCGCGCGATCCTGGCGGGACGAGCCTCCCGAGTGCCGGCGATCCTGGAACGGCTCTCGGCTCTCGGCGTCGACCTCACCGAGGAGGAGGTGGCCAGCGCGTCCGGCCGCACCGCGGCCACCGGCCGGCCGCACCTGGCCGACGCCCTGGTGACCAAGGGGGTGGTGCGCGACCGACGGGAGGCCTTCGACCGGTTCCTGAACCCCGGCCGGCCGGCCTACGTGGACCGCACGGCGGCGGACCTGGTGGACATGATCACGGTGGTGGCCGACGCCGGCGGAGTCAGCGTCCTGGCGCACCCGTGGGGCCGCAGTGCCCGCCAGGTGCTGGACCCGGCGACCCTCGGTGAGCTTCGAGCACTCGGCCTGACCGGGATCGAGGTCGACCACGAGGACCACCCAAGGCCGGTCCGGGACGAGCTGCGAGCCGTCGCACGCCACCACGACCTGGTGGTCACCGGCTCCAGCGACCACCACGGGCGGGGCAAGGTCGGCCACGAGCTGGGCTGCAACACCACCGACCCGCTCGAGTACGAGCGGCTGCTGGCGGCAGCGCAGGAGGCTGCCGCGCGCTCCGGGCGGGCCGTCCCCGACCTGGTGGTCGCCTGAGGGGCGCGGTGCTGCCCGGGGCTACTTGCGGCCCAGGGACTGCAGGCTCTGCAGCGCCCGGGTCGGCACCAGCTTGGTCATCGTGGTGATCACCTTGTACTGGGCGCCCGGGATGGAGAAGATCCGCCCCTTGTCGTGGTCCGCCAGCGCCTTGCGCACCAGGTCGTCGGCCTCGAGCCACAGGAACTGCGGCGCGGAGCCCCGGCTGACGTCCATCCGCTGGTGGAACTCGGTCTTGGTGAACCCGGGGCACAGGGTCGTCACGCGCACTCCTTGCGGGCGGTACTCGTTGGCCGCCCACTCCCCGAAGGAGTTCACCCAGGCCTTGGCCGCGGAGTAGGTCCCGCGCGGCAGGAACGCGGCCACGCTGGAGACGTTGATGATCCCGCCACGACCCCGCTCGGCCATGGCGCCGACGGCGGCGTGGGTCAGCCGCATCACCGCAGTGACCATCACGTCGATCATCGCCTGCTCGGACTCCACGTCGTTGTCGGCGAACCGGCCCTTGAGCCCGAAGCCGGCGTTGTTGACCAGCAGGTCCACCGGACGGTCCCGGTCCGCGACGCGGGCCTCGACCCGGGCCAGCTGTGCGCGGTCCGCGAGGTCGGCCACGAGCACCTCGACCTGGACACCGTGGCGCTCGCGCAGCGTGGCAGCCTCCTCCTCCAGTCGCGCGACGTCGCGCGCGACCAGCACCAGGTCGTGGCCGCGGGCGGCGAGCTGGTGGGCGAAGGAGCGGCCGATTCCGGCGGTGGGACCCGTGACCAGTGCGGTGCGGGTCGTCGTGGGGCGATTGTCCATGGGGGCAGCATCGCGGTGTCGCACCCCGCTGCGCAAACGATTCGGGCATGATGGTGCTGCCATGACGACGACACTTGCGGTTGCGAACCAGAAGGGCGGCGTGGCCAAGACCACTTCGGTGGCCTCCATCGGCGCCGCGCTCGTCGAGCTGGGCCACCGGGTCCTGCTCGTCGATCTCGACCCCCAGGCGTGTCTCACGTTCTCGCTGGGCATCGACCCCGAGGACCTGCAGGTCTCGGTGCACCACGTCCTGACCCAGCGGGCGGTGGCCGGCGAGGTCGTGCTGCAGACGCCGGACGGCCCCGACCTGATGCCCGCCACGATCGAGCTCGCGCGCGCCGAGGCCGACCTGCTCACCCGCACCGGGCGTGAGCACGTGATCACCTCGATGCTCCAGGACCTGGCGGAGTCGGGGGCGGACTACGACTGGGTGCTGCTGGACTGCCCGCCGTCGTTGGGCGTGCTGACCGTCGCCGCGCTGACCGCGGCAGACGGCGTCGTCGTACCGCTGCAGTGCGAGACGCTCTCGCACCGCGGTGTGGGACAGCTGCTCGACACAGTGCACGACGTACGCCGGTTCACCAACCGCACGCTGTCGGTCTGGGGGGTGCTGCCCACCATGTACGACGGTCGCACCAACCACGCCCGGACGGTGCTGGAGACCATCTCGGCGACCTACGACCTCGACGTGATCGAGCCGCCGATCCCGAAGACGATCAAGTTCGCCGAGGCGCCCGCGGCCGGCCGCTCGATCCTGGCGACGTCACGGACCAGCAAGGGGGCCATCGCCTACCGTCAGGTGGCGGCCAACCTGGTGGCGCGGGCGGCGCGGAACGGCGCCCCCGAAGCAGCAGCCCCCGAGAGCAGCGGCAGCTGACCTGCCCCCGGTCTTCGGCCGAGACCGACGACCGGGGTGGAGGTCGGAGTCAGGAAGCGCTCTCGGTGCTCACGGCGTCGCCGGAGCCCTCGCCGCTCGAGCGTCCCCGACGCCGGTTGCGGCTGCGGCTGCGCGGCGCCTTGGCGGTCTCCTCGGACGTGGTGGCAGCCGAGGTGGACGCCTCGGTCTTGTCGGCACCGGGCGCGGCGTCGGCGCCCTCGGCGACCGGAGCACCGTTCCGGGTGCGGGAGCGACTGCGGTCCCGGTTGCGGGGTGCCCGCTCGCGGCGCTCCTCGCGGGCCCCGTCGCGGCCCCCGTCGCGGCTCGACCGCGCCGGACGCTCCACGGGCGCGGGGTCCACGATGCGGCCCTTCGTGCCCGGGGCGATGCCCTGGTCGTGGAACAGATGCTCGGAGGTGGAGTAGGTCTCCTGCGGGGAGTCGAACGGCAGGTCGAGCGCCTTGTTGATCATCTTCCAGCGGTGCAGGTCCGCCCAGTCGACGAAGGTGATCGCGGTGCCCGTGGCGCCGGCCCGGCCGGTGCGGCCGATCCGGTGCACGTAGGTCTTGTCGTCCTCGGGGCAGGTGTAGTTGATGACGTGGGAGACGCCGGCCACGTCGATCCCGCGGGCGGCCACGTCGGTGGCGACCAGCACCCGGATCTTGTTCTCGCGGAACTTGGTCAGCGCCTTCTCGCGGGCGATCTGGGCCATGTCGCCGTGCAGCGGGCTGGCTGCGAAGCCACGCTCGGCGAGGTCGTCGGCGACCCGCTGGGCCTGGCGCTTGGTGCGGGTGAAGACGATGATCTTGTCCGCGTCCTCGGCCTGCAGCACCCGCCCGATGATCTCGGGCTTGTCGAGGTCGTGGGCCTGGTAGATGAACTGCGCGGTCGCCGGCACCATGGTGGTGTCGTAGGAGGACTCGGCGCGGATGTTCATCGGGTGCCGCATGTGGGTGCGCGCCAGGGAGACGATGGCAGCCGGCATGGTTGCCGAGAACAGCATCGTCTGGCGGGTCTCCGGCGTCATCGACAGCAGCCGCTCCACGTCGGGCAGGAAGCCCAGGTCCAGCATCTCGTCGGCCTCGTCCAGCACCAGCGCGTGCACCCTGGAGAGGTCGAGGGCCCGGCGGTTGGCGAGGTCGATGAGGCGGCCCGGGGTGCCGACGACGATGTCGACCCCGGACTCGAGCGCCTCCAGCTGGGTGTCGTAGCCGACCCCGCCGTAGACCGTCAGCACCCGCAGGCCGACGTCCTTGCTGGCCAGGTGGAGGTCGTTGGAGACCTGCAGGGCGAGCTCACGGGTGGGGGCCACGATCAGGGCCTGCGGCTTGCCCTGGGGCATGTCCTCGTAGGCGGGGTCGAGGGGCGACACGCTGCGCTGCAGCACCGGGATGCCGAAGGCGAGGGTCTTGCCGGTGCCCGTGCGGGCCTGGCCGATGAGGTCGGTGCCCATCAGGGCGACCGAGAGGGTCATCTCCTGGATGGCGAAGGGGGTGGTGATGCCGGCGCGCTCGAGCGCGTCGCAGATCCCGGGCAGCACGCCCAGGTCGCGGAAGGTGGTGGTCACAGGGGGTTTCGCTTTCGTCGGGGACGTCCTTGCACTTGCGGCGGACTCGACGATGCGGTCTGCCGCGCACATGCCGGCGAGCGGCACTCGTTGGCCGTTCGCTGTCGCGCGCTGGGCGCGCGCGGATGGCTCAAGTCTATCGGTAGGGTTCCGCCATGACTGAATCCCAGCCCGGCGCCTCGCAGGGTGCTTTCGCGGACCCGGACTACCGTGAGGCCGTCGTCGACCTGCTGGGAGCCATCGCGTACGGCGAGCTGTCGGCGTTCGAGCGCCTGGCGGAGGACGCCCGGATGGCCCCGAGCCTGGTGGACAAGGTCGCGCTCTCGTCGATGGCCGCGGTGGAGTTCGGCCACCTGGCGCGGCTGCAGGAACGGGTGGCGGAGCTGGGCACCGACCCGTACGTCGCGATGGAGCCCTTCCGGCGGCCCATCGACGACTTCCACGCCCACACCCGGCCCTCGGACTGGTACGAGGGGTTGATCAAGGCCTACGTGGGGGACGGTCTGGCCGCCGACTTCTACCGCGAGATCGCCGCCTACCTGGACCCCGAGACCCGGGACCTGATCACCGACTCCCTGGCCGACGCCGGGCACTCGCAGTTCGTCATCGACCGGGTGCGGGCGGCGATCGCCCACGACCACCGGCTCGGGGGCCGTCTGGCGCTGTGGGGACGGCGGCTGATGGGAGAGGCGCTCACCCAGGGCCAGCGGGTAGCGGCGGAGCGGGACGCGATGTCGGCGCTGCTGGCGGGGGGAGTGGACCGGCCGGGCCTGGACCTTGCGGCCATCGGGCGCATGTTCACCCGGCTGACGGAGCGTCACGCCGCCCGGATGGCCGAGCTGGGGCTCGACTCCTGAGCCGGACGGCGGACGTCGTACGTCGGGGGGCCTACCGGAAGCCGACGGTGCCGGCGACGCCGCCGCCGAGCTCCACGTAGGCGATCTGGTCGCCGGGCACCAGGGCGCGGCGACCCTTGGCGTCGACCAGTGACAGGGTGCCGCCCTTGACCGCGTCCTCGACCAGGCTCTCGACCTGGTCGTGGGTGAGGTCCACCTCGATGACGATCTCGCGGGGTGCGTGCTGAATGCCGATCTTGACCTCCATGTGAGGCCTCCTTAGGTGGTCGCTGGGGTGGGTCCGCGCGGAGCGCGGGGCCTTACTGTTCCTTGGGGTAGCCGCCGATGCCTCGCCAGGCCAGGGCGGCGACCAGCGCGGCGGCGTCGGACTGGGTGATCCGCTCGCCCTCTTCGGAGTCAACATTGCCAGCCAGCCAGAAACGGGCGCTGACCTGGCCCATCCCCACCAGGGAGACGGCCAGCAGCCGGCATGCCTGCATGGGGAGCCCGGTGTCCTGCTGGATGACGATGGCGATGCTGGCCGCGGAGTCCTCGGTGACCCGGTCGACCCGCTCCCGCACGGCGGGCTCGTTGGTCAGGTCCGACTCGAAGACCAGCCGGAAGGCGCCGGTGTCATTGGCGACGTAGGCGTAGAACGCGGCGATGGCCGCGGCCACCCGCTGCTTGTTGTCCGAGGTGCTCGCGAGCGCCTCGCGGATCTTGTCGGTGATCGACTCGCACGACTCGTCCAGCAGCGCCAGGTAGAGCTCGAGCTTGCCGGGGAAGTGCTGGTAGAGGACGGGCTTGGAGACGCCGGCACGCTCGGCGATGTCGTCCATGGCCGCCGAGTGGTAGCCGTGCGCCACGAACACCTCGAGCGCGGAGTCGAGCAGCTGGGCCCGGCGCTCCCGGCGGGGCATCCGGCTGCCGCGCGGGCGGGGCTCAGCGTCATACTTCTCTGCACTCAAGCTGTTCTCCTCTTCGTGAGGAGTCGATGCTATCGGTCGGCAACTGCCGCACGACGACGACGCCTCGAAGGCGCCGCCGGAACATCCCTCGCCACGTCCCTCGTCAAGTCCGAATCGCGGGACGTGCGTCCCACGCCGCGGGACCGCGGGGGAACATTGCAGGCCGGTCCGGCGTTCAGCAGCCGACGAACCCGCACCCTTTCCCCGAGGAGCATCCCCGTGTCCTTCCCCCCGCTCGTGGAGCCTGCCGCAGAGCTCACCATCGACGAGGTGCGCCGCTACAGCCGGCACCTGATCATTCCCGACGTCGGGATGGCCGGCCAGAAGCGCCTCAAGAACGCCCGAGTGCTGGTGATCGGTGCGGGCGGTCTGGGCTCTCCGGCCCTGCTGTACCTGGCTGCCGCCGGCGTCGGCACCCTGGGGATCGCCGAGTTCGACGAGGTGGACGAGTCCAACCTGCAGCGCCAGGTCATCCACGGCCAGTCCGACGTCGGACGCCCCAAGGGCGAGTCGGCCCGCGACTCGGTCAAGGAGGTCAACCCCCTGGTGGAGGTGGTGCTGCACCCCGAGCGCCTGGACAACGACAACGTCTTCGAGGTCTTCGAGGGCTATGACCTGATCGTCGACGGCACCGACAACTTCGCCACCCGCTACATGGTCAACGACGCGGCGTACTTCCTCAAGATCCCCTACGTGTGGGGCTCGATCTACCGCTTCGACGGCCAGGCCTCGGTCTTCGCGCCGTCCATGGCTCCCGACGCGCCCTGCTACCGGTGCCTCTACCCCGAGCCGCCGCCGCCGGGCATGGTGCCCTCGTGCGCCGAGGGCGGCGTGCTGGGCGTGCTCTGCGCCTCCATCGGCTCGATCCAGGTCAACGAGGCCATCAAGCTGCTCACCGGGATCGGCGAGCCGCTGGTCGGCAAGCTGATGATCTACGACGCCCTGGAGATGGAGTACCGCAAGCTCCGGGTCCGCAAGGACCCCGACTGCGCCCTGTGCGGGGAGAACCCGACCGTCGAGGGGCTCATCGACTACGACACCTTCTGCGGTGCGATCTCCGACGAGGCCGCCGCCGCCGCCGCCGGCTCCACCATCTCGGTGACCCAGCTGGACTCCATGCTCAAGGAGCGCGAGGAGGGCACTCGTGACTTCGTGCTGGTCGACGTCCGCGAGCCGGGCGAGTACGAGATCAACCGGATCCCCGGGTCGGTGCTGATCCCCAAGGGCGAGTTCCTCAACGGCAACGCGCTGGGCCAGCTGCCCTCGGACAAGCAGGTCGTGCTGCACTGCAAGTCCGGCGTCCGCTCCGCGGAGTGCCTGGCGATCGTGCAGGGCGCCGGCCTGGCCGACGCCGTGCACGTCGGCGGTGGCGTGGTGGCCTGGGTCAACCAGATCGACCCCAGCCAGCCGACGTACTGAGCCGGGCCGGGACGCCGGGGGAGCCGGGTCGGCAGGCAGGGGCGAGCCGGTGATCGGTCGCGGGGAGTACGCCGAGCTCGTCCTGGAGTGCGTGGAGCGCGTGCCCCCTGGGCACGTGACGACGTACGGCTCGATCGCCGAGGCTCTCGGGTCGGTCGCGGGTGGGGGCGGCCCCCGGCAGGTCGGCTCGGTGCTGGCCACCGACGGCGGTGCCGTGCCCTGGTGGCGGGTCGTCCGGGCAGACGGCACCCTGCCGTCCGGCCACGTCGACCGGGCGCGGTCCCGGCACCTGGCCGAGGGCACCCCGATGCGCCCCTCGGGCCGGGTGGACCTGCCTCGAGCGTTCGTCGCGGCGACCGCCCCTGGTGGCTCGTGGCCGGCCTGACGGCGGGCACAATGAGCCCATGTTCTTCGACGCCGTGCACCGGGTGGTGCCTCCGCTCGCCCGGGCGGTGTGGCGACCCGAGGTCTCCGGGCTGGAGCACGTGCCCAGGACCGGCGGGGTGATCCTGGCCAGCAACCACCTCAGCTTCGCCGACAGCATGGTCATCCCGGTGGTCGTGCCTCGACGCGTGGTGTTCCTGGCCAAGTCCGACTACTTCGACGGCCCGGGGGTGCGCGGGGCGCTGGTCCGCGGGTGGTTCCAGGGGATGGGGATGCTGCCGGTGGACCGCGACGACTCCCGCGCCGCCCTGAGCAGCCTGGACGTGGCGCTGGAGGTGCTGGCCCGCGGGGAGGCCTTCGGGATCTATCCCGAGGGCACCCGCAGCCGCGACGGCCGGCTCTACCGCGGCCGCACCGGGATGGCCCACCTGGCGCTGAGCGCCGGTGTGCCGGTGGTTCCGGTCGGGCTCAGCGGCACCCAGGAGCTGCAGCCGGTCGGGGCCCGGCTCCCGCGGCTGGTCAAGGTCCGGGTCAGCTTCGGGGAGCCGATGGACTTCACCGGCGCCGACGCGGGCGTCCCGGCGGGTCGCGCCCGCCGCGAGGTGACAGACGCGGTGATGGCCAGGATCGCCGCGCTGAGCGGCCAGGACGAGGCCGGGGTGTACAACGAGCGCCCCGCCCTCGGCTGAGGAGTCGTAGGGTGGCGGCCATGGAAGAGCCCACCTACCTGCCCGGCCTCATCGGCATGCTGGAGCCGTTCGAGGACAAGCCGCGGGCGCAGAACGTGCTCGTCGCGCAGGACGCCCACGTGGTGCTCTTCGAGTTCGCCGCCGGCCAGACGCTCCACGAGCACCAGGCGCACCACGCGGTGATCGTCCAGTGCCTGGCCGGACACCTGCGGTTCGAGGTCGCTGGGGCCGAGCACGACCTGCGCCCCGGAGACCTGATCCACCTGCCGCCGAAGCTGCCGCACGCGGTGCACGCCCTCGACGACTCCACGATGACCGTGACCATGCTGGTGGCCGGCGAGCGTTGAGCGGCACCCGCACCGGCCGGTCCCAGGGATGTCGGCGGCTGATGGTTGGGTCGTGGACATGAGCAGCGCAGCGCCACGGACGACGTACACCCTGGTTCCGCCAGCGGCCGACGTCGACGTGCCGGTGCTCGACGCGCACCAGCGCCGGGTGGTGGAGCACCGGACGGGGCCGCTGCTGGTGCTGGCCGGCCCTGGCACGGGCAAGACCACCACCCTGGTGGAGGCCGTGGTGGACCGGGTGGAGCACGGCGCCCGTCCCGACGGCGTGCTCACGCTCACCTTCTCCCGCAAGGCCGCCGAGCAGCTGCGGGACCGGATCACCGCGCGGCTGGGACGCACCACGGCCGCCACCGCCTCCTCCACCTTCCACTCCTTCGCCTACGCGCTGGTGCGCCGCTACGCGCCGGCCGAGCTGTACGCGACGCCGCTGCGACTGCTCTCGGCCCCCGAGCAGGACGTGGTCCTGGCCGAGCTGCTGGCCCACTCTGCCGAGAGCGTCCGGTGGCCCGAGTCGTTGCGGCGGGCCCTGGGCACCCGGGGCTTCGCCCGCGAGGTCCACGACGTCCTGGCGCGTGCCCGGGAGAAGGGGCTCGACGGGCTCGGCCTGCGCACGTTGGGCGTGGCGCACGAGCTGCCGGAGTTCGAGGCCGCGGGCTACTTCATGGACCACTACCTCGACGTCCTCGACAGCCTCGGTGCCATCGACTACGGAGACCTGATCCGTCGCGCGGCGCTGGTGGCGCAGACGCATCGCGACGAGCTGCGCGCGGAGTTCTCCCACGTCTTCGTCGACGAGTACCAGGACACCGATCCGGGGCAGGTCGACCTGCTGCGCGCCCTCGGCGGCGACGGCCGCAACCTGACCGTGGTGGGCGATCCCCACCAGTCCATCTACGGCTTCCGCGGCGCCGAGGTGCGCGGCATCCTGGAGTTCCCGACCGCCTTTCCCCGTGCCGACGGGGCCCCGGCCGACGTGGTGGCGCTGCAGACCACCCGGCGCTTCGGCCCGCACGTGCTGCTCGGCGCACAGCGCGTCGCCCGTCGGCTGGCACTGCCCGGCACCATCCCGGATGCCGCCAAGGAGGCGTTCCTCTCGCCGGTCTCCTCGCGCTCGGATCCCGGCAAGATCGAGGTCCTGACGTTCGACACCGAGCGGGCCGAGGCCGAGCACCTCGCCGACCTGCTGCGCCGTGCCCACCTGGAGGATGACGTCGCCTGGTCCGACATGGCGGTCGTGGTCCGCTCGGGCCAGCAGAGCATCCCGGCGCTGCGCAGGTCGCTCACCGCGGCCGGGGTGCCGATCGAGGTCGCCGCCGACGACACTCCGCTGGTCCACGAGACGGCGGTGCGACCGTTGCTGGACGCCCTGCGCACGGTGCTCCACCTCGACGTCGAGGACCCGGCCGCCCCGACGTACGTCGACGGGGTCGCGGTCCAGGACCTGCTGATGTCGCCGCTGGCCGGGATGGACGCCACCGACGTGCGCAGCCTCGCCCGGGCACTCCGGACCGCCGACCGCGCCCGCGCCGAGGCCGAGGGCCGCAGCCCGCGCCCCTCCGCGGACCTGGTGCGGGCCGCGGTGCTGGACCCCGCCCTGCTGGAGGACGTGGACGGCCGCGCCGGGACCCGGGCGCGAGCCCTGGGCTCGCTGCTGCACGGTGCCCGTGACCTCCTGCTGACGGGCGCCACCGCCGAGGAGGTGCTGTGGCACCTGTGGTCGGGGACCTCCTGGCCTCGACGACTCCGGACGGCGGTCGAGCAGAGCGGGTCCTCGGCCCGGTTGGCGCACCGGGACCTGGACGCCATCTGCGCGCTCTTCGACACTGCGGCGCGTGCGGAGGAGCAGCAGGGACATCTCGGGGTCGGGGCCTTCCTCGCCTCCCTCACCGCGCAGGACCTGCCGGCCGACACCCTCTCCGAGCGCGGCGTGCGCGGCGAGGCCGTGAGGCTGCTGACCGCCCACCGCTCCAAGGGCCTGGAGTGGGAGCTGGTGGTGGTGGCGCACGTGCAGGAGGAGGGCTGGCCCGACCTGCGGCGTCGGGCGACCCTGCTCCGCGCCGACCGGATCGGCCGGGACCAGCTCCAGGAGCCGACCTCGGCCAGGGAGTCGCTGCAGGAGGAGCGCCGCCTCTTCTACGTCGCGTGCACTCGGGCCCGGCGCCGGCTGGTGGTCACGGCCGTCCGGTCCGCCGAGGACGAGGGCGAGCAGCCCAGCCGGTTCCTGGCCGAGCTCGAGGTCTCCACGACCCACCTCAGCGGACGGCCCTCCCGGCCGCTGAGCCTGGCCGGGCTGGTGGCCGAGCTGCGCCGGGTGACCGCGGACCCGGAGAGCAGCGAGGGCCTGCGCCGGGCGGCGGCCGAGCGGCTGGCGGCGCTCGCCGCGGAGCGTCGGGGCCAGTCCCCGCTGGTGCCCCAGGCCGATCCCGACTCGTGGTGGGGGACGCGTGGCCTCTCCCGCTCCGACCAGCCGCTGCGCGAGCTGGAGCGCCCGGTGACCATGTCGGCCAGCACCCTGAGCGCCCTGCTGGAGTGCCCCGCGCACTGGTTCCTCGAGCGGGAGGCCGGGGGAGCGACCTCGACCACCTCGTCCCAGGGGTTCGGTCTCGTCGTCCATGCCCTGGCCGAGCGGGTGGCACGGGGCGAGCTGGGCGACCCACAGGCGTCGCCGGCCGAGCTGATCGGCGAGCTGATGGCCATGGTGGACCAGGTCTGGGACCAGATCCCGTTCCGAACCCCGTGGTCGGCCAGCCGCGAGCGCGACCAGGTGGAGTCGGCACTGCGCCGGTTCCTGGCCTGGCACCGCGCCCCCGGGGCCAGGACGCTGGTGGAGGTCGAGCAGCGCCTCCAGGTGAGCGTGGTGCTGCCGGACGGGCAGCACGTCACGCTGTACGGCTTCGCCGACCGCATCGAGATCGACGACGACGGCCGGGTCGTGGTGGTGGACCTCAAGACCGGCAAGCACAGGCCCACCAAGGACGAGGTGGCCAATCACCCCCAGCTCGCGCTCTACCAGTACGCCGTGGCCCACGGTGCCCTCGACGAGGCCCTGGCGCCGCACGTGCCCGGTCCGGTGCAGGTCGGAGGCGCCGAGCTGGTGCAGCTGCGGCACGAGTCACGGGGGGAGGTGGTGACCCAGTTCCAGTCGCCGCCCGACCCGGCAGCCGAGGGGCCCCTCCTGATCGAGGAGCAGCTCTCGGCCGCCGTGGGCGCCCTGCGTGCCGAGCGGTTCCCCGCCCGGTCCGGTGCCCACTGCGACCGCTGCGACTTCATCACCCTGTGCCCGATCAAGGGGAGCGGGACGGTGCTGTCGTGATCGTGGACATCTCCGGCCCCGCGGACCTGCAACGGGTGATGGGGACCGACTTCCAGGTCTCGGACCAGCAGTGGGCGGCGATCGACGCTCCTCTGGCACCCGCGGTGGTGATCGCGGGCGCCGGCTCCGGCAAGACCTCCCTGATGGCCGCTCGGGTGGTGCACCTGGTCGCCACCGGCCGGGTCGCTCCACACGAGATCCTGGGGTTGACCTTCACCACGAAGGCCGCCAGCGAGCTGCGCCGACGGGTCGCCGACGCCCTGCGCGAGGCCGGCCTGGCCGGCGGCAGCACCTCGGCCGAGGAAGGCGAGGAGGTGCTGGAGCCCACGGTCGCCACCTACAACGCCTACGCCTCCGCGCTGCTGACCGAGCACGGTCTGCGCATCGGGCACGAGCCCGACACTCGGGTGCTGGCCGACGCCACCCGCTACCAGCTCGCCGTCCGGGCGATCCAGCGGCACGTCGGCCCGGTGGCGCTGCTCAGCGACCACCCGCCCACGGTCGTCAACTACATCCTCGGCCTGGACGGCGCGATGAGCGAGCACCTGGTCGACGTGGCCCAGGTGCGCGAGTTCGACGCCCGGACCCGGGCTGCCTTCGAGCACGTCTCGGTGACCGAGCGGGCCAGGAAGCCGGCCCTGGACGCGATGAACGTGATCGACCGACGCGAGGAGCTGCTCTCGCTGGTGCAGACCTATCGCCGGCTCAAGGCCGACCACCAGGTCATGGACTTCTCCGACCAGATCTCGCTCGCCGCCCGCCTGGCGACCGAGCGGTCCGAGGTCGGGGTGGAAGAACGTCGCAAGTTCAAGATGGTCCTGCTCGACGAGTACCAGGACACCTCGGTGGCGCAGGCGACCATGCTGAGCCGCCTCTTCTCCGGTCCGGACGCGGAGTCCGGGCGCGGCCACCCCGTGATGGCGGTGGGCGACCCCAACCAGGCGATCTACGGCTGGCGCGGGGCCTCGGTCTCCAACATCCTCGGCTTCGGTCTGGACTTCCCACGAGCCGACGGGGCGCCGGTGCCGACCTTCCCGCTGACCGTCAACCGGCGCTCGGACCGGCGCATCCTGGCGGCGGCCAACGAGCTGGCCCGCCCGCTCTACGAGTCGCTGGACTCGGTGGAGCCGCTGCGGGCGCCCGGTGACGCCGCGGACGGTGGGGTGCGCCTAGCGGTGCACGAGACCTACGCCGACGAGCTCGCCTGGCTCGCGGCGGAGGTCCAGGAGTCGCGGAACCGGCTCGTGGCCGAGCGCCCCGGCACGCCGGCCTGGCGGGAGATCGGGGTGCTGGTGCGTGACAACGCCCATGCCGCCGACGTCTTCGACGCGCTCTCCGCAGCCGACGTCCCGGTGGAGATCGTGGGGCTCCAGGGCCTGCTCCGGCTGCCGGAGGTCGCCGAGGTGGTGGCCACGCTGAGCCTGCTGCAGGACCTGACCGCCAACGCGGCGCTGCTCACCCTGCTCAACGGTCCTCGTTGGGCCGTGGGACCGCGCGACCTGGCTCTGCTCGGCAGGCGTGCCGAGGAGCTGGTGGGCCCGGGGACGGCCCGCGGCGGGTCGCGGGCCGACGTGGCCGAGCAGCTCGCCGACGCGGTCGCGGGGGCCGACCCCATGGAGATCGTCTCCCTGGCCGACGCCCTCGACGACCCCGGGCACGGGCCCTACTCCGCGGAGGCGCGGGAGCGATTCTCCGCCCTCTCCGCGGAGCTGCGTCAGCTGCGTCAGCACACCGGCGAGCCGCTGCTCGACCTGGTGCGGCGCATCATCGACACCACCGGAATCGACATCGAGCTCGCCTCCGCCGTGAGCAAGGCGGCGCGGGCCCGCCGCGACAACCTGGACCTGTTCGTGAAGGCGGTCGCGGACTTCCAGGGCGTCGACGGGCACGTGGGGCTCGGGGCGCTGCTGGCCTACCTCACCGCGGAGGACGAGCTCGGCAACGGCCTCGACGTGGCGACCCCCACCGAGGCCGACTCGGTCAAGCTCCTCACGGTGCACCGGGCCAAGGGACTGGAGTGGGACGTGGTCTTCTGCGTCGGGGTGTGCGAGGAGAAGTTCCCCAACACCCGCGGACGCACCCTGTGGACCGGGGGACCGGCGGTCCTGCCCTCCCCGCTGCGCGGCGACGCACGTGACCTCCCCACTCTCAAGGGACACACCAAGAAGGACCTGGAGGACTTCCGCGAGGCCTCGCGCAAGCATGCCGCGACCGAGGAGCTCAGACTGGGCTACGTCGCCTTCACCCGGCCCCGGCATGAGCTCGTGGTCTCGTCCCACCTGTGGACGGAGTCGCGCAAGACCCCCTTGGGGCCCTCGCCCTACCAGGACAGCATCCGGGCCACGATGTCCCAGTGGGGAGCCGAGCCCGAGTCCTGGTCGGCCAAGCCCGACCCCGAGACCCGCAACCCGCTGCTGGCCGGGGTCACCGAGCGCCCGTGGCCGGTCACCGAGCGCACCACCGAGGCGATGCACCGGATCGCCGCAGCGGAGCTGGTGCGCGAGGCGATGGATCGCCGGGCCGCCCCGAGCGCTCCGGAGAGCGCTGAGCTGGACCTGCTGGAGCAGGCCCGGATCTCTACCTGGGACGAGGAGCTCGAGCGACTGCTGGTGGAGGCGCGTCGAGACGGCTCCACCGCCCTGGAGGTGGCGCTGCCCTCCAGCCTCAGCGCCACGTCGCTGTCGCGGCTGCGCGACGACCCGGACGCCTTCGCCGCTGACCTGGCGCGGCCGATGCCCCGAGCGCCGTCTCCGGCGGCCCGTTTCGGGACGCGCTTCCACGCCTGGGTGGAGTCACGGTTCGGTCAGCAGGGGCTCATCGACCCCGACGAGCTGCCCGGGCGATTCGACAGCGACATCGACGACGGGTTCGATCTCCAGGAGGTCATCACCCGCTTCGAGAAGGGCCCGTTCGCGGATCGGGTGCCGCACGCGGTCGAGGCGCCGTTCGCGCTGCTGCTGGCCGGCCAGGTCGTCCGGGGACGGATCGACGCGATCTACCGCGAGCCGGACGGGAGCCACCTCCTGGTCGACTGGAAGACCGGGCGTCACGAGGGCGCCGACCCGCTGCAGCTGGCCGTCTACCGCATCGCCTGGGCGGAGCTGCACGGCCTGCCACTGGAGCGGGTGCGGGCGGTGTTCCACCACGTCCGCAGCGGTCGGACCGTGGAGCCCGAGGGACTCCCGGATCGCGCGGACCTGAAGGCGCTCGTCAGGCCGGGCCGACCGCCAGAGCCGCGGTGAGGGCGATGTCGACCATCGCGCCGAACGTCTGCTCACGCTCGGCCGCCGTGGTCTCCTCGCCGGTGATCATGTGGTCCGAGACGGTGCAGATGGCCAGTGCCCGGCGCCCGTGCGCGGCCGCCGCGGTGTAGAGCGCGCTGGCCTCCATCTCCACCGCCAGCACCCCGTGGTCGACCATCGGCTTCATCAGCTCGGGGCGGGAGGAGTAGAACGAGTCGCTGGAGAAGATCAGGCCCACGTGGCTGCGTACGTCGTCCCTGGCCTGCGCGGCGTCGTGGGCGGCGCGGAGCAGGCCGAAGTCGGCCACCGGTGCGTAGTGGTAGCCGCCGAACCGGTGGGTGTTCATGGAGGAGTCGGTGCAGGCGCCGGAGGCGATGACCACGTCACGCACCGCGAGGTTCTCGGTCAGCGCGCCGCAGGAGCCGACGCGGATGATCGTGGCCACGTCGTACTCGGCGAAGAGCTCGTGGGAGTAGATCGCCAGTGACGCCTGCCCCATTCCGGAGCCCTGGACCGAGACCGGCTGGCCGCCCCAGGTGCCGGTGTAGCCGAGCATCCCCCGGACCTCGCTGTAGCAGGTGGCGTCGGTGAGGAAGGTCTCGGCGATCCACTTCGCGCGCAGCGGGTCTCCGGGCATCAGGACCACCGGAGCGATCTGGCCGGCGGCTGCGCCGATGTGGGTGCTCATGGGGGGAAACTATCCTCGCAACGTGCCCATCCGCGAACTGCCCCACGTCGCCCTGTCGGCCCACGCCCACAACCGCGAAGGGCTGCACCGGACCGACGACCGGTGGCTCGCCGAGCAGTGGGCGGACCCCAGCACCCGGGTCCTGGTGGTGTCCGGCACCCGGGTGCGAGCCGCCCAGGGGCGGGTGCACTGGCTGGCGCCGGACCAGGCTCCGCAGGAAGGGCTGCGCGTGCTGCTGGGGCGCAGCGACCAGGTCACCCGGTTCGCGGTCCTGCTGCCGGCCTCGACCGAGGAGGAGGGATGGCTGCCGCTGCGCGGGCTCTTCGGCGCGCTGTCGGACCAGGAGGCCGGGCCGCGCGAGGCCCCCTGGCTCTTCCACGCGGTGGGTCTCGCCGAGTGGCACTGGAGCACCCGGCACTGCCCGCGGTGCGGAAGCACCCTGCGGCCGCGCGCGGCAGGGCACGAGCTGCTGTGCACCGGTTGCGGCAAGTCGCAGTTCCCGCGGCTCGACCCGGCGGTGATCATGGCGGTGACCCACGGGGAGCGCGGCACCGCGCAGGAGCAGATCCTGCTCGGACGGCAGGCCACCTGGCCGGCTGACCGCTGGTCCACCCTCGCGGGGTTCTGCGAGCCGGGGGAGACCCTGGAGGACGCCGTGCGTCGCGAGGTCGCCGAGGAGGTGGGGATCACCGTGGGTGCCGTGACCTACTTCGGCAGCCAGCCCTGGCCGCTGCCGGCGAGCCTGATGGTCGGGTTCGTGGCCGAGGCCGTGACCACCGAGATCGACGTCGACGGGGCCGAGATCGCCGAGGCCCGGTGGTTCACCCGCGAGGACCTGCGGTCCAGGCTCGCGTCCGGAGAGATCGTGGTGCCGGGCTCGGTCTCGATCTCATCCTCCCTGCTGGAGGACTGGTACGGGTCACCGCTGCAGGGAGGATGGTGAGCCGGGTCAGCCGGCCAGCTCGGCCAGCTTGTCCTTGACCTGCTTCAGTGACGGGTTGGTCTGGGTGGAGCCGTCGGCGTAGAGCAGCGTGGGCACCGTCTGGTTGCCGTTGTTGGCCTTCTCCACGATCTCGACGGCCTCGGGGTGCTGCTCGATGTCCACGACGTCGAACGCGATTCCCTCGCGCTCCAGCTGACCCTTCAGCCGGTGGCAGTAGCCGCACCAGGGGGTGCTGTACATCGTGAAGGTGCTCATCTGAATCTCTTTCGTCGTGTCCGCAGCTGTCGTCGCGGACGTCTAGGCTCGTCCTTCCACACCAACCGTGCCACCTCAGGAGATGTTCCCGCGTGCCGACCCCCGATGACCTGCTCTCGGCCCTCGACCCCGAGCAGCGACGGGTCGCGGAGGCGCTGCGCGGCCCGGTGCGCGTGCTGGCCGGCGCCGGCACCGGCAAGACCCGGGCGATCACCCACCGCATCGCGCTCGGCGTGGCCACCGGCATCTACGTTCCCTCCGAGGTGCTGGCGGTCACCTTCACGACCCGGGCCGCGGGCGAGATGCGCGGACGTCTGCGCACCCTGGGCGCCGCCGGCGTCCAGGCACGGACGTTCCACTCCGCTGCCCTGAGGCAGCTGCGCTACTTCTGGCCGCGCGTGCACGGCCAGGACCTGCCCGTGCTGGTGGAGTCCAAGCTCGGCCTGATGGCCACCGCCGCGCGCCGCCAGCGGCTGAGCCCGGACCAGGCCGTGCTGCGCGACCTGGCCTCGGAGGTCGAGTGGTCCAAGGTCAGCAACATCTCTCCCGACGACTATCCCCGGGCTGCCCCCGCCCGGGGCCGGCAGGTCGGCGAGCTGCCCCCGGAGACGGTGGCGCACGTCTACGAGGCGTACGAGGAGCTCAAGCGCTCCCAGAACCGGATGGACATGGAGGACGTGCTCCTCTACACCGCCGGCATGCTGGCCGACGACGCCCGCGTCGCGGCGGAGGTCCGACGCCAGTACAAGTGGTTCGTGGTGGACGAGTTCCAGGACGCCTCGCCGCTGCAGTCGGCGCTGCTGGACCTGTGGCTCGGCGGCCGCGACGAGCTGTGTGTCGTGGGCGACCCGTCCCAGACCATCTACTCCTTCGCCGGGGCCGACGCCGGCTACCTCAAGGACTTCCCGAGCCGGTTCCCCAACGCCATCTCGCTGGAGCTGGTGCGCAACTACCGCTCCACCCCCGAGATCGTGGAGGCCGCGAACACCCTGCTGGCCGGCACCCCCAGCATGGGCGTCGCGCTGGTGGCCCAGCGACCCAGCGGGCCGAAGGTCGAGTCGTTCACCCACCCCGACGAGGTGGCGGAGGCCACCGCGGTCGCGGAGCGGGTGGCGCGGCTGCTCCAGAGCGGCACCCCGGCGAGCGAGGTCGCCGTGCTGCTCCGGATCAACGCCCAGTCCGAGGCGTTCGAGGACGCCCTGGCGGCACGCGGCGTCCCGTACGTCGTGCGCGGTGCGGCGCGCTTCTTCGACCGTGCCGAGGTGCGGCAGGCAGTCACCCTGCTGCGTGGCACGGCCCGCTCCGGAGAAGCCGCCGCCGACGTGGTGGAGGTTGTCCGCGACACGCTCTCCGGCATGGGCTGGTCTGCTGAGGCCCCCACCGCGCGCGGCCAGACCCGGGACCGGTGGGAGTCGCTGCAGGCACTGGTCGACCAGGCTGTGGAGTTCGCCCGCGACGGGGGAGACCTCGGGGCCTTCGTCGACGACCTGGACCGGCGCGCCGCCGAGCAGCACGCCCCAGTTGCCGAGGGGGTCACCCTGGCCACGCTGCACACGGCCAAGGGGCTCGAGTGGGACGCGGTCTTCCTCGTGGGACTGGGCGAGGGGACGCTGCCCATCATCTACGCGCAGTCGCCGGCCGAGGTCGAGGAGGAGCGGCGGCTGCTGTACGTGGGCATGACGCGCGCTCGTCGGGTCCTGTCGCTGAGCTGGGCCCAGGCCCGCAACCCGGGGGGCCGCGCCAGCCGCAAGCCCTCGCGCTTCCTGGAGTCGATCTCGGGATCCGCCGAGCTCACCGCCCCCGGCGGCCAGCGTCCCACCAGGCGGTCGCGGAAGGCACTGCACTGTCGGGAGTGCGGGCGCCCACTCGCCCACGCCGCCGAGAAGAAGGTGGGGCGGTGCGCGGACTGCCCGGCGTCCTACGACGAGACGCTCTACGAGGCGCTGCGCGAGTGGCGGCGGGAGCGCGCCGGCGCCGACGAGGTGCCGGCCTACGTGATCTTCACCGACGCCACCCTGCAGCTGATCGCGGAGAAGCGGCCGACCAACGACGCCGACCTGCTGAGCATCGCCGGGGTGGGGTCGAAGAAGCTCGAACGGTACGGCGAGGAGCTCCGCGCGCTGCTCGCCTGAGGGCTGCGCACCCGCTGGAAGCGAGCTGGCGCGAATTACCCGATTAATTCGTTTGCCCCTGACTGCGGGGCCACGATAGTTTTCTGTGAACGCAATCACGTCGCGCAACGACCGAGGCACGGTCGGCGCCAGAGGAGTCGAGGAGGTGGACCACATGGACAGCATCACCAACACCGTGACGGCCCAGCTGCCGTCCTTTGGCGCGCGCGTGACCGGTGCTGCCAACGGGACCTACGCCGGCCACCGCGCAGGTTCGTTCGCCGAGGTTCCCTGCCGCCTCGTGGCGCCGAACAAGCCCGTTATCTGGGAGAACTCTGCCTGGAGACCACCGCTCTGTTGACAGCTGACAGACGGCATCTCCAGGCCGCGGATCCCTCACCGGGATTCGCGGCCTTTTCTTTTTCCTCATCCGCCCATGACCAGGTCAGCACCCAAGGAGGTGACACATATGACCACCAGCGTTCTCGACCGCACCAAGACCTCGGACCCGTCGTCGGCTCCGTGCCGCGTCAACGACCCGGAGCTCTGGTTCGCCGAGCGTCCCGACGACGTGGAGCACGCCAAGAGTCTGTGCCAGGGCTGCCCGGTCCGGACCCAGTGCCTCGCCGAGGCCCTGGAGCGCCGCGAGCCATGGGGCGTCTGGGGTGGGGAGCTTTTCCTCCAGGGAGCGGTGATCCCACGCAAGCGGCCCCGGGGCCGGCCCCGCAAGAGCCCGGACGGCTTCGCTGCCTGACCCGGCGGCCTCGGCCAGGGACTCGAACACCACGCGAAGTGAAGACCACCAGAAGTGAACACCACACAGAACGGAAGCACTGAGATGAACCTGATGTATGAGGAGCTGGCTCGCAGTCAGCATTCCGTGCGCCTGGGAGAGGCGCAAGAGCTGCGGCGCGGGCGTCATGTGGCAGCCGCCCGGCGGATGAGCCGCAAGGCCGAGCGCGCTGCCCAGCAGGCGCGACTGGCCCTGGCCCGGGCGATCTGAGCCAGGCCAAGCCCGGCACATCGCATCGCCGACCACCTCGAGCCGAGCCCGAAGTCCTGGGCTCGGCTCGAGGTGTCGAACCGGGTCATCGGGTCATCGGGTCAGCAGGGAGTCTCCCCAGCTGCAGCCGCAGTGCGGATGCCGGGTCCAGGTCTCGTGCTCGGCGTCCAGGTCCTCCCCGAGCCAGGTGGTCGCCGACCAGGTCTGGGGGCGCCGGCCCTCGGCCCACACCGCAATGTCCCCGGCGGCGCGGACCAGCGCCAGCCGCATCAGCAACGGCGGCAGGTCCAGGGGGAACTCACCGCGGGCGGCGGCCGGTAGCGCCCCGGTGTGCCACGGGTCGACGGCGGCGAGGTGGGCATCGACGCAGCGCAGGCACGCGGTGACTCCGGGGAGCACGAACGGTCCCAGCCGGACCCGGGCGTCGACCACGCTGAGGAAGAGCACCGGGTCGCCGGCATGGGTGAGAGCGTCGACGTACTCCCGGTCCGGCTCGCCGGCACTGAGCAGCACCGTGACGCCGTCGGCCGTCGTCCCGTCCTGGGAGGGCGGCGACAGCCCCGGGGGGCCCAGGCCCGCCTCCACGAGCAGCAGGGTCAGCTCTCGTCGCCAGGGGTCGGGTCCCAGGACCTCCACCGAGGTCCTCGAGCGAGCGCGATGACGACGGCGCCGGTCGCCCGCGTCCACCACCAGGCCGTTGCTCCTCAAGGTGGCCACGACCTGCTCCAGCTCCGGAGCCTGAGGCGGGTCGACCCCGGCCGCGAGGTCGTGGAGGAACCCGGCGATGGAGGGAGTGTCGGGGAGCAGCACCCGCCGGCTGGGGTCGTGGCCGACCTGCAGCAGGCCGTTGCCGCGCGGCAGCACGCCGACTCCGCGGCGCAGTCTCAGCGTCTCGGAGGTGGAGGTCATGCCGGCCAGCCTCGCAGGACCGCAGGCTCCGCCGCCGAGCTCGTCCACAGGGGCGCCGGGTGAACCGTGCGGGTCCGCAGACTGCGGGCTCGGGTCGAGAAAACGACGACGGCGTCACCCGATCGGGTGACGCCGTCGTCAGGAACTACCGCGTGGGGGCGTGAGTCACGCCTTGCCGAGGATGCGGTTCAGGTTGGTGCTGCAGACAGGGCAGACAGCCTTGGCCATCCGGGTGCCCTTGTCATTGACCTTGACCTCACCCTCCGCCTCGCGCTTCTCCTTGCACTTGACGCAGTAGAACTCGCCGCTCCAGGTCTCCGCCATGACGGCCTCCTTGTGATTGGTATTGCTTGGTCGTCGCGACGGGGGGATCGGGGAAGCCCGTCGGAGTCCAGGGACGAATGGGTCCCAGACCGCTCGAAACACTACGCCACCGGCGGTCGCAGGCGTGAACGGCACACCGGTGAGCGTGAAATCGTCCGGGCGCAGAAGAGGCCCCCGCCGAGCGCGAACGCGTGCCTTCCCCTTGCGAACGTCCGCGACCCGGCCGGGGCCTCGTCAGTGCCGAACGCTAGGGAGTCCGCACCGGTGGGTCAACCGGAATGCAGGTATTTGACCTGTTCGGAGGGTGAACAGCCTGTGGAGAAGCTGTGCAAAACTGCTCAGAACTGTGGATGACCCGCTTGATGGCAGGATTCGCCTGTGGAGGACGCGCCCGGGAACGCCATGCGGCACCCGGCTGAGCAGCACCGATGCCGCAGCGGCGGTTGTGGAGGAAAGATTCGTGCCTGAGGAGAGCCGGTCCGAGCTGGGGCCCGTGGCAGCGCTGCGCAGAATCGCGTTCCTGCTGGAGCGCGCCCGGGAGGACACCTACAAGGTGAAGGCCTACCGGGCGGCGGCCGCCGCCATCCTGCCGCTGGCCCCCTCCGAGCTGGCGCGCCACCTCGACGAGGAGACGCTGACCGCCCTGCCCGGGGTCGGGCGCAGCACCGCCGCGGTGATCGCGGCCGCGGCGCAGGGCAGGGTGCCCGAGCGCCTGGCCGAGCTCGAGGAGCGGTACGCCGGACCGCTGGCCACCGGCGGCCGGGAGCTGCGGGAGGCGCTGCGCGGGGACCTGCACTCCCACTCGGACTGGTCCGACGGCGGCTCGCCGCTGGAGGAGATGGCCTTCACGGCCATGGAGCTGGGGCACGAGTACCTCGTGCTCACCGACCACTCGCCGCGCCTGAAGGTGGCGCACGGGCTCTCCGCGGGACGGTTGGCCCGTCAGCTCGACGTCATCGACGCGGTCAACACCCATCTGGGGGGAGGGGGCTTCACGCTGCTCAAGGGCATCGAGGTCGACATCCTCGACGACGGGAGCCTCGACCAGACCGACGAGATGCTGGCGCGGCTCGACGTACGCGTCGCCAGCGTGCACTCCAAGCTGGCCATGGACGCCGACGCGATGACCCGCCGCATGGTGGCCGCCACCACCCACCCGTTGATGAACGTCCTGGGGCACTGCACCGGGCGCCTGGTCACCGGCAACCGGGGGGTGCGGGCGCAGAGCCAGTTCGACGCCCGAGCCGTCTTCGAGGCGTGCCTGGCCGGCGACGTCGCGGTCGAGATCAACAGCAGGCCGGAGCGGCGGGACCCGCCCACCGCCCTGCTGGAGCTGGCGCGGGACGTGGGGTGCCTGTTCTCCATCGACAGCGACGCCCACGCGCCCGGGCAGCTCGACATGCTCGACTACGGGTGCGAGCGGGCGGAGGCGGCCGGCATCGATCCGGACCGCATTGTCAACACGTGGTCGCAGGATCGACTGCTGGCGTGGGCCAACCAGTAGCGTCACGCTTATGGATCCGGGGGCGGAGGTCGAGGTACGGCGCAGCAAGCGGCGCCGTCGTACCGTGTCGGCCTATCGGGAGGGCGACAGGATCGTGGTGCTCATCCCCGCGGCGATGAGCAAGCGCGAGGAAGGGCGCTGGGTGCGCGACATGGTGGCCCGGCTGGAGCGCTCGGAGGCGCGCAAGCGTCCCAGCGACGACCAGCTCCTGGCCCGCGCGAGCCAGCTCAACAACGACATCTTCGGTGGGCTGGCCCAGCCGGCATCGGTGCGCTGGGTCGGCAACCAGCGCAGCCGCTGGGGTTCCTGCACGCCCGGCGACCGGTCCATCAGGCTCTCGGCCCGGCTCCAGGGTCTGCCCACCTGGGTCATCGACTACGTGATCGTGCACGAGCTGGCGCACCTTCTCGAGCCCAGCCACGACGAGCGCTTCTGGGGCTGGGTCAACCGCTACCCGCGCGCCGAGCGGGCGCGCGGCTACCTGCTCGGCTGGTCCGCGGCCGCCCAGGTGGATCCGCCGGACAGTGAGGGCCCACCGGGTCGTGAGGACGAGGTGATCGACTGACGCCACCGGTCCCGGGACGCCGAGATCAGCTCGTGCATCTCCGCCTCCAGGCCGGGTGGCAGGGCATCGACGGGCCACCAGCGCACGTCGAGCGACTCCTCGCTCGCGCCGTGCGCCACCCCGCGCTCGGCGAGCGCGGTGAAGCGCACGTCGAGATGGTGGACCGTCCCCGAGGGGTCGCAGAAGTCGACCGCGTGCTCGTCCAGGTGCACGGGCACCGGATCCAGCTCCAGGGATGCGACTCCGGACTCCTCCAGGCCCTCTCGCAGGGCGACGCCGGACAGGGACCGGTCCCCGGGCTCGCAGTGCCCGCCGAAGGCGAACCAGCGCCGTGCCTTGCGGTGCAGGTTGAGCAGCACCTGGTCCAGGTCCGGGGAGAGCACCAGGACTCCGGCGGTCACGTGGTCGGGGAAGCATCCGCGGTCCAGCCCGTCGGGTCGCGCGAGCAGGTGGGCGAGGAAGCGCTGGCGCAGCTCGGCCTGCCGCCCCACCGACGGTTGCCAGTGCTGCAGGCGGGCGAGGGCGTCCGCGTGCAGGCTCACTCCTGGGGCCGGTCCTCGGGAGCGTCGCCGCGCGGGCCGTCCAGCAGGTCGCGGAGCCCGGCGTCGAACTCCTCCTCCGAGAGGTCCCCGGTCGCCTCTGCCCCCTCGCGGAAGCCGAGGGGATCGTCGAGGTCAGCGGCGGTGGGCAGCAGGTCCGGGTGCATCCACACGCCGTCCCGGGCCTCGGTGCCCTGTCGGCTCTGCAGCGAGCCCCACAGCGTGGAGGCCTCACGCAGCCTGCGGGGGCGCAGCTCCAGACCCACCAGCGAGGCGAAGGCCTGCTCGGCCGGGCCGCCCGCGGCACGGCGGCGGCGCACTGCCTCCTGGAGCTTGGCCGCGGCCGGCATGCGCTCGGCCGTCGCCTGGCCCACGACCTGGTCGACCCAGCCCTCGACCAGTGCCAGGGTGACCTCGAGCCGCTCCAGGGCGGCGCGCTGCTTGGGGGAGTCCGAGAGGTCGAAGAGCCCACCCTCGAAGGCATCCTGCATGGCCATCGGGTTGGTCATGTCCATGCCGCGCAGCTTCTCCTCCATGTCGGAGGTGTTGATCTCGATGCCACGGGCGTAGTCGGTCACCGCTGCGAGCAGGTGCTCGGAGAGCCACGGCACGTTGGCGAACAGCCGGTGGTGCGCAGCCTCCCGCAGCGCCACGTAGAGCAGCACGTCGTCGTCGGTGACGTCGAGTCCCTCGCCGAAGGCCCGGATGTTGGCCGGGACCAGGGCGGCCTGGCCGGGGGTGGACAGGGGGAGCCCGACGTCGGTGACGCCCCACACCTCCCCGGCGAGGGTGCCGAGCCCGGACCCGACCTGGGTGGCGACCATCGCGCCCGTGGCCTTGCCCAACATCCCGATCAGCGGGCCGGCCAGGGCCCGTGCCTCCTCGGGGAGGGCCTGGCCCAGGGACTCCACCGCGGAGGTCGCGATCGGCTCCACGAGCTTCTTCCACACCTCGGTGGTGCCCACGATCCACTCGGCCCGGCTCCAGGCCGTCGCCTGGGTGACCCCGGAGCTGAAGTCCGTGGCGGCGTCGAGCCAGTGGTCGGCCAGGCGGACCGCGTCCGCCACCGCGTCCTTCTGGGCCTGGGTCGGGGAGGGGTCCGGCTGCTGGGCGGCGCTCTTGCGGGCCATGTCGATCGCGTAGTCCCAGTTGATGGGTCCCTCGTAGGGCTGCATCAGCCGCTGCACCTGCCCCATCAGCGAAGCGAGGTCCGGCATGCCGGCTGGCAGTCCGCCGCCGCCGAAAAGCTGCTCGAAGGGAGTGCCCTTGAACGGGTTGTCGTCTCCCTGGCCGGGCTGAGGGGGGTTGTCGGTCATGTCACGAGATTACTCGCCGACCGGTTGCCGGACAGCGGGGCGGGCGCCTCCTAGACTCGACGGCGTGAGCTCTCGTGACGCCGTACGGCTGGTGGACCTGCGCGAGTCCGACCTGGACGTCGCCGAGGTGCTGGCAGCCCTGGACGATCCTGCCGCCGGCGGACTGACGCTCTTCGTCGGTCGGGTCCGCGACCACGACGGCGGGCGAGGTGTGGACGGGCTCGACTACTCCGCCCATCCCAGCGCCCTGGACAAGCTGCGCGAGGTGGCCGGTCGGATCGTGCAGGAGCACGACGTGCTGGGGGTGGCGGCCGTGCACCGGACCGGGACGCTGCGGGTCGGGGACATCGCCGTGGTGGTCGCGGCCACCGCCGCGCACCGGGACGGCGCCTTCCGGGCCTGCCGGGCCCTGATCGACACCCTCAAGGCCGAGGTGCCGGTCTGGAAGCACCAGCGCTTCGACGACGGCGACGAGGAGTGGGTCGGCACCCCCTGAGGGCACGGTCCGGATCGACGCCCGGGGTGAGGACGCCCGAGGTGAGACTGCACGCGGGCCGCTCCGCCGCGGCGTGGCACGAGCGCCCGGACCACGTGGGTGCCTAGGCTCCAGGGGTGGAGATCCTGTGGTGGCTGGTGCCCTCGCTGGCGGTGACGTCCGCTGCCATGTGCTGGGTCGGCTGGCTGGGCCGCGAGGGGCGGGGCGAGATCGACCGCGAGGTGGCGGTCGAGCGGCTCGCCCGCGCGCTGAGCAAGGACCGGCCGACCCCGGCCAAGCCGGAGGCGCGGATGCGGGACCGGAGCACCGGCATCGCGGTGCGACCGACCCGCGACGCCTCCGAGGTCCCGCCGTCCACCCGACGCGTGTCGTAGTTGCAGCCGTTTGAGAGGCTGGCGCCATGAGTCAACGGACCTTGGCGGGTGTTCTCGCGGTGCCGTTGATCGTCGCGCTGTGGCTGGCGGCCGTTTTCACCCCCCTTCCGTACGTCACCTACGAGCCAGGACTGACCGTCAACGTGCTCGGCGAGTCCGACGGCCACGAGATCGTCCAGGTCTCCGGGGCCAAGACCTACCGCGACGACGGGCAGCTGCGTCTGACCACCGTCTACGTGTCCCGCCCCCAGGCCACGGTCAACCTCTTCGAGGTCCTCGCCGCCTGGGCGGACCCCGACGACGCCGTGCTGCCCTACGACTCGGTCTACAGCCCGGACCAGACGCGTGAGGAGAGCAAGATCGAGGGCGCGGTGCAGATGGTCTCCTCCCAGGACACCGCCATCGCGACGGCCTTGACCGAGCTCGGCTACGAGGTCAGTCCGGTGGTCGAGGTGCTCTCGGTCAGCGAGGGCCTGCCCGCGGACGGCAAGCTCGAGGTCAGGGACCAGCTCGTGGAGGTAGGCGGGCGGCCCATCGCCGACGCCGACGACGTGGTCGCAGCGGTCGACGCAGCGCCCGCGGGCAAGCCGTTGGAGTTCGTCATCCAGCGCGACGGGAAGCGGCTCACCACCCAGGTCACCCCGACCCTGGTGGACGGCGACAAACGGGTCGGGATCACCCCGGGCGCCGGCTACGACTTCCCCTTCGACGTCTCGGTGAGCCTGGACTCCAGCATCGGCGGACCGAGCGCGGGCCTGCTCTTCGCGCTGTCGGTCTACGACACCCTCACTCCGGGCTCGCTGACCGGCGGCAACATCGTGGCCGGCACCGGCACCCTGGACGCCGAGGGCAAGGTGGGGCCCATCGGGGGAGTGGCCCAGAAGATCGCCGCCGCCAGGGAGGCCGACGCCGGCCTGTTCCTCGTGCCGGCGGACAACTGCGACGAGGCGGTGCACGCCGAGAACGGCGACATGCGCCTGGTGCGCGTCGAGACCATGAAGTCCGCCCTCGAGGCGGTCCAGGACTGGGCGGCAGACCAACAGGTCGAACTGCCGTCGTGTGAAAGGAACTCCACGTCATGACGGACCCACAGATCCAGGTGACTCTTCCCGATCCTGCCCTGGCTGCGGCGGTGCTCGAGATCGAGACGCACGTCGCGAGCCTGGGCTGGGACCAGCCGGCCCGGATGTATGCCCTGGTCGGCACCCAGCGGCTCGTCGAGTCCGAGCCGGAACTGGCCGCCAGCATGGGTCTGGACCAGTCCGCGGCGATGGGGTCGCTGACCCCGGTCGAGCAGGAACGCCTCCCGGTGGACCAGCCGCTGGAGCAGGTGCTGGAGTCCATCGTCTGGCCGGAGCGCGTCGACGGGTGCGCGGTCGCCCTGGAGCGGCTGGTGCTGCCACCCGGCTCGGACGCCGAGCTCCCCGAGGACCCGACGGAGGCCGGTGAGTTCGCACGGAACCACCCGTTGCGGCAGGAGGTGCGCCTGGTTGCGGGCGTCACCCGCACCGGCTCGACGTACTGCGCGTTGCGGCTGCGCGCCCACGACGACCAGCAGTCGGTCGTGGACGGCACCGACCTGGTGCCCGGCCTGATCGCCCTGCTTTCCAGCACGTTCGACGACGAGGAGACCCAGTGAGTGGAATGTTCGGCCAGCCGGCCCGGCCGGCGGCGGAGCCGCCCGCGGTGCCCAGGCGGTCACGGGCGCTGGTGATCACGGCCGCGGTGCTCCTGGTGGGCTTCCTGCTGCTCACCGCGTTCGCGTCCTTCTGGACCGAGCGGCAGTGGTTCGACTCCTTCGGCTTCGGCGGGGTGTTCAGCACCCTGCTGTGGACCCGCGTCGGACTGTTCGTCACCTCCGGAGTCGTGATGGGCGCCTTCGTCGCGCTCAACATGTACCTGGCCTACCGGTTCCGTCCCTACTTCCGCCCCGCGTCCAGCGAGCAGGACAACCTCGATCGCTACCGCGGAGCGGTCACCCCGCTGCGGGGATGGCTGCTCGCCGGCGTCTCGGTCGTGCTGGGGCTGTTCGCCGGAGCCTCCGGTGCCGGACAGTGGCGCGAGTTCACCCTGTGGCGCAACTCGGTGCCGTTCGGCACCAAGGACCCGTTCTTCGACCGCGACGTGAGCTACTACGTCTTCGAGCTGCCGTGGTGGCACTACGTCGTGGACTTCACGATGGCGGTCGCCGTCATCGGGCTGCTGGCCGCCGCGGTCGTGCACTACCTGTACGGCGGCATCCGGCTGCAGGTGAGCCGGGACCGGCTCAGCCCGGCCGCGCAGGCGCAGTTCTCCGCGCTCCTGGGTCTCTTCGTCCTCGCGAAGGGCGTCGACTACTGGCTCGACCGCTTCGACCTCCTCAACGAGGAGGGCAGCCTGATCACGGGGATGAACTTCACCGACGACAAGGCGGTGCTGCCGGCCAAGAACATCCTGCTGGGGATCTCGATCATCTGCGCCGTGCTCTTCTTCCTCAACATCTGGCGCAAGACCTGGGTGCTGCCCTCGGTGGGCGTCGCTCTGCTGGCGCTCTCGGCGATCCTGCTCGGCCTGATCTGGCCGGGCGTCGTGCAGCGGTTCCAGGTCTCGCCGAGCGAGCCGGACAAGGAGGCGCCGTACATCGAGAAGAACATCGCCGCGACCAGAGCGGCGTACGGCATCGACGACGTCGACGTGAAGCGCTACACCAGCGCCCCCGAGCTCGACGCCCAGCTGGCGGCCCTGGACGCCGACACCTCGTCGGTCCCCCTGGTCGACCCCCAGCTGGTGAAGCAGACCTTCGAGCAGCAGCAGCAGGTCCGCGCCTACTACACCGTGGCCGACGTGCTCGACGTCGACCGCTACACCCTCGGCGGCCAGGAGCGCGCCATGGTGCTCGGGGTCCGCGAGCTCGACCAGGAGGGTCTGGCCCCGGGGGACCGCAACTGGTCCAACCTGCACACCGTCTACACACACGGCACCGGGATGATCGCGGCGTACGCCAACCAGCGTCCCGGGGACAACCGGAGCCAGGCCGCCGGGATCCAGTGGGCCGAGGGTCAGGAGGACGGACAGAGCGCCCTGGCCGAGATGGAGGGCGAGCCCTACGAGCCGCGCGTCTACTTCGGTGAGCTGAGCCCGAGCTACTCGATCGTCGGCAAGGCCTCCGACGGGCCCGACGTCGAGCTCGACCTGCCCCAGGGCGAGGAGGACGACACCAGCGCCGCCACCACCTACGACGGCGACGCCGGCGTGCCGGTGGGCGGACTGTTCAACAAGCTGCTGTACGCGGTGAAGTTCGGCGAGCCGAACATGCTGCTCTCCTCGCGGGTCAACGAGAACAGCAAGATCCTCTACGACCGCAACCCCCGCCGGATGGTCGAGAAGGTCGCCCCCTGGCTCACCGTGGATGCAGACCCCTACCCGGTCGTCGTCGACGGCCGCATCCAGTGGATCCTCGACGGCTACACCGTCACCGACCAGTACCCGCAGTCCGAGCGGGAGTCCTTCGAGGACATGACCGACGACTCGCTGCAGCAGGCGCCTGGCTTCCAGACCCTGCCCACCGACGAGGTCAACTACGTGCGCAACGCGGTCAAGGCGACGGTCGACGCCTACGACGGCACCGTGAAGCTCTACGCCTGGGACGAGGAGGACCCGATCCTCCAGGCCTGGCGCGGCGCCTTCCCCGACGTGGTCCAGGACAAGGACGAGATCCCCGAGTCCCTGATGTCGCACCTGCGCTACCCCGAGGACCTGTTCAAGGCCCAGCGGTTCCAGTTCGCCCGCTACCACGTCCAGGACCCCAAGGACTGGTACCAGAACAACAACCGCTGGGAGGTCCCGGAGGACCCGAACGACAAGGACAACCAGCAGCCGCCGTACCGCCTGTTCCTGAACCGGCAGGCCGAGGGCGAGGAGGAGCCGGCGGAGGGTCAGGTCTGGTCCCTCACCTCGGTGTACGTGCCTCGCGACAAGGCCAACCTGGCTGCTTTCGTCTCGGTCAACTCCGACGCCAACAGTCCGGACTACGGCAAGATCGAGGCCCTGGAGCTGGCCGACGAGCGGACCAACGGGCCAGCGCTGGTGGCCAACGAGATCGCCTCGGACGAGGACGTGCGTGACGAGCTGTTCTCGTTCGACCAGGGTGGCATCAACCCGCGCTACGGCAACCTGCTGACCATGCCGGTGGGCGACGGGCTGATGTACGTGCAGCCGCTGTACGCCGCTCGTGACTCCTCGGAGTCCTCCTACCCGATCCTGAGCTTCGTGCTCGTCTCCTACGGCGGACGGGTCGGCATCGACACCACGCTGCGCGGCGCGATCGCCGACGTGCTGGGTGTGGAGGACTCCGAGACCGCCACTCCCACCGAGCCCGAAGGTGGGGAGGAGACCCCGTCGGAGCCCGCGGAGTCGGTGAACGCCCAGGTGCGCAAGCTGCTCGACCAGGCCGCGGCCAAGTTCGAGGAGGCCGGGGCTGCCCAGCGCGAGGGGGACACCGTCGGTTGGGCCGAGGCGATCGCCGACGCCGAGGCGCTGATCGACGAGGCCGTGGAGCTGACCGACGAGTGACTCCGGGGTGGGGCGAGTCCTCGCCCCACCCCGGATTTGGTCTGCCCAAGCCGATCACGTAATGTTCTGTTCAGCGGCGCGGGGTGGAGCAGCTCGGTAGCTCGCTGGGCTCATAACCCAGAGGTCGCAGGTTCAAATCCTGCCCCCGCTACAAGAAGGTGGCCCCTGACCTGCGGAAACGCAGATCGGGGGCCACTGTGTGTTTTGAACCGATTCCACTTATGTCGCGGATTGGGTCCCAGAAACCCCCCGTCACATCCGTTCGCAATGGGGCTCGGGGTGGTCGCTCAGGCTCGCATCATCGATGGCTACGACCCCTCGACGGGCGCGTTTTCCAACCCATTGGCGCACGGCGCGCGCCCCGCCCCGCACCCTTGACCCGGGCTGTACAGTTTTCTGTACTGAGGAGGTGGGATGGTGAAGACGCTGAGCTACACCGAGTCCCGAGCACGCTATGCCCAGGTGCTCGATGACGTGGTCAACGACCGAGAGGAAGTTGTGATCACACGAGCCGGTCATCCGTCGGTGGTGATCGTCTCGTTGGAGGACTTCGAGTCCCTGCGAGAAACCGCCTACCTGTTGCGATCGCCTGCCAACGCTCGTCGCCTGCTCGACGCCATGGAGCGTCTGGAGGCCGATGCAGGGCAGAGCCACGACCTCCTCGACGCCGACTGAGGATGCGGCTGGTCTGGGACGCCAATGCCTGGGAGGACTACCTGTGGTGGCAGACCCAGGACCGCAAGGTGCTGAAGCGCATCAACCTGCTCATCCACGACGTCGTGCCCAACGGCAACGAAGGCATCGGCAAGCCCGAGCCGCTCAAGCATGACTTCGCCGGCTACTGGTCACGGCGGATCACCGACGAACACCGGCTGGTCTACAAGGTCACCAACACTGAAGTCCGCATCGCCGCCTGCCGCTACCACTACGGCCGCTGACCCACCACAACCGCCCGTCAGACTTCCCGTGGCTGACGCGTCGGGACCCGACCGCCGTCCCAGGCCCAGTCGGCGGACTCTCCAAGGGTGCGGTGGGGCGCCGGCCCGGTGCCGCGTGCGACCCGTCAGCACGACCGCGAACCCGAGCCGCACCAACACCCGAAGCTCTCGAACCCCGCGGGTGATGATTGTTAGACCCAGACGATGCTCGCCCCCACGCAGGTGTGTCGTCCGCACCGGCGAGCGGCAGCGGGGGGAGCGCCAGCAAACGCCTGATCCGAAGTGCACGCTCATGCTTGTTGAGCGCGCTATGCGCTCCAGAGGTCGGACCCCTCGATTGCGGGCACTCGCCAGCCCGGCCAGCCGTACGGCCTCGCAGGTTCATCCGGTGGCAAGACGAGAACGTCGTGGAACCCACAGCGGGTTCCACGACATTCACCGCGACTCTCTGCGACGTTCGGGAGCGGAGGTCTGGTCGGTATCGAATCAGTTGCCAGCGGGGCCAGTGGAGCGGTTGTTGTCATGCTCATGATGCTCGATGTCGCCCTCCGGCTCCTTGGCCAGCAGGAACGAGCCGACTGCCCAGACGATGGCTCCGATGAGGCCGACGTAGACGCCAATCTCGGTGTCGTAACCGGACCTCCGCTCGGCGTTTCCGGGAACCTCGAGGAGGTAGGACAGCGCCAGGCCGGTGGCGGCGATTCCAGCCGCCATCGAAGTCAAGGACAGGCCCCGGTGCTGACGCCGGGTCGCCCGCTTTGCGGCGTAGAGCAGCGCAGCGGCCAGGCCGACGCCGAGGTACGCCGTGAACGGGATGACGGTGTCGGTCTCATAGCCGCTGAAGCCCTTGTCGTCGGCCTGGACCCACTCAAGGAAAGTGGCGATCAGAAATACGACCACACCTGCCGTGGCGACGTAGGCGCCCATTGGGTTGGCACGGTGCGTTTCGTCATGACGGTTGTTGCCGGTTCGGCTTTCGTAGTTGCTCATGGAGAAGGAGGTACCCGTTTTGCTGAACAAGATGTCGCAGACACGATGACGTGCGGGCAACACTTCGGCGACTTGGCGAACTGCTGGTCGTGACACTCAACCCGTCTGCTGGACCTCGGCGGTGACAGAAAGGTGCCCTCCAGCATCGCCGTTCTACTGAGTGGAGCCCCATGCGGTCGAGCGGTGGCTCGCAGACTTGGCCGCGGGTCCATGACAAGGAGTTGTAGGGCCACCCCTACGCGGCAGGTGAGTGCGATCGGGTAGGTCCGAATATTGACTGCGGAGGGGGACTACTTCGTGGGTATCACGATGGAAGTGGCCGGTGACTTTTGGATCTTGGCCAGTCCCAGGTCCTGCGCGAGTCGGCGGACTCGTGCCGCGATGTCGTCGCGACCCAGCCGCATGCGGTCTGCACCGTCGATGCCTCGTTCCGAGGGCTCGTCGGTCTCCCAGACCTCGAACCGGGTGCCGTCGACGGGTTCGACTTTGGCCTCGCGTCCCGGGATGACGACGAGGTCTGCTGCGCCGACCAGGGCGGGGTGACGGGCTTCGGCTTGCGTCCGGTGATGTCGACGCCGATTTCGTGCAGGTTCGGGGCCAGCGCCACGCTGGCGACCCCCGGGATGGCGACCACGGACGCCGCGGTCATCACTCGGCGTGGGCCGAACGCGTCGATGTGCCGACCGACCCGGATCCCGACGCCGCCGGAGAGGATCAGGGACAGGGAGAACGCGCCGGTGACGGCGACGCTCGACCAGCCGGTGTCGGTGGCGATGGAGGACTGGACAGCAGCGAACGCGTAGTAGAGGACACCCCAGGACGCGGACGACGAGCAGCGGTCCGAGGCCATCAACGACTGACGGCGGCGACGGGGAGCGCGCTGGAACTCGACATCAAGGGTGGGCGTGCTCGTCGGCTCGCCGCGTCCCTGGCTGGCCTGGCACTGCTCTTCGCCCGAGGGCGGGCTACCGGCGGGTCGTGGTCTCCCGGGCGAGGAGGCCGATGAACTCGTCTGCCATCTCGAGCTGTCGGACCAACTTGTGGCGTCGGTCGGCGGCTTCTGCCTGGACCGAGGCCAGACGGTCTCGTGCCTCGACCTGGGCGGTGTCCGAGGTTGCGGGGTCTCGTAGGGCCTCGATGTCGTCGAGGACGGCCTTCATCTCGTCCAGGGTGAAGCCGAGCGGCTTCATGCGGCGGATGACCAAGATCTTCTCGACGTCGTCCTCGGTATAGAGCCGGAACCCGCCCTCGGTGCGACCCGAGGGTGCGAGCAGGCCCACCTCCTCCCAGTGCCGCAGGCTGCGCAGCGACAGCTCCGTTCGGGCGGCGACCTCGCCGATGTGCATGACGGCCGACGACCGAAGCCCGGCCTCGTCGCGCCCCGTGTCCGACAAATCCACCTTGCTGGTCACCGTAGCCACCCTCACGTCGCGTCAACTTCAACTCTACCCTTCCGTAAGGGTAGAGTTGCGTTCAGACTTCCGCTGGCGATGACGCCAGCACCCGGCCCCATGGTCTCGCACTCACAGCTAGTGCCACGCACCACGGCCGCCGACCGCCACCCCCAAGCTCGATTGGAGCACCTTGTCTTGACCATGTCCGCGCCCACCGTTGCGCAGCCCGCACCCGACAACAGCGTCTGGACCGCGCTGCGTTCGCCGAAGCTGCTGCGCACCGAGGTCCTCGCCGGCCTCGTCGTCGCGCTCGCGCTCATCCCCGAGGCGATCTCGTTCTCGATCATCGCAGGCGTCGACCCGCAGGTCGGGCTGTTCGCGTCCTTCACCATGGCCGTCGCCATCTCGTTCCTCGGCGGGCGCCCGGCGATGATCTCGGCCGCTACCGGCGCCATCGCGTTGGTCATCGCTCCCGTCATGCGCGAGCACGGCCTGGACTACCTGATCGCCACCGTCCTGCTCGGTGGTCTCATCCAGGTCGCGCTCGGCCTCGGCGGCTTCGGCAAGCTCATGCGGTTCATCCCGCGCTCGGTCATGGTCGGGTTCGTCAACGCCCTGGCCATCCTCATCTTCATGGCCCAGGTGCCCTACATGGTCGACGTGCCCTGGCTGGTCTACCCGATGATCGCCATCGGCATCGCGGTGATGGTCGGCCTCCCGCGGGTCACCAAGGTGATCCCGGCTCCGCTGGTCGCCATCGTCGCGCTGACCGGGTTCACCGTCCTGGCAGCCGTCACCGTCCCCGACGTGGGGGACGAGGGCGAGCTGCCCAGCTCGCTGCCGAGCCTGTTCTTCCCCGATGTGCCGTTCAACCTCGACACGCTCCAGATCATCGCCCCCTACGCGGTGGCGATGGCGCTGGTCGGGCTGCTGGAGTCGCTGATGACCGCCAAGCTCGTCGACGACATCACCGACACCCACTCCGACAAGACCCGGGAGTCGTGGGGCCAGGGCGCCGCAAACGTCATCACCGGGTTCTTCGGCGGCATGGGCGGCTGCGCCATGATCGGTCAGACGATGATCAACGTGAAGGCCTCCGGGGCCCGCACCCGCATCTCGACCTTCCTGGCCGGGGTGTTCTTGCTCATCCTGGTCGTCGGCTTCGGCGACGCCGTAGCCATCATCCCGATGGCCGCGCTGGTCGCGGTCATGATCATGGTCTCGGTCGGAACCTTCGACTGGCACTCCATCCAACCCGCCACCCTGCGCCGGATGCCGAAGTCAGAGACCACCGTCATGGTCGCCACCGTCGCGGTCACCGTCGCCACCCACAACCTCGCCATCGGCGTCGTTGTGGGCGTCCTGGTCGCCATGACCCTCTTCGCCCGCCGTGTTGCCCACCTCACCGAGACCCGCCGCGAGCTCGTCGAGGACCGCGAGGGGAACGCCACGGCCATCTACCGCGTCACCGGCGAGCTCTTCTTCGCCTCCTCCAACGACCTGTACACCCAGTTCGAGTACGCCGAAGACCCCGACCAGGTCGTCATCGACCTCACCGACTCCCACATCTGGGACGCCTCCACCGTCGCCTCACTCGACGCCATCACCACCAAGTACGCCCGCAAGGGCAAGACCGCCACCATCGTCGGCCTCAACCCCTCCAGCGCCGACCGCCACGAACGACTCACCGGACAGCTCGCCACTCACTGAGACCGTCCGCTGCTGCGCTGTCCGACCGTCCGCGTCTCGGCAGGACCGCGGGGATCGCGGCATGACCGAGCGGGTAGCCCTCGGTTCCCGTCGGGGCGGAGGGGGGCAGGGATCCTGCGGCGGCAAACTCAATAGCTTGATCTCGGGACGGTCTCCCGCGCTGCGAGGTCGGCTCTTCTGGGGGACTCGAGATCGATTTGAGTCGTGCCGCACTTAGTCCCGTAAACGCCAGCACCGGCCCCCCTCTGCGAGTGAGGTGTGATAACGCCCGCCGCGTAGAGACGTCCGGATCTCCCGAGATGCGTGCATTCGCGCCAGGACTAACCGGCCGCGCGGCGCCCGTTGATCTCGATTCCAGGACTAGGGTCGGACAATGACCGCAAACGAAAATCGCTCCGGCGGGGCGACGACCGAGCGTGACTACCGCAACCTCCCACCGGGAGTGCGGTTGGAGGAGACCATCACGAGCGTCGAGCCTGACCCTGTGCCCGACCCATATGCAGGGCGGAACGTCGACCAGCATCGCGCCCTGCGAGATGACTGAGCACACTCATGGCGGACACGTCGACGTCCGTATCTGCCGCGATCCGCGCGCTCGCTATCGCACCTCAATCGCAGAGGGGGCACAGGCAGCCGTACCGGAACAAGAGGGAGCAGAAGGATCGGCCGGGCTGGACGCAACTTTCCGGGTCTTTGCGCAGGTCAGAGCACACATCGTCAAGAACCGTCTAAAAATCCAGATGGACCGAGCTCACACGCCGCAGGCCCAGAGGTCGCAGGTTCAAATCCTGTCCCCGCTACAAATATGATGTCTCCGGACATCGGCAAGGCCCGAACCACGGAAGTGGTTTCGGGCCTTTGTCATTTCCTGGGTTGGTGGTGCGCCCAGAGGCAAGGGGCCCCTCGACAAGAGCGGGTGCCGGGCGTGGCTTGAGGGATGGACCATCACTGCGATGGGTACCTTCAAACGGCGTGACGAACCCGAGGACCGCGATCCTGTCGTCGACAACTTCTTCCAGACTCCACGAAGGACTGTGATCATGACGACCGACTCCTCCATCCCGGGACCCGACGAAGAACGGGTCGGAGCGGGCACACCCGAGGCCGGCACCTCAGCCACGGACCCCGCCCCTGGGTTCACTCGAGCAAGCGCCGCCTGGGTGGCCACCGGGGTCGCGCTGCTGCTGCTGATCCTCCTCATCGTGTTCGTCCTCCAGAACTCGACGAAGGTCGCGGTCCACTTCCTCGGTCTTGACGGGACGATCCCTCTCGGGATGGCCCTGTTGATCGCCGCAGTGGGCGGCGGCGTGATGGTAGGCATCGCCGGCGTCGCCCGGGTCACGCAGCTGCGCAGGATCGCCCGACGCACCAGACGAAGTCCAGCGCGCCCCTGACGAAGCTGGCCACGCGTGCCTGGGACTCACCGCGAGACGGTGCCGCAGGTCAGCACGGGGTCAGAGCCAGTCCTTGCGTCTGAAGGTGATGAAGAGAGCACCGGAGAGCGCAACGATGAGGAGTGAGGACGTGACGAAGCCCGAGTGTTGGGCGAACCCGGGATACGGCAGGTTCTGGCCGTAGAAGCCGGTGATCGCCGTCGGCACCGCGATGATGGCCGCCCAGCTGGTGATCTTCTTGGTGATGATGTTGAGCCGGTTGCCCTGGATCGTCAGGTTCGTCTCCAGGATGGTGTTCACGAGGTCGCGCAGGCTCTCGGCCCACTCGGTCACGCGCAGCACGTGGTCGTAGACGTCCTGGTAGTAGGGCATGAGCTCGTCGGGGACCAACCCGACGTCCCGTCGCATCAAGGTGTTGACCACTTCTCGCATGGGCAGGACCACGCGACGGAGCCGCACGAGACTCTTGCGCAGCTCGAAGCTGCGCCGTTGGACGCTCTGCTCGTGCGGTCTGTCATCGAACAGGAGGTCCTCCAGCTGCTCGATCTGGTCGTCGAGCGACTCCACTGCTGCGAAGTGCCCGTCGACCACGAAGTTCAGCAGGCCGAGGAGCAGGGCGCCGACTCCGAATCGGGTGAGCCCAGCCTCGTCGTCCCACCGGGCCAGCAACGCATCGAGGGAGAAGTTCTCCTCGGGCCGTACGGTGACGAGGACGGCCGGGGTGACGAACGCGTGCATCTCGGCGGTGACCAGCTGACCACTGTCCATGTCGAGCTGCACCGTGTAGGCGCTGAGGAAATCATGTCCGTCGTAGCGGTCGAACTTAGGGCGTTGACGACCTTGGGCGACGTCCTGGACGGCCAGCTCGTGCAGTCCGAGCTCGCTCGCCACCAACTGCAGCTCTGCGAGATCCGTGGCACACAGATCGACCCAGAGAACGGCCAACTTGTCTTTCACGTGATCGGACAGCTGCTCCAGGGGGAAGTCTTCATCGGTGAGAACGCCCCCGCGGTAGCAGCGAGTACGTGGTGGCATGGCATCAGTATCACGCGCGGGTCGTGCGATTCGGCGTAGGTGGATGCACCGTCTTCGCCGCCCGGCGGTCCCTGAGTGTGAGCCTCCCGGGCGGCCGGGTACCCTGGTCTCAGCGACGCGGGGTGGAGCAGCTCGGTAGCTCGCTGGGCTCATAACCCAGAGGTCGCAGGTTCAAATCCTGCCCCCGCTACAAATGTGATCTCGCAAGAGATAGGAAAGATCCGAACCCTCACTGGGGGTTCGGATCTTTCGCGTTTCGGGGTTGGTAGTCCTTGCTGGTGTCGATGGTGAGCTCGCGTAGGAGTTCGCCGGTGATGGCGTTGATGACGCGGACGTCGAGGTCCTGGACGAGCAGGATGACGTGGGTTCGGTTGTGGGTTCGGCCGACGCCGATGTGTCTGAGTTGGCCGGCCACGCGCAGGGTGACGGTGCCGGACTTGTCGACGCGGTCGTGCCGGATCCGGTCGTGGGTCTGTGCGTCGCGGCTGGGGCCTGGGACGGCTTTGGGCATGGTGTCGTAGAGCGCTGCTGGGGTGGCGCGGTGGGGCAGGGATCGGTGCGGCCGGTGCTGGTTGTATTCGGCGGCGAATCGGTCGAGCAGGGTCTGGAGCTGGTCGATGGTGGCGGGTTGGTCGGGTTGGGCGCGGAGCCACTTCTTCATGGTCTGCTGGAACCGCTCGACCTTGCCGCAGGTGGTGGGATGGTTGGGCCGGGAGTTCTTCTGGACCACGTGCCAGTCGCGTAGTTGCTGCTCGAAGCCGTTGCGGCCGCCTTGGCGGCCGTGGCCGGCCAGGCGGACGGTGTAGACCATCCCGTTGTCGGTCAGGGTGGATCCGGGTATGCCGTGCTGACCTGCGGCTTTGCGGAACGTGTTGAGGACGATCGGGGTGGTGATCGCCCGGTGCGCGGACACGTGGAGGGCGTAGCGGGTGCAGTCGTCGAGCCAGGTGATGATCTCGATGCCCTTGGGGAAGGTCGTGGTGTCGGTCAACGGGTAGTGGGTGAAGTCGGACTGCCAGGTCTCGTTGGGCATGGCGGCCTGGAACCGGATGTAGGAGGCCTTCGGTTTCTTCTTGGGTTCGGGGGTGACGAGGCCGGCACGGGTCAGGTAGCGGCTGATCGTGGCCACGGACACGGTTGTGTGGTGGTGCTGGGTCAGGTGCCAGGCGATGGTGTCGGGTCCGGCGTCGTGGCCGGCTGTGGTGAGCTTGTCGCGTAGCTCGAGGATCAGGTCCGCGGTCTGGGTGGGGATCGCGGTCGGGTTGGTGTGCGGGCGCCGGGAGCGGGGTTCGAAGGCGGCATCGCCCTCGGTTCGGTAGCGGGCCACGAGTTTGCTGACCCAGCTGGGTGAGACGTCGTAGCTGCGGGCGACGTCGGCTTGTGGGCGTCCCTCGAGGACGACCGCGGTGATGATCAGTCTGGCTTTCGACACCACCGGAGGGTCTCGGTCCGGTGTTTCCTATGTCTTGAGAGATGTGTTTCCTATGTCCTGAACCAGCACACTGCCCCCGCTACAAAGGACAAGGCCGGATCTGCAGAGATGCAGATCCGGCCTTGTTGCTATTGGCGGCTCCTAGAAATCCCATTGAACGGCGCGGAGTCGCGTCGTGACTCTCGGCAGACCCATGAGGTAAGCCGCTCGCGCTGGTTGCGTTCTGCGGCCGAGACACCCAGTGGCGACGTTTGTGCCTGAGCGACCCGGATTCCTGGCGGGTGCCGTCGTGATGCGAGGCCGGCACCGGCAGCGATGCGGTGACTCTGACCCTGAACCTGCGCCCCGACGTCGTCTTGATGGAGATCAGGATCTACCGACGGCCTCGAGGCGACTCGACGGATCGTCGCTACCGATGGATCGGACGGCGGCCGGCTTCCGACAGACGTACTCCTATCGCTCGAGCCCTGGCAGGAGCGCGACCAGCGGGGCGTTCTCCTCGTCCAGGGTGAGCGCGCCCTCCCGCGCGGACCGTCTCGTCCATCCGGCGTACTGGTTGCTGCCGTAGAGGACCCGGTCCACGACGGCGAACTGGTACAGCACACCGAATTTATGATGCCGATCCGACATCGGCACCCGATCCGATCCCCTGAACGTGTACGCGAAGGTGAACGTCGTCGTCCCGGCGCGAGCGTTGGCTTCGTCGATCGCGTCGTAGAGCTCGGCTGAATTGGCCTCGTCGCTTGTGTAGGGGCTGCTGTAGGTGTCGCAGTCGGCCACCGCGGCGCGCAGCGCCCGGAAGGTGGCTCGTGCGGCGCTTGCGTCCGCGAAGCCCAGGATTGCGCGGTTGCGGCTGACCTCATCGTCGGAGATGTAGGTCCAGAGCCTGTCCTGAGCGTCGGAGTGGTAGAGGATCCCTTCGTCGCAGTGGCCCTCCGGCATGAGGATGACGCCCTTGCTGGGGCCGTTGACCATGTTGCTGCCGTAGGTCTCGGCCCACCCAAGGTCGAGCGGGAACTCTGCGAACCGGAGGGTGCTTCCGCCCTCGGTCACCTCGGTCACCTCGCTCGCCGGCGTCTCCTCCGCGGCGCCGGCCCGGGGAGCGGGCTCCGTGCTCTCTGCGGCGGTGGACGGTCGGGGGTCGGGGTCCTCCTGGATCCCCGCACGCAGTGCGAACGTGACGGCGGCGATCGCGAGCACCACCGCGGCCCCCACGATCAGCGGGCGGCGTAGTCGGTTGACGTGGTCGGGACGGGTGGCCGTGCTCCGCTCTGGCTCCATGGTGGTCCTTCTCCTGGCGTGCGGCGGATGCTATCGGTGAGATGGCGTCACCGCGTTGAAAGTTGCCGGGCCGAAGATTCGAGCTTGCCCTCGTCGCAGCCGCGGCGTGAGCGCTGGCTGCTCGGAGTGGGGCGAGTGGTCGCTTGCCGCCACTGTCGGGCAAACCGCGGGGCGACCTGAAGACTCTTTGTTCAGGACCGGCATACGGCGTTCGACATCCCGGCCCAACAGTTCGTCGACCTCGTCATCTCGTACCGCCTGCCAGGCCGCGAGCGCCACCAGGGGGACGGCCGCGGCCTCGGCGAACGACAGGGAGGCGGGCTTGAGCCCGATGTCCGTGGCGTCGATGGCGATGGACTCGGCGAAGGTCCCGATGCGGTGGTCTCGGGGCCGGGCCCAGATCGCGTCACCGACCTAGAAGCCACCCACGTCGGCGCCGAGCTCGGTGACGGTGCCTGAGACGTCATGGCCCAGGGTGAACGGTCGCGGGTAGTTCAGGACCTGCTTGAACTCCCCGTTGCGGATCATCACGTCGAGCGGGTTGACGCCGGCCGCGCGTACGTCGACCAGGACGTCGCCGGGACCCAGGAACTGTGACGCCAGAACTGTCGGTGCCACCGCTGCCGAACCAGCCATGCGCGGTCGTGAGCCTCCGCCGTCGCGTCGCCTGCGGGTGCCCGGCGCCGTACCTGGCCATGAGGGCTGCTCCGTCGCAGTGCCGTCATGGTCTGACAACGTACGCCGACGAGGTGGCCTGCGGCCACGGTTGGGCATCAGGTCAGCGCCGCAGGCAGACCTACTACCCGTTCACCAGCACCTGGGACCGACTGCGCCGAGTGCGTGGTTGCCGCGCGTGCTGGGGTTCGTCGAGGTCATGAGCGTGACTCGGCGTGGGGCGACTGGGCGGGCGGAGCGAATGCGCAGCCGCTCGGCACGCCGACGCGACGCAGCAGGACAGCAGCGGGGCAGAAGCCGGTGAGGCTGGACTGGAGGAGGTTGAGTCCGACGAACGCGGTCAGCAACAGCCACCAGGTCGACACGGTCAAGGTCAGGAGCACGCTGAGGAGGGTGACGGTCCCGGCCACGGCGAGGACGGCGCGGTCGAGGTTCACGGCCGACCTCCGAAGATCCGGCCGAGCAGGCTGGGGCTGGTGCCCTTCGCGTGGTCGTAGCCCGACCAGGTCGGCTTGCTGCAGGTCTTGCACGTGACTGCTCGACACATGGGTGAGCACTCTCCTTCTTCTGGTGGTGCTGATGAGTACGCGAATACCCGAGGCGGTTTCTTCCGACGGGCGCGGGCCGTGCGCTGCACCGTGCTCCGGGAGCACCGTGCAGCTGCGGCGAGGCCGACGGCCCGCCCCGCCTCTACCTGGTCGCGGTCAGCCTCGGAACAGCCTGGACAGGAAGCCGCCCTCGGTGCGCTCGGCCTTGGGGTGGCCCTTGCACCACTGACCGGCCGGCACGCTCCGCTTGACCTGGTCGATGTGCTGGCCGCAGCCGGTCCAGGTGGTCTTGCCACAGGTCTTGCACTTCACTGCTCGGCACATGGTGTGCTCCTTCTCTTCTCGAGTGGGTTGGAATCGTTGGGTTCAGTCGTGGGCGAAGGTGATGTTTGGCAGGATGCGGCGCAGCCAGGCCGGGCAGTACCAAGCGGCGTTGCCGGTCAGGCGCAGCAGCACCGGCAGCAGCACCAGCCGGACCAGGAAGGCGTCGAGCAGGACCGCGATGCCCAGCACCACGCCCATCTCCTTGGGCGGGATGGGCCCGGACAGGGCGAAGGTGAAGAAGACCGCGACCATCACGGCGCCGGCGGCGAAGATGACGCGGCCGGAGTGGGCCAGCGACCCCACCATGGCGTCCTTCGCGTCGCCGGTGCGTTCGTAGTGCTCCTTGGCCGAGGCCAGCAGGAACACGGTGTAGTCCATGGCGATGGCGAAGATCATCGCGAAGAAGAACACCGGCGCCCAGGCGTCGAGGAACCCTTGGGACTCGAAGCCGAGGAGGTCGGCGCCGTACCCCTCCTGGAAGATCAGGCGGGCTACGCCGAAGGCGGCGGCGGTGGACAGCAGGCTGGCCAGGGTCCCGAGCAAGGAGATCAGCGGCGCCTGCAACGCCACGAGCAGGAGCAGGAAGCCCAGCACCAGGACGACGCCGATGACCAGCGGTGTGGACTCGTCGAGCTGTGTCTTGAGGTCGAGGTTCTCGACCGGGGCTCCGCCGACCATGACCGATTCGGGCAGGTCCACCCGCAGCCGGTCCACGGTGTCGCCCAGGACCGGGTCGGAGGGATCGACGGTCGGCACCGCCTGGATCAGCACCTGGTCCGACTCGTCAGCTGCCGGCATCGGCTGCATGACGGCGGCGATGCCCTCGTCCTCGTTCAGCACCGCGGTGGTCGCCTCAGCGTCATCGCGCTGGGCGAGGACCTGCAGGGTGCCGGGAGCGCCTTCGCCGAAGGCCTCCTGGACCAGGTTGTAGCCGACGCGCGCGGAGGCGTCCTCGGGAAGCACCTTGATCGAGGGCATGGCGGTCTGGAGACCGAGGAGCGGAGCGGCCAGGGCCAGCAGCAGCACCAGCGACGCGAGACCCCAGGCGACAGGTCGCTTCCAGAGCCGCTCGCCCCAGGCGGCGAACTTCGCGGAGCGGTGCTCGCCTGAGCGGGCCCAGGGGAGCGAGAACTTGTTGATCCGGTCGTCGAGCTTGAACAGCACCAGCGGCAGCAGCGTCAGGGTCGCAGCGAGCACGAAGACCACCGAGAGCATGATCCCGCCGGCCATGGAGCGGAAGGACGGGGAGGGGACGAGCATGACCGCGGAGAGCGAGATCAGCACGGTCAGCCCGGAAAGGAGGACGGCCTTGCCGGCGGTGTCCATGGTCTGGGCGATCGCCTCCTGCCGGTCGGTGACGGCGCGTGCGGGGTCGCTGGACCTGCGGGCGGCCCGGGCGGCGCGGTAGCGCACCACGAGGAAGAGCGCGTAGTCGATGCCGAGGGCCAGGGCGAACATCATGGCGAAGTTCATCGCCCAGATGGAGACCGGGACGAGCTCGTTGATGAGCACCAGCGAGCCGGCGGAGGCAACCAGGCCGGCAAGCGTCAGGATCAGGGGGAGGCCGGCTGCCACGAGGGCGCCGAAGGCGAGGACCAGGATGGCCAGGGTGACGGGCCAGGACATGAACTCGGACTTGAGCATCGCGTCCAGGTTGGCCTCGTTGAAGTCGCTCCACAGCAGCGAGGACCCGGTCGGGTTGACGGTCACCCCTGAGGCCGAGAGGTCCTGGAGCGGCTCCTTGAGGTCGGTCGCGACGCGCACCATCTCGTTGGTGTCGGCGCCCGCCCCGGCCAGCACGATCGCGGTGCTGCCGTCGGGGCTCAGCGTGGCTCCCGGCATGGGCGCGACGACCTCGGCGATCCGCGGCTCGCTCTCGAGCATCCGGGTCACCTCGGCGAGGACCTTCGAGCCGTCGCCCTCGGTGACGGGACCGTCCTCGGAGTGCACGACGACCTGGATCGCGGAGCTGGCGTTGCCACCGAAGTGCTCCTGGGCGAGCTCACGAACCTCGACGGACTCGGAGCCGTTGGCCTGCCAGCCGGCGCCCGAGAGGTTCTTCTCGACCTGGGGGGCGAACGCACCGAGGCCCACGATGGCCAGGATCCAGACGATGGTGACCAGCTTGACGTGGTTGGTCACCCAGACGCCGAGGCGGCCCAGGGGGCCGGGCCGCGACGCCCGGTGTGGATCCGGTGCTTGTGCGGGGTGGGTTGGCGCGGCGGAGCCGCGGACATAGCTGGTGCTCATGTGAGGTCCGTTCTCGTGAGCAGGCGGCCGGGGCCGCTTGCGGTGGTCAGGTGGGGAATGGTCAGTGGGGGAGGGTCAGGAAGGGGACAGGCGTCAGAGCAGGACAGGTATCGCTCGGGCGGCGGTGTACAGCGCGACCGCAAGCACGAGGACGGTGAAGGCGGCCTGCAGCCGGGCGGTCTCCAGCCGGTTCGCGAGGCGGGCGCCCACGACCGCGGCCACGCCGGACGTGGCGGTGAGCGTCAGCACCAGCGCCCAGTCGGGGCTGGCACCGGCGCCGGCCCGGACGGCCAGTGCCGCGGCACTGGTGATCGTGATGACCACCAGTGACGTGCCCGCGGCGTACCGCATCGGCAGGGCCAGGGCGAGCAGCAGTGCGGGGACGACCAGGAAGCCTCCGCCGACCCCGAGGAAGCCGGTGAGCAGTCCCACGGTCGTGGCGGTCAGGACCACCTTGATGGCGCGTGGGCAGTTGCAGGCGAAGGTGGGGCTGAAGGTGATGATCGGGTCGTCCAGCGCCGGCCGCGGGTCGGTGGTGCCACCCCTGGTGTGCCGGAACTGGCGCCACGCCATCACCCCACCCACGACGAGCATCACCAGGGCGAACGCCGCCAGCAGGACGTCGTCGGCCACGTGGGCCGCGGCCTTCGCTCCGAGCGCGGCTCCGCCGATCGCCACGGCGCCGAAGATGACGCCGCGACCGAGCAGCACGTTGCCCGCGCGGTGGGCGGTGCTGGCCCCGATCAGCGAGGTCACGCCCACCACCACCAGGGAGCCGGTGGTTGCCTGGGTGGCGCTCTGGTCGAGCAGGTAGACCAAGACCGGGACGGCGAGGATGGACCCGCCGCCGCCGAGGGCGCCCAGGCTGAGCCCGATGAGCGCGCCCGCGAGGAGCGCGACGAGGAGTGTGACGCTCACCAGGTCAGACCTCGGAGCCGACCACGGGCAGACCGACGTCCTCGGCGTTCGCGAAGCTGTCGTCGACGGCGACCGGCCTCAGGCCCGCGGCGTCGAGGATCGAGGCGGCGACGCCGGCACGGTAGCCGCCGGCACAGTGCACCCACACCTCTGCGTCCGGCAGCTCGGCGACGCGCTGCGGCAGCTCGTGGAGCGGGATGTTCATCGCGCCGCTGATGCGGGTCTTCTCGTGCTCGTCGGCGCGGCGGACGTCGAGGACCAGGACCGGCCGGTGGCGGCGGACCTGCTCGAGGTCGGCGAACGTGCCCGTGGCGAACGACGCCAGCGTGCCGTCGGTCCAGTACTCCGGGCCGCCGGTGGCCTGGGCGGCGGGCCGGTCGATCCCGATCCGGACGAGCTCGCGCTGGGCCTCGGCGACATCGTCGGCGGTCTCGCCGAGCAGCGTCACCGGAGTGCCCCACTCGATGAGCCAGCCCAGGTAGGTGGCGAAGGGGCCGTCGAGGCCGAAGTTGAGGGTGCCCGGGGCGTGGCCGGCGGCGAAGGCGGTGCGGTTGCGCAGGTCGACGACCCACTCCCCGGCCTCGATGCGCCGACGCAGCTCGTGGGCGTCGGCCGGCTGGACCGGGGACAGGTCGGGCGCTCCCGGACCAGCGGCGTTGGCCGGGCCCATGTGCGCGTAGTACGCCGGCCACGACGCCAGCCCCTCAAGGAGCTCACGGGCGTAGGTCTCCTCGTCCTGGGTGAGGGCGGGGTTGGACCGCTTCTCCTGGCCGATCGTGGACTGGGTGGACTCGGACTGGGTGGCAGCGCAGAAGGATCCGAAGCCGTGGGTCGGGAACACCTCGGCCTCGTCGGGGAGCTGTTCGGCGAGCTTGTGCGCCGACGCGTGCTGGTGGCGCACCAGGGCGTCGGTGTGCTCCTCGCCGAGCAGGTCCGGTCGTCCGGTCGCCCCGTAGAGCAGGGAGCCGCCGGTGAACACCGCATACGGCTCGTCGCCGTCGAGCAGGGCGTAGGAGAGGTGGGTGAAGGTGTGCCCGGGGGTGGCGATCGCCCGGATCTTCATCCGCGACCCCGCGGCGACAGTCTCGCCGTCGGTGATCGGGGTCCGCTCGAAGGACACCTCGTCCGCGGCGTTGACGTGGTAGGCCGCGCCGGTGCGCTGGGCCAGGGCGAGGCCGCCGGTGACGTAGTCGTTGTGGATGTGGGTCTCGAAGACGTCGGTCAGCCTCAGGTGGTGCTCCTCGAGCAGAGCCAGGACCCGGCCGATGTCACGCTGCGGATCGATCACGAAGGCGACCTCGCCGTCGTGCACGAGGTAGCTGCGGTCGCCGAGGGAAGGGGTCTCGATCGCGAGGATGGTGAGGCTGCTCATCTGTGTCTCCAGGTCGGTGTTCTCATCGGTGCGGCGGGGGAGGTCTCAGGCGGAGGCGGCAGGGCCGGCGTCCAGGCCGGTGGCGAGCTGACGTCCGGACTGCGCCCAGGCGCTGGTGCCACCGGCCACGGAGTACGCGTCGTACCCCGCGACGACCAGCAGGTCGGTCATCGCGGCGCTGCGGTTGCCCGAGGCGCACACCACGTAGACCGGTCGCTCCCGGTCGAGGTCGCCGAGCTGCGAGGACAGCTGTCCCATCGGCACCAGCAGGGCGCCGGGCACGTGGCCTGCGACGTACTCCGCGGGCTCGCGGACGTCGATGACGGTGCCGCGGTCCGCGGCGTCTGCAAGCTGCTGGACGTCGATCTCTGGGGTGGTGCGGCTCATGGGATGCCTTCCTGGGAGTACGTCGGTGGTGACCCGTTCGAATACGGGACGGGGTATGCGGTAGGGAGAACATAGACACCCTGGGGGGTATTCCTCAAGTCGAGGAGATCCGCTCCGGGACTCCCTGGGGGGAATACGGCGGGGGGTATGCTCGTTGTGCTGGCGGACCCCGCTGCGGGGCCGACGCGACACGTGAGGAGAACGGCATGGCCACGATCGACCTGGGTGCAGAGAACTTCGAGAGCACCGTGAACGGCAACGAGCTCGTCCTCGTGGACTTCTGGGCGTCCTGGTGCGGTCCGTGCCGGATGTTCGCCCCGGTCTACGAGAAGGCTGCGGCTGCCCACCCGGACATCGTGTTCGGCAAGGTGGACACCGAAGCAGAGCAAGCCCTGGCGGCCGCCGCACAGATCACCTCCATTCCGACGCTGATGGCGTTCAAGGGCGGGAACCTGGTCTTCTCCCAGCCGGGTGCCCTGCCGGCCGCCGCCCTGGAGCAGCTCATCAGCGCGGTTCGCGACCTCGACGTCCAGGCGGCCCTCGCCGAGCGGGAGCGGAGCGCCTGATGGGCAGCTACACCATCGCCGTGAAGCTCAGCCAGCGGTACGAGCACGCCGTGGAGGCGGTCCGTTCCGCCCTGGCGGAGCAGGGGTTCGGCATCCTCACTGAGATCGACCTCCAGGCTACGTTCAAGACCAAGCTCGGAGTCGACGTCGCGCCCCAGGTCATCCTCGGGGCGTGCCGCCCGGCGCTGGCCCATGAAGCCCTGCGCGCCGAGCCGTCCATCGCCGCGGTCCTGCCGTGCAACGTCGTGGTCCGCGCGTTGGACGATGCGACCACCCTGGTCGAGGCCTTCGACCCTGAGGCGATGATGGGGCTGGCCGACAGCCCGGCCCTGCGGACCATCGCAGACGATGCCAAGCAGCGGATCACCGCAGCGCTGGCATCCCTGGACCTACCCGAGGAAGACGACTGATGAAGCTTGACCCCACCGAGATGACCCCGGTCGTCAACCGCCTCAAGCGTGCCCGAGGTCAGCTCGACGGCGTCCTGCGGATGCTCGAGGAGGGCCGCGACTGCGAGGACGTCGTCACCCAGCTCGCAGCGGTCTCCAAGGCGCTGGACCGCGCCGGCTTCGCGATCGTCGCCACGGGGCTCCAGCAGTGCCTGACCAACGGCGACGACGTCGACAGCCTGGACGTGAAGAAGATGGAGAAGCTCTTCCTCTCCCTGGCCTGAGTCGGCCCCGGCGAGTCGGCCCTAGGATGTGCGACGTGACCAGCGACGAGACTCCCGAGGCCGCCCGCGCCGCGGCAGCGCGCGGGTCGCGCCGACGGGAACGCACTCGGGCGCTCCTCCTGGATGCGGCCGAGCTGCTGCTCTCCCAGCGCGCGCCCGAGGAGATCCGGATCGAGGACGTCGCCGCGCAGGCGGGCATCTCGCCCGCCTCGGTCTACGTGCACTTCGGAACCAAGGACGGGCTGCTGGCCGCCGTCACCGAGCGCGTGCTGGCCGTGGCCACCGAGGCGCTGCGCTCGGCGTACGCCGCCCAGGTCTCCCCGCTGGAGCGTTTCGCCGGCGTCGGCTCCGCCTACCGGCGACTCCTCCTGGACCACCCGGCGGTGCTGAGGTACCTCATCGTCACCGGTGAGCGCGGTCCACGCACCGAGGTCGAGGGCGAGGTGGTCGCCAGGTTCAGCCAGCTGCGCGGAGAGTTTGAGCAGAGCATCCGCGACGCCGTGGAGACCGGGGCGATCCGGCAGGTCGATCCGGAGCTGACCTCGTACTTCCTGTTCGGCGCCTGGAACGGGGTCGCCGCGCTCGCGCTGCGCAGGGACGCCCTCGTGCTGTCGCCGGAGCGGGTGGAGTCGGCGGTGATCGAGGCTGGACTGGTGCTGCTCGACGGACTCATCCTGAACTCGTCGTCGGCCTGAGGTGCTGCGCACTTGGCACGGGGGTCGGAAACGAGTTAACTGGAGTCTTACTCCAGATAACTTCCCGGAAAGCGATTCGCGATGACGCAGACCACGCCCGTCCCCAGCCCGGATGTGAGCCTGCACGTGCGCCCGGGGGCCGGTCAGGACGGTGACCCGGAGGTCTGGGACGCGGTGGTGGTCGGCGCCGGACCGGGCGGCCTCACCTGCGCGGCGTACCTGGCGGCCAACGGCAAGCGGGTGCTGGTTCTGGAGGCCAACCAGGTGGTCGGCGGCAGCACCCAGGTCTTCCGCCGCGCCGGCAACAAGTTCGAGTTCGACGTCGGCACCCACTACGTCGGCGAGTGCGGACCCGGGGGGAGAATGCAGACGGCGCTGTCCGGACTGGCCCTGACCGAGCGCATCAAGTGGCTCCGCCAGCGCCCCGAGGGCCACTGCCAGATCATGATCCCCGGTACCACGTTCCAGACGCCGACCGGCTGGGACACCTACCTGGACCGCCTGATCGAGGCCTTCCCCGACGAGGAGCCCGGCCTGCGACGGTGCGTCAAGGTGATGCGCACCATCGCCGCCGGCGAACGGCCGCGCATGCGCCCCTTCGCGCTGCTGCGCTGGGGGTGCGACCGATCACCAAGCTGATGGCCGCGTGCGGTCTCAGCGCCGACGCCCAGGCGGTGATCCTCGCCGAGAACGGCGACTACACCTGGCCTCCGCACCGCACACCCACCGCGATGCACGCGGGCTTCCTCCACCACTACCTCCAGGCGGGGGCGTACTACCCGCGAGGGGGCGGACAGGTGATCGGCGCCCACCTGACCGACGTCGTCCAGACGCACGGCGGCCGGGTCCGCACCAAGGCGCGGGTCGAGCACATCCTGGTCGAGGACGGACGGGCCGTGGGCGTCCGGCTCCGCGGCGGCGAGGAGATCCGAGCCGGGGTCGTGGTCTCAGCCGCCGACTTCCACAAGACCTGGTCCGAGCTCGTGGGGGAGGAGCACCTGACCCGACGGTTGCGGCGCCGCCTGGACAGCCTGGAGATGACGCTGCCGATGTTCGCGGTGTACGTCGCCCTCGACGTTGACCTGCGCGAGCGGGGAACCCCGCCGCTGGCCTGGGTGTGGCCCACCAACGACGTGGACGGCTACTACCGAGAGGTCGCCGCGGGCCGCTGCCCGGATCGGATGCCCGTGGGCATCAGCTGCCCCACCGCCAAGGACCCCGAGGGGACGCACTCGGCACCACCCGGGTTCTCGACCCTCGAGCTCGTCAGCTGGGCGCCGAAGGAGCACGCGTTCTGGAACGTCAGCACCAGCCCCGCGGACGGCGGCGGATACGGCCGGGACGAGCGCTACCTCCAGCTCAAGGAGGAGCTCACCCAGCGGGTGCTCGACACCGCCGAGCTGATGATCCCCGACCTCCGGGAGCGGATGGTCTTCTGCGAGGCGTCCACCCCGATCACCCAGGAGCGCTTCACGCTCACCACCGGCGGCTCCTGCTACGGGATCGCGCCGCTGCTGAGGAACCTCGGCCCGTTCCGGCCCCGGGTCACCACCCACATCCCGGGCCTGTTCCTGGCCGGCGGCAGCACCGAGCACATGTTCGGCATCAACGCCACCATCTACGGCGGGATGGGCACCGCCGGTGCCGTGCTCGGCCGTGACCTGTTCGCCGAGGTGCGCGACGGGGCCGTCTTCGTGGACGAGGCGCGCCTGACGCCGGTCACCGACGACTTCGACCCCCTGCTGGCGTCGAAGCCAGGCTCCGCCATCCGGCGACCGGCGCGCCGCCGCCCCCGGGCCACCGCCTGACGGGCGTCGGTCACCCCGGTGAAGCCGCGTACTTCTCGTTCGTGGCTGCGACGATCTCCGCGGCGACCAGGCGCAGCTTCACGTTGCTGGTCTGGGAGGCGCGGACCAGGAACTGGAAGGCCCGTTCCTCGGGGATCTGGTAGCGCTCGGAGACGATGCCCATGGCCTGGCCGATCACCTTGCGCCCGGATGCCGCCTGGTGCAGCTGGTCCTCGGTGCGTGCCTGGCCCAGCGCGATCGCGGCATGCGTGGCGAACAGGTCGGCGACCTGCAAGGACTCGGGCGGAACCGCCTCCGACTCGGTCGAGTACAGGTTGAGCCCGCCGATGGTCTCGGCCCCGGTGTAGACCTGCAGGGCCAGCTGGGCGCGCAGCCCCCGTCGGGCGGCCTGGGGCATGTAGTTCGGCCAGCGCTGGTCGTGCCGGGCCCCCTCGACGATGACGACCCGCTCTTCGCGCATCGCGTCGACGCACGGCCCCTCTGCCAGCGAGTACTGGAGCTCGTCGAGGTCCCAGACGAACTGGTCCGTGCCGCACAGGGTCTCGATCCTGCCGTCCCTGTGGATGATCGAGATGCCGGCGTGGTCGAACTCGGGCAGTGCCACCAGTACGGCGTGGACGATGCCGTCCAGGGTGTCCTCCAAGGAGCTGGAGACGTTGATCGCCTGGGCAGCACCCGACAGTGCGCTGGCGACGTTGTCAGAAGCGTTCGCCATGGATCCTCCGAGACCGGGGCAGGCGGGGCGCTCGTGGTGACGCGCGGCTACGGCTGTAACGGCCTGACCTTCGCGTCAGGCACCGTCTCAGGATAGCCCCGAGCCGGCGCTCACGCGAGAGGTCGCCGGCGCCCGGATGGACCCTCAGCGTTCCGCAGTCCGCCCTGGGGCATGCCGGCGAGAGACCGGGCGGCGGCGCCGTTCGACTGGTCGTCCGAGCAGCGGAGCGACCAGCTCCCGGATGACGGGTGAGGGCGGAAGTCCCAGCTGATCGGCCAGCAACCGGCGGTAGTCGTGGAACTGGCGCAACGCCTCGGCGTGGTTCCCCTCGGCCAGGTGCACCTCGATGACGGTGCGGTGGGCCGACTCGCGCAACGGCTCTGCCCGCACCGCCGTGAGACCGGCCGACAACGCGTCGACGAACCGCTGCTGCTCGCGCAGCCGGGCGGCGTAGCGCTCCAGGGCGTGGAGCCGCTTCTGCCGAAAGTTCTCCCGTTCCACGCTCAGCCACTCGTCGTACCAGTCGGGCAGCAGGTCCTGACCGAGAAGGAGGAGGAGGTCCTCGTCGGTGAGCGGCCGGAGAGGATCCTGCGCCGTGCAGAGGAGCTCGGCCATCGCCTCGCCCTGCCAGAGGTCCACCTCGAGGTCGGCGGGGAGACGGAGGGTCGTGGTCTCCGACCGCACCAGCTGACGTCCGCGGGGTCGGGGGAGTCGCCACAGCACCGAGCGCAGGTTGGAGGCGGCCTGAGCCGGGGACGCATCGGCCCACATGCGTTCGGCCAGCACGGCCCGCCGCGCGGGGCGGTGACGATGGTTGATCGCCAGCTGGGCCAGCAGCCGCTCCGCGGGCGCAGGCAGCGCCACCGGCTCGTCGTCGAAGACGAGTGCGAATCCACCTAGGAGCGAGAGTCGGGCGGGTTGGGGTGGTGCCATGGTGCGACCTCGCAGGTCGTGAGCCAGCAGGCCTCCGGCGCTGTCTTGACCGGTCAGATCTAGGACGGTACCCGGCCCGGGTGAGTCCAATCATTGATCCATCCCCGGGGGTAGGTGGGACGCCGTCGTGACGTGCGCGTGACGGCGGAGCACGCGGCCCGGAGCACGTGAGGGGGCATGGCGGTGTCATGGTTCCGGGACGCGGCGTCGCCAAGGTGGAGGGCACGCGGTGCGAGAGGCGCACCGGTGACGATGTGAGGGGCAGCCATGTACCGGCACACCAAGCAGCTTCAGAACCAGGTCAAGCCCGAGCGTCCCGATGCGCTCTTCGCAGCGAAGCTCCAAGAGCTCGTCGGAGGTCAGTTCGGCGAGATGACGGTGATGATGCAGTACCTCTGGCAGGGCTGGAACTGCCGCGTCCCCGGCAAGTACAAGGACATGATCCTCGACATCGGCACCGAGGAGATCGGTCACGTCGAGATGCTCGTGACGATGATGGCTCGGCTCCTCGAGGGCGCGCCGTCCGAGACCCAGGCCCAGGCGGCCGCCGCCAACCCCGCTCTCGCCGCGGTGCTCGGTGGGCAGAACGTGCAGCACGCGATCGTCACGGGCGGCGCCGCCATGCCGACCAACAGCCAGGGTGTCCCGTGGAACGGCGGCTACATCGTCGCGAGCGGCAACCTGCTGGCCGACTTCCGCAGCAACGTGGCGGCCGAGGCGCAGAGCCGGCTGCAGACGGCACGCGTCTACCAGATGACCGACGACCCGGGCGTCAAGGAGACGCTGCAGTTCAACCTGGCGCGCGACACCTACCACCAGCAGCAGTGGCTGCTGGGCATCGAGCAGCTCATCGAGGACGGCTTCACCGACGGCCTCGAGGACTCCCTCAAGGAGGTCGAGGACGACGAGCCCGGCCGCACGTTCTACTCGTTCACCGAGGGCAGCCGCGCCGGCGAGGGCCGCTGGGCCCAGGGCAACACCCTCATCGGCGACAAGGAGCTGATCTTCACCGAGGGCGTGCCGCTGGCCGACGACATCAACCAGGTCCCGGCGCCGGACCCGCTGCTGTTCGCCACCTACGACGGCAGCATGGGGCCCGGCACCCCGGCAACGCGGCCGGGTCGCTGAAGCAGGGCGCGGAGAACCTGATGCACAAGGCCAAGGAGAAGCTCACCGGCGAGTGACCCGAGACGACCCGTCAGCTCCAAGGAGGCTCTCGTGCTCGAGCTCGTCATCCGTCCGATGGCCGACGCCTTCATGCAGGTCGGCGTCTTCGTGGCCCTGCTCGCGGCCCCTTTCGGGTGGGCACGCTATCGGTGGGGGGACCGGCTGGACGCAGCCCTGGAGCGACGACGTGGGTGGGGCCCCCTGGTGGCGGCCCTGCTCACGGTCCCCCCGGGATGTGGCGGCGCCATCATCGTGATGGCGGTCTACTCCCGGGGGGCGGTCTCCTACGGGGCGGCGGTCTCCGCGCTGGTCGCCACCATGGGGGACGCATCCTGGGTGCTGCTCGCCGCCGACCCGGTCCTGACGCTGCAGCTGAAGGTGCTGCTCGTGGTCACGGGCACCGCGACCGGGTACGCGGTGGACCTGCTCGGCATGGCGCCCCGGTTGCGTGACGACGGTCCCGCAGCCGCCCCGGTCGCGGCGTGCGGGGGGCGGATCGCCGCAGCGGACGGCCCGGGGCCTGGAGTCCTGCAGCGCGAGGCGCCCACGGCGGTCGGGGCCACGCCCCAGGGCACCTCGGTCCTGGCAGGGGTACAGGATCTCGGTCCGCTGCCGGCCGCTCTCTGGCTCTTCCTGGGGGGCGGCCTGCTGGTCAGCCTCCCGGTCACGTTCCAGCTCGCGGATCCCGCGGCGCTGGGCGCGGCGCTGTTCGGCGGCGTCGACCCCTACCTGAGCCTGGGTGCCGTGGGCACGACCCTGTGCCTGGTGGCCTTCGTCCGCGACGGCTTCAAGGTCGCCGACGACGACACCAGCACGGCGAGCCCGGCCTCGGTGACAGCGATGCTGCGGCACAGCGGGCGTGAGGTCGCCTTCGTGACGGTCTGGGTCGCGGCGGCGTATCTCGCCTGGTCGCTCGTCCAGGCCGGCACCGGGTTCGACGGCTCCCAGCTCCCGCTCTTCGGCCTGACCGGCGTGGTCGTGGGTGCCTGCGTGGGCCTGATCCCGGGTTGCGCCATCCAGATCGTCTTCGCCGGGATCTTCCTGGCGGGCGGGATGCCGTTGTCCACCCTGGTCGCCAACACGGTGAGCCAGGACGGGGATGCGCTCATCCCGTTGCTCGCGCTGGAGCACCGCTCGGCGCTGCTCGCCACCGTCCTCACCACGATCCCGGCCCTGGCAGTGGGCGCCGGCATCCTCCTGCTCGGCTGACACCCCTCGACCTCGTCGAAAGGCATGCTCATGCACCTCCTCGCACTCTCCACCGCAAGGCTCCACCTGGCGCTGGCCGGAATGCTCGCGCTCACCACGGGTACGTACGGACTCGTCGTCGCCCTGGCCGTGGCCGCCGTCCTGGTCACCCGCCAGGTAGCGCGAAACCACCTGGCGGCCTCCCCGTCCAGGGCCGAACCCGCACCGGGAAGGAGCCACCGTGGCATCACTGGCGCAACAGGATGAGGACCAGCTGGGCGGTCCGTGGAGCGTCCTGGTCCGGCAGAAGCGGGACCATGTCCGGCTGGACGCCCTGCTCGAGAGACTGCCTCGGGCCCCCGGCCCCGAGCAGGACCAGGTGCTGCACGAGATCTACCGGCTGGTCTTCCCCCACGCCTTCGCCGAGGAGTCGGTGCTGTGGCCGGTGGTCCGCAGGGTGCTGCCGGACGGCGAGGCGCTGACGCGTCAGGTGGAGCAGGAGCACCAGGAGGTCAACGATCTGGTGACCAGCCTCGACGGGGGCCGGCTGGGGGCCGAGGAGCGCGCCGCAGTCCTGGAACGGCTGGTGCAGGTGCTGCGCGAGGACGTCCGGGACGAGGAGGACGCCCTGCTACCGGCGCTGCAGCAGCGCCTGGATGTACGGCGGCTGCGCCGGCTCGGTGTGGCGTGGGAGCTCGTGCGGCGTACCGCGCCGACCCGCCCGCACCCCGTGGTCTCGCGTCGGCCGCCCGGCAACGCGCTGGCGGCGCTTCCCCTGACGGTCCTGGACCGCTCGCGCGACCTGGTCGACCTGGGTGCTCGGCGGGCGCCGGCATTGGGGCGCGCCAGGCTGGAGGCGGCCAGTCGCGGCCTGGGACGGGCAGCCGGTGTCGTGGAACGGCGGCGGGTGTTCCGGCGCGGCGAGTCGCCCGTCACCCGGGTCACCCCTTGACCGACGGCATATCTTGGTTGGTCTGGCGTCCAGACCTCGGCGTCCCAGGTTGCGTCCCAGGAGGCCTCATGATGGCTACCTCAGATTCCTCCGCAGAACTTCACGACCAGGCATGGGTCCATCACTTCATCCGACAGATGGGCCGTCCACCGACGGCAGAGGAACGACAGGGGTACGTCCAGACGGCTCCCGCCGCGCCCTGGTACCAGCCGAGGAGGCTCCGTCTCATCCTGGCCCGGCGGCTGATGTAGCGGCGAGCGCCGTCAGTCGCGGCGGGTGATCGGCGCCTGCAAGAGCCCCGCGAGCGCGTCACACAGGAAGTCGCCGGTGTCGCGCCAGGGGGCGGTCTCTCCGGACCGCGCCGCGCGCTCCTCGACCTCGGCGCACGCCGTGGCCACGATGTGGGTGGTGAGCTTCGCCCGCGCTTCGACCACACGGGGGTCCAGGTGCGCCAGCCGCCCGACCAGGGAGCGGACGACGTTCGCTGCGACCGAGCCTCCGTGGGCACGGAGGAGTGCGGTGGTGGGCGGGTCGTGCAGCGCCTGGTCCAGGAACCTGGCTCGCCAGGACGGGCTGGGCAGCGAGGCGAAGCGCTCGGTGAGCGGGATCACCAGCGCCCGGATGTCGCCCAGCAGCGAGTCCGACTGCTCGAACAGGCGCTGGTGCTCCGGCTCGAGCCCTTCGCGGTGGCGGGCGACGAGGGCCAGCAGCAGTCCGTCGCGACCCCCGAAGTAGTAGTGCACCGCCGAGTGGTTGCTGTTGCCGGCCGCCTCCGCGACCTGACGGTCGGAGACCGTCGGGATGCCGCGCTCGGCGAAGAGGCGTTCGGCGGCGTCGAGCAGACCCTGCCGGGTGTCGGGCCGGGCCATTCTCGTCCTCTCGACGCGGCGGTGATGCAGCGCACTCTAGCGAGCCCCTTGATTTTAAGTCATCTGACTTAGACTCGGCAGGCCCCGCACGGGCGCAACACACAGCTGCCGCCATACCCAGCGGCCCGGAGGAGACACGCGTGACCGCATCGACCGACCAGCCCCAGCGGAGCGCCGGGCGCGCCGCCGGCACGTATCCGCCGCCACCGCCGGAGACGCCGGCCGAGCGCAAGGGCCGCATGGCCGCGCTCTTCGTGATGCCGTTCCTGATCGTGACGATGATGTACGCCACGTACATGGGCACCATGCACAGCCCGCAGGCACAGGACCTGCCTGTGGCCGTCGTCGGCCAGGGCGCTGAGGTGGAGCGGTTCGCGGCCGAGCTCGAGCGGGAGGCCGACGGTGCCCTGGAGGTGCGCACGGTCGAGGATCGCGGGGAGGTCGACCGGCTGGTCGCGGAGCAGCGGCTCGCCGGAGCCATCGAGCCGCCGGTGCGCAGTCGGGGCAGCGCCGGCCAGGCGACGGCCACCGTCTACCAGGCGATGGCCGCCGGCGCCTCGCAGGCCACGCTGGTCGACCAGCTGCTGCGGCCTGCCGCGCTGGAGCAGGGCTGGCGGATCGAGACCGTGGACATCGCTCCGCTGCCCGCGGGCGACGGCTCGGGGACGATGGTGCTGTTCGCGGCCATGGGCATGATGCTTGCCGGCTATGTGCCGTTGAGCGGTCTGCTCATGGGCACGCCGAACCTGCTCCGAGTGCGCAGGTTCCTGCCCATCGCGCTGGGCTGGGGCGTGCTGACCAGCTCCCTGGTCTGGCTCATCCTCGGCCCCGTCGTGGGTGCGGTGGAGGGTCACTACCCGCTCTTCCTCGGCGTGGGAACTCTCGCCGTCGCCGCCGTCGGTCTCTCACAGCTGCTCTTCACCAAGGTGATGGGCCCGTTCGCCGTCCTGCTGGGGATGCTGCTGTGGGTCATCTTCGGGGTCCCGTCGTCCAACCTGGCCATGTCGGTGCACTCGATGCCGGGCTTCTTCCAGTGGCTGCACGGGGTGCTGCCCCTGCCGGCGGCGGGGGAGTCCCTGCGAGCGATGATCTACTTCGACGGCGTGGGGGTGGGCAAGCACATCGCCACGCTCGCGGCCTGGGCCGTCGGCGCGCTGGTGCTGGCCGTGCTGAAGGAACGGCGCTCGGGCCACCTCGTGGTCGGCGGCCCGCTCTACACCGCCCCAGACGCTCCGTTGCCAGCGCTGTCGGGCGGGCCCGTGGCACCGTACCGTCGGCGCCTGGTCGCGGTGGGGCTCTTCCCGCTCAGCATCATGATCACCGTGGTGACGCTGATGAGCCTGTCCATGCACCAGCCCGACGTCCACGACATGCCGGTCGCGGTCGTAGCGTCAGGCGAGCAGGCCGAGAAGGCGATCGCGGCGCTCGAGCCAGACCTGGGGCAGTACGTCGACCTGCGGCACGTGGACTCCACCGAGGAGGCCGCGGAGCTCCTCCGCAGCCAGGACCTGGTGGCCGCCTACGTGCTGCCCACCTCACGCACGGAGGGACCGACCCTGCTGACAGCAGGAGGGGCCGGCGTCAGCCAGCAGTCAGCGGTGACGCAGATGTTCGGCGCCGTCGCAGCCGGGAGCGGCGCTGAGCTCACCGTGCAGGACGTCGCGCCGTTGACCGCGGACGACATCAACGGCGCCAACAGCCTCTACGTCGGCATGGGCTGGATCATGGCCGGGTTCCTGTTCTTCGCCGTGATGCGAGGCGGAGCGCCCGACCTGACCCGCACCCGTCAGCTGCTCCCGCTGGTGGCCGGCTGGTCCGTGGGCATCTCGGTCTGGCTGTGGTTCCTCTACGACGTGTTGATCGGAGCCGTGAACGGGCACGCGCTGGAGCTCATCGGCTACGGAAGCCTGACGGTCTTCGCCGTCGCCTGGGCGAGTGCGGTGCTGATCCGGCTGCTGGGCCTTGGGGCACTCGTCCCCGTGATGGTCGTGGTCATGCTCGCCGGTGTGCCCGCTTCCGGCGGAGGACTGTCGATCTACATGGTGCCCGAGCTCTTCCGCCCCCTCGCGGACGTGCTGCCACTGCCGGCGGCCGTGGACATCGCGCGCTCGCTCGTCTACTTCGACGGGGTGGGCATCGGCAGGAACCTCTGGGTGCTGGCGGCGTGGGGAGCGGTCGCCCTGTTGCTCAACGTCCTGGTGGTGGACCGCTGGCTCAACCGGGACGGAGCCCCCTCCCCGGCGCCCATGGGCCCCCGGCATGTCCCGGAGCGGGGCAAGAAGAAGCCTCAGGAGCCGGTCGTCGACCCTGATGCGAACGACCTCGTGCCGGCAGGGGGCGCGAAGACTCCGTAGAGCACGGGCCGGGCCCGACGCAGCAGATCCTGGGGACGAGGTCAGCGGGTGAGCGCGTCGAGCTCGGCCCTGACTCGGTCCGGCTCCGCGGCCAAGGGCAGGGTGTCGGGATCCAACGGCCCGTCGTAGCCGTCCGGCGGGTCGGCCACGAGCGCGCCGAACAGCGGGTCGAGATCCTCCTGCTCGGACCCGGCCTCCGCGATCAGCTCCAAGGTCTTGCGCTCCGCCGCGGGGCACGTGAGGGCCGCCAGGAGAACGCGGGCGATCTGGTCGCGAGCCACGGCGCCGTCCGACGGGCCGCCGCTGCGTCGCTTGTCGCCTTGCAGGAAGACCAGTCGTCGCTCGTCCTCCCGGTTGTAGTCGAACCAGCCGGGACGCACGATCGTGTACGCGTGACCGCTGCGCCGGACCAGCCGCTCGGCCCGGCGCTTCCAGTCATGGGCGTGGGTGCTCCGGTTGTAGCCCCCGTCGTGGACGGTCACGCCGATCGACGTCATCAGGGCGATGCGAGTCCGCCGGGGGCCGAGGGTCTTGAGCACGTGGTGGACGACGCCGTAGTCGACGCGTTCGGCGTCCCCCGGGGCCCCGTGGGACCCGTGCGTGAAGACCACCGCGTCGACGCCGTCCACCGCTCTGGGCAGCGTCGTGGGGTCGGACCCGTCCCCCAGGACCAGCTCGGTGGACGGGGGCAGCAGCAGCTGCGCGCGTGGCAGGTCCCTGACCAGGGCGCGGGCGGTGTGGCCGGAGTCGACCGCCTGTGCCGCCACATGGCGCCCGACGGTGCCAGTGGCTCCCACGACGAGCACGTGCATGAGGTCCTCCTGCGCAGACGCGGCGTGCCACGACCGTAGGTCGGGGCACGGTCTCCGGGCAGGGGCAAGAGGTTGCCACGTCCCGGGCCCTCAGGCTCTGCCCAAAGAGCCGGCATGTGTTGCAGGGCACACGGGCGGCCGCTTCGCGCCCGCATGGGCCGCTGAAAGCCGGGGTACCTGTGAGCGACTCCTCGGTGGTCGTGCCCGTGCCGCCCGAACCGCTCGACCTACGCCCCGCCGTCCGGCGACCTGGGACGGAGAAGGAAAGCCATGACGACGCTGTCAGATCCGGAGCACCTGCACCTGAACCGTTCGGTCGTCGAGCACCGACCCGGACTCGACGTCGAGCTGAGCACGCTGCTCGCCCGGCTGCCCCGCGCACCTGGTCACGACCAGGACGAGGCGCTGGGAGCGTTCCGCCGTGCGCTGTCGTGGAAGCTGCTCCTGGCCGATCAGATCCTGTGGCCGGTGGCCCGCAGGACGGTGCCCTTCGGGGAGGCCCTGGTCCTCCAGGCGCACCAGGAGCACGCGGAGCTGGCTGAGCTGCTCGCGCGGCTCGAGGCCGGATCGGTGACGGCCACGCAGTGGGATCGGGTCCGCGACCGTCTGGTGGAGCTGTGTCAGGCGCTCGAGCGGGACGAGCAGGACGTGCTGCTGCCGGCTCTTGGGAAGCACCTCGGCGCCCGTCTCCTGAGCGGGCTCGGTCTGGTGACGCTGGCGGCCGGCCTGCTCGAGCGCAACCAGGCCCGGCTTCGACTTCCCGTGCTGCAGCGCTCGCCTCGCTCGGCGGACGGCGCGACCCTCACGATGGCACTCTGCCCGGACTGCTGACCTCCATCGCCCGGACGCCATGGCGGTGCAGGAGCCACCCGCCCACCGTGAGCAGGACACCGAAGGCGAGGAAGCCCAGGTCCCAGGAGAGCGGGGCACCCAGATCGTCCCGGACGTGGTGGACCCCGAGGATCTGGTGGTCGACGAGGCCCTCCACGACGTTGAAGATGCCCCATCCCGCCAGCACCAGCCCGAAGTGGAAGCTCCAGCTGGGCGCAAGACGCCCCTGCCGCCAGGCGACGATCGCGGCGATCGAGGCGGCCAGCACCAGGAACCAGGCGGCGACGTGGAAGAACCCGTCCGCCAGGGTGTTCAGCTCCAGCCCGGCCACGGTGTCGGTCGGCTCCTCGTGGCTGATCATGTGGTGCCACTGCAGGATCTGGTGCAGCACGATGCCGTCGACGAATCCGCCCAGGCCCAGGCCGTAGAGCAGGCCCGAGACCTTCGACGGTGGTCGAGCGGGGGCGAGGTCGCTGTCGGTGGAGTGCTCCATGGCTCGTCGGTACCCAATCCGTCGACGATCAGACGGGCGGGCGGTGCCCCGTGCGCGGACGAGTCGCGCGCCGGTGGGATGCTGTCTGGCCGCGCCTTCCGACCCGGACGGCGTGGTGCGGACCGGTAGAGCTGAGAGGGATCGTCGATGAGCGAGGTGGTGGGCGAGCTGGTGCGGGCGCGTGCCGCCTTCGAGCAGCCGACCCTGACCCTGCTGCACCAGCGCCAGGCGCCCGTGGTGATCGCGGTCTTCCGGACCGCCTTCGGCCGGGACAACCGGCCGGTTCCCACCAGCAGGCTGCACACGCAGGTGGAGAGCCACTTCTCCGAGCTGCGTCGTGCCGGGCAGACCGAGCTCCCGGCGGGCAGCGGACGCGAGGTGTGCCAGCGGTGGATGCGTGGCCAGTGGCTGGTGCGGGCGCTGGACGAGTCCGGCCAGGAGGTCTACAGCCTGACCTCTCACGCCCAGCAGGCGCTCGAGCTGGTCAAGACGCTCTCCCGGGATCGGGCCACCCTCAGTGAGCACCGGGTCGCCACCATCCTGACCGCGGTTCGCCGCTTCAACGGCGAGGTCAACCCGGACCGCACGACCCGGGTCGAGATCCTCAACGCCGAGATCGCCCGGATGAGCGCCGAACGTGACCGTCTCGTCGACGGCGAGGAGCTGGAGCCACCCTCGACGGACTACCTCGTCGAGGGCTTCACCGAGCTGCAGCTGCTCATCTCCGCGCTGCCCAGCGACTTCGCCCGGGTGGAGGAGCGGTTCGCCGAGATCCGCGGAGAGATCCTGGCTTCGTTCCGCGCGGAGAACAGGCCCGCCGGTGAGGTCGTCGACGCCTATCTCGCCCGGGCGGACGCACTGATGACCGCCACGCCCGAGGGGCGTGCCTTCGAAGGGGCCTTCGCCCTGTTGCGCGACGACGCGATGGTGGCCCGCCTGCGCGAGGACATCAACGCCCTGCTGGACCACCCGCTCGCCGGAGGGCTGCTCGCCGAGTCCGACCGCGCGGAGCTGCGAGGGACGGTGCGGTTGATCCGCGACGGGCTGGACCGGGTGCTCTCCCAGCGGTCCCGGGTCACCTCCACGCTCAAGGACTACATCGTCTCGCACGACGCCGCCCGCGACCGTGAGCTGGAACAGACGCTGCGACAGATCGAGTCCGAGCTGATGGGGTGGCTGTCCGGCACCGGTCCGCGCGCCACCCTCGAGCTGCCGCTGCTCCCGGCCCGGGTGGAGGTCGAGCACTTCCGCGAGCGGTTCTACGACCCGGCCGACGACGTGGCCCCCGCCCGGCTCGCGGAGGTGGCCAGCGAGACAGCCCAGCCCCCCTCCTACGGCGAGCTGATCGCCCAGGGCGGCCCGTCGTTGCCGCTGCTGAGGGAGCGGCTCGAGGCGGCCATGGGGTCGCCGGACCCGGCGACCTCCCTGGGCGAGGTCTTCGGCTCCCTGGACGAGGCGCTGCGGCGTCCCGTGGAGATCCTCGGCCTGCTGCACCTGGCCGCCGAGCTCGACCTGACACCCGACGCGGACCGCGAGCACTACCGCACCTTCCGACCTGACGGCTCGCAGCGCACCTTCGCGGTGCCGCGGGTGCCGTTGCCCGCCCCCGACCTCGCCGCCCCGCTGGAGGACTCATGAGCACCGTCGACACCCAGGGCCTGGACGAGGACCTGGACGAGGACCTGGACGAGGACCTGGACGAGGAGATCGGGGACGCCGACTCGGTCTCCCTCTTCGAAGGCGACGAGGGGGGACTGGAGCACTCCGTGCGACGGGCTCTCGTCACGCTGCTCAAGCAGAGGTTCATCAGTGCTCGCACCCACCCCCGGGTGTGGCAGGTGCTGATGGAGAACGAGCGGATCCTGAGGTCCCGGCTCAACGACCTGTTCCTGGACCTGCGGGTCGACCGGGTGCGTGAGGTCGCGTGGAAGCGCCAGGCCGTCCCCGAGGCGGGCGACCGCTTCCCGACCCTGCTCCACGACACCGCGTGGAGCCGGGAGGAGACAGTGGTCCTGGTCCATCTCCGGGACCGCTACCGGGCGGCAGCAGCAGCCGGCGAGGGGCGGGCGTACGTCGACCGCGAGGACGTCGTGGAGCATGTCGCCGGATTCGCACCCGCCCACGCGACCGACCTTGCGGGCGTCGAGAGGCGGGCGCGGAGCGCCGTGGCCAGCGTCGCGAAGTCCGGTCTGCTGATCGGCGCTCCCAACGACGACCGCTTCGAGATCAGCGAGGCCGTGGAGTCCCTGCTGCCCCTGGAGCTGCTCACCGTGCTGCTGGAGGAGCTGCGGCGCGGTAACGAGCCCGAGCCGCCCCGGCCGGACGAGGGACTCTTCGACGGGCCGCCGGCCGAGGCCGACGACCTGGATCTGGACGACGACGAGGACAGGGACGAAGACGAATGAGCGTGCCGAGCGAGCCCGTGACCGTCGTCGATGCGGAGTCCGACGGGCTGGCCCACGCCGGCGCCCACCTGGACGGTGGCGACGACGGCTGGGCGCCGGGGCTCTTCGCGCACGAGCTGGTCGCGAACCCCACCGACGACACCCTGCAGTGGCGGGCCGAGCTCTTCCAGCTGGTCAACTGGGGCGGCTTCTCCGGCCGCGCCGCCGTGGACCTCCGCGCCGACTCCACGATGATCTCCGGCGCCTCCGGCGTCGGCAAGAGCACCGTGCTCGACGCCTACACCGCACTGATGATGCCCTCGGACGCGAAGTTCAACGGTGCCTCGAACGACGCGGTGGCCGGCCGGGCCCGAGGAGTGGGACAGCGCAACCTGCTGTCCTACCTGCGCGGTGCCGTGGACGTCGTGGACGATCCCCGCACCGGGCGCCCGGTGGAGTCGCTGCTGCGCGGACGCAGCGGCGACACCTGGGGCGCGATCGCCATGACCTTCGTCAACGACGAGGAGCGCCGCTTCACCGTCCTGCGCACCTACTACGTCCCGCGCCGGGCGACCCGGTCCGCGGACGTGGCGATGCAGCTGGCGACGATCGACGCCCCCGTCGACCTGGGCACCCTCGAGGCCGCCGTGCCCGACCGCTTCCACGCCAACACGCTGAAGAAGCTCTACCCGGGCGTTCGGGTGCACCGGACCTACGCCGAGTTCGCCGCGCTGCTCCACGCCCGGCTGGGCATCGGCGCTAACGGTGACGGCGCGAAGGCGCTCCGACTCCTGGCCCGGATCCAGGCCGGCAACCAGGTGCGCAGCGTGGACGAGCTGTACAAGGACATGGTGCTGGAGCGGCCCGCGACCTTCGCGGCCGCGGACCGCGCCGTCGAGCACTTCGACGACCTGGAGTCGGCGTACCGCGCGATGCGCACCGAGGAGCAGAAGCAGGAGCTGCTCGCCCCGATCCCCGAGCTGCACCAGCGCCGGTCGGCCGCGCGCGCCCGGGCCGAGGAGCTCGACGCGTTCGGCGTCACGGCCCCGGGGGACAGCCCGGTGCGGCTGTGGCTGCTGCGCACCCACTCGGCGCTGCTCGAGGCAGCCGTCCAGGCCAACCGGATCGGTCGGGCGCAGGCTGCCGACGAGCTGCGGGCCAGCGTGCGCACGGTGGGCGCGCTGGAGGAGGAGCTGGAGGCCGCCAAGCAGGGGCACCGGGCCGCGGGCGGCGCCACGCTGGAGCGGCTGGCCGGCGAGATCGAGCGGGAGCAGGCGCGTCGGGCCGAGCGGGTGGCCCGGCGCGGTGCGCTGCTGGAGCGGCTGGCCCCCCTGCTGGTGCCGGGGCCGGCGACCGGCCCGGAGCCGGTCGCCGACGCACTGGAGTCACGTGCCGGGTTCGGTCAGCTGATCGCCCGCGCCGAGCGCTGGCTCGCCGAGCACCCCGCCGCTGCCGCGTCGTTGCGGGACCGGCGTGACGAGGTCATGGCCTCGCGCTACCCGCTGATGGCTCGCCGTACCGAGCTGCAGGCGGAGCGGGCCTCCATGGAGGGACGCTCGGGCGGGTCCCGGAGCAGCTGCACGCACTGCGCGCGGAGGTGGCCCGGGCCAGCGGCCTCAGCACCGAGGAGCTGCCCTTCGTCGCCGAGCTGGTCGACCTGGCACCCGCGGAGTCCCGGTGGCGGCTGGCCGTCGAGACGGTGCTGGGCGGGGCCGCGCGCCAGCTGCTGGTGCCGCTGGACCGGCTGGAGGAGTTCTCCGCCGCCATCGACGACGTGCACCTGCGCGGCCGGCTGACCTTCGTCGGCGCCGAGCAGCACCTGGAGCCGGCGGCACCCACCGACGGCGCTCACGTCGCGGGCAAGCTGGTCTTCCGGGACTCCCCGTTCCTGGGCTGGGTGCAGCGCCACGTGGCCGACCCGTCGCGCAACGCGCTGTGCGTGGAGTCCGCGGACGGGCTGGTCGGCGACGGTCTCCGGGTCACCCTGGCGGGTCAGACCCGTTCGGGGCGACGTGGCTCGCACGGCCGGGGGGAGCGGCGCAACATCATCGGCTTCAGCAACGCCGAGGCGCTGGCCGAGGTGGACCGCGAGCTGGCCTCCCTCGAGGCCGCCCTGGCCGCGCTGGACGAGGAGCTGCGGGAGGTGGAGTCCCGGGCGCGGGTGCTGGACCTGCACCGGACGGCGTACGCCGCGGTGGGCGGGCACGGGTACCACGACCTCGACGTGCTCTCCTGCGACGCCCGGATCGCCGACCTGGAGCGACGTCGAGCCGAGATCCTGGGCGCCGACGACCAGCTGAGCACCGCCGAGCAGCAGATGGCCGAGGTGGAGTCCGCCCTGGAGGAGGCACGGACTCACCGCTTCCGGCTGGAGGAGCGGACCCGTGTCCTGGAGCGGGAGCACGGCGACCTGGTGGAGTCCGAGGACCAGGTCAGCGACGAGCTGGAACGCGTCGTGCGGCGTGGGGACCCCGTCCTCACGCCGGAGCAGGCGACCCGGCTGGACGAGGAGTTCGCGGCGGCCTGCGCCCCCGACGACCCGAGCGACCTGGCGCGCTTCCACGAGAACTCCGCGCGACTCCAGGCCCGGCTCACCGGTGCGGTCGCCAGCGCCCAGGTCGAGGCGGAGCACGCCGAGCGGGAGCTCACCGCCATCTTCCGGGCCTACCAGCTGCAGTGGGAGGACCCCAACCTCGGTACCGGCCCGGAGTCCTACTCCGACTATGCCCGCATCCTGACCGGCATCGCCGAGACCGGGCTGGCGCAGCGGCGCGGGGAGTGGCGCCGTCGCCTCACCGAGTGGAGCGGCCAGGACCTGGTCCCGCTGGCGGGCGCCATGTCGTCGTCGGTGGAGGAGATCGAGGACCGGCTGGAACCGATCAACGCCATCCTGCGCAAGCTCGAGTTCGGTGCCGAGAAGGACCGGCTGCGGATCCGGCTCCGTCGTCTCGCCCCGGCGCACGTGCAGGCCTTCCTGCGCGACCTGCGGGACCTCTCCCGCCCTCCGTCCGGGGAGCTGGACGAGGAGCAGATGACAGCCCGCTTCCGCTCCCTGAGCCGGTTCATGGACCAGCTGCGTCGACCCGAGCCGGGATCGGGCCCCGAGGGCGGCGCCGACCGCGACCGGCTGCTCGACGTACGCCGGCACGTGGAGGTGAGTGCCGAGCGCTACGACCGCCTGACCGGGGAGCTGCGCGCCACCTACCGGACGCTGGGGGAGAAGAGCGGTGGTGAGAGCCAGGAGCTGGTCGCCTTCATCATCGGCTCCGCCCTGAGGTTCCGGCTCGGCGACGAGATGCGTTCGCGGCCCCGCTTCGCACCGGTCTTCCTCGACGAGGGCTTCGTCAAGGCGGACTCGGAGTTCGCCGGGCGAGCCGTCCGCGCCTGGCGCGGGCTGGGCTTCCAGCTGGTGATCGGGGTGCCCCTGGACAAGGTGACCGGCCTGGAGCCGCACATGGACCAGCTGCTGGTGATCACCAAGCACACCTCGACCCATCTCTCCGCGATCCACGCCATCACCGAGGTCGAGAACGCCGGTTGACCAGCCGGGGAGTGCGGCGCCCCGTCGTCCCCGGAGCCGACCCGGGGCCCCGGGCGCCGGGCGGTCGTGATAGGGCCGCAGGATGTGAACCCCCTCACCCCCCACGCCTGGGGCCGGGACCCCGATTCGACTTCTGGCCGCCCGGGGCGTTCAACTCGAAGAGCCGCGGTGGCCGCGGCACGGCGCGTTCGTAGCCCCAGCCCGGGTCCACTCCGGGGTCCGGAGGGAGCGTTCGTCGTAGCCGCGCGGGCCACCTGAATGCCTGACCGAGGACTGGGTCGCCGTGGCCTCAGCGCCCCATTCCTGCGGCGTTGCGTCCGATCGCCCGTACGTGGGCGAAGAGAAGCAAACGAGGTATTGCACGTGCGTGCACCCATTCGTCATCACGGCGCCCTGCGCCAGCTCACCCGGACCACGGTGGTAGCCACCGCTGCGGCCGTCGCCGTCAGCCTGGTCCCGGGCAGCGCCATCGCTGCCACCCCGACCGCGGCCGACGCCGCGGTGGAGGTCCCGGTCCGGCTCAAGGTCGCCGACCGCGCCGCCGAGAAGGTGGCCACCCCGAAGCAGGTCTGGCCTGCCACGATGCTGTCCAGCCACGGCGTGAAGGTGGACCGCGACGACCTGATCGACGTCGTCCGCAAGGGCCGGCACGTCAAGGGCGACCGGCGTCGCCTGCGCCAGGGCGACACCGTCAAGGTCATCCGGGTCAAGAAGGACTCGGTGATCCGCCGGGTCAGGATCGCCCCGGGCACGGTGACCGTGTCGGTCACCTCGCTGAAGCCGGGTCGCCGCAAGGTCGTCTCGACCGGCCGCCCCGGCGTACGACGGGTCAAGATCGCCCGCACCCGGCACAACGGGGACGTGGTCAAGAGGCGGGTCGTCTCGCGCACCACGGTGCGGGCCGCCAAGCCCCGCCGCGTCCTGGTGGGCCGCAAGGCCGCCCCGGTAGCGGCCTCCGACGGCCTCAACTGGACCGCGCTGGCCAAGTGCGAGTCCGGCGGGAACCCGCGGGCCGTGAATGCCGCCGGCTACTACGGCCTCTACCAGTTCGACATCGGCACCTGGCGCAGCGTCGGGGGCCGCGGCACGCCGACCCAGGCGTCTGCGGCGGAGCAGACCACGCGCGCCAAGATCCTGCACAAGTCGCGGGGCCGCTCGCCCTGGCCGTACTGCGGCCGGTTCCTCTGAGGCACCTGCTCTGATTCGCTCCCGCCTCGCTGGTCCAGACCGACGGCCAGGAGTTGCCCGGTTCCGCCCGTGCCGGGCGTGAGGTCGGCCTAGCGTGTGGCGCGTGCATCCCCCCCAGCAGCTCGCCGTACGACGTCCGGCCCCGCCCGGCACGAACCGGCCGCGCCACGTCTCGGCGGTCCGGGCGGTGGTCCACGCCTGGGAGCAGCTCTCCGAGCGCGAGCGGCGGGCAGTGGAGCTGTCGCTGCCCGATGAGCTGTGGGTGACGCTGCAGCGCCTGGTGGATCCCTTCGGACTCCGGGGCCACGCCGACGCCGTCGCCCTGGCGGCGGCCTACCGCAGTGCCGTCGGGGCCGCCGAGGCGGGGGACGACGAGCTGGCGGAGGTCCTGGGGTTCCCCCTCTACTGGGGGGTGGCCCGGCTCGCTCAGAACCTGACCTGACTCTGTAGCGTGGTGGCAGCGTCGGCTGCCCGGCCACGCAGCGCAGAAGGAGGACAGGCCACCGATGTCGGCTCAGGAGCCCGCGTGGGCTGACTCGTACGGCCCAGGGGTCCCGCTCCACCTCGACTACGGCGACACCACCGTGCTCGACCTGCTCGAGCGCTCCGTCGAGCGGCACGCCGACCGACCCGCCCTCGACTTCCTGGGGGCCACCACCTCCTACCGCGAGCTTGACGAGGCGGTACGCCGGGTTGCCGGCGGACTCAGCAGGCTCGGCGTCGGCCCCGGCGACAACGTGGCGCTGGTGATGCCGAACTGCCCGCAGAACGTCGTCGCGTTCTTCGCCGTGCTGCGCCTGGGGGCCACCGTCGTGGAGCACAACCCGCTCTACACCGCCGGCGAGCTCCGGCCGGCCTTCGCCGACCACGGTGCTCGGGTCGCGGTGGTCTGGGACAAGGTCGTGCCCGTGGTGGAGGAGCTGCGGGACGGCTCCGCGCTGGAGCACGTCGTCGCGGTCGACCTGACCCGCGAGCTGCCGCCGCTGAAGCGGCTCGCCCTGCGGCTGCCCATCGCCAAGGCGAGGGCCGCCCGCGAGCAGCTGACGAGCCCGGCGCCCGGCGCGCTGCCGTGGCACGAGCTGCTGTCCTCGCCGCCCGTGGACCCGGCGCACCCGCGGCCGAGCGCCGACGACGTCGCCCTGCTGCTGTACACCTCGGGCACCACCGGCCGGCCGAAGGGGGTGCCGCTGCGCCACCGCAACCTGGTCGCGAACGTGCTGCAGGGCCAGGCCTGGGTGCCGGGGCTGGCGGAGGGGACGGAGACCTTTCTGGTGCCGCTCCCGCTGTTCCACGCCTACGGCGTCACGGTGAGTGTGCTGCTCGGCATCTCCCTGGCGGCCAAGCTGGTGCTGCTGCCCAAGCCCGACATCGATCTGATCATGGACGCGATCAAGCGCGGCGTGCCCAGCTTCGTGCCGGCGGTCCCGCCGCTCTACCAGCGGATCGTGGACGAGGCGGAGCGCCGGGGGACCTCGATCAAGGGGATCCGTTACGGCCTCTCCGGCGCGATGCCGCTGCCGTCCGCGCTCGTCGAGCGGTGGGAGACGGCGACCGGAGGGCTGCTGGTCGAGGGCTACGGACTCACCGAGACCTCGCCCGTCATCGTGGGCAACCCGATGACCTCCTCGCGGCGGCCCGGGTCGATCGGCGTCCCCTTCCCGGACGTGGAGATCAGGCTGGCCGACCCCGAGGACCTGGACCGCGTCGTGGCGCCGGGGGAGCGGGGCGAGCTGCTGGTCAGGGGACCCCAGGTGTTCTCCGGCTACCGCGGGCTGCCGGACGAGACCGAGGCAGCCTTCCACGACGGCTGGTTCCGCACCGGGGACGTGGTCACCATGTCGCCCGACGGCTTCCTGACGATCGTGGACCGCATCAAGGAGGTCATCATCACCGGTGGCTTCAACGTCTACCCGTCCGAGGTCGAGGCCGCGATCCGGACGCACGACGGGGTCCTCGACGTAGCGGTGGTGGGGGTCCGCGACGACGAGGGGACCGAGCAGGTGGTCGCCGCGGTGGTGCTGGAGCACGGCGTCGACCTGCAGCCGGAGGACCTGCGCGCACACGCACGGCAGGCCCTGACCGGCTACAAGGTGCCCCGGCGCGTGGTGTTCGTGGAGGAGCTGGCGACCAACCCCATGGGCAAGGTGCTGCGCCGCGAGGTCGCGGAGTCGCTCGGCTCCTCCTAGTTCGCGGCCCTGGCTCGAGCCCGCCCTCGCACGCCGGGCGCGTGCGTCTCAGTAATCGAACACCTGCTTGATATCGTGCCCGAAAATCTCTGGGTGAACGGTCGTCAAGGAGCCAAGGTGCCGGAATTCACGGTCGACACCGCGTCGGACGCGGAGGGTCTGCACGTGGTCACTCCCCGTGGCGAGCTGGACGTCGCGACCCACCGTCATCTTCGCGAGTCCATCCATGAGCTGGTGCTCGCGGGCAAGGTGCACATCGTGGTCGACCTCAACCACACCACCTTCCTGGACTCCACCGCGCTCGGCACGCTGATCAGTGCCCGGCGCCGGACGCACGCCCTGAAGGGCTCGTTCGCCATCCGGTGCGACGACGAGCGCCTGCTCCAGGTCTTCCGCGTCACCAGCCTCGACCGGGTGTTCACGATCATCCGCTCGGCCTAGCGGCACAGCCCGCTGGTGCCGACGAGGTGAGTTCTGCGGGGCGAATGGGTACGAACGCCGTTCCAGCCCACCCCCAGGAGGACACGTACTCGTGTTGGACAAGAACGAAGCACCCAAGATCCCCGGCGCGCCCGGTGTCGAGCCCCCGTCCTTGGAGGAGCCCACCGCTCCTCGGGAGCCCTTGCCGCCCAAGCCCGACCAGAGCGCTCCCGAGACCGGCACCGCCACGGGTCGCCGCGTCGGCAAGCCGGCCGACCGCACCCAGCAGGGTGCCTACCTGACCACCTCGACCGGCACCCGGCTGCGCGACACCGACCACTCCCTGAAGGCGGGGGAGCGTGGGCCGACGCTGCTCCAGGACCACCACATGCGGGAGAAGATCACCCACTTCGACCACGAGCGCATCCCGGAGCGGGTGGTGCACGCCCGCGGGGCCGGCGCCCACGGGGTCTTCGAGGGCTACGGCTCGGCAGAGGGCATCTCGATGGCAGGGGTCTTCGCCAAGGGCAAGGAGACCCCGGTCTTCGTGCGCTTCTCCACCGTGCTGGGTTCGCGCGGATCTTCCGACACCGTGCGCGACACCCGGGGCTTCGCCACGAAGTTCTACACCGACGAAGGCGTGTGGGACCTGGTGGCGAACAACATGCCGGTCTTCTTCATCCAGGACGGCATCAAGTTCCCCGACGTCATCCACGCCGCCAAGCCGCACCCGGACCGGGAGATCCCGCAGGCGCAGAGCGCCCACGACACCTTCTGGGACTTCGTCTCGCTCCACACCGAGGCGCAGCACCACACCATGTGGAACATGTCCGACCGCGGGATCCCGCGTTCCTACCGGATGATGGAGGGCTTCGGTGTCAACACCTTCCGCCTGATCAACGCCGCCGGTGAGACGACGCTGGTCAAGTTCCACTGGAAGCCCAAGCTCGGCGTGCACTCCCTGACCTGGGAGGAGGCGCAGATGATCAACGGCATCGACCCCGACTTCCACCGTCGCGACCTGTACGACGCCATCGAGTCCGGTGCCTTCCCCGAGTGGGAGCTGGGCGTGCAGGTCTTCCCGGACGAGCCCGACCAGATGTTTGCGGGTATCGACCTGCTGGACCCGACCAAGATCGTGCCGGAGGAGCTGGCGCCGGTGCAGCCGCTGGGCCGGCTGGTGCTCAACGGCAACCCCACGAACTTCTTCGCCGAGACCGAGCAGGTCGCGTTCCACGTCGGTCACGTGGTGCCCGGCATCGACTTCACCGACGACCCGCTGCTGCAGACGAGGCTCTTCTCCTACGTCGACACCCAGCTCACCCGGCTGGGCGGGCCGAACTTCAACCAGATCCCGATCAACCGGGCCCACGCCCCGGTCAACGACATGCTGCGTGACGGCTTCCACCAGCAGGCCGTGCACTCGGGCGTGGCGCCGTACAAGCCGAACTCGCTGGACGGCGGCTGCCCGTTCCAGGCGGGCGCGGACCTGACCGAGGAGCAGACGCGTGCGTTCGTGGACGCGGCCGCGACGATCGCAGCGGCCACCAAGGTGCGTGCCAACCCGGTGACCTTCGACGACCACTACAGCCAGGTGCGGCTGTTCTGGCAGTCCATGACCCCGGTGGAGAAGGAGCACATCATCCGGGCCTACTCCTTCGAGCTCGGCAAGTGCTACGAGCAGGCGGTCAAGGAGCGCCAGCTGCAGTGCCTGGCCAACATCGACCCGGTGCTCTGCCAGGAGGTCGCGACCGCACTGGGTCTCCCGGCACCGGCGCCCACCGAGGAGCTGGCCGCAGTCGAGCCCAGCCCGGCGCTCTCGCAGGTGGGGGAGACGTGGCCGCTGGACGGCCGCATCATCGGGATCCTGGTGGGTGACGACGACGACCTCGCCGACGTCGCCGGGGTGCAGACCGCGATCCGGGCCGCCGGAATGGTCCCGTTCCTGGTCGGCCCGCACGGCGGGATGATCGGTGGGCTGCCGGTGCAGCGCACCCTCGCCACCGGACGCTCGGTCGAGCTCGACGCCGTGCTCGTGGCGCGCACCCCGGTGCCCGCGCCGGACGCGCTCACCGCGCGGGACGAGAAGGCCGGCGCACCCGGGGTCGCCGCGGATGCGCGCGCGATCATGATGGTCCAGGAGTGCTTCCGGCACTCCAAGGCGATCGGCGCCTGGGGCACGGGTGCCCAGCTGCTCGACGCGGCCGGCGTCGCCGGATCGGCGGGCGTGGTCTCCGGGGACGACGCCGAGACCGTGGTGGCCGGTCTGCTGGAGCTGATGAAGACCCACCGGGTCTGGGAGCGCTTCGGCACCAGCCCTGCGGTCTCCTGAGTAAAGAGCGTTGGGACCGGGGCTGGCGCCCCGGTCCCAACGCTCTCGCTCAACGTACGGCGCGCACCACGACGTGGAAGCGCTGGTCGTCGTCGCGCGGCCGGCCGCCGCAGGCCCAGGCAGTGCCTGAGCCGCAGTCGCGGTAGCGCAGCGATGCGTTGCTCAGCACCAGCTCGACCTTGCGGACCTTCCTGCGGTCCAGGCTGACCCGCTGCTGGCCCCGGCCCTTGCGGTCCAGCTTGATGTTGACCCGGGACAGCTTGCCCGACTTCTTGTAGACCAGCAGTCGCGCCACCGGGTCGGCCGCGCCACCGCGCTTGGCCTTGACGTTGACGACCAGGCGGGTCCTGCGGGGCAGCGACCGGGCCGCCTTGATCCGCACGGTGTGCGAGGTCAGGTGACGCAGGCCGGGGTTGAGGGAGGCTCGAGGCCGTTTGGCCGAGAGGAAGAGGCGGCGGGCGACCTTCGTGGCCCGGTAGGTCTTCCCCTCCTCGTAGGAGCGGCGGGGCGTGAGGTTCGACTCCGCGAACTGCGAGTAGAACTTGGGCCACGCCGCACCTTGGGAGCGCAGGTAGCTGCGGACCCCGCGCAGCGACCAGAGGTTGCGCTTGCCGACGCTGGCATCGAGGCGTTGCCACACCGAGCGGACCGCGTCGACCCCGAAGGACTGCGCCAGGCGCTGGACGAAGATCCAGTTGCCGTACATCGACAGGTCGGTGGAGTAGGTGTCCAGCGGCTGCGAGGGCGTGCCGAGCTGGCCCGACTTCAGGAACTGGCGGTTGTCGTTGATCTCGCCCGCGACCTGCTCCTCCATCCAGGTGGCGCTCGCCTCCATGAACCACTGGTCCTCGCGAGAGTCGATGTTGAACTGGATGGCGTGGAAGAACTCGTGCGCGGCGGTGACGCGCAGGCTCGCGAGAGGACCCTTGGCGAAGCCGGCCATGTCGTTGTCCAGGACGCAGTAGGCCTGGGCTCGGGCCGGCTCGCCCGGCACGGCCGACTCGGGCGCGCAGTAGCCGTAGAGCCCCTGGTTGGAGACGTCGGCGAGGTAGACGTCGAAGCGGGAGTCGCCACCGGCGTCGCCGTCCGGGGCGGGAGCGCGGTAGCCGAGCTCGTCGACCTCGCGGGTCCAGGCCGACTCCATGGTGGACAGGACCTGGGCGGCCCACCCGGGGGTCGACCGGTCCTGCGTGGTGGTCACGTAGGTGACGCAGATGCGCTGGCTGCACTCGGTGCTGGTGGGGGTGTCGGGCTGGTAGGAGACGTAGGCGTCCTTGCCCGGGATGGTGGGCCGCGCCAGCAGGGCGTCGGCGGACCTGCGCTCGGCCGCCGACATGGTCGGCCGGGCCAGCCACAGGTCGCGCAGCACCATCGTGGCGTCGCGCTCGTCCCCGTCGACCGCCTCCGTGGTCTCTCCACCCAGGACGTCCTGAGCCAGCTGGAGCTCAGGAGCGGCGGGTGCGGGTGGCGCTGGTTCGGCCTCGTCGGCGAACGCTGTGCCGGGCGACAGCAGCGCCAGGGTCAGACCGGTCGCAAGAGCGACGGCAGCAAGACGCGGCAAGACATTCGTTCCCTCCGTGGTGGGCAGTCCTCGGGCGAGGGACTCAGCAGTGATGCGTGAACAGGCTACGTGGAGACCCTAGAGATCGGCGATGTGCTCGATGATGGCAGTGGTGGAGATCGCCGGCGTACGAGTGAGATAGACCACCTTGCACACGTCGGAGAACTCGTCGAACTTGCCGGCCCAGTCGTCGCCCATGACCAGGACGTCGGCAGCGTGCTCGAGGATGTAGTCCCGCTTCTGCTCCAGGCTCTCCTCCACGAAGACCTGGTCCACGACCTTCAGCGCCCCGACGATGGCCAGGCGCTCGGCCTGGCTGAAGACCGGGACCCTGCCCTTCTTGCGCTCGTTCAGGGCGTCTGCGGAGACTCCGACGACCAGACGGTCGCCGAGCTCGGCGGCTCTCTCGAGCACCCGGAGGTGACCGACGTGGAAGACGTCGAAGGTGCCGAAGGTGATGACGGTGCGAGACATGGCGGCATTCTGGCACGCACTGGGAGGATGACCACGATGAACACCGACGCCCCCACCCCCGCACCCGCGCCCGCCATCGCGATTCTCACACCCGCACCGGAAGCCGACGAGGCGCGCCGGCGCGGGCTGCGCCGGATGCGCACGCTCGCGGTCTCGCTGCTCGCGCTCGCCGCGGTCGTCTACGTCCTCACCTTGGGACAGGACGGCTTCTGGGGCTTCGTCAACGCTGGTGCTGAGGCGTCCATGGTCGGTGCCATCGCCGACTGGTTCGCCGTCACCGCGCTCTTCAAGCACCCGCTCGGCATCCCGGTGCCTCACACGGCGCTGATCCCCAAGCGCAAGGACGAGCTCGGACGGGGCCTGGAGGAGTTCGTGGGGGAGAACTTCCTCCAGGAGGACATCATCCGGGAGCGGGTCGCGCACGCCTCGATCTCGGCCAGGGTCGGGACCTGGCTCGGCGAGCCGGCCAACGCGCGCCGGGTGGTGGACGAGTTCGTCGACGTCGCGGCCATCGGGCTGGCGAAGGTGCGCGACGAGCACGTGTCCGACTTCGTGACCCAGGCGTTGGTCCCGCGCTTCCGGGAGGAGCCGATCGCGCCGCTGGCGGGGACGCTGCTCACCGAGGTGGTGCGAGACGACCTGCACCACGGGCTGGTCGACCTGGGGCTGGAGGAGCTGCACCGGTGGCTGGTCAAGAACCCCGAGACCTTCACCGAGGTGCTCTCGGCCCGTGCTCCGTGGTGGACCCCGTCGCGGCTCACCGAGGTGGTCACGACCAGGGTGCACCTGGAGGCGATCCGTTGGTTGGAGGACGTCCGGGAGGACCCGCAGCACCAGGCGCGCGAGGCGCTGGACTCGATGCTGGCCCAGCTGGCCCAGGACCTGCTGCTCGACCCCGCCACCCAGGAGCGGGCGGAACGGTTCAAGGAGCGGCTGCTGGACCACCAGCAGGTCAGCGCCACCTCGGTGTCACTGTGGAACGCACTGCGTCGGGCGCTGCTCACCTCGATGCGCGACCCCAACGGCGCGGTGCGGGAACGGCTGCTCGCCGAGCTCTCCGCGTTCGCCGACCGACTCGGTGAGGACGTCGAGCTGCGGGAGCGGCTGGACCACACCGCGGCGGACGTCGCCGTCTTCGTCGTGGACAGGTACGGCACGGAGATCACCGCGGTGATCACCCACACGATCGAGCGCTGGGACGGACACGAGGCCGCCCGCAAGATCGAGCTGCACGTGGGGCGGGACCTGCAGTTCATCCGGATCAACGGGACGATCGTCGGCGGCCTGGTCGGGGTGCTGATCCACACGGTGGCGGTGCTCAGCGGCCACTGAGGGTGGCCGCAGGGGAGTCGTCTGGGAGCATGGAGGCATGACCTCGCAAGCACCGGAGCCGATGGATGTCTCGATCCGCGACGAGTCGATCCGGCTCGGGCAGTTCCTCAAGCTGGCCAACATGGTGGACCACGGCTCCGAGGCCAGGCCGCTGCTGGCCAGCGGCGCGGTGCGGGTCAACGGTGAGCTGGAGACCCGCCGGGGACGTCAGCTCGTGCCCGGTGACGAGGTCGCCGTCGGCGGGCAGGTCGTCAGGGTCGCCACGGGCGACGTCCCCGACAACCTGCCCTGGTGACAGCGCGAGTGACAGCGCTGGTGAGACTCCGGGCCACGGGCCTCGGGGTCAGTTGACGTCGATCAGGTCCACCACGAAGATCAGGGTCTCGCCGGGCGCGATCGCGCCGGGGGCCCCGCGGTCGCCGTAGGCCAGGTGCGGGGAATGACCAGGCGGCGACGACCGCCGACCTTCATGCCCGACACGCCCTGGTCCCAGCCGGCGATGACCTGGCCGATGCCGAGCCGGAACTGCAGCGGGGCGCCCCGGTTGTAGGAGGCGTCGAACTCCTCGCCGGTGGAGTGGGCCACGCCGACGTAGTGCACCGAGACGGTGCTGCCGGTCTTGGCCTCGGTGCCGTCGCCCTCGACCAGGTCGGTGACCTCGAGGTCGGTGGGCGCGTCGCCCAGGTGCGGGTCGACTTCGGGCTTCTGCATATGTGGTGCCTGCCTCTCGTGCGCGGCGCCCGGGGTCGGGCGGTCGGCGGTGTGGGCCTGAATCCTAGGCGGAGGGCGCAGGACGTCGGGGTGCCGGGAGCCTCAGCTGCCGTGGACGTAGCTGTCGAGCTGGTCGCGCTCGAACTCGAGCTCGCCGATGCGGGACTTCACCACGTCGCCGATGCTGATGATCCCGACCAGCGCGCCGTTGCTGAGGACCGGCACGTGGCGCACGCGCTGGCGGGTCATCAGTTCCATCAGCTCGTCGACCGGGTGGTCGCCCTCACAGGTGTGGACGTCGCGGGTCATGATGGAGGCCACGTCCCGGTCGAGCACCCCGGGGTCGCGGCCGAGCTGGCGCACCACGTCGCGCTCGCTGACGATGCCGTCCAGGGAGCTGCCGTCCGCGCTGACCACCAGGGCCCCCACGTTGTGCTCGGCCAGCAGGGCGACCAGGTCGCGGACCGACGCCTGGGGCTGGACGCTGATGATGTCCTGGGTCGGCTTCTGCCTGAGTACGTCGCTGATGCGCATCAATACCTCCGATGAAGGGCCCGGGCCCACACGCTAGTGCGCCGGGAGTGCCCGTGAACAGCCCCGCCGGCCGTCGGTGGATCCTGGGCGGGTCGCCCCCTCACTCCCGCGGACGTCGGCGCAGCGTGTGCACCGACCCGGGGCCCGGTCGAGCCGAGTCGGGGTCGGACGCGTCGTCGGGGGAGGTGCCGAGGAAGGAGAGCGCGGCCTCGTGCAGGTGGCCGTTTGAGGCCAGGGCGTTGCCGCCCCAGGGTCCGTCGGTCCCGGCGAGCGAGGTGAACCTGCCGCCCGCCTCCCGCACGATGATGTCCAGCGCCGCCATGTCGTAGAGCTCCAGCTCCGGTTCCGCGGCCAGGTCGACGGCACCCTCGGCCAGCAGCATGTAGGACCAGAAGTCGCCGTAGGCCCGGGTGCGCCAGCAGCGCCGGGAGAGCGAGACGAAGTCCTCGAGGCGGCCACGCTCGTCCCAGCCCGACAGGGAGCTGTAGGAGAGCGAGGCGTCCTCGAGCCGGCGTACGTCGGAGACCTCGCAGCGAGTGGCCTTGAGCAGCGAGCGCCCGGTCCAGGCTCCGTTGCCCTTCGAGGCCCACCAGCGCCGCTGGAGCTGGGGAGCCGAGACGACCCCCAGCACCACCTCCTCGTCCACCGACAGGGCGATCAGGGTGGCCCAGACGGGGACGCCGCGCACGAAGTTCTTGGTGCCGTCGATGGGGTCCACGATCCACTGACGCTGGCTGTGCCCGCTGGAACCACGTTCCTCGCCCAGCACCGCGTCGCGCGAGCGAGCGCGCGACAGGGTGCGCCGGATGCCGTCCTCGACGCCGGCGTCGGCGTCGGTCACCGGGGTGAGGTCCGGCTTGCTCATGACGTGCAGGTCCAGCGCCTTGAACCTGGCCGCGGTGAGGGAGTCGGCATCGTCGGCGAGCACGTGCGCCAGCCGGAGGTCGTCTGTGTAGTCCTGCGAGCCGGGACCGGTGATGGGCATGGGGGACAGGCTATTCCCCGTAGGCCCCGCTGCGGAGGGTCGAGTGGTTTCGGCGGACGGCCTCACTCGTCGCTGGAGCGCTCCCGGGCGGCGAGCAGCCGGCGGAACGAGTCCACCCGGTCGGGGTCGGCGTGGTGCGCCGCCAGGGCGACGTCCAGGCCGCACTCGGGCTCACCGCGTCCGTGGGTGCACCCGCGGGGACAGTCCTCGGTCATCTCGTCGAGGTCGGGGAAGGCCTCGATCAGCTGCTCGGGCCGCACGTGGGCCAGCCCGAAGGAACGGATGCCCGGGGTGTCGATGATCCAGCCGGCCCCGCCGGGCAGCTCCAGCAGGTAGGCGGAGGTCGAGGTGTGTCGCCCTCGTCCGGTCACGGCGTTCACGTGTCCGACCTCGCGACGGGCCAGCGGCACCAGTGCGTTGACGAGGGTGGACTTGCCCACCCCGCTGTGACCGACCAGGACGCTGGTCCGGCCCTCGAGGCGCTCGCGGACCACGCTCAGGTCTCCGCCCCGCTCGGTGACCACCCACGGCACGCCCAGCGATCGGTAGGTCGACAGCAGTGTCTCGGGGTCCGCCAGGTCCGCCTTGGTCAGGCACAGCAGCGGGGACATCCCGGCCGCGTAGGCCGCGACCAGGGCACGGTCGATGAGTCGGGGCCGGGGCTCGGGGTCCGCCAGCGCCGCGACCACCACCAGCTGGTCGGCGTTGGACACGATCACCCGCTCGACCGGGTCGTCGTCGTCGGCGGTGCGCCGCAGGGTCGTGGTGCGGGGATGGACCTCCACGATGCGGGCCAGGGAGCCGTCGGCGCCCGAGACGTCACCGACCACGCGGACCCGGTCCCCGACGACCACCCCCTTGCGGCCCAGGGGTCGCGACTTCATCGCCATCACCCGCCGCCCGTCCAGCAGCAGGGTGAAGCGGCCCCGGTCCACGGTGACCACCACGGCGTCGACGGCGTCGTCGTAGGACGGGCGCTCCTTGGTCCTGGGCCGGGTACGGCGCCGGGGGCGCTCGTAGTGCTCCTGGTCCGTCTCGTCGTAGCGCCGGCTCATGCGGCCCAGCTCCGCGTCACAGGAGGCCGGACCAGGTCTCGGCGAAACCCGGAAAGGTCTTGCCGGTGGTGGCGATGTCCTCGACCAGGACACCGTCGACGGCGGCGCCGAGGATCACCCCCGCGTGGGCCATCCGGTGGTCGGCATAGGTGTGGAACAGCCCGCCGTGCAGGACCGCGGGACGCAGCGAGAGCCCGTCCCGGTGCTCCACGACGTCGGCGCCGAGCGCACCGAGCTCGGTGGCCAGGGCGGCCAGGCGGTCGGTCTCGTGGGCCCGGATGTGCTCGATGCCCCGCAGGTGCGAGGGGGAGTCGGCCAGCGCGCAGAGGGCGGCCACCGCGGGGGCGAGCTCACCGACGTCGTGCAGGTCCAGGTCCACGCCGTGCAGGCCGCCGGTGCCCACCACCTCGAGGCCGTCGTCGGTGTGCGTGACGCGGCAGCCCATCCGGGAGAGGATCTCCCGCAGCGCGTCGCCCGCCTGGTCGGTCTCGCGCGGCCAGTCGCGCACCACCACGCGGCCGCCCGAGACGGCTGCCAGCGCCAGGAACGGCGCGGCGTTGGAGAGGTCGGGCTCCACGACCTGGTCCACCGCGTGCACCGGTCCGGGGCGCACCTGCCAGCGGTCGGTGTCGGAGTCGTCGACGTCCACGCCGCGGGCACGCAGCATGGTCAGGGTCATCTCGATGTGCGGCAGCGAGGGGACGGGCTTGCCGGTGTGCAGGATGTCGACGCCCGCCTCGTAGCGAGCACCGGCGAGCAGCAGCGCGGAGATGAACTGGGACGATGCGGAGGCGTCGAGCTCCACCTGGCCACCCGGCATCCGCCCGGTGCCGCGCACCGAGAAGGGGAGGGCGCCACGTCCGCCGTCGTCGACCTCGGCGCCGAGGGCGCGCAGCGCGCGCAGCACCTCGCCCACCGGGCGGGTCCGCATGTGCGGGTCCCCGTCGAAGTGAGTGCTGCCGTGCGCGAGGACCGCGACCGGCGGGACGAAACGCATCACGGTGCCGGCAAGTCCGCAGTCGATCCGGCCGGCGCCGAGCAGGGGTCCGGGCGCCACCGTCCAGTCCTCGCCCGTGGTGTCGATCTCGGCGCCCAGCGCGCGCAGTGCGTCCGCCATCAGTGTGGTGTCCCGGGAGCGCAGCGCGCGGCGGACGGTGCTGGGTCCCTCCGCCAGGGCGGCCAGCACCAGGGCCCGGTTGGTGATCGACTTGCTGCCCGGGAGCGAGACGGTGAGGTCCACGGGGTCGGTGGCGCGCGGCGCCTGCCACGGCTCGGCGGTCCGCTCTCGCAGGGAAGTCATCGGGCAAGCCTACTGAGGCGGCTCCCCGCGACGTCTAGGCTGAGGCACATGTGCGGCCGTTACGCCTCCAGTCGGCGTCCCGAAGACCTGCTCGAGGAGTTCGAGGTGGTGGCGAACAGGACGGCGCAGCCGTTGGACGCGGACTACAACGTCGCGCCCACCAAGGAGGTCTACGCCGTGCTGCAACGCGACGAGCGGCAGCTCAGGACGCTGACCTGGGGCCTGGTGCCCTCGTGGGCCAAGGACCCCTCGATCGGCAACCGGATGATCAACGCCCGGGTGGAGACGGTGGCCGAGAAGCCGGCGTTCCGCAAGGCGTTCGCCGCGCGTCGGTGCCTGCTGCCCGCCGACGGCTACTACGAGTGGTACCCGACCTCGGTGCTGACCCCGGCGGGCAAGCCTCGCAAGCAGCCGTTCTTCATCCGGCCGCGCGACCACGGGATCCTGGCGATGGCCGGGCTCTACGAGATCTGGCGCGACCCGGCCCGCGCCGAGGACGACCCCGAGCGGTTCCGCTGGACGTGCACGGTGCTGACCACCCGGGCCGAGGACTCCCTGGGGCACATCCACGACCGGATGCCCCTGATGGTGTCGCCCGAGCACCGCGACCTGTGGCTGGACCGGGCGGTCTCGGGGGCTGAGCAGCTCCGCCGGGCGCTGGCCCCGGCCGCCCCCGGGCTGCTGGAGGCCTACCCGGTGCGCCCGCTGGTCGGCAACGTGCGCAACAACGGACCGGAGCTGCTCGAGCCCCTCCCGCTCAGCGACGTCGAGGGGCTGGATCCCGAGGTCCTGGACCTGCCCGCGCCGGGAACGCCATGAGCGCCGTGGAGCGACTGGTCGCGACGCCGCAGGGGGAGGGGCGACTGGTCACCCACCGGTCCCGGCGGCCGGTGGCGACCCTGCTGCTCAGCCACGGGGCGGGCGGGGGGATCGAGTCCGAGGACCTCGCGGCACTCGCCGCCGAGCTGCCGCGCGAGGGGGTCACGGTGGTGCTCTTCGAGCAGCCCTGGCGCCGAGCCGGGCGCAAGGTGGCCACGGCGCCGCCGACCCTGGACATCGCCTTGGAGGCCGCCGCCAACCAGCTCCGGGTGCGTACGCCGCTCGTGGTGGGCGGGAGGTCCGCCGGGGCCCGGTCCGCTGCCCGCACGGCGCGCCGACTGGGTGCGAACGGCTGCCTGGCGCTGTCCTTCCCGCTGCACCCGCCGGGGCGGCCCGAGAAGAGCCGGGTGGCGGAGCTCCTCGGCGTCGGACTGGCCACGCTGGTGGTCCAGGGCGAGCGGGACGCCTTCGGGACGCCGGAGGAGTTCCCCGAGGGCGTCGACCTGTGCGTGGTGCCCTCGGCGGACCACGGGCTCAAGGTGCCCAGGCGTGCCGGGATCAGCCAGGAGGAGGCCCTGGGCATCGTGGTGCAGTGCACCCTGGAGTGGATCGTCCGCGAGGTCGCGGGGAATCAACTCGGGTGAGTCGACGTTGGCGATTGTGTGCTCGCAACTCTGCCCGAAGCCCCCACGACGCTAGTCTGGGACGCGATGACTGAATCCCTCTCCGAAGAGACCGACGCCGAACGCACCGAGCGCTTCGAGCGCGAGGCCATGCAGTACCTGGACCAGCTCTACTCCGCCGCGATGCGCATGACGCGCAACCCCACGGACGCCGAGGACCTGGTCCAGGAGACCTACGCCAAGGCGTTCGCGGCCTTCCACCAGTACCGTCCCGGGACGAACCTGAAGGCGTGGCTCTACCGGATCCTCACCAACACGTTCATCAACACCTACCGCAAGAAGCAGCGCCAGCCGCAGCAGTCGATGTCCGAGGACGTCGAGGACTGGCAGCTGGCGCGCGCGGAGTCCCACACCTCGACCGGCCTCCGGTCGGCCGAGACCGAGGCGCTGGGACACCTGCCTGACTCGCAGGTCAAGGACGCCCTGCAACGGCTCCCCGAGGAGTTCAGGCTGGCGGTCTATCTCGCCGACGTCGAGGGCTTCCCCTACAAGGAGATCGCCGAGATCATGGACACCCCGATCGGGACGGTCATGTCGCGACTGCACCGGGGACGTCGCCAGCTGCGGGACATGCTGAGCGACTACGTGCGTGACAACGACCTCCTGCCGGCCAGCACTGTGGAGAAGGGGACCGTCCGATGAGCCACGAGCACGCCGACGACTGTGCGGACTACCTCGAGAGGATCGTCTACTTCCTCGACAACGAGCTTGACGACGCCGACTGCAGTGCGGTCCAGGAGCACCTGGACGAGTGCGGTCCGTGCTTGCAGAAGTACGACCTCCAGCGCACCGTGAAGTCGGTCGTCGCCCGGGCGTGCAGCGAGTCCGCCCCCTCGGACCTGCGCGCGCGGGTGCTGGTGCGCATCCGCCAGGTGCAGGTCCGCATCTCCGAGCAGTAGCAGCGCCTCAGGGTCGGGGCCGGCCCCGACCCTGATTGGCTTCGGGTGGTCATCGTTTGAGAGGATGGCCACCACTGACATCCAGGAGGACACCATGGGCAAGACCGGCCGCAAGCGCCGCGCTCGCAAGAAGAAGGGCGCGAACCACGGCAAGCGCCCCAACGCCTGAGCGCAGACACAAGCCCTGGACCCCTGAGCCTCTGGCCGGGGGTCCATTGCTTTGTCCGGACGGGCCGTGCTGCGGACGAGGCCGCCCGGAGCGGGTCAGCGGCTCAGGCGCTGCATGAACCGCTCGGCGTCGACGACGACGCGGGTCACCTCACCGGAGCCGACCACCGCCCCCGGCACACCGTCGGCCACGTGGCGGGCCGCGACCGTGAACCGGTGCAGCCGGCCGTCGACGTAGGCGGACGAGGCCGTCACCTCGACCTCCTGCCCCACGGCGCTGGCCCCGAGGTGCTCGACCTCCACCCGGGTGCCCACGGAGGTGCTGCCCTCGGGCAGCGCGGGGGCGATGGCGGTGCAGGTGGCCGCCTCCAGCCAGGCCAGCAGCCGGGGCGTCCCCAGCACCGGCAGCGACCCGCTGCCCACGGCCAGGGCGGTGTCGTCGGCGGTGACCGTGAAGCGGAGGGCTGCGGAGGGAAGGCTCATCCGGGCAGCCTAGCGAGGACGGGCGTGCCCGATCCGGTGCCCTACGTCGAGCGGCCTGACGAACGCCACCAGGTCCACACCGGTGGCGGGCGACCAGTCCCGGGTGGGCTCGCGCTCGTACCCGAGGCGGCCGTAGAGCCGGTGTGCCGTGGTCATCTCCGCCAGGGAGGAGATCACCATGCTGGTGGCGCCCAGGCCCGCGGCGAGCTCGTGGCAGCGGTGCACCAGGGCGGCGCCCGCGCCCCGGCCCTGGCAGCGTGGTGCGACCGCCAGCATCCGGAACTCCCCCTCGTGGTCCTGGGCCAGCTCCCGGAGCGGGGAGCCCGCCGGGCACCAGGTCACGCATCCCAGGAGGGAGCCCTCCTGGTCCTCGGCGACCAGCAGGACGCCTTCGCGGGCTCGGGCGGCGGTGTCGCGCAGGCGCGCGACGTACGGGTCGTCCGGTCCCAGGGTGAACGGCTCGTAGGCAGCCAGGGTGAGGTCCCCGAGCGCCCCGAGCTCCTCGGACCGGGCGACCCGCACCCGGACAGGCGATGGCGTCACGCCTAGATGCCGAACGTGTTCCGTGGGTACGTCGCCTCCACGTCGGTGATGACGTTGACCAGGTAGGGCACCCCCGAGGCGTAGGCCCGGTCCAGCGCGGGACCGATCTGCCGGGGATCGGTGACCGTCTCCCCGGCACCGCCGAGCGCCTTCACCACCTCGTCGTACGCCGTGCGCTGACCCAGGTCGGCCACCACGTCGTAGCCGTAGAGCATCTGCATCGGCCCCTTCTCCAGGCCCCAGGCGGAGTTGTTGCCCATCACCATGACCACGGGCAGGTCGTGGCGCACCAGGGTGTCCACGTCCATCAGGGAGAAGCCCGCGGCGCCGTCGCCCAGCAGCAGGGTGACCTGGGCCGAGGGGCGGGCGAGCCGAGCCGCGATCGCGGACCCCAGGCCGGCGCCGAGGCAGCCGTAGGGGCCCGGGTCCAGCCAGCCGCCAGGACGCTTGGGCTCGACGAACTTGCCGGCGAAGCTCACGAAGTCCCCGCCGTCGCCGATGACGACCGAGTCGTCGGCGAGCCGGGGCACGAGCTCGCCGTAGATCCGGGCTGGGTGGATGGGGTCGGCCTCGGCGGTGAGCAGGGCGCGGTCCCGCTCGGCGGCGGCCGCCACGGTGTCCTGCAGCTCGGTCACCCACGAGGACCAGTCGGGCCGTCTCACGACCTGCTCCAGCGCCTTGGTGAGCCCGTCGAGCACCAACGTCAGGTCACCGCTGACCGAGGCGGCCAGGTCGGTGTGCCGGGAGACCTGTGCGGGGGAGTCGGCCACGTGCACGACGCGGGCGGCGGGCCCGCCCTCCTTGCCGCCGAAGGCGCCGTACCCCAGGCGGAAGTCCAGCGGGGTGCCGACGACCACCACCAGGTCGGCCGAGCCCAGCGCCTTGCCGCGAGCCTTCGTGACCAGCATCCTGTGCCCGCCGGGGACGACACCCCGGCCCATGCCGTTGGTGATCGTCGGGATCGAGGCCTGCTCGACCAGGCGCAGGGCCGCCTCCTCGGCGCCGTCGGCCCACACGTCCGTGCCCAGGATCAGCACCGGCCGGCTGGCAGCGGCCAGCAGCTCGGCGATCTCGGTCACCACGTCCCCGTCGGGCTCCAGGGGCGCAGGCTTGGTGCCGGTGGGGGCCGGGCCGGTGGCCGAGTTGAAGAACTCGTCCATCGGGATGTCGACGAAGACCGGTCCCCGGTGGGAGCTGCCCGCCGTCCGGAAGGCGTCGTCGATGCCGCCGAGCACGTCGCCGGCGGTGTGCAGGGTCCGGGCCTGCTTGGCCACCGTCGCCACGATGGGCGGCTGGTCCAGCTCCTGCAGGCTCCCGGTGCCCCAGCGGTTGGCGGGTGCGCGTCCGCCCACCACGACCATCGGGGAGCCGGCGAACTGGGCCTGCGCGATCGCGCTGATCCCGTTGGTCACCCCCGGCCCCGCGGTGAGGACTGCCAGACCCGGGACGCGGGTGAGCTTGCCGGTCGCCTCGGCGGCGAAGGCCGCGGTCTGCTCGTGCCGCACATCGAGCAGGCGCATCGGCGGATCGGCCTTCACGGCCCCGTCGTACATCGGGAACACGTGGGCGCCGGAGAGGGTGAACATGGTCTCCACGCCGTGGGCGCGTGCGGCGGCGACAGCCAGCTCACCGGCGTGGCCGGAGATCTCTTCGATGGTCATGGCGTGAGGTTACTCACCCCTTCCACGTCAGCGCAGGTATGACGCGTTGGTCGCGCGCAGGGCCTGCACCACGACCAGGAGCAGGTCGGCTCGGGTGTGCGGAGGGTGCGGTGCCAGCACCAGCTGGAGGTGGAGGGCGCGGAGGTAGGCCTGGCAGTTGCCCGAGCGCAGGTAGGGGTCCCCGGCGTCGGGGGAGCCGAAGGGATGGGCGTGCGCGGCGAGGCGGGCGATCCAGGGCTCGAGCACCTTCAGCGGCACCAGGTCCCGGCGCAGCAGCGTCAGGGTGGCCTGCGCCATCCGGTCTGGCTCGCCGCTGGTGAGCAGCTGCTCGGTGGTCACGAGCCGGTCGGCCAGGACGTCGAGCAGGACCGTCAGCTCCGGCGCCTGCAGGTGCGGGGAGCCGGCCACGGCACCGATCGCGTCGGCGCCGTGGGCCAGGGCGTGCGCCCAGCCGTGTCCGGGCACCCAGCCCCTGAGGTCGCGCTCGCGCAGGAACCAGGTGGCGATCTCGTCCCCCCAGCGCAGCACCTGGTCGCCGGTCAGCAGCCGGTGCTGGGTGTCCCGGGCCAGCACCGCGGCCAGGACCAGCACCGACCAGCTGCGCCGGAAGACCGTGTCGGTCCCCGTCTCGCCCAGGCCGACGCGCAGCCCGGTGGCCATCCCGTCACCGAGCCCGGGCAGCAGGTCGTCGTAGACCCCCCGCTCCACCCAGGTGGAGAGCGCCGGGTAGGCGATGCCGTCGCGCTGCTCGGGGTCGGGGGACCCCAGCATGCCGGTCAGCTCGGCGGTCAGCTCGTCGAGCGGTCGGTCCCGGGGCACGGCGAGGCCGTCGGAGAGAACCTCGCGCCAGTACCCCACTGCCATGGCGCACATCCTGCCAGTCCCGGGACCGTGCCGGGACGTCGTGCGCCAGGCTCCGGTCGGCACGGGGGCCACCGGCGGGGGTGTCCTATGGTTGCGGGCGTGCCCTCCCTCGGCGATCTGGTGCGCGCCCACACCGACCTCGACGAGTCCGACGTCGAGTGGCTGATGCTGCTGATGGCGGACTGGCAGATCATCGCCGACCTCGCCTTCGCCGACCTGGTGCTCTGGCTGCGCGATGCCGAGGAGCTGGGGTTCTGGGCGGTGGCGCAGATGCGGCCGACCACCGGTCCCACCGCGCTGCTCGACGACGTGGTGGGGACGTTCGTCCCGGCCGGCCGCCGACGGATGCTGGACATGGCCTGGGAGCACGAGCGACTGGTCCGGGAGGGGGACCCGGAGTGGCGCGACGACGTGCCGGTGCGGGTGGAGACCATCCCGGTGCGCCGCGGTGAGCGGGTCATCGCCGTGATCGCCCGCAACACCAACCTGCTCGGCGTACGCACGCCCAGCAGGCTCGAGCTGGCCTACCTGCAGACGGCCGCGGACCTGACCCAGATGATCGCGCACGGGTTCTTCCCGCCCGAGGGGCAGCGCAGCGACGACACGGACACTCCCCGGGTCGGAGACGGCCTGCTGCGCGTGGACGCGGCGGGACGGGTCACCTACGCGAGCCCGAACGCCCAGTCGGTCTACCGTCGGCTCGGGCTCAACGGGGACCTCAGCGGCCTGACGCTCACCGACATCACCCGCGAGCTGGTGCCGCCGCGCCGCCGTCCCGACGAGGAGACGCTGAGCGCCGTCCTGGGTGGCCGGGGCAACCGGGACACCGAGATCGGGACGGACGAGGTCTCGGTCATCGTCCGCGCCGTGCCGCTGCGCCCCACGGGAGAGCACATCGGCGCCCTGGTGCTGCTGCGCGACGTCACCGACCTGCGTCGGCGCGAACGCGAGCTGGTCACCAAGGACGCCACCATCCGGGAGATCCACCACCGGGTGAAGAACAACCTGCAGACCGTTGCGGCGCTGCTCCGGCTGCAGGCCCGCAGGATCGAGGCGCCCGCCGCCAAGGCGGCCCTCGACGAGGCGGTACGGCGAGTGGGATCCATCGCCATCGTGCACGAGACCCTGAGCCACGCCGTGGAGGAGCACGTCAGCTTCGACGAGATCGCGGACCGGCTGGGACGGATGGTCACCGACGTCAGTGTCGCGGGGGACCGGGTGCTGGTGGTGCGCCGCGGCAGCTTCGGCGACCTCACCTCGGAGGCGGCCACCGCCTGGGCGATGGTCCTGACCGAGGTGCTGCAGAACGCGGTCGAGCACGGCTACGTCGAGGACGACCTCGGGGAGACGCTCGGCTCCGAGCGGGAGCTGCCCCGGGGACGCGTCGTGGTGACGGTGGCGCGGAGCCTGGGCCGTCTCCAGGTCACCGTCGAGGACGACGGCGCCGGCCTGCCGGCCGGCTTCGACCTGGAGCGCTCCACGAGCCTGGGGCTCTCCATCGTCAAGACCCTGGTGGAGTCAGAGCTGGGGGGCCAGATCGAGGTGGCTCCCGCCCCGGGCGGCCGAGGCACCCGGGTCGTGCTCGACGTCCCCTACGAGTAGCGCTGCCCTGCGCCGGACCGCGTCAGGCGGTGCGGATGCGCGCGCGGGCGTTGCGACGCTTCAGGGCCCGGCGCTCGTCCTCGCTCAAGCCACCCCAGACCCCGTGGTCCTGTCCCGCCTCCAGGGCCCACGCGAGGCACTGCTCGCGAACCTCGCATCGTCGGCACACCTGCTTGGCCTCCTCGATCTGGAGGATGGCCGGCCCGGTGTTGCCGATGGGGAAGAACAGCTCCGGGTCCTCGTCGAGGCAGGCAGAACGATGGCGCCAATCCATGGCTGAGGGTTCCTCATTCCTGGGGTTTGGGGGAGGGCGACGTCAGGTCGGTGGACCCGGTCGCAAACATGCGAAAATCGTGTGGCGCATGACTGCTAACGCCCAACACAAGCGCGATCACCAGCGTGCCAAGAGATGGGCGTCTGCACAACCCCTTCGGAACGTCACATCCGTCACAACTAGAATGCCTGTGATGAGTGAGCGCAGCAGGAGAATTCCAGTGCCGTTGGCGATCGTGGCCTCCGTGGTGGGTGCCGAAGGGGTCGTGCTGGTGCTGCTCGCACTCGCGGAGATCGCCGCGCTGGACGGCGGTCGCCTCGCCATGGGAGTCACGACCGCGCTCTTCTTCGCCTGCTACGGCGCCGGCCTGGTGCTCGGCGCCCAGAGCCTGCTGCGCCGGAGCTCCTGGGCCCGCAGCCCGGTGGTGCTGGCCCAGCTCATCCAGCTCGGCGTGGCCTGGAGCTATCGCGGCGCGGTGCCGTGGCTGTCGGCCGGACTGGCCGTCGTCGCAGTCGTCGTCCTGGTGGGGATCTTCCACCCCCGCAGTCTCGCCGCGCTGGGCGAGCAGCCGTAGTCGACCGCTGGTCCGACTCTCAGTACGACTCTCAGTCCGACTCCAGCGACGCACGCATCTGGTCCAGGGTGCGGGTGAGCAGCCGCGAGACGTGCATCTGGGAGACCCCGATCTCCTCCGCGATCTGGGACTGGGTCATGTTCTTGAAGAACCGGAGCAGCAGGATCTTCTTCTCCCGGGGATCCAGCCCTTCGAGCAGCGGCTTGATCGACTCGCGGATCTCGACGTGCTCCAGGTTCACGTCGTCGATGCCCAAGGTGTCCATCATGCTCGGGGGACCGTCGTCGCTGTCGTCCCCCGCGTCCAGGGACAAGGTGGCGTAGGCGTTGCTGGACTCGATCCCCTCGATGATCTCCTCGACCGTGCAGCCGATCTCCTCGGCCAGCTCGCGAGGCGTGGGGGAGCGGCCCAGCCGCTGGGTGAGCTCGCCGGAGGCGCCGCTGATCTGCATGCGCAGCTCCTGGAGCCGGCGGGGCACCCGGATCGCCCATCCCTTGTCGCGGAAGTGGCGCTTGATCTCACCGATGATGGTCGGCGTCGCGTAGGTCGAGAACTCGACCCCACGGTCGGTCTCGAACCGGTCCACCGCCTTGATCAGGCCGATCGTGCCGACCTGGACCAGGTCCTCGTAGGGCTCGCCGCGGTTGCGGAAGCGCCGGGCGCAGTGCTCGACCAGGGCCAGGTGCAGGTGGACGAGCTCGTCGCGCGCCCACGCACGCGCGTGGTCGGGACCGGTCTCGTCGCGCAGGACCAGGAACAGCTCCGCGCTGCGAAGGCGGGTCGCTTCGATCGCGGTCAGCGGCACCTCGAGGGAGTCCCCCAGCTCCCGACTCATCTCAGCGGTCGGTCTCACCGATGCTGGACGCCATCGTGAGTCGGACGGTGATCCTGCCGTCGGCATGGTCCATCTCGGTGTCGGCGGCCAGGGTGCTCAGCACCTGCCAGGCAAAGGAGGCAGGGTCGTCCGGGCCCGAGCTGCTGGACTCCACCGAGACCTCGATGGTCATCGCGTGGGGAGCCAGGAAGTACCGGCAGGTGAGGTCGGCCTCGGGATCGGCATCGGGAAGCACCAGCGCACTCGCCTCGCCGATGGCGATGCGGAGATCCTCGATGTCGTCCAGGGTGAAGTCCAAGCGTGCCGCCAGCCCGGCTGTCGTCGTGCGGAGCACGGAGGCGTAGGCGCCGTCAGCGGGGAGGCGAAGCTCCACGTCGGCCTTGCGGGGGGTGCTGCCCTCGCTCATCGTGATTCCAACCGTCCTCGATCGATTCTGTGGACCCGTGGGGCAGACCCTAATGGAGCGGGCCCCCCTCATCGGGAGGCCCGCCCATCTTCACCGGGTCTCAGGCCTTCTTGGTCTCCCAGAAGATCTCGGCGATCTCGTCGATCTTGGCCAGCAGCTGGTCGGCGGCATCGGCGTCCAGCGTGCCCTTGGTGCCCGAGGCGCCGGCAAGCTTGGTCGCCTCGTTGAACAGGGTGTGCAGCTGCGGGTACTTCTCGAAGTGCGGCGCCTTGAAGTAGTCGGTCCACAGCACCCAGAGGTGGTGCTTGACCAGGTCGGAGCGCTGCTCCTTGATGAGCACCGCGCGGGTACGGAAGTCGGGGTCGTTGTTGTCGGCGACCTTGGCGATGATCTGCTTGATCGACTCGGCCTCGATCCGGGCCTGGGCCGGGTCGTACACGCCGCAGGGGAGGTCGCAGTGGGCAGAGACGTCGACGGTCGGGGCGATGAAACGGGAGAACATCGAGGATTCCTCTCGGTCGTGCACGAAACGGTGATCTGACTGGACTGCGACACTACTCCGCATGGTGAGCCGGGAGAGGTCGGGTGTCTCGCCCGTGGGCACCCGCCTGGGTCTGGCCCGGGTGCAGGGTGCCTCCATGGAGCCGACCCTGAGGGGCGGCGACCGGCTGCTGGTCCGCTACGGCGTGCCGCCGCGGCCCGGTTCGGTGGTGCTGGCCCGCTTCCCGGACGGGACGCTGGCGGTCAAGCGCGCCGCTGGCCCTCGCGCGACCCGCTCGGGGGCCGCCGGCTGGTGGCTGCTCAGCGACAACCCCGATGTGGGGGTCGACTCGCGCCACCGTGGGCCGGTGCCCGCCGAGGCTGTGCTGGCCGTGGTGCTGCTCCGGGTCTGGCCGCGTCCCGGCAGGGTCGCCGGCAGCGGTCCTGAGCCGATATAGCAGAAGCCTCCTTCGGCGTCTAGATGGACGCCTGCGCAGGCATCGCAGGACCTCGTGGGAAGATCAGGCCATGGTTGCCATGCCCGATCTGCCCGCACACCCCCATCAAGGCGATCCGGTTTTCGACCTTCACGTAGGCGGCAAGCTCGAGACGGTGTCGACGGTGGCGCTCACCGGACCCGACGAGCTCTCCCTGGCCTACACGCCCGGTGTGGCACGGGTGTGCGAGGCGATCGCGGCGGACCCGACCATGACCCAGCACTACACCTGGGTGCCCAACACCGTGGCGATCGTCTCCGACGGCACCGCGGTGCTCGGTCTCGGTGACATCGGCCCGGCGGCAGCCATGCCGGTGATGGAGGGCAAGGCCGTGCTGTTCAAGCAGTTCGGCGGTGTGGACGCGGTGCCGATCTGCCTGGCCACCACCGACGTGGAGGAGATCATCGCCACCGTCGCGCGGCTGGCTCCCAGCTTCGGCGGCATCAACCTCGAGGACATCTCCGCCCCTCGGTGCTTCGAGATCGAGGACCGGCTCAAGGAGTTGCTCGACATCCCCGTCTTCCACGACGACCAGCACGGCACCGCGGTGGTGGTGCTGGCTGCGCTCAAGAACGCGCTGCGCCTGACCGGCCGCACCGCCGCAGGCACCCGGGTGGTGATCTCCGGGGCCGGGGCGGCCGGCGTGGCCGTGGCGCGGATCCTGCTCGAGGCCGGCATCACCGACCTCGCCGTCGTGGACCGCCAGGGCGTGCTCAACTCCGAGCGCGCGGACCTGACGCCGGTCAAGGCCGCGCTGGCCCGTGACACCGCGGACAAGTTCGGCCGCAGCGGCTCCCTGGCCGACGCGATGGCCGGGGCCGACGTGTACGTCGGGGTCTCCGGCGGAACCGTGCCTGAGGAGGTGGTGGCCACGATGGCCGACGACCCGATCATCTTCGGCCTCGCCAACCCCACGCCGGAGGTCCACCCCGACGTGGCGCACCGGCACGCACGCGTGGTGGCCACCGGGCGCTCGGACTTCCCCAACCAGATCAACAACGTGCTCGCCTTCCCCGGGATCTTCCGGGGCGCGTTCGACGTGCACGCCACCGCGATCACCGAGGGCATGAAGCTCGCCGCGGCGGACGCGCTGGCCGCTCTGGTGGGCGACGACCTGCGACCCGACCTGATCATCCCCTCCCCGTTCGACCCGCGCGTCGGTCCCGCAGTCACCGCCGCGGTGGCCGAGGCTGCTCGTCGCGACGGAGTGGCCCGGCGCTAGCCTTCGTCCCATGTTCGCCGTCTACGCAGACTCCTTCGCCCCTCGTGACGCCGCCGACCCGTTGGCGGGGCTAGTCGTGGGGGAGCGTCCCGACCCGGTGGCCCCGGACGGGTGGGCGACCGTCACCGTCAAGGCCGCCTCGCTCAACCACCACGACCTGTGGTCCCTGCAGGGAGTGGGCCTGCGTGCCGAGGCGCTGCCGATGATCCTGGGGTGCGACGCCGCGGGGTACGACGAGGACGGCAACGAGGTCGTGGTCCACGCGGTGATCAGCGACCCGGCCTGGCGGGGGGACGAGACGCTGGACCCCAAGCGGTCCCTGCTCTCCGAGCGGCACCAGGGGACCTTCGCCGACAAGGTGGTCGTGCCCCGGGGCAACGTGGTCCCCAAGCCGGCCTCCCTGTCGTTCGAGGAGGCCGCCTGCCTGCCGACCGCCTGGCTCACGGCCTACCGGATGCTGTTCACCCGGGGCGGTCTCAAGGCAGGCGACACCGTCCTGGTGCAAGGTGCCGGCGGCGGTGTGGCCACCGCCCTGATCACCCTGGCCCGGGCCGGCGGGCTGCGCGTCCTGGCCACCTCCCGGGGTGAGGCCAAGCGCGCCCGCGCCCTGGAGATCGGGGCCCACGAGGTCTTCGAGTCCGGTGCCCGGCTCCCGGTCAAGGTCGACGCGGTGATGGAGACCGTGGGCCGAGCCACGTGGTCGCACTCGGTCAGGTCGCTGAGGCCCGGCGGCAAGATCGTGATCAGCGGCACCACCAGCGGCCCGGCGCTCGACGACGCCGAGCTGACCCGGATCTTCTTCCTGCAGCTGCAGGTGATCGGCTCCACCATGGGCACCAGCAGCGAGCTCGCCTCGCTGGTCACCATGCTCGAGGCCACGGGGGCCCGGCCGCTCATCGACCGGACCCTGCCCATGGACCAGGCTCGCGACGGCTTCGCGGCCATGGCCGGTGGAGACATCTTCGGCAAGGTCGTGCTCACCCGGTGACTCGCACCCACGTGCTGACCGGTGCCGCCTCGGGCATCGGGCTGCGCCTCGCGCAGCGCCTGTCCGAGCGTGGCGACCGGCTGGTGCTCCTGGTGCGCACGCCCGAGCGCGCCAGCGAGGTCGCGGCCTCGCTGGGGGCGCGGCACTCGGTGCACGTGGTCGACCTGTCCGCGCCGGCCGAGGTCGAGCGGGCGGCTCGCCGGCTCGCAGCCGAGCTCGAGGCCGTGGACTCGCTGGTGCACTGCGCCGGCGCCGTCGCCCTGGCGCCGGTGGAGGCACTGGCCCTGGCCGACTGGCAGCGCCAGCTGGACGTGAACCTGACCACTCCGGCGCTGCTCACCCAGGCGCTGCTGCCGGGGCTCCGGGCGGCGCGTGGCACCGTGGTGTTCGTGAACTCGACGTCCGGTCTGGCCGCCTCGCCCGGGTGGTCGGCGTACGCGGCGTCGAAGTTCGGGCTGCGCGCCCTTGCCGACGCGCTGCGCGCCGAGGAGGCCGAGCACGGTGTGCGGGTCACCACCGTCTACCCGAGCCGTACCGCGACGCCCATGCAGGCGCAGGTCCACGTCCAGGAGGGGCGCGCCTACGACCCCGCCGACTGGATGCAGCCGGAGACGGTGGCGGGCACGATCTGCCACGTCCTCGACCTGCCCGCGGACGCCGTCATACCCGAGGTCACCCTCCGCACGGCCCCACGGCCGCCGGTTCGCTGACCGTCCAAACGCAATAGAGATGGTGCGGCACGACGCACCACGAATCGAGGTTCCACCATGAGCTCGCTGCACCCCGCCCTCCAGCCCGTGTTCGCCGACGTCCTGCGCCGCAACCAGGGTGAGCTCGAGTTCCACCAGGCCGTGAACGAGGTGCTCGAGAGCCTGAGCCCCGTGGTGGTCAAGCGCCCGGAGTACGTCGAGGCCTCCATCATCGAGCGGATCTGCGAGCCCGAGCGCCAGATCATCTTCCGGGTCCCGTGGGTCGACGACCGCGGCACCGTCCAGATCAACCGGGGCTTCCGGGTGGAGTTCAACTCCGCCCTCGGCCCCTACAAGGGCGGGCTCCGCTTCCACCCCAGCGTCTACCTCGGGATCGTGAAGTTCCTGGGCTTCGAGCAGATCTTCAAGAACGCGCTGACCGGCATGCCCATCGGCGGCGGAAAGGGCGGATCGGACTTCGACCCCAAGGGACGCTCCGAGGGCGAGATCATGCGGTTCTGCCAGTCCTTCATGACCGAGCTCTACCGGCACCTCGGGGAGTACACCGACGTGCCGGCGGGAGACATCGGGGTCGGTGGCCGCGAGATCGGCTACCTGTTCGGCCAGTACAAGCGGATCACCAACCGCTACGAGTCCGGGGTGCTCACCGGCAAGGGCCTCACCTGGGGCGGCTCGCAGGCGCGCACCGAGGCGACCGGCTACGGCACTGTGTTCTTCGTCCGCGAGATGCTGGCCACCCGGGGCAGCTCCTTCGACGGCAAGCGGGTGGTGGTCTCCGGTTCCGGGAACGTGGCCATCTACGCGATCGAGAAGGTGCACCAGCTCGGCGGCACCGTGGTCGCCGTCTCGGACTCGGCGGGATACGTCGTCGACGAGCGGGGCATCGACCTGGCCCTGCTGCGCGAGGTCAAGGAGGTGCGCCGCGGGCGCGTGAAGGAGTACGCCGAGCTGCGCGGTGGCGGCGCCGCGCACGTGGAGGGCGGCTCCATCTGGGACGTGCCGTGCGACGTGGCGCTGCCGTGTGCCACCGAGAACGAGCTGCCGGAGGAGGCGGCGCGGGTGCTGGTCGCCAACGGGGTGCAGGTGGTGGCGGAGGGCGCCAACATGCCCACCACGCCGGCCGCCGTGTCGGTGCTGACGCAGGCGGGGGTGCTGTTCGCTCCCGGCAAGGCGGCCAACGCCGGCGGTGTGGCCACCAGCGCGCTGGAGATGCAGCAGAACGCCTCTCGTGACCGCTGGAGCTTCGACCACACGCAGGAGCGCCTGGACGAGATCATGACCGGGATCCACCGGCGGTGCGTCGCCACCGCCGACGAGTACGACGTGCCCGGCGACTACGTCGCCGGCGCCAACATCGCCGGGTTCTGCCAGGTGGCGGACGCGATGCTGGCCATGGGAGTCATCTAGCCGCGACGTCCCGGCTCCGGTGGCGCTCCGGCGCCCCGGGCCGGCGGCGGGGGCTCAGAGGATGGTCGCCGAGAACCGGCGCAGCCGGAACGACAGCACCGGGTGCCGGTCCGCCAGCCAGCCCAGCGCGCCGTCCGGCGCGAACGACCAGTGTCCGAGGCAGGGGAGCCCGCGGGTGCTGCCGGTGATCGTGGCGACGCGCGGGCCCCCGTCGGCGACCGGCTGCCTGGTGCTGGCTCGCACCGGCACCCGCGCGGAGAGCGCCGAGACGTCCACGAACTCGGCGCTGGCCAGGGTCCGTCCTGCCGTCGAGGCCCGCCAGGAGTGCCGCGCCACCGGGCCCACCGTGCCCTGGTCGTGGTGGAACGCAGCGAGCTCCTTCGGCAGCGCCCACAGGGCCCGGCCCGCCTCACGGGAGGTCTCGGAGTCCACCCACATGTCGCGGACCGTCAGGGCGCTCGACGTGCCCTCGGCGCGACGGGCCACCAGCAGCTCGGAGTACTCGCAGGTGCTGCCGGCCTCATAGCTGACGAAGGCGACCACGAAGAGCCCGCGGGGCTGGTCGGGCGGGGCAGCACGGAACAGGGACCCCCAGAGCTGGCCCCGCAGCTGCCACGGCGGGGACGGGAAGGGCACGGTCCTAGTCCTCGGGGTCGTCTTCGCGTGCCAGCCAGGTCGCGAGCCGTTCGACCGGCACCTCGAACTCGGGGTTCAGGTCGACGAACTCCCGGAGCCGCTCCGCGAGCCACGCCAGGGTGACCTCTTCGTCACCCCGGCGCTTCTCGAGCTCCTCGATGCCACGATCGGTGAAGTACATCCGAGCCCTCGGCCTAGTAGTCGGTCCCGGGCGTCGGCTCGACGGGGGCGAACGCCCTGTCGAGGAGGTTCTTCTGCTCCTCCACGTGGCGCTTCAGGGTGCCCACCGACGGCGACGCGGACTGCGGACGGGTGACCTGCTCGACGGGGAGGTCGAGCTCGGACCACACGTTGAGCGCGTAGTGCGGCCACGGGCCCATGTTGCCCGGCTCGTCCTGGACCCAGCGGATCGCCTTGAGGTTCGGGTACTTGGCGATCTCCGCCTTGATGTCGTCCACGGGACGGGGGTAGAGCTGCTCGACCCGGCCGATCGCGAAGCTGGAGCCGTCCTCGCGCTTCTTGCGCTCCACCATGAGGTCCCAGGTGATGCGTCCCGAGCACAGCAGCAGGGTCTCGACCGCGGCCGGGTCGGCCGCGTCGTCCCCGATGAACGGGCGGAAGGTGCCCTGGGTGAAGTCGGAGGGCTGGGAGGCCGCCTCCTTGCGCTTGAGCATCGACTTCGGCGTGAACACCACCAGCGGTCGGTGCTCCTCGCCGAGCGAGTGGCTGCGCAGCAGGTGGAAGTGCGAAGCCGGCGTCGAGGGCTGGGCGACGACCATCGCGTCCTCGGCGCACATCGTCAGGAAGCGCTCGATGCGGGCGGAGGAGTGGTCGGGTCCCTGACCCTCGTAGCCGTGCGGCAGCAGCAGCACCACGCCGGACTGCTGGCGCCACTTGGGCTCGCCCGCGGAGATGAACTCGTCGATGACGGTCTGGGCGCCGTTCACGAAGTCCCCGAACTGGGCCTCCCACAGCACCAGGGCGTCCGGACGGGCCACGGAGTAGCCGTACTCGAAGCCGAGGGCGGCGTACTCGGAGAGCAGGGAGTCGTAGACGTAGAACTTCGCCTGGTCCTCGCTCAGGTTGGTCAGCGGGGTCCACTCGTCGGCGTTCTTGCGGTCGATGATGGTGGCGAAGCGCTGCACGAACGTGCCGCGGCGGGAGTCCTGGCCCGCCAGGCGCACCGGTCGGCCGTCCATCAGCAGGGAGCCGAAGGCCAGGATCTCGCCCGTGCCCCAGTCGATGGGACCGTCGGTGATGGCCGCGGCGCGGCGCTGCAGCTGCGGCATCACCTTCTGGTGGACCGTGAAGCCCTCCGGCGGTGTGATGTAGGCGTCCGAGATCCGCTTGAGCACCTCGGGCGAGACCGCGGTGGTGGTGGCGCCGGCCGACTTCTCGGGGTAGTCGGGCACGGTGGTCCACGAGGACGGCGTGGAGGAGGCCTCGCGCACCTCGGTGAAGACGCGCTCCAGCTGCTGCTGGTAGTCGCGCAGCACCTGCTCGGCCTCCTCGATCGTGATGTCGCCACGACCGATCAGCGACTCGGTGTAGAGCTTGCGCACCGAGCGCTTCTGCTCGATCAGGTCGTACATCAGCGGCTGGGTGTACGACGGGTCGTCGCCCTCGTTGTGTCCGCGACGGCGGTAGCACACCAGGTCGATCACGACGTCCTTCTTGAACGCCTGGCGGTACTCGAAGGCCAGGCGGGCGACGTGGATGCACGCCTCCGGGTCGTCACCGTTGACGTGGAAGATCGGGGCCTGGACCATCCGGGCCACGTCGGTGCAGTAGAGCGAGGAGCGCGAGGCCCCGGGGGAGGTGGTGAAGCCGACCTGGTTGTTCACCACGACGTGGATGGTCCCGCCGGTGCGGTAGCCGCGCAGCTGGGACAGGTTGAGCGTCTCCGCCACCACTCCCTGCCCGGCGAATGCCGCGTCGCCGTGCACCAGGAGCGGAAGCACGGGGAAGTCCGAGCCGCGGTCGAGCATGTCCTGCTTGGCCCGGGCGATGCCCTCGAGCACCGGGTCGACTGCCTCGAGGTGGGAGGGGTTGGCCGCCACGGAGACCTTGATGGTGTCGCCCTTGCCGGAGACGAACTCGCCCTCGGCGCCGAGGTGGTACTTGACGTCGCCCGAGCCCTGGACGGTCCGCGGGTCGATGTTGCCCTCGAACTCGCGGAAGATCTGGGAGTAGCTCTTGCCGACGATGTTGGCCAGCACGTTGAGGCGGCCACGGTGGGCCATCCCGATGGTGACCTCGTCCAGGTCCGCCTCGGCGGCGGCCTCGCAGAGCTCGTCGATCAGCGGGACCGTGGTCTCCCCGCCCTCGAGCGAGAAGCGCTTCTGGCCCACGAACTTGGTCTGCAGGAACGTCTCGAAGGCCTCGGCCTGGTTGAGCTTGAGCAGGATTCGCAGCTGCTCCTCGCGGGGGTCTTGGTGTGGGGACGCTCCACCCGCTCCTGGATCCACTGGCGCTGCTCGGGGTCCATGATGTGCATGTACTCGATGCCGGTGGTGCGGCAGTAGGAGTCGCGCAGGATCCCCAGGATGTCGCGCAGCTTCATGAACCGGCGGCCCTCGCCACCGAAGGAGCCGGTGGCGAACTCGCGGTCCAGGTCCCACAGGGTCAGCCCGTGCGTCTCGATCTCGAGGTCGGGGTGACTGCGCTGGCGGTACTCCAGGGGGTCGGTGTCGGCCATCATGTGGCCCCGCACCCGGTAGGCGTGGATCAGCTCCAGGATGCGCGCCTGCTTGCTGATGTCCTCGTCGTGGTTGGTGGCGATGTCGGCGCCCCAGCGAATGGGCTCGTACGGGATCCGCAGCGAGCGGAAGATCTCGTCGTAGAAGCCGTCGGCACCCAGCAGCAGCGAGTGCATCCGCTTGAGGAACTCACCCGACTGGGCGCCCTGGATGACCCGGTGGTCGTAGGTGGAGGTGAGGGTCATCACCTTGCTGATGGCGTTGCGGGCGATCGTCTCGGCGGAGGCGCCCTGCCACTCCGGCGGGTACTCCATCGCGCCGACGCCGATGATGGCGCCCTGGCCCTTCATCAGGCGGGGCACCGAGTGGCTGGTGCCGATGCCGCCCGGGTTGGTCAGGGAGATGCTGGTGCCCTGGAAGTCGGCCACGGTCAGCTTGTTGTCACGCGCCTTGGAGACGATCTCCTCGTAGGCGGTCCAGAAGCCGGCGAAGTCCATGGTCTCGGCCGCCTTGATGGCGGGCACGAGCAGCTGGCGGCTGCCGTCCTTCTTGGGTACGTCGATCGCCAGGCCGAGGTTGATGTGGGCCGGCGTGATCAGGTTGGGCTTGCCGTCCACGACGTCGAAGCCGACGTTCATCTCCGGCATCGACTTCACGGCCTGCACCAGCGCGTAGCCGATCAGGTGGGTGAAGGAGACCTTGCCGCCGCGCGCGCGGGCGAGGTGGTTGTTGATGACGGTCCGGTTGTCCCACAGCAGCTTCACCGGCAGGGAGCGCACGGAGGTCGCGGTGGGCACGGTCAGGGAGGCGTCCATGTTCTGCGCCGTGCGGGCCGGGGCGCCGCGCAGCACGGTGAAGGTCGTCTCGGCGCTCGCCTCGGCGGGCGGCGCGGGCTTGGGGTCCTTGGCGACGGGCTTGTCCGTGCCCTTCGCGGGCTCCGCGGCAGGCGCGGAGGGGCGCGGCTTGGCGACCGGGACGGGGCCGGTGGACGCGGCGGCACCCGCCTTGGGGGCCGCAGCCTGAGGAGCCGGCTTCGGGGCGGCGACGGCGGGCTTGGCGGCCGACCCCGAGCTGCTCGACGCCGCGGGCTTGCTCGCGATGCTGGCGGACCGCTGGTCGCCGTTCGGCGCCGCCGCACGATCGGCGAAGAAGTCGGACCACGCGGAGCCGACTGTCGAAGGGTCCTTCTGGTACTGCTCGAACATCTCCTCCACCAGCCACTCGTTGGCGCCGAAGTCGGCGCCGGGAGTGGGGGAGGACTGATCAGAGCTGGGGGACTGCGGCACGGCTTGGTTCGCCTCTTCCGGGTAAGCGCGTGGGTACGGACGTGAGTCGGCCACAAGGCTAGACCCCCCGCTCCACAAATGCAGGCTCAAGGGTCACCTTTGGGGCATGGTGGAGCCGGACGCAGGAGCAAAACCGAGGCGAGGGAAGTCGCACGTCATGATCCATCCGCTCCGGGCCACGATCCCGTTGCTGCTCTGCCTCGCCCTGATGGGCGCGGCCGCCGGGTGCACCGGCTCGGGGACCGACGGTGACGCCGGGGCCCCGGCGGCCTCCGAGGCCACCACCGAGCCCAGCGTGGCGGCGCCGGCCCGTGCCACCAAGGTGCTGATGGGACAGGTCGTGGGCCCGATCCCCGGCGCCCGGCTCCGGGCGCTGCGGCACCAGGTGACCCCGGTCATCGACGAGTGGCTGGACACCGCGTTCGTCGGGGGCGAGTGGCCGCGCACCGTCACCGGCGCCTTCGCCGGCTTCACCCCCGCCGCGGCCAGGGCGGCGCGCCGGGACCGGCGGCTGGTCTCCGGTGCCGACCTCGCGGCCAGGATCGACTCGGTGCAGGTCACCAAGCGTGCCGTGCGCTACGACGTGCTGGCGGTCGGCCGCCGTCCCGTGGGGGTGACGGCGCGCATCACGCTGGACTACCGGACCGACGGCGAGGTGCGGACCAAGGTGCTGCTGCGAGGCCGGGTGAGCCTGACCAAGGTCGGCGACGACTGGAAGGTCTTCGCCTACGACCTGACCAAGGGCAGGCGATGAGCGTGTTCCCCCGACGAGCAGATCGACGACGCGTGCCACGACCGGCGCCACCACGGGTGCCACGACGGGGGCCCGGCCTGCTGCGCGCCTGCGGGGTGGCCGTGGCGTTGGCGGTGCTGGCGCTGGTCGTGCCCGACGCGTCGGTGGCGCCGACGGAGGTCTCGCTGGTCAAGGTCCGCCGGGCCCAGGCGGTCGACCTGAGCCCCCGGGTGGTGTGGATCCTGGCGGTGGGGTCCGACGCCCGTCCCGGCCAGCCGATGACGCGCAGCCGCGGTGACGCCCTGCAGCTGGTGGGACTCGACACCGCCTCCGGCGCCGCCACGGCCATCGGGGTGCCGCGGGACTCGTGGGTCTCCATCCCCGGCTACGGGCGCGAGCGCATCAACTCCGCCCTGGTCTTCGGCGGGCCGCAGCTGATGGCGGCGGCGATGCGCGACCTGACCGGCATCGAGCCCGACTACGTCATGGTGACGAGGTTCCCGTTCTTCGAGGACATGGTCGACGACATCGGCGGGATCACGGTGCGCAACCCGCGCCGCTTCGGCGACCCCAACCTCAAGCGCGAGGGCTTCGGCACCGGCCGCATCCACCTCGGTGGCTACGACGCCATGGCGTTCAGCCGCATCCGCAAGGGGCTGCCCGACGGGGACTTCGGCCGGTCGGCGAACCAGCAGCGGACGCTGCGGGGCATCCAGGCCAGGATCGCCGGCCAGGCCGACGAGCCGGGCTTCATCGAGCGCGGGGTGATGTCGGTGCTGCGCCACACCGACACCAACGCCTCGCCGGCCGAGCTGTTCCGGCTGGCCCAGGCCGTGGCGCAGGTGGACCCGCGCAGGATCACCACCTGCGTGGTGCCTGGCCGGGTCGGCTTCGCCGGTGCCGCGAGCGTGGTCTTCCCCGACGTGGCGCGGGCCCGAAGGTGGGGCGAGGACGCCCGTAGGGACGCCACGATCAAGCGCTGCTAGCCGGCGTACGACGCGGGCGTCGGGTGGTCCGGACACCAGAACGGCCCCGGTCGCTGGGCGACCGGGGCCGTGCTGCTTGCGTCCTGCTCGTGCTCTGTGCCCCCGCTAGGATTCGAACCTAGGCCCCCGCCTCCGGAGGGCGGTGCTCTATCCCCTGAGCTACGGGGGCTCAGTACGCGCCGAAAGACTACCGCTCGTGGGTGCCGGGTGCGAAACCGCCTCGCTGTTCACCGTCTCCTCCGGGCCTCGCACGGTGAAACCGGTGCAGGTGCGGCCACCTTCCTCACTTAGGCTGGTGGGGTGACTCCTGAACAACTGTCCTCCCTGATCGTCGACGCGCTGAGCGCCCTGGTGACCGAAGGCACGCTGGACCTGCCAGACGGTGCCCCGACGAGCGTGACGGTGGAGCGACCCCGACAGAAGGAGCACGGCGACTACGCGACCAACGTCGCCCTGCAGCTGGCCAAGAAGGCCGGCACCAACCCGCGCGCCCTGGCCGAGCAGGTCAAGGCTCGCCTCGAGGCCGCGGAGGGCATCTCCAGGGTCGAGATCGCCGGGCCCGGCTTCCTCAACATCAGCGTCGACGCACAGGCTCAGGGCCAGGTCGCCGCGGACGTCGTGGCGGCCGGCGAGAGCTACGGCACCAACCAGGCCCTCGCGGGCCAGCGGATCAACGTCGAGTTCATCTCCGCCAACCCCACCGGTCCGCTGCACCTGGGCCACACCCGGTGGGCGGTCGTCGGGGACGCCATCGCCCGGGTGCTCTCAGCTGCCGGGGCCACGGCCGAGCGCGAGTTCTACATCAACGACCGCGGCAACCAGATGGACAAGTTCGGCGCGTCCATCGAGGCCACGGCGCTGGGCCGCCCGGTGCCCGAGGACGGCTACCAGGGCGCCTACATCGCGGACCTGGCTGCGGAGATCGTCGCGGCCGACCCGGGCATCGTGCACCTGCCCGAGCAGGAGCGTCTGGTGGCCTTCCGTGAAGCCGGCTACGCCCTGCAGCTCAAGGAGCAGCAGGACCAGCTCGACTCCTTCAACACCCACTTCGACGTGTGGTTCTCCGAGCGGTCCCTGCACGACGGCGGCAAGGTCGAGCACGCCATGGACGTGCTGCAGCGAAACGGACACCTGGTGGAGCGGGACGGCGCGCTGTGGATGCGCACCACCGACTTCGGTGACGACAAGGACCGCGTCCTGCGCCGCACCAACGGTGAGCTGACCTACTTCGCCTCCGACACCGCCTACTACGTCGACAAGCGCGAGCGGGGCTTCGACATCTGCATCTACCTGCTCGGCGCGGACCACCACGGCTACGTGGGCCGGCTCAAGGCGATGGCCGCCTGCGCCGGCGACGACCCCGAGAAGAACATCGAGATCCCGATCGGCCAGCTGGTCAAGATCATGCGGGGCGGCGAGGAGGTCAGGCTCTCCAAGCGTGCCGGCGAGATCGTCACCCTGGGCGAGCTGGTGGACCTCATCGGCGTCGACGCCCTGCGCTACTCCCTGGCCCGCTACCCGGCTGACTCGCCGCTGACCCTCGACGTGGAGCAGATCACCAGGCAGTCCAGCGACAACCCGGTGTACTACGTCCAGTACGCCCACGCCCGGGTCTGCTCGATCCTGCGCAACGCCGCGGATCTCGGTCTTGAGCCCGCCTCGCACCCCGAGCTGCTCACCCACGAGAAGGAGGGCGAGCTGCTCCGGGCGCTCGCCGAGCTGCCGCGAGTCGTCGCCTCCGCAGCCCAGCTGCGCGAGCCGCACCGGGTCGCCCGCTACCTCGAGGAGACCGCGGCCAGCTACCACCGGTTCTACGACAACTGCCGGGTGCTGCCGATGGGCGACGAGGAGCCGGGCGACCTGCACGCGGCCCGGTTGATGCTGGTCGCGGCGACCCGCACGGTGCTGGCCAACGGCCTGGCCATGCTGGGTGTCTCGGCACCCGAGCGGATGTGACCTGTGCCCTCACACGAAGCCGGATGGGCGCACGCCGACGGTGCCCTGAAGGGCCCGTCCTGGCTGCGCGAGCCCGCTGACCCCAACGCCCTGGTCCCGCACCTGTGGTCGCAGACCGCCCGCAAGAGCGACGGGGTGCTGGAGATCGGGGGCGTGCGCGTGACCGACCTGGTCACCGAGCACGGCTCCCCGGCGTACGTCCTGGACGAGGCGGACTTCCGTGCCCGTGCCCGCGCCTTCCGCGACGCCTTCGACGACTACGACGTGTTCTACGCCGGCAAGGCGTTCCTGTGCACCGAGGTGGCCCGGTGGGTCGCCGAGGAGGGGCTGTGCCTGGACGTGTGCAGCGCCGGGGAGCTGCTGGTGGCCCAGCGCGCAGGCTTCGACATGGCCCGGGTGGGCTACCACGGCAACAACAAGACCGCCGCCGAGCTGGCGCGTGCCGTCGAGCTGGGGGTCGGCCGCATCGTCGTCGACTCCTTCCACGAGGTCGAGCGCCTGGAGGCGCTGGCTGCGGCTCGTGGGGGCGCCGATGCCCGGATCCGGGTGATGGTGCGGGTGACCGCCGGGGTCGAGGCGCACACGCACGAGTACATCGCGACCGCGCACGAGGACCAGAAGTTCGGCTTCTCGATCACCTCCGGTGACGCCTTCGAGGCGGTCCGGCGGATCCTCGCGGCGCCGGGTCTGGAGCTGCTCGGTCTGCACTCCCACATCGGCAGCCAGATCTTCGACTCCTCCGGCTTCGAGGTCGCCGCCCGCCGGGTCCTGGCCCTGCACGCCCGGGTGGCCAGCGAGCTGGACGTGGTGCTGCCGGAGATGGACCTCGGGGGAGGGTTCGGCATCGCGTACACCACGCAGGACGACCCGTCCGAGCCCGGTCAGCTCGCGGACGAGATGCGGGAGATCGTGGCGCGCGAGTGCCGGGCCCTGGGCATCGCGGCGCCGCGGCTCTCCATCGAGCCCGGGCGCGCGATCGCGGGCCCCTCGATGTGCACGGTCTACAGCGTCGGCACGGTCAAGGAGGTCGCGCTCGACGGCGGCGCTCGCCGCTCCTACGTCAGTGTCGACGGGGGCATGAGCGACAACATCCGCACCGCGCTGTACGACGCCGACTACTCCTGCACGCTCGCCGGTCGCGCTTCGACGGCAGCTCCCCGGCTCTCCCGGGTCGTGGGCAAGCACTGCGAGGCGGGGGACGTCGTGGTCAAGGACGAGTTCCTCCCGGCCGACGTCGCGCCCGGGGACCTGCTGGCGGTGCCGGGCACCGGCGCCTACTGCCGGTCGATGGCGTCGAACTACAACCATGCCCTGCGGCCGCCCGTGGTCGCGGTGCGGGACGGTGCCTCACGAGTGATCGTGCGGCGTGAGACTGAGGACGATCTGTTGGCAACCGACGTAGGTGGAGCATGAGCGACAAGTCGCTGAAGGTGGTCCTGCTGGGCTGCGGCTCGGTGGGGTCCCAGGTGGTCAGGCTGCTGACCGAGCAGGCGGCCGACCTCGAGGCCCGGGTGGGTGCCCGCATCGAGCTGGCCGGCGTCGCCGTACGCCGGCTCGACGCGGCGCGGGAGGTCGAGGTGCCTGCCGGGCTGCTCACCACCGATGCCGCCGGCCTGGTGGCACGCGGTGACATCGACCTGGTGATCGAGGTGATCGGCGGCCTCGAGCCCGCTCGGTCGCTGATCCTGTCGGCGCTGGAGAACGGCGCCTCGGTCGTCACCGCCAACAAGGCGCTGCTGGCCGAGGACGGACCCCGGCTCTTCGAGGCGGCCGCCAAGGCAGAGCGCGACCTCTACTACGAGGCGGCCGTCGCGGGAGCCATCCCGATCGTGCGGCCGTTGCGCGAGTCCCTGGCCGGCGACCGGGTCACCCGCGTCATGGGCATCGTCAACGGCACCACGAACTTCATCCTCGACAAGATGGACAGCTCCGGCGCCGGCTTCTCCGAGGCGCTGGAGGAGGCCCAGGAGCTGGGCTACGCCGAGGCCGACCCGACCGCCGACGTCGAGGGCTTCGACGCCGCCGCGAAGGCCGCCATCCTGGCCAGCCTGGCCTTCCACTCCCGCGTCACTGCCGCCGACGTGCACCGCGAGGGCATCTCCGAGGTGACCGCGGCGGACGTCGCCTCGGCCCGGGAGATGGGGGCGGTGGTCAAGCTGCTCGCGATCGCGGAGCTGCGCGAGGACCGCGTCGCGGTCCGCGTGCACCCGGCCATGATCCCGCGCAGCCACCCGCTGGCCAGCGTCCGCGGTGCCTACAACGCGGTGTTCGTGGAGTCCCAGGCGGCCGGGCAGCTGATGTTCTACGGCCCCGGCGCCGGCGGGTCGCCGACCGCGTCCGCGATCCTCGGGGACCTGGTCACCGTCGCCCGCAACCGGCTCTCGAACACCACCGGCGCGGGGGAGTCGGCCTATGCCGACCGCGCCGTCCAGCCGATGGGTGAGACGCACACCCGCTACCACGTGGCCATCGACGTCGAGGACCGCGCCGGAGTGCTCTCCGCGGTGGCGCAGGCCTTCGCCGAGCACGAGGTGTCGATCCAGACGGTGCGCCAGGAGGGTCGGGGCGCGGACGCCCAGCTCGTCGTGGTCTCGCACCGGGCCACGGACGCCCAGCTGGCTGCCACCGTCGAGCAGCTCAGGACCATGGAGATCGTGCGCGAGGTCACCTCGGTGATGCGCGTTGAAGGAGAGTCGGAGTGAGTTCTCACCAGTGGCGTGGAGTCATCGAGGAGTACCGCGAGCTGATGCGGCTCCCCGAGGGGACTCCCGCGGTCACGCTCGGGGAGGGCGGCACCCCCCTCGTCACCTCCGAGTGGCTCTCCGAGCTCACCGGCGGCCAGGTCTGGCTGAAGGTCGAGGGCGACAACCCCACCGGCTCCTTCAAGGACCGCGGCATGACCGCCGCGATCTCGGTGGCCAAGCACGAGGGCGCGGAGGCGGTGGTCTGTGCGTCCACCGGCAACACCTCGGCCTCGATGGCCGCCTACGCGGCCAAGGCCCGCCTCAAGCCCCTGGTGCTGGTGCCGGAGGGCAAGATCTCGGCCGGCAAGATGGCCCAGGCGATCATGCACGGCGCGCAGGTGATCATGGTGCGCGGCAACTTCGACGACTGCCTCCGACTCTCCCGGGGCCTGGCCGACAACTACCCGGTGGCCCTGGTGAACTCAGTCAACCCGGTGCGTCTGGAGGGGCAGAAGACGGCCGCCTTCGAGATCGTCGACCGCCTCGGGGACGCCCCCGACCACCACCTGCTGCCGGTGGGCAACGCGGGCAACATCTCGGCGTACTGGCTGGGCTACCAGCAGTACGCCGACCTGGGCCGGGCGACCCGCAAGCCGGTCATGCGTGCCTTCCAGGCCGAGGGCGCGTCGCCGCTCGTCACCGGCTCGCCCTTCCCGAACCCGGAGACCAAGGCCACCGCGATCCGGATCGGCAACCCGGCCTCCTGGAAGCTCGCGGTGGACGCGGCCGACCAGTCCGGTGGCCGCTTCGCCTCGGTCACCGACGACCAGATCCTCTCGGCCCAGCGCGAGCTCGCCCGCCGGGACGGGGTCTTCGTGGAGCCGGCCTCGGCGGCCGGGGTCGCGGGGATGCTGCAGGAGCTGGCGCAGGGCGAGTCCTACGCGGGCAAGACGGTGGTCATCACCGTGACCGGCCACGGGCTCAAGGACACCGACACCGCACTGGAGGGCGTGGGCTCCATCGTGGACACCGTGGTCGACGCCCAGGTCGACGCCGCGGCCGCGGCCGCCGGGCTGACCTGACCGTGCCGACCTTCGTGCAGGGCGAGGTCCGGGTCACCGTCCCGGCCACGTCCGCCAACCTCGGGCCCGGATTCGACAGTCTCGGCCTCGCGCTGGCCTGGCGCGACTCCCTGGTCGCGCAGGTCGT